>CAVZTX010000038.1:0-412820 GCA_963778375.1 uncultured Chloroflexia bacterium | reverse complement strand
GAGGCTCCTTATTAAGAAGAGTAATCAAAAATAAACGGATGGTACAGTGCAGTATAGCACGTCCCGCATCGTCGCGAGTAGGACATTCAGGTGGGTGAGTTTCATTTCTTGATGAAGTAATGTACACTTCGTTGGAGTGTCCTGGACAGTATTGCCATTATCGGCATTTATCGATAGAGCGATTGAGAGCAGAGGCTGCACGGAGTGCTTACCGTCTGAGAAGGGATAAAGAGCTAGCATGTTTCAGTTTATCAGCAATACACCTATTTTCCGCCGCCTGTTCATAGCATTTGCGATAGCGGCTGTAATACCCGGTATCGTGATTGTGTTACTGGGCAGCTACTATATTAATTTGCTGAATGTACAAGGTCAGGCGGTAAGAACTAGCTTTGATGCCCAAAATATTGCCTCTCAAGAGCAAATCAATCTGCAAGGGATGAATGCACTCTTACAGGCACGCAATGCTCAGGTTCTTGCAAGTATGAGTGGAAATGTGCAAGATTCTTCCCTGTACGCATCAACAACATTGATAAATATCGATTTAATCACCCGTAGAGCGAACTTCGAGCAGGCATTAAAGACCTATCAAAGCGACTACGAGATAGCTACCTCTAGTAATATGAGCCCTATTCGTAGCTTTCTACAAAGTGATGATTCTAATAGTGGGATTATCAGCGCTCAGCAGACGGCACTTGACAATGTCATAAACAACCAATGGCCTCAATATAGCAAATTGCAGGATACAGAGTTAGGTCAACTCCAGTCCATAGAGGGCCTTTTACAGAAACATACGGTGTTTACTCTCCAGCAGGTCAATCAGGCCTACTCACAAATCTACGCAACATTATTTCAAGCCGATGAAGCGTTTACCAATCTCAGAAACGGTTGGCAGCAAGTGGTAGACTCTGCCGTAAGTATGGGCAAGACTGTTACGGCAGTTGGTTCCTCACAAACTCAGCCTGTTTTGATATATACCATAATCGCCTTCATCAGCGTCATCCTGGTGGTCGTCGCGACTGGATATGTTGTGAACCTCACAATTACGCGTCCCCTGCGCCAGCTTGCTTCACTCACAAGGCGTATTACGCAGGGCGATACCAGCGCACGCGCAGATGTCGTGGGTCGTGACGAAATCTACCTGGTTGCAACTTCAATGAATAGTATGCTCGATAATATCGTACACCTCATTCAAAATATACAGACTCAACGTGATAACCTGCAAGGACAAGTAGAAAAACTGGTTAGTGAGGTGAGTGGTGTGGGTGAAGGAGACTTGCGCATACAAGCCGAGGTAACTACTGATGCCCTAGGCGTCCTGGCAGACTCGTTCAACTACATGGTAGAAGAACTGAGCAGCCTGATCGTGCGTGTGAAAATGGTCGCGCACGAAGTTGAAAACTCAACGACTATGACGTTTGAGCGCATGTCCCAACTGGTGAAAACCGCTGATATGCAAATTAACTCGATCGCAGAGGCTGCCATCGAAGTTGAGCGCATGAGAGATTCAAGTCGCAAGGTAGCTGAAAGAGCACAGAGCCTATATAAGGTCGCTCGTGAGGCACGCCAGACAGCACAAAGTGGACGTGATGCAGTGCAGCAGACGGTTGAAGGCATAGGACGCATTCAGGAAAATGTGCAGGAAACCGCAAATAAGGTTCAATTGTTGGGTGATCATTCGCGTGAGATCAACAACATCGTAGAAGCTATGACAACTATTGCGCACCAGACCAATCGATTAGCCCTGGACGCCGCAATTCAAGCCGCGATGGCTGGAGAAAACGGTAAGGGATTCGGCGCGGTTGCAGCAGATATTCGACGCCTGGCTGAGGAAGCGAAAGACCAGGCGGGAATGATCGCTCGTATTGTACGCAGTTTCCGGGACGACATCAGCGCAGCGGCCGTCTCTATGCGAGATACTGAACGCGAGACCTCAGCAGGTACTCGGCTGGCACAGGAAGCAGGTACCTCGCTTGAATCGATGTTCACAGTAGTTGAACGTCAGGCACAAGAGATCGAAGGCATCAACGCAATGGCAACACAACAGTTGCAATCATCAGGTTCAGTTGTACAAATCATGCGTAGCGTTTCCAACTCAACCCAACAGAGTAGCGCGATTACAGGTGAAGCATCACAAAACATGGAGCGTTTGGCTCGTCTGGCGGAGCAACTGCTTTCCTCGGTCGAGGCGTTTAAGCTCCACGAAAACGCTAACTACTACAATCCCAACGCAAATACGCGTATCACGCTTGAAGAGGAGCAAAATAAGCAGTTGAGCTTTAGCGGCGCTTTCCGTACCATTACTGCCACAGCTCAATCACCGAATCAAGGAATGTATAACGGCGCAGGCGTCCGCTTGATACCTCCTTCAGGTCCTACCTATCCTCCAACAAGAGTTCCTGCTAATGCAGCTAGAGGATCGAAGGGATTTGAGCCTGATGGGTCTACTCTTCCACAGGGTGCTCGTCCAGCAGCACCTAATCAACAGGATAGGATTTCGAGAGTACCATCGCGACCTGTAAGACCAGAGTAGCTACAACACTACTCTTTTCTAGCCAGCGCATTGAACGAAGCGCATCGGGAAGTGATGAAGGGATTCAACGCCTTGCTGCTTGACCATCACCAACTCGCCCACTTGCACGCCCATTCGCTCGTCTTCGGTGATTACGTTGGGTTGAATGACCACGACCATATTCTCGCGAAATGTGAACGGCTCCGGCACCCTGGCGCTTGTGTGGCGCGTTCGTAGAATAGGGGCTAGATAACCTCCACCAAAACCGTGTACCAGGTCATCGTAAATGGTATATCCGGCAGTATGAATATATTCCGCTGCATCCAGCACTTCATCACTTGTCGCCCCCACCCGAATCACGTCCGCGATGCGTCGAAACGTCTCCACTGCTACTTCATACATCCGCAAGTACTCCGCCGTTGGAGGCGTACCAATAGCAAAAGGCCGCAAAATCTGACCCGCGTATCCATGGTAGTGGGCACTAATCTCAGTAATAAGCACGTCTCCAGTCTGGATCACCCGATTAGACAACTGCTGTGCAGGAACACAAACGCTTGGATTGAGCATCGGCGTCGTAGCCATGTAGTGAATATGCGTTTTACCGCCCAATCCCAAATAAGCCCCTTCAACAATTGCAGCCAGTTCATGTTCCGTAATGCCAGGCCGAGCTTCGCTTTTAAGTGCCTCAATCGCTCGATCACTAAACTCCGCACCCTTGCGCAGAAACTCGAGCTCCTCCTCGCTCTTCACGAGCCGTAGCTGCATCATCTGCGGGGTAAAATCCACGAGTTCAGCCTGCGGAAGCACCTTTTTCATTGCAGCATACTGCTTGAAGGAAATTGGCCCAACCAATCCAATCCGGCTCCCGCTCAACCCTCTCTCCCGAAGATTTTCAGCAAGGGCAGCAATTGTATCTGGTCCTCCCCATTTCACATCTGCAAGGCAGGTCACCTGCCGCGCATTGGGAACATGGTTGAAATACTGCACAAACAGCGTCGGCTCACCCTCACCTGGAAAAACTAGAAACGCCTCTCTCGTCGCAATGAAGTTTGAGAGATAGAGCACCTCATTGTAAGAGCTAGTCGTGCCATACAGGACAAGTGCCGAGAGACCTGCTTGTCCTATCACCTCCCGAATAGCCTTATATCGACGCGAGAATTCTGCATCACTAAAGCGGGGATACAAGTTGTTCATAACCCTAATTTCTGGCGCATCCAATCTGCCTGCTGTGGTCGATGCTTATAAGGAATGTTGTTGCAGACATGATTGCCATCCTCAAACATCCACAGTTCTGCCACCCCCTTTGCTCCACCTGCCTCTCGAACCATCCTTTCCGCATCCTCAGGTGCGATAAGCCTATCGCGCCGTCCCATAATCACCAGAAACGGGCAGGTAACCTTCTCCATTACCCCCTGAAGGTCAAATGCCTTTAACTTCTCACGCGCCTCTGACTCGTTCGCAGCTTTTAAACGATAGATAAATGCCTCACGCGTCAACTGGGGTCGTCCATCGAAGTGTTCCGCGAAATTATATGCCCCGCAATTGGCAATCACTGCCTTCAGCCGTGGTTCAAATGCCGCCGCACGCGGAGCATAATATCCACCCAGGCTCACACCCATCAACCCCACTCGGATTGCATCAACATCTGCTCGGCTCTCAAGATAGTCCACGACATGCTTGATAGGAACCTCATAGTCATAGCGCATCGGATACTCAAACTCCATCTCTCCCTGTCCAGGTCCGTCAATTGCCAGCACGGCCATACCACGCCGCAGAAAATCCTGCCCATAACTGTGCAACTCTTCCTTCACCGAATCCAATCCCGGCACCAGGATTACCACTGGTGGTTTCGGCGTATGCCAGGGCTTCCTCAAGATACCCGGCATTGTCGCACCTCCCTCATAAGGAATAGCGACTCGTTCCCCTGGAAAATCGAAATAGGGCAGAGCTTGTTGATAGTTTCGCACAGTATGCTCATGCGCCGTACGTAATTCCTCTGGATGACGCACGAATAAATACTTCCCAAAGTGATAGGCAATCGCTGCGTGAAAATAATGCTCACCCGCCGATATATAATGCCCCTCCGCCTCTGCTTGCTCACCCATCTGCGCATGCATCGCCCCACACTCCGACCACTTCCGGCACCAATCATCCCAGCGCTCGATGCTATTCGTGACGCGCTGAAAATCGTTGGCATCGATGCCATTGGCAATAAACCGGGGTGCCCAGTTATCTATCGCACTCTGTACTAATTCATCTCTCGCCATGAAAGTATCCTTTCCGTTGGTCAAACAAACGTGCCATCCTCTATATGCTTGAAGCGTATAACCCTATCTGAAAGGCGGATCAAATCATCATGCAGATCACTATCCAGCGTTCCCAGCAGCCCATTTGTCGTATTGCGTTGTAAATTAGCCACCACCAGCACATGTTTATCATGCTCATCGCCTGTGTCGGCCTCCTCGATCAAGGTTGTCAGCAGCGTCTTATAATCCTCCACCGCATCAACCAGCGCGTCATATGCTTCCTGAATCGTGCGTACCTTCGCCTTGCAGACCTCATAGACTCCTTTTTTCTCTGCCATTCCTTCTCCTTCTTGGCCGATAATGAATTGTATCGACCAAAGCCGGTCCTGTCATCCTGAGTGCAACGAAGGATCTGGGAAGCCTGCGCATCTCTCTGCCCGGCCAGACAGATGCTTCGCTCAGCATGACAAAACATTAGCGATGGTGGTTGTTACAGTTCATAATCTGCAATGGGCACAATGGATCGGCCTCTACGTTGTTTAGCCGATTTACATTCGTCTCCACCGGAACGGTAGTTCGACAATTGTCCCAGGCTCCTGTATCGCGACAAGTTGTTCAAGTACCGCACTCAATATCATTCGCTGCTGATCTGGCTTATGCGGCTCACCCATAGAATTGCCCGTTGGAAAGCGCATATAACAGGCTCGCGAAATATTGGCATAGGAAGTAATTTCTGGCCTCACCGTTACCGAAATGGTAGGTATGCCCCGCTTCTCGATCGCTCCTTGCAGCAGTCCCACGGACTGGTGGCACATCGGTCAGCCAGGTGTCAGCACGACAGCATCTACCCCCTCGTTCAGCAAGCGTTCCGCCACAATCGGCGCAGTCGTGTCTCGTAACAAGCGTCCATCGGGGATGAATCCCATAAAGCCAAAGTTCATGGGTGCGACACTCCCAATCACCTTCATAGCCGCTAGTTCATGCAGCCGATCAATGGGAAAGACACAGTTCGGATCAGCATTCGCATCGGTCGTATCGTAATGCGTATGATCGACAGCAAGATCACTCGCCAATGTATCCTCAGGAATCTCACGGAAGCTGGCATCTCCATGTGGATCCAACACATTATGCGCTGGCTGACTTTTCAAGTGAACACCTGCCGTTGAGACAAGCGCGACCATACACTCCGCAAGTGGCTTGCGCATCGATGCCCATGCTATTGATTCGTTGGACGTGAAATGTGCATTGTCATGCATCTCACCAATCAGCTTAAGCCAGCGCCGAAAACGTTCTTCAAGGTCAGGAGTAGGCATACTATCGTACCTTACGCATTCGAAAGCGTCCCTCCCAGGTAGAGGTGCCCAATCTCAGGATTGTTCAGAATATCAGTATGTGATCCCTCCAATCGCACCCGTCCACTTTCCATTACAATCCCATTATTTGCCAGGCTCAGGCCCGTGCGAGCATTTTGCTCGACGAGCAGGATCGTTCTGCCACTTTCCTGCATCACCTTAATCGTTTCAATCACGTGTTTGAACGTCCTCGGGTCCAGCCCCATTGATGGTTCATCTAGTAGGATCAAGCGTGGGTCCAGCATCAGGCAGCGTGCAAACTCGACCAGGCGCTGCTGGCCTCCCGATAAATTCCCTGCCTTGTCCCGTGCACGCGTTTTCACTATCGGAAACATCTCCTCTACCTCATGCAACCGCCGCTCTACAAGCGCTGTATCACTCAGCATATATGCGCCCAGCCGTACGTTCTCCTGCACCGTCATAGTAGGAAACAGGCTATGGCTTTGTGGCACCTGCACAATTCCCAGGGCCAGAATCTGGCGAGGCGTCAATCCAATCAAAGAGTGACCATCAAAGGTAATCTCGCCCAGCCGTGCCCGCAATAATCCACTCAGCACTCGCAACACCGTAGACTTGCCAGCTCCATTTGGCCCGACGATGCAGGTGGTTGTGCCCTGCTCCACTTGCAGATCGATCCCTTTGAGCACATCACCGCCCTCGTACCCTGCATAAACATTGTGTAGTTTCAGCAGCATCTCTCATCCCCCTGAAAGCCGATACATCGGCCCTACGTTAGTCTCCCAAATACGCTTCCAGAACCGCCGGATTCGCTCGCACCTCCGCTGGCGTTCCTTCGGCAATCTTAGTGCCTCGATGCATAACCATAACTTTATGGCATAACCCCATCACAAATTCCATATTATGCTCGACTATCAGGAAGGACACACCTCGCTCATTGAGGGTGCGAATGCGATCCGCCAGATAGTTGATCATCGTCGGGTTGACCCCTCCGGCAGGTTCATCCAGTAAGATAACCCGCGGCTCAGCAATCAACACGAAAGCAAACTCCAGTAGCTTCTTCTGCCCGTAGGACAAATTCCCTGCTGGCAAGTCTTTGAGCGATGTAAGCCCCACAAAGTCCAGTAGTTCCAGAGCCTTTTGTTGCTCAGAGGTCGAACTCCAACGGCTCAGCAATCCCTTCCAATCAGTGCGCTGCGCTGCCACGTGCATATTCTCCAGCACCGTCAATCTTGAGAAGACACGCGTCAATTGAAAGGTGCGCCCGACACCCAGACGAAAAACCTTGTCAGGTGGCGCGTTAGTAATCGTTCGATCTTGAAAGCGCACCTGTCCGCTATCGACTCGCTCGTAGCCAGTTACCACATTAAATAGCGTGGTCTTCCCTGATCCATTCGGTCCGATCAATCCGGTAATAGAGCCTTGGTCCACCCGAATTGAACATGTATCGAGGGCGCGAATACCTCCGAAGGCTTTAGAGATACCCTCTGCTTCCAACAAGCTCATGAGCTGATCCCCTCTTTCTTTTCGACCCCGGTATCTTCGTTGGAGGAGGCAGAAACAACTATCTCCTTTTGCGGTCGCTCCATCTGATCTCGCGCTGCACTATATTTGATCCAGCGTGCTCGCAATGTTGGAATGATGCCCTGAGGCAGCAGGAGAATGACCACCAGAAATAATGCCCCGTACACCACCAGGTAAATGCTCGTCTGGCTCAGTATAGAGGTAACGTATTGCTGGGTTGATTCCAGTATCAAGGCACCCAGAATGGGGCCAGCTATCGTCCCCAACCCCCCTATGAAGGCCATCAATGCAAATGAAACGTCGAGTGTGGCATCAAAGGCCGTGGCCGGGGCGACCGCTTCCACAAAATAGCCCCAGATGGCTCCAATCATGCCCACAATGAACGCCGAGATCACAAATGCCGCCAGTTTTGATGGCCCCGTCTTTACGCCAAGGCCCAGCGCCCGATCCTCGTCATCACGGATCGCCAGCAGGCCTAGTCCATATTTGGAGTTGCGCACCCACCACGAGATCGCAATAGCAATAAGTAGAATAGCTAGTGTCACGTAGTAGAACGGCAGGTTGAAGAAACCGCCGCTCCAATCGAGAGGGATAGGAAGACTCAGGCCCGTAGAGCCATGCGTGAGTCCTATCAGGTTATATGACAGAAGTTGCAGGATGAAAAACATCGCAATCGTGATCACTACAAAGGTGTGACGGCGCACACGCAGTGCGATCCAGCCGAGTGGAACAGCGAAGGCTGCCGCTATCAACCCCGCAACAGGAATGAGCAAGAAAGGTATATAGCCGCCTGGAACATTCCAGTGCTCGCATATCAATGCCAGAGCATAGGCCCCTATACCGAAGTAACCGGCGTGCCCTAGAGCAATGTAGCCGGTATAGCCCGAAAAAATATTCCAACCGGTGGTGGCAGCAGCAAACATCAAAGTAAAGACTGCAATAGTGGTCACAAACGGGTTAGAAAACACCAGCGGGAATGCGATCACAATAGCCAGCAGCGCGAGTAGACTGACCGGTTTGGCAAATCTCATTGCTTCCTTCCTCCTACCTGTCCGAGCAATCCCTGGGGACGTATCAACAGGATAACTACCAGCAGGATGAAAAAGACAGTGCTGGCCCATACAGGTGACCAGACCACCGAAGTCACATCTTCGACCACCAGCATGCCCAGGGAAGCAATCAATGCCCCCGATAAACTACCCATACCGCCGAAAATAATGATAGCCAGCAGACGCGAGATCAGGTCATAAGCGCTGCCCGCATTGAATGCATTGGTCGCCCCATAAGCCATACCGCCCGCGGCCGCAAGCGCGATGCCGATGCCAAAAGTAATCGCCGAAACACGTTCTACATCGATACCAATCAATGCGGCTGCAGTGCGATTTTGCATCGACGCTAGCACACTATGGCCAAATTTCGTCCGATAAAGCAGCAGGTAAAGTCCACCTAGCAGCACCACAGCCAGCAGGAAGCCAAAAACATAAATATAGGAGAGATAGAAGTTCCCCACCTTAAACGACGCAGTTGTATACCAGGCGTGCAGTGTGACATTATTGGCTGAGAAAATGAGGTTAAGCACGCCCTCGATAATCAGCGCCACTCCATATGTCACCAGAATGGAAAGCATCGTGCGGTCACGCTTAATCGGCCGGATAAACAGCAACTCAATCAGCAATCCCAGGACAAACATCAGCGGCAGAGTGATGAGCAATCCCAGAAACAGATCAATATGCAGGTACTGCTCAAGCGTATAGCTCAAATAAGCACCCAGGATAACCAGAGCACCCTGCCCAACATTGATGATATCCATCACCCCAAAAACTAGCGTCAGCCCCGACGCCATCAAAGCATAAACCCCTCCGGTTAATATTCCCGTAATAACTGCATCAATATAGAGTCCCACGATACATCTCTTTCCCTGCATAGAAGCCTGGTAACTATTCAGGATTCGTCGCCCGCAGAAGCTTCTCCATTCACTGACTGACTCGTTAGACATACCACCTGCGACAGCCCCGTAGATTTGTTTGACGGTAAACTTTGTTGTCCTCTACGACAAAGTTCACCGTCAAACAAATCCCTCATCTTGCCGAGAATCTGGTTACGGCCAGTTGGGCTTAGGAAACTCAGGAGTATCCTGTGCCTGATTAGCAGGATACACCGACACCAGATTCCCCTTCTGCCACTGGAACAGGTATCCCGTTGCCAGCATATTTTGACCCGTACTATCGAACTTCACCAGCCCTTGAACCGTATTGAACGTATCGCCCGAGTGAAGTTCAGCAATAAGCTTCATATTATCGATGCTGTTGATCTTCGTAGCCGCCTGCTGGAACACCTGCCCAACAGCGAACGCCTCGGCCACATCGGAGCTTATCCCATCTGCCGTGCCGCCATACTTCGCCAGGTAGTCACTGACCATCTTAGCGTTTTGGAAAGTATTGATCTGGGGATACCATCCACCATTTGGAACAAAGATACCTTCCGCAGAACTAGTTCCACCAATGGCCTTAGTAAACATGTCGCCCTGGTCTGGACCTGCCGTAGCTATAAGCGCCTCTGGATTGTAGTGCTGTTGCTTGAATGCCTGTATAAAAGCGGTAATATCAGGAAGCAGCGTGCCGGTAACGACGACCTGCGCGTTCGAGGCAATCATCTTTTGTGCAATTGGGGTAAAGTCGGTGGTTTCTGCCGGATACACCTGATAAGAGACTGTCTTAACTCCACCTTTCTCCAGTGCCGCTCGTGCAGTATCAACCTGGGGTTGAGTAAATGGGTCATCCTCGGTGGCATAGGCCGCGGTTGTAGGTCGCTGTGGATGCTGGCAACGACAGAATATACTGTGTAAAGCTGAGCACCAAATTAGCAACAGGTGGAGAAACATCGAAAATGTTATGCAGTCCCTGGGTAAAGACAGATGGACCACCACCGGCTCCCTCGAGCATCGCATAACCATAGCGGTTGGCAACCACAGAGGCCGGTTTCGTCAACAGGGTTGAAAACGGCCCAAATACTATATCGTCGTGGTTGATATTGATCAATTTCTGATAGTTCGTAGTGACCTGTGTCGTGCTGCTGGCATCAGAGACGACATCCAGACTCACCTTGCGGCAAAGTACACCGCCGCTATTGTTGACGGTATCAGCCCACAGTTGGTACCCCTGCTGGAAAGCCTGACCGTCGGCTGAAAAATCGCCAGAGAGTGATAATGAAACCCCGATCTTGATGGGTGGTTGTGATGACTGGCTGCTACAGTTTGTGCCCGGAGTGCTGTTACCTCCACCAGTAGTTGTTGTTGTAGTGCTGTTACTTCCACAAGCACTGAGCACGAAGAGCGCAACAAGCAACGCGCCAACGCTCTTCAGGGCTGTCTTTTTCCACAAAGCAGTTCGTCCTTGCATGGTTGTCCTCCTTCTCAACTATAGGGTAACCATCGTGGCTACCCCTGGTTTCTTAACCTAAAAGTCCTAATGGCTCCTCTATGTAGCTTGCTACAGTATCCAGGAATTGTGCTCCTCGCGCTCCATCTATAACACGATGATCACAAGAGAGCGTAAGCACTATCATGGGCTGAATCCCTGGTTGACCATGAATTGGTACAACACGCTCAGCTATGCGCCCTACAGCCAGAATAGCCGCCTGCGGCGCGTTAATAATGGCATTGAATGCATCGACATTGTACATACCAAGATTGCTGATTGTGAAGGTGCCATCATTTATATCCACCGGTCGAAGTTTCCCCGTCTGCGCCTTTGCCACCAGTTCCATACGCTGCCGTGCAATCTCACCCAAGCCCAGCATATCCGCCCGATGTATCACCGGAACAACCAATCCCTCCTCAACAGCCACAGCTAATCCCACGTGTACCTCCTGCTTCAGCACTATCTTGCCCTTATCCCATGCCGCATTGACGCGGGGATGCATACGCAATGCACCCGCCACTATTTTCACCAGTAGATCGGTATAGGTAACCTTCTCCAATCCGCGCTTGAGTACCTGCTCCCGCCAGCTAACCAAACGACTCGCATTGACCTCGCGCACCAGATAAAAGTGCGGTATATTCGTCCAGCTCTCTGTCGTACGCTCCGCCATAATGCGCCAGGTATTGCTCAGTGTCAACTCGTTCGAACTATCAATGCTAGCTATCTGTTTCCCGACTTCAGGAGCACCCTCGACTACTTCCCTGGAAGCTAGAGGAACTTCAATAGTTGCAGCCAAAACATCTGCTGCCAGCACTGCTCCTCCCGGTCCCGTACCCGAAATCGCCGTGATATCTTTTCCCCTGCTCAGCCGCCAGCCTCCTCGCTTTAGGAGAGGCCATTGTCAGGCGGGTAGCGGTTTTCGTAGGCGCTCCATTCTCCCGACTCTGGAGATACGTCAGCACATCAGCCTTCTGAATGCGCCTCCCTGCCGATTTGACCTCGCTCAAATCCACATTATGTTCCGTCGCTATTCGCGACGCCAGCGGACTTGCAGATGTAGGGACCCGATTTATCGCGTGTTCCCAATTTATCGCGTCCCGCCCCACGTCACGTCCCGTCTCAGATGTAGGGACCCGATTTATCGCGTCCCGCTCCACGTCACGTCCTTTATCTTCATCAGCAGCGAGAATGGTGGCAATGACCTGCCCGACAGGCACATCATCTCCAGCAGCAGCCGATACGCGAGCAAGTACCCCATTTGCCGGTGCTTCAATCTCAACCGTCGCCTTATCGGTCTCAATTTCCGCAAGTGGTTCTCCCTTCACAACCTGCTCGCCCTCGGCTTTGAGCCACTGCAAAATCTTTCCAGTATCTTGCGCCATCCCTAGCGCCGGTAAGATGACATCTTTAGCCATCAGCGCTTCCTTCGATTGCCCGTAGCCGTAACTGCGGATGTTGGCCGATTCCCGTTCGCCTGTACATTCAAATTCGACTGCGTCTCACGCGTAGTGGGCAAAGGCCCATCAACCGTGTAATAGCGCACTCCCGCCACGAGCAGTTCCTCCGCCGGGAAGCGTGTAATCACCTCGCAGCCATCCTTCGTGACGATCAATTGCTCCTCGATGCGCGCCGCCGACCAACCATCCGAAGCAGGCCAGAAGGTCTCAAGCGCAAAAACCATCCCCTCTTCGATGACTTCGGGATGGTCAAGCGAAACGAGGCGGCTAAAAATAGGTTTCTCCCAGATCGAAAGCCCTACGCCATGTCCATATTGCAGCGCGAAAGCCGCCTCCTCATTAGGGAAGCCAAATTCCTCCGCCTTGGGCCACAGCTTGACGATATCCGCCGTAGTGACCCCTGGCTTAATGGCATTAACAGCCTTATCCAGGATATCCCGGCAAATCTTGTATGCTTCTACCTGCGCCGGTGATGCACTCCCAACAACAAAAGTGCGGTAGTAGCAGGTGCGATAGCCGTTATAACTATGCAGTATATCGAAATATGCAGGATCACCCGGACGCAATGCCCGATCTGTATAGACATGCGGATGCGGGCTGCAACGTTCGCCAGAAATCGCATTCACACCCTCAACATGCTCCGAACCCATCTCGTATAGTACCTTGCTGACCAGTGCCACACACTCATTTTCGCGTATGCCGGGTCTCAAAGCGCGGTAAAGCTGATCATAGGCCGAGTCAACCATCATGCAGGCTGTAGCGAGTAGGGTAATCTCATCCTGCGTCTTGATTAAGCGCGCCTGTTGCATCAACTGCTGCCCATCAACTACCTTAATGCCCTCCGCTTGCAGAGCGAAAAGCACCGGCAGTTCAACAACATCCACTCCTACCGGTTCGTTCAGCAATCCACGCTCCTCCAGCTCAATGCGAATCTTTTTCGCCACATCTTCAGCCCGGCCAGACTCAGGCAGCATCGCTCCTCGCTGCGTAGAAATACCCGCTCGCGAACGTTCCCCAAGCCAGGGACAATAGATCTGATGATGCCGCGCCGCCGAGCCAAAATCCCATAAAATCGGCTCATCGTCTTGTGCTAATAGACTGAAACGAGTCAGCTTGTCCATCGCCCATGTCCCGATATGCGTAGCCGTAATGTAGCGTATATTGTTCATATCGAAACACAATAACGCCCCCATCTCCGACTCTTTCAGCAACTTCTTGATTCGTGCCAGTCGCTCATTGCGCAGCCGTTCAAAGTTAACACGTTCCTCCCAATCCACCCCCATCAACCCATACGTTCTGACAGCCATGACTTTTCTCCTTCACTTGACACCCGTCCCTGTAGGGGCAGGGGTAGAGAGGATGCGGAGCGGGCCCCTTGCGGGTGCCCTCGTCCCTAAACTCGCCCACATAATGTCTTTGCCATCTCCACAACAGTGGCAGGCGTAGGAACCGTCAAATCTTCCAGAACAGGTGAAAAAGGCACCGGCACATCCATTGCCCCCATACGTTTCACCGGAGCGTCCAGATAATAGAAAGCTCCATCGGCAATCACCGCCGCGATTTCAGCCGTTACGCCATATTGTTCATACCCCTCATCCACCACGATTGCACGGCTCGTCTTCTTCGCCGATTCAATCAGCGTCTCCTTATCCAGAGGAGTAGTAGTACGCGGATCAACGACTTCCGCACTGATATCGATCTTCTCCAACTCTTCCGCCGCAGCTAGCGCAACCTGCACCATACTGCTTGTTGCCACAATCGTGATATCAGTGCCTGCACGTTTAATATCCGCAACCCCAAAAGGGATCGTGTATTCCTCCTCCGGCACAAGTCCTTTCAACTGGTACATCATCTTATCTTCAAAGAAAATCACTGGGTTATCGTCACGGATGGCAGTCTTCAGCAGACCTTTCGCATCATATGGTGTCGAGGGCAGCACCACTTTTAGACCTGGAACATGGCTAACCCAGGCATGCAGACTTTGGCTGTGCTGTGCGGCGGTACGGCGCGTAGCTCCCAATGTGGTTCGCACCACCAGAGGCACCTTGAGCTTCCCCCCGGACATGTAGTGAACTTTAGCCGCCTGGTTCACAATCTGATCCAGCGCCAGCGTGATGAAATCACCGAACATGATGTCGATGATAGGCCGCATACCCGTCATCGCCCCACCTACTCCCATGCCGGTAATACCGGCTTCAGAGATCGGCGTATCGATCACGCGCGAAGGCCCAAACTCATCAACCAGGCCCAAAAGTACCTTGAAGGCTGTCCCGGCCTCGGCCACATCCTCGCCCATGATAAACACGCGTGGATCGCGACGCATCTCTTCGGCTAAGGTTTCACGAATAGCCTGGCCCAGTGTCACCTCTCGCATACCGCGACTGGCCTTCTGGCTTGTTGGAGTGCTAAGCGTAGACATCTTGTTCCACCTCGCTTGGGTCTGGATATGGCGCGTTCAGCGCGAACTGCTCTCCCGCTTCGACTTCGGCCCGCACCCGCTGCTCGATCTGCTCAAACGTCCCCGCCTCAGCCATTCCCTGCTCAACCAGCCAGCCTGATAGTAATTTCAGCGGATCGCGTTCTGCCTGCCAGCGCTCTTCCTCTTCTTTGGTACGGTAGTAGGCCCGCTGGATATCACCAACATGATGTCCATGATAGCGGTAGGTATCACACAGCAGAAAGGCTGGCCCCTCGCCCTGACGCGCATGATCCACCAGCCTTTGAGCAATACTATAAACTTTACGAATATCCTGTCCGTCTACCTCCTCGGTTAAAAGGCCAAACGCCCTGGCTCTGGCTGCCATCTCACCGGCGGTCGTCTCAGAATTGTGGGTGTATTCGTTATATTGATTATTTTCACACACGTAGATGATGGGCAGTTTCCATAGCGAGGCCATATTCATCACTTCGTACAACATTCCCTGCCCAAGCGCACCATCACCAAAGAAGCACACCGCTACCTGGTCGCTGCCCCGCCATTTGCTCGACATCGCCGCTCCGGTCGCAATACCCGCACTTCCTCCAACAATCGCATTCGCGCCTAGATTGCCCGTATCCTGGTCAGCGATATGCATCGAACCACCCTTACCATGGCAGTAACCGGCTTCCTTGCCCAGCAACTCGGCAAACATGCGATCCACCGTAGCACCCTTCGCCAGGCAATGCCCATGACCCCGATGTGTGCTGGTGATATAGTCATCGCGCCGTAAAGCAGAGCACACCCCGACAGCTATGGCTTCCTCCCCAATATAGAGATGCGCCAGGCCAGGCATCTTCGCGCTCCGATACAGTTCGTTGACATGCTCCTCAAAAATACGGATCTTGAGCATTTGCTCATACATGGATAGCCAGCGCATCTGCTCCGTAGGGGCCAGGAGCGGAGCTTGCGGAGCGCCTTTCAATTCCTTCGCGCCCCCCTGGCTTTCAACAAATTCCCCTGAATCCGACGCCTTCAGTTGCGACATTGCTTTTCTCCCTGAACAAGATACCTGTAACCGACTCGTAGGGGCCAGATTTATCGCGCCCCGTACCCGTTGGGACATCGATCAGGCAACGGGACAAACGGACGCGCGGGAGACCACCCTTGTCACCCATAATTTGTACTATTCATCGATGCCAGCCATTTTAGCCAGCACCTTATACACAACAGCGAAATCTTTCTCAGCTAACCCCATAGCTCGCGCAGCAGTGAGAAACTCGTTACTGACGGCTGTGGTTGGCATAGGTACATCAAGCTCCCGACCCATTTCAAGCGCCAGCAGCATATCTTTCTGCATCATGTTCACGTTGAACCAGGCTTCATCGGGCATATTCAATACAAAAGGAGTGCGGTACTTCAGTGAAGGTGAGGCGATCACACTATTGAGCATAACTTCGAGAGCAGTTTCACGCGGAACGCCCCCTTTCTCAGCCAGTAACAGTCCCTCGTAAAAACCCAGAATTTGCACCTGCAAGTTGAGGTTGATAGCAATCTTCATCAAGACAGCCTGGCCATTCTTGCCTACATAGTTCACCTTTGGACCGATAGCAAGCAAGATGGGATTGACCCGCTCAAAAGTTGCTTGGTCACCGCCTACCATAAGGGAAAGATTGCCCTGCTCCAATGTGATTACACTGCCGGACACCGGTACATCGAGCATTTGCGCACCTTTTTCGGCAACTTGAGAGGCTAAGCGTCGAGACGCTGCGGGGCTAACCGTACTCATATCGATATAAACCTTCCCTGGTCCCAGCCCGGCCAGTATCCCATTCTCACCGTTCACCACCCCATGCAGAGCAGCCGTATTCGTCACCATTGTAAAAATCACATCGGCTACTTCAGCAATCTCACGCGGTGTCTCGCCCCACTTCATACCAAGGTCCAGCAACCATTGCGCCTTCGACTTTGTACGATTATATCCTGTCACCGTGTGGCCAGCATCAAGTAGCCGCTTCGTCACGCGGCTCCCCATAGCTCCTAACCCGACAAATCCAAGATTAGCCATAAAACTACCTCCAAATGATAGGGGCAAAGTTTGCCCTTGTCCTGCTAATAGCCCTGGCTCTAATTTTTAATCAATGGAAGATCTTACATCTTCGCGAACTTGCCGTAGATGAGCACGCATCGCATCGCGAGCGGACTCTGAATCATGCCGAATAACACTTTCAAGAATGCGCTTGTGATGGAATTGTCCGCGTTGGGGACCGCCTTCGGTCTCAAAGATTTGCTTACGCTGTTCACTTAACAGAGGAACAATGGAGTTAACAAGAATAAAAATAAGCGTGTTTTGGGTTGCCTGTGCCAGCGCCTCGTGGAAATTATTGTCGGCTGCAATAAATGCATCCGCGTTATTCAGGCTTTCATCCATCACCGAAATAGCCTCACGCATAGCAACAATCTCTTTTTCTGTTGCTCGTGCAGCGGCCAGAGCCGCAATTTCAGTCTCAAGAATCTCACGGACTTCAACGAGCTTATCGGATCCTCCCACCTCTCCTAACTTCAACTTCATCACCAACCCGATTGAGTGCTGCATCGCCTCGTTCGCTCCATCAATCACAATCGTCCCTCTACCCGGACGCATATCCACAAGCCCTTTCTGAGCCAGAATTTTCATCGCTTCACGTACACCCGTCCGGCTGACGTGAAACTGCTCAGCTAACTCGCGCTCCGTGGGCAGGCGATCCCCACTCCGTAGCTCACCATCAAGAATCCGTTTCTCGATTTGCTCCGCCACCTGCTCGAAGACTTTGATTGATTGAACTGGAGTATACATATCTTCTCCCGAGACACATTTGTGCTGTAGGCGCTGATAACCATGGTGGAAAAATAATTAGATTGTTTAATGATCATACCAAGTTCTTCCATTAAAGTCAAGCTTTTCCCATCGAAATCCATGCTCTCACTTGACCCCGATACGGACTCGGTAACTCCAATACCAGGGAATGAGTTCGGACCCGATATGTTGGAGCGCGGCCTGCCTGAGGCGATCAAACCCAATCTCTTGTTCGGTGAACTGGTGGCTGAGCGCACTGCTCTGCATCATCTCCAGAAACCGTGCCGCGTCTCCTTGCTCGATAGAATGAAGCACCACCTCGCGAGTGAAGCGGAAGTGGGCGCTCTCTTGTAGAGGAGCGAGAGATTTGTTCTTCGGCCAGATCTTGAGGCTCTGAGCCAGCCCGTGCTCCCGGACAAGCTCCACCGAGCGCATACTAACTTCCTGGGCGAGCCGATCAAGCTCCCAATGGATTGCTGGTGGCGAATCATAGTCATAGGCCGCAAAGAGTCCTCCGGGCCGTAGAATACGAGCGATCTCGGCCAGGGTCGACGTCGGCTCCATCCAGTGGAACGATTGGGCAGCCGTGACAATATCAGCGCATCCATCCGGCAGGCCCGTCTGTTGAGCAAGCTCCTCTCGATACTCGATCTGTGCTGCGTAGGGATGGTCCTCGACTTTGCGTAGGGCCTCTTTCCGCATGTCGGCATTGGGTTCGATCCCAATCACCCGCTCGGCTCGCTCACCCCAGATCTCGGTGGACAGTCCGGTCCCGCTGCCTACATCCACCACCAGGGCGGGTCGTGGCAGGTCAATCAACTGTGTCAGCAGATCGAGCAAAGCCGGTGGCGGGATCGGACGCACCCGATCGTAGCTGCTGGCTTTGCCAGTCCAAACATCACTGGAATCACGCATATTGTTTTCTCCTTTTTTCAGCAGGTGAAGAGCTAGCCGAGAAGCTCGAAAACCTGGGCACGTACCTTTCCCAACACCCAAACGTATCGAGAATATCCGCGCCAATACTGCCACCATAGCGCACCATTCCCAGCAGGATATGCTCGGTGCGAACGTAAGCACTTCCTGTCGCTCTGCTTCGTCCAGCGCAAGTCAGAGCACCTTGCGAGCTGGGGCACATAGTCTATTTCCTCCTCGACAGGCTGGTCTCCACGCCCAATTTTCTTTTCAATAGCAGCACGGACAGCATCAAGTGCGACCCCCAATTTTTCCAGAGCCAGTGCGGCGAGGCCCTCTTGTTCGCGCAACAACCCTCATAATATGAGTGGATATCAGAATTTGCAAGCTTGACAACAGAAAAAAGCAAAGGTATGATGAACGAACAATCATTGATCGACCTTCTTAAATAAGCTCTAGTCAAGCGCACATCTCGCCGTTTATTCATCGTAAGCATTCTTCACCAACGTCTAGAGGTGTACCTTTCACCTCGCTGGAAAGGAAAGTACTTGATGAGCCTCGTAAATACGTCCACGCGTTATAGCCGCTCAAATGCCAAATCCTATGCGCGAATGAACTTGCATGGCATCTGGGGCGCGCTCCCCTATCCCTTTACACCTGATGATGAACTTGACGAGGCGGGGCTGAGGCGCAACGTTCGCTACTGCATCGACAACAAACTGCTGGACGGCATCTACTGCGGCCACTTCATGAGCGAGTTCTGGTCGCTCACCACCGAAGAGCGCAAACGCGCTGCCGAAATCGTTGTCGACGAGTGCAAAGGCTACATTCCCGTTATGATACATACCGGGCATACCTCGGTCAAAGAGAGTGTTGAACTCTCCCATCATGCCGAGCGCATCGGTGCCGACTACCTGGCAATTGGCAATCCTTATTTCATGGCTTACAGTGAAGATCAAATCTACGACTATTTTCGCTCCATATCCGACCAGACCGAAGCCGGAATACTGATCACAAATACAGGCTATACCGGCATAACCCTCACCCCACAGATGATCAGTCGCCTAGCCGACCTTGAGAACATCGTCGCCGTGAAAAATTCTCCTAAATTGCCTCATACGCTTGAAACGCATGCAGCTTGTTGGCAATCGCATCATTGTGAGTAGTCCCGATGAGAGCATCTGGTTCTCGCTAATGGTTGACCACGGATGCCGCCTATACATGTCTTCTGCCGCGCCTTACCTGATTCAAAAACCCGGCCAGACTCCTCTGAAAGACTACACCGCGCTCGTTCTTCAGGGGCAGGTTGACGAAGCTGCCGAAATCTCTCGTAGTCTCGACCCTGCACGTAAGGTCTTCGCTAAATGGCTTCGCGATCCCTGGCCCACGCAGCGTGTAATGCCAATTGCATATCTGAAGGCCTGGTGCGATCTGCTGGGCATGGTTGGTGGTCCAGTTCGATCTCCTTTGCTACAAATAACCCCTGCGGAACGTGAAGACCTGCGCCATGATTTAGCCAGTGTCGGATTAATCTAAATCCCATCGGATAGGAGACCAAAGTGACTGAACGCTTCGATATCGTCATAGCAGGCGCGGGCCACAATAGCCTGATCACTGCCGCCTATCTGGCGAAGGCAGGCTTCTCATGCCTCGTACTAGAAGCCCGGCCTGTAATTGGCGGCAATACCATGACCGAAGAACTAACCCTCCCTGGCTTCCTTCATGATACCTGCTCGACGACACACGCCATCTTCATGCAAAGCCCGGTCTGGAGCAACCAGGAACTACCACTCGCTGAATATGGCCTCGAATACATTCATGCTGATCCCGTCTCCCACGTCGTGTTCCCGGATGGAACCTACATTACTCAATGGATGGACATCAATCGCACATGTGAAGAGATTGCCAAATTCTCGCGGCGCGATGCCGCAACCTATCGTAAGATGATCTCCGACTGGCGCGGCGTATCACCGGTCTTCAACAAAATTCGCTACACTCCCGCTGGCTGGGGTCCGTCCCTCGCCGAGCAACTGGCAACGCATCCTCAAGGAGGCATCTGGCTCCGTCGCCAGGCCCTCTCCGCATGGGACATCATCGACACCTCATTCGAAGACTGGCATATCAAGTCCTGGATGGTCTGGTTCGCTGAAGGAACCCTCCAGCCAGCAGAGCGCCAGGGCACCGGCACACTCGCCTACTCTTTCGTAGCAGGGCGTCAGCGTAACGGCTGGGCCATTCCTAAAGGAGGCTCTGGCATCCTTCCCCTGACCTTGCAACGCATCATCGAAGATCACGGAGGAACTATTCTGACGAACAAACCGGTCAATCAACTGATTCTGGAAGGTGGACGATGTGTTGGCGTTGAGACAGAGTCTGGCGAACAATTCCGAGCTCGTCACGCTGTCGTCTCCACCATTCACGTTAAGCACTTGGTAGATATGGCTCCTCCAGAAGTCTGGGGCGATGCTTTCCTGTACGGTGTTGAGACCTATAAGGCCGGGCGTACTATGTTTGTGGCCCACTACGCCACAAGCGAGCCGCCCAAATTTACAATTGATGGCGGCACGTTATCCGTCGTCGGAGCAGGTGTAGCCCAGACCGCCGAACGCCAACTGCGCGTGGAAAACGACTTTCATCACGGCATCGTTGCGGCCGATCAACCGGTGCTGCTCGTGCTTACTCCATCCGTGGAAGACACAACTCGAACTCCCGCAGGCAAGCATATGATTAAGGTCATCAACCTACAGCCTTACTCCTTGCGCGAGGGACCAGAGAAATGGGACGAGATCAAGGAAGAGGTCGCCTCTAACAACCTTGCTTGTTTGCGACAGTACGCGCCCAACCTGACCGACGACAAAATCCTCGCCACCGAGATCCGTAGTCCACTCGATTTGGAGCGCTACAATCGTCACAACTGGCACGGAAGTTGTCATGGTGGCGATATGAGTCCTTCTCAGTCAGAAACCTTACGACCCGTTCCAGGCTACGCTCAACATCGCATGCCAATTCCCGGTCTCTACCAGACCGGGGCTACTACTCATCCAGGTGGCTCGGTCACCGGCGCTCCCGGTCGCAACGCTGCAATTGTCCTTCTCAAAGACCTTGGTCGCGATTTAAGCGAAGTGCTCAAAGCTTAAGTCAAAAGCCAATGAATTGATTGGCTTCAGCATCACTGCCTTCTGAAGCAGAGGAGAATGGGCATCTCTCCCTTATGAATCTTTTGCATAGAGATCAACCCAAGCAGGCCAATATCCTAAACTACTCACTAATTGTCTCGATTGAAGATTACTGACCGTCGTTGAGTAATAAGGAATAATCTCTCGGTTCCAAAGAGCCTGAGTTAATGTTCCAACTAATGCCTTCCCTATTCCAAGGCCCTGGTATTCAGCAAGGATATCAACGCCGATCTGCCACATAACATCACAATCGGCAGAGGCTCCGGCAATGCCAACCACGTTACCTCGATGCTCGGCCACCGCTGCCAAGACATCTGGACGAACATTGTGAACCTGATATGAGAGGGCATGGCGAAACTGGTCATACATATACAGAGCCGAGATATCTTCTTTTTCAACCAGGGTTACGTTGATCTCTTGCGAGACGGTGAAGGGTTTGAGATCATTTCTTGAGCAGACATATCTCTGGAGAGGCCCGGCCATCCATTGCCCATCGCGTTCAACGTACTGCTGGAGTCGTACCAGCGTCGATGCGGCAAAGATCTGCTCTCTAGTGAGGCTGGCAAGTTGCTTCCTAGCCCAGTCGATCCGATCAGCAGTGCAAGCAATACTCACTCCTTTTCCCATGGTGACGAGCGTCAACGATTTTTCACGCCCTGGGAATTTCATTCTCCCCTCCCTGATCTCCGCCACGGAGAGAACCACTCCATCCTTTATGAAATCGTCTTCATGGCAGGCAAGATTTGCAGCAAGGGTCTTTCTTATGACTTGAAGCATCAGTTCCCTTTGGAACAGAGCCATGTTCTACCTCCTGGCGACATCTTAGAAGCGGTAAAAAATACGAGGCAGCGCGGAGAGAAGCAACATCGTATACATTTCTTGTTTGCGCACCTATAAGTTTACCACATTCAAGTGGCCTGGACCGATTTTTTACAGGCTCTTAGCTTGTCTTTGGCCGTCTGTTATTGAGTTGGAAATCTACAAAGTCGAGCTAAGCAACTGCGCGACTTCTCGTGAGGCACTACGTGAACTGTTTTTCAACTCATATAACCTTTTGGTTATAGATAGTATCCGTAACCCCTATCCAATTTCATGGACTTTCCCCTGAAGTGCCGAGTAGACTTATCTTATAAGCTCTAACTTCCCTACATAATGAGCTTTTAGGAAAAAGCTTCAGGAGATTTCTATGATTGCACAGAACATAATTCCAAACGATGTGGTTATGAGTAGCGATGATGCTACTGTGCGTGCAGCCGTCAAGTTACTCACCTCAAACTCACCCACGATGACACATCGCTGGACATGTGAAACATGCGGCATGCTACACACCGGCCCCTTACCAACTTCATGTGATAGCTGTGGAGCATCGAACTCCTTCACCCACCAACCGAACTTCCGAACCGAGATCAACAGCCGCTGGTAGCCTGAAATGTAGTGGCACCCCTTGCGGGTGCAGGTGGGTCGCGGGTACCAGATGGATCAACCCCGACAGGCCTCGATTTTGACCGGCTAGGCTACGTCCCGAGATGTCCTTGCCGTACCGCCTCGTACAGTATGATCCCGGTTGCCATTGCCGCATTTAATGATTCTACCCCGTTAGCTAGAGGAATTGAGATTGGCTGTGTCGCCAGAGTATGAGCCTCTTGTGAAGGGCCGTGTGTCTCATTGCCAATAATCAATGCAAAAGGCGATTTCAGGTCCTGCTCATAATAGACATGCGGGCTTCCTGCCTCGGCCAGCAACACACGAGATTCTCCGCCGCAGTGCGTTGCTACTCTTTCCTCTATAGCAGACCAGGAGAGATTGACCTCTATAGGTAACTCAATATGAGCGCCTGCCGCTGCGCGTACCACTTTGGGGCTGTAGCAATCCACACAATCTGGTGTTAATAGGACTTCATCAACATCAGTAGCTAGCGCTGTGCGCAGGATCGTTCCCATATTGCCAGGATCAGCGAGATTATCCAGGATCAAGAGGACTGACCGCTGCACTTTGGGACGTTGTGCGCGTAAGCGGGCTGGATTAAAGGTATCCAGAGGCAAAACGCTCACAATTCCCTGCGATGTTTGCGCTTCACCAATTGATTCTATGACGCGCTCGCTGACCTCTATTAGGTGCTGCTGCGACAAGCTTGAAGTATGCATGAGACGAGCAAGCAGCGATCTTCCTTTTGCTGTGCGCTGTAGCAATTCGGGCTGGTAATAAATCTCCGTTGGGATGATACCTGCATTGAGTAATGCCTCGAGCAGATGTGGACCTTCCATCAGAAAGAGACCACTCTTCTTGCGTCCTCGAGGTGTATGCAGGTCTCGTACTTTGCTGATGCGTGGATTGGCAGGGCTGGTAATGAGTGTCATCATATTAGACGTTTCAATTAGAGAGCCAGCCCGGATCATACCCAGGCTGGCTCTCTAATTGAAACTAAATTTACTATTGAACGTCCGCTTCTAATGCGGCCTTGACCAACGCGCTGAAAGCAACCTCATCATTGACTGCCATCTCGGCAAGAATCTTACGATCCACACCAATATTAGCAGCGTGAATAGCGTGGATCAACTTACTATAGCTGACGCCATGCATGCGGGCAGCAGCGTTGATGCGTGTAATCCACAAGCGACGCATATCGCGCTTACGATTGCGGCGGTCGCGATACATATAGGCCATTGAGCGCATGACCGATTCGTGCGCTGGACGAAACAGGCGCTTACGTGTACCCCGATGACCTTCCGCCATTTTCAGGATTTTTTTATGTTTCTTGTGTGCCGGAACACCGCGTTTTACCCTAGGCATAGTCTTTCTTTTCCTCCATTCGATCTCAATGCGCTACAACCCATACGGGAGTAGACGTTTCAAACGACGTGTGTCGGCGGTTGCCAACTGAAAACTTTTGTCCATCGAACGGACTGCCTCAGGCGATTTGTTGCGGCGCAGGTGGTTTATTGCGACTTTGCGCCGCATAAACTTGCCCGAACCGGTCATTTTGACCCGTTTGGCCATTGCTTTGTGTGTTTTGAGTTTCTGCTTCATGATTTTCTTTCTGTCTCCGGCGAGGTGGCGGCGTTGACTAGTAATAACTACAAGACCCTGCACTTCTATCGCTTTGAGCACAAGCTGCATGATAGGAGGGAGTCCGTGTACGTGGGGAAGCAAGTATCCTTCAATTCCCACAAATGCTCCATCAAAGGCGCAGAGAAACCTTTTTCCAGAGCAACCCCGCTTGCTCACGCAGTATAGCATACCTCACGAGGATGTGCAATAGCTGGAATCGCCGACTCTCTCCTTCCGGATACCGCTGGCGAATTGTACTCCTGTATGGCGAGCGAAGCCATGCCACCTTCGTAGGGGCCGATTTATCGGCTCGTACCCTTGACAGTTCGCTTGCTACAGTGTACACTTGGAATAGTACAGATATCCGCTCTGCACCGTCGTCCCTCTCTCTTCACCTCACCTCTTCAGGAGCAACCTACCATGTCCCCTATCCCAACTACCTCATCCAAAAATTGCACATCAATCGGCTCTACAAATCCCCATCCAACCAAACCAACACACCTGTCCCAATGTCCTCAACCTCAATACTACATTTCTGCCGTATCAGAATCAAACCACCCGCAAAAACATCACAAATTTCCTAATCTCCCCGGCCTCAATCCCGATCATCCTCATCTGCATTGTCAAACAGCACTCCAATCGCACGCAAAAAAATTGCAAATGTCCCAATGTCCCCAGGCATATTCGCCATCATTCCCAACCCACCTATCAGGATCGCATAGAAAAAAACAGGAATATCCCAATGTCTCCGGTCTCAATCGTCCATTCCTGCCGTATCAGAATCACACTACCTACACATCACACAAAAAATCACAAATGTCCCAGTGTCCCGAACCAAGACTCTTCCACACTTCCGTAGTAGGAGTATTATGTTGCACCATCGCTTCATCAAAGAGTTACTCTGAAAGCGGATTGTCATGAAGGATGATACGCCTGTAGATACCTCCGTGATAGACACCCTATATCAGGCGTATACTTGAATATACATCTGCATTGTCACCGGGAAACTTTCTCTAAGGAGGAGCTATGATGATAAACAAAGTATACTTCCTCTTCCGCTGTATGCGGCCTCTCACCCTCCTCCTGGTTCTGGCCTCCTGTTCTCAGATGGGTCCTCCGCAAACATCAGCTACACCAACGGTAGCTCCCTCAAAACCAGTGGGGACCCCAACGCTCCCATCTACCCCCACTGCTACTCCACTGGGAGGTGCCTCAGCTAAGCTAGGACTAGTGCCAAAAGACTGTCCGGCTGGCCCAACGCCTAAAGATGTCATTTCAAACACCGGACCAGCGGCCGGAGGCTTTCCAGTCTGGGCAGTTGGCTTTGGTAGACCCCACGCCACACTGGAATGGAATCCACAACAGGCTATGGAACTCCATTACTCCGATGGATGGCACCACAAGTTTCTGTGGGTAGTAGACACCAGTGTGAACGGCCTGGTGACGATCCACGGAGCAAATCTGTACGATGGATCTCCCTTTCTACCTGATGCCGAGCAGAAGGTAGCCACCAGCACTCCTACTACGCTCATACTTGATCCTCAAGACCCAAACCTGCCCAACATTATAGGTTCATGGGCGGAATTTCCAGGCGGTCTAGATATCCCTAAGGCCGGATGCTACTATCTTATCGCTACCTGGCCGGGAGGGAGTTGGCGTATTACTTTTGCTGCGGGTGTGGTTCCATCTTAAATTCCAACCCATTATGAGCGAACGGCTCTAAATGCTGCATTCGCTAAATATACCTGAGATAAAATAGGCTGCGAGGAAAGATAAGCTTATGCGTTACATTTATAAAAATACTATGTCCTGCCAGTGGAAATGCATGACATATAGCCTACTCATCGCAGTCCTCGCCCTCCTGGTAACTGCATGCGCGACGAACACTCCTCCTGATGGTATAAGTCATGCAACACCAACTTCAGCGGATGTGTGGCAGATCTTGCAACAGCGACCCTTGCATCTGCCTTCTCTGAGGCCGGGGTCTCCGTGCCCTACGACTCATGGGCATCGAGTAATTTCCCAACTTGATCTCTTGCTTGGGAATGGACCAGCCTATGTGGACTTTTTTGGAAGTGGGCCCAATGGCAACGAGCTTGGTATCCTTAAATATGCGGATGCGCAGTCCTTTGGAGGAGGTGAAAGTCAGTGGGGTGGACAGAAGGTGGTGTGGTTCATCAATCCAAACTACCAGGGTCCCGTCTTGATTCGCGGTAGGCAGCTTGACGGTTCCAGAATGATCCGCTTCAATGGTAGCAATGATCCGCCTAATGTTTCTGATCAAGCCCTTCTCACAGAGTTACGCCTGATGGGAAATATGGGTGGTGCTCCCTGGCCTAATGGAGGATCGTACACCCGTCTGCAAACTCCTGGATGCTATGCCTACCGGGTAGATGGACTGACCTTTAGCTATCTCATCATCTTCAAGGCGATTCCTGTGCATATCACTTTTCCAAAGGCGTAGGGTGCCAACGAGCTTTTTAACTGAGCAGTAAACGGGAAACTGACGAAAGACCAAAGAAATGTGTTTCCATTAGAAAGGAAAGAGACCAACCTGTTTCCAAATAAGGAGGACACACAACCAGTATGACGCATCTTCAGTAACTATCCAGATGACTCCGAAATCATCGCCGACATTCCTCTCAGATCACCCCTTGACAGCTCGCTTGCTACATTGTACACTTAGAATAGTACAGATACCCGCTCTGCACAGTCGTCTCTCTCTCTATCCGCCTCACCTCTTCAGGAGCAAATAATCATGTCCCCTGTCCCAACTGCCTCATCCAAAAATTGTACATCAATCGGCTCTACTAATTCCCATCCAACCAAACCAACACACATGTCCCAATGTCCCCGACCTCAATCATACATTTCTGCTGTATAAGAATCACACCACACTCAAAAAAATTGCAAATGTCCCAATGTCCCCAGGCACATTCTCCATCATTCCGCACCTACGTATCAGGATCACAGAGAAAAATCACGAATGTCCCAATGTCCCCGGTCTCAATCGTCCATTTCCACCTTATCAGAATCAAACCATCTACATATCACACACACAAAAAAATCACGAATGTCCCAATGTCCCCGGTCCCATTCGCCATCATTCCCATCCGTTTTATCAGACAGCATACCAATCGCACTCAAAAAAAGGCAAATGTCCCAAGTCTCAATGTCCCAAACCAACCAGACGGGCATATATTCTCAATAAACGAAACACAAAACTCATCACAAATGTCCCGATGTCCCAAAGCAAGCAGGCACATATCTCCTGTGAGGAAGAAACCCGAAAAATATATTGTCACAAATGTCCCGACTACTTTTGCTGCGGGTTTGGTTCCACCTGGCTCAAGATGGCCTGACAAGAGGCTACCACCCCTTGGGACCCTACTTTCGACGGGTTGGCCACGATGGGCGCGAGGGCCACGACGGACGCGAGAAGCCCCAGTTTCTCAACGTGCCTCCAGGGGAACCTTTTTCAGCCTGCTGCGATTCTTCGGGTTCAGGATGGGTCATTTGCCAGGTTGAGGTAAAGAAGAGCGCCCATCCCCACAATAACAGAGGCAGACCAATCGTTACTAACGCCTGCCCGCTCCACGTCGGTCGCCAGAGCCAGAAATAATATCCTAGTGCGGCACCCATAGTGAAGATCATGACAAGCAAAACGGTACGATAATTTGCAGCACAAAGCGCCAGAGCCAGTGGTAGAAGCACATATTGTGGCCAGTTGGTAGGTAAGAGAACTAGCAGCGTCAGGAATATCCAGCTACTAAACAGCACGACAAGCTCAAGTGTGTCGGCCAGCCAGAGTCCAAAGAGTAACAGGACTCCGACCGCGATAGCAGGAAAGATGGTCCAATGCTGAGGCATTACCAGCCACGACACGAACGACGGCAGCGGAATTGAGAGGTTGGTAATCGTTGCATCGAGCGAATTTATAGCGCTATTCTGTATAAGGGTATGCTGGATACTTGCGAGAATACCCGCGACACCATTTCCCTCCGCACTTTGCCAGTAAGGGGCATAAGCCAGTGCTACAACTACTACCGAAACACTCAGGATCGATAACCACCATAAGAAACGCCGCTGCCATCTCATTGTACGTGTCTCTTTCCAGAGCAAGTGTGCAAAGAGAGGTAACAATAGCAGGCACAGGACATTGATGAGGGTCGCCAGCAGCAGGAATACCCAGCCCAGCGTCAGCGAGTTACGCTGCAAAAAGAATACTGCTAGCAGAATGAAGAGAACGACCACCACGTCATAATGCATCTCAGATATGCTCATTAAAAGCACAAGTGGGTTCCAGGCATACAATAACGTGGCGGAAATACGCGTTTCTGGTTTGAACTTAGTAAGGATCATCCAGATAAGCACAGAATTTGCCAGATGCACTACCAGCCCGATGAAGCGAAAACCGATGATGATATTGGCTACACTGTCGCGTGCGAATAATGTGACTGGAATACTCAAATCAATCCAGACCGGGCCATAGGGCGCTATTCCTTGTGTTCCCTTCAAGAGGCCTGCGTGCAGTGGGTCAGTTGAAAAAGCCGTCAGATTTGCTACGTAGGGATTGGCATGATAGACGGTTACCACACGTCCGAAGATGCCATAGAGAAAGACATCCTGCGATACCATACCCGCTACAATCAGAAAGGTGGCACCAAAGAGTATGGTCATGCCGATGACTACCCAGAACATCAGGCGTATATTGCCGGGGGAAAGACGTTCGCGTAACACTCCTCTGCCTATACGAGCAGCAATAAACATCAAAATAAATGCCAATCCCAGCAGTAGGAGCACGAGATTCGCATTGCCATTTCCGGCGCTGGCCGATTGATGAAATATCGGAAGAGCATTTAAGAACGAGGCAAGCGCGGGAAACCACATCGTCCAATATAGATGGGGCAGCCAGGGAACTACTCCCAGTAGAGCCGATTTCGCGGTAGTATTGCTGCCACTCGTATTTCCTACCAAAGGATAGAGCGCTATGTAGAGTACCTCAAGGAGCAGGCCGAGGCCAACTAGCTTCAGTCCGGCACGCCGGGCATACTGAGGCTGTTTTTTAACAGGTGATTGTAGCGCTCCATTATATGGCTGCGACTGCACGATAAGATGTGCGGTCGCTAATGGGGTTCCAGGAAGTGCAGGCTCTGTTCTTCGCGCACGCATTGAACGTGACGATGTGGGCCTTCCAGGGTATTGTTGCATGAATTCCCTGCTCATCAAAAATTTGCCAGGACTGCTTTCACCTTATACGAGCGTATAAAAAGGGAAGAGTTTCAGGGGACACCCCGCGCCCCGAATTAGTCACCCGATTATACACTAGTTGGCAATTATAGAGTACCACATATACATGTTTCTATAAACTCGACGAAACAGCACCACTTATCGTTACAAAAAACGTTCCTTTCCAAACAACGTTTTAAAATTTCCGCTTTTCCACTTTTCCTATGTATAAAAAGAATACCAGGATTGAGAATGATCAAGTCTTTAAATCTCGGCTCTATTGCCAGAAGTGGCGAACAATGCTATAATGGTGACGCGCTCCGCCAGGCTTTGTTGAAGCGGGGTGTTTTCACAGAGTCGAAAATCTGCATCGACAGAATAATCGAATGTGCTGCCGATGCTCCACCTGCTCCGGCATTCGCTACGCCAATTCGCGAGCGATTTGACCGGAAGCATACCCAAAGGAAGGAGGTGGCTTCATGAGGCGAGATTATGAACTTGGTATCATTATCAACCCCGAAGTCAGCGAAGAACAGGCACGCGCTATTCTAGAGCGTGTCGAACAGCTCGCGACCAACCATGATGGGCAGGTCGTGAGGGTAAACCAGTGGGGACGACGCCGACTGGCTTATCCTATTGAACACCATCGTGATGGTTTGTATGTGTTTATTGATATGAGCTTGACCCCTGAGACCGTGTTTGAACTGGATCGTACTCTTAAGGTTTCTGAAGAGGTTCTACGGCACTTAATCAAGAGGCGCGATCCCAAGGCCGTGCAAAAGGAACGTGAGGCGCGTGCTGCCAGCGAAGCAGCTAAAGCACAGGCAGCTGGCGGGATCGCCACCGAGACAGAGGAGCAAGTTACCCCAGATAGGGTTCCAGCAGGATTTAGCGAAGAGGTCGAGGAGGAATTACCCACACCGATCGCCGAAGAGTCTGAAATACCGTCAGGACTATCTGACGAGGACATTGCATATGTCCCACCTGCTATAGAAGACGAAGAAACCATTGAAGCGTAGTTAGAAAGAGTTGCCTGGGTAGTTCATCCGATCTCAGTGAGGAGATGTCTCAGTGGCTGAAATTTTGAAAGGACATTGACCATGCTAAACAAAATTATGTTGATCGGGAATCTGGGAAGAGATCCCGAATTGCAAGTCACATCTGAAGGCACCCCCGTCACAAAATTCTCTCTCGCTGTTAGCCGCTCATACAAATCAAGGAACGGCGAGACGAAGGAAGAGACCGAATGGTTTAATATCGTTGCTTGGAACAAACTCGCAGAGATATGTGAGCGATATCTGCACAAAGGCTCCAAGGCCTATATCGAAGGCCGTCTAACGCAGCGCAAATATACCGACAAAAACGGTGTAGAGCGTACAGCAGTAGATGTTATTGCCAGTGATATGCAGATACTCACTCCTAAGTCTTCTGCGGGAAGTTCTGAATCCTATTCATCAGGGAGCATTGACGATCACGATCCCTTTCTCGACTACCCGGACAACCTTTCCTGAAAATCCTGAGGAAATTCCTTTCTGAGGGACAGAGGAGAACAGTCCGTGCAAAGACGATCCGAATCCGCTCCTCGTCGCGAACGACAGGGCGGACGAGGCGAGCGTACAACTCGCCGCAAAATATGCCAGTTTTGTCACGATCACGTGCGTGAAATTGATTACAAGGATGCTAGCCGTTTCATGAAACGCTACATTTCCGATCGTGGCAAAATCGAACCCCGCCGTAAGACGGGGACTTGCGCTAAACATCAGCGCCGTCTCAGTGTAGCTCTCAAAGAGGCGCGGTTTATGGCACTACTACCCTACACCGCCGAGCACATGCGGGGCATGTAGAGGTAGACAATTATGCATCGCACAGCAAAGGGTATATACACATGTATCCTTTCCTGTGCTTGTTTGCTATCTTAATGCCAGCCACGCCCTAATCAGGAGGGGAAAAACCTTATGAAGAGTTCGACAGAGCGTCCGATAAGACGGCCAGAAAGTTCACGCTCAGTACGATCTGCTAAATCAGCAAAGAAATACGCGAAACAGACCGCACGTGTAGAAGCACGACGCGATGGGAAGCCTCTCATTTTTGGATGGGGGAAGCACCTTTCACACACCGAGAAAGTCCGCATTCAAACCCGCGTTACCTGGATCATCACAGGCATCCTAGGCTTGCTTGTTATTGGGGTTATCGCATGGTTCTGGCTTAATATCAATGTCATTGTTCCAGGCGAGGCTATTACCGTTGTCAATGGTCACTCTATTCCACAATCCCAATTTCGTAAGCTGGTAGCGGTCAAGGCGCAGCTTGAGGATAACCTGATCAACGGACCGCATGGGCTAAATGCACAGCGCACAAATCTCGAGAAACAGGTCGCCGATCAGCAGAAGATCATTGATACCACCACGAGCCAGATTACTAGCCTTAATAACCAGATCAAGGCCTTGCCCGCCGGTCCAAGTGCCCAGCGTGATAGCTTGAACTCGCAACTGAAAGCCGCTCAGCAACAGCTTAAGACTGCCCAGACGCAGCAAGGCACGCTTAACCAGCAACTTACTGCGCTGACTGATCCTTCGAGTGGCCAGATTGCCCTTGAGCAACAAAAATTCACTTACTCACAAATTGGTAGTGATAGCGCTACGTGGTTGCAGGATGATGAACTCATACGTGAATGGCTGGCAACTCAGAGTGGTGCGATCCAGGCTCGGGTCAATCCTACAACCGCCCAGGTTAATGCGGCTTTGAATGATTTGAAATCCAACTTGCCATCAACTACCAATTATAACAAGGTCTTGAGCCAGGATAACATCAGTAATGATGATATGTTAGCAATGTTAGCTATCATTGTGCGTCGCGACAACATGCAGAACTACCTTGCTTCGCTAAAGGTATCCCCCACCTACCAGGTGCTGGCACGGAGCATGTCGATTGATACGATGGCACATGCACAGCAGATTCTCAAACAACTCAAGCAGGGTGCTGACTTCGGAGCGCTGGCGAAGAAAAATTCGCTAGATACAACTACCAACAACCAGGGTGGATATATGGGTTGGTTGGCTAGAGGTCAGTTGGCGGAAAGCCAATCGCAGGCCATCGTAGAGGACTGGATCTTCGATCCTCATCGTACGATTAACGAGATCAGCCCCATCATTCTGGAAAATGGAGACTACCATATCGTCCAGATTCTGGGAATTGATCCCTCTCGTGCTGTAGACCCTACGACGCTGAAAGCGCTGCAGACCAACGCCTTGTCAGACTGGTTATTGATGGAGCGTGGCTTCCCCACCACAAAGATTACACCGGTAGATCAGAACATGCAGACCGATCCTGGAAATCAGCCTTCTGATTTACCATCATCAGCGCCTGCATTACCTACGCCTACAGCGCCTGCAGGAGGGTAAAAGCATCAAAGCGAGGGTTACAAGCGGCTCTCCTCCGCTTGTAACCTTGCTAAGGATTTTTCATGGTCATTACAGCACCTGTTACAGTTCAGAAACATTCAGAAAAAGAGACAATATCACAGCTTCTAGAGACCGTTTCTCTCTACTTGCATGTTCCTTTTTGTCACACACGCTGCCACTACTGTGATTTCAATACTTATGCCGGTATTCTTCCACTGAGAGAACCATACGTGCGCGCCTTACTCACAGAGATAGATCTGGCAGGCATATTGGCGCAACGCGAAGACGATAGCCCTCGCCGTGCTCGCACAATTTTCTTTGGCGGTGGCACACCAAGTCTTTTGAGCGTTGAGCAAATTGAACGTGTGCTTCATGCTTGCCGCAGTGCTTTTGCCGTCGATGAAGATGCTGAAATCACATTGGAGGCCAATCCCGGAACGCTTAGCCGCGAGCAGTTGAAGGGTCTGCGAGCCGCTGGCGTCAACCGACTTAGCTTAGGATCTCAAAGCTTCGACGTCGATTTGCTCAAGACATTAGGACGTATCCATTCTCCCGAGCAGATCACGCGTGCCTTGTATAATGCACGCGTCGCCGGTTTTACATCCATCAACCTTGATTTTATGTTCGGATTGCCTGGACAGACGATGCGTCATTGGCGTGAAACCCTTGACCAGGCGTTGTCGCTGTGCCCTGAGCATCTCTCGCTCTACTCTCTGATTATCGAAGAAGGGACGCCTTTTCATACCTGGACACACGAAGGACGTATTACGCCAGCGGATGAGGACCTGTGCGCCGACATGTATGAATACGCGGACGAACGTTTACAGGCCGCAGGCTATGAGAACTATGAAATCTCAAACTGGGCGCTTCCTGGGCACCAGTCCCGTCATAATTTGACCTACTGGCAGAACCTCCCCTATCTCGGCATGGGTGCCGGGGCACATTCCAGCTTCGGTGGAAGACGCTTCTCCAATATTCTAGACCCGGCAGAGTATATTCGCTTACTTAAAGCAAAACAAAGACCCGAAGCCGAAAGTGAAACGGTTGGACGAGTACAAGAGATGTCTGAGACGGCATTTCTGGGACTTCGTACTGCTGCCGGTCTGCATTTACCTACGTTTGAGCAGCGTTTTGGCATGCCATTTGCACAATTTGTGGGCGACCGACTACGTATGGTAGAAGAGGCTGGACTTCTGGAACAAGCACAAGATTGGTTGCGCCTGAGCAAACGAGGGCGCTTGCTAGGTAACGAGGTATTTCTGAGGCTGTTGCCCGACTAAAGAAAACGAAAAGGATATTCGCGTGGAATTATCATCTTCTGCATCACCATCCTGGGAGATGTTTGAGCGAATGAATGAGATACAATTTCAGGAGTTCAAACAGGCAGGGATAGAGTTTCTCCATGCACAGTTGCTCTTTAATCGCAGCATTCGGACGCCTGCTGCAATGCGTGCCTTTCTGGATGCACAATATGATTCCATACCTGACCCATTTTCATTCATCGATATGGATCGCGCAGTTGCACGTATCCGTCGAGCACTTGATAGCGACGAGCATATTACCGTCTACGGAGACTTCGATGCCGACGGAGTTACCTCGGCTGCACTGCTGACCCGCGCTCTGAGAACCCTCAAGCATTCCGATGCTCCACTTGATTACTATATTCCCAACCGCCTCCAGGATGCGCGAGGCGTAAGCAGGGAAGTCATTGAGACGCTCAAAACGCGTGGAACGTCGCTTATCATCACCACTGATTGCGGCAGCTCTGATGTTGAAGCCATAGCGCATGCAAAAACGCTGGGCATCGATGTGATTATTACCGATCATCACCATCCACCAGAACAACTTCCTCCAGCCTATGCCATGATTAATCCCTGGAGGCCAGATAGTCAGTATAGTGAACGCTATCTTTGTGGAGTGGGAATCGCTTTTAAGCTGGTGCAGGCTCTCTATCGCACCTATGATCGTCCGAAACAAGAGCTGGAACTACTTGACCTGGTAGCGATTGGCACTATCTCAGATATCGCTCCTCTGCTCGGTGAAAACCATACGCTTGTGCGGCTGGGTATAGAACAACTGAATCGAACAGGGAATGCTGGTCTGAGGACACTAATACGCCTGTCAAATCTACAACCTGGGAAAATTCGCGAGCGGGATATTGCCTACGTGCTTGGGCCACGCATTAACGCAGCCGGACGCATGAAGGATGCGAGTATCGCCTTCAACCTCCTGACAACAACTTCTGACGAAGAAGCTTTTGCTTATGCTCAGGAACTGGAAGAACTCAACCAATCACGTCAGCGTCAGACGGAAGAGCTGATGATCAGTGTACGTGAAGAGGTACAACGCTACTCTCAAGATGCGGTAATACTGGTGAGTGGAGATAATTGGCCCGAAGGCATTATTGGGCTGGTAGCAGGCAAGCTGGCTGAAGAAAACCAGAGTACTGTTTTCGTGCTCAGCAAAGGGCCTGAGTCTAGCCGGGGTTCGGCCCGTAGTCATAATGGGTTCAACATTATCGAGGCCCTGCGCGCTGCACCTGCTGACCTGTTCGAACGGCATGGAGGACATTCATCAGCAGCCGGGTTCACTATTGCCAATGATCGTATCGAGGAATTGCGCCAGCATCTACAGAAATGGTCTAAGAATCAAAACTCCGCATTACCTGTCACGCCTGTTGTGGCAATTGCAGGAGAAACCGACGTTGCCGATTTAGCTGGCGTTGGAATCGAGCCGGAGGCTGCTCCGCCTTCCAGCTCGCGCAAAGTAGATCTACTGCTGATGCGACCCGAGTACCTAAACTACAATACCTACCTGAAGATTCGCCAGCTCAGTCCCTTTGGTGCGAGTAATCCTGAACCAATTTTCAAAGCAAATAGCCTGCGCCTCAACCGCTTCTGGGTAAGTGGTCGTGAAGGACGCCATTTAAAATTGCGCCTGGCAGTCAATGGTGTCCAATTCTCCGGCACATTGATGCGTGGCGGCCCTCAATGGCAAGTCGTTCCATGAAGGTCACTTGTGAATGTGATTTTCAGCGTTGAGCCGGTATGGAGCCCTCCCGATAGCGAGAGCAAACAAGAGATCTGGTTGAAAATAGTGCATATGGAGCCAGTAAGTTAACCTCAGTATTCTAAAGAGCGACCTTGCCCTCTCAGGCAGAGTCGTATTCTAAGAGCGACCTTGCCCTATCATGCAGAGTCGCTCTAGAATAGACGTTTTGCTGAAATCAGCAATGAATAATTTACGGGTATACTCCACGAATCTCGGTCGCTTCAGCGACACGCGCCACAGCAAGGAGATAGGCACCCATACGCAGGTTGGTTTCCTGCTCTAAAGACTTCTCACGAACGGCGCGATAGGAGCGCGTCATGATCGTCTCAAGACGATCGTTGATCTCGTGTTCGGCCCAGAAGAAGCGCTGCAGGTCCTGTACCCACTCAAAGTAGCTGACCGTCACGCCACCGGCATTTGCCAGGATATCAGGTACGACCGTAATGCCCCGATCATTGAAGATGTGATCGGCCTCCGGGGTAGTCGGGCCATTGGCTGCTTCAATAATCAAGCGGGTTTTCACACGTGAGGCATTTCTCGCGGTCAACTGATTCTCCAAAGCGGCAGGCACCAGCACATCGCATGGAAGCTCCAGCAATTCGGCATTCGTCACCGTTTCGGTATCTGGCAAGCCTTTCAATGAGCCATGTTCTTTGGAGTATCGCAACGCACGGTGTACATCGATACCTTGCGCATTATAGACACCACCACTGATGTCGCTCAATCCAATGACATTGCATCCCAGCTCATGCAGCAGACGTGCAGAGATGCTACCAACATTGCCGAAGCCTTGAACGACTACAGTACATTCGTCTGGCCGCATGCCGAGATCAAGCATCGTATCGCGTGTCACTACCTGCACACCGCGAGCAGTAGCCTCCAATCGGCCCTCACTACCTCCAATAGCGATCGGTTTACCGGTGACCGTGGCGGGTATCGAATAGCCTTCATGCATCGATACAGTATCCATGATCCAACCCATCACCTGCGGATTAGTGTTCATGTCAGGGGCGGGAATATCTCTGTTGGGGCCGATGAGAATGGAGATTTCGGTAGCATAGCGGCGCGTGAGGCGCTCAAGTTCAGCACGCGACATTATGTGAGGATCGCAGATAACACCACCCTTTGCACCACCGAAAGGGATGCCCACGACCGCGCATTTCCAGGTCATCCACATTGCCAGTGCACGCACTTCATCGAGCGAGACTTCGGGACTGAAGCGAATACCGCCTTTGGCAGGGCCGCGATTGATATTGTGTTGTACCCGATAGCCTGTGAACATCTCTACATCACCATTATCCATCCGTACCGGGAAATTGACGATCAGTTCGCGTTTAGGTTTACGTAAAATAGCTCGCATCGCTTGCGAGAGTCCGAGGCGTTCCGCAGCTTCATCAAATTGAGCAATCGCCACAGCATAGGGATTAATAATGTCGACAGCCATAGTCTAAAACCTCCTTACTTTGGCCAATCATAGGCCATCTACGCAACGTTGCATAGAGAAGCGTCTTTGCTTCAACAATCTAACGGGTGAAACACATCCATTATGTGTTATAGAGTAAGGCCCGCCGAGAGCAAGGCGGGCCTGATATGTTACCTTAAGTATATCATCTGCATCAGAAGGCTTTCAAGCTCAGTCGTGAACCAGTATACTAATGTTGTATCAGATAGACATCTGACCAGTCTCCAAAGAAGAGTCCCTCACCGTTCAGACTGACTCCATGTACCCAGGGCGGAATAATGGCAGCCATGGACTGGTGGTCGATAGGCAGCCATCCTACATCAGTAATGGCAATCTGCTCTGCTTTATTGTAGAGCGCGATCCGAGCATCACCAGTAGTCTGTTCCGCCTGCATCACCGTCGAATCAAACTCAGGGTTGCTCCACTCACCGTTGTTATTTGGTGCAGTGGTTGTGAGATTCAACGTCAGCCAATCGTAGGGATCGGGGAAATCCGCGCCCCACTGCGTAAAGCCGAACTGCACCTCGTGTCTATTTGTCTCATCATTGTAAGCATTCAATTCCACGGGTAATAACTTCACCTGGATCCCTAGCGCCGTCTGCCACATCTGTTGCAGTACTGCCGCCTCACCTTGAGACACTTGTGAGTTGGGATAGGAGAATGTTATCGGCGGCACCTTGCTAACATCTGGATAAACCGATTGTAAAAGGGATTTCGCCTTGTTCTTATCAAAGGGCAATCCTGGATAGTTTGGTTGGTAGCCCGGCATTCCCGGTGGAATAATCGTTGAGGCGGGCGTAACAGCATCTTTAAAGACCGCATGAGCCAACGTCACTTTATCGGTTGCATAAGCAAAGGCCTGACGCACGGCCACATTATCAAATGGTGCCATTTTATTGTTAAAGAAGAGCAGATCTGTTTGCAACAACGGCTTCATCGTAAAGCCTTGTAGCCCCTTTGCAGTGATGAGTTGCTCTGGCGTGATATTCCAATTGAAATTGTACTGCCCTGCTCGATATGACTGAAGGGCTGTGTTCAGATCATTGACGAAGAGCATATCTACTTCCGTCAATTTCGTCTTATTGCCGTAATAGTGGGTGTTGGGAACCAGAACTATTTTTACGTTGTGATCCCACTCTTTGACCATAAAGGGGCCTGTTCCAATTGCGTTACCCGCTGCATGATTGATCCAATCACTCTGCCCGTATTTATTGATGATACTCTCATTCAAGGGGAAGTAGACCGAGTTGGTGAGCACTTCCAGGAAATACGGCGTCGGCTGCGTCAACGTGATTTGCAAGGTCAGGTTATCAAGTGCTTTTACCCCCCGCAAAACTCTAGTCTTACCGTTACTGACATCGACCGATCCGACGATTGCCTGCTCAAAAAAGCTAGCGGTGGGTGATTTCACCTCTGGAAGCAACGCTCGCGTCAATGTGTAGACATACGTCTGAGCGGTAACAGGAGTTCCATCTGAGAAGGTGATGCCCGATTGTAGATGAAAGGTATAGACCTTGTTATCTGGAGAAATATTCCATGTCTTCGCCTGATCTGGGATGACATTTAAGTTTTTATCAGGTCTCACCAGGCCACTATAGATCATGTTCACGGCGATAGCAGAGTTCGAATCCGGTCCGAGTGCCGGATCAAGAACGCCAATATCTTGGGTGCCAACATTAGGAAAGGTCAATACTTGCCGGGATGCCAGTACAGGCGTGCCCTTTGTAGTTGGATTTGAAGTACTTCCACCACAGGCTGCAAGCATCATAAGCAAGACACTCAGCAAGAGCAGCGTGATCGGTAAATGCTGCCTATGTTGAGAAGGCAAGTAATTAGGCACAAAGCGCCTCACTTTCTAAAGTCAGAGGCAGTTGACTGCAAAGGGATAAACTTGCTGATTATTGTACAATGTTTAAAACAGTATAGACAAGAAGAGGCACGTCATTGACTTGGCAGAAAACGCCATAGACAAAGAGGCATACCAACGGCTATAATTAAGGCAGGCCATGGTACTGTTCAACGGCGAACAGGAGGAAAAAAGTATGCGTATTCGTGTGATTGGTGCACCTATGGATTTAGGTGCAGATCGGCGAGGCGTCGATATCGGGGCCAGTGCTATTCGCTATGCGGGTCTCAATGATCAGCTTCGTCGCCTCGGCCACACCGTCCGTGACGTTGGTAACGTTGTTGTTCCTCAGCCTGAAAGTCAACCTATAGGCAATCCCCGTGTGAAATATCTCGAACCGATTGTGCAGGTAGCTGAAGAGTTGGCCGACATTGTCACTGAGACACTCCACAACAACGAGTTTCCCCTTATCCTTGGTGGTGATCACAGCATTGCTCTTGGGTCTATTAGCGGCGTTGTTCGTGTTCATAAAAATGTAGGCGTCTTATGGATTGATGCGCACGGAGATTTCAACACAGAAGAAACAACGCCTTCCGGTAACATACACGGCATGATCTTGGCGGCATTGGCCGGTCTAGGCAACAGCCGACTAACCGAAATTGCCGGAAAGGCACCTAAACTGAATAAGCAAACTATCGTTATTGTTGGTGCACGGGATCTAGACCCACCAGGTGAGCGAGAACTCTTACGCGCCAACTCTATTCACGTCTTCACCATGTCAGATATTGATAAGCGAGGCATCTCCGATGTGATGCGAGAAGCCTTAGCTGTTGCTGGTCAATTCAACGACGGTATTCACCTGAGTCTTGACATGGATGTGCTGGACCCCAAAGAAGCACCGGGAGTTGGTACTCCAGTTCGTGGTGGTTTGACCTATCGGGAAGCCCAACTGGCTATGGAAATGATAGCCGAATTCGACCACCTGGTCTCGATGGATGTAGTAGAAGTAAATCCTATTCTTGACCGCGAGAATGCAACCGCATTGCTCGCGGTCGAACTTGTTCTCTCTGCTCTTGGGAAGAGGGTTTTTTAGGCGTGAAATTGTTCTAAATAAACCGTTTTGTTTCTAGTTTCGTGATCTCAATGAGCGCTGAATGTATGTAGAAACTAGAAACCCAGAAAAGGAGGAATGGTAACTAGCAACGAAGCTAGTTGCCGAACATTAGATGAACGCGAAAGAACTTTTCATGAACGGCGAGTTCATACCCGCCGAGCAAGGTGTAATTCCTGTACGTACACATGGATTTTCTTATGGTACTGGATGCTTCGAGGGCATTAGAGGCTATTGGAATGAGCAAGACCAGCAAGTCTACCTCTTCCGTCTTCGTGAACACTACGAACGCTTGCTCCGCTCGTGCAAGATTCTCCAGATATCGCTCCCTTACACAGTCGAGCAGCTTGTTGATATAAGCATAGAACTTGTGAGACGCAATGATCAACGCTGTGATGTCTATCTCCGGCCGGTCGCATATAAAGGCGATGAAATTGTTGGAGTGCGCCTACACAACCTGACAGATCAATTTATTATCACCTCGGAGCCGATGGGAAACTATATTGACATTGAAGGCCTGCATTGTGGAGTCTCATCCTGGCGGCGTATTGACGACAATGCTGTTCCAGCGCGTGCCAAGATTATCGGCTCTTATGTCAATTCGGCCTTTGCCAAAAGTGAAGCTATGCAGAACGGCCTGGATGAAGCTATTATGCTGACCCATGAAGGAAACGTTTCCGAGGGCAGTGCTGAGAACATTTTTCTAGTGATCAATGGTGAACTCGTGACGCCTTCTCCTACAGAGAATATTCTGCTGGGTATTACACGCGATACGATTATAGAGCTGGCACGCCGCGAGTTTGGACGCATTACTCGCGAACGTCAGGTCGATCGTACGGAACTTTATACCGCAGATGAGATTTTCCTGTGTGGTACCGGTGCTCAGATCGCCCCTGTTGTCAGTGTCGATCATCGCCCAATCGGCAATGGGAAGGTGGGACCGATTAGTGGGGCCTTGCAGCAACTCTACTTCGATATTGTGCGAGGTCGCATCCCAGAGTATCGCGAACAGTGGTGTACGCCAGTGTATGCCGGAGTACCAGAGCATTCCAATGTGTTAGATTAAGACAGGCTAAAATAAAAGACCCTGGTCATATTGGTCAGGGTCTTTCAGATGTTCTAACGCGTCTGAGAAATCAAGGCCTTAAAAGAGTGCACCATTATCTTTACGATAACGGCACATCTATAAAGAATAATTGGCTTAGATGCCTGATTAACGCTTCGTATACTGTGGAGCCTTACGAGCGCGCTTCAAGCCGGGCTTCTTGCGTTCCTTCATGCGGGGGTCACGGGTCAGGAAACCGGCTTTGCGGAGGGCGGGTTTCCATTCAGCGTTGACGCGGACCAGGGCACGCGCGACGGCATGGCGAATTGCGCCCGCCTGGCCACTTGTGCCACCACCTACAACACGTATGGTCATAGTGTACTCATTGCCCAGGTCAAGCAAGCGCAAAGGAGCATTGATAGTCGCTGAATAGGCATCGCGCTGTCCAAAGTACGCTTGAATACTTTTGTTATTGATGGTGACACTTCCATCACCGTTTGGGAAGAGACGCACACGAGCTACAGCCGTCTTGCGTCGTCCCATTCCATAGTAATACTCGCCTCTTGTGGTATCGGCCAAGGTAGGTTCTCCTCTTCTTTACTTCGCCTCTGTAAGCTTTGTAGCTTCTGCTTCAGCAGGCTTCTTCAGTAACGCCTCTGGACCCGTCCAGGGAATCGGCTTCTGCGCCTGGTGTGGGTGAGTCGGACCGGCATAGATCTTGAGATGGTGCATAATGTCTGCCCCCAGGCGATTGTGCATCACCATGCCACGCACAGCATGTTCCAGAGCGCGCTCGGGGAACTTACTTTCAAGCACCTGGCGCAGTGTTTTCTGGCGCAGACCACCCGGATACTGCGTATGGTGATAGTAGATTTTCTGATCCAGGCGTTTACCGGTTACAGCTATCTTTTCTGCGTTAATCACAATCACGAAATCGCCACTCGAAAGATGCGGCGTAAAAGTTGGTTTATGCTTGCCGCGCAAAATCTGCGCGATTTGGGTTGCCAGGCGACCGAGTACCTGACCTTCAGCATCGATAACATACCACTGCGGTTTCAGGTCAGCAGCCTTGGCGCTATAGGTCTTCATCATTGTTATTACTCCAAATGAAGTGCTTACGATCCGAGAGTGTTAGAGCGTTCCTCAAACGATACGCCCCACGCCTCAGGATAATTTACTCGCACCAGACACAGCCCATGTGGTGGGGCTGCTGAACCAGGGTGCGTCTTACTCGCTTGTTGCACAATAGTAGCAAACTCATCAAGACTGAGGCCTTTCTGCCCTACTAGCAACAGTGTTCCAACAATCCTGCGAACCATTCCCGTGAGAAAGGCATCGGCAGAAAAATCACAATAAATACATGCATCTTGACGCGTACAATGTGCCTCTAACATCGTCCGAATGCAGTGATGTGGTCCAGGCTTTATCGGGTTCGTCTCATCGGGGCTTCGCCCAAATGCTCCAAAATCCTTGCGCCCCAATAAGAATTGGCAGGCACCCTGCATCAATTCAACCGATAGCTCTCCAGGACGATAATAGCTATATCGTGCCAGCAAGGGCGACGGTGCTACACCATTCCAGATCGTATAACGGTACGAGCGGCTCAATGCACTGTAGCGCGCGTGAAAGCGGTCAGGTACCTCTTTTGCCCACCGTATCGCTACGGTATTGGGTAAGTTGGCATTCAAGGCCTTCATCCATACTTGAGGTGCCAGATGGAAGTTTGTGCAAAAGTGGATTACCTGACCACTGGCATGTACTCCTGCATCTGTGCGTCCCGCTCCATGCACGACGGACATTTCACCCGAAATGTGAGTAATGGCGGCTTCTAATACGCCCTGAACGGTAGGCCCATGATTACTAGGTTGGCGTTGGAAGCCGTGATAGTCAGTGCCATCGTACTCAATACCACATGCGATATTCATACTGTTAATGTAAGAGGCTTGGGGCCTATTCCACTCGTATCGCTACACGAGGGCAATTTGTGCCATTTCGGCGGCATCGCCAAGACGCCGACCGAGCTTCGTGATACGTATGTAACCACCCGGACGACCGGTGTAGCGTGGTGCCAGTTCGTCAAAGATCTTTTTAACAACCAGTTCATCTGGCAACGCACTTAGAATGAGACGACGCGCATGCAACTCTATGACCATTGCTTCGTAGGCTGCCTGCAATGCCCTCTCAGCATCCTTTTCATTCGGAATGATGCGAAGTAGCTCTGCGCGGCGATCTCTGAGCTTATTCTCAAGGAATTTGCGTCCCTTGTCGGTCAGTGGTGGCTTGCCCTGATCTGCCCGCTCTTCATTCGAGGCAACTGTCGACTTAAGCGAGAAGCGACCTCTACGAGCAAAGGCCAATATCTGCGCGGCCTTCTCTTCATCCTGGACAACTGCTGCCAGGTGTCTCTGCGCCTTTAAGCGCCCCTTCACGGCAGTAGTAATCAACTTTTCGGTTTCGCCACGGATAGCACGTGCACGTGACTCCGTGGTCTTTATACGATCATATCGAATGAGGCCTGCCATCAGGTTCCGACGCGCAGAGCGGCGGCGTGGTTCAGGCATACTCATCTTGTTACCGGCAACTCGGTGCCTCACCTTATTCCTCCATTTCGTGATCGCCGTCCATGTCGGCTCCGATGGTGCTGGTACGGGGATTCGGAAGGAAGTTGCGTGCAAGCAAACGCTCGCGCAACTCCTGCAGGCTCTTTTCGCCAAAGTTACGCACGCCCAGCAGGTCTTCCTCATTCATCGAAAGCACCTGGCCTACCTTGGTAATATTGCTACGCTTCAGGCAGTTGTAAGCACGCACCGAAAGATCAAGCTCCTCGATAGGAGTATCATAAATCTTCGGCGGAATAGGCATGCTACTCAGAGGCGGCTTTTCCGGCTCCGCTAGCGTTGCCCGGTAATTGGCAAGCAGCGTGAAGTGGCGCACCAGGATATCCGCACTCTGGCGCAAAGCCTCATCCGGTGGAATTGTACCATCCGTCCAGACATCTAGAACAATCTTATCATAGTTAGTCATTTGCCCTACACGTGTGTGCTCAACGTTGTAGTTCACTTTCTGCACAGGCGTGTAGATAGCATCTATTGGAATCACCCCGATAGGCTGATCTTCTTTTGAGTCAGCAGGTACATAGCCTTTACCTGACTCAACAACCAGTTCCATTTCGAGGTGTGCATTCTCATTGTCAAGTGTTGCAATATAAAGATCAGGATTGACAATCTCAACAGTACTGGGGGCCAGAATGTCTGCTGCCGTCACTGTGCGCTCACCACTAACTTCTAAGCGCATGGACACAGCGTGATCTGAGAAAGAGCGGAGGCGCAATTTCTTGATGTTCAACACGATGTCGGTCACATCCTCCATGACGTGTGGAATATCTTGAAACTCGTGTTGTACGCCCTCAATCCGAACAGAGGTCACCGCTGCGCCGGGCAACGAAGACAGCAACACACGCCGCAGCGCATTGCCCAGGGTCATCCCATACCCCGCCTCTAAAGGTTCAATATCATAGCTCGCATAATTTCCTTGTGTTTTTGTATTCTTAATGCGAGGCAGAGTAATTTCTAGCAAGGTCCCAACCTGCCTTTCTTTTCCTACCGCTGTTTCTCCAAGCAATTCGTTCTCTCTGCATCAAAAACGCGAAACTGGCTTTGGTAGTCCAAGAGTCTTTCGCCCTATCACGGCCCTCACTTCTTTGAGGGCCATCTGGGCTTATACCCATCCGCCGATTGAATCAACGTGTTAGCGCTGATAATATTCAACCACCATCTGCTCATCAAAGGGCAGTTCAAGTTCTGTTCGTGTGGGCAGCGACATAACACGACCAGTCATCTCATTCACATCCAGGCTTAGCCACGCGGGCACGCCTTTCTGCGCTAGTAGCAATGCACGAGTTTTGAAGTATTCGAGACCTTTGCTTCGCTCTCGCACACTAATTACATCATTTGGTTTTGCAATAAAGGAAGGTATATCTGTTTTGCGTCCATTGACGGCAAAGTGCCCATGACAGACGAGCTGGCGGGCCTGAGCACGCGAATCGGCAAATCCAAGGCGATACACCAGATTATCCAGACGCATTTCCAGAATCTGGAGCAGGTTTTCGCTGGTTCTGCCGGGACGGCGAGCCGCCGTATCAAAGCTCTTACGGAATTGCCGCTCTAGTAGACCATAAGTGCGGCGAACCTTCTGCTTCTCACGTAGCTGTAGCGCATAGCCAGAGGCTTTACGCGGTCGACCCGTTCCATGTTGTCCTGGCCGGGTATTGCGGCGCTCAAGGGTGCACTTCATCATGCACTTGTCGCCCTTAAGAAAAAGTTTTACCCCCTCACGCCTGCAGAGCTTGCAGACGGGGCCGGTATAACGTGCCATGTAGTTGAATCCTCCTCACACGCACAGCGCAAATCAGACGCGACGCCGTTTTGGCGGTCGGCAACCATTGTGCGGAATAGGTGTTACATCAGTGATCGAAGTGATATTTAGTCCTGCGGATTGCAACGAACGAATTGCTGCTTCGCGACCTGAGCCTGGGCCTTTCACGTAGACTTCAATTTGTCGCAGGCCATGATCCATTGCCTTGCGTGCTGCCGATTCAGCCGTGACCTGGGCGGCATAAGGAGTACTTTTACGTGATCCCTTAAACCCCTGACCTCCAGCACTACCCCAGGAGATAACATTCCCGTTGGGGTCTGTCAAGGTAACAATAGTATTATTAAATGTTGCTTGAATATGAGCCTGACCGCGTGGAATGGATTTCCGCTCACGCCGCTTCGGCTTGCCTGTTGTTTTCTTTTTTTCTGGTGCCATACTTGCTTGCAATACCTCCCCGGCGTTTTATTACTTCTTAGCAACCGCTTTTTTCTTGCCAGCCACAGTTCTTTTTGGCCCGCGACGGGTACGCGCATTTGTGCGAGTACGCTGTCCGCGCACCGGAAGATTGCGGCGATGGCGCATGCCACGATAGCAACCGATTTCGATCAGCCGCTTGATATTCATGTCTACTTCACGACGCAGATCACCCTCGACCTTGTATTCGCGGTCGATCACCTCACGCAGGCGATTGACCTCTTCCTCGGTCAGGTTCTTTACTCGTGTATCTGGGTTAATGCGTGTTCGCTCCAGGATCTTACGGCTTGTTGTTAGCCCAATCCCATAGATGTAGCACAGCGAAATCTCCACACGCTTATCGCGTGGAATGTCAACGCCGGCAATTCTAGCCATGTTTTCCTCCAGTTTCAAGCCTCGAGTTTCAAGTTTAGTTCGTTTTTGGTTCGTCCCTTGAAGCTTGAAACCCGAAACCCGCTATTAGCCTTGCTTCTGCTTGTGCTTTGGATCCTTGCTACAGATAACCATCACAACGCGATTGCGGCGAATTACCTTGCAATTCTCACAACGTGGTTTTACCGAGGCGCGCACTTTCATGGTTGCCCTCCTCATTTTAGATATGTCAAGAAAAGTTAAATTAGGACAATGGAAAGACAAAAAGAAATTGTACTTGACATGCTTTTCCTTTTGCCTTTACTGACCCATCTCTATTCATGAGAAAGAATGCTGATCAGAAGAAAAGGAAGGTGAGAAATCGTTACTTCACGATTTCACGCGCCATGTTATCCTGCCGCGAGTGAGGTCGTATGGTGATAGCACTACTTTGACCTTGTCGCCCGGTACTATTCGTACAAAGTTCATGCGAATACGTCCCGACAGCACCGCAAGGACCTGGTGTTGCTCGTCAATTTCGACCTTAAACATAGCGTTTGGGAGAGCTTCGAGTACTTTCCCCTCTACTTCAATTTCGTCCTTCTTTGCCATAGCATCCTTTTCAATAGTCGCAATTTATATTAGAAAATGCAGCAGTTGACACTGCTGCAGCCAACTACGAATTATAGCACATTCGTCAATAAAAGTCGAGAGGCAAATTATCGCGTTAGGATATCTGCGTTACCTTCGGTAATGGCTACCGTGTGCTCAAAATGAGCTGAGTAGCTACTATCTTTGGTGACGACAGTCCATTGGTCGGAAAGGACTCTCGTCTCTTTGGCTCCCATATTCACCATTGGCTCAATGGCTATAACCATGCCGGGTCGCAACAGTGGATTCGGGAATCCCGGCTCGATATAGTTCAGTAGTTGAGGATCCTCGTGCATACTGCGGCCCACTCCATGTCCGCCATATTGGCGCACGATTGAGAAACCAGCCGGCTCAACGAACTGTTGTATCGCTCGACTGATATCGTTCAGGCGGTTTCCCGCCCGTGCAGCCGCAATACCACGATATAAGGCATCCTCTGTAACTTTGAGCAAGCGCTTTACTTCAGCAGACACCTCTCCTACCGGTACGGTGATGGCAGAGTCACCATGCCAGCCGTGATAAATGGCTCCAAAGTCGATACTGATGATATCCCCCTCTTTTAAAACCCGCCTGCCAGGAATACCATGCACAATTTCATCGTTTACAGACGTACATATCGATGCAGGGTAACCATGATAGCCAAAAAGCTGGCTTTAGCGTTCCGTTCCTTCAATTCAGCTACCGCGATGGCGTCCAGGTCCGCCGTAGTAATGCCTGGACGAACTGCACTGCGTAGTTTCGCCAGGATTTCTGCCACGATATGACCTGCTTCGCGCATTTTTTCTCGTTCGTCTTTGGACTTAATGATAATCGCCATGATAGTTCCGTTATCCTCTGTTTTGTACCTTATTCAAGAGGTCCTTTTGTACTGCATCGATCGATTGGTCACCGTTGACCTCCACCAGCTTATGCTGGTGTCCGTAGTAGTCGAGCAGTTGAATGGTCTCGTTGAAAAAGATATCCAGCCGCCTTTGTACAGCTTCTCCTACATCGTCGGAGCGCTGGTACAGCTCACTTCCATCCAGATCACATATACCCGGCACCTTTGGTGGTCGAGTGTTTATGTTATAAACGTGTTGGTGCGCACGGCAGATATATCTACCGGAGAGCCTTTTCAGCAATTCCTCACGTGGAACCTTCAGATAGATCGCTAGATCGATCTGAAGGTCCATCCCCTGTAATCCGTTATCAAGGGCCTGAGCCTGCGCAATTGTACGTGGGAAACCATCCAGCAGAGCACCTTGCCTGCAATCTGGTTCCGCAAGGCGACCGAGTACCATTGCCACTGTCAGATCATCGGGAACCAGTTCCCCACGATCAGTATAGGCTTTAGCTTTCAGTCCCAACTCGGTCTTCTCATCAAACGCTTTACGGAACAGATCACCGCTGGCAACATGGGGAATGCCAAGCGCCTGTGAGAGCGTATCGGCCTGCGTCCCCTTCCCTGACCCTTGTGCGCCGATCAGGATGATATCCACGTTTATCCTCCGATAGAATGATCAAGGGCACGTCATTGTGTCCTTGACCTAAGTGAGGAAGCCCGAATAGTTACGCATAACCATCTGAGCTTCAATCTGTCGAACTGTATCCAATACCACACCCACCACGATTAACAACGCTGCGCTGCTAAGCAACTGGTTGCCACCGACTTTCGCGAAAAACGGTAAAATCGCCACGATGCCCAGAAAGAGCGCACCGGCCAGGGTAATACGATTGAGTATGTCGTTCAGATGCCTGCGCGTCGTCTCACCTGGCCGATATCCTGGTATATGCGCACCCTGCTTTTGCAGGTTATCGGGTATATTCTGCTGCTGCCATACGACATACGCATAAAAGTATGTAAAGGCTACTACTAAGAAAAAGTAGATGGCCCAGTAATACCACAGCGATGGATTAACAATATAGCTGCCAATAAAGTTGGATACATTCGCCAGCCACGAGGTGTTACTAGTGGCAAGGTACGTTGCTAGTACTGATGGGAAGATCAGCATAGACTGGGCGAAGATCAGCGGGATCATGCCTGCACTGTTCACCTGCATTGGTATGTAGGTCCGCTGCGCCGTACCAACCAGCATTCCACGGCCTACCATACGCTTCGTCGGGTACTCAATTGGTACGCGGCGCTGCCCTTGATAGACGTAAACAATCCCTACAATCGTGATCAAACCAATAATCAAGAAGACGACTATGCTGATGATGCCACTACCGTTGCCGCTGCTGGTTGAGCTAGCTGTATAGCCGGACTGAATCAGCCCCGGAATGCGGGTGACGATACCTCCAAAGATGATCAAAGAGATACCATTGCCGATGCCATTCTCAGTAATCAACTCACCAATCCATACAAGCACCATTGTACCAGCAGTGAGCGAGATCAGGATCGCAAAACTTTGCAGTGCCACGCTCGGATTAAAGAGATTGAAGCTCGACGAATCGAGTACACCTGCTCTTACAAAGATCGCTGTCTGTCCCAATGCCTGCAAGAAGGCAAGTGGAACGGCAATAATACGTGTGAGCTGGCTGAAACGCAGACGTCCTGCCTCACCCTCGCGCAACATGTTTTCTAACGCTGGAATGATTGGCTGCAAGAGTTGCATCACAATCGTCGCCGTAATATATGGGTAGACTCCCAGCGCCACAATCGAAAACTGTTGCAGCGATCCTCCTGAAAAGACATCCAGCAGACCCAGTAATTGACCCAGGTTTTGATTCCCAGTGGAGGTCGTAAAGAGTTTCGTCAGAGCACTTTGTTCAGCACCTGTTAAGGGCACAGTAATATGAGCGAGGATACGGAAGATCAGTAACATCGCTATAGTGAAGAGAATCTTTTTGCGTAGATCAGGAATGGTCCAGATACTCCGCAGCTTTTCCCACATGGGAATCTCCTTTCACGAAACATCGAAGACACACAATTTCGTCAGAAGATAGATTTATAATCCGGCGTTCTGTGCATTTGGTGCTTTCTTATTTTCGTCCTTGCGCCTCTTCGTCTTTTGGTATACTTTCCTTGGAATGATCTCCACAGTACCGCCTGCAGCCTCAATCTTCTCGCGAGCACTCGCGGAGAACTTATGGGCACGGACGGTTAATGCGCGGCTCACTTCACCATTGCCAAGTACCTTGATGAGTCCATTCCCCTGAGCTTTCGTCATCAACTCTTGTTTTACCAGTTCGTCAGGGGTGATGTGCGTTCCGTCTTCAAACGGTGCAAGATCATCTATATTAATAATTGTATATTCATCGCGGAAGGCCGTATTGCTGTTGCCCAGGCCACGCATGAACGGCAGGCGTTTCGACAGGCGCGTCTGACCGCCATTAAATGCGCGATGTATCTTTCCGCCTGTGCGAGCCTTCTGGCCCTTTGTACCACGGCCAGCGGTCTTGCCACGACCAGAGCCATGTCCGCGACCCACTCGCTTTTCACGTTTGTGCGAACCAGGAGCTGGCCGCAATTCGAACAGTTTCACTGGACCGTCTCCTCTACCGTGACCAGATGGCTTACCTTGCGAATCATCCCACGCATAACAGGATGATCTTCATGCTCAACCGTCTGCTGGAGTTTGCGGAACCCCAACGCGCGAATTGTTGCCTTCTGGTCTTTTGAATAGCCAATAGCGCTTTTGACATATTTTATACGCAGTTTTGCCATTTTTTACTCCTCAGCCGATCAATCGGCGCTGGGCGCGATAAATCGCTCCCCTTACGGATTGTCAGCGTTAACGACCGCGACGGTCTCCGCCACCACGGCGGTCTCCACCGCGATCTCCGCGCTCACCTCGATCGCCACCACGGCGGTCACGGTCGCCAGCGCCTCCGCCCCTGCGGCCCGTTGTCGATCTGTTCTCACGCGCATCCTCTTCACGAGCAGCACGCGCCAGAGCAGCCTGTTCAGCAGCGCTTGCAGCCACGGCAGCCAGCCGCTCAGCCTGTTTCTTACCGACAATTTCGGTCACTGCTTTCCCACGCAGGGCAGCCTCAGCATCAGCCGAGCGCAACTCGCGTAGACCTTGCAAACAGGCCATGACTGTATTAGCCGCGTTGGTGCTTCCAAGCGACTTCGTCAGAATATCGCGGATACCTACCGCCTCCATCACTGCGCGTATTGCCCCGCCTGCAATCACTCCTGTACCGGGGGCTGCAGGTTTCAGCATTACTTCAGAGGCACCATAGCGTGTCTTGACCATGAATGGAATAGTAGTGCCTGACAGAGGCACTACCATCAGGTGCTTCTTGGCATCTTCTACTCCCTTGCGGATGGCTTCCGTATATTCGGCTGCCTTTCCGAGGCCAAAGCCAACATGACCATTGCGATCACCGACAACCACGAGCGCCCGGATGCTAAATCGCCGACCGCCCTTGACTACCTTGGAAACGCGGCGGACTTGAACCACCGTCTCTTCCAAGTTCAGTTTTGAAGCATCTATCCTTGCCATCTTTCTCCTCGCGGCCTTAGAAATTCAGGCCTGATTCACGAGCGCCTTCTGCCAGAGCAGCCACTCGCCCATGATAGGCGTAGCCACCACGATCAAAGACGACACGACTGACACCTTTCTCCTTCGCACGTTGTGCGACGAGTTTTCCCACCTCGCGTGCAGCAGCCACTTTGCGGTTATCAGCAATTGCGGCGAGCGCCTCAACCGGCGTTTTTGCGGCACTTTTCTGAGCAGTCGGCAACTGGGTTTTCACCTGAGTGCCGGGCTTGCCGCCTTTTTGAGGTTGTCCGCCTTTTGCCGGAGCTTTCTGTGCCGTTTTCTCGGTCTTCGCACCTTTACCCTTACCCGGCAGAATATCGGCAGCCATTTCAACAACATCGCCGGCCTTCTCAACCACAGCTTGTACAGCATCTCCCACCTTTGACAGTAGAGAGCCTTCCTTGGATGCTGGCTTAAAGTCGCGCAGATTCTCCTCCAAGGAGGAGGCCGCTACTAGTGTTCGGCCAGTCGTATCATCAATAATTTGTGCATAGATATGATGTCCACTACGGAACACACTCAAGCGCGGACGTTCCTGAGAACCCTCTAAATGATTTCTCATACGCTGGTGGCGTTTCAGCCGCGCCGTATTTGCATTAAAGCGTTTAATCATTTCTTCTTACCACCGACTTTTCCGGCTTTTCCAGCCTTGCGACGAATCGCCTCACCTGCATAGCGAATGCCTTTGCCCTTATAAGGTTCCGGTTTTCGTATACGACGAATGCTTGCCGCAACTTCACCCACCTGCTGCTTGTCAATCCCGCTTACACTCAGCCGAGTAGCTTTGGTAGCCGGGTCAACACCATCTACTGATAAGGAAATTCCCGTGGGTGGCTGTACTTCGACTGGATGGGAGTACCCTACCTGGATCACCAGGTTGTCGCCAACCTTGGCAGCGCGGTAACCGACACCATGAATTTCCAATTGTTTCGTATATCCCTTTGTCACACCCTCAACCATATTGTTGACCAGGGTGCGATACAGACCATGCATTGCTCTATGTTCTCGAGCATCAGATGGACGAGAGACCGTCAGTACTCCATCCTCAAGCTTCAGCGTCAATGCAGGATTCACCTGGCAGGACAATTCGCCTTTGGGACCTTTGACCGTTACCAGATTCTCATCAGTCCAACTCACCTGCACCTTCGGCGGCACAGGGATTGGGGCACGTCCAATACGTGACATTGTATATCCTCCCTCTACCAGACGTAGCAGATGACTTCGCCACCAAGGCCTTCTTGATAGGCACGGTGGCCTGTCATCAATCCTTGCGGCGTCGAAAGAATAGCTACTCCCAATCCGCCACGAACGCGGGGGATGTTAGCTCGTTTTGAATACACACGCAACCCTGGCTTGCTAACGCGCTTCAACTGCGTCAACACAGGTCGCTTATCTACATAGCGCAGCGTAATGCGGATCGTGCCCTGTGGGTTATCCTTCAGGATCTCGATATCCTTGATGTAGCCCTCTTCTTTCAGCACGCGTGCAATTGCCAGCTTCATTTTTGAGGCCGGGATCAACACACGAGTATGCCGCGCTGCAACCGCATTACGGATACGTGTGAGCATATCCGCGATGGGATCTGTCATGTTCATGAAAAAACACCCTCCGAATTACCAGCTCGACTTCGTCACGCCGGGCAACTCACCACGCAATGCACGCTCGCGGAAGCAGATGCGGCACAGACCGAACTTGCGAATATAAGCACGCGGTCGCCCGCAGATTTTACAGCGATTGTGCTGCTGCACCTTAAATTTGGGCTTGCGCTGCGATTTTACAATCATTGAAGTTTTTGCCATTTCGCCCTCCAGCGTTATTTCTTAAAGGGCATGCCCATCAACTTGAGCAGCCTGCGCCCTTCTTCATCAGTGCGAGCCGTCGTTACGATACTCACTTCCATACCACGTACTTTATCGACCTTGTCATAGTCGATTTCGGGAAAGACCAGTTGTTCACGCAACCCAAGTGTATAGTTGCCTCGACCATCAAACGCCTCCGCTGATACTCCCTGGAAGTCGCGCAAGCGCGGCAGAGCTACATTCATGAGCTTGTCAAGGAACTGATACATACGGTCACCGCGCAGAGTTACCATGCAGCCAATCTGCATACCTTCACGCAGTTTGAAAGCGGCAACAGAATGCTTGGCACGCGTAATGACTGGGCGCTGGCCCGTGATCGCTGCCAGGTCGGAAACGGCAGCATCCATCGCCTTCGCGTTCTGAATGGCCTCACCCATGCCAATGTTGACGACCACTTTATTCACTGTCGGCACTTGCATCGGATTCTTGTAATTAAACTCCTTTTGCAGGCCTGGCACGACCTCTTTTTGATACTTTTCTTTCAGTCTTGATGCCATGTTTAACTACTCCCTCCGCGTCCGATCTTCAATAACTTTCTGGCATTTTTTGCACACACGCACTGCACGAACTTTTTGATCCGCGCCCAGCGGACGACGGTCATGCGCCACACGTGTCGGCTGACCACACTCAGTACAGATCAGCATAGTGTTCGAGACGTGGATTGGCATAGCCTTATCGATCACGCCTCCCTGCCGAGTCTGACCTTGCGGACGGACGTGCTTCTTTGCAATATTCAGGCCCTCAACAATGACTTTGCTGACCTGCGGCATTGCCCGCGAAACCGTCCCCTGTTTCCCCTTATCCTTGCCTGTAATGATCAAGACGGTGTCGCCCTTCTTGATATTCATTTTGGCAAGATGAAGAGGCTTTTTCTCTTTCTGTTTTGTTGCCATCTTCTTCCTCTATATGTTCATCGTTTGTCTTTGTTGTGTCGGCACTCGTCACAACAAACTTCAACGAAAGGGCACGTAAACCAGGTTCTTATAGCACTTCGGGTGCCAGCGAAATGATTTTCATGAAATTCCGTTCGCGCAGTTCGCGGGCTACCGGGCCAAAGATACGTGTGCCCCGTGGGTTATTACCGGCAGCGATAATCACAGCAGCGTTCTCGTCGAAACGAATATGCGAACCATCCGCTCGTACATATTCCTTTGCCACGCGTACAACTACCGCGTTCACTACCTCACCCTTTTTCACCTGTCCATTCGGTGCAGCCTGCTTCACAGAGGCTTTGATAACATCCCCTACTTCAGCATAGCGTTTTGCAGATCCGCTCATCACGCGGATGCACATGATCTCTTTCGCGCCAGTATTATCGGCGACCTTTAGACGTGTCTGTGGCTGAATCATCCTGACCTCTCCTTATTCTTCCGATGCATCTTCATCGGATGTGGTGGATGTCAGGTCTGGATCGACCTTAGCCAACACTTCTTCGACCGGCACGATGCCACTGCCACGCTTCACAATCTCCACCAGACGCCAGCGTTTCAACTTGCTCAGCGGACGGTGTTCTTCAATGCGTACCACATCGCCAACCTGACAGGTGTTCTCTTCATCATGCGCATGAAAGCGTTTTGTTTGCTTATACGTGCGCTTATAGATACGATGCTTTTTCAGTGACTCTACAACGACGACGATTGTTTTATCCATTTTATTGCTGACCACGCGCCCAACTTTTTGCTGGCGGCGGCTCTTCTGTTGAACCGCCGGCGTGGCGCTCGTAGCATTTTGTGTCATTCTTCGGCCTCCAACTGTGTCAGTCGGTGCAGTACACGCGCGATATCCTTGCGTGTCTGCGTAAACACGCGGTTGTTTTTTATTTCACCGCGCTGCTGCTGCAAGCGGAGGTTGAACAGCTTCAGCCGCAGATCCTTCAGTTCGCGTGTTGCCTCACCATGGGTGAATTCTTGAATCTGCTTGCGACGTTCGTTAAGCTTCGGCACTTTCTGCCTCCCCTCGTGTAATAAAGCGCGTCGCAACCGGCAACTTATTACTAGCCAGACGTATAGCTTCCTTGGCAACATCTTCGCTTACGCCGCCAACTTCGAAGATAATACGTCCTGGCTTGATGACCGCCACCCAGTGATCGACAGCGCCCTTACCACTACCCATACGGGTTTCGGCGGGTTTCGATGTGATAGGCTTATCAGGAAAGACGCGGATCCATACCTTGCCACCACGCTTCATGAAGCGGGTGAGTGCGATACGGGCTGCTTCGATTTGACGAGCCTCCATCCAGCACGGTTCAAGCGCCTGCAAGCCATACTCACCGAAGGCGAGTGTGCTGCCTCGCTGGGCAGTTCCTTTCATGCGACCGCGATGTTGTTTGCGGTACTTTGTACGTGACGGTGCCAATAACATGGCTTAGAATCTCCTCTACTCGCTTTCAGTTGCCCCTGTACCTGTTTCCCCGGTATTAGCAGTATCATTGGTCTCCGGTGCAATTGGTGGTGGCAGAGCTGGTTCAGTCTCCTGGACATTTTGCACTGCCGGAACCTGCATTTCAGATATAGCCTGCGTCTCGGGCGCTGCCTGTATAGGCTGCGGCTGCTCTTGCACATCCTGAACTGCTGGTACCTGAATCTCAGAAGCGGGCTGCGTCTCAGGTGTAGCTTGCCCCTGCTCTGTGCGTTCAGCCCGAGGTAGACGAGCTGGACGCTCGCCCTGCGCACGTGGTGGACGATCAGTTCTCTCACCCTGTGGCCGAGGCGCTCGTGGAGGCCTCTCGCTGCCTTGTAGACGATCACTTTGCGGCCGCGGGCCACGCTCTCCCTGAGGACGAGTTGGGCGATCACCTTGCGGGCGTGGCGGACGATCACTTTGCGGCCGCGGAGGTCGCTCACCTCGAGGAGCACGCTCCCCGCCCTGACCTTGTGAGCGATCACCTTGCGAGCGTGGACCACGCTCTCCGCGCTGACCCCCAGACCGGCGATCACCTCGTTCACCACGACGCTCGCCTCCATCACGCGAAGGAAACGATGGCTGTGCGGTGATCTCCTGCTGCAATTCAGCACTCTCGCGCCGCTTGGTCGGCAGAATATCACCCTTATAAATCCATACCTTGATGCCAATTACACCAAAGGTTGTGTGTGCCTCGGTCAGGCCATAATCGATATCGGCACGCAGGGTATGCAAAGGAATCTTTCCCTCAACCTCTTTCTCGGTGCGGGCGATTTCCGCTCCACCCAGCCGTCCGCCGATAACAATTCTTATACCCTTTGCGTTTGCACGCATTGACTTCTGTACTGCTTGCTTCATGGCACGGCGGAACGAGACGCGCTTCTCCAACTGTTCCGCAATACTGCGGCCAACCAAATAAGCATCCAGTTCAGGCTGGCGAATCTCCTGAATATTCAGGCGCACACGTTTCTTGGTCCTTGCCTCCAGCAAAGCTTTCAGCTTTTCGACCTTCTCTCCGCTCTTCCCAATCACGATACCGGGTTTGGCGGTGTACACCGTTATAGTCACCTGGTTCGCTGCTGCACGCTCAATCTCAATGCGCGAGATGGCCGCATTAGCAAGCTCTTTGTTAATAACCTTACGGAGCATAATATCCTCCGCAAGCAAATCTTTGTAATCACGCTCGGCATACCAGCGAGACTGCCAGCCTTTTACGACGCCGAGCCTGAAACCTGTGGGATGCACTTTATGTCCCAAAAGTGTCCTCCTTCTTAGCGCCCGGCGTCCGCCGGATCGTCCGAAACAACTACCGTCACATGGCAGAAGCGCCGTAGTATGCGACCTGCCCGACCATGCGGACGTGCTTTAATGCGTTTGATTCGGAACGAGTCATCCGCCACGATATTTAGAATATAGAGATCATCAGGATTGAGACTGTAGTTATTCTCTGCATTAGCCGCCGCTGACGCCACAACTTTACTGACTGGCTGCGCACCTGCGTTGGGCAAAAATTGAAGAATAGCCAGAGCCTCATTCACCCGAAGCCCTTTTACTGCATTGGTAACCAGGCGCATTTTGCGCGGTGATATACCAATGTCTTTTGCTATAGCCCTGACTTGCATCTTGTACCTCTACCGGACCGATGTGGTCTTCTCACTCTTGCCCCCTGAATGACCACGGAAGTGGCGTGTAGGGGCAAACTCACCCAACTTATGGCCTACCATATTTTCCGTAATATAGATGGGCACATGTGTCTTGCCATTATGGACGCCGATGGTCAAACCCACCATCTGGGGGAAGATCGTCGAAGCACGTGACCACGTCTTAATCACCCGGCGATCACCGCTCCGGATCATGCCCAGTACTTTTTTTCTGAGCGACTCATGAATGTATGGCCCTTTTTTTCTTGAGCGCGACATTTCTACTTCCTCCTGCCAGCATTGCGACGCCGGACAATAAAACGATCAGTCCTTTTATTCTTGCGCGTCTTGTAGCCCAACGCAGGCTTGCCCCATGGGGTCTGTGGCTGTCCACCAATTGGCGCACGACCTTCACCGCCACCATGTGGATGGTCACGTGGGTTCATGACCGAGCCTCGCACAGCAGGACGACGCCCCAAATGGCGTGAACGTCCGGCCTTGCCAATGCTCACGTTCTCATGATCCACGTTGCCTACCTGACCGATGGTTGCCATACACAGAATATGCACCTGGCGCTGCTCGCCAGAAGGTAGACGCACCAGTGCGTAGTTGCCCTCTTTTGCCATCAGTTGCGCACCAACACCCGCGCTGCGCACCATCTGTCCACCGTGTCCACGCTCCAACTCGATGTTATGGATCGTTGTACCGGTTGGGATATTCTTCAAAGGAAGAGCGTTACCGGGCTTAATGTCTGCCTCTGGCCCTGCCTCTACCTTATCACCAACTTTTAGTCCGACCGGTGCGAGAATATAGCGCTTCTCACCATCTACATAATGTAGCAGCGCTATACGTGCTGATCGGTTTGGATCATACTCAATTGCGGCAACTTTAGCAGGAACTCCCAGCTTGTTGCGCTTAAAATCGATAATACGATAAGCTCGCTTGGCCCCACCACCACGATGGCGGACCGAGATTCTGCCCTGGTTGTTGCGACCGGCGTGCTTTTTCAGCTTAACTGTCAGAGATTTCTCTGGCTTTGTCTTTGTAATCTCCTCGAATGTCGAAACCGACATGCCGCGACGCCCAGGAGACGTTGGTCGATACTGTCGAATTGGCATCTCTCAACCCCTTCCCTTATGCTTTCAATGCGTCGATTGAGTCCCCTTCACGTAGGGTTACAATCGCCTTTTTCCACTCGCGAGCCGGTACAGGTCGAGGAGCGGAACCCCTTCGACGTATTGCACGTGGCTTTCCAGGCATGCGCATGGTATTCACTTTGACAACATGCACCTTAAACATGGCTTCTACTGCCCGGCGCACATCGATTTTGTTTGCGGTCAACGCCACGCGAAAGGTATATTTATTCTGGGCTTGCTGCGCCACTGTTCTTTCAGTTACGATACCGTGACGGAGCACTTCTGTAATTTCCACAATCTCTATCCTTCCTCACCGTCAGTTGTCGCTGAAGCCTCAGAATCCGATACCGAAGCAGTCGGCTCATCTGCGGCGCTATCGCTTGTCTGCGGGGACACCATTGCATCCTCTGCATACTGAGGCTGAGGCGCAGTCTCCTGCTCACCAAGCTCATCGGCAATGCGGTGGCTGGCTTCCTCAGCGCTCACACCTTCGCCGAATACCAGCTCAATCCAGCGCACGGTTTGCTTAGGCATAATCACGAAATCGTGCTTCAGCAGTTCCACGACGTTGATCGAGGAGACATGCTGCGCCTTTGCCATAGGAATGTTACGCACAGAAAGCAGAATATTCTCATCGCGTTTCGGCAACATCATCAAAACCCGCTTACCATTTACCGGCAGCTTATCAAGGATCGTCAACATATCCTTCGTGCGTGGTGCAGCAAGGGCTAAGTCGTTGACAACGATCAATTGCTCATTCGCCACCTTATCGGATAATGCCGAGCGAATAGCCAGACGGCGCATTTTGCGCGGCACATCATGATGATAGGGATGCGGCTTTGGACCCCATACAACTCCACCATGACGGAACTGCGGGGCGCGTGTGCTTCCCTGCCGGGCGCGGCCCGTTCCCTTTTGTTTATACGGCTTCTTACCGCCGCCTGAAACTTCAGCGCGAGTCTTCGTCGAAGCAGTACCTTGACGACGATTCACCAGTTGTGCGGTGACAACCTGATGGAGCACCGGTACATTCGGGGTGACTCCGAACACCTGCTCGCTCAGTTCGAGCTGTTCTATGACCTCTCCGGCCATGTTATACACTGTAGTCGAGGGCATTTCGGTTACCTCATCCCTTGCTTCTTAATCATGAGCAAGCCACCATTAGCTCCAGGGACCGAGCCCTTGACCAGCAACAGGTTGCGCTCAGGATCAGCTTGAATCACTTGCAGCTTCTTCGCCGTCACACGTTCGTTACCCATGTGACCGGCCATACGTGTTCCCTTCAGCACTCGTCCGGGAGTTGTCCCAGAACCAATCGAGCCGGGAGCGCGTGTACGGTCTGATTGACCATGAGTCTTAGGTCCGCCACGAAATCCATGACGCTTGACTCCACCCTGGAAACCTTTCCCCTTGGAGGTACCGACGATGTCAACCGACTCACCAACCGTAAACAGGCTAGCATCAAATTGTTTGCCGAGTTCCAACGTCTCCGAGGTAACACCTGATTGCAATCCAACCTCACGCAATACTTTGAACGGACCAACCTCTGGTCCTGGGCGACGCTGGCGGTTTGCTTGCACTTTCAGCAACTTCGTAATTTGTTTATCTTTTTTCTTCTCGTCAGAAGTGCTCTCACTGGCCGAGGCACTTTCAGAGGCACTCGTCTCCGTTTTAGATTTTGTGCGCTGTTCCTGCTGATATGTTTGTAAGCGCTTGCGTTGGCCTTTTAACAATGGCAGGCTATGTCCGAGATGACCCAGTTGAGCGCGAGTTGTGCTCTTCATTTTTGCCTGCTCAAATCCAATTTGAACGGATTCATAACCGTCACGGGCAGTCGTTTTGATCTGCGTTACGACGCATGGGCCAGCTTCTATCACCGTAACCGGAGTAACCGAACCATCCGGCCCAAACACCTGGGTCATGCCGACTTTTCTGCCCAACAATCCACTGAGCATATCCTTTCCTCTCTTCTTTCGCTGTAGAGGTATGATGTATGAGTTCCTACAGCTTGATTTCGATGTCAACGCCTGCGGGCAGATTCAAACGTGTCAAGGCCTCAACGGTTTTGTTCGTCGGCTCAATAATATCTATCAGGCGTTTATGCGTGCGAATTTCAAATTGTTCGCGTGCGTCCTTATCGATAAAAGGCGAACGCATCACGGTAAACTTATCAATCTCGGTGGGCAGAGGTATTGGACCTGAGACCCGTGCGCCCGTCTGTTGCGCCGTATCTACAATCTGCATCGCTGACTGATCGAGAATGCGGTGATCGTATGCCTTCAAACGAATGCGGATACGCTGTTTAGTTCCTGTGGCCATACTCTTCTCCTATAGTAGGAGTAGGAGCACAATGCATTGTGCTCCTACAAATTTTAGTTCTCGATCTTGGTGCAGATGCCAGCACCCACCGTACGTCCACCCTCACGGATGGCAAACTTGACCCCCTCTTCCATCGCCACCGGCTGGAGCAACTCCACCGTCATCTCGATGTTGTCCCCCGGCATCACCATCTCGACCCCTTCGGGTAAACGAATCGCTCCCGTCACATCGGTCGTGCGCACGTAGAACTGCGGCCGATACCCATTGAAGAACGGCGTGTGCCGTCCTCCCTCTTCCTTCGACAAGACGTAGACCTGCGCCTTGAAGCTCTTGTGCGGCTTGATCGACCCCGGCTTGGCTAAGACCTGCCCTCGCTCAATGTCGGTTCGCTCGACTCCTCGTAACAGGCAGCCCACGTTGTCTCCCGCCATCCCTTGATCCAGCGTCTTCTGGAACATCTCCACTCCTGTGACCACCACACTGCGCGTCTCCTCCTTCATCCCTACGATCTCGACCGAGTCGCCCACTTTGACGATGCCCCGCTCAATTCGCCCGGTCCCCACCGTGCCGCGTCCTTTGATGCCAAAGACATCTTCTATCGGCATCAAGAACGGCTTGTCGGTCGCTCGCGGTGGGGTCGGTATGTAGCTATCGACCGCGTCCATCAGGTCCCAGATGCAGGCGGCATCGCTGTCGCTGCGACTGAGGTCACCCTTGCTCTCCAAGGCTTTGAGCGCCGATCCCCGAATGACCGGCACATCATCTCCGGGAAAGTCGTACTTGCTCAAGAGTTCGCGGACTTCCAATTCGACCAGTTCCAGGAGTTCTTCGTCGTCCATCATGTCCACTTTGTTGAGGAACACGACCATGGCCGGCACTTCGACTTGCTCAGCCAGCAGGATGTGTTCGCGCGTCTGGGGCATCGGACCATCCGGCGCACTCACCACCAGGATCGCGCCATCCATCTGGGCTGCCCCGGTGATCATGTTCTTGATGTAGTCGGCATGCCCTGGGCAGTCCACGTGGGCGTAGTGCCGTTTCTCGGTCTCGTATTCCACGTGGGCAATCGCGATCGTGATGCCCCGTTCGCGCTCCTCGGGCGCTTTGTCGATCTGGTCGAAGGCGATGTACTTGTTGCTGGCGTTGGCTTTGGCCAGCACTTTGGTGATGGCCGCCGTCAGCGTGGTTTTGCCATGATCGATATGTCCGATCGTTCCCACGTTCACATGCGGTTTCGTTCGCTCAAACTTCTTCTTTGCCATTTGTTTTTTTATCCTCCATCAGTGCTCTGTGCAAACATTTGTGCGCCAGGGTCTGCAACTTTGCGATGGCACTCTTTTTGTGTTTTGTTTAGAGAGTATTTGATCAACTCTCCGATTGCAATTCAATAAGATAAAGTTCTGTAGGAGCCAGAGCGAGTTGCAATTCGTTCTGCAAACTTCGCTCATGCCCCTGGGTTCGGTAGGCCTATTCCCTGGCTTCGGCTCCGAATCTTTGCTTACTTTAGCGGCTCGCCTTGGCGACAATCGTTTCAGCGATATTTCTTGGAACGGGATCATAGTGCGCAAACTCCATCGAGTAGTTAGCGCGGCCACTGGTCATTGAACGGAGATCGTTCACGTAGCCAAACATTTCGGCGAGAGGAACATGGCCCCGTACCACTACCATTGTCCCGCGGCTCTCCATGCCCAGGATAGTTCCACGGCGTCGATTGATGTCACCAATTACATCGCCGTAAAATTCTTCCGAGGTTGTCACCTCTACCAACATCACCGGCTCAAGTATAATAGGAGATGCTTTACGAGCTGCCTCTTTGATCGCCAGCGAACCGGCGGTCTTAAAGGCCATTTCATTCGAGTCTACTTCGTGGTATGACCCATCGAAGAGTGTTGCTTTGACATCGATCATTGGATATCCGGCGATGATGCCATTTTCCAATGTCTCTCTAATACCGTTTTCAACCGGCTTGATATATTCTTTAGGCACCACGCCGCCAACAATGGCATTGACAAACTCAAAGCCTTTGCCGCGCTCGTTGGGAGCCACTCGAATCCACACGTCACCATATTGGCCGTGGCCACCCGTTTGTCGAACGTGCTTACCCTCGGCTGTGGCTTCGCGTGTAATTGTTTCGCGATAGGCAACTTGTGGGCGACCCACATTTGCCTCCACCTTAAACTCGCGGAACATGCGATCCACGATGACTTCTAGGTGTAGTTCACCCATACCACTGATGATGGTCTGGCCGGTTTCTGTATCGGTATGCAATTGGAAGGTAGGGTCCTCTTCCGCTAGCTTATTTAACGCGATTGCCATTTTGTCCTGGTCAGCTCGAGTCCTTGGCTCAATGGCGATTTCAATCACGGGCTGTGGGAACGTGATCGACTCCAGGATAATTGGATGCTGAGGATCACAGAGCGTATCGCCTGTAAAGGTGTTACGCAGTCCTACAGCCGCACAGATATCACCTGCGCGGATTTCGTCAATATCCTCACGGTGATTTGCATGCATACGCAGCAAACGACCGATGCGCTCGGACTTGTCCTTCGTGCTGTTCTCAATTGATGAACCTTTTGTCAGCGTACCGGAGTAGACCCGCAGGTACGACAGGCGACCTACGAATGGATCGGAAACGATCTTGAAGACGAGTGCGCTAAATGGCGCTGAATTGCTTACTTCGCGCGTCTCTGCCTCGTTCATATTAGGATCGACACCGGTCGGAAGAGGAATGTCCAGGGGAGATGGCAGATATGCCACCACCGCATCCAGCATTGCCTGTACACCCTTATTTTTCAGGGCAGAACCACAAAGTACCGGCACCAGTGTGCCGGCAATAGCAGCTTTACGCAATGCTGCGACAAGTTCCTCTTTGGTAATCTCCTCACCCTCAAGATATTTGAGGGTCAGCTCCTCATCAGTTTCGGCTACACGCTCGATCAGAAGTTCGCGGTGCTGAGCGACTTCAGCTTCCATGCTTGTAGGTACTTGCGTATGCTCCGACTTCGTACCCAGGTCATCGGTAAAGATGATGGCCTGTTGCTCGATCAGGTCAATAAATCCTTTAAAATTGCTTTCCTGACCAATCGGTATTTGGATTGGTACAGGTTGAGCGCCCAGGCGCTCGCGAATCATTTCCACCGTACGCCAGAAATCAGCGCCAATGCGATCCATTTTATTGACGAAACAGATACGAGGGACATTATACTTATTCGCTTGACGCCATACTGTCTCAGATTGCGGCTCAACGCCTGCAACTGCATCAAAGACAACGACTCCCCCATCGAGAACGCGCAGAGATCGCTCGACCTCAGCAGTAAAGTCGACGTGGCCTGGCGTGTCGATGATGTTGATACGATAATCCTGCCAAAAACAGGTTGTGGCGGCTGATGTAATCGTAATGCCGCGTTCCTGCTCCTGGGGCATCCAGTCCATTGTTGCCGCGCCTTCGTGCACCTCACCCATGCGGTGAATCTTCTTAGTGTAGAAGAGGACGCGCTCAGTCGTCGTTGTTTTACCAGCATCTATGTGAGCAATAATACCAATATTTCGGGTTTTTTCCAGTGGAAATTCTCTAGGCATGATTCTATGTTACCAGCGATAATGAGCGAAGGCTTTGTTAGACTCCGCCATTTTATGGGTCTCCTCACGTTTTTTAATTGTCGCGCCTTGTCCGGCTGCTGCATCCATTAGTTCGCTGGCAAGTTTCTCGGCCATACTTCTTCCCGTACGCGAACGGGCGGAACGAATGAGCCAGCGCATTGCCAGCGTATTACCGCGCTCCCTACGAATATCGACGGGAACTTGGTAGGTCGAACCACCGACACGGCGGGGTTTCACTTCCAGCGTGGGCGTTGCATTTTTCAACGCCTGCTCAAATACGTCCAGCGGCGGGCGCTTCTGCCTCGCCTCAATTGTGTCAAACGCATCGTACATAATATGCTCAGCCAGACTGCGTTTACCATCTAACATTAATTTACCGATAAAGCGAGCCACGTTGCGGCTCTTAAACTTCGCGTCCGGTACATCTGGCCGACGCACTGCTCTTTTACGTCTTGGCAAGGTCTGCCTGCCTTTCACATTTGCTCAAAAAAACACCAGAAAAGGCGTCGATGGATCGTAATGGCGACCATACGGGCCACGCCTACAATCTCATTAGACGCCTTACGCGAGTGCCTATCCATTCTTGCTTCTTGCAGTTCCCCTCTGACGGGGCGAAATCAAAGCAACGGAGGACACTCGCCTCTCATCATAAAGTAAGGATTGAAACTTTGTGATGATGCACGATTTGCCGACCTACCTGAGGCGTTCAGTTCAGGTGGTATCGTTCAGGGTACCTCTAGAGTGGTGCCCTTACAGGGGCCAATGAATTGGCCTCACAGATTATTTCTTGCCGCCTTTTGCGGGTGCGGCCTGTCCGGGTTTGGGCCGTTTGGCTCCATACTTGGAGCGACCGCGGCGACGTTTTGAGACGCCATCACTATCGAGCGTACCACGGACAATGTGATAGCGCACGCTCGGCAGATCTTTCACACGGCCACCACGAATGAGTACAACGGAGTGCTCTTGTAGATTATGACCTTCACCGGGGATGTAAGCGGTAACTTCCATCTGGTTGGTCAGACGAACACGGGCAATTTTACGCATTGCCGAGTTCGGCTTTTTGGGCGTCATTGTTCGCACCTGGGTGCAAACGCCACGTTTCTGTGGCGAGCCACGCAGGCGAGAAGTTCGGTTCTTCAGCGCGTTGTATGAATACAGCAGTGCTGGGGCCTTGACCTTTTCCTTCTTATGCGAACGGCCCTTACGAATCAACTGATTGATTGTCGGCAATGAACGGCTCTCCCTATCCTCTTAAAGGGCGCATATGTATGCGCCCTTTACATTTTATACATGCGAGTGTTTATTTTATCACTCGTCGCTCAAGCTGTCAAGTGTCATGCCAAGAGTACCGATACCTCCACTAGCTCCTGCGCTTGCTCCAGCACCCACGCTTGCAACGGTGGGCGTTGCCGACGAAAGTCGAGCGGCGGCAGCCTGCTGGCGAGCAATCTGTTCGCGGCGGCGCTGGGCAATACCAGAGCCAGCCGGAATAAGCTTACCGATAATCACGTTTTCCTTGAGGCCAACGAGATGGTCGGTTTGTGCTTCGATTGCCGCCTCTGTGAGCACGCGAGTGGTTTCCTGGAACGATGCTGCTGCCAGGAAGCTATCGGTGTTGAGCGAGGCTTTAGTAACGCCAAGCAGCACTGTCTGGGCAGTGGCAGGTTCGCCACCCTCTGCTAGCACACGAGCATTCGTATCCGCATACACAAAACGATCCACGAGATCATTTGGCAACATTTCGGTATCGCCTGGCTCATCCACTTTCACACGACGCAGCATCTGGCGAATGATTACTTCGATATGCTTATCATTGATATACACACCAGTGTTACGATAGACGCGCTGAACTTCTTTGACCAGGTAGGTCTGAACGGCATCGCGTCCCTGGATGCGTAAGACATCCTGTGGGTCACGCTGACCACCGGTGATGGGCGTGCCAGCCGAAATCTTCTGACCGGGATTCACGACGATATTGCGTGCGGCCGGAACCGGGTAGGAACGCTCCTCGCGCTCCTCAAAGCGAATGGTCAGCATGCCATCTGCATTGATAAGCACCTCACCTTCTGTGCGTGCCTTCACCGGAATCGGCTCATTGCCGTCTTCGGCGGGCATCAAAGCGATACCTTGATCCTTTTGTACGTGTTCCCCGTCAGCGACAAGTACCTGACTATCTGACGGGAGTGGATACTCGTCGAAGAAGACGTTGCTTGAGATGACGCGAATGGTACGAGCGCCAGTATTCTCGTCTCTGACGATTTCTACCACGCCATCAATTTCGCTAATCTCGGCCTTGTCTTTGGGCACGCGTGCTTCGAAGAGTTCTTCAACACGTGGCAGACCCTGGGTAATGTCTCCCTGTGCGCCAGCGATACCGCCGGTATGGAAGGTACGCATGGTGAGTTGGGTACCGGGTTCACCGATCGACTGGGCGGCGATAATGCCGACTGCACCACCGAGGCGGACGAGGGCATTTGCAGCCAGGTCACGACCGTAGCACTTACGGCAGATGCCGCGATGTGCAAGGCAGCCCAGCACCGAGCGGACTCGTACAGCAGTGACGCCTGTATTGACGATCTGGTCAACCATATCGTCGGTCAATTCATCGCCGACCTCGATTGAGTCGAAACCGGGGATCGCCTCCGCCAGCACACGACCGACCAGGCGTGTTCGGATATCAGGGAGCATCATCTCCTTGCTATCCTCTTCCGTGATCAGGATGCCTTCAGTTGTTCCGCAGTCTTCCTCGCCCACGATTACATCCTGGGCCACATCGATCAAGCGGCGGGTCAGGTAGCCGGACTCTGCTGTACGCAGGGCGGTATCGGCCAGACCTTTACGAGCGCCGTGGCTACTGATAAAGTACTCGAGCACGCTCAGGCCTTCGCGGAAGTTACCACGGATTGGAATATCGATGATCTTACCTGATGGGCTTGCCATCAGTCCACGCATGCCGGACAACTGGCGAATCTGTTGGAATTTCGCCTTTGTTGCGCCCGATGTAGCGATAGTGTAGATCGAACCAAACGGGTCAAGCGACGACTGTACCATTTTCGTCACGTTTTCGGTGGCTTCGTTCCAGGCGTCAACCGTCTGCTGGTATCTCTCGTTCTCGGTGATCAGACCTTCACGGTACTGTTCTTCGAGTTCGGCGATTTTGGCGTCGGTCTTAGTCAATTCGTCCTGTTTGCCTTCCGGCACTTTCACGTCGCTGATGGCGATGGTGACGCCGGCTTTAGTGGCATAGGAGAAGCCGAGGCGCTTGATTTCGTCTGCCAGTTCAGATGTTTTAGCACGCCCATACTCTTTGAAGCAGTCACCGATAATCTGGCGCAGGTTCTCCTTCTTCATCGCGTAGTTTTTGAAGCGGAGGCGCTCCGGCAGGGCTTCATTGAGAATGATGCGGCCAACAGTGGTCTCAATCGGTTTGCCATTGGAGTGCATAGTTGCCTTAGCAGGCGGCGGCACGTCATAGACATCCGTTTCACCCAGTCGTACCTTGATACGTGCTTGCAGATCGATGACCCCTTGCTGATAAGCAAGCATGGCTTCGGTTGTGTCGGTAAAGACATGTCCTTCGCCCTTTTTGCCCGGGCGATCCTGCGTCAGGTAGAAGCAGCCGAGCACCATGTCCTGGCTTGCACCAATCGATGGTTCGCCTGTTGCCGGCGAGAGCAGGTTACGCGTTGAGAGCATGAACTGGCGAGCCTCGTCCTGTGCCTTATCAGAAAGCGGGACGTGGACGGCCATCTGGTCACCATCGAAGTCTGCGTTGAAGGCTGAACAGACCAGCGGGTGCAGTTGAATAGCGCTGCCCTCTACCAGCACTGCTTCAAAGGCCTGAATGCCCAGGCGGTGCAGCGTCGGAGCACGGTTGAGCAGCACTGGATGGTCTTTAATGACCTCTTCCAGGACATCCCATACCTCTGGCTTGACACGCTCCACAAAGCGCTTCGCACTCTTAATATTGTGAGCAAAGTTCTGCTCTACCAGTTTCCGCATTACAAATGGCTTGAAGAGTTCCAGTGCCATTTTCTTGGGCAGACCACACTGGTGCAACTTCAGATCTGGGCCAACCACGATCACCGAACGACCGGAGTAGTCAACGCGCTTACCGAGCAAGTTCTGGCGGAAACGGCCTTGCTTACCTTTAAGCATATCCGACAGGCTCTTGAGTTTATGGTTGCCCGAACCGGCCACAGCACGTCCGCGCCGACCATTATCGATCAGGGCGTCACATGCCTCTTGCAGCATACGCTTCTCATTGCGAATGATGATCTCCGGTGCACCCAGTTCCAGTAGCCGTTTGAGGCGGTTGTTGCGGTTAATCACACGGCGATACAGGTCATTCAAGTCCGAAGTAGCGAAGCGACCACCATCGAGCTGCACCATTGGGCGCAGGTCGGGTGGCAGTACTGGCAGGACGGTCAGAATCATCCACTCTGGTGAAGTGTTTGATTTGCGGAAGGCCTCTACGACCTTCAAACGCTTGGTAGCCTTCTTGCGACGCTGTCCAACGGTTGAGCTGATCTCATGGCGCAGGTCGCCAGCAAGCTTATCCATATCGAGAGCAGAGATGAGTTCGCGTACGGCCTCGGCTCCCATACCCGCTCGGAATACCTGCGAACCAAAAGCTTCGCGCAGTTCGCGGAAGCGGTTCTCCTGGAGCAGGTCCATTTTCTTCAGACCTTCCAGGTCACGCCGTTGCTGCTCCAAACGCTGCCGCCTATCGACGCGCTGTGACTCCAACTGCGTTTGTACCGAGTCGATCTGACCCTGGTAATTGAGACGCAGTTGCTCGGCCTCGCGCTCACTGTCGGTACGCAAGGTCTCGATTTCGCGACGTGCATTCTCAGCGATATCGTTGCGGGTTGTTTCGGCCACGCGCTCGAGCAGGTCAAGATGCTTGGGCGTAACGGTATCGCCTTGCTTCACAATCGTGCGATCGGTCAGTTCATAGACGATATCTTCCTCGGCAGGCTGATCCATAAATTCACGCAGTCGGGCTAGAGTATCGCTCTCAGCCCGTCTTGCAGCCTCAAGGTCTTGCTCACGACGAGCCTCGATCTCATAAGTGTCAGTGGAGATGCGATTGCGCGCATCCTCGATCTCGCTTTCGCGCCGTTCCTTCAGTGTATCGACGCGCTCGACTACTTTTTCATCCAGGTTCTGTTCCAGGCTGACCAGTTCTTCGTCCAGCCGCATCAATTCCTGCTGGCGCGCCTCTTCGTCGATATGCGTGACGACGTAGAGGGCAAAGTACAGGATACGCTCCAAGTTGCGCGGCGAGAGGTCCAGTAAGAGGCCAATACGACTTGGCGTACCCTTAAAGTACCAGATGTGGCTCACTGGCGATGCCAGTTCGATGTGGCCCATACGCTCACGGCGTACCTTTGAGCGAGCTACTTCAACACCGCACTTGTCGCACACAATTCCCTTGAAGCGCACGCGTTTATATTTGCCGCAGTAACACTCCCAATCCTTGGTCGGGCCAAAGATGCGTTCGCAGAACAGGCCGTCCTTCTCCGGTTTGAGTGTGCGGTAGTTGATTGTTTCCGGTTTCGTTACCTCGCCGTAGCTCCAGCCGCGAATTTGCTCTGGGCTGGCAAGGCTGATACGGATAGCGTTAAAATCATTTACTTCGAGCATATTACTGATCTCCTTCGAAACCGGAGAGGTTAATGCCAAGTTCCGGCATGACATCGCTTGACGTATCTTCGACAAACTGTATCTTTTGCTCGTCTTCGTTGAGGACTTCAACGTTGATGCCGAGGCTTTGTAGTTCCTTGACCAACACTTTGAAGGATTCGGGAACACCCGGCTCCATGATGTTTTCGCCCTTGACGATGGCTTCATAGGTCTTAACACGACCAACAACATCGTCGGACTTGACGGTCAGGATCTCCTGTAAGATGTTGGCTGCGCCATAGGCTTCGAGCGCCCAGACTTCCATTTCACCAAAACGCTGCCCACCAAATTGCGCTTTACCACCGAGCGGCTGCTGCGTGATCAGGCTGTATGGGCCGGTTGAGCGTGCGTGTACCTTGTCTTCGACGAGGTGCGCCAGTTTCAACATGTAGGTGTAGCCAACCGTGATCGGCTGATCAAATGGCTCACCTGTGCGACCATCGTACAGTTGTATCTTACCCGTCTCTGGTAGTCCGGCGCGCCGTAGGAGCGTTTCGATGTCTTCTTCGGTAGCTCCGTCAAAGACTGGCGTTGCGATCTTGAAGCCAAGGGCATCGGCTGCCCAACCCAGGTGGGTCTCCATGATCTGCCCGATGTTCATACGGTGCGGAACACCAAGTGGGTTCAAGATGATATCTACTGGCGTACCATCCGGTAGGAAGGGCATATCCTCGATGGGTAGCACCCGCGAGATCACACCTTTGTTGCCGTGACGTCCTGCCATTTTGTCGCCCGCGCCAATCTTACGCTTCTGAGCAATACTGACACGCACGAGCTGGTTGACTCCAGGAGGTAACTCGTCGCCCACGTCACGCGAGAAGACTTTGACTTCAACAACTTTGCCACGCTCACCATGCGGTACGCGCAACGAAGTGTCTTTCACTTCACGCGCTTTCTCACCAAAGATGGCGCGCAACAGCTTTTCCTCGGCAGTCAGTTCAGTTTCACCTTTAGGGGTGATTTTGCCGACAAGGATATCCTGTGGTCCTACCTCGGCACCGACATAAATGATACCGCGCTCATCAAGGTTGCGCAGACCTTCCTCACCGACGTTTGGAATATCGCGTGTGATCTCCTCGGGTCCAAGCTTGGTATCGCGGGCATCGATCTCGTATTTTTCAATATGGATAGAGGTGAAGAGGTCTTCACGCACGATGCGCTCACTGATGAGAATAGCATCTTCGTAGTTGCCACCCTCCCAGCTCATGAAAGCGACGAGGATGTTCTGTCCAAGCGCCAGTTCACCTAGTTCCGTCGATGAGCCGTCGGCAATGACCTGCCCGGCGTTGACATAGTCACCCTTGCGTACGATAGGTCGCTGATTGATGCAGGTTCCCGCGTTCGAGCGCACGAACTTGCGCAGGCGGAAGTTGTGTACTTCACCCTGTTCGTCTACAATACTGATTTGGCGAGCAGAGGAACCGACAACTTCGCCGCTCACCGATGTGACCACCACCTGACCGGAGTCGATGGCAACCTGCCGCTCGATACCTGTGCCGCAAATGGGCGACTGCGGGCGTAGCAGAGGCACTGCTTGGCGCTGCATGTTTGCGCCCATCAATGCTCGGTTCACGTCATCGTGTTCCAGGAACGGAATCAACGCAGTTGCGACACTCACGGTTTGTTTGGGCGAAACGTCCATGTAATCCATCAGGTCAGAGTTCTCCTCGACGAACTCACCCTGATAGCGAGCTAGAACGCGATCCTCAGCAAATTCGCTGTTTTCTGTGAGCCTGGCATTAGCCTGGGCAATCCAGAAATTCTCCTCATCATCGGCAGTGCGATAATCGACTTCGTCAGTAAGGAAAGGTTTGACCTTGACCTCCTGCTCGCCAAGCGCCTCTGAAAGTTTTGCGAAGAGTTCCTGGTTGACACGTGGGCGTGTTCCAGCAGGTATCAGTACCTGGCCATCGGCAGCTTTCACGTCTTCACGCTCATGCCCAACACCACCACGAAATTCACGGCCAACAAGGCGCGGATCATTCGCTCGCAGGCGTTTGTAGACCTTACGATAGGGTGTTTCGACAAAGCCATACGGGTTTACCTGCCCATAAGTAGCCAGGTTACCGATGAGGCCGATGTTTGGACCCTCTGGCGTTTCGATAGGACAGATGCGACCGTAGTGCGATTTATGCACGTCACGCACATCGAACCCTGCGCGATCACGCGAAAGTCCACCAGGGCCGAGGGCTGAGAGACGGCGCTTATGTCCAATTTCAGCCAGGGCGTTGGTCTGATCCATGAACTGCGAGAGTTGGCTGCCGCCAAAGAACTCTTTCATGGCTGCCACGACCGGACGAATATTAATCAGTGCATTGGGAGTGGCCTGGCCTGGCTCCTGAATGCTCATGCGCTCCTTGACGACGCGCTCCATACGCAGGAGACCGACACGGAACTGGGTTTGAATGAGTTCGCCGACGCAGCGTACGCGGCGATTACCCAGGTGGTCGATGTCGTCTTTGCGCCCATGACCATTGTTCAGTGAAACGAGGCGGCGCACGATGTTGACCAGGTCATCCTGCGTGAGCGTACGTTGACTCTGCGGGATGGAGAGGTCGAGCTTGCGATTGAGCTTATAGCGACCAACGCTGCCAAGATCGTAGCGGCGTCCGTTGAAGAACATGTTCCTCACGAGCGATCGAGCGTTATCGATGGTGGCCGGATCGCCAGGACGCATCTTTTTATAGAGCTCAAGCAGTGCTTCGTCCTCTCTTTTGACGGGATCGCGATCGAGCGTGGCCTGAATATAGCGCACGTTGGGATCGGTATCCACGTCACGAAAGGCGTCAAGTATGCCCTGATCGGTCGTGAGATCGAGCTGCTCGCCGTACCACTGTTCCTTGGCCAGACTACCGATAGCACGTAACAGGGTCGTAACCGGCAGCTTGCGCTTGCGGTCAATCTTGACGGTCAGCAGATTTTTGTTGCTGGTCTCAAATTCGAGCCACGCACCACGGCCAGGAATGAGCTTTGCGGCGTAGAGTTTGCGACCCGTCGAGGCATCCTCGTCGGCGGTGTAGTACACGCCGGGAGAGCGTACAAGCTGGCTGACGACGACACGTTCCGCGCCATTAATAATGAAGGTACCCTGCTGGGTCATGAGCGGAAAATCGCCCATGAATATGTCCTTCTCGATAATCTCGCCAGTCTCTTTGTTGGTCAGGCGTGCCTTCACAGTCAACGGTGCATTGTAAGTGGTGTCGCGGTCGCGGCACTCATCTTCGGTATATTTTGGCTTGCCAAAGGGCTCGGGTGGAACAATAAACTCGAGCTTCAGGTTCTTGCCGGTAAAGTCTTCAATAGGAGAGATTTCGTCAAAAAGTTCGCGTAACCCTTCTTTCTTAAACCATTCAAACGAATCGAGTTGAATTTGGATCAAGCCGGGCATTGACCGTATATCCGGGATGCGTGCAAAAGAAACACGCTCTGGGAATGCGACGGCCTTGCTGCTTACTGCCATGTGTAGTCTACTCCTCTCACTGTAGGGGCTGCCCCTTGTGACCGCTTGCCATAGAGGAAACCAGGGCTACGTAGTCCGACACAATCTGGCGGATTGCGTCTATAGCCCTTGCGGCCAATTGTCTTTGTAGGCAGGAAGTTCCACAGGGTCTATTGGACCGTGAGGAAGAGCTTCTCCACCTATCTGCGGTATAATGAAATGTAAACAAAAAGATAATTATCCTAAATGCTTGCCTTAAAGATGTTTTAATGACAAGAAAAGTAACCGCACATTGCTCTCGCAAGCGGTTACTCCTACGTCCCTACACATACAAATTGTTTTGGGTCACCCATGTACACATACACAACCAGCCCCACCTATTTAGACGAAATGCACGCCTATATATGATAACAAAACACGCTACATCTTTCCCTCAATATGGTACTAATGTCACCCCATTCACTCTTCAGAACGTCGTAATACCTTAAATTCAACTTCTCACAGCTTTCAGAAGATGAGTCAGCTACTGCACCCTCAAAACGGGCCGAACCCTTGTGGTTTGTTGGAGCATGCTCAAAATTTTGCAGTACCTTCAAATTATGGGTCGTGGGGAATGATATATCGTTAAGCGCCTTGTTATCTCTGTCTGCCTGTTTTTATACCTGCCAACCTTGTTACATATTTGAATGTAACGGTAATGTCTGCAAAGGTCACCATCAAAAAAGATGATAACCTACAATAAACATTCTGGCAGATTGCAGTATACTATATGGACGAGGGGATGTCAATACCTTTTTTGACCAATTTACTAACTTTTCCACAGTTACCAGTATTATATCAGCATTGTAAAGCGTTAGAGGCGTGGGTCGGATCTCAAATCATCAAAAAGGATCGTTTGTAGGTAGCGTTCGGCGGCACTGGGGAAGACAGTAACGATGACCTTGCCAGCATTCTCTGGTTTGGCCGCTTCCGAGAGGGCAGCCCAGGCAGCGGCCCCGCTGGAGATGCCTACAGAGATCCCTTCCAATTCCATGAGGCGGATAGCTGTCGCGACTGCATTTGCATCGGTGACCGGGATGATGCGGTCGATAAGGTCGATGCGAAGAGTATCAGGAATGAAACCGGGGCCGAGGCCTTCGATTCGGTGTGGACCAGGACGACCACCAGAAAGAACAGCACAATTGGCAGGTTCAACAGCGACAATTTCGATGGAGGGATTATGAGCGTGGAGACCTTCAGCAATGCCGGTCAGCGTACCCCCAGTGCCAACCCCCACAACGATGATGTCAACAGTCCCCCCCGTATCTTGCCAGATTTCCGGAGCGGTGCCTTCTCGATGAGCACGGGGATTGGCAGGATTGTAGAATTGCTGGGGATACCAGGCATTTGGGAGGGTGGTGCGCAGTTCAATAACCTTGTTGATAGCGCCACGCATACCCATTCCTCCTGGAGTAAGTAGAATTTGAGCACCGAGGCGGCGCAGAAGTAGACGACGTTCGCGGTTGGTAGTGTCGGGCATCGTAAGGATGCATTGATAACCACGGGAAGCAGCGATCCATGCGAGGGAGCTACCCATATTACCACTGGTGGGTTCGGTGATGATCCCGCCGGGACGCAGCAAGCCCTGGGTTTCGGCCTCGCAGATCATTTGCAGAGCGACGCGGTCTTTGACGCTGCCGCCCGGACTGAACATTTCAAGTTTAGCGAGGAGTGTTGCACCACCTTGGGGAGCAATGCGCTTGAGTTCCACAAGGGGAGTACGGCCAACAAGTTCGCTGGCGTCCTTTGCCCAGGAAGTGGGACGAGAAATGTTCATGCCATTATTCCCGACTTGATCCAGGAGAGGACGCACGAGGGTCGAGGAGAGCAGAGATCATGAAAAGGAGTTCCTGGACGTTGAATGGTTTACGCAGGAGAAGTCCTGTTTGTAGACCCATGCGATGCAGTTCCCATTCGTGGCTAGCGGTAATCACGATAATGGGTGTATGTTTGGTGCTGGTATGTCCACGCAAAATTTTATAGAGGGACGCTCCATCAAGGTTAGGGAGTTTTACGTCCAATAAGATGAGATCAGCACCTAATTCAGGCAGATGATCTTTAGCGTCCTGTCCATCCGTGAAAGTGTGCAGACACCATCGTCCATCATGGTTTGCTTGTTGCAAGGAGTCATGAAGCAGTTCTGCCACGTTCGGATCGTCTTCTACGATGGCGATTAATTTGCTGGCATTGCTTTGAGTTGTAGTCTGCTGCATTTTCGATTAGGGCCAAATCACACGATCCTGGTCGTTGAAAGGCGCTTCGCGAGCTTGGTTCAGCGTTTCATCCAATAGATGGCGTCTGACACATTTCTACATTTATAAAATATACGAATACCTCTGCTATTTGGATCAGATATAGTACATTGTTTCGGTACTACCAGTACGATGGCGATGGGCTAATTCCTCAATCGTTGTCGAATTGAGGAGTTGCTGGGTCATAGTGTCGATTTGCTGCCAGACATCACGAAGTGCACAACCTGGCGAGAGTTTGCAAAACTCTGGATTGGGCAGACATTCCATAGGCGGGACGTACCCCTCAAGTGCTTGCATGACCTGGCCCATAGTGATTTGCGCAGGTGGTTTGGCAAGCATGTGACCACCCTTAGGCCCACGGGCGCTTTTGACCAGACCTTCTTTGCGTAAGACCATTAATATTTGATCAAGGTATTGCACCGGTATGTACTGCCGGTTGGCGATATCAGCACTTTCAATCGGTCCTTGCCCATAGTACGCCGCCATATCAAGCATAGCTCGCAGGCCGTAATCACCCTTCATTGTGAGTTTCATCACCGATACCTTCTGGGGCAAGACTACCAATTATACGCTATATCCTTCCAGTAGGATATATCAGAGGAAGGTAACTGTCAATGGCTTAAAACGCAGCATCACACGTGAGAAACAGCCTCTTCCTGTGCCTCACGTGTGATGCTGAGGAAGTCGGTGCGAATATTGGTAAAGTGCTCACGCAGGGCAGCCATTTGCACCCGGTTTTGAGAGCGGTCGATGCGTACCCAGATACGCCGCTGTGGGAAGTAAAAGGAGATGCATAAGCTGAATATGAGGATAATGGCTGTCGGCCAGATAAGCGCCGCGCCTGTATCTTTGGTCACCAGTAATACAGTTGCCTCATTGGCGCTGTTCAAATGTATTGTCCAGTCTCCATCAACGCTCTGACCAGACTCGCCCGGGTGGAGGGAAACGAGTACTTTATCTTGTTTGGGATCAGTGTTTGGGGCACCTATCGCAATAATAATCCGTGGCTGGGACACCTGAGCTATCTGTAGTCCAGCGTTATGTGGAAAGAGTACACTCATTGTGAGGTTGGTTCCGCCAATCGGGATGCCTTTTGTTAGATCAACGACACTACCCGACAGCAATGTCTCGGTCGAATCAAGCACAACTGCATCACTGTAGATAACATAGCCCTGCTTATCGGTGATGGTAATGTTGACCGCGGAGACCAGCGACGACTGGTGAAAGACGATACCGTGGTAGGAAAGTGGATCATTCACGCGCAAATGATTGCTATGGGCTACGAGTTCGCCATCTTGATAGACCGAAAGGTCGGTCACATAATCGGTAGGTAGCCCTGTCTTAGAGTCAAACGTAGCAGTGAAGGAGTTCGCACGGAAACTGATGTTATGAGGCGTTCCACGCGTGTAAACAACAGCACTTTCACCGTCTGGCAGCGCCTGGTCAAAGCTGAAACCCGCAAGACTATCACTAAGAGCAACAATGGGTGCAGGCAGAAAGCGACGCGCAGGACTGGTAGGATCGAAACCATGCCACTGCGAGATCAGTCCTGCAATAAGCAGCATCACCAGCGCGGCATGGAACACAAATGTTGAAAGCGTAGCCCAGGAATTTTTGTTGGCATAGAGATAAGTGATAGACGAAGAGTTTTCCAGGGCATTGGCACCTGTTTCCGATTCGATGAGGGGTGCAATATGGACACGATAATGTCGCTTGCGCAAAGCGGCTTGTGTCCGCTCAATTGGATTAGGATGAGAGAATTCGCTGCGTTCAAGCGCGCTTTCATAAAAGTTATCGGGGCGGCGCAGCACCGGATGCGCAAAGTTCTGCCAGATGAGTGGTGCCCGATTCAATGTAGAGACAATAATGCTGAGTGAGAGCAACAGCAGCAGCAGCATGAAGTACCAACTAGAAAAGACCGTAAAGAACTGTAGCCAGTCGTAGATAGGCGTGAGGGATCCATAGCGTGGTAGCGCATTCTGCTGTACCCATGTCGGATATGCAACCGGATCACCCAGAACCTCCCTTGGAGCCTGAATGAAATAGATGCCGATCAGGCACACGACGACAATAGCGATGATTAAAAAAATGGCGGTACGTACGGAGCCTAGCCAGCCCCATAGAGTATTGATCGGGTGCCTGAAGCTGTACAAGAAGCGTTGTTTGAGACGCTGTTCCGGTGCCAGGGCGACTTTACGCTGGTGCAGGTTATTCGTTTTGTGCGCTGGTTTTTGTGGTTTTTTAGTTGCCGTTGCCATGCTTTCTATCATCTATCCTCTCAATTGAGTACAACTGTATGATAGAGCATGGGGGCAATTCTGACAAGACGGTGACTGGTAAAGGAGCGACTCTTGCACCTTTACGCGATCAACACGAGCACAGCCGTTGGCGTCCCACTGGTAGCTTTAGCATCCTCCGCGACACTCAACTGGCTGCCTACCTGGATAGACTGGACACTCGAGACTGTCGGTGTGCTATTGCTACGAGTCTTTCCGTTCATTGCATAGGTTGTATTGGGACTGAGATTGATGGTCACACTACTGGTTGCTGTTTGCAACGTTACGGAGTTGCCATTGATCGTCGTTACCTTTCCGCGTACACGCGGCAAGGATAAAAGCCACAGCTTATCCACACTGATCGAACCATCACTTGCCGTTGTGCCTTCATAGCCAAGCGTCTGTCCAATCTCAACTGATTTAAGCAAAACAGGCACGGTATCGACATAGACATTTGTTGCATCACTCGCATTCACTACGACAGTCTTGCCATCGCTGGTGGTCAGTGTAAACGTTTGACCTTTGATAGTTGCAACCGTACCAGAGGGTGGCTCCGCGAGCACGCTTGTGGCATCGATAGACTTATCCACAGTATTAACCTGCCCCTTCACCTGGACCGTCTCTCCAACCTTGAGATCACTAAAAGTGCCTGCACCCTGAACCGTGGTAAATTTGGTCTGATCGCTCACATTCACAGTCATCGTCCTTTTACCTTTCCCCACCCTTATGACGAATGATGAATTACCTAAAGATTGAATCACCCCTGTAACACTGCGTGTTTTGGCAGTTGCGCTAGTCGTGGTAGGTGTCGAAGTAGCTTTCGAGGTTGATGCTTGACCAGAATGGGGTGCAAGCGCAAATGCCAGGCCAAAGCCTACTAGGCCAAGCACAATCACTGAAACTACTCCAATGATAATTAGTAGACGTTTACTCATCAATATACCCCCTCTAAGTATTTTTATGGATGTATTCGTTTCCTTCCATTGAGTTCAACGTTCATTCTACTATGCAAGTATCAAGAAACTGTCAAGAAGTACTCAAGATGGGATTAATTTCTCCTGAGAAAGGGATGAAATAGCCATATTTCCTTGCGCTTACCTTAGCGGCTATCTATAATACATCTTAAATAGGATAACTTAGTATATATTGAGGGGGCATAGCATGTATCAGGAAGCAAGTACATTAGCAAGCTCGGATAAGCAGTCCTTATCAAAGGTGCTGGTTATCGATGACGAAGAAAACATTATCGAGTTCATTAAGCTAGGATTGCGCTACGAAGGCTTCCAGGTAGAATCAGCTCCCGATGGACCCCAAGGTGTAGCCGCCGCTCAGCGTACAAACCCTGATCTCATTATTTTGGACTGGATGCTGCCAGGTGGTATGGACGGATTGGAGGTTTGTCGACGCCTGCGTACCAATCCGACAACGGCGAATATCCCGGTAGTGATGTTGACGGCAAAAGATGAGGTACGGGATCGAGTCGCTGGTTTGGAGACGGGTGCTGATGATTACCTGACCAAACCTTTCAGCTTTGAGGAACTGGTAGCGCGTATTCGTGCTATTCTACGCCGTCAGAGTCGCGGCACGAGTGCCGAGAGTGCTGATCCTACTCGTAACCAGATACTGCAATTCGGCGATTTGCAGTTGAACACAGCAACGCGCGAGGTAACACGCTCAGGACGGCTGATTGAGTTGACAGCAACAGAATATAATTTGCTCCACCTTTTTATGAGCCACCCTCGTCAGGTCCTGGATCGCCAAACGATTCTCAACCGTGTTTGGGGCTATGACTTTCTCGGCGAGACCAATATTATTGAGGTCTATGTGCGCTATCTACGAGAAAAGATTGAAGATTCGCCCAGTACCCCACGCCTCATCCATACAGTGCGCGGTGTCGGCTATGTTCTGAAAGGCTGAGACCTGCGATGTCGCCGCTCGAGAAGTCAAACACACCTACAGTGTCAAATCACCCCGTCAATGACGATGGCGAGTCCAGGAAGCCTTCAACGCCACCTGCCATCGCTTCGTCAATGCACGAAGAGAATACGCAACATTCTTCCGCCTCCTGGAAAACATACGTGTTGCGCCTCTTTTTCGGTTTACGCTGGCGGCTTGCGTTTGTCTATGGCGCGCTCTTTAGTATCTTCGGCATTATTCTGGTAGTTCTGATCTCCTATTTTGTTCAGCACGAGAATTTAGGGAATTTATTGATCGTCGTAGGCATTGTCACCATCATTATGATCGCGCTTGGCACGATTGTAATTTTTTTCCTGACAGGAATCATGTTACGTCCTCTGCGCCGTATGACAGATACAGTACGAGCTATCGCGCACGGAGACCTCAAGCAGCGTGTACGACTTGCAGGTCCCCAAAGTAACGATGAGATTGGCACCCTGGCGACAAGCTTTAACGAGATGGTCGACCAGATGGAACATGCGCTTGAAGCACGTGAGGCTTCAGAGCGCAGGGCCCAACGCTTCGTATCGGATGCATCACATGAGTTGCGTACTCCAATTACCTCGCTCCGCGGCTTCACCGAGGTACTGATGCGGGGTGCAAAGGACGATCCAGAGACGACACAGCGTGTGCTTAAGTTGATGAAAAATGAGGCGGAACGTATGACTCGCCTGGTGAATGACTTGCTCATGCTTGCCAGACTAGATGAGGGAGTGCCTCTGAATATGACGGATGTGGACCTGGTCGATGTGGCTGTGGAGGGCGTACGGCAGGCGAAGATGTTGGCATCAGCAAAACCGGATGATGGACGCAAGGTGTTGCTGGATCTGGCAACACAGGAAAGATTGAAGGTGCGAGCCGACATAGAACGCCTGAAACAGATGCTGCTGCTGCTGCTCGATAATGCGGTCAAGTATGGGCGTGCTGGGCCTGAGGGCTGGATCATCGTGCGATTAGATCGGCAGAACGGCTACGCAACTTTAGAGGTTATAAATAATGGCCGGAGCATAGCACCAGATGATTTGCCACACGTATTCGACCGATTTTACCGCGGGCAGCATTCAACTTCAGCCCGTCCTAATGGTAGTTCATCTCCTCCTATCGGTGGACCACCAATTGCTGGTACCGGCCTGGGTCTATCAATTGCTATCGCAATCGCCCATGCCCATGCTGGCGATATCACTGTCCACAGTGAGCAGGACAAAGAGACAGTATTCACTGTAACGTTGCCTTGCGTAGATTGAATCTAACCCTCTACTTTCCCCCACTCCTACTCGAATTGACCACCTTATGAAGGCATGATAGACTGAATTGCTGTGGTACATTCCGTTTATTATGATACGTAACGCGATACATTGCATCTTTGTATGACGAAATGAAAGAGATAGGGCAGGAGGGTTTCAGCTATGTGGACTTCAACACTGGAGCTTAGCCCACGACGTGTAATACTAACTCAGTTGCTGGGACGTGTATGGTCTGGAGCCTACTTCTCTTCTTTTGCACCGCTCCAGGTACAGAATCTACCGCGACAATCGCTACCTGCGGCCAACTGGGTACGAGTACGCAATCGCTTGGCCGGTGTATGTGGTAGTGATCTGACTCTGATTTATGGCGATGGCGATTTTCGCGTCGCGCCTGCGGCAATAGGCGACGAACATTATTCCTATCCAGGTCACGAGGTAGTAGGCGAGGTGATCGAGGTTGGCGACGAGGTGCAGCAGTTGCAGGTAGGTGATCGCGTCGTGCTCCAACATGGCCCCAACTGTGTGACCGCAGATGTAGAACCTCTCTGCCGTTCATGCGCCGCTGGCAATTTCGCCCTTTGTGAGCGTACCGACCTGCCTGGTCCAAAGCCATTTGGTGGTGGATGGAGCGAGGAGATGCTCATACATGAACAGCAGCTCTTCCGCGTCCCACCCGATATGAGTGACGAGCAGGCTGTGCTACTGGAGCCAACAGCGGTAGCTGTGCATGCAGCCCTGCGCCGCTTACCACAATCAGATGAACATGTACTGATTATTGGAGCAGGTACGATCGGCTTGCTTACGCTGCAAGCCATACACGCACTCAGTCCGCAAACAAGGATCAGCGTCCAGGCTCGCCATGCATTTCAAGTAGAACAGGCCATGCGCTTAGGAGCATCACAAATTCTTTACACCCAGGATAGCTATGCAGGTGTGCAAAAGGCAACCGGTGCGTACCTCCACAAGGGAATGTTTGGCAACAAAATGCTGCTTGGCGGCTACGATGTCATTTTTGACACTGTAGGCAGCAAGCGCACTCTTACGAATGCATTACGCTGGACGCGAGCCGGAGGCACCGTAGTGGTAATAGGTGTGAGCTTGCACCTGATGCACATTGACCTCACCCCCATCTGGTACCAGGAAGTGAATCTAATCGGTACCCACGGTAACGGTATGGAGACGTGGCCTCCCAACTCACATGAACGGCGTTCTACTTTTGACATTACCGCCAATATGATCGTAGCTCGCCAACTCTATCCTGAAAAGCTAATTACACACCGCTTTGCTTTGAACAACTACCAGCACGCACTCACTACAGCAACGGGTAAGGCTCAAAGCCGCGCGATCAAAGTGGTATTCGACTACTCATTGCTCCCCGCGTCGGTGGTACCAAACGTGCGGTCAGCAGCTCAACAGCGCCAGCACCCACTGAGTCGCCCTCCCTCTTCAGGCACCTCGTCCGTCACGTGGCAGCCTGTTTCACCACCATCATCAATGCTCACTCCTGTCCCACCAATCGAAGTGCCTGACATTACCACCGGACCCATCCCCAACCCTACATCTCCGGAAGACACTCCAGCGCCTGCAAGCTCACTCGCCGCTCCATCATCTGAGTTAATGCCTCCATTCATTGCACCCGATGAGCCACAGGAAATACAGCAAACAGATCAGGCCCAAGTTGATGAAAATGACCCCGACACAATCGTTTTCAAAAAGCCAAAATACACGCGGCAGAGGAGCAAGGTCATGCAACCAGATGAGATCGTACAAGAAGACAATCAATCTCAAAAGGAAATGCCTGATGATCCAGGCATTAATGGAGAGGATTCACTAACAAACGACGCCTCTGATACGTTACCTCCGTAGGGGCATCCCTTGTGGGTGCCCTGCTATTCACCATACGGATACCCTATTTGCCTTGCGGGTGCTCTGCTGCTCACCATATGGATGCCCGTTCGCCTTGCGGGTGCCCTAGTGCTCGCCATGCAACCGGAGTTGTGAATTACGACATCCCACGCTGTTGCAACCGTTCGATAATCTCTTTCAGTCGGCGAGTTTCGGCAGCATGTTGATCGCGCAGTTGCATCATCTCCAGTTCTAGCTCTCGCTGCTTCTCTTCCATGCGATCTTTCATATGCAAAATAGCTTCGACGCCGGCGAGATTGACGCCCAGATCACGCATCAAGCTACGAATATGCAAAACACGCTCGATATCGCGGTCCGAATACAGGCGCGGACTATGAGGGCTATTCCCTTTGCGTGCCGGTGAGATAAGCCCAAGACGTTCATAATGGCGCAAGGTCTGCTCATGCACCTCAGCCTTTATCGCAGCTACACTAATCACATACCATGCACCATCAACCTGCTCAGGCACAACTATCCCTCCTTTCGCATCGTTATGAAGCAACCTCAACACCACGACTGCGTGCGAGTTTCTCAAACAACCCACGTTCTTCGTCGGTGAGGCTCAAAGGCAGGATGACCTTCACACGAGCCAAAAGATTGCCGTTCCCTTCGCCGCGCAAGCGGGGCATGCCTTTCCCTGCCAGCCGGAATATCCTGCCATTCTGAGTTTCGGGCGGAATGGTCAGGATCAATTTGCGCCCGTCAGGTATCGGCACCGTTGCTTCCCCACCAAGCATAGCTTTGACCAGATCAACATCGACATCGGTATAGAGGTCATCACCTTTTCGTTCATACAGAGGATCGGGTTTGACACTGATGACCAAGAAGAGGTCTCCCCGTGGGCCACCACCAACACCGGGCTGTCCCTCACCTGGAACACGAATCTTGGAGCCGTTATCAACCCCAGGTGGAATCTTCACCTGGATACGCTTGGTACGCGCTATCGTACCCTGCCCGCTACAATTCGCACAGGGTTTACCGGACGTTACTCCCGTTCCATGACACACTGGGCACGCCTCCGTTGACTGAATATTGAAGGTCCGCGCCCCACCAACATATGCTTCCTGTAGCGTAACTTCAACTGGTTGCTCGATGTTGTCTCCAGCACGGCGTCGGAAATCCTGACGCACTCCCTGTCCTCCACGTGCCCCTGTCGGCGAGCCAGAACGACCAAAAAGCGTCTCGAAGAAGTCAGAGAAACCTCCCGCACCGGCAGTGTCATATTCAAAAGGTGAGCCACGATAGGTATAAGTTCGTCTGCCAGCACCAGATGGGAAGCCAAACTGTTCCTGCCAGTTCGGGCCAAGCGTATCGTATTTGCGACGTTTTTCCGGGTCAGAGAGCACCTCGTAAGCTTCGTTAATCTCCTTGAACTTCTCTTCCGCCTTCTTATCACCAGGATTCACGTCTGGATGATATTTGCGGGCCAGCTTACGAAATGCCTTTTTGATATCATCCGTGCTAGCGCCCTTTGAGACACCGAGTATTTTGTAATAATCTTTATAGTCCATTTCCCGGTCCCTTTATAGGACGGCCTTTGTAGCCGCCCCTGGCATTATTCCTCTTGTGCCTGCTTGATTCCGCCACTTACTTTCACACGTGCTGGGCGCAGTGTCTCATCGCCAAGTTTGTATCCCTTGAGCACTTCTTCCACAACGGTATCTTCTGGTTGGTCGCTATCTTCAACCTTCTCAATAGCTTCATGCACATAAGGATTGAATGCTTCTCCAACGGTAGGAATAGGCGTCAAACCCTCGCCACGCATCACCTCATTCATTTGCCACATGACCATGCGCAGTGTCTGCTGCAACGCCTGCTTATCCATAGCATCCTGATATGCCAGTGCCCGCTCCACATTGTCCATCACACCCAGTATTTTATGAAACAGTGCCTTCTTCTGCTGCTGTACGCGATCCATCGCCATACGCTCCTGGCGCTTGCGAAAATTCTGCATATCAGCATGCTCGCGCACGTATTTATTCCAGTTCTCTGCCGCCTCCTGGCGTGCCTGTGCAAGCTGTGCTTCTAACTCGGCAATACGCGCATCTTGAGTAGCAGGGGTAGGAGCGCTATCCTCTGTTACCTGCTGCCCTTGCTCCGAATGCATCTCCTGAGGCTTTTCCATTCCTACACTATCTCCTTATTTCTGTTTGCAGAGGCACGACATGTGCGCTCCACAAGGTACGGGAAACCAGTTTTATTGTGTTTTCAGTATAAAACTTGAGCCACTACCTGTCAAGTTTGTGAAGTTTCCCAAAAATTATGTCGCAGGCTGAGTGGCACTCAGCCTGCGACATAATTTTTGGGAAACTTCACGCTGTCTTGATTCTCGCCGCCTCCTGAAGCCCCAAAGCCCTAATCGCACTCTCACGTAGCACAAACTTCTGCACCTTGCCACTACCCGTCAAAGGATAGGACTCCACAAACTGGAAGTAGCGCGGAACTTTCTGACGACTAACCGCATCTTTACAATAGTCGCGCAGTTCTTGCTCGGTCAATTCCACACCCGACTTAGGAATGACCACGGCCAGCAGTTCTTCACCGAAGAATGGGTCGGGAACTCCCAACACCTGCACATCAGCAACCTTGAGATGGCGAATGAGCAGTTCTTCAATCTCCCGTGGAAAGATATTTTCGCCCCCGCGAATAACCATCTCTTTAAGGCGACCGACGATATTAATATAACCTTGGGCATTCATAGTGGCGAGGTCTCCAGTATGCAGCCAGCCTTCAGCATCCATCGCCTCAGCCGTTCTCTCAGGCATATTATAGTAACCTTGCATGACGAGATAACCCCGGCAGCAGATTTCACCCCGCTCACCGCAAGGCACAACCTCGCCGGTTGCCGGATTGATGATCTTAACCTCGGTATGCGGTAGGGGTATACCTACTGTAGCTGCTTTCAGTTCAAACGGGTCATTTCGTAAGGTTAAGGTCATGGCACCAGTATTTTCAGTCTGGCCAAAAGCGATGACGATATCCGCCCCAATGCGTTCTTTCACCTGCTCCATCAGAGAAACGGGAACGGGTGCACCCGCGCAACTTATAAAGTTCAGCGATGTGAGATCATATTTGACGAAGTCCGGGTGCTGTAGCATGGCAAGCAGCATGGTGGGAACCCCGCCGGTCATAGTGCAGCGCTCGCTGCTGATCACCTGCATGGCTTTCAAGGGATCGAAGGCCAGCAGAGGATGGATTGTAGCGCCTGCATAGAGGCTTGCTAGAGTATAACCGACACAGCCAAAGACATGGAAGAACGGTACAAGCACACAACCCCGGCCATTCTGCCCTATATCCGCACTTTTTGCCACGAACATCGCTTGATTGAGGAGATTGTGATGTGTAAGAATGGCACCTTTGGGGAAACCGGTCGTCCCCGACGTATACAAAATTAGTGCCGCGTCATGAGGTGTGATAGAGGCCTGTCGCTCAGCAAGTGTATCTGTACTAACTTGCGCACCCTCCGCGACCATTTCTCGGAACATCGTGGGACGCCAACCTTCTTGCTCCAACAAACTAGCAGGAGATGCACCCAACAAGCACAGATAACGCAGCATAGGCAAGCGTTCGCTGCTTACTTCACCATTCTTTATGCCAGGAGTCGTTATAGAGCGCATAGCGGCCAGACAATCGTAGTCTCGCACCCGCGCCATAAAGAAGAGCGCACGAACATCGCCCTGCTTCAGGATGTACTCTACCTCAGCAGCACGTAAGATCGGATTGATCGTCACCAGCACCAGTCCAGCCTTGGCAGCAGCCATCTGTAACAATGGCCACTCAGGAAGATTAGCAGCCCACACAGCAATATGATCTCCCTTGTTGAGTCCGAGAGCCATCAAGCCACTGGTAACCGCGTTAGCACGTTCGCGATACTCTGCATATGTCCAGCGAATGTCCAGCGCCCCGCCAAATTCTGGATAACATGAATAGACAATAGCTTCCTGGGTAGGAAGTTCCTCTGCACGCTGGTCTAAAAGATCACCAATAGTGATTTCAAGAAGTGGTTCGCCATCTGTATCAGCTTGCCAGTACGACAGCCCATCTTTCGTCATGCCCATAAATCAAGCTCCTCTTTAATCGATGAGATATACGACCAAATACTACCCAAGCATTGTACACTATACGATACTGAGCGCATATTGGTTCAGTCTAGGAGCAATCCGTCGAGGCCCATGTATCGCGCCTATCCCCCGACTGCCAAAGTATCGGCTCCGTACCCCTTGGTACCGTGATTCGGACACCTCAACTGCAACTTCGCCACCATCCTCCGTTGGGGCCTATGTATCGGCTAAAGGGCAAGTCACCACGTATCCAGAGTATTTTCTTACAACTCATTATCGGCTTACGGGGCCAAACGATTCCCCAATTCATTTATTACTCATCGTCCGACACCGCTCACAAGGCCGCTTCGTGTATCGTAGGGGCAATCCCTTGCGGTTGCCCTGTGGGGTGGGGGCAGCTTATGGGGCACGATAAATCCGCTCTACTCACTCCAATGCATTCCTCGCTCCAAGGTGATTGGGCTGAAAAGCGTCTCTTGCTTCACACAGATGCGCTCGTGCTTCCACATCTCAAGCACGGCAAGGAACGTGACAATAATCACCAGACGGGAAGCTTCATGCTCAATCAATTCGGTAAGTTGGATGCTGGAGCGTTTTGAGAGCAATTCGACGATCTTTGCCATACGATCGCTCACGCGTACACGTGCCAGGGGCAGCAAGTCCGCACCGTTTACCTCATCCTTTGCTCGTACTTCGAGCAGGCGTTGAAAAGCTTGGGTCAGCGATTGTGCCTCTAGACCGACCAGCGTGGGAGGAGTCCATGCAAGTTGCGCCTCGATGCCCGCTAGCAAACCAGAACGTCCGTAGGTTTGTAGTCCAGCCTTTTCACGCTGGCGTAGATATTGCGCAATCTCCTTAGCAAATTTGTATTCCAGCAGATGCAGACGTAACTCTTCAGCCATAGCTGCTGCATTCTGCCAATCTCCCTCATCGTCCACCATTTCGTCTTTAGGACTGCGCGGTAAAAGGCTCTGCGACTTGATGAAGAGCAGGCGGGCAGCAATAGAAACAAAGGCAGCCATATTCGCCAGCGGCATACCATCAGGCTCCTGCCACTGTTGAAGATATGCGAGATACTGGTCAGTCACTGCCATTAGCGAGATGGTCGTAATCTCCATCTGCCGCTTCTCAATCAGATGCAGTAAAAGGTCGAGTGGGCCTTCAAATATGGGCAGATGCACAACATACTGCGCCTGTTCGCCAATTGTTTGTAGGGGCGGGTGTAGGGTTGTGCTGGGTGGGGACCCTTGTGGTCGCCCGTCCCTGACCACCTCATTGAGAAGAGATGGCTCTGTTTGATCGAGCATAGCTACGAAGCCTCATCTACAATATGTAACGCCGCTGCCGGGCCATTTGGCTGGTGATGGGTACGGATATAGAGAATAGCACGCTCTGAAAGTCCCGCGTCTGCAGCTAGGTCCGCACCGATATCAGCATGCCACCAAGCATAGCCAAGCGGGCGACGCCAGGATTGCAGGTGTGGAAGGCCTATTCCTTCACGCGGATAGACAGCTAGACGAACAAGGAGGTGTGGGAAACACAATTTGCCTATAACGATAACAGGCCGCGTCCAGAAGGGCACACGCCCCCCAGCCTTGCCAACATCGTGTAAAAGAGCGGCACTAAGTAAATCTTTTTCTGTACAACCACGTTCCTGTAGCCCCCGGCAGACTCGTAAGGCATGCCGCTGATCGGCTGCTGACATCGTCTCGAAGAGCAGAATGGCAGAACCCGGAAGCCAATGCGCCACCTCTGAACGCTCCTCGTTCGATAGCGGAGCAACAAAGCCGAGTTGCTGGCGTACCTGCCAGAAACGATAAATCAGTTTTTGTACCCCCATCCCCATGGCATTATCTCTGAACATAGAGCAAGAAAAGGTAATCAGCCGGTGCGCCTAGCATCAAGCCGATGATATTGAGAGCGCCAAGCAGGATATAGTATGGAATGTGAAAAATGAACAGACCTCCCAGGCCAGACAACTGTCCTAGGAAAGGCAAGAGGAAGATGATTGCCAGGATAATGAACGGGCCATATGCAGCAGACCTGGCAAACTGTACCGCCTGCCGACTCGGCAGCAATGTATACAGAATCTGGTAGCCATCAAGAGGATAAAGTGGAATAAGATTGAAGATAGCCAGGCTGATATTCACACTCGCAAAAACCAGTACCAACTGGAGTAAGTGATCAGTAAAAAAATTGGGGGCAAGGGATGCCACGACTAGCAATCGCAATATGATAGCGAAAAGCAGACCAACAATCAAACTTGCTATCGGCCCACCCAGCGCTACCAGCAATGTACCAGCATTTGGCCCACCTCGTAGTTTCCAGGCATCCGACTTGACTGGCTTGCCCCAACCTAAACCTACCGGACCAGCGGCCACGGGGAAGAAAGCCAGTATCACGGCCAGCACCGTCCCAATAGGATCGAGCTGTAGGCGTAAACTTAAACTGAGTCGCCCTTCATCGCGTGGCGTCGGATCACCCAATAAAGTAGCCATCAGAGCATGGCCGCATTCATGCAGGACGACAGCCACCAGGAACGAGGCGATTATCATTAGCGCCAGTATAACATTTATAGGACTTGGGGACATATTTTCCTCGCCAATTTCTTTCTATGGACGGGTACAAGGCCCTACATATCAATTTCCATACCCTCATACGCAGAACGTGTGTTTGCGAATTGCGTACGCGCTTCTATCTCCATAGCATCCAATTCACCGTCATCATATGTTGGTTCATGATGAAACAAGATCAACTCTCGTACGTGAGCCGCACGTGCTACGCCCGTTGCCATCTCAAGCGTACTATGACCGAACCCTTGCTTCGATTGCTGATAATCGTGATTCGTATACTGCGCATCATGTATCAGCAAGTCGGCTCCCTCCACAAAGGCCAGAAATCCGAGATCATACTGCTCTTTCCATTCTACATCCGTAGAATAGATGAGGCGCCGACCAGCATACTCGATGCAGTAGATAAGCGCTCCATCCATAGGATGACTATTAGTGAACCGTGCAACGACGCGAACCTCGGCTTTGGCAGATTCATGTGCGGACACAAGGTCTCCTACTCCACCCACCTTTCCCGTCCTTACAGGTTCAATTGTGGGTTCGATTTCGCCATGTCTCCAGAAAATTTGCTCTTCTTCGCTTATGGTATAAAACGTGTGACATGATGGCAACGTACGAATATCTACTGGAAAATACGGCGGAGACATGATTGGGGTTACAAGTTGCTCAATACTGCGGTCTAACAGGCGTGGGCCAAAGATATTGATTGAGGTCTGAGAACTATAGAGTGGTGTGAAGAAAGGGAGGCCGAGCAAGTGATCACCATGGCCGTGTGTGATGAAGAGTGAGAGGTGTAGTGGCTCTCCTGCCGCACGCTGTAGGAGCTCCTTGCCCAGGCCGATGATGCCAGTTCCTGCATCCAGGATAAGGGTATGCGGTCCAGCCTGCACCTCGACACACGAGGTATTGCCTCCATGACGTACCGTTTGAGGACCCGGAGTGGTGTAACTTCCGCGCACACCCCAAAAACGAACTCTAAAGCGTTCCTGCTCGGCCATAAACTTCCTCCTGCCCCTGGGCACTCAAAAGGTGCCTCTAAAGAGACGTGCGATTGTCCCCTATTATATCGTGCAGCTAGAGTATTGAAAAGAGGAGCTTGGCACGCGCACAACCATCCTTATATAATGCTGTTGTCGGATAGCAAGAATCAACGTATTTAGAATTGCCTGGACCCTGACAAACAACACAGGAGGGAACCATCTATGAAAATCGGTATTGGCTTACCGGCAACTATACCTGGCGTGAATGGTCAACTTGTACTGAACTGGGCAAGAAAGGCAGACGCTGGACCCTTCTCAAGCCTCGCCATGCTTGACCGTATGGTATTTCCTAACTATGAGCCACTGACGACATTGGCAGCCGCCGCAGCCGTAACCCAGCGCGTTCGCTTGATGACCACCGTTTTGATCACAACATTACGTAATGCAGGGATTTTAGCGAAACAGGCCGCGACAATCGACGCTCTCTCGAATGGTCGCCTCACATTAGGTCTAGGCGTTGGAGCGAGAGAAGATGACTTCCGTGCAGCCCCCGCTCAGTTCCGCAATTGAGGCGAGCACTTTGAGGAGCAACTAGCCCTGATGAAGCGCATCTGGTCGGGTGACGCATTGGATGATAAAGTAGGGCCTGTAGGTCCACCACCTGTGCAACAGGGAGGCCCTGAATTGCTCATCGGAGGCTATTCACCCGCTGCCGTCCAACGAGTTGGCCCTTGGGGAAATGGCTTCATCGGTGGCGGAGCTGGTCCTGAGCAAGCGCTGCGCTTTTACAGGATAGCTGAAGAATCTTGGGAGGCTGCGGGTAGGACCGGCAAACCGCGCTTCGTCACATGTATGTACTTCGGACTCGGCCCCGACGCAGCAGAGCGGGCCGGGGAATATATTCGCACCTACTACAGCTTTTTAGGGCCAGCAGCAGAGCAGCGAGCCAGAGCTATTCCATCTACGACCGATGCTGTGAAGCAAGCTATCGAGTCTTTCATAGACATCGGTGCAGATGAACTCATACTCTGGCCATGCATTCCTGATCTTAACCAGGTCGATCTGGCTGCCGAGTTAATCAGCTAACCTCTCACAATTGACAGAGAAATTTTCATGAAATGAGCACGGCTGCACTTGCTTTATAGATCATTTGGAAGTGCAGCCAAACCCGCCTCGGTCATCTTTCCCTCGCGTAGTAAACGAGCGACACGTTCACGATTGGAGGTAGACCACGGACTTTTGAGACGCCGAGGAGTAAAACGTCCCGCGTAGATCTCTTCATCAATACCTTTGATAGCGCCATCAATCCAGCCGAAGCACAACGCCTCTTCCACAGACTCCTCATAAGAGATGCCCGCTTTCCCAGAGCTTTTCTTGTAGTAGATCAACCAGATCTCCTTAGAGTCATGATGATGTTGAGCTAACCATTCACGCCATTCCTGCCTATTACTGACCAGCAGGGTTTCTCCTATCTCCATTGCTACTCAATCTCACAAGCTAATACTTTAAAAAGCACCTGTACCGTTGGGAGTGCCATTACCGGTCGGCCCATCATAGCCTGACCCAGCATTACAAAGATATGTACCACAACTTCCATTGCTTCCACTAGTAACATCATTCAAACTGCCAGTTTGGCTATATGAATACGAACCGTAGCGTACACTACTAGCATTGCCCGCCAGCCCATAAACACCTGCTATAATCGCGGAGGCCACACTTGTGCCCCCATAGATAACCCAGCCACTTACACCACCATAGCTATCATAGGCCGCAACACCTGTATTGGGATCTGCAACTGCCGAGACATCACCTATAGTGCGGTTGCTGCATCCAGAATCTGTTTGCCAACTGGGTTTGCTGATATACTGACTGCAGCCACTTCCTGTACCACTCCAGGCAGTCTCGCTCCAGCTACGGGAGTTCTGTGCTGGTTTTAAAGTGGTTCCACCAACGGCGGTGACGTACTGAGACGCTGCCGGGAACTGGGTTTTGTATCCTCCATCGCCATCACTGGCCGTGACGACCACCCCAGGGTGATTGAAATGAGACTGTTCGCTGGTTTCTGCGCTATACTCGCTGATGCCATAGCTATTATTGATGACATTGGCTCCCATTTGTGCGGCTGTATCATTAGATATTTCAAGATTTTGCATACTGGAGGTTGTGGCCTCAACAAGCAGGATATTGCAATTAGGGCAGATTGCGCTGACCATATCCAGGTCGAGTGAAGTCTCTTGTGCCCAAGCGGAATTGGATTGTGGATAGTTTGTGCCGCCATTCTGATCGACCTTTTTAAAGCAGCCATTTGCTGTAGTACAGGGTGGCAAACCAAATTCTGTGCGGTATATCCCTGAGGTCGGACTCAGCATTGGGATCATCATAGGGATCAATAATTGCGATCGTCTGTCCATTGCCTGTTGTAGAAGAGGGGAGATTGTAGGCGGACTGGAGGTCACAGGGATGATAGCCCCCTACGGGGATACTATCGCAGCCGGTGGAATTGGAAATGGATGTGGAAGGGGAAGGGGGTAGCACTCGGATAGCGTTGCAATGTGCATACCGGGCAGGTGCATTTGAACATATCTGGACGAACCGGGAGACATCGAAGGAAGCGGCATGGGCATTATAGATCAGATTCTGAGTAGACCCTCCAAACACGGCAAAAGTGGATAGCGCGGCTAGAAACAAAGCAATAATAAGTTTCTTCAACAGGTGCTCCTTTTATGCCTGTACGTTTGCTTTAATAAACTGGTGACATTGTACTGTTTTGAGATCGTAAATGCAACTATAGCAATCAATCTGGCAAGACCTTTGGGCCTGTAACCTTTTATAAAGCTCGTGCGTGTAAACAAAAAGTCTGCATGAGAAAACAATATCTTCTGATAAAGAGGACTTCACTGTATATTAACGTAAGGAGGAGGTACTTCTATCGCGACGATTGAACGCTCGACGATGGTTGGTGGCTTTACGGATCGTGTTCAAGCAGAGCAAGCCATAAACGAACTAAGGCGTGCTTAACCATTCTACGTAATAATGGAGCAGACGATGCCAGTACTCGCCCTCGTCTGCACGATTTCAGTATTCAAACAGGTTCGTAAGGTTGTTATGAATTGTATGTAGGCAAACGGCCATTACGAACCTGCGATAATCGCCACCACATCCCCTATATTTGCCTGCCAGAGCGTATGTCCGTTGCTGCCGTTTAAAGCAGAATTCCTTCTTTGTCATTAGCATAGACGACGCCTTTCATCGTGAACAGCAGGCAGGAACGCTACTATAACTGAGTTGCTTAGACCACAGCGGATGTCCATTCTGCAAGTTGAGTGCTTCAACCTGCGTGTATGGATTTTGTATGTCGGGGAGTAAGAGCGAGGACAATCAGTCCATTTCGATCCCTATGGCCTATTTGTTTCCCTATAACAAACTAATGCGCCCGTTCCCGAGACGCACGCTAAGGCATTTGTTGTTTATGGTAGAATAAGCCTGTGAGCTATTCTAAGCACGCAAGTCAAAAATACAGGTGGCTGCACAGTAAGGAGATAGCCATGTATGAGCGCAATAAATCGGGTCTTTACCTCGCGTTGTTAGCACTCCTTCTACTGCTGCTAGCAGCGTGCGGAGGAAGCAACACTACATCAGTACCCGATGCCCATCAGCTTATTTCTAAAGCTCAGACCGCGATCAGGGCCGTCACCGCCTACCATTTCAAGCTGACGACCGAGCATCCAGGTACAAGTGCAACACTCACGATACTTCAAGCAGAGGGCGATATCGCTGTCCCTGATAAGTTAAAAGCTAACGCCATCGCTCTGGTATTAGGTAGTAATGCCCAGGTACAGATCATTGCCATTGGCAAGCAACAGTATATTACCGACCCCATTACCCAGCAGTGGCATTCAACGACAGGACTGATTGATCCGCGCACACTTTCAGACCCACAAATGGGAGTCGCTGCTATTCTAGGCCACATCGAGAATCCCACCACATCAAGCGATACCAATGTGACTGTCAACGGTACCCCGTGCTGGAATGTCAACGGCACACTTGATCCAACCTATTTGTCAGGCATCACCGGCGGTAACGCGCCTGCTGGCACAATGGATTCTGTTACCACCTGCATCGGCAAATCAGACAACCTGCCCTACCTGATTCGTATTACCGGCATAGCAGCCGCCGGTGATACAGCCTCTACTACACGCACCTTTACGCTTTCAAAGTTTGGTGAAAGTATATCAATCACGCCGCCAACAACTGGCTTCATAACTCCGTACATCGAATAAGGACCGACGAATGAGCAGAGAGAACGATAGACCACAACAATTTTGGAAGGAACCTCCAAAGGAAACATCCTACGAAGCTCACCTGCGTCGCAAACGACTCAAGCAGCAACAGCGTTCTCGTTCATCAAAAGCCCAGCTTCCTGGCCAGCAGGATTACTCACTCGAAAATTATGAAACACCTTCCACTCCCTCAAGGCAGAGCACTCGCCTGCCGGAGGATTATGCTGGTGAAAGCTATGAAACAGAACCTCCTCGGCGTACTGGCCAAAGGCCCTCCACACCTACAGATGTTTATGATACAGAGTACCCGCGACAGCAAGACACAAGGCCTCGCCCATCCGAAGAAATGCCTCCTTATGATACAGGGGCTGATCAAGTCTGGGACCAACCGAGTCAACACACGCGCGCGCGAATTGATAGGCGTTCTACTGATCGTCTCTATCGACCACCTGATAGGGCTAACAAAGCTCCGGTTGTAAGGGATAGACGCGTAGCTGGGAAGACGACAAGACATTTGCCGCAAGTAAAGCAGCGCAGAGCATGGCCATGGATGCTTGCTGGATGCGCCGGTGGCATACTTACTATTGCCTTGATCGTAGCTATCGTTCTCGTCATCTTTTTCCATTCAACACTGGGTGGCACTCTTTTCGGCGGCGTTTTCAACAAGACGTTCACACAAAAGAACACGCAAACATTCTCGATCTCGAACTTTTCGCTGATCCAAATCAATAATAAAGTGGGCGGTGTGGCCAGCAATGTCACGATTATCATAGACCCAACCGCCAGTATGACGACCGTCACCACCGTGAAGAAGGTCCAGGCGGGTAATCAGAGTGATGCCAATAAAGCGCTTGCAGGCATCCCGCTTATCCTCAGCCCGGTAAGTCCCACGACCCCTACCTTGATCTTGACCATATGTAGCCAGACTAACACCATCTGCGGCAACTTAGGTGATAGCGTTGATGTAACCATTACCTTGCCTACCAGTACCAATGCCAATGCAGCATACCTTTTCGATATCGAGATAAGAGTAGGAAATTTGAGTGTGCAGCAGGCACAACTGGATGCTGGTTCTTGTTTATCGACAGGCACCGGCAATGTCACCTTCAAAGGTAACTTCGATACGACGAACAGCTCGAATCTGAACCCATGCGGCCAGCCCACCAGTAATGCCCATCCCTGGTACAAGATTCACAGTGAAGTCGGGAATTTGGATCTTACTCCATTTCCTACGCTAAAGAATATGCTGCTTGACACCAGCACTACTGCCGGCAAGATCAATAGCGACGGCTTCAATCTTCCAATCCAGACAAGCAATGGCTCAGATACCTATTACGGCCCACTCATTCCTAATACGTCACAGCCGACTGCCCAACTTACCCTGGATGTAGGTACAGGAGATATCAATTTGCATAAGCTGTAAGATGGTACTTATGGCTGTCCTCTTGTCTATGCGTATCATCCTGTGCTATTGTAGCAATGGCCTTCGCAGGCCAATAACTTCGGCTATGGCCGCGATCAATCAGGTCCTACAGTCGGATTTGCAAGAAGCGAGCAAGTAAGCGGTGTTACTTAACAGGCGCATTCTCGTCGGTATTTGTGGAGGAATTGCATCCTACAAAGCAGTCGAGCTAGTTAGCCGCCTGCAACAGGCAGGTGCGCTTGTAGATGTGATTCTGACGCGGCACGCGGAAGACTTTGTTCGCCCGCTAACGTTCTCGACGATGAGTCATCGGCCTGTATACACCGACCTCTGGGAACCTTCAGGAAGGGCTGCAGAGACACATATTGCCCTTGCAGTAGAAGCCGAGCTACTAGTGGTTGTTCCGGCAACAGCCAATACAATCGCCAAGTTGGCTCATGGCATAGCAGACAATATGCTGACTGCGGTAGCATTAGCTACAAAAGCGCCTTTGCTTTTGGCCCCTGCGATGTATGAAGGCATGTACACACATCCGGCAACTTCGGCGAATCTCGCTTTGCTGCGGACGCGTGGAGCTTTTATCGTAGAGCCGGAAGTAGGGCGACTGGCTTCAGGGATGATAGGCCAGGGACGTTTGCCTGATACACCTGTTTTGCTAGGTGCCATTCGTATGGTACTCGGCCAAAACGGTGATCTTGCAGGTCGTCACGTAGTAGTGACAGCAGGTGGGACTCAAGAACCCATCGATCCGGTACGCTATGTAGGGAATCGCTCTTCAGGGAAGATGGGCTATGCCCTTGCAGCAGAAGCAAGAGATCGCGGTGCATATGTCACATTGATCTCAGGGCCGGTGGCATTAGAAGTGCCCTACAGGGTGGTTGTGCAGAAAGTCGAAACCGCAATGCAAATGCGGGATGCCGTCCATAGCGCAATCGCAGAAGCAGATGTGCTCGTTATGAGCGCCGCCGTCGCGGATTTTCGTCCAGCAGCGCCTGCAGCACAGAAGCTAAAGAAGGGCGAAGTAGTAGAGGGGGGGGAAGCTCAAGAAGGTGAGGAGGAAGGGTTCTCCGTCAGACTGGTACGTAACCCAGATATTCTGGGAGAACTCGCTGAAATGTTGGATGGACAAACGAGCAACAGTAGGGCAAAGAAACACCTGGTGCGTGTCGGCTTCGCTGCTGAAACGGAGGAGCTAATGTCGTATGCACGCGCTAAACTGGTTGCGAAGCACCTCGATTTGCTTGTGGCAAATGATGTGAGTCGCCCTGATAGCGGTTTTGGTGCAGAGACCAATAAGGTATATATCTTTCATGCCACTGGAGCAATGGAAGACTTGCCCGTTATGCCTAAGACAGGCGTTGCGGCGGCCATTTGGGATCGCATCGTACCCTTGTTGAGTACGACATAAGTTGGGGAGGACGTAGCGCTGTGTTGGGAGACTTTGTTTTAGAATTATTGGGTACACGAATTTCGCAGGAGGAATTCACCATGGATCGTGCTGCTAGCGCTGGTTTTGAGGGCATCGCCCAGATGCTGCTTGAGCAGAAAAAATTAATGGACGCGTTGGAGTCAGAGAATCGCGAATTGCGTCGGCAACTTGCTGATTTGCGACGAGGTATTGGGATTGCAGTGGTCATCGAAGGCAAGACTATTCAACTTGCCAACGATCAGAGTGCTTCTTCGCCTATGAATGGACAATCGCAGGCCGCATTACAAAGTTTGCAAAACTTGCAGAATACACCCGGCAATTCTCCATCATATGCCCAGGCCGGACGGCAGGCAACAGCCGGGCAGCAACCTGTCAATCTTGGTGGCGAAAAACGGGAAAATGGCAACAGTCGCAGTCCACTTGCCGATAGCTTCGTTCTTTAAGAACTCTGGCACTATTCTATTCAGTAATTATTAGAGTATCGCGTATAGTCTATCTCTACGTGCTGGTTCTATCTGCGTGAAAAATTGCCAAAAATCCTTTGGAATAGGGCGTAACGAAAGATGAGTTAATATGTCTTTTGTTACGCCCTTGTGTATTTGCCTTGATGTGATATCATCAGGGCAAGCATGAGTTATTGCGTGGATAAAAAAGCTATAACCCAGTACATCACTCTAACAGTGGATATTAAAGATCGATGCAAAGGTGCCAATCTAAGGAGGTCATCACATGATTTGTCCCTATTGTCAAAACCAGGTAGCCGATGGAGTGAAATTCTGCGGCAGTTGTGGTCGGCCGCTTCCCGTCGCAGGGCAGACACCACCACCTCAGCCACAAAATCCATATAGTGGACCACCCCCACAGCAAAACCCCTATGGGCAGCAAAATCCATATAATGCGCAACCTCAGGGAGCTTATATACCGCCGAATCAATATGAAGAGTACGGGAAGAGCGACTTCAGTGGTACACCGAGAGCCGAAATACACAACCCTAAAGGGCCGCTAAGAGTTGCCGATATGACGATCAATATCGACGGAGAATTGGTGCCTGTGGCGGATGTTATGCTTGGAAATCAACTGGGCATTTACTTTGAGCACCATATTCTGCTCTGGAAACATCCAGGTGTCCAGATTGGCTTCAAATCGATCAAAGGAGCCGCGAAGCGCTTCTTTGCAGGCCTACAAATCTTTATCAGTGAGGCACAGGGGCCAGGCAACATCTCCTTCTCACGAGACTCGGTCGGCCAGATTGTAGCATTGCGCCTGCAGCAGGGTCAGACCGTCGAAGTACGTGAGCACCAGTTCCTGCTCGCCACTAGCAATGTTGATTATGGCTTCCGCTTCCAGCAAGGTGCTGCCAACATCCTCTTCAGCCGTACCGGTCTGTTCATCGACCAGTTTACCTGTATGGGTGGCGAAGGTCTGGTACTACTGCATGGTTATGGCAACGTCTTCGAGAAGATGCTGCAGCCTGGAGAAACGCTGGACGTTGAGCCTGGGGCTTGGCTATGGAAAGATCCCGGTGTAGGCATGACAGTGACAACTGTGGCCGGTTCACAGCGTGGAGGCGGCCTCTTTGGAGCTATCGGTGGCCTTATGGCGGGCGCTTCGATTATCCTCAACCGCTTCACCGGCCCCGGTCGCCTCGGTATTCAGTCCATGACCTACCATCCACCCACTCCCGAGGGCGCACAGCAAGCCGGAGGTCAGAGCAACCTTGGTGGGACAATGGGAACGCTGGGACAATTATTCGGATCATAAGATAGGGACAAGGAAACAGAGCAATTGGCAAGTTGGTGCGAAATGCCAGAATCGCACCAACTTGCCTTTATAGTACCTGACGCCTTGTCACGCATTTTCAAGAATGCGAGCAAACGCGTGTAGATAGCTTAAATCAGCGCATCGCTTTCGCAGCATCCAATACTCTGCTCCCCAAAAAAGATACGAATAAAGGGTTGCTTCTTGTTGGAACCAGCGCATGCAGGTATTATAGTTAGTGATGACTTGTTCCGGCAAACAACTATACATGCCCTGCCTGTCTGGATTGGGTGGAGTCGTCACCGTCTCCCACGGCTCCGCCTGCCCTTCCGCAATCATCAGTTTTTTTCCATGAGTACAGGCCCACGCGAATAATTGCTTCTGTCTCTGTTGCTGCCAGGGACTCTTGCTTCCATCCAAATACAACGTTTTGGTCCCAATGGTCGTCAGCGCGTGACGTGGGTAATAGTCGATCCCAACAATATCTGCCATGCGTTGTGCTACCATGAGTGAATCGCCCTGATCGCGAGTCCGCCACCATTGGGAGAGGCGCACGAGCAGGGAGGTCGGCAAAAAGCCATTCATCATAATCGGCCTGCTGGGGTCGGCTTTTCTGAGCGCTTCCACTTCTTTTTCGACAAAGGCAGCATCTAAACGCCAGGAGTGTTCTACCCCAAGCGGATCCACGGCTTCGTGTTCAACTTGCCAGGCAACAATGCCTTTCCGATCTTTGTACCGCTCCACAAGACGAGTGATGAATTCTGTCGAGCCCGTCAGGAGCGACGGGTAAGCGGACGGCTTAATGAGCGTATGTTCTTTCAGTGGGTGCTTGAGATAGTGTGCTGGCACAAAGAACTCGGGATAACTAAAGGTTTTCAGGGGGCCAACACACAGAATAATCTGCTTTCCTGCTCGTTCGGCAGCATCGATCTGCCAATCAAGCTCATCAGTATAAGATATTCCTGGTTCAGGTTCCATGCGATTCCAGTAGGCCCCTAATCGAATGAGTTGAAACGGATATGTAAGCAATGTTTGCAGAGTAGTTCGCGCATCTAATCCCAGCGCGGCAACTTGCGGTGGGCGGAAGCTAATACCCAGCAGTGTGGAGCGACGAGGTTCGATAGGCACATGCTGCCACGCATCTGTCAGGCGTTGTGTCGCTTGCCTCAACCGAACTTCCAATGCAATCGGTACCATCAGGAAGCCCGCAGCACCAACACCAAGAGCGATGGTTCGCAAATTTTTCCGTTCAGCTTTTTGCATGTAAACTAACTCACCTCCGCAAAATATTCAAAAAGCACCATAGAGAGCAAAAACCAGATGGGAAGAAACTTCCCCATGTCCTTTGTCAAAGAGGCTCGCTGGCTCTTATAGGTGTACCATGACTTGATCTTTGGAAACACGCTGGCCCCTATAAATATTTTATGTGTAGGAGAGGCACGTTTTTCTTGAAAGTGTGGGTCTGTAACCATATCTTCAGGCGGCTTAACTCTTGCCAGTACCCTTTTAGGGAACGTCACATACCATAAAGAAACCTCTGGAAATCGAGTTTTTTTCAGCTCAGTGATGATCTCAGAACAGATGATATGATCTGCATGCCCGTAGAACCCGGCGAGATCGTAGGTGATAAGAAGATCAGGCTTTTCCTGTTCGATAATAGTAGCAATGAACGTTGTCAACTCCTGCCTTTTCTCTTGCAGTTGCCCGTCGCCAAAGTCTTCCTGGATGAGTTTGGAGATACCCAGAATTGATATCACTGTCTGGGCTTCTCTCGTTCGAATATCTTTGAGGCTCCTATTGAGTGTTGCCCTCGGCATCCCCTTTTCTCCTTTGGTCAGAATTACCAATGTAATGGCACTTCCTCCTACCGATAAATTATGAAGTGAACCTCCGCAACTGATGGTTTCATCATCCGCATGAGGAAAAATCACGAGCACATGATGAAACCGCCTCACACTCCTCAGAGGAACAGCAAAATCCGTGGCCAAAAGAAAACCTGCTATCCAAATAATTAGAATGATAAGGGGTACAATCAAGAAAATCGCCATGATTTCTTCCTGCCTTCTGCATATCTCTTTCCCCGGCACTTGTGAGAAATGCGGTCGAGTTAGAACGAAAGGTTACCCGCCTCCCAGACTCATTGGATGACTCGCCCCACTTTCTGCCGTCAGAACAACATGTCGGGGAAGAGCTTCACCCCTACAATACCAGAGGAATGAAGCGTTTGGTGTGATGCATATACTCAATGTATGGCCGACCAATGGCACGGATCAGCGCCTTCTCCTCAACGCGCACCCGGTACATATGACCCAGGAACACACACATAAGCAAGACGAGAAGGCTAGCCCAGTTTGTCATCGCGAGACCTACTCCCAACATCGTCAAGAATGTACCGCTGTAGGCAGGATGACGAATATAGCGGTACGGGCCGTCTTGCACTACCTGCTGATCTGCCGACACTGCTACATCGCGCGTAAAATAGGATCCTAGCGTCCAGATAGCATACCAGCGAAAAGCTACACCGAGGAGGATCAGAGTCACCCCAAGGAAAAAGAGTGCTGTTCGATACCCTCCTATAGCGGCTGCCGGAAACAGCCCAGCAAGCGCGAAATTCAGTGAGATGCCAATCCACTGTAGTCCGATCAGGATGCCCATTGAGCCACGATCCTGGACTAAGGCTTCTTTTCGAGAGGTCTTCGCTTTTTGCTTGATCGCACCTATTATTTCTGGAACATTCCAGACCAGGCAAGCCGCCAGGAATATGCCGGCGGCTCCCAGATTAGTATAGATGAGTGGAAGCAAAGACTTTCTCCTCGTTATAAATTGTCACCTGGGACCCAGTTGTTGGCCCAGCGTGGATCAATCGGATCATAGGCACGCTGGTAGCGAATGTCGGTGGAAAGTCTCATTCTATTTAAGGGATCATGGTTCTGTGTGGCAGCATGAATCATATACGGGCTGTGGATCACCATGTCCCCAGCCTCATAGTCGGCGATCAGCCAGCGGCCACTGAAGCGATTTGCCATGTCTACAAGGTTGGTGCTGATCCAGCCATTCTCGCGCATGTTGCGGTTGAAGGCGCTGATGCGTTCTTCGGGAGGAAGAGCTGCGTTCTTCACATTGAACTCGCCCTCCATCTGGCGTCCCACAGCGTCTGAACCCTCCAGGTAGATCAAACCTCCCATTTCGGCAGGAATATCACCAAGTGGTATCCAACTGGTACAGAATTCATCGGTTCCTGCACGCAGGTAGATCAGATCGTAGTGTCCACCTGTACAGTGCTCTTCACCGGGATGGGTGAAGCGAATAATCTTGCGCTTATGTAAGTAGGGCTGGCCCCCCAAAAACTCCTGATAGAAGTTCCAGAGACGGGGCATAGTGCAGAAGTCCTGATACTCCTGCGAACTGACAATCTCAAAGAACGTTTTCGCTCCAGAAAAAATGCTCTCAAAGAAAGAATTACGGAAGTTCAAAATGGCGTCTGGATCAAAGAATCCCTTCAACCAGAGGCAGCCGTTCTGCCGGTACTTTTCCCTCAACTGCTCCAGCGGGAGGTCTGCATCAGTGGGCTCAAGCCAGCCCAGTCTCTCCGGTGTCATTTCCAGTGTATAGCCATTGCTCACCAATGGCTCTGTGAGACATCTCACGTTATCGTGTACCTTTCTAACGGGACTATAGCTTCTCCTTCTTATACTACGTTATTTTCATACGCAGGTTAGCAAACTCGTTGTTTGAGTTTGTATCCTCAGTATATTCTGTCCGTTTGTCACAAAAACAGCCGATTCTGCAATATATCGATCAGGTTTCTTCTGCTTCAACCTTTCCTTCCCTTTTCTCTTGACAAACTAGTCGATCATAATCTACATTTACCGATAGATGTTCGGAAATTATTCATCTAACTATTACTGTTCATTGAACGGATTATCAGAACTATGGGGATTAAACAACGCCGAGAGCGGGAACGACAGGAGATTCGGCAGCGCATTCTCTCCGCCGCGCGTGAGATTGCTACCGAAGAAGGCTGGCAGGCGGTCACGACCCGCAAAGTGGCTGAGCGCATTGAGTATAGCCAGTCCACCATCTACGAATACTTTGAGAACAAGGAGGCAATTCTGCTCGCTCTCCTGCGCACTGGCTACGAGCAACTGGTGGTCGTGATGCAGGCAGCCTTCGCCTCCACGGATGATCCTGAGGCACGCTTGCTTGCCATGACTGAAGCCTACTGGGACTTTGCCTTTCGCTCGCCGGAGTTGTACCAGGTAATGCATGGCTTAGCAGGGATCTCCCCTGGCCGGTATGGACATCCTGAGACGCCCGTCGAGGTCAAGCAGAGTTTTGCCTTGGCACGTGAGGCCATGGAGCAGTGGGCCGAAGCCAAAGGGGTTGAGAGAGCAGACCTCACGGACCTCGTGGAAGCTCGTAGGGGCCTGATCCATGGGCTGATCACCTTGGCCATGGTGCACCGCATTGCCGGGGGGACAGAGCGCGTCAAACCCTTGTTGCAGGAGACGATGAAGGACCTGCTCTTCGCCTGGAGTCATCGTCCATCTGGCTAATCGTTCTTTTTGTATCTCAGGCATGCATGGGCAGTGAGAAACGTTCATGCATCATTGGCTTCAAGAGGAGAAACATATGCGTATTTCCAAAGAGGGCAACCTGGTCACCTTGATCAACGTCTTTGAGACGACCCCTGAGCAGCAGCAAGCACTCATTGATCAGTGGGTTCGCTTCACCGAAGCGGTGAGGAATGAGCCTGGCTACGTCGGGACAGCACTGCACAAAAGCACCGACGGCACGCGTGTCATCAACTATGCCCACTGGCGATCCCAGGCAGACTTTGATGCCTTCCTGAGGAGGCATGGAGCAGACTTCGCCCAGTTCGGCCAGCACGCCTCGCACATGGATCCCCACACCTATGATGTCGTCTATCTCGATGAGCCAGCAGGCAGTTGATTAGCTGAGCGCGGTCCGAGCAGGGAGGATAACCATGTCTCACCATCCGATCAAACGCAGAGTCCTTGTTGGCGGTGCTACGGGCAATCAGGGGAGTGCGGTAGCAAATTTGTTACTTGAGCACGGTCACGAGGTAGTTGCCTATATTCGTTCACCAGAATCACCTGAGGCTGTGTCCCTCGCTGCTAAAGGGGCAAAGCTAGCGGTTGGCGATCTTGCAGATAGAGAGGCCTTGACGCAAGCGGCTCTGGACGTAGACGCAATGTTTAGCATTACCTTTCCCTTTGGAAAGGGCGGCGCGCAGGAGGAGATTGCGCAAGGCCAGGCGCTCGCTGATGTAGCAGCAGCTCGCCAGTTGCATCTCATCTACTCCTCGATTGCCGGGATAAAGCACCGTCCAACTGATCAGCTCGTCGAACATGCAAGCAGTAAACAAACGATAGAAGCCTATATGGCCACACAAAAGCTTCCTCTCACGATTCTCGGGCCTGTGTCCTTGATGGAAAACCTGTTGAACTTCGATTTCAACGGGTTACGGCATGATACCTACGCTCTGCCGCTTTCCCCGCAGCGCAAGCTCGATCAGGTGACGGTGCTCGACATTGCAGGGATGGCCGTCTACGCACTTGAGCATCCCGAAGAGTTGGTGGGCAAACGCGTGGAACTCGCCTCAGACAATATCAGTGGGACAGAAATAGCCCAGACCCTTTCCGAGGTGATCGGCCGTCCAATTCGCTATATCCAGGTTCCAATGGAACAGATCAGAAAGAGGAGGGGCGAAGAGATTGCGAGGATGTACCAGAACTATGAAGACAACCCTTACACCATCGACATTGCGGCCCTGCACGCACAGTATCCCGACGTGAAGTGGCATACCTTCCGGCAATGGGCACAAACCCTTGACTGGAGAACGCTCTTGCCTCCGTCTTGAGTGTGAGACCGAAAACGCCTAGTGCCAGTTCCCGTACAGACTCGGCGAGGTGTCAGGAAAGGATAAGGGCATGAATTTGACTGTTATTGTGCAGTAAAGGGATGATCTATCAAGAGCAATCAAGCGTGTTGCGCCCCCTTCTCCTTTTCCTTCTCCCGATTGTGGCGCAAGATTTTGAGCATGTATTGCTCGGAGTTCAAATAGTAGGGGTTCCGCTTGATATACTTGCCCACGACCGAGATGGGATGGAGTTTGAGCATCTCCACGACCAGGCTTGGCAATAATTTACTATGATCGTAGTGCATCAGAGCAATGATAGGTGCGTTCTGGAAGGTAAACACAGCATCAGAGGCAGCCTCGTACTTGAGGATTTGTTCAGGTGTGGCAATATCTTTTGTGAGCCAAGTCATGTCAATCGAAATGCGCACGGCTTGCCAGCCTTCGCGCAGCGCCTGAGCAATAAATGTTTGATGGGAGGAGAGTAAAAAATACGGATCGAAGCGTTTGCCATTATTCGCCAGAAATATCTCCCGCTCCTCATGTAAGACCAGTTGTCCCGCCTCAATCACACCATTCACATCAACCTGTAACTTTTGCAGTTCATCGCGTAACTCCTTTATTTGCGCAGGAGCAGCCGCAAACAGGCACTTCTCCGAGAGCGAAAGTCCTACTCGCATTAAGCGTGCTGTCACACCAGGAATTTCTGTCACTTTACTATAGAGCTGGCAGATATGCGAGCCAGGAGGGATACGCTCAGATTTGCCTTCAACGCTAAGATCCATAGCTACTACCTCCGCAAATTATTCTTGGCCCCGCGTGGCTTTCCACGCTTGGCGAATACGAGCAGATCTGTTGCTCATACTGACAACTATCAAACCTAGGATACCAAAGATGCAGAATCCTGAGAGAAATGTGAACGCGAAAAACAGAACCGTCTTCAGCAGCGTAAATGAAGCAAGAACCGCTATCAGCAACGTGATCACAGACATAATCAGCGGGAACAACAATGCCCACGCCAGCACAACTCGCGTGCCCTGCCGAAGTGAGAGCGGCTCTTCTCCACTGAAAGGGAAGAGGATACGCCGCGTGAGACTGTAATGTTGCTGACTCTGCTGCATAAAACTCCTTGGATGGCCGATAAATCGGCGTTGGCCGAAGTATTGACATGCGTTCTCCAGGTTCTGCTGAAGGTCCTACGGATTTTGTTCATCCTTGTGCCGAGATTGTAACCAACGCTGCAAAACTTCTTCTGCCTGATTGAGGATATTTACCTCGTTCTGATAGGTTAAGCGGCGAGATGCTTCGGAGAGGGGAAACCACTCTACCAGATCGTATTCATGATCATGGAGAGCCGTATCACCTCCAATCGCCTCAAATAAGAAATGGCGCACCTGCTTATGATATCGTAGCCGGTCACGAACAAAAGAGTAAGAAATACTGCCAATATAGGCAATCATACGTACCTTTAATCCGGTCTCTTCCTGTACTTCGCGCATGGCTACCTGCTCGATAGTCTCTCCAGGTTGAGGTGTTCCTTTAGGTAAGGCCCAAATACCAGCACGACTACGTCCTACCAGCGCAACTTCCACAGTCATGGGCGACAATACATGCCCGCCCAACCACTCCTCACCACTCTCATCCCTACCGATGATGATATCGTTTTTATTCAGCTCAGACCCCCACAGATCGGTTGCATAATTGTTCTCTGTGGAACGTACCGGAACAAGTCGAAAAATCACCCCACCCGCTGAATAAGCACGCATTGTTCGATATCGCTCCATCGTTCACGATATACCTTCCCATGACCACCATCATTGAAATGCGCTCCGCTCGTCGCGCAACTACAAAAAGAATTTGGCGCGACACATGTCGCGCCGCATGCATTGTTATGCATCACATTGTATCGAAGTATAGCTAATGCTTCTCAGCGTGTCAAGAGAGCGATCGCCGAATCGCCCTCAGGTTCCTTGCTGGCGTCTCTGGTGGGATAGAACACCCTGGAGCGAGTAGGAAATGTCTCCCACCCGTCAGGTCGAGCGCCTTCTCGACCTCCTCTTGCACCTGATCAGGCGAACCATCCTTGAGCACCGTCTTCTCACTTATTCCACCCATTACAGCCTTGCCAGAACTCATTTTGCCCTCTTGTAGATTTGGGTTGCCTTCAAGCGTCGCGGCCCAACTGAGGGCATGTACAGGATACGTTGCAAGCAGGTCAAAGTAGATATGCGAGCCACAATTGTGCAAAATATTGAACTTGCTACGGCTCTTGATAGCATCCAGAAACTCCAGATCGTATTGCTCGCCAAATTCACGATACTGGTCAGGGGTCAACATGCCTTCGCTCGCCCAACCATTCGTAGCATAGAAGATGCCACTCGCACCTTCCTCCATGCAGGCAATAGCATAGTTCGTGAATGTTTCGGTGATCACCCGCAAGGCCGCGTGCATAGCCGCACGATCTTCGCGAATGGTATGCTGCACAGACTCAATTTTATTGCCTGCCAGGTACTTTGCAACCCCCAGAGGACAGAAAATCGTCTGCACGAAGTAGGCATCGAATCCTATCGAATGATTGATTAATTGCAATGCACGCAATTGTTCACCAAGCACTCCAGCATCTGGTTCCAGCGGGCGAATACGCTTCCAATCTGCGGCACTTTTAATCGGAGTATCTTCAAAGATCGGCGCTTTATATTTTTCCCCGGAGGGGCGTACTTTGACTTTCCAACCTTCTACATGGTAGGAGGCTCGCGGGTTTACCTTCATGAAATCCCAATCGTAGGTGGTGAAATTCTCCACCATCGCCTCGGCAAGGGACTGCGCACTCCATTCACGTTCAAAATCGTGGCCCCACATACTTGCCGGAACACGATCCACTGCATCGCCACGCAAAGCGGCATCAACTCGTTCCTTTTTATTCACTCTCTTCCTTCTCTCTCTAGTGAACGAACCTTCTCTTCCTCTAACTCTTTGAAACGGTAACCAATACCTCTTTCGGTCAAAATATATTTTGGATGGGCAGGGTCTCGCTCAATTTTCTGTCGCAGATAGGTAATATACAAGCGCAGGTAGTGTGCCTCGTCCCGATATTCGCGTCCCCAGACCTTCGAAAGTAGCGTTTCATGCGTGAGCAACCGTCCCGCGTTATTCATTAGGTGATAGAGCAGGCGATACTCAGTTGGGCGCAGCACGACTTTTTTCCCTCGTACAATCACCTCACGCCGTGAAAAATCAATCTTTAAATCTGGGTCTACGACAATTTCTGTTTTACGAGCGGGCGCAGGCATCAGCGAGCGGCGCAGGAGTGCACGAATACGTGAGAGCAATTCGCGTGGACTAAAAGGCTTCGCAATATAATCATCGGCACCCAAATCAAGACCGCGTATCTTATCCTGCTCATTCTGGCGCACTGTGAGCATTATCACCGGCACAGTTGAAACTTCGCGAATATTGCGCAGCGTCTCAAAGCCATCCATCTCAGGCATCATAACATCCAGCACCACCAAGTCGGGCAGGTCTTCACGCAATTGCTCCAGCGCCTCAAGACCGTTGCTTGCCTCTACAACCCGGTAATGCTCCATCTCTAAATTCATACGTACAAAATCACGTATGCGTGGTTCGTCATCCACGATCAAAATAGTCATATCGCGCGAATCAAATGCTTCCTTCTCCATGTTAAAACACCACCATCTCAAGGCATCCGCAAGGAGTATCCTTACCACGATACGAACCGGATGCTTCTTTCTCCATTAAAACACCACCATTGGCAATTGTGCTTTTTCTGCACGAGCCAAACTAAATGAAAATGTCGATCCTTGATGCAAGGTACTCTCAACCCAGATATGTCCACCATGAGCTTCAATAATGGCCCGGCAGATATACAGGCCCAATCCAGCACCCTGCGTTGAGTGCGCTACGTCACCATCGGCACGGTGAAAGCGTTCAAAGATTTGTTCCTGTTCACGCAAGGAGATGCCCATGCCTGCATCACTTATGCTGACAATTACCTCATCGCCTGTTGCCCGGCACGCAACTGTAACCATCGGATGACCCGGCGAGTACTTCACAGCATTATCTAATAAATTTTGTAACACCTCTTCAATACGATCCCTATCTGCCATGACAGTAGGAAGATTGGAGGGTATATTCAGTTGAATACTAATGCCTGGATTGCTACCTTGCAAACGACGAACCATTCTCTCTATAAGGTGTGACAGATCAAGTGGCGCGATATCCATCTGCAAGCCACCAGCCTGAATACGCGAAGCGTAGAGTAAATTACTCACCAGTTTGTTTAAACGGTCGGCTTCCTCTTCTACCGCCAATAGACGCGAACGCAAGGCATCTGCATCCAGCATTGCATCGGTACGTGCTAGCGTCGAAGCATAGCCCTTGATGATAGCGATGGGCGTCTGCAATTCATGCGAGATCACCGATATGAAGGTCGAACGTTGTTCCTCCTGCTCCCGCTCACGGCTGATATCTCGTACATTGAGAATACCACTTATCGGCTCTCCTTTGTCAGAGCGCACACACGAAGCGGCCACACATACGTCAAAACGCTGTCCATCACACGCTGAGATCACCATCTCGCGATCTACGACGATCTGACCTGCAAACGCCTGCAAGATTGGTGAACCTTGCAATCCCAACTCGTTGCCCTGGCGATCCCTTGGATGCAGTACCTCATAGTAAAAACGCCCCAAAACTTCACTCTCGCACCAACCAGTCAGTCTCTCCATAGCAGGATTGAAATCAATGATGCGCATAGCCGTATCTACCGTAAGAATACCCTCAGCACTATTCTGAAAGATGGCTGCCAGACGTCTCTGTTCCTTCATCAGCAATTGGGATTTCAAGGCAGAGCGTAGGCCCGAGGCGAGATGCGCAATAAACAGCCGTAGAGGACCTTCTGATCCACCAGCTCGTTCAAAACATGACATTGTCCCGGCAGGACGCAGGTAATGCAGTATCCCCAAAACTCCCGCCTGATCATGCACATATAAAGAACAGCGCTCAACTTCCCGTTCCGCCTCACCGTCATCAAGCAGCCTCATTTGTGCAACCAGTACAAGAGACAAGGGGGTTATGACCAACGGATGTTCCGAGGTCGGGCTAACATTTGATAACAGGATCGGCAGTGCCGACTCGTTGATCTGATACATCGTGTACTCTGAGCTGCTCTGTGGATCAAATGCTTCGTTCGATACGACAAAGACCCCCGCCTCGCCGCACAGCAGCCGAATAGCGGTGCCGACGAGGATGGACATCTGATCATACAAATCCTCTGTTTGTTGTGTTTGGGACCAGGACATTGCAGGCTCCATGTACGAGGAGAAATCCTCAACAACCACTTGCCAGGAATAGGCAACAGTGCTATTGTAACACACGCGTCTATTCCCTAGAAGATGGGCTATTTGTAACTTTTCTATCCTTTTCTGTGTCCTTTATAATGAAAGAAAAAATAGTGTGGAGGGAAAACATGGATCAGGGAGATCAGGAATTGCTCTCTCTGCTAGCTACCGATCTAGACAGTCATTTTCGGCAGCTTGTTGAGGTCTATCAGCAGCGGCTCTATCTCTTTGCCTTGCGCCTGATAGGTCGACCAGACGCCGCTGAAGACATCGTTCAGGAGGCTTTCATCCGCGCCTATTACGCCCTCAAAGGCACACCTACACACAAGGTATGCATCCTAAACCTTCGGAAGTGGCTGTATACGATTACTTTGAATATCTTCCGTAATTGTACGCGTAAGCATGAGCAACAGGTTATCTCTTTGGATCTGCCTGAGAACAGTACGGCGCTCGCCATAGAGGATCAAGCCCTCGGGCCCGACGAGGAGGCATACTGGCACGAATGGCGACATGAGCTCGAGGGACATATTGCCTCGCTTCCAGAATCCTACCGTCCAGCAATTACTCTATATTTATTTGAAGAACTCAGCTATGCTGAGATAGCTGAACTGCTTCAGCGACCCATCAATACAATCAAAGTATATATATCTCGTGCGAAATCTCTACTACGGCAACTACTAGAACCCGGAACGGAGTGAGATACAGCTATGGAAAACAAAGATAACAAACAATCCTCACAGCAAGATCACAGTACTGGACAACCAGACCATCTGGAACTTGCGGCTGTCCCTACCACTCTTGTCCCTTCCGTTTTGAACCGTCTTGGATTAGCAGACAGGCAGATGATGAAAGGTGATCAGGTATTAGCAGCCTTGCAAGATGAAAGAAGTTCTGTAAGAGTGGCAGCCATTCGCAGCCTGGAAGAACATAGAGAAGTCTCTTCGTCGCAATTTCTGATATTTGCTCTGCATGATCCTGCTTGGGAAGTACGAGTAGCAGCAGTATGGGCGCTCAACGCATTCGGGGACCATGCTCCCATCGAGCCACTGATAGAAACTTTGGCCGATGAGGATGCCTCGGTACGTGCGGCCGCACTTCGGGTGCTTGCGGGAAAGAGGGGACAAGTGTCCCCAGAGTCTTTGGCACACATGCGCAATGATGCGGATTGGTTGGTACGTGAAGCTGCTGCATCAACTATAGAAGAACTTGGAGAGCAAGCTCCAACAGAACGTTTGGTAACCAGATTGTATGACGAGAAAACAGTTATACGGGAGACTCCTCAAATGTCACAGAAGCGGCCACAACCCGAGGTCCGTCCCTCAACACCTCTCACGTCAGCGAGAGCTATGCAGTTCCAGGTTATGGCGGATCGGTACCAGTTGCAGGAGCCTATAGGCCGCGGTGGTATGGCTACCATTTATCGCTGCCAAGACCTACAGATGAATCGCACAGTGGCCATCAAAGTGCTCCGCGAACTCTATAATACCGACCCCAAGTTCGTGGCACGCTTCCAACGCGAAGCGAAGGCCGCATCTGCACTGAAACACCCCAACATCGTAGAGGTCTACGACTATGGTCAGAGCGAGGGCAATTATTATATCTCCATGGAGTTAGTAGAGGGCACCGACCTACGCCGCTACCTGCGTTCGCGTAGGATACTCGATGTTGATCGCGCGGTCATCATTGCTCATGATGTGGCACTTGGTCTAGCTGCTGCTCATCGACGAAAAATTGTTCATCGCGATATCAAGCCACAGAACATACTGGTAGGCCGCAATGGCTCAATCAAGCTGACTGACTTCGGTATTGTCAGCGTGTATCAAGATATCAATGCCCGGCGTCTCACTACCACAGGCATGACCCTTGGCACCGTTCAATACTACGCCCCTGAGCAAGCGCTTGGCGAGATCGTCAGCCCCGCTGCTGACGTGTACGAGCTAGGCATCGTCATGTATGAGATGCTTACCGGTCGTACACCTTTCGATGGTGATTTGCCTGTCACCGTGGCAATGCAGCACATTCAGGATGACCCAATTCCTCCCAGCCAACTCAACCCCAGTATTCCAGCCGCATTTGAGGAGATTATCCTGCATTGCCTCGAGAAAGACCCCGAGAAGCGCTTCCAGGATGGCTCACAATTAGCCCGAGCTTTAGAAAAGCTGGGCGATGCTAAATTAAGTGCATCTATCCCTGCAACACCTGTACCAGCACCGATTCTTTCAACCTCTCAAAAGATGCCATCTGGCCCAGATAACACCCGGCGGAGTAGCAACAAAGAAAATGTTCTGCCCGACTTCATTGCTGCATTTACTGATAACAATATCGGTCTTAATGCCCCAGCCGTTCCAAACAATGCAGGCCATATTCCCGCTTCCCTGACCCGAAAACCGCTCTATGTCGATCGGTATTCGTCTGCACATTCACCAGACTCGGCATCATTCCACCGCTTTCAGCCCGGGAGCATCCGGAGTTCGGTTGTCCTCCCACCTCGTAAACGAAAGGCAAGCATCTCAAGCATTATGGCGATATGCATCCCCCTGGCAATTCTTTTATTGCTGGCGATAGGTACCTACGTGGCAGCCGAACTTGGGTTTATTAACTTACCTTTTATCAACACTGCGACTCAATCCAGTACACAATATATTGTTCCCGATCTTATTGGCTTACCCTATCAAACCGCCATTAATGTAGCAAGCACTGCTGGATTTAGTTTGCAGGCTAAAAATAATATTACGACGGGCGTCGTGATAAGCCAATCTCCTCGCGCCTATGATAAGGCCCCAAAAACACAGCCTATCATTGTCGGAATGGGCCAGTTAACTTCAACATCAACAACTGTACCATCTCACGTGGTAGGTAATACATTAGCTAGGGCAGAACAGATTCTCAGCGCGGCCCATATTCCCTATACACTGAAGTCTGCTGGTACTGATCCAGCTAAGGGGCCAAATACAGTAAAAAGTGTCAGTCCACCGGAGGGAAGTCCACTTCCGCCAGGTCAAAGCGTCACGCTTTATGTCGTCAACTTGACGAATGGCACTTGAAAGATACTATCGCGAAAGCAGCCAGTGTGGGATAATGCGAAAGTGCTTGCATAGCATACAACACAAGAATGAAGGACTCCTTCCATGCATTTCGACATTTTCACACTCTTTCCAGAAATGTTCCAGGGACCGTTTTCAGAAAGCATCCTCAAGCGTGCACAAGAACAGGGATTGCTCAGCATCATCTTGCACAATATCCGTGATGCTACCACCGACAAACACCACGTCGTCGACGACTACCCCTATGGGGGCGGGGCTGGCATGGTCATGAAACCAGAACCTATTTTTACCTCTGTTGAGAGCGTCCATCAGGCAGGCCCAATTATCCTACTAACCCCACAAGGCCGCCTCTTCACCCAGCAGATAGCGCAATCCCTCGCGCAGGAATCTCGTATCACCCTCATCTGCGGGCACTACGAAGGCATTGATGAGCGCGTACGCGAACACCTTGTTACCGATGAGCTCTCCATTGGCGACTACGTGCTCACTGGAGGAGAACTGGCGGCAATGGTTGTAGTCGACGCCGTCAGCCGTCTTATTCCTGGCGTCCTGGGCGGCAGTGAATCGACCTCAGAAGAATCGCACAGCGGAAATCTCCTGGAGTATCCCCACTACACACGCCCACCTGAATTTCGGAGCTGGCACGTCCCCGACATCCTGCTTTCCGGCAATCACGCCCAGATTGCCCGCTGGCGACGCAAAGAATCCCTACGCAGGACACGCAACCGGCGACCCGATCTATTTGCTAAACTGGATTTGAGTAGTAAAATGGACGTGAAGTTACTGAAGGAGCTGGATGAAGAGGGATTAGAACAGCACTGAGCGTCCTTTTTTACCTTATCGAAGGGTTGATCACTAGATCGAGGCAAAGAATTCTTCAACATGTACCGACAATTCTGGCACCATACGCGAGGGCAGCATTGCCTGTCCACGAAAAACACCCAGCGAAATATACTCCCCGTCCTCTAACACCAACACTTCAACCGTCTGTGTTCCAGGATCGGCAATCCAGTATTCTGGCACTCCTGCCTTAGCATAAACGCGATACTTTCTATTCCGATCATGAATTGCCGTGCCAGGTGATGAGACTTCAACGACTAAATCCGGCGCACCAATGACACGACTCTCTGTATACTTTTCAAGCCCCTCATTCAGTAAAACGAACACATCTGGCTGCACTACCACATTGGGACCTAATTCCACATCGAACGGAGCTATGTACACTCGCCCTAAACCGGCGGCTTCGACATGATTAAACAAGTGAAGGGAAAATCGCAAGGCAGCCGACTGATGTGACCCACTAGGCGAAGGCCTCATATAAAGCACTCCATTCACAATTTCATATCGTCTTCCATCATCGGGAAGGGCGGCATAGTCTCTATAAGTCCACTGCCCCTGTTTAGGACCCAGGATATTACCGGCGGGAGCAACCACAGGCAGTCTATCAGTTGTCGGTGTCATATCAGTCCTGCCTTTCGTTCAAGGGAAAAATGCATTCTATATTACAGATGATAACACAGCTATTGCTATGGCTTTCCATAGTCACAAGTAACCATACTTGTCACCATTTGTCAATCTCACATGTCATGCTCATTATCCTCTGTCCCATGAGCAGAACCATAACCCTGATTAGGTATACGTCCTGACGCCGATTGCCTTCTGAGGAATTCCTCTCGTGACTTCTCTTCAGCTATGATGTCCGCTGCCTCGTCAGCAAGGGTGCGTCCCTCACCACCCCTGGCTCCATGCCTGCTGGGGCCGGGGCCACCTTCTAGCACCTCACGAGAACGTCCACCAGACTCTGATGGGCCGATAATGCCGCGCTCTTCCAACAGATCGATCAGCCGGGCAGCACGCGAGTAACCAATGCGCAGGCGGCGCTGCAAGAGCGAGATGGAGGCGCGTTCATATTCACGTACCACTTCTTCGGCTTGCTCCAGCAGGTCATCCTCTAACTCAAAATCGTCGGAAACATGATCTTTGACTTCCCACCCCGGCTCAACCGCGGGCTGTACCGGTGCAGCATCCCCTGCATTTCCATTTCCCTGGTTAGCCGCAGCCATAGCAGCAGCATGTTCCGCCGCTTGCTGACGCCAATACATTACAAGTCGTTCAGCTTCATCGTCCGCCACAAATGCTCCCTGAATGCGCTCCGGCTTCCCGGCATCGGCTGGCAAATAAAGCATATCGCCACGGCCTAGCAGTCGCTCAGCGCCTCCCATATCAATGATCGTGCGCGAGTCTACCGCCGAACTGACCATAAATGAGATGCGCGTTGGGATGTTTGCCTTGATCAGGCCCGTAATCACATCGACCGAAGGACGCTGAGTGGCAATGATCAGGTGAATGCCGGTAGCACGCGCCAGTTGTGCCAGGCGGCAGATCAAGCCTTCAACCTCTTCAGGAGCTGCCATCATCAGGTCTGCCAGTTCATCGATGATAATCACAATCGCGGGCAAATTCTTCAGGGTATTATCACCATGAGCCATCTTCTCATGACGCAGCTTGCGATAGCCATCGAGATTACGCACACCTAACTGCGAAAAGGTACGGTAGCGCCTCTCCATCTCGGCAATTGCAACCTTGAGCAGACCTACCACCTTCTCAACCTCGATTACAACTGGGGAGAGCAGATGGGGAATGCCATTATACATGTTCAATTCCACCATCTTGGGATCAACCATCAACATGCGCACATCTTCAGGGGTGGCCTGTGTGAGAATGCTGGCAATAATAGCATTCAGACACACGCTCTTGCCAGCACCGGTCGCGCCTGCAATCAGCAGGTGGGGCATACGCGCTAAATCGCCCACACGTACCGCCCCTGCCACGTCCTTGCCCAAGGCGACGGCCAGCTTGGATTTTGCCTTTGCCGCCAGGTATTCTTTACTTTCCAGCACTTCACGCAGGGTGACCAGACGGCTATTCTTGTTCGGTATCTCCACACCGACATAGGGACGACCAGGGACAGGGGCCTCCATACGAATGCTTTTGGCCTCCAGTACCAGCGCCAAATCGTTCTGCAAGGCCATGATGCGGCTCACGCGAGTCCGCGTCTCATAGACGATATTGCCAGCAGCATCTTTGACAGGAACCTGCCTGCCTTTTTCATCCACCTTCATCTCCGGCCGACCGGTGGGACGAATGCCAAAGCGAATCACAGTCGGACCGATGCTGATATCCTCTGCTCTCACCTCCGCATCCACGCGGAAGCTGCGCAGCGTCTCTTGAATCACTTTTGCCAGCGAGGAAGTATCATCGCCGAACATGTGTATTTTGACCTCTTCGGGATTATTGAGCATGCTGGTGTCAGCCAGTTTCCATGCCGAATCCGCATTCGCGTTCCCTCCACGGTTAAAGACCCCTGAAATCTTCTTCAACAAAGGATTGGGAGCAAGCGGCTCCATCTCAAGATCGCTCTTGCTGCCGTTATTTGCCCCATTCTTTGATCGGCCCGACTGTGCTCCCTGGTTGAAGGGCAACGGCGGTTGATGAGCTCCCTGCACTGCCGCTTGTATATCTTGCTGCTGTTCTCTATTTAATGGCTGGGCAGGACGCGCTCCATGAGGAGCCATACCAACTTGCTTCTTGTGTATGTTAATGTCGTTGAGCGGATCGTCATCCTCAAAATCCGCGTCAAAATCGATCGCAACCTCGTCATCTTTATCTTCATCGCCATTGACACTCCCGACCCCCCGTCTTCCAGCCAGCCCCGGTGACGCATTTCCATAGCGGCTGTACTGTGGGCGCTGGCCCAGATATGGAGAAGGACCACCAGTGTTCCCATTCAGGGACTTGTTACCGCCCGTTGATATTGCTTTGCCAATAAAGCGCGTAACCATTAACACACGCCCAAGCGTAATACGGAACGTAACAATAGCAACGATGGCTATCATGCCGATCAACAAAACATGTCCAATGCCACCTAGACCTAGCAGAGGATTGGCTAACAATCCCCCCAGCACTCCACCGGTTGTTCCTTTGAAAAGCAATTGGCTTTCGGCAAGCACAAAGAGCCAGAGTACCACCAGACCGACGACCAGGGACCAACGAATGACTTGTCTCCTGCGCGTACCCTCGATCAAATGAGCGATGGCAAAGATGAAGAGACCAAACGCCAGCGGATAGGCCGACCAGCCAAAGAAGAGCAGAAAGAATTTATTGACACCAGATAACAGTGGGGAAGTTCGAAAGAAGGTGAGCGAAGCTATCAGGATGAGTGAAAGCACCAGCAACACGCTACTATACACGCGCTGCTGCTGATGCGTTTCCATGTTCTGCCACCAGTGGCGGAACTCTTTGATCACACGCGAATCGGCAGGAGGAGCAGCAGGATTGGGACGCTGCGACGAAGAACCTTTTTTTGATCCACGAGAGCTACTCTGCCCTCTCTTTGAGCTACCCTGGGCACTGGCACGCGGCTTCGTCGCGGGAACATTAGAACGCTGTTCGACGCTCACCTTTAATGCGTCTTGCGAACCAGTGCCCCCGGCCGCTTTGCTGACACGTGAAGCCTTACCGCTATCTACGCTTGGCCCCACCCGCTCACGTTGCTTTTGCGCCTTACTCTGACCGTTGCCTGCCATCGCTGGTGTCCTCCTTCTTGAAAAAGAGCCTTGAGAGACACCAGTATCATAGCGCATCTGTTCCAAAGAAGCAATAGACAGTATAGATTTGTCATCCTGAGCGCAGCGAAGGAGCTGCGTTAAGGATGATAATCTCGCTATACTTCCATCACCACCGGCAGAATCATCGGGCGGCGATGCGTCTTCTCATAAAGAAATTCGCTCAGCGTATGTTTGATCTTGTCTTTGACGAAAGACCAGTCCGATGCATGGCCATTCAAGCCAATAAACGACTCCAGCACACGCTCGCGGGCGCTTTCCAGTAGTTCCTCGGAGTCACGCATATAGACAAAGCCACGCGAGACGATGTCAGGACCCGCGATGGGATGTCCCGTCTCTTTATCGACGGTAAGCACGACCATCAAAATGCCATCCTGCGCCAGCACCTGCCGGTCGCGCAGCACGATCTGTCCAACATCGCCCACGCCAAGGCCATCAACAAACACATTGCCGCAGGTGGTATGATCGGCCACTTTGATAGAATCGGGAGTAACCTCCACGATATCGCCATCCTCGGCTATTACAATGTGATCTTCTGGAATACCCAGCGAATAGGCCAGTTTCGCATGCAGGATCAGTTGCCGGTATTCACCATGCATAGGCATGAAGAATTGCGGGCGCAGCAGGTTCAGCATCAACTTCAGTTCTTCCTGCGCAGCATGGCCTGAGACATGGACATTAGCAATACCCTGGTAAAGGACTTCCGCGCCCTGCCGGAACAGGTTATTGATCGTGCGATTGACCATTTTCTCATTGCCAGGCACAGGTGTTGCCGAAAGGATAACTGTATCGCCGGGCTGAATACGCACCAGGCGATGATCCTGGTTGGCAATACGCGTAAGGGCCGAAGTTGGCTCCCCCTGGCTGCCGGTACAAATGATCACCACGCGCTCAGGAGGAAACTTGTTGATGTCTTCAGCTCGAATAAGCGTGCTCTTCGGAATTTTCAGGTATCCAAGATCGATCGCCATCTGCACATTATTGACCATACTGCGCCCAACAAGCGCTACCTGCCGCTCGTAACGAGTTGCTGCATCGACGACCTGCTGCACCCGTGATATCAAGGATGCAAAGGTAGCAATCAGTATACGCCCCGGCGCATTGGCAAAGATTTTGTCGAATGACTCGTTGAGTACACGCTCTGACGGCGTATAGCCCGGCGTTTCGACACGCGTACTATCGCCCATCATGACCAGAACGCCTTCACTGCCAATACGTGCTAAGGTACCAAAGTCGGCAGGATGTCCACCCGTCGGTGTGTAATCGAATTTATAATCGCCAGTATCAACCACTGTGCCAATAGGCGTATGGATGGCAAGCGCCACAGCATCAGGAATACTATGATTTACGCGCACAATTTCAACCAGACACTCGCCCAGTTCTAACTGGTCTCCTGGAGTAATCACATTAATTATGGCTTTGTCCAGTAGTTTATGCTCTTTTAGCTTTACCTGAATGAGACCCTGGGTGAGGCGAGTCGCATAAACTGGGGGGAAATCAAGCATCGGCAAGACGTATGGCAGACTTCCAACATGGTCTTCATGGCCGTGAGTGATGATGATTCCGCGTATGCGACTCTTCTTATCATGGAGGTAGCTCGTATCGGGGATAACCAGGTCCACGCCGAACATTTCATCATCAGGGAACATTACTCCAGCATCAATCACGATGATGTCATTGCCATACTCAATGACCATCATATTCTTTCCGACCTCCCCTAGACCTCCTAGCGGGATAAGTCGAATTTTTTCTGTTGTCAAGGTAAAAAGAACCTCCTCACTACACCAACGTGTGTAGCTTCGTACTATATACTATTAAATTTTGCATATGTATCTTCACTTCTGCCTGCGCTACAGAAGTAAAAGCCAAATTGAGATAAATGACTTAAATTAATCCTATTAATCCATTAAAAGTCTATCACATGGGCTAACAAAAAGCAAGTTATGTACCGGCAGGGCAAAAAGGCCTGATGACCATTGTAGTCATCAGGCCTTTTCTTGTGAATGAAAACCTCTACTTTGCCAAAGCTACGAGATCGGCAGCAAGATTGGCGGCATTGAATGATCCCCAACCCGTTGCCATATCATAGCCATTGGTAACGGGATAAGCACCACCATTGATGCCTAACAAGTCATTGTTTGATGGCGCACTGGAACCACTTGGCGGCGGAGTGATATCGTGGAAATCACGCCCGTAGCCAGACCCACTAGCGATTTTATACAGCGACGGATTGAGGAAACCTACTACCGATTTGCCATGGTGCGCGGCATCTTCATTGGTTAACGCAATCATTGCCGCCCACATCGGAGCCGCTGCTGAAGTACCTCCAACCGTGATCCAGCCGCTAGAACCTCCAGTGATGCCACCCGAGCTGCTGCACGACGAACCTGCCGTACAATAGACTGGATAACCCGTATTTGGGTCAGCATCAAGTGAAACATCTGGCGTCTCGCGCATGCCATTCGAGTAAGAATTCTGTACACCTGGACCGGTTTGCCAGCTTGGTTGTTTCCAGAATTGGCTAATTCCTCCACCACCAGCACCGCCTAAGAACCCGTCATTCCATACAGTCTCGGATTGGTAGCTGTTATCGCTATTCAGTGAAAGAGTGTTGCCTCCCACTCCCGTGACATATGGCTGAGCAGCAGGATCATCGGCGTTCAGCGAAGTATTAAAGCTTCCACCCTGCAACTGGAAGCAGGTCTCACTGCCACTGTCACCAGCAGCCACGAGAATCGTCTGGCCTTGTGCGGCAGCTTCCTGGAAGTAGGTATTCTCCTGCTGCACCTCCTGCTGGCCCATGTTCGACTCGCAGTCACCCCAACTGACGCTCACTACAGGCGTTTTGTCGCTGACAATACGCGCGAATTCATCATTGTAGCCCTGCGTAGTATTGGGTGCCTCGTAGACGATCAGCTTGCCCAGCTTAGGAGCCATTCCCAGAATGGCCTCCATATCTAGCTCGACCTCGATAGCGCCCGCACCCGGCTGGCCATTGAAGCCATCCAGAACGACGTTGCTGATAGGCACGCCACCACCACCAAAGCACTGGGTATATGCCTGCACATCGCTTTGCGAGTAGCCATCCAGTTCAAAGACCCCTACCGTCTGGCCTTCGCCCATCAGGCCTGCATTGTGCAGTCCATCATAGTTATAGGCCTTGGAAAACTGGCTGGGGATGTAGGCCACCTGGCTGCCACCAAAAATGCCTCCGCCACCGCCTCCACCTGAACCGGCGGTCGGACAATTGCTCGCATCCGGACTGCTAGCCGGAGCACTATGCGAAGCAATGGGGGGATGATAGAACTGGTTGGAGTTGTCCAGTCCTCCTACATACCTTACAAACGAAGCAAGGTTGGCGGGAAGCGTGGGAACGCTTGTGTTGGCGAAGAAACTTCGCCCATCAGGTGCCTGGTAGTCATTGATTGACACACCAAAGACCCGCTCCGCCAGTGACTCCGGTCCGCTGAAGTCAACCAGCAGATGATTAGGATACGTCTGCGTGATGGTGAAACCCTGCTGTCTCAAATAGGTAATGACCGACTGCTGCTCATCAGCGCTGGGGCCAAACTGCCGGGCAAATTCATCCACCGAAAGGAATTGATGATAGTTGGGGGACGATGGATCATACAGACCAGATAATAACGCACTCAGTGAATCCTGGTTACGGAGCGAAAGCCCAAGGCTCATCTGCAAAGTGCGATTTGACTCATCATGCCCCCGTGCATGGCTCACGTGAATCAAGGGAGGAAGACTGCCGACGCTTGTAGATGCAAGTCTTCCCTGTGCTTGCGCGGACTGATGAAAGAAACGAGCAGGGAGAAGACCACCTAAAATCAGGACGGCTACGACAACGAGAAATACGACGACTTTTTGGCGCACGAGTACCTCCTTAACAAAAAAGATAGCTCCGTCTGCCTGAAAAGAACGTCGTCCACAGGGTAAATCGTAGATTATTTGGAGTAGTTACGCCACTAACTCTTCCTCACTCAACGGACCCAACGCCGTCAACACCTGTTTATCTCGCATCGGGAAGCGGCGCAGAGCACGTAGAATATCCTCAGTCGTCACCTTTTCGATGCGCTCCACCTCTTCATCAACACTGATCAGGCGGCCTTCGGTCACCCAGTCATTAGCTAGGGCACGCATGCGAGCAAAGGTCGACTCGCTGCTCAAGACGAGATTGCTGATCCACTTATCCTTGGCACGTCGCAGTTCGTCCTCATGTATGCCATCCTCCAACAGGCTATCCAATTCGGCACGCAGCAACTTGAGAACACGCGGAGCTTCTTCAGGTGTGGAATTGGCCTCCATCAGCATGATACCTGTGCCTTCCATAGCCCAGATACCGGCGCTGGCCGATTCCGCCAATCCCTTCTGATAGATATTCCAGTACAGGCGAGAACCATCGCTATCCCCCAGAATACTGCCACCCAATACCGCGGCATAATAATCTGGATCTGTCACATCGACTGCGGGCATAGCAAGAATCATGATCTGCTGCTTCAGCTTCTTGTCAACCGTAACCTGGTTGATTGCATGGGGCGGTTGGTAAGACTCGACATGCCGTCCTGTGTCTCCCGTGCGCCAGTTGTTAGAGTATTGTTCGACCAGACCGACAACCTGCTCCCAGTTAAAATTTCCCGCAACTGAAAGAATCAGATTATTTGCAGCATAGCGGCGAGACCAATAATCCCGCATCTGCTCAATTCGCATATTGCGAATGCTCTCGCGTGTCCCCAGCACATCATGTCCCAATGGATGATCCCCAAAGTAGGTCTGCATCATGCGTCGAAACGCCATATTATAGGGCTGATCCTCCGAGCGTGCGATCTCGTTGACAATCACCTCTTTTTCCGTCTCAAAATCGCTCTCCGCCAGCCGTGGATACATCATGTCACTCAAAAGTTCGACTGCCCGCTCCACGTACTCGCCCAATACCCGCGCATGATACACAGTAGACTCGTGCGAGGTAAAGGCATTCAGCTCTGCGCCGATCTTGTTGAATTCCAGCGTAATCTCTTGCCAATCAAGCGTCTTCGTACCTTTAAAGACCATATGCTCCAGGAAATGGGACACACCTGCAATACTCGGATCTGGCTCATCACGCGAACCGGTACGTACATGGTACGCCACAGCAACCGACTCAAAATCCGGCATAGGCTGCCCAACAATCTGCAAACCATTATTCAAACGATGGGTATAAAACACAGTACCATTATTGGCTGTGGCTTCTGTCATGGGATACTCCTCCAGTGCAAGCTTTACGTATTTCTTTATAGCATGATAGCCCTGGCATATGTGTGTTGTCAAATCACTTCATCTGGAAAAGTTAGCTTCAATATCTTGCCTAGCTGCCACCAGTCATGTATACTGTGCCTCATGATAACCCAGTAATTGGATACATAGCTTACTTCATTGATGAAAGATGAGCTAATCAGTCATGAATCTCTATCATCTACGCGTATTTCTCACCGTAGCAGAGCACGAACACATTACCCGCGCATCTGAGGAACTCATCCTCAGCCAGCCCGCCGTAACAAAAATCATCCAGAGCCTGGAACACGAAGTCGGGTTCGAACTCATTGAACGACACGGCAGGCGCATCGTCCTTACCTATACAGGGCGCCTCCTCCAGAGCTATGCCCGCAGAATGTTTGCGCTGGAACGTGAAATGGAGCAAGCTTTGGAAGCCTTGCGTGACGTAGAAGTCGGTGAAGTCAACCTTGCCGCCAACACCACAACCGGCGTCTATTTGCTGCCACCCATCGTTGCACGTTTTCGCACTCGTTATCCTCAAGTAGCCCTCCACATTACAATCCTCAACTCGCATGAAATAATAGAGCAGACGCTAAACTGGAACCTTGACTTTGGCCTGGTTGAGGGCGATCCAACCATTCTACCACCAGAACTGATAGTCGAAACATTCTCTCGTGACGAACTCGTCCTCGTAGTTGCGCCAACCCATCGCTGGAGTCAGTTGCCCGTCTTAAAGCCGGAAGCGCTGCGCAACGAAGAGTTATTGCTGCGCGAACAGGGCAGTGGCATCCGCGAGGTCATCGAGAACGCCTTGCTGGTGCAGGGAGTGCAGGTACGACCAATGCTCACATTGCCGGATAATGAAGCCATCAAGCAAATGGTCATAAGCGGAGTAGGAGCGGCCATCCTCTCCGCCCTCGCCGTACAGCGCGAAGTAGCCAGCGGTGACCTTGTACGCATCCCCATCGATGGACTGGAACTGCGTCCCCAATTAAGCCTGGTCAAGCGTATAGACAAACAACTTTCGCGTGCCGCTCAAGCGTTTTGCTCCTTCCTACAACCCGCAAACGAACAGGAGCCACTACAATCACGCTGAGGAAATGCCCTTGTAGTTAACCCCATGCCTATGATATGCTACATCTTACGGAGTTTGTGTTGGATATTTGTTGAGGCCGTCCCCTACAAGAGGTGAGGAAATCCGATGTCTACCGCTACTTGGGGAGAGCCAGAACCCCATACCGACGAAACCTATCCATTGCCGCTACTCAAACATCTCTTACAGCAGATGATGCGGCAATTTGCCGCTGACGGTGGCTGCATTGCCCTCTTTGACTTGAGCATCCGCCAGATGGTGGTGCGACTCCATATGCACATCCGCGATACCAATATGACTACGATGCCTAACAGAGTAGGAGTAAATATCCCTGGTCTTCGCGGCGCGGGAACGCCTGCACCCCAATCTGGACCGGTGCATCCAAGGGTGAATTTAACAGGCTCTACAGGTCCCATAAGCTCCTCAGCTTTACAAAATTTTCAAGGCACACAACCCCTACGTGTTCCGTCCGACCCCTCCTTATCAGCTATTGACCGGCACAGGCGACCTTCGCAAACATTAGAGGATCCAGAGGTCATGGTATCCTCCAACGGTGACCTCTTTCCTGTCGGCGAAGCGTATCCTTACGATTATGACCTGATTGGCTATACCTGGGTCAAAAATGAACCCGAAGTCATGCGCCATGCAGAGTATCTCTCTGCCTTTCACAGCAATCGCACGACCCCTTTTTTAACCGAGGTGATGCCAAACTGGTATCTCTCTGTGCCTATTTTAGAGCCTATGCTGGTTGATGATATACGCGAAGGAAAACGCGTACCCGCTGTATTAGGCGTGGTAGTGCTCTACCAGACAAACACTGGACCCGGATTTGAGCCAAAGCAGCGTCAGGAGGCGCTTCATTTCGTCGAACGCATCGCGCTGTATCTTCAGAATGACCACCTTCGTCGCTTACAAGAACGCAACCGTGACTACATGGAGCGGCTACAACAAATCAGCACCGCGTTTCCAACAACTGTAAAGCTCTCAAAGCTGGTAGAGGATATCTATTCATTCGTCAATGCCGTGGTTGATATTTCCTCGATGCTGCTCACCTTCTATGATCGTGATACAAATAAAATCTACGACGTATTTGCTATGAACAATGGCCAGCGCGTGGAAGGTCTGACCATACATCCGGTTATTGCCAATCCCGATGATCGTCCCGTGTGGTGGCGCGTTACACAGCAGGAAAAGCATACCCTCTCATTCTCCCCTGCCAGTTTCGAGACTCCAGCTATTGAAAACTCCCATGACGAGGACTCTATTGCGGAGGAAGATTCTCAAACAGAGGATGATTTACTCTCGGCTTCCCTCTACGAAGAACTATTGCAAGGCACCTGGGGTGATCAGCGCAAAGCAGAGTCATTTCTGCTCTTACCCATGAAAATGTTCACACGCGTGATTGGCTCGCTGATGCTGACCAGTAACCGCCCTCGCGCCTTTGAGCGTGAAGATATCGTGGTATTAGAGACAATGGTCCAGATCGTCACCGTCAGTATCGAGAACGCCAAACTCTATGATCAATCCCGCCAGGCCTTACAGCAGGCCAAATCCCGTGAGGAATTGCTGGCCGCTATGTACAGCGCCCTGCAAGGCATCAGTTCGGTATTGAACCTCAATGAACTCTTGCACAAATTTGTTGAGACCGTCGCTAACCTGGTGCAGGCCGAGATGTGTAGCTATTTTCAACTTTCGTCCGATGGGAAAGAACTGATTGCGCAAGCCATTTATGACACTACCGGTAAGTGGAAGGATACAGGCCCGGTCGGCAATGTAGACAAACATGACGACCTGATTGCCATGATCCGCCTCCCCTTTAAGAACCATGTTCTGGAGCGTTTGGCCCAGGAAACCTTTTTCTATCTCGACCCCTCCCAGGCCGAGGAACTCGCGCAGGCCAGTGAAGAGGGCGGCGCTCTCTTCTTGCGCGAAACCCCCATCTCGAAGATGCTGATGATTCCAGTACACTATCAGACAGAGATGGTAGGCATACTGGCCGTACATACACCCCGGCAGGACCGCGTATTCCGTCCGAAAGAGATCAGCATATTGCTAGCTATCTGCGCCCAGGCCGCCAGCGCCATCCGTAACGCACAACTTTTCGAGCAAATCCAGGAAGCCTACGCCGAACTGCAGCACATGGATAAGCTGAAGGATGAATTCATTGTCACCGCTTCCCATGAGCTGCGCACGCCGCTTAGCGCTATCAGCGGCTATTCCTCATTGTTAAAGCGCCAGAGCGGGCGTATTAACCAGCAGCAAATCCTGCGCTTTGCCTCAAAAATAAGCAGTTCCGCCCAACAACTGATCGATCTGGTCGCCAATATGACCGAAGCCGCGAAAATGGGAGCGCAGGACAAAAAGCTCGATCTGCAAATGGGCCCGGTCCAGGTACTCGCAGCGGCTGAACTGGCAGTCACTATGCTCAGCGTCAATATCGAGCAACAGATTTCACTGTATGTTGCACCCGACCTCTGGGTCATCTGCGACCCGCTACACCTGCGTCAGGTACTCACCAACCTCCTCGACAACGCCGCCAAATACTCGCCGCCAAGCGGTCGCATCCTTGTAATGGCCAGTGCAACTACACTTTCACAACTGCCTTTGCCCGAGGACCAGGTTGATCTTGCCCTACTAGCTGATGGCGAGGGAGATAAACCCGTTGTACGTGTGCGTGTCTGTGATGAAGGCGGAGGCATTCCCCTAGAAGATCAGCAAAAAATCTTTGAAAAGTTCGTACGCACCTCCAGTTCGCTGACAACGCCCGTACGCGGATCAGGCCTTGGACTCTACATCTGTCGTCGCTATATCGAGGCAATGGGCGGCAGACTCTGGCTCGAGCGCAGCGTTGCCGGTGAAGGATCGGTCTTTAGTTTCTACCTTCCGCGCATTGAAGCGCCTATCGAAGTGAGTGAGCAGGATGAATCAGCAGGCGAAACCCCAACCAACTAAAGTGTTGGTAGTAGATGATGACCCCGTTATCCGCGACATGATGGTCGATATCCTCGATTTCGAGGGCTACCCCATTCGCGTCGCGCGCAACGGCAACGAAGCCCTGGAACTGATGCGCGGCGAAGAAAGCTACCTCGTCTTCCTCGACCTGCTCATGCCCGTCGTCAGCGGCAAAGACGTCTGCGACATACTCGACAAAGACTTCGCCCTCCGCAGCCGTCACATCATCATCCTGATGTCCGCCCTCGATCGGCTCGAAGAGGCCTCAACCCTCAACGTCGACGGCATCATGCCCAAACCCTTCCTCGTCGACGACGTAGTAAACGCCATACAACCATACATGGGATAGAGGAATAATAATTACATGCAAACCATCTTCATAGGCGGAGCCAGCGGCATCGGAGCCAGTTGCCTCGCCATCCAACTAGCCGAGCAATGGATCGTCGTCGACGCAGGAGTGCGCACCGACCGCAAATCTGACCCCCTACCCGACCTCGCCCTGCTAGAAGGCAAAGACGTACGCGCCATCTTCGTCACCCACGCCCACGCCGACCACATCGGAGCCTTACCCCTGCTCCATCAAGCATTTCCGACAACCCCCATCTTCGCCTCGCGCGGTACCGCCCTCCTCATGGAAGTCATGCTCGCCGACGCCCTCAAAATCATGACTCGGCGAGCCGTCGAAGAAATGGAATTGCCCCTCTATCCCGAGAGCCTCGTCTCCGGTATGCTCACCCAGGTTCGCCCACTTCCTGTAGGTGAACCCCTCACACTACCCATGCTCCCTGGCATCACCATCCATGCCAGCCGCGCCGGTCATATCGCGGGTGCCGTAAGCCTTGGCTTTGTAGCCTCCGATGGTTCCATAGTCGTCTCCGGCGACATCAGCAGCACCCCCCAGCGTACAGTCCTCGGTGCCATCCCACCACCCATCGAGCATCCCGACCTGCTCGTTCTAGAGTCAACCTATGGCTCAAGACTCCATCCAAACCGCCAGGGTGAGGAACTCCGCCTTGCTCAGGCCGTTGCCGAAAGCCTCGCCAACGACGGTCACACCCTTATTCCCTGCTTTGGGCTTGGCCGAGGCCAGGAAGTCCTCCTCCTCCTACAGGCCGCCCAGGAAAAAGGCCAGATACCCGACTTTCCCATCTACGTCGACGGCCTTGTCCGCCGCGTCTGTCAAACCTACCTGCTCTTGCCCGAAGCGCTGACCCCTCGCCTGCAACGCCAAATTCGCAAAGGCTTCCTACCCTTCACAGGCCCAAACGTCACCTTCGTCCGTGACGAACGCGACCGCGAACGCATCCTTGCCGGTCCCCCCGCCTGCATCCTCTCCAGCAGCGGCATGCTCACCGGTGGTCCAAGCGCCTGGTATGCTACTCGTCTCGCCACCAACCCCAACGCCGCCATCCTCATCACCGGCTACCAGGACGAAGAGTCCCCCGGCAAACGCCTCCTTGACCTCGCCGAACCTCGCAAGGACGCCGATCCCGCGAACCGACCTCGCACCCTCGAACTCAACGGCCAGCAAGTACAAGTACAATGCCACATCGCAAAATACAGCCTGAGCGCCCATGCCGACGGCGGAGAACTGGCCGCTTATGCAGCCTCCCTCAAACCCCGCCGCGTCGCTCTTGTACACGGTGATGAGGAAGCCCGTGCCGCCCTCCGCACCCTGCTCACCGAAACAGAAGTCCTGCTCCCCGCTAACGGTGCAACTCTAGAAGGCAAACCAACTCGCTCGCCACATCGCGCTTCAACAGCAGAATTGGTATCACTTCCCGCACTCCCAACCGGCATTGGCAAAGGCCAACCCTTCGACTATCCGCACATCGAGGAACTCTGGCGCGTCGTCACCCAGATCCCCACACTACGCATCGTCACCGCCCGCGAACTGGCCCTCATCTGGTATGGCGAGGCAACCGAGGAAACCACCGAAAGCATTCTTGATATCTTTGCCCAGGACTACGAACAGCGCTACTTCATCCGCCAACACGCACTCGAAGAAGCCTACCGCGTGCGCGGCCAATACGAGGAAACACCCGACGACTTCCTGAGCGACCTTGTCGGCAGCGTACTCCTGCTGCTCGTCAGCCCCGAAAGCTCCAAACCCGTCATCTGCCGCGCCATCGAACCCGGAGCAGCCGTGCGTGTGCAACTTCCCAAAGGCGTCTCCCAGGAACGCACGCGTTTCCCCTTCTCCTCCATCCTTGAAGTCCTCGGCCCCGCACCCCAGGACATCCAGGAATCCTATTCAAAAGCCTCTGCCTACCTGACCGACCTCGTGAAAACCATGCGCCGCATCCGCCGTAGCATCTCCGCCTACGATCTCGCCCGTCAATGCCAGGAAGACGCACTCTACACACTCGGAGACCTTTGCATGCTCGCAGGCGTCTCAGCCCAATCCCTCGAAGACCGCCTCGCCATCGCCAAGCTCCTCCAGCAGCACCCTCGCCTTTTCACCCAACAGCGAACCGTCTTCGACGGCGAAGGTATGACCCTCTACGCCCTCTCTCCTGAATGGCGTGAAGTCCTCACAGAACCCGAAGTCTACGAACGCCCCGACCAGAACTGGATCCTGAGCGTCATCGAACAATACCTTGGCTCACCCTCTGATCTCTACCGCCGCAGCATCGACCCCGACACCGGCGCAGTCACACTCGCCTTCCACTTCCCCGCCATCGCCCACTCTCGCTACGCCGAAGCCATCGCCGCCGCATCCGAAGAAACCGGCGTCTCCATCACCATCGCCCCGCAGGCCCACCAGGGCGAACTCGCCAAAGCCGCCCTCCGCCTTCTCCCTCAAGGCCTAACCGTCCACGGCACGCCATCCATCTACTACGACCGCGACCTCATCTCCCTCACCTGCACCGGCCACGCCTCACCCGAAGAAATCGCCGCAGCCCAATCCACCTTCCACACCGAAACCGGCTGGTACCTCCAACTCGAAATCAACGGCATCCCCAACGCCGCCGCCTCCCTCAGCTCCCTTGGAACCGATTTCTCCCGCAGTAATGTCATCCTGAGCGGTAGCGAAGGATCTCGCCCATCGCCGATGTATCGGCCAAATGGCGAATCGTCCGACAATTCCTTTACACCCCCAAATGGCGAATCATCTAACAATTCTTTTACACCCCTGAACGCTGGCACTCAACCAATCGAACCCATCAACCAGCACGACGCCCTCCTCCTCGCCCAACGTATTCTCAGTGGCCTCCCTGGCTACTACAAAGCAGGCCTCGACCTCGCCACCTCAACCATAATCGTCCGCTTCCACTTCCCCAAAATCGCCCCCACTCGCTACGCCCAGGAACTCGCCCAAATCGAAGCCCGCACCGGCTGGCACATCCACCTGCACTCCACCGCCCACCAGCAAGCCCTCATCGACATGGCCCAACGCCTGCTCCCCCCCGGACTCACCTCCAACGGCACCCCCTCCCTCCTACTCGCCCAGGAAACCGTCCGCGTCAACTGCCTCGGCACCGCCACCCCCGAAGCCATCCACGATGCCGAACACCGCTTCCTGCAAGAAACCGGCTGGCACCTCAACCTCCTACTTCCCGGCCAAAAACCCCAACCCGCAACTCCCAGTGCAACCCCCACCCGTCTCCCTCAAGCCCAGGCCATGACCCTCGCCAACGCCATGTTCAAACCTCTCCCCGGCTTCTACCGCGTTGGAGCCGACCCCAACAAAGCCATCCTCTGGCTCCACTTCCACTTCCCCGACAGAGCCAAACAACTCTACCCCGACCAGATCACCACCCTAGCCACCCAAACCGGCTGGAAAGTCTACCTCTACCCCCACGTCTCCGAAAAAGCCCTCATCGACGCCCTACAACGCCTGCTCCCCGACGGCCTAAGCATCACAGACATCCCCTCAGTCTACCAGCACCTCAAGACAGTAAGCGTAGATCTCATAGGAGAGATAAGTGCAGAGCAAAAGAAGGAGTTGGAAAGGAGGTTTGCGGATGAAACCGGGTGGGCATTAGAAATAGGAATGGAGGTGAAGGAGCATTCGGCGGGGCAGGATGGCGAACGCTAGTCATGAGGGTAATATACTTTGTTAATCAGCGCAACGTGCCCCTTGTGAAACTCCCAATTGCTGCCGATGGAACGAATGCATCCCAATCCCTCCACAGGGGCAAGGATGGTTAGAATGAGTTGGATGGGCCATCATAGACGATATAGTGGACTGTGCGACCCGCTTGGGTGGTGCTGGGGCTAGGCGAAATGTAGGGACAGGGGGCGGCTGGGTGGCTGGGTAGGGGCCTTGCGCCTGTCCGGCCTGGTTTTCGTACGAGAAGTGAGGCCTCGTGAAACATCCACACCTTGTACTATCGCACCACGCTCGTAAAAAGCTCCCCCACCTTACAGCTAAACCCCGGTAAAAGCGGACTTTCAAGCACATTAGTCTCGTCAAGCGTCTTCATAAGCCTTAACTCCGCGTCCTCACGCCGGTAGACCTCAAGGGTACGCTGTTGCCAATTCACAATCCAGTATTCCTTAGCATTCCGTCGCGAATAAAGCTTCAGTTTAAGCTCACGGTCCCGTCGCTCATTCTCGGTACCAGGAGAAAGAACCTCAATCACAAGTTCAGGGGAACTATGTAGCTTTCCATCCGCTTGTAACGCAGTAGCCAGCCGTTCATAACTGATCCACACCACATCTGGAACCACCGCATTATCATTTGTAAAAATCACCCCTGGCGTAAAAATCGCCATACCCATCTGTGTCTGTTCACCCCACTGTTCAAGGATGGCCACGATCTTACTGCAAACAATCTGGTGGTGTAAATGCGGTTGCTTGGCAACGTACAATTCTCCATCAACAATTTCGTATCGGTTGCCGTCCTCCGGCAATAGCTCCAGGTCTTGTATCGTCCAGCGTAGTGTATCCATCGTCTCTCTCTTTGCTTTTGGCATCGATTGTTCTATCTCAACGGCTTTGAGTTAATTGTAACAGACTTGAGGCATTTCCTAAATCCTCAAAGCTCAAATGAACAGACCTCAGGCAGGGCTAGCCTCCCCGTCTAGAAAGTCAGTTTATGATACCCTACAATTCTCTATTTTGCCCTTTCATACAGAGTTCACAGTAGATAAAATGCACAGTCTTATTATCAACAGTCGTTTCTCCTTTGGGCAGTGTGTCACTATGTTCCCAACTGTCGGCTTTTGGAGCACCCTTACTTGCTCTTTTCCACCTACAAAGCGGACTTGTTGAACTATCATCATGTACTGTTGCTGTGTGTACAACTTTGTCTTTACGTATCCAGTAGCCTGCTTTTTTGGAGTTGAGGTGAATAGGCTGATCTAAGGTCGGTAAAGCCTCTCCGCGTTGCTTGAGGCTGGGAAGTTTCTTGCTCTCTTCAAGCCTTTCCTCACTGGTCTTTCAGGAGAGAAGGACCTCCTTAATGGTTCTGCTCATGCCTCTAGCAATATCTTCAAACGCCTCATCCCAATTAGACCAACGGGTAATGGCTTTGGCATCGGTGGGAAGCATCTGAAGATGGCTGAACGGTTCATCCTCACAGTAGGTCGAGCGAACGAGGATAGGGACAACGCGACATGTTCCTGCTTCGTGTCGCTCTAGAGCACGTTTCATTTCTTTGCCATAACAGTAGTTGGAGGCTAGGAAGTGAGGACTAATGAGTAAAATGACGATATTGGCAGTAACGAGGTGCTTATCAATCTCTTCTTCCCAGTTAGCACCTGGGAGAATTTCGCGGTCACGCCAGTCGGTGAGACGATAGCGGCGTTTCAAGCTGCTCAAGTGCAATTCCAGTTCGTCGCGCAGGGCCTTGTCTTCACGGGCATAACAGTAAAATAGCTTGATCTCTCACGGGGATGTTTCTGGCATATTTCCATACCTCACATTCTCAAGTGGTGGAGAATGTGGCACTCATCATACCATACATTGAAATGGTTGACTATATTCCGTATTCCGTATTCTCAAACAGCAGAGGTAATTCACAGCATTGACGTCTTAACGCAATAGCTTTATACTCAGATAAGAAGCCTGTTACCTTTATCTCGACTCTTTCAATGAGCGAGGAGCAATTGGATGCCCTTCGTCAAAAAAACCAACTCATAAGCCTCCCAACCTCAAAATGATACTCGGAAAATATTTGTTGGCCGTGAGGGCGAGCTTCTCTTTTTTGTACAAAATATCCTCAAATCTGAGGACCCCACCCATAATATCATCTCAATTTCAGGGCAAGGGGGAGTAGGCAAATCTACCTTATTGACCCGCTTTATCGATGAAGCCCATGCTGCTGATTTCAAGGATTATTGCTTTACAGCTGTTGTAGATGAACGACAGATTACGCCGACAAGCATTATGGCGAAGTTTGCTGATCAATTGCACATAACCGGAGATTTTGAGAAAGCGCTAAGGCGATACAAGGAAGCGTTACGTAAATTGCAAGCCGAGCAGGAGACTTTGCCAGATAGAGCCTTACCCAAGGTACCGAATTTTTCTGGTGCCGTTGTCGAAGGGATACCATTCGTCGGTCCAATTTTAGGAGAGGGGGTCAAAGCATCAACTGGTCATCTCTTGGAAAAGTTCCACACCATGCAACTTCATAGAGATAAAGAGCGATTAGAAGATCCAATAGATGACCTCACTCATGCCTTTGTCGAAGAACTCAATCGACTGGCTGATACTCAGCTAACATTAAGTTCTCTGCAAGCAAAGCGGCATCGACGCGTGGTACTTTTTTTCGATACTTTTGAGCAGTTGGCTGCCGTTGCGACTCCCTGGTTACTAGATTATTTCCTACCAGCCAATATTAGCAACAATGTGTATGTACGACTTTCAAAGTCACATTCATCTATGACTAAGATGGATGAGAAATGCCTATCTGTTCTCATTAACTCATTCATGAGTTGGCTGTCTTTGAATTTGCTAGCAGCATCACAGTAGATGACGAAAGGACTCAATGCCTCAGAACGAGTAGCTTCTAATACCAGCCTAGTTTTGCCAATTCCTGGTTCTCCAGAAACATGTATATGTTCTGTTCTCCTTCTCCAATGCTCTTTGGAGCGTAGATAAGGATCTCTCCTGTGCTTCACCTGCTTGAAATTCCTTGAGCATATCATCCTGTTGAGACCAACTCTGATGTGTTTGGAAGAGAGCTTTTTCTCGGCGATTGGCCAATAAAGCCAGGGAAGGAAAAGGTTTAAGGAAGCCAACGAGGTTGTTCTGCCGGAATATCTCGATGTTGGCAGTGCTATATTTTTGGTCAACAGCTTTCAGTTCGGCTCTGAACTTGTCGCTAAGTTGGTCATCTTTTCTATCGGGTCCATCACATCCAAAGAGTACGACGACCAATGTCCCACCCTTATCCAAACATGACTTTACTCGGGGTTTCAGTTCAGTGCTACGTTCATTAAAGAGGATTTCTTTTACTTTGGCATTACCTTTCAAAGAAAATGGACCAGTTTTAATCTGATAGCAAGTTAAGCCTTTTTTGATAATTCCTTGTCCACCATTAATTTGTGCATCTCGTACATCTGCATCTATTCCTCCATCCAGAGTATTGATCTCGCTAGAGATGCTAATACAATTTTTGGGAATACCTAGAGCGCCTGCCTCTGCCCAGAGCAGTTCTCTAAATATACTAACTGCGTCAAAGGAGGTCATTAATTTTAGATCTGCATTGGTGACGGTTAGAATGGTTTCCATGTCTGCTTTATGAAAAGCCTAACAAAACTTAAAAGCCTCAAGCCCCTTCTTATCAGGCTTAAGGCTCTGATCGTACATAATATAGTGCCAAGGGACGGAATCGAACCGACGACACCAGCATTTTCAGTGCTGTGCTCTACCAACTGAGCTACCTTGGCATAACCTAACCTCTGAAGCATCCTCCCACAGCCTTGCAAAGAACTTATGAGCCTCGCCTCAACACGCCACACTATAGCATGCCACCCCTATATTCGTCAATACCCCGTACCCCTTCGGCATTATGCGTTCTAAGCAAGAGAAGGGAAGGTGACAAACCCCCTCTTCTTTGATAGGATGAGATGAAACAAACAGATCAACCTATCAAGAAAGAAGAGGCACATGAAGTATAGCGAAGCGATCCAGAAATGTCTAAAGGAAAGCGGAATCGAGCGGGAAGATCCCAGATGCCAAGAATGGGAGAAGGCGTTCACGCACGTGAAAGATCCTCGCAGAAAACAAGGGCAACTCTTCCAGCTCGGCTCCATCTTGGTATTAGCCTTGGCCGCCATCCTCTCCAATCACGTGTCAGAACTAACTATAGCCGAGTGGGGAGCAGGCCAAAGTGAGGAGGTCAAAAAGGCGCTTGGATTTGAAAAGGGAGTCACGGCCCATCAAAGCACGATCCAGCGTCTTTTTCGGAAGATGAATGTCGAGGAGCTCGAAGCAGCGTTTCGTGAGCTGTTTGTGCACCTGTTTGAGCAAACCCCGCCGGAAAGAGGGGCCTGTGCTGTGGCAATCGATGGAAAAGCGCAGAGAGGAAGATTGAAATTTGAAGAGGAAAAGAGCTATCCCGTCCACGCGGTCAGTCTGGTTGAGCATGAGACAGGGATCGTTCTGACGCAAGGGCATGTGCAGAGAGCGGATACGGAAACCAACGAGAGACCACCGAAGGCGGAAACCAAGGCCGAGCCCAAAGAGGCGAACAAGGGCAAGCTCAAAGAGAAGCAAGGCGAGCCAAACGAACAAGAGCAGCAACGTGAGCAAGAAGCCAAGAAGCAGAGGAGTGAACTGGCCGTGGCGTACCGCCTCGTGGCACACATCGATTGGAAAGGCAAGGTCCTCACTGGAGATGCCCTCTATTGCCAAAGATGCTTGTGCGCAGCCATTGTGTTGGCCGGTGGAGATTATCTGTTTCTCGTGAAGGCGAATCAGCCGCACTTGTTGGAAGATCTCTGTGTGTTGTTTGCCCCACCTACCCCTGCCAAACGAGCCGGGGAAGGGCTCTTGCGCTTCCCAGAACACTACGCAGAGGAAGCTTCCAAGGGACATGGACGGGTGGAGATCCGCTCCATTCGCGTCTCGTCGGAACTCCAAGGCTATTCCGATTGGCCTGGCTTGGACCAGGTCTTCCAGATCCGCCGCCGATGGCAATCCAAAGGGGAATGACACGAGGAGGTTCGCTATGGAGTGAGCAGTCTGCCTGCCACGCTTGGCATCCCCCAGCGGTTGCTCAAGCTCAAGAGAGGACACTGGACGGTCGAAAACGGCCTGCATTATGTCAAAGATGTGACCATGGGAGAAGATCGCAGCACCATTCATGCCGACAATGGTCCCAAAATCATGGCGGCTTTGCGCAATACCGCTCTTAGCTTGCTGCGCCTGGCTGGGGTTTCTACCATTGCGGCGAGTTTGCGCTACAACTGTGGTCATCCCCAAGCCGCTCTCCATCTTTTATCCCTCTCTTGACCAGAACGCATAAGCCCTGCCCCTTCGGCAGGGCTATTCAAAATAGCCCTGTAATACAGTTGGCACTCCTTCCATTTCATCTCCATATTCAGCTAAGATAGGAAATAAGCGAGTTGCAAGAGGTAGAACCTAGATATGGATAGCGTTCTCTAGTGAGGGAGAGGATACCCTTATGAGTGAGCAAGATGGCCCACAAGTATTTGACGAGGGACGTCCAACGACAGCTAGTAGAGGATTGTGGAGGGCCTATTGGAAGGAACAGGGGCAGCTATGGCGTATCGAGCCAGAGATTAATGAAGAGCGCCAACGGTTTCTTGCGGAACGATACCTGACTGTGCCGAATATTTCGGCAAGTATCTATCCTTTTAAGGGTGTCAAGCTCAGTCGTGCCGACGTTGAATGGCTCCTAGAGTATGATCAGAGACGGGGACAGGAAATAGAGGTTCAACAACTGTGTCAAGGGTTAGATCTGCGCGGAGCAGATCTCTGTCGTGTGGATTTGAGCAGCTTACCATTAATGCACATGCAAGGTGGACTCACGTGGAATGAGTGGTCCAATGCGACAGAAGAACAACGTGATGGTGCTGCAGTGCTCATGAAAGAAGCTAATTTGAGGGAGGCGCACCTGGAAGAGGCTAATCTCGTGGGGGCGCATCTTGAGGATGCCTGTTTGTTGAAAGCGCACCTGGAAGAGGCTAATCTCGTGGAGGCACACCTGGAACGGGCAAGGCTCTCGGGAGCACATTTAGGGAAAGCATATCTTCTCGGAACGCATTTAGAGGGAGCCCAATTTTTGGGAAGCCACCTGGAAAAAGCGAATTTGATGGGAGCATATTTGAGGCGAGCACGTTTTCCAGAGGCCTATTTGGAGAAAGCGAATCTACGTGAGGCCCACTTGGAGGGAGCGAACTTGCGTGAGGCGCATGTAGAGGAAGCCGATTTGAGAAGGGCCTATATGGAGGGCGCTTATCTTTTTGGAACGCACCTGGAAAGAGTAAACTTGCGCGAAGCACACCTGGAACGGGCATTCCTCTTGCTGGTACATATGGAGGAGGCTGATCTACAGAAAGCCCATCTGGAAGGGGCCGTGCTGAAAGGGACGCACTTGGAAGGAGCGAATCTGCGCGATGCGTATCTGGTAGGAGCGAATTTGATGGGGGCACACCTGGCAGGAGCTCGCCTGGAGAATGTCCATTTGAGCGATGAGAGAGGTAGGGGACCTCAGTTGGTGGACGCGCATTATGATGAGGTGAATCTGGCTGAGGTAAACTGGTCGCGGGTGAAGATGCTCGGTGATGAGCAGCGGGCGCAAGAGAGGATACATGAGGGAAATGTGAAGAATAGCGCTGCACGGTTAGATGATGTTGAGAGAGCTGTGCGCGCTAATCGCCAGCTTGCGTCTGCGCTTGGCAGGCAGGGAATGCGTGAGGATGCACTACGTTTTGCATATCGAGCGCAGAAACTGCAACGTATTGTCTTGCGAAGGCGTTTGAAGGTGGCTGCATATATCTTCTCCTGGATTCTTGATCTGCTGACAGGATATGGATATCGGCCAGTTCGACTACTTTTCTGGTACCTGGTTGTCATACTCGGCTTTTCTGGCATATACTCGCTACTTGGAGAACTTCATCTATCAAGTATGGGAGTGTTGGTGTTTAGTGTGACAGCATTTCATGGACGCGGTCTCTTCCCGAGTAACCCGAGTTATGATGATGTCCTGACAGTCCTGGCGGCAGTTGAGGCAATAATAGGCTTGTTAATGGAGATGTGTGCTGTTGCCGTGCTCGTGCAGAAATTTCCTACCAGTTGACCTCACTTGGCTCGACTTTCAACTAGCCCTGCCCCATCCTGAAAATTATCCCAATATCCCAAAACACCCCTTGCTTGTTTCTCAAATCTATGCTATACTCTCATCAAGCAAGCAAAGAGGCAAGCCATCCTTGCCTCTCAGCTCATCGTACTATCACTCCTATTGCACCTCCTCAGAGAAAGGCCCTCACCCATGATCCTCACACAAACACCTCAGATCTCCTCACCCGCACCTGTATCCGAACACTCCACCATTCCCGCACATCCCGAACCCGCACCACAGCCACTCACCTGGCTGTGGCCCGGCCGCATCCCCAGGGCAAACTCACCCTCCTGGATGGCGCACCCGGTTGCGGCACCACCCTCTTCAGCCTCACCCTCGCCGCTCACGTCTCCACCGGCCAACTCTGGCCCGATGACACGCCCTGTCCGCACGGCAAGGTTCTTATCATCGGGCTCCATGACGACTTCCACGACACCCTGCTGCCTCGTCTCAAAGCCGCCGGTGCCCTTCAAGGCCACATCCTTTCCTTCACTCACCTCCCCGATCCCAACCCCAAATGCGCCCCAGTGCACCCGTCCCTTCTCCTTTGCTCGCGACCTCTCTCTGCTGGAACGCGCCATCACCACCCAGGGCATCACCCTGCTCATCATCGATCCCTACACCGCCCTCCCCGGCTGGCGTCGTGCCTTACCCGCCCTCATTGCGCTAGCACAACGCACTAACTGTGCCATCGTACTGACTCGCTCCCTCTCGCGTGCCCCCTCTAACTCTCTCGCACCCCGTTGTCCCGCCTCCACCGCCCTCACTGCCGCTCGCAGCCACCTCCTGCTCGCCCCTAATCCGCGCGACGAGCGCCACTGTCTCCTCCTGACCCCCAAACACTCCCTATGTGCGGCTCCTTCCATCCTGGCCTACTCCATCACCACTCAACTCGACCAGCCCCGCATCACTTGGCTGCCAATCCCCGATCTCAACCAACTCCACCGCCTATGTACCGGTCCCCTTCGTTCCCCACACCGTCGCGCCATCCTGCAATTTTTACACGAATGTCCCAATCCCTGTCCCATCAAAGACATTCTTGCCGCCACTAGCTACGACTACGAAGCCGGCCGCAAAATGCTGCTCCGTATGTCCCAGGCCGGTGAACTCCTCTCCCTGGATCGTGGCCTCTACACCACCGCCGACCATCCCTGCCTCAGCAACTCGTCGCCCGATTTCCCAGTTCCCACCCCCACAGCCTCTGATTCTTTCACCAATGTCCCGACTGTCCCCAACGACTCCTCCACCGACAAGCCAAGCGAAGTTACCACAGCAGAAGTCACGCCCAGTCATTGGAGAGCACGTTACACTTCCTTCACATATGGCACCACAGCCCCATCCAACCAATCAATCAGCCGATCCCCTCATGCAGTTATTCAAGCAGGTAACCGCCCTTGACAAGGACATCTTCGCTCGCGTTCAAACAGCCACCCGCCTCGCTCAAAAAAATAAACACAATGTCCCAATCATCCCCGCCAACCCACAAACATCCACCTACTAAAACTATGACTCATACCTACTTAAGAATCTCACAACTACACTCCCTGGGCATTAACTAAATACCGGGCTGGCCAACTACAAAGGGATGGCCCTCCTCTAACTAATCGTCTAACGCCGCACTGCGAGGCACTCCGTATATGGCGGTGAGTCTGGGGGACTCACTAGGGGCAACCCTTGCGGTTCCTTTCTTTTTTTTTTTTTTTTTTTTTTTTTTTTTTTTTTTTTTTTTTTTTTTTTTTTTTTTTTTTTTTTTTTTTTTTTTTTTTTTTTTTTTTTTTTTTTTTTCTTTTTTTTTCTTTTTTTTTTTTCTTTCTCTCTTTCTTTTTTTTCTTTTTCTTCTTTCTTTTTTCTCTTTTTTCCTTCTTTCTTTTTCTCTTCTTTTTCTTTCTTTTTTTCTTCTTTTTCTCTTTCTCTCTTTTTTTTCCTTTTTCTTTTTTTTTTTTGCCCTCCTCCTTTTTCCTCTCTTTTCTCTTTCTTCCTTTTTTCTTTTTTTCTTCTTCCTTTCTTTTCTTTTTTCCTTTTTCTTTCTTTTTGCTCTCTTTTCTTTTCTCTTCTCTTCTCGCCTCTCTCTTTTTTTTTTCTCCTCTCTTCCCTTCTCTTTCTTCTTTTCTTCCTTCCTTTTTTCTCTTCTCTTTTCTTTTTTTCTTTCTTTCTTTTCTTTCTTCTTTTTTCTCTCTTTTTCTCTTTTTTTTTTTTTTTCTTTTCTCTCTTTTTTTTCTTTTTCTTTTTTCTCTTTTTCTTTTTCTTTTTCTTTTTTCTCTTTTCCCTTTTCTCTGTCTCTCTCTTTCCTTTTTTTTCTCCTTTTTTTTCGTCCCGCTCTGCTGGGGCCGTTTCTTTCTCTTCTCTTCTCTTTTCTTTTCCTCTTTTTCTCTTCTTCCTTTTTTTTTCTTTTTCTTTTTTTTCTCTCTCTCGCGCGCCTCGCTGCTTGCGCTTCTTCTTCTCTCTTCTTTTCTCTCTTTCTCTTTTTTTTTCTTTTCTTTTTCTTTCCCTTTCGGCGCTCGCGTTGGCGCTTCTCTCCTGTTGTTTCCTTTCTCTTTTCTCTCCTTTCTTTCTCTCTTTTTTCGCGTCTTCCCTTTCCTCTTCGCCGCTCCGCTGGTTCTCTGTTCCTTTTCTCTTTCTCTGGCCCCTTTCTCTCCTCTCCGCTCCGTCTCTCGGGTTTTTCTTCTCTTTCTCTTTTTTGGTGGTTGGCCTTTGTTGTGCGTTTCCCTTCTGCTCTTTTCCTTCTTTCTCTTTCTCTTTCTCTCCCTTTCTGCGTTCTCCTTTTTTGGCTGCTCTTGGCTCTTTTTGTCTTTCGCTTTCTGCTCTGCCGCTCTGCTGTCGCCTGTTTCTCTTTTTGTTTCCTTGGCCCTGCTTTCCTTCTTTTTTTTTTCGTTTTATGCTCCCTGGTGGGGCGGGGGCGAGGCAGCTTAAGTTAACACCTATGAGCTTAACCCCATCTAGCCCTTTTGTCCTACGTATCAAACTGTTTCAAGCGTGTTCAGGGTATTGATGCGCTAATATGCACTTCTATATCGATTTATTCATTTTGCAGGCGGTGTGACCACAAAATGAAAGGGGCGCATCCTCGCGGTAGGAAAACCTGACTCGGCTTCTAGCCTGGACTGGGAAGCTTACGCGCCTCAGAAAGGACTGTCAGGGCATCTCCAAGCGATGCCCCGTGAGAAGAAAGGCTAAGGTGCAATGCACACAAGTCAGAAAATCTGGCACTATCTTCAGCAGCATAAAGTAGCGAGTATTGTAATAGGACATGTAAGTGTTGTGGGCATTCTTGGGATGCTCTTATTGGGGAACACGCTTGGCATGAACATATTTGGAGCATTTGCAAAATCAGCTTGCTCCAGCGGCGACCAAACCTACAGAGTCGTCAGTGGTGATACATTAGGAAATATCGCTAACCGGTTCAACACAACCTGGCGGCGACTCGCTTCCTATAATCACATTCAGAATCCCAACCTCATTTACATCAACCAGGCCGTTTGCATTCCTGGTAAAAGTCAAACGCAAAGTGGACCCTCACCTGCTCAGGGCGTAGGAAATTTCTTCCCCCAGGGACAATGTACCTGGTGGGCAAACCAGCGTTACTTCCAGTTGCACGGCGTCTATGTGCCCTGGATGAGCCAATCCGACGCCTGGCAGTGGCAAGCTCGTGCAAGCGACTTCCACTGGCAAGTTTCCGGTACGCCCAATGTGGGAGACATTATGGACCTGCAACCCTGGGTAGAAGGGGCCTATGGTTTAGGGCACGTCGCGGTAGTCGAACGGGTCCTAAGTAACGGAGACGTAATCGCCAGCAACCTGAACTGGGGCGCATCCCCCTGGCAAGTCACCGACGTAGAATTCACCCCCGGCCCCGGAGTAGCGTTCATCAGGTTTTAGCGAAATTGGGGCGACAGCGAGGATCGCCCCCTAGCTCCCCCAGGTCACCTCTTCCAACAGGGCATCCATCGGAGATGCCCTGTTGTCCATTCCCCATCTCACCAACGCGCTCACGGCTGGCCGTGGCCAACCGAAATGTAAGGACAGGGGCCTTGTGCCCAATACATTTCAAATAAGACATTTGCGGGACTAACAAAGCGGTTTTAGGATTGTCATCCTGAGCGATAGCGAAGGATCTCTGTGCGGTGAGCCAGATCCTTCGTTTCACTCAGGATGACAAAGCGAGATGGTCCTTTATTTGAAATGTATTGGGCCTTGTGCCTGTCCAGCTCACGCCCCCGACGGCAACGCACTAATCGTATGTTTATCAGACTCCGATGTAGGATCAATCAGCGGATGGGAGATAAACCAATCCTGGGTATCAAATGGAGGTTCGCCCGGTTCCGGCCGCACGCGTACATAACGTTCATCAGCCAGCAACTCACTGGCATTCATCGTATCCGACAGCAGGGGCGTGAGCAGGCGGTCACGGATAGTAGCGCGTAAAACAGGATCCTCGATAGGAAACAATGTCTCAACGCGGCTATTCAGGTTGCGCTGCATCATATCGGCGCTGCCAAGATACACTTCCTCATTGCCGTTGTTGCCAAAGTAGAAAACGCGACTATGTTCCAGGAAGCGTCCGAGCAAGCTGCGAACGTGAATAGTCTCGCTTACCCCTGGAACGCCAGGACGCAAACAGCAGATACCCCGCACAATCAGATCGATCTGTACACCTGCTTGCGATGCCCGGTAGAGCATACGCACGATCTCCGGATCCACAAGCGCATTCATTTTGAAGATCAGTCGCCCGTTGCCATGCTCTTTATGCGCGGCAATCTCACGCTCAATCCGTGCCACAATCGCCCGTCTTAAGCCAATGGGAGCCACCAGTAATTTATGGTACTCGCTCTGGCGAGAATAGCCTGTAAGCAGGTTGAAGAGCGCCGAGGCATCCGCCCCAATTTCGGGACGGCAAGTCAACAGGCAAAGATCCTCATAGATACGAGCCGTAGTAGCATTATAGTTGCCCGTACCCAGGTGTACATAACGACAAAGGCCATCCGGCTCCTTGCGCACGACCAGGGCAATCTTGGCATGCGTCTTCAATCCCTTCAATCCATACACAACGTGCACTCCGGCTCGCTCCAGCTCCCTCGCCCATTCAATATTGTTTTCTTCGTCGAAACGCGCCTTGAGCTCGACCAGTACCGCTACCTGCTTGCCGTTCTCTACCGCCTCCAACAGCCTTTCCACAACCGGCGAGTGCGTGCCAACTCGATACAGCGTCTGCTTAATTGCCAGCACCTGTGGATCATGTGCAGCCGCATGTATAAACTCAACCACCGAATCGAAGCTATCGTAGGGATGATGCATCAGCAGATCGTGCTGCGCAATCGCCGCGAAAAGATCATGTCCTTTGCGCAGTTCTGGTGGCGTGCGCGGCGTAAACGGTGGGTCTTTCAGGTCTGGGCGGTCCAGGCTATGCAACTCCATCAAGTCACCTAGACCAAGTGTACCATCAATCACCGTCAGATCATTTGACGTGATCTCCAGGTTGTCAAGTAGCAGGCTCCGAATACGCGCTGGCATCGAGGGATTCACTGCGAGATCAACCACCGAGCCAAAGCGCCGCTCACGTAGCCCCTGCTCAATATCTTCCATTAAATCAGAAGCGTCATCTTCTCTCAGCTCAATATCTGCGTCCCGCAGCACACGAAATGGGTAAGACTCCCACACATCAAATCCAGGAAAAAGCATGCTCAAGTACGCGGCAATCACCTGCTCAATCCACACATAAGTAAACTCTGGTGTACCTACAGGCACAAGGCGCGGTAGAGCCGGTGGAACCTTCACACGTGCAAACAGTTCTCCAGAGGCTGTATCCGTAATCACGACCGCTAGGTTCAAGCTGCGATTAGAAATGTGTGGAAAAGGATGTCCCGAATCAACCGCTAGCGGCGTCAACACCGGAAAAATCTCGCGCTCAAAATATGCCTTCATCGCTGCACGCTGCTCTGCATCCAGTTGCTCATAGTCCAGCACATGGATACCTTGTTCCGCCAGCAGTGGCAACAACTCGCTGCGCCAGTACTGCCGTACCTCTTGCTGGAGTGGATTCAGCCGCTCGCGTACAGCCGCTAATTGCTGTTCCGGCGTTCGTCCATCTGGGCTAACCGTTGCCACATGCGCAGCAATCTGATCCTTGAGCCCGGCCAGCCGAATCATTATGAACTCATCAAGATTAGTATCGAAGATCGAGAGAAACTTCACCCGTTCGAGCAGTGGATGGCGTGTATCCTGGACCTCTTCAAAGACACGCCGGTTGAACTCGACCCAACTCAACTCTCAATTAATGTAAAGATCAGGTCGCTCTAATTCTGAAGGAGATGATATCGCTGTCACATTCTGCTGCATAGTTCTGACTATCCTAGACTTGCCGGTCGCACTCACCGCTACTTACAAATATGGTTACATTCTATCATCTTTTTAACATCCATCGCTCGAACTCATAACCGTCACCCTTCGCCTCTCTGATGATTGTCATCCTTTGTTCGTTGTTGTCATCCTGAGCGAAAGCGAAGGATCTGGTCGCCCACCAGAAGATAGCCCAAAACGCCCTGCATTGGGAAAATTGTCTTGACACTGGCTATACTACTGATGTATCATCCTGAGAGTGAGGTTATTATGCCCCTCATAGGGAAACACGGGCGGTTGCTGAAATTGGTAGACAGGGCGGACTTAGGATCCGTTGGCGCAAGCCATGAGAGTTCGAGTCTCTCACCGCCCACCTGTCTGCAAACCCAGATCAATCGTCGCACATATGCGGGAGTGGCTCAGTGGTAGAGCATCTCCTTGCCAAGGAGAAAGTCGCGGGTTCGATCCCCGTCTCCCGCTCCAGATTCGCCTGCCATGGCAGCCGCCCTGACAGGAGGTCGCCGTGTCCGGGGATGCAAAAGATGTGGCAGATTTCTACGTTCTCGCATTCGCAGGTGCGCATGAAGTCATCGGCAATCCCCATGTTATGCAGCATAATCCTATTTTTCGATGCTGCCCATTCACAGAAGTAAGTATGGTATATACGTTGGAGAGAATATGAAGGTTTCGGTGGAGAAGTTGCCATCCAGCGAGGCACTCCTTGAAGTTGATTTGAGCTGGGAAGAACTGGAAAAAGCCTCAGATAAGGCGTACCGCAAGCTGGTACAAAAAGTTGACGTGCATGGCTTTCGCCGAGGTAAAGCCCCACGCTCAATATTAGAACGTAAACTCGGCAAAGAGTCCATTTACCAGGAAGCACTCGACGACCTGATCACTGAAACCTACCGCAGCGCCGTCAAAGAGCACGAACTCACTCCCCTTGCGCAGCCAGAGCTAGATGCGCCGGTATTTGAGATGGGCCAACCCTACCACTTTAGTCTCAAAGTAGCCATCCTCTCGCCCGTCACCCTGGGTGATTATCGTTCGCTGCATTTTGATCGCGAAGAGCCTGAGGTCACCTCCGAAGAGGTTGAGAAGGAACTGGAAAACCTACAGTCTCGTCGCACATCCTGGAATGTTGTTGAACGTCCCGCCCAAATCGGCGACCGCGTCACCGTAGATCTCAAACTCACCTCAGGTGATCAATCCATCTCCGACCTGAAGGATAACCCATTCGAACTGACCGACGAACGTCATGGCCTCTTCACTGGCATGGATGAGCAAGTTGTAGGCATGTCCGCTGGCGAGAGCAAGAGCTTCACAACCACCATTCCCGCCGATTACACCAACGAAAAGCTCGCCGGGAAAGAAGCACAGTACGAGATTACCCTGCACAAGGTAGAAGAGAAGGAAGTTCCCGAACTCGACGATGCCTTTGCCGCCGAGGCAAGCAATGGTCAATATTCCACATTGGAAGACCTGCGCAAAGCCGTGAGCGACAGCCTCCTTGAAAGCAAGAAGAGTCGCATTCGCGAAGAACTGCGCGAGAAAGTCATTGACGCGGTCATCGAACAGGCTGAAGTAACAGTCCATCCCGTACTTGTGCAAGAGGAAGCCGAAGACATGATGCATCAGCTTTCTCACATGCTCGAGCAACAGCACCTCTCGATGGATCAGTACCTGATGCTCATGCGTAAATCACGCGAAGAGTACTTGAAGGAAATCACTCCCGATGCCGAGAAACGCATCAAGCGTCAACTCGTGCTCGATGAGGTAGCAGACAAGGAAGAGATCAATATTGTTCCCGAAGAGATAGAATCCCTCTTCCGTGCCTACACCCAGGCAGGACAAAATCTACCGCGTACAGATGCTCAAATCCGGTCCTTGACATCGATTTATCGCCGCGAAAAGGCCATCACATGCCTGGTAGAATTAACGACCGATCCCGATCCTGATGCAGAGGTAGACACTACTGAGGAGGAAGACGCCGCCGCCATCGCCAATGCCGAGGCCGCGGCCATCACAGGCGAGGAAGATGTTGTAGCTGAACATGTTGAGGCCGATGAAGCAGGCGACATTCCAGAACCAGCGCTTCCCACACCCACAACCGGGGAAACAACATCCGAGGACGTGACTAATCAACCTCCCGCGGATACTAATATAGAAGCCTGACCTGTGGCGAAGGGTGAACCGTAGGGCCATCAGCGAAGCTTGCGAAGCGCGTTTCAATACTTCGCGGCCACCGCCGATGTATCGGCCAAATTAAAGAAAGGTAACAGACGTGGCAAACTCGAAAAATATGCGAACGACGTACCGCTGCTCATTTTGTGGCAAGAGTCAGGATCAGGTACAGCGGCTCATCGCAGGTCCAGGTGGGGTCTACATTTGTGATGAATGCATTGACCTTTGCCGGGAGATCATCGAAGAAGAGCAGGCCACAGTCAGCAGGCCACGTCTGCAAACCGGCAAGATACCAACCCCCAAGAAGATTTACGAGCAACTCAGCCAATACGTAATTGGGCAGGAGCGTGCCAAAAAGACCCTCGCCGTCGCGGTCTACAACCATTACAAGCGTATCGGCGTTGGCATGCAGATCGATGACGTGGAGCTCACCAAGAGTAACATCCTCATGATCGGTCCTACAGGCTGCGGCAAAACTTTACTGGCACAGACGCTCGCCAAGATACTGGATGTACCTTTCTGCATTGCTGATGCCACTGCGCTCACAGAAGCCGGATATGTTGGCGAGGACGTTGAAAACATCCTCCTGCGTCTGATCCAGACAGCAGACTTCGACGTGGCTCGTGCCGAGCGAGGCATCGTCTACATTGATGAGATCGACAAGATTGCGCGTAAGTCAGATAACCCGTCCATCACCCGTGATGTTTCCGGTGAGGGCGTGCAGCAAGCATTGCTCAAGATTATTGAAGGCACCATCGCCAATGTGCCGCCCCAGGGTGGTCGCAAACATCCCCATCAGGATTTTATACAGATCAACACCTCCAATATTCTCTTTATCTGTGGTGGTGCCTTTGAAGGGCTTGAGAAGATCGTCGAGCAGCGCCTGGGCAGCAACAAGACAATGGGCTTCCGGGGAGTACAGGTTGCCACAGAGAAGCACGAATCGGTACTGACACACCTCATCCCTGATGACCTGCTCAAATACGGATTGATCCCCGAGTTTGTAGGTCGTCTGCCCGTTGAGGTCTCACTTGATAGTCTCGATAAAGATGCTCTCAAACGTATTTTGACCGAACCAAAGAATGCCATTGTCAAGCAGTATCAGAAGTTCCTACAGCTTGACCGTGTCGAGCTGGTCTTCACACCCGATGCCCTTGATGCAGCCGCCGAGGGCGCGCTGAAACAGCGCACAGGCGCACGAGGTCTACGCAGTATCATTGAGGACGTGCTGCTCGAAGTGATGTATGAAATCCCATCACGTGCTGATGTGAAACAAGTCGTTATCAACGGTGACGTGATTTCGCGGCATAACAAACCCCAACTTATCACGCGCACCGAACGCGCAACCCTATATGATGAGTCTGCATAATGCAGACTCATCCGCTTTTATCGATATAAACTCATCGCTAAATAAGGAAGAGGCGGAAAGTCGTGAGCGAACAAGAACGCCTGGAAAGGCGCGATAAATCTGTCCCCTACGATCAAGAAGCCAATGATACCTATCCTCTGGTAGCGTTAAAGAATATGGTGGTTTTTCCGCGCACTCGCATGACGCTGGCAATTGCACGAGAGAAATCGGTACGTGCTGTTGAAGAAGCGATGATGCGTTCCGATCACTTTCTTGTTGCCGCCGCCCAGCGCAACCCCGACATCGATGATCCCCAACCCAAAGACATCTTTCCTACCGGCGCACTGGTCGAAATAACAACCATGCACCGTCAACAGGATGGCAGTCTCCAGGTACTCTTAAGCGGACTGCGTCGCGTGCAGATCGATGAGTATATCGACCAGGAACCATTTCTACGCGTCACCGTGAATGCACCGCAAGAGCCGCAGGCACGTGGCCCGCAGGCTGATGCACTAGTACGTCACGCTACCAACCTCTTTGAGCACTATGCCCAACTCAATCGCCGTTTCTCGGTCGAAGACATCAACTCGATCGTCACACTCAAAACGCCCGCACGTCTCGCCGATATGCTTGCAGCGCACCTCGTTACCGACGCCGAGCAGCAGCAGGATCTGCTGGAAACATTTGACCCATTGGAACGCCTGGAAAAAATCTGCGTGATTATGGGCAACGAGATCGAGATTCTTGAACTGGAATCCACTATTCGCAGCCGCGTGCGTTCCCAGGTAGACCGCACCCAGAAAGAGTTTTACCTGCGCGAACAGTTGCGCGCCATCCAGGAAGAGCTAGGGATGGAAACATCCACCGAATTGAACGAATTACGTACGAAACTCAGCGAAAAGACGCTCCCGCCAGAAGTTGCAAGCAAAGTACGCAAAGAGATTGACCGCCTGGAGCGCACACCTCCCCAATCTGCCGAGATAGCCGTATTGCGTTCGTATATCGACTGGATACTGGCCCTACCCTGGACCGAACGCACCGACGATAGCTTTGACCTTGAATACACGCGCCGCGTACTGGATGAAGACCATTATGGACTGGAAGGTATTAAGGAACGCATTATCGAGTTTCTAGCCGTACGCCAGTTGCGCCATAAACGTGCTATCCAGGGCAATTCATCGAACAGCGAAAGCCAGGGCCAGATTCTTTGCTTTATTGGCCCCCCCGGTGTCGGCAAAACCTCGCTCGGACGCTCAATAGCCCGCGCCCTAGGCCGTAAATTTGCGCGCATCTCACTGGGTGGTGTGCATGACGAGGCAGAAATCCGTGGGCATCGCCGCACCTATGTCGGTGCCTTGCCAGGTCGCATTATCCAGTCAATGAAGACCGTTGGAGTATGTAATCCTGTGTTCTTGCTCGATGAAATCGACAAGCTCTCTTCAGAATATCGAGGGGACCCGGCTGCCGCCCTCTTGGAAGTGCTCAACGCCGCACAGAACAGCACCTTTACCGATCACTACCTTGAGGTACCCTACGATCTCTCAGAGGTATTCTTTATCTGTACGGGCAATGTAAAATACCAAATTCCACGTGCGCTGGCCGACCGCATGGATATCATCGACCTGCCAGGCTATATGTTGGAGGAGAAAGTTAATATCGGTCTGCGCCACCTTTTGCCAAACGTGCTGGGTGAGCATGGCCTTGCCCCAGAGCAGTTGAAGATCGCGCAATCCGTCATGCAGCACATCGTCACCGGCTATACCCGTGAAGCCGGTGTACGCAACCTTGAGCGCCAATTGGCAACCATTTGCCGCAAGGCCGCACGCCGCATCATCGAAAAGCCAGATACTCGCTTGCGACTGACTACCCATGCCCTGGAACAATACCTCGGCACACCTCGCTACATCGATAGCCCGCTCAACCAAAAAATGCAGATTGGAACAGCAATGGGTCTGGCCGTGACCGAAAACGGCGGTATCTTATTACCGGTGGAAGTAGCAACCATGGCAGGTAAGGGCGACCTGATCGTCACCGGTCAGTTGGGCGATGTCATGCGCGAATCCGCCCTAGCCGCTCTCTCCTACATTCGCTCACGCGCCGACGAGCTACAGATCGATTCAGCCTTCCAGGATACCACCGACTTGCATATTCACCTGCCGGAGAACGCTATCCCCAAAGATGGCCCTTCTGCCGGCATCACTATCGCCACAACGCTGATTTCAGCCCTGACCAACCGTCCTGTACGCGGCGATATCGCCATGACGGGTGAGATTACCCTTGCGCGGACGCGTACTGGCCGTGGGTGGTTTGAAAGAGAAAGTACTGGCAGCCCACCATGCGAATATCTACCATCTCATTGTGCCTGCGGAGAATAAGAAGGACCTCGCCGAAATCCCAGCCAAGATTCGCCAACACATCCGTTTCACCCTCGTAGAGAACATGGACCAGGTGATCGAGGCAGCCCTGCTCAACGCCTCCTCTATGAGAGAAAACACAGAACGACAGGAACAAACATTACCCGAACCGCGCCCTATAAGACGCGACGAGCGAGTAGCCGAACCCAACCCACGCAATCGCAATCCCCTCCACAGCGATGGAAACCCTACCAACGAAAAACCCGAAGATGAGCTCAACGGACATGAACCGCCTCCATTAATCATCCCTCCGCCAGATCGGATTGCAGGCGATTCCTATCCGCACTTAACCCCATCTAGCCCTTTTGTCCTACGTATCAAACTGTTTCAAGCGTGTTCAGGGTATTGATGCGCTAATATGCACTTCTATATCGATTTATTCATTTTGCAGGCGGTGTGACCACAAAATGAAAGGGGCGCATCCTCGCGGTAGGAAAACCTGACTCGGCTTCTAGCCTGGACTGGGAAGCTTACGCGCCTCAGAAAGGACTGTCAGGGCATCTCCAAGCGATGCCCCGTGAGAAGAAAGGCTAAGGTGCAATGCACACAAGTCAGAAAATCTGGCACTATCTTCAGCAGCATAAAGTAGCGAGTATTGTAATAGGACATGTAAGTGTTGTGGGCATTCTTGGGATGCTCTTATTGGGGAACACGCTTGGCATGAACATATTTGGAGCATTTGCAAAATCAGCTTGCTCCAGCGGCGACCAAACCTACAGAGTCGTCAGTGGTGATACATTAGGAAATATCGCTAACCGGTTCAACACAACCTGGCGGCGACTCGCTTCCTATAATCACATTCAGAATCCCAACCTCATTTACATCAACCAGGCCGTTTGCATTCCTGGTAAAAGTCAAACGCAAAGTGGACCCTCACCTGCTCAGGGCGTAGGAAATTTCTTCCCCCAGGGACAATGTACCTGGTGGGCAAACCAGCGTTACTTCCAGTTGCACGGCGTCTATGTGCCCTGGATGAGCCAATCCGACGCCTGGCAGTGGCAAGCTCGTGCAAGCGACTTCCACTGGCAAGTTTCCGGTACGCCCAATGTGGGAGACATTATGGACCTGCAACCCTGGGTAGAAGGGGCCTATGGTTTAGGGCACGTCGCGGTAGTCGAACGGGTCCTAAGTAACGGAGACGTAATCGCCAGCAACCTGAACTGGGGCGCATCCCCCTGGCAAGTCACCGACGTAGAATTCACCCCCGGCCCCGGAGTAGCGTTCATCAGATTTTAGCGAAATTGGGGCGACAGCGAGGATCGCCCCATAGCTCCCCCAGGTCACCTCTTCCGACAGGGCATCCATCGTAGATGCCCTGTTGTCCATTCCCCACCTCGCCAACGCGCTCACGGCTGGCCGTGGCCAGCCGAAATGTAAGGACAGGGGCCTTGTGCCCAATACATTTCAAATAAGACATTTGCGGGACTAACAAAGCGGTTTTAGGATTGTCATCCTGAGCGATAGCGAAGGATCTCTGTGTGGTGAGCCAGATCCTTCGTTTCACTCAGGATGACAAAGCGAGATGGTCCTTTATTTGAAATGTATTGGGCCTTGTGCCTGTCCAGCTCACGCCCCCGACGGCAACGCACTAATCGTATGTTTATCAGACTCCGATGTAGGATCAATCAGCGGATGGGAGATAAACCAATCCTGGGTATCAAATGGAGGTTCGCCCGGTTCTGGCCGCACGCGTACATAACGTTCATCAGCCAGCAACTCACTGGCATTCATCGTATCCGACAGCAGGGGCGTGAGCAGGCGGTCACGAATAGCGGTGCGTAAAACAGGATCCTCGATAGGAAACAATGTCTCAACGCGGCTATTCAGGTTGCGCTGCATCATATCGGCGCTGCCAAGATACACTTCCTCATTGCCGTTGTTGCCAAAGTAGAAAACGCGACTATGTTCCAGGAAGCGTCCGAGCAAGCTGCGAACGTGAATAGTCTCGCTTACACCTGGAACGCCAGGACGCAAACAGCAGATACCACGCACAATCAGATCGATCTGTACACCTGCTTGCGATGCCCGGTAGAGCATACGCACGATCTCCGGATCCACAAGCGCATTCATTTTAAAGATCAGTCGCCCGTTGCCATGCTCTTTATGCGCGGAAATCTCACGCTCAATACGTGCCACAATCGCCCGTCTTAAGCCAATGGGAGCCACCAGTAATTTTTCGTACTCGCTCTGGCGAGAATAGCCTGTAAGCAGGTTGAAGAGCGCCGAGGCATCCGCCCCAATTTCGGGACGGCAAGTCAACAGGCAAAGATCCTCATAGATACGAGCCGTAGTAGCATTATAGTTGCCCGTACCCAGGTGTACATAACGACAAAGGCCATCCGGCTCCTTGCGCACGACCAGGGCAATCTTGGCATGCGTCTTCAATCCCTTCAATCCATACACAACGTGCACTCCGGCTCGCTCCAGCTCCCTCGCCCATTCAATATTGTTTTCTTCGTCGAAACGCGCCTTGAGCTCGACCAGTACCGCTACCTGCTTGCCGTTCTCTACCGCCTCCAACAGCCTTTCCACAACCGGCGAGTGCGTGCCAACTCGATACAGCGTCTGCTTAATTGCCAGCACCTGTGGATCATGTGCAGCCGCATGTATAAACTCAACCACCGAATCGAAGCTATCGTAGGGATGATGCATCAGCAGATCGTGCTGCGCAATCGCCGCGAAAAGATCATGTCCTTTGCGCAGTTCTGGTGGCGTGCGCGGCGTAAACGGTGGGTCTTTCAGGTCTGGGCGGTCCAGGCTATGCAACTCCATCAAGTCACCTAGACCAAGTGTACCATCAATCACCGTCAGATCATTTGACGTGATCTCCAGGTTGTCAAGTAGCAGGCTCCGAATACGCGCTGGCATCGAGGGATTCACTGCGAGATCAACCACCGAGCCAAAGCGCCGCTCACGTAGCCCCTGCTCAATATCTTCCATTAAATCAGAAGCGTCATCTTCTCTCAGCTCAATATCTGCGTCCCGCAGCACACGAAATGGGTAAGACTCCCACACATCAAATCCAGGAAAAAGCATGCTCAAGTACGCGGCAATCACCTGCTCAATCCACACATAAGTAAACTCTGGTGTACCTACAGGCACAAGGCGCGGTAGAGCCGGTGGAACCTTCACACGCGCAAACAGTTCTCCAGAGGCTGTATCCGTAATCACGACCGCTAGGTTCAAGCTGCGATTAGAAATGTGTGGAAAAGGATGTCCCGAATCAACCGCTAGCGGCGTCAACACCGGAAAAATCTCGCGCTCAAAATATGCCTTCATCGCTGCACGCTGCTCTGCATCCAGTTGCTCATAGTCCAGCACATGGATACCTTGTTCCGCCAGCAGTGGCAACAACTCGCTGCGCCAGTACTGCCGTACCTCTTGCTGGAGTGGATTCAGCCGCTCGCGTACAGCCGCTAATTGCTGTTCCGGCGTTCTTCCATCTGGGCTAACCGTTGCCACATGCGCAGCAATCTGATCCTTGAGCCCGGCCAGCCGAATCATTATGAACTCATCAAGATTAGTATCGAAGATCGAGAGAAACTTCACCCGTTCGAGCAGTGGATGGCGTGTATCCTGGACCTCTTCAAAGACACGCCGGTTGAACTCGACCCAACTCAACTCTCGATTAATGTAAAGATCAGGTCGCTCTAATTCTGAAGGAGATGATATCGCTGTCACATTCTGCTGCATAGTTCTGACTATCCTAGACTTGCCGGTCGCACTCACCGCTACTTACAAATATGGTTACATTCTATCATCTTTTTAACATCCATCGCTCGAACTCATAACCGTCACCCTTCGCCTCTCTGATGATTGTCATCCTTTGTTCGTTGTTGTCATCCTGAGCGAAAGCGAAGGATCTGGTCGCCCACCAGAAGATAGCCCAAAACGCCCTGCATTGGGAAAATTGTCTTGACACTGGCTATACTACTGATGTATCATCCTGAGAGTGAGGTTATTATGCCCCTCATAGGGAAACACGGGCGGTTGCTGAAATTGGTAGACAGGGCGGACTTAGGATCCGTTGGCGCAAGCCATGAGAGTTCGAGTCTCTCACCGCCCACCTGTCTGCAAACCCAGATCAATCGTCGCACATATGCGGGAGTGGCTCAGTGGTAGAGCATCTCCTTGCCAAGGAGAAAGTCGCGGGTTCGATCCCCGTCTCCCGCTCCAGATTCGCCTGCCATGGCAGCCGCCCTGACAGGAGGTCGCCGTGTCCGGGGATGCAAAAGATGTGGCAGATTTCTACGTTCTCGCATTCGCAGGTGCGCATGAAGTCATCGGCAATCCCCATGTTATGCAGCATAATCCTATTTTTCGATGCTGCCCATTCACAGAAGTAAGTATGGTATATACGTTGGAGAGAATATGAAGGTTTCGGTGGAGAAGTTGCCATCCAGCGAGGCACTCCTTGAAGTTGATTTGAGCTGGGAAGAACTGGAAAAAGCCTCAGATAAGGCGTACCGCAAGCTGGTACAAAAAGTTGACGTGCATGGCTTTCGCCGAGGTAAAGCCCCACGCTCAATATTAGAACGTAAACTCGGCAAAGAGTCCATTTACCAGGAAGCACTCGACGACCTGATCACTGAAACCTACCGCAGCGCCGTCAAAGAGCACGAACTCACTCCCCTTGCGCAGCCAGAGCTAGATGCGCCGGTATTTGAGATGGGCCAACCCTACCACTTTAGTCTCAAAGTAGCCATCCTCTCGCCCGTCACTCTGGGTGATTATCGTTCGCTGCATTTTGATCGCGAAGAGCCTGAGGTCACCTCCGAAGAGGTTGAGAAGGAACTGGAAAACCTACAGTCTCGTCGCACATCCTGGAATGTTGTTGAACGTCCCGCCCAAATCGGCGACCGCGTCACCGTAGATCTCAAACTCACCTCAGGTGATCAATCCATCTCCGACCTGAAGGATAACCCATTCGAACTGACCGACGAACGTCATGGCCTCTTCACCGGCATGGATGAGCAAGTTGTAGGCATGTCCGCTGGCGAGAGCAAGAGCTTCACAACCACCATTCCCGCCGATTACACCAACGAAAAGCTCGCCGGGAAAGAAGCACAGTACGAGATTACCCTGCACAAGGTAGAAGAGAAGGAAGTTCCCGAACTCGACGATGCCTTTGCCGCCGAGGCAAGCAATGGTCAATATTCCACATTGGAAGACCTGCGCAAAGCCGTGAGCGACAGCCTCCTTGAAAGCAAGAAGAGTCGCATTCGCGAAGAACTGCGCGAGAAAGTCATTGACGCGGTCATCGAACAGGCTGAAGTAACAGTCCATCCCGTACTTGTGCAAGAGGAAGCCGAAGACATGATGCATCAGCTTTCTCACATGCTCGAGCAACAGCACCTCTCGATGGATCAGTACCTGATGCTCATGCGTAAATCACGCGAAGAGTACTTGAAGGAAATCACTCCCGATGCCGAGAAACGCATCAAGCGTCAACTCGTGCTCGATGAGGTAGCAGACAAGGAAGAGATCAATATTGATCCCGAAGAGATAGAATCCCTCTTCCGTGCCTACACCCAGGCAGGACAAAATCTACCGCGTACAGATGCTCAAATCCGGTCCTTGACATCGATTTATCGCCGCGAAAAGGCCATCACATGCCTGGTAGAATTAACGACCGATCCCGATCCTGATGCAGAGGTAGACACTACTGAGGAGGAAGACGCCGCCGCCATCGCCAATGCCGAGGCCGCGGCCATCACAGGCGAGGAAGATGTTGTAGCTGAACATGTTGAGGCCGATGAAGCAGGCGACATTCCAGAACCAGCGCTTCCCACACCCACAACCGGGGAAACAACATCCGAGGACGTGACTAATCAACCTCCCGCGGATACTAATATAGAAGCCTGACCTGTGGCGAAGGGTGAACCGTAGGGCCATCAGCGAAGCTTGCGAAGCGCGTTTCAATACTTCGCGGCCACCGCCGATGTATCGGCCAAATTAAAGAAAGGTAACAGACGTGGCAAACTCGAAAAATATGCGAACGACGTACCGCTGCTCATTTTGTGGCAAGAGTCAGGATCAGGTACAGCGGCTCATCGCAGGTCCAGGTGGGGTCTACATTTGTGATGAATGCATTGACCTTTGCCGGGAGATCATCGAAGAAGAGCAGGCCACAGTCAGCAGGCCACGTCTGCAAACCGGCAAGATACCAACCCCCAAGAAGATTTACGAGCAACTCAGCCAATACGTAATTGGGCAGGAGCGTGCCAAAAAGACCCTCGCCGTCGCGGTCTACAACCATTACAAGCGTATCGGCGTTGGCATGCAGATCGATGACGTGGAGCTCACCAAGAGTAACATCCTCATGATCGGTCCTACAGGCTGCGGCAAAACTTTACTGGCACAGACGCTCGCCAAGATACTGGATGTACCTTTCTGCATTGCTGATGCCACTGCGCTCACAGAAGCCGGATATGTTGGCGAGGACGTTGAAAACATCCTCCTGCGTCTGATCCAGACAGCAGACTTCGACGTGGCTCGTGCCGAGCGAGGCATCGTCTACATTGATGAGATCGACAAGATTGCGCGTAAGTCAGATAACCCGTCCATCACCCGTGATGTTTCCGGTGAGGGCGTGCAGCAAGCATTGCTCAAGATTATTGAAGGCACCATCGCCAATGTGCCGCCCCAGGGTGGTCGCAAACATCCCCATCAGGATTTTATACAGATCAACACCTCCAATATTCTCTTTATCTGTGGTGGTGCCTTTGAAGGGCTTGAGAAGATCGTTGAGCAGCGCCTGGGCAGCAACAAGACAATGGGCTTCCGGGGAGTACAGGTTGCCACAGAGAAGCACGAATTGGTACTGACACACCTCATCCCTGATGACCTGCTCAAATACGGATTGATCCCCGAGTTTGTAGGTCGTCTGCCCGTTGAGGTCTCACTTGATAGTCTCGATAAAGATGCTCTCAAACGTATTTTGACCGAACCAAAGAATGCCATTGTCAAGCAGTATCAGAAGTTCCTACAGCTTGACCGTGTCGAGCTGGTCTTCACACCCGATGCCCTTGATGCAGCCGCCGAGGGCGCGCTGAAGCAGCGCACAGGCGCACGAGGTCTACGCAGTATCATTGAGGACGTGCTGCTCGAAGTGATGTATGAAATCCCATCACGTGCTGATGTGAAACAAGTCGTTATCAACGGTGACGTGATTTCGCGGCATAACAAACCCCAACTTATCACGCGCACCGAACGCGCAACCCTATATGATGAGTCTGCATAATGCAGACTCATCCGCTTTTATCGATATAAACTCATCGCTAAATAAGGAAGAGGCGGAAAGTCGTGAGCGAACAAGAACGCCTGGAAAGGCGCGATAAATCTGTCCCCTACGATCAAGAAGCCAATGATACCTATCCTCTGGTAGCGTTAAAGAATATGGTGGTTTTTCCGCGCACTCGCATGACGCTGGCAATTGCACGAGAGAAATCGGTACGTGCTGTTGAAGAAGCGATGATGCGTTCCGATCACTTTCTTGTTGCCGCCGCCCAGCGCAACCCCGACATCGATGATCCCCAACCCAAAGACATCTTTCCTACCGGCGCACTGGTCGAAATAACAACCATGCATCGGCAACAGGATGGCAGTCTCCAGGTACTCTTAAGCGGACTGCGTCGCGTGCAGATCGATGAGTATATCGACCAGGAACCATTTCTACGCGTCACCGTGAATGCACCGCAAGAGCCGCAGGCACGTGGCCCGCAGGCTGATGCACTAGTACGTCACGCTACCAACCTCTTTGAGCACTATGCCCAACTCAATCGCCGTTTCTCGGTCGAAGACATCAACTCGATCGTCACACTCAAAACGCCCGCACGTCTCGCCGATATGCTTGCAGCGCACCTCGTTACCGACGCCGAGCAGCAGCAGGATCTGCTGGAAACATTTGACCCATTGGAACGCCTGGAAAAAATCTGCGTGATTATGGGCAACGAGATCGAGATTCTTGAACTGGAATCCACTATTCGCAGCCGCGTGCGTTCCCAGGTAGACCGCACCCAGAAAGAGTTTTACCTGCGCGAACAGTTGCGCGCCATCCAGGAAGAGCTAGGGATGGAAACATCCACCGAATTGAACGAATTACGTACGAAACTCAGCGAAAAGACGCTCCCGCCAGAAGTTGCAAGCAAAGTACGCAAAGAGATTGACCGCCTGGAGCGCACACCTCCCCAATCTGCCGAGATAGCCGTATTGCGTTCGTATATCGACTGGATACTGGCCCTACCCTGGACCGAACGCACCGACGATAGCTTTGACCTTGAATACACGCGCCGCGTACTGGATGAAGACCATTATGGACTGGAAGGTATTAAGGAACGCATTATTGAGTTTCTAGCCGTACGCCAGTTGCGCCATAAACGTGCTATCCAGGGCAATTCATCGAACAGCGAAAGCCAGGGCCAGATTCTTTGCTTTATTGGCCCCCCCGGTGTCGGCAAAACCTCGCTCGGACGCTCAATAGCCCGCGCCCTAGGCCGTAAATTTGCGCGCATCTCACTGGGTGGTGTGCATGACGAGGCAGAAATCCGTGGGCATCGCCGCACCTATGTCGGTGCCTTGCCAGGTCGCATTATCCAGTCAATGAAGACCGTTGGAGTATGTAATCCTGTGTTCTTGCTCGATGAAATCGACAAGCTCTCTTCAGAATATCGAGGGGACCCGGCTGCCGCCCTCTTGGAAGTGCTCGACGCCGCACAGAACAGCACCTTTACCGATCACTACCTTGAGGTACCCTACGATCTCTCAGAGGTATTCTTTATCTGTACGGGCAATGTAAAATACCAGATTCCACGTGCGCTGGCCGACCGCATGGATATCATCGACCTGCCAGGCTATATGTTGGAGGAGAAAGTTAATATCGGTCTGCGCCACCTTTTGCCAAACGTGCTGGGTGAGCATGGCCTTGCCCCAGAGCAGTTGAAGATCGCGCAATCCGTCATGCAGCACATCGTCACCGGCTATACCCGTGAAGCCGGTGTACGCAACCTTGAGCGCCAATTGGCAACCATTTGCCGCAAGGCCGCACGCCGCATCATCGAAAAGCCAGATACTCGCTTGCGACTGACTACCCATGCCCTGGAACAATACCTCGGCACACCTCGCTACATCGATAGCCCGCTCAACCAAAAAATGCAGATTGGAACAGCAATGGGTCTGGCCGTGACCGAAAACGGCGGTATCTTATTACCGGTGGAAGTAGCAACCATGGCAGGTAAGGGCGACCTGATCGTCACCGGTCAGTTGGGCGATGTCATGCGCGAATCCGCCCTAGCCGCTCTCTCCTACATTCGCTCACGCGCCGACGAGCTACAGATCGATTCAGCCTTCCAGGATACCACCGACTTGCATATTCACCTGCCGGAGAACGCTATCCCCAAAGATGGCCCTTCTGCCGGCATCACTATCGCCACAACGCTGATTTCGGCCCTGACCAACCGTCCTGTACGCGGCGATATCGCTATGACGGGTGAGATTACCCTTCGCGGACGCGTACTGGCCGTGGGTGGTTTGAAAGAGAAAGTACTGGCAGCCCACCATGCGAATATCTACCATCTCATTGTGCCTGCGGAGAATAAGAAGGACCTCGCCGAAATCCCAGCCAAGATTTGCCAGCACATCAGTTTCACCCTCGTCGAGAACATGGATCAGGTGATCGAGGCAGCCCTGCTCGACGCCTCCTCTATGAGAGAAAACACAGAACGACAGGAACAAACATTACCCGAACCGCGCCCTATAAGACGCGACGAGCGAGTAGCCGAACCCAACCCACGCAATCGCAATCCCCTCCACAGCGATGGAAACCCTACCAACGAAAAACCCGAAGATGAGCTCAACGGACATGAACCGCCTCCATTAATCATCCCTCCGCCAGATCGGATTGCAGGCGATTCCTATCCGCAGGTCCAGGCACAGGATTTTGATTCATAGCGTTTACCGGCTGTCCCTGAAGCAGCTTCAACGTCGCTAAAGCTGACACGAAAATCATCGTAAAAATGCTGATAATCGCTGCCGATTCGTTGATGCTACCCGTATGCCAGACAATGCCTGCTGCATCTGTCACCTGCGTATTGCCGCCAATCGGATATTCTACTACAAACGTCAAGCCAATCGCAGCATACATAATGATGGCTTGAGCATAGTAATACCTGGGCAAAGCTAATTTTTCTACATCATCTGAACCGCGAAAACGTACGTACAAGGCAAATAATTGGAAGAAGACATAGACCGTGAGAAACCATCCCAGATAGTTCGTCAACGGTACCCCGAAGTAGCCACCTCCCTGCTCCCAGATCCAACTACGCTGGACCGTCGAGAGCGTCGGGTCAAAACAAAGATCCCAGACCACCATAACAAACGAACCAACGAATGGTACAGCGAATGTGGTGAGCGCGCTCGATCCGCGGCGAACCTCGCCAATGAGGACTGTGGCAAGAACCCATGCAAGATAGCCAACTGCACAATAGGACGGGCCAATCACGAGTGGCACTAAAAAGAGCTTGGGACCCAGCGCGTCGGTATAATGATAGTGACCAAATGGAAAGCCCGTCAGAATACTCACGTTTTCCAGGATGTTACTGACAACGAGAGCAAGAATGATAAATGCTATTATGCCGCTCCACCGGTAGCGCATCGCTCCATGAATGAGTGCAAAGACAATCAGGATCAAAACGGCGATGGACGAGGAAAGATCCGGAAATATAAAACTTAGGACTGTACCTATAATATAAACTGCAACCAGACCCCAAAGGATGTTGAGCGATACTTTCATATTCCAACCTTCCTATGCACTTTTTACTGTACAGATGATCCTCTACAATCACCATCTCTGCTATTATATACCACTTCAGTACTCTATAAAGTAGTCTGTCCCTCTCAAAGACGAATTTAGAAGGCTGAGTCAGGGTTCCCAAAAGTCCTCATTCGCAGTATACTACGTAGCAACACGTTCATTCTCAAGAAATGAGGAACAGTAGTATGAGTTGGAATCCTGACCAGCAACAAGACCCCAACCAGCAAGGGCAGGGCAGTGGGGACTACCAGCCAGGTGGCTATCCTCAACAAGGTAGTTACCAACAAGGTGGTCAACCACCTCAGCAGAGAGGCTATCGACCGGGCAGTTATCCTCAACAAGGTCCATACCAACAGTCAGGCCAATATCAGCCACCAGGAGCATACCAACCCGGGAACTACAATCAACCTCAAGCAGGCTATCAACCAGGTGGGTACGATCAGCAGCAGGGAGGATACCAACCAGGTAATTACCAGCAACAGCCTGGCTACCCACCTCAAGCGGGCTATCCACAGGCATACGCTGTACAACCTCCTTCCAATCCCAATCGACCTACCTCAATGGGTCTGGACGCCAATGTTGCCGCTGGTTTGAGCTACCTGCTTTTATTACCTGGTGCCCTTGTTTTCTACTTTGGAGAGAAGCATAACCACTTTGTACGCTTCAGTGCAATGCAATCGATTCTGCTCAATGTTGTCGCACTCATCGTGTTTTTCGCATTTTTTATCCTTCAGTTGCTCTTTTATGCTACTTCCGTGCTTGCTGTGCTCGGTATAGCCGCCTTATGCTTTGGTTTTATAGCACTATTCGGGGCACTGGCAATCGTCTTCTTACTCATGCTCTTCGCCTTCGAAGGCAAAACCTTCAGGCTGCCAGTGCTTGCCAACTACGCCGACAGGTATGCCACCACGTAGCCTAAAACAACTAGCAAAATAGATTCCTTGGAAGGGAAACTTAACTACAATGGTACAAGACATCTCGCATATGCAGAACCCCTTTATTGTGGGAGAACGAATCTATCTGCGACCGCTAGAACCGGCGCAGGATAATCACCTCTATTCAACCTGGATGAACGACGAAGAAATTCGCCGCTATTTCTCCATTTACCCCACCAGCGATACACGCGGCAGGGAACGCCTGGAACAGCTCTATAAAGATGGTAAGCACATCATCTTTGGCGTTGCCCTCAACGACGATAATCGCCTGATCGGTCTGGTCGGTCTCAAAGATATCAATTACATCAACCAGAGCGCCGAGTTCTACGTGATCATTGGCGACCGCGCCGCATGGGGTAAAGGCTATGGCACCGAAGCTACAAAATTGATGACCCGCTACGGCTTTATGGAACTAAACCTCAATCGCATCCAGACCCAGGACATGGAAGAAAACATTGGTGGCTGGCGTGCTGATGAAAAGGCAGGTTTCAAATATGAAGGCACCCTCCGTCAGGTCATTTTTCGCTTCGGCAAATATAACGACGTCCGCGTCTACAGCATCCTACGAAACGAATATTTAGAGAAAGATATCTTTCATAGTGAACCGTAGGGGCCGATACATCGCGCCCACCGCCGATGTATCGGCTAGAGGTATTAGATTATCGTATGTCCATCACCATCTCAGAAATCACCGACCGCCAGCAATGGAACAACTTTTTGACCACCCAGCCACGTGGTCATCTCCTGCAATCCTACGAATGGGGCGAATTGAATCAATACCTGGGCGGGCATATCTATCGTCTGGGTGCTTTGGAAAATGGGCGCATGATCGGCGCAATGCTTCTAACCATTACCCGCGTTCCCATTCCTGTACCTCTACCCGGGTTACGCTTTCACTGGCTATACTGTTCGCGTGGTCCCACGGTTGAACGGCCAGACTCTCCTGCGCTGGCTGCACTCACCGAAAGTGCCCACCGCATTGCACGACGAGAACACGCAGTATTGCTACGCCTGGAACCAAATATCGCCGATGATGATCCCGATCTGGATATCTGGATCAAGGCCTATGCATCCCTCGGCTTCTCGACCAACCCCATCTCAACACATGGACGACGAAGCTGGGTATTGGACATTCGTCCTTCCGCCGAAGAACTCTTAGGGAACTTCAAGATGACATGGCGACAAAATGTACGGGCTGCTGAGCGCAAAGGTGTAATTGTGCGCGAAGCCACAAGTGATGCCGACTTTGACGCATACTATAACCTGTTACAGATCACAAGCGAACGCGATGCCTTCTTCATCCACAGCAAAGACTACCACCGGGAAATCTTGCGCAGTTTTGCCACCAAAGGCGATGCCGTCCTGTACCTTGCCGAGCATGAGGGGGAGGCGCTTGCTGCCAAAATACTGATCCGTTTTGGAGACTGGTGCTGGGATATGTTTGGAGCCTCCTCCAACAACAAGCGCAACCTCAAGGCCACCTATCTTCTGCAATATCACTGTTTTCAATGGGCCAAAGAGCGCGGCTGTAGCTACTTCGATTTTCGTACCATCCCCGAAGTCCTGGAGCCTGGCGAAGAGATGTGGGGTGTCTACGAATATAAGAAAGGCTTCGGCGGCTTCTCCCGCCTGAACATGCCCACTCAGGAGTATGTCTACCGTCCTCTCATCTACCGCACATGGCGTAAACTTGTCGAAATGCGGCGCGAACACCGTCACGAGGAACGCAAAAAAGTAGAATTGGAACGAGCAGCGCGTGGCAAACAAAATACAACCGGTACAACTGTCACAACTGTCACAAGTGACACTTTTGGTACAAAAGAAAAGGACAAAGAGGGCTTGTAGAGCCGAATAGCTTGACCTTGCGGTCATAAGATTAGTAGCGAGGAACATCCTATGGAAGCCCAAATCATCACCGATTGCCAGCAATGGAATGACTTCGTTGCAGCTTCGGCATGTTGCAATATCACTCAATCATATGAATGGGGCGAGTTAGCCCCTCACCTTGGAGCAGAGGCAATGCGCGTTGGTGTCGTTGATAATCACGGCAACCTTTGCGCCGCTATGCTCGTACTCATCTCTCGTGCGCCCGTCCTGCACAGAACATATTTTTACGCCGCCCGCGGCCCGGTTATCGATGACCCCAATTCCTCGGCCATGACCGTCCTGCTAAACTTCGTCAAGGCCGAGGCACACAAACGCGGAGCATTCATGCTCAAAGTCGAGCCAAGCGTCCTGGATGGCGATAAACGTTGGCTAATAGCATTGCAAAAGCGCGGCTTTCGTCCCAACCCCTATGCAACTCACATCCGCAACGAGTGGGTACTGGATATCCACCCCGACGAAAAAGAAATCCTCTCAGGCATGAAAGAAAAATGGCGCTACAACATCCGCTTAGCAGGTCGTAAAGGCGTAACCGTCAGGCGCGGCCAGGGACAGGCCGATCTTGACACCTTCTACAACATCTACCAGACAACAAGCGAACGCGACCAGTTCTTCATCCACAACAAATCGCACTACGAGGACGTAATGCACCTCTACAGCCAGGGAGACCGCGCCGCCCTCTTCCTCGCCGAATACGAAGGTAAAGCTATTGCCGGCATCATCGTCCTGCGCCTCGGCAAGTGGAGTTGGTACATGTACGGCGCATCCTCCAACGAATACCGCAACCTCATGCCCAACCACCTCCTGCAATGGAACGGCATGCAATGGGCCAAATCCCACGGCTGCGAATACTACAACTTCCGAGGCATCCCCGAAATCCTGGAAGAAGGACAAGAACTCTGGGGCGTCTACGTCTTCAAACGCGGCTTCGGCGGCTACCCCATGCGCTCCCTCGAAACCCACGACCTCGTCTACCAACCCCTCATCTATGCAGTCTACATGCGCCTGCTAGAAATAAAACGCAAGCGTGACGAGCGAAAGAGAAAGAAGATAGAGGAAGAAAGGGGACAAGTGGATGCTACTCCGTAGGGGCCAATCTCGACCAGATGAATTTCTAGAAAAGCTAGCCTCATAAAGGTGGCAGGCAGCAAAGACACGTGTTGCCACAGAGCCTCTGCTGCCTGCCACCTTTAGCTTGCCTATAATCTGCCAACTTAAGCAGAATGAAGAATTACAGTCGGGAAGTTGTGCCTCGCCCTGCAATCGCATGCAAAATGGCGACCAGAATACAGGCACCGATTAACGCCACGATGAGACTACCCCAGAAGCCAAAGTTCGCATCGGGGACTAGCAGATTCATCAGCAATCCACCAATAAAAGCACCTATAAGCCCAATGATAAGATCGCCAAGTAAACCAAATCCCTTGCCAGGCATGATGACACCTGCCAACCAACCAGCAATAAGACCAATGATTATCCAGGCAATAATTCCCCCAGGTGCCAATGCAGCGGCTAACACAAGTGTTGCGAGTGACATACCGAATCCTTTCTTTTTCAGAGAAGCCGAAACTTAACCCACGCACATCTGGCTTTCTCCAAAAGATGTGCTGGTTGAGAAACGCTGTATCAACAGCGCCTCTAGCACTTTCGTAATAACAATTGTGCCGCTTATTACACGAGCGAGCAGTGCAAAATGAATACATTCAGTTGGGGTACCTCCCAAACTTACTCATCTCCCGACAGCCCTACCTGCATTAAAAATTCCCCACATCAATAACATATCCCTCATCACCACGCAATCGAAGGCGTGCCAGGTCAATAGCTAATTCCTCACAGTCCAGACGAGTCGAAAGGACGATACGTCCCTTGCCCATTTCCGGCAACCTCACAATCTGCTCATTACCCGAAAAATTCAGCGTAATCAGGTAGCGCTGATTACTCCACTGTCGCAGGTAGACGAAACAATCCTCAGGTACCCCATCAATAGGAAGGTAGCTACCAACCATCAGTGACGGCATTGAGCGACGCAACGCAATCAGTCGACGTGTAAGGGCCAGCAAAGAGTGAGTATCCTCCCGTTCTCTAGCTACATTGATCTGCTCATAATCAGTAGGAATAGGCAACCAGGGTTCGCTGCCAAGTGGACAGAAACCGGCGTTCGGGCTGCTATCCCACTGCATCGGCGTACGTTCCGGGTCCCGCCCCAACGCCAGCCCTGGCATGTTCTTCTTTAACGGATCGTAAACTCGTTCTGGTGGAATATCCCCATCGTGCATTCCAATCTCATCACCGTAGTACAGCGTTGGCGTGCCTCGTAGCGTCAGCAGCAACAACATAGCGAGACGCGCCTGAGCCGGACCAACGCGACTCGCAATACGCGGCTCATCATGATTGCCAAGCACGTAGTTGGGCCACGCCCCAGGTGGAAGATTCGCCTCAAGCGCATCCACCGACTGGCGAATCGTCTTTGCATTCCATGCTGCGCTGACTAAATCAAAGTTGAAGGGGATGTGCATCTCATCCAGATTTGCACCGTAATAGCTTGTCCATACCTTCCGGTCAGGGATATGCAGTTCACCTATCACTACACGTGATTGCTCGCTGCTATAACTATCAACTAAACGGCGCAACGCACGATAGATGTCATGAGCGTCAGGGTGTCCCTTATCATACACATGTAATTGCTTGTCGTAGTCGCCCATTGGTTTGTGCATGACTCTTGCCCTTGTCAGATTTGGTGGGTTACTTCGCAGTTGAGGATCCTTCATAATCATGTGCGCAGCATCGATCCGGAAACCATCCACTCCATGTTTCAACCAGAAGCGCAGGACATCGAACATGGCAGTTTGCACCTCTGGATTGCGCCAGTTGAGATCAGGTTGCCGCCTGTCAAACGAGTGCAGGTAATACTGTCCTGTCGCTGCATCCCACTCCCAGGCTGATCCTCCAAAGAGGCTAAGCCAGTTATTAGGCGGTGCCCCGTCTAGCTGAGGATTGGCCCAGATATACCATTGCCGTTTAGATGCATTCCTTGAGGAGCGAGCTTCCAGGAACCAGGGATGCTGATCGGAGGTATGGTTGATCACAAAGTCAATAATGACCTTAATACCATATCGATGAGCCTGCTGAACCAGTTCGTCAAATGTTGCCATATCGCCGAAGATCGGATCAACATCGATATAGTTACTTACATCATAGCCGAAATCAACCATCGGCGAGGGATAGAAGGGTGATATCCATACCGCCTCAACGCCCAGCCAACTCAGATACGCAAGCTCCGAAATAATACCTTGCAGGTCGCCGATGCCATCGCCATTGCTATCTTTAAAACTGCGCGGATAAATCTGGTAGATAACCCCATGCTGCCACCAGACCGTTTGATGCTCTGTCAAAGTTATTCCTAACCTTCAAAGGGCGAGAGATATTGTCGCTCTGCCTCCCACATCTCATCGAACAGTGCACTGATCTCAGCAGGAGAGCAAACAGCTGCGCTCAATGGGTTGAGCAACAGTGCATAGCGTGCTGCCTCCTTATTTTTTGTCAGCAATGCCTCGCACATAAGCGAGTGAACCGCCATATGACTCCGATTGAGCGCAGCCAGTTGCTCCGGCAACGTTCCGAAGTGGCATGGCTGCACACCATTCTGATCGACCAAACAGGCAACCTCCACACAGCCATCAGGCAGGTTGTCGATCAGTCCGGTATTGCGCACATTGCCGTAGATCACTGCTGGACGCCGCATCGTTACAGCTTCCACGATAAAAGAACCGTACTCGTGGCTGCGGGTAAAGGGAAGTTCGCGGGTGCCAGCCAGCATTTCTCGGATCGAGGTATCATTCTCTTGCCGCCATGTCGGCCAGTTATTCGCGTAAAATCCGGTCCCACCAAGATAGCCCGACCGGCAATAACGCTCGATCAAATCAGGCCGTTTACGGAAGTAAGGAACATACTCAGAAAAGTGACCACTGCTCTCCGTGACAAACGCTCCAAAATAGCGCATAATCTCGAAGCGCACAGGATCGCGCTCATATATATCGGATACCTGCCCCAGTTCGTGCAAACGCGGGTACATATCCTGACCCTGGTAGCGCAACTCCGTAAACCAGGCATTATGATTAATACCTGCACATCGCCATTCCAGCTCCTCATACGGGACATTGAGATAACCTGCCAACTGCTTTGAGGACCCCTGCACGCTATGGCACAACCCCACAGTACGCATCTTGCTACCGAGAAGCGCGGCCAGGGTAAGTATCGACATGGGGTTGGTATAGTTGAGTACCCACGCCTGCGGACAGAGCTTCTCAGCATCGTGAAGGATGTCGAGCCACACAGGACCGGTACGAAGTGCCTTGAAGATGCCACCTGGACCGATAGTATCGCCAATACACTGATTAATGCCATACTTCATTGGAATATCGAAGTCATGGCGCACATTGGCCAGACCGGCAACCTCGATGGTATTGATGATAAAATCGCTCCCCGCCAGCAGATCACAACGCTCGGTAGACGCACGCACGCTCCAGCGCTTTCCGCTATGGGTAATCAGCCGCTCGGCAATCTGATGCGCTAGCTCCAGACGACCTTCATCAATATCCACGAGCGCGAAACATCCTTCATCTAGCCCGTCAATTTGCAAGATATCGGTCATCAGTTGGCGAGCAAACACGGTACTTCCGGCACCTAGGATGGTAATATATGGCATGATCAAATCAACTCCTTGACGGTCTTGTCAATGAACTCAATACGTGATGGAGCTAGACCAGTTGTATGACGTTCTATCAATCTCGTGTCGAAACGTATAAGCTCGGAGGTTTGTGCGGAATTGTCGATAAGCTCCACCAATCTGGCAGCTCCTACCTCGCCCATCTCCTGCATCGGCTGCCGTACCGTGCTGAGTTCAAGTAGTTCCGAAACCTCGATACCATCAAATCCCATAACCGAAAGCTGCTCAGGTATAGCAATCCCCAGCTCTTTTGCCGCTTCCAGCACACCGATGGCCTGCATATCCGAGGCAGCGAAAATAGCCGTCGGCAACTCCTGTTGAGTGAGCAATCGCAGCGCGGCCTGCTTTCCTCCCACTCTACTCCACTCAGATGTGAGCATAAGCTCCGGCTCAAAAAGCAGACCACCCTCCCCGAAAGCCCGGTGCACGCCAATCAGTCGATCGTTGGCCTGGTTAAATTTGAAATTCCCTTCAATTTCCCCATTGATGAAGCCAATGCGCCGGTGCCCCCTTTCAATCAGACACTTCACAGCCTGGTAAGCACCTTCAACATTATTCACCACCAACGAGGTAAACATTGGGCTATAGGCATCGATTAACACAACAGGCAGTCCCGAATCCTTTAATCTACACGATATGGCATCGTCTGGTGTGAGTGACACAAGGAGCACCCCATCCACTTTACCTCTCATAGAAAGCTCAGAAAAATAGCGGTCACGCTGGGCATCCGTCTCAACATTATAAAGTACCAGTTCACGCCCCAACCGGGCACTCACAGTTTCGACACCATGCAACACCTCCATGAAGAACGGTCGGGTGAAAAAAGGAACGATTACACCAATGGAGTTCGTACGCTTTGAAATCATGCTGCGTGCAATGGGATCAGGCTTATAATGTAATCTATCAATAGCAGCCAGCACCCGCTCGCGAGTCTCGGGCTTGACGCGTGGCCTGTTGTTGACAACCCGTGAAACGGTTCCAATCCCCACTCTTGCTTCTAGCGCAACATCGTGAATAGTGGTTGTCATAAGTAACTATCTTTCTTATTAAATAGCTGTCTCTATGGAAACGTTTTTATCCCCAATAATGCTTCTCTGATTTTAGGATAGCATAGACAAATGCTTCTGTAAAGGGAGGAACTTCTGGAATTCTTCACCGTATTGTTCTTACTCTATAGAAAAAGTGGCTAAACCACTTTAAAAGTTAGAAATCTTATGGTATAGTTAGTAATAAGTTATGGAAACGTTTCCACAGCTTCTTACAGCAGTGTCATCCAACAAGTAGGAGATGTTGAGTTCTCCACGGTAGGTAACACCCCGTTGGGTAACAAGATACAACAACTGTCCTGAGGAGGATCGGATGCCGAAAATTGCAGGCTATGCCCTTGTCTGGTCGCCTTTGCATCAGGCATACGTGTTGCATGAGAGCCAGGACAGCAAAGTGATAGATATTATCCCTGAAAGCCCTGCCTGGTCGGTATGGGTAAGTCAGACCCGCTCGTTCGCCTTTCATGGTAGGAACGGCTCCTATACCGCACACAAAGATCTCAAGCAGCGTGGCGAGGGATATTGGTATGCCTATGCACGAGTCGAAGGAAAACTGACCAAGCGCTATTTAGGCAGAGGCATCGACCTAACCCTGACTCGTTTGGAGCAGGCTGCGCAAGAACTATGGCTCGACATGCCAGCCACCCAGCTACAGAAAGGCAACGAACTTACTAGTCAGAAGACCGGACCGTCAATGGCCCATTTATCGACTGATTTGCTGCTTACTACTAAACTTCATGTCCCGCGCCCGCGCCCACGCCTGGTGCATCGCCCCCGCTTGATCCAATGGCTCCAGCAGAGCAAGGAACGAGCTTTGACTCTTATTTCGGCACCAATTGGCTTCGGTAAGTCCACACTGCTTTCCGACTGGTTAGCCTCGTGTGCCATCCCTGTCGCCTGGCTCTCACTCGAACCTGAGGACAATGAACCCGTGCGCTTTCTCTCTTACCTGCTTGCTGCCTTACAGACCTATGATCCTCACCTGGCTACGATCAGACAAAGGCTGCATGCTCCACTTCAACCTTCGTTGATGAAGGCTATGCTGACGCTGCTGATCAACGACCTGCTGATATATAGAGCTACCGCTCAGGAACACGTCGTTCTCGTCTTGGACAATTACCAGGTCATTACAGACGAGTCCATTCATCAGGCGCTCTCCTTTCTCCTGGAACATCTGCCTCCCCAGATGCATCTTGTCCTTACGACCCGTGAAGATCCCCCACTCCCACTTGCGCAACTTCGGGGACGAGACGACTTGCTGGAATTACGCGCGAGCGATCTTCGCTTCACTCAGGAGGAAACGGCCGCCTTCCTCATAGAGGTGATGGGACTTTCACTTTCGGCAGAAGAGAGTGCCCTCCTGCAGGCACGTACAGAAGGCTGGATCACCGGTTTACAGCTCGCCGCATTCTCCCTGCAAGGGTGCGATGATCCGAAGACCTTCATCACGGCATTCAGCGGCAGCCATCACTATGTCGTGGACTATCTGCTGGAAGGGGTTCTGAATCGCCAAAGCAAAGCCGTCCAGGATTTCTTGTTGCAGACCTGTATCCTGGATCGCCTGTGTGCCCCACTCTGTGATGCCGTGCGGCAACAGGATGGAAGCCAGGCCCTGCTCGACTACCTGGAACGAACTAACCTCTTCTTAGTGGCCCTCGACGACGAAGGAGAATGGTATCGCTACCATCGCCTGTTTGCCGAGGCCCTACGCCAGTGGCTACAGCAGACAGATCCCGGCTTGATCCCAGACTTGCGTCTACGCGCCAGCCACTGGTATGAACAACAGGGTCTATCACCCGGGGCAGTCTCACAGGCGCTGGCGGCTCCTGTTCCCCATAAACTCGTGAGGCCGCTCACCAGCCGCGAACAAGAAGTCTTGCAGCTATTACTGAATGGGGCTTCCAACCGCGAGATTGCCGATCACTTCATTCTCAGCATGAATACGGTGAAGAAGCATGTTTTGAACATTCGTGGAAAACTCAACGTACGTAGCCGCGCTCAAGTCATCGCGAAAGCGCGGATACTCTACCTTTTATAGAGGCAGGTGAGTAATGAGACCTCTACTTAGCTTGTTTTCCTTTGCTCTAAAAGACGTTTCCTTGACTTTAAAGGAAGAAATCGCTCCTCGTGGAGATCACCTTCCTCTCACCTGTTTCTTATGCAAAAATCACCCTGTAAATACTCCTTTTGGATACTGTCTTGTTCCCTTACTATCAGCTACGCTTTTCAGAAAGCCCACTTGTAGCATTCCGTCGAGCAATGAGCATCACTCGCAAGGAGGAGCGATGACAATCTACCGGATTCGTCTCAAAGAGCATCTCGATCAGCACTGGTCGGCCTGGTTAGGCGGACTGATGGTGAATCACGAGGCGAACGGGGAAACGGTGCTTACCGGCGAGGTGATCGATCAGGCCGCGCTACACGGTCTACTTACTAAAGTGCGCGACCTCCAGTTAACGCTAATCTCTGTCTCCCCTCTAGAGGCGAAACGATTATCTAAAGAGGAAGCAAAGGAGGAACCAAATAGAGGACACCAACCAGTTTAAGTGGCGACAGTAAGAAATTTTATTTTTGTTCAGACCGTCACGTTTGATTGAACGTAAGTTGGGCCTTGTCTTAGCAACCTCGTTTACCACTCGACCATTGCCTTTGTAGGGTAATAAATCTTACAGCGTTCATCGATGAACCTGACGCTAACGCTCTTGAATACCTAAGATGTTACACGCTGCCATAAGTAGAGCTATTTAAGGCGTCGTAGGATCTCGTTGATCTCATCTCGGCTACCGGTACATCGTTTTGATAGGCGCTCTGCTGCGCCTTCTTGTCTACCATCAAAAGGAGAGGTTTTATGATGACCATCAACCGTCGAGAGTTTTTAAAGCGAGCGATGGCTCTCGGATTGAGCGCGTCGAGCGCAGCAGCCCTTCTTGAAGCATGTGGCGGTGGTGGCGGTGGATCTTCCAATGGTCCGGTGACGGTGAATCTGTATCACACTATACCAACAGCCACCACAACGTACTGGCAACAAACACTGCTTCCATCTTTCGAGAAGCAGTATCCGAACATGAAACTGGTCACCTATCAACTGGGCGTCGAGAATGCTCAGTTGCTAGACACTAAGATCAAAGCCGGAGGCAGTGCCGCTCCAGACCTGGCGTGGCTTGATAGCACGTCGACTGGGACGTTTGTCGGGGCCAATCTGCTGCCCGATGTGGATGGCTGGCTCAACTCACACCCCGATATCAAGTCCAATATTATCCCCTCGATCCTTCAGATCTCGTCGTACCAGGGAAAAGTATGGAGTTTGCCCTGGATGACGAACAACATCGCCATGCAGATCAACCTCGATGCCTTCGAGCAGGCCGGCGTTCCCATTCCGTCACAGGACCCCGAGAAGACCTGGACGTGGGATCAGTTCGCTGAGGCATGCAAGTTGGTTTCGCAGAAAACCAAGATGAAGGGCTTCTTAATGAACAATAATGGTCCGGGATGGGATGCCTGGCTCTTCACCGGCTGGATAGGGACCAACGGTGGCGGATTCCTGTCCGACAGTGGTGATCCGCTCTTTAACAGCGCCGCCGGAGTGGAGACGATGACCTTCCTGCAAAGCCTGGTCAATGACGGCTACACTACGTTCTCTGCCCCGGGTATGGGCTACGATCCCAGCGGATGGTACAGCCAGAAAGCCGCGATCATGGCCAACGGCCCTTGGAACTTCCAGGATCTCGTCAAGCTCAACACATTCAAGTTCACGGTTGTTCCTTACCCGGTCAACAAGCAGCCCGCTACGACCCCGGGCGGTGACCAGTTGTTCCTCTTCAACAACAGCCAGCAGAAGGTGAACTACGAGTTTGACTACGGGCAGTACATGCTCACCGACGACTTCCAGGTGAAATTCAATATTGAGTCGGGCAATTTGCCGGTGACGAAGAGCGCAACGGCCAACCCCACCTACCAGGCTCACCTCAAGCAGTATCCCTACCTCTACGGCTGGGTCAATAGTGTCCCATACAGCGTCCCGCGCTCTAGCCTGCCGCAAGCCGCTGATGCTTCGACCGCTTTCGGTCAAAACGCGTGGGACCCGATTATTACCAAGGGAACTAATGTACAGCAAGCCCTATCGAAAGCGGCATCGGCGGTTTCAGCGCTCAAACAGTAACGGCATACATCCGTAGTTGTTGGACTGTTGGGCATGCTAGAGTAGGGCACAAGGTGCTCTCGCTGCCCACGGTCCTATCCAATTTGTTTGCCTACGAATGAAGGCTTCATCAGGAGGTTTCTATGCAGCAGGTACAGGTTCAGGAACAGGTCAAAACCGGGATGGTGAGTCCTCGCCAGCGGACCTGGAAGTTGGCTCTCAGACAACTGCAGGCATTCTCTTTCACAGCGCCCGCCGTCGTGTTGCTTGCCATCTTCCTCGTCTACCCCATCTGCTATGTCGTCTATCTCAGCTTTCAGCGTTGGAATTTACTGGGCACCCCCACTTATATTGGCCTGGGGAATTACCACACCATTTTCTTCGTGGATCCCAGCTTCTTGCAATCGGTTGGCGTCACCGTTCTCTTCGTCGTGCTGGCCGTCCCGACACAAATTGCGCTGGGGCTGTTGATGGCCATCCTGATCGAGGAAGAATTTCGGGGACGGACGTTTTTCCGCACGGTGTTCTTTATCCCCATGGTCATCTCCTTTGTCGCGGCCGGGATCACCTTCGAATGGATGTTCTCCACTGGAGCGAACATTGGCATTTTTCCCCAGTTGTTCGCCAACATTGGCATCAAGTTTCCCGATTGGCAGCACACCAATGGCCTCTGGGCGATGATCATGGTCGTGATCATGAACACTTGGAGGTCAGCAGGGTTCTCCATGATTCTCTACCTGGCCGGCCTGCAGTCGATCAGTCCCGAGCTCTATGAGGCATCACAGATCGACGGTGTCCGCAATGCCTGGCAAAAGTTTCGCTACATCTCGTGGCCGTTGCTGGCACCAACGACGGCGCTGCTAATCATCACTAACACGATCGGCAGTTTCCAGGCCTTCGAACCTTTCTTTGTCATGACAGGCGGAGGGCCGGCAGGGGCAACAACCTCGATCATTTACTATATCTATAACACGTTCACGTCTCGCACGGGAGTCGCGTCGGCGGCGGCGACGATCTTCCTCATCATTGTTCTGATTATCACAGCGGTGCAACTCACTGTGACTCGCCGACAGGAATTGTATTCATAAGGAGCTTGAAAAAAGGAGATTGGGTTATGAAGCACCAGCACGGCGCGAGCCTCGTGCTCAAATATGGAATTCTGATAGTCCTGAGCGTGGTGTTCCTGTTCCCCTTTGCTTGGATGATCACCACCTCGCTGAAAACGAATACGGAGGTACTTTCAAATCCCACCGCGTTCTTTCCAGCTGTCCCGCAATGGGGGAACTACCCTTCCGTTATCGCCTCCTTGAATTTCTGGCAAGAAACCATCAATACGCTTATCATGGCGCTCGGCGTGACCCTGGGTACAATTCTCCTGTCTGCCCTGGCTGGCTATGCGTTCGCCCGTTTGCATTTCTTCGGGCGTGATGTCCTCTTCCTGCTGGTCCTGGCGACGCTCATCATCCCTTTCCAGATACTTTTCGTGCCGCTCTATCTCATGCTCGCCGGTTGGGGCTGGCTGAACTCGTTCGCCGCCCTCATTGTCCCCAGTCTGGCAAGTCCGTTTGCGATCTTCGTGTTTCGCCAGTTCTTTGTCACGGTACCAAAGGACCTGGATGAAGCAGCAAAGATGGACGGTGCTGGCTACTACCGTGTCTTCTGGTCGATAATGCTGCCCCTGGCAGCTCCAGCAGCCACGACCGTCTTTATTCTGACCTTCCTGGGTGAATGGTTCACCTTGCTCAAGCCGCTGGTCTTCACCTCGTCGCCGAGTTTGTATACCCTGCAACAGGGATTGCAGCTCAGCCTCAATAGAGGGGCAAACCTGGTGCCAAACGTGGCTAATTTGATGGCTGGCGTTGTTCTGGCCAGCATCGTCCCTGTTATCATGTTCCTGATTGGGCAGAGATACTTCGTGCGCAGCGTCGCTTCAAGCGGCCTGAAAGGGTAGGGAGGACCATTAAGCGTGGGGTTCATCCCAGAACAGCACTATCTGTGGGATTTCTGGCTTGTCTCGCCGCAAGAGTGGGGGGATGCACATGCACCCTACCATCTGTACTACCTGCAAGCATCGCGAATGCTGAGCGATCCGAACTTGCGCCACGGGGTGGCAACAGTTGGACTTGCCGTTTCGCACGATTTACGGCAGTGGGTGAATCGAGGAACTGCATTGGATGTTGGTCCACCCGGCAGTTGGGATGATCGCGCTATCTGGACCGGAAGCGTGACGATACGAGACGGCCTTGCCTACATGTTTTATACGGCATTAAGCCGGGCTGAGAAAGTGCCTTTTCAGCGTATCGGGCTTGCTGTCTCCACTGACCTTGAGCACTGGCAACGACACCCGAACAACCCGCTGCTTGAGGTCGACACCCGCTGGTACGAGTTGCAGGGCACCGAGCGCTGGGAGGCACAGACGTGGCGCGACCCCTACATTGTGTACTCCTCAGATGAGCAAGTATACTACATGTTTCTGTCTGCACGCGTCAATAAAGGCCCCTACGATGGGCGTGGCGTGATCGGTCTGGCACGCTCAACGAACTTGCTGTCTTGGGAAGTGCTGCCACCGGTCAGTACACCAGGTGACTTTACTGAAATGGAGGTTCCACAGGTAGTAGCGACGAACGGTCGCTACTATTTGCTTTTCTGCGCAGCGAGGCATTCTGCTGTACGGTTGTCCCCAACAGGATCGACATACTGGTGGGGTACACACTACCTTGTCGCCGATAAGCTCACGGGACCTTACCATTTTCTCACCGGTGAGCCACTCGTCGCCGATGCTCCGGGCACCTACTACGCCGGCAAATTGGTTCGCGATAGCGCGGGCGCACTTTATTTCATGGCATGGAAGCAGTGGGACGAAGCAGGCAACTTCTTCGGCGGTCTATCTGACCCCGCAGAAGTTCATATCCTACCCGATGGCCGTTTGCAAGTTGATCAACAGCAGTTGTGGGCAGCTCAAAACCGCTGAGCGCTGAGACAGAGGGATAGAAGATGACTGATGCACAGCAGGTTCAGCAGCAAGCGACCCTATCACTCCAGCGACTGTGGCCCCGCCTGGAGATCACCTTTCGTGACCAAGCTAATGCCGCACCTGCAGACTGGCGTGTGTTTGAGATGCGGCTACGCCGCGAGTGGGAACGGCTCTTCGGGCTGCTATTAGGCCTGTACGGCAGTCAATACGACTTTTTCTATCACCTCGAGGAACTCTTGAGTGCGGCAGCGCGTAGTTGGTTCGCACGTCCCATCTGGCTCAAGCAGTTGGATGCACGACGCGAGGCAACTCCCGCATGGTTTCAGTCGCAGCGGATGGTTGGTGGCATGTGTTATGTCGACCTATTTGCCGGGACTCTCCAAGGCTTACGCGATCGCTTGTCCTATTTCAAAAAGCTTGGACTCACCTACCTGCACCTGATGCCGCTGTTCGCATCACCTGAAGGCAATAGCGACGGCGGCTATGCCGTCAGTAGTTACCGTCACCTCAACCCCAAAATCGGCACAATCGAAGAGCTTGCCGAGTTGGCCTGCGAGTTCCAGGAAAACGGCATCAGCCTGGTGCTCGACTTCGTCTTCAACCACACCTCTAATGAACACGAGTGGGCACGACGCACCCAGGCGGGCGACCCAGAGTACGAGCGATTCTACTTCCTCTTCCCCGACCGGACGATACCCGATGCCTACGAACATACGCTACGTGAGATCTTCCCCGCCGTACGCCGGGGCAGTTTTACCTGGCGTGCGGATATTCACAAGTGGGTCTGGACGACCTTCAACAGCTTCCAATGGGATCTGAACTACGCCAACCCGGCAGTCTTCCGCGCGATGGCCGAGGAAATGCTCTTTATCGCCAACATCGGGGTAGAAGTCCTCAGGCTTGATGCGGTCGCCTTCATCTGGAAGCGTATGGGCACTAGTTGCGAGAACCAACCAGAAGTCCACCAGATCATCCAGGCATTTCACTCCCTCGCACACATCGCCGCACCGGCATTACTCTTCAAGTCCGAGGCCATTGTCCATCCTGATGATGTGCTCAGCTATATCAGCTCGCAAGAATGCCAGATCAGCTACAACCCTCTGCTCATGGCCTTGCTTTGGGAGTCGCTGGCGACTGGCGAGGTCAAGCTGCTCGATCACTCGATGCGCCATCGTTTCCGGTTGCCGCCGGGTACTGCCTGGGTGAACTATCTGCGTTCGCACGATGATATTGGCTGGACGTTTGACGACAACGACGCCCGCTGGGAGTGGATCGATCCAAGCGGCCACCGGACGTTCCTCAATCAGTTCTACATGGGACACTTCCCCGGCTCTTTTGCACGTGGCCTGCCATTTCAGGAGAACCCAGATACTGGCGATGCTCGTATCTCAGGCACCCTGGCCTCGCTGGCCGGGTTGGAGCAGGCGATACAATCGGCCGATGAGCAGCAGATGGAGCTGGCAGTGCGCCGCATCCTGATGCTGTACAGCATCATCCTGAGCATTGGGGGCATCCCGCTGATCTACCTGGCCGATGAAGTTGGTACGCTGAACGAATACGCGTTCACCCAGGACCCACATAAGGCCGCCGACAATCGCTGGGTCCACCGCCCAAAGACGGATTGGGCATGGCGGGAGAGGGTGCAGGATGACTTTAGCTCACCCCACGGTCGCATCTTCGCGGAATTAGTCCGACTCATCGCGCTGCGGAAGCAGCAACCGGCGATCTACGATAGCGACACGGAGTTCGTCGAGACTGGAAACGAGCATCTCTTCGGCTACGTCCGCCACGGCGCTAGCCAGCGACTCTTCGTCCTGGCAAGTTTCTCCTCTCATCCTCAAGAAATGGACGCTAACCTGCTGCGGGGGTACGGGGCAGGCTACCACTTCACCGACTTGATCACCGGACAAATCCTCACTGCCGAGAAACCCTTGCGGTTGGAACCCTACCAGTGCCTATGGCTTGAGCCATGTAATCTACCCAAAGCGACCAACAAACGCAGCGAGCATTGAGCTTATCTCCCAAATTGGGTATACTTTCTCTGTAAATGACAACCACAATGCAACGATCCTACAGGAGACACTATGCCAGACATCACGCATCTCACATTTGCTACCACCAGTCCACGAGGCCTACGCCAGAACATTCTTCCCATGCGTCTCTACCAAAAATCCAAGAAACTTGGCGTGTGGGATCCGCAAAGCATTGATTTTACGCAGGACATCTTCGACTGGCAGCACTTAAATGATAACGAGCGCGACACCCTTTTGTACTTGACTGCGCTCTTCCAGGCAGGTGAAGAATGCGTAACACTTGACCTTCTGCCACTCATCATGGCGATAGCGCAGGAGGGACATATTGAAGAGGAACTCTATCTCACCTCATTCTTATGGGAAGAAGCCAAACACACTGAATTCTTTCGCCGGTTCCTCGATGAGGTAGCACACGAGCATAGTGACCTGGCCCACTATCACACCCCCAGCTATCGAACCCTGTTCTACGAAGAACTTCCCCGCACCATGCATGCATTACTCACTGATCGTTCCTCTGTAGCGCAGGCCCGAGCCGCAACCACCTATAACATGATTATCGAAGGCGTGCTGGCAGAGACAGGCTATCACGGCTACTTCTTTATGCTCCAACGAAACAACATCATGCCAGGCCTGCAACAAGGCATCAGCTATATCAAACGTGATGAGTCGCGCCATCTCGCCTACGGAGTATTTCTTATTTCACGCCTCGTAGCTGCCGATCCCAGCTTATGGCCCGCCATCGAGCAATGCATGAATGAGTTACTCATGCCCGCCCTGAGTATGGTGCACGAAGTATTTGCCGACTCTGAAAACCTCAAGGAGATGCCCTTTGGCTTGCAAATGGACGACTACCTCAACTTCGCCATGACCCAGTTCAGCAAGCGGGTACAACGCATCCAGCGCGCACGTGAACAGACCCTCGAACAACTCTACCAGACAACCGAGGCAGAAGTCGAAGTGGAATAAAAGTAATGGTTTATCACGCGCTCTTCGCACGCAACTCTTGTAAAGCCGTTAGCCGTTCCCTTGCAGTCGAACTATCAGGATTCACCTTGGCAAGATTCTTATAGACGCGACTGGCCTGCTCATACTCGCCCACCGATTGGTAGGTCTGACCCAACATATCGTACGCCTCGTAGTTATTGCGATCAAGCGCAATCAACTGCTGAAGTGCCGCCACCGACTCCTTCACCTGTTGCGTATCGTAGTAGTGGCGTGCAATCACCTCTTGATATTTCGTTGCCTCTTCGGTACGTCCTATCTGACAGCAGTAACCGACTACTTCACGCAGTAAGTCCAGATCATCAGGTGCTAGCTCGGCTGCACGGCTCAGATTAGCAAAGGCATCTTCTGGATTATCCGTCTCGGCATAGATATTGCCAATGCGACGATACGCCTCACCTGCTTGCTCAAGTTCATTGTTACGCAGATGGATATCTGCCAGCAAGCGTAGTTCCGCTATCCCCTCCTCTAGCAAACCACGGTTAATATAGATATCGCCCAGTTCGCCATGTGCCCGTGGATCTTGTGGGGCCATACGCACCATCTCGTTCAAGACACTCAGCGCGTTATCCACCTGGCGCTTGCTTCGATAGTGACGCACCAGATCGAAATACTCCTGCAGGGCACTATCGATATCGCCCTGGCGTGCGGAAATCTCGGCCAGAGCAGAACTCACCTCGTCTCGATATGGCGTCGTCTGCTTCACCTGGCGTAAGATGGCCTGCATCTGCTCCTGACGACCGGCACGACCATACACCTTTGCCAGCAACATCGAGATCTCCACTTCGGGAGCTTGGTGCTCCTCACCCTCCTCACGAGGACGCGCTGCCCAAACACTCGGATCAACTGCTGCCCCTGGTGAACGCCGCGCACTTTGCAGCGCCTGTTCCAACTGTGAAATGGCCGCTTCCAGCTTGCCTTGGGTTATCAGGCATTGCGCCGAACTGACGCGAGCGAGCACTTCATACGAACTATCCCGCCGTGCCAACTGATACGCATCAATGGCCTTATCAAAGTTACCGGACTGCTGGTGGATCTGACCAAGCGCAAAATGGATATCAGCGTTATTCGGGTAGGTTTCAGATGCTGACGTGTACTCACGCACCACCGCCTCATAATGCTTCTGTCCCTCACCACGCAATTGCCAACGAATACGCGAGAGCACTTCAAGGGTGGTAGCCCGTGTGGTTCCAATACCTGTAATCATCGCGATATGCCAGCGTACCAATGCCGTGATATTGCGTGGATCAACCTGCAAGACCCGTTGGTACTCCGCCACTGCCTGTTGCGAACGTCCCAACTTCTGCAAAGCCAACGCATAATTCAAACGCGTTGGTACACTCGTCGGGCTTTCTTGCAACGCTTGCTCAAGCTCTGTCAGTGCTCGATCCATATAGCCAAGACGCAAGTACGACTCGGCTGCTAGCGTACGTTCGCGCAACAGATCTTCCTTGTTTCCCTGCGAAGCGAGCAAGCTGATCAAGCGAACGCGATAGGTTAAGTTGTTTGGTTCCAATTGCAGGATGCGCCGGTACGTAGCAATCGCATCATCAATACGGCCATTCACGACATAGGTATCGATCAAGATGGCATATTTGGTAATCGCCTGCTCGACCTTTCCCTGGCGAACATAGATTTCGCACAAGACCTGGTGAATGTCTAGGTACTGCGGTGCCATGTCGATCACACGCAGGCATTCTTCGGTGGCAGGTGACAGAAGGCCATGGTCAATATAGCTTTGGATATCATGCATAGCCTGCACTACCTGAGTGCGAATGTTATCGGGCAATGTAGCAGTGCTGGCAAGCACAGCATCGGCCACCTGTTTTAACGCCTCATCTTTTCCAGCAGATCCGGCCATTTGAGTCAAAAGGTCTTCAGCGCTACTCTTTTTTCCCTTCTTACGAGAACTCTGTGTAGGGGTTCGATTTATCGCGCCCACTTGCGGAGTATCTTTCAATTCCCTCGCGTCCTGATCTGCCGGTACTGGAATAGACGGAGTTTGGATCTCAGGAGTTTCGGGCTCTTCAGAGCGGGCCGATGTTGTCGATGCTGACGCTTGAGAAGCGTATGGACCTAACTCATCGCGTTCTTGAGTCAATGATGCTGGCTTCTCCGCTGACTCCTCGACAATCAAAGCAGGCTGTGGTGCAGGAACTGCTGAAGTAGATGGCTTGGCAGCAGCTTGTGCTTCTGCTGGCTGAGACTGTGCTGTGGATTGCGCACTAGCTGGCCTTGCTCCCTCCGTCAGCCACGAAGGCGATGCCGGAAATTCTTCTGATTCTGCTGATGAGGACGGTGTCACTGGTGATGCAGACTGAGGCCGTATCACACTTGTTTGACTAGCCGAACGTGATGCCACATCGGATGCCGATGGAACTGCCTGCTCAGTAGTAGGCTGATTAGCTATTATCGACTGCGCGGACTCTATAGGTTGTACAGGTGGTGTCGCTTGTGCAGATGATTGCGATGCTTGCTTATTAGCAATCTGAGTCTTATCTGCATCATTGAGAATGCCTGTGAGCCAATCCGGCAGTTCACCCAATGGGTTATTAGCAACTGGTGCCGACTGATTTGAAGCAGGAGCTTGCGGAGACACAGGAAAAGGCTGCGAGGTCTGAGCCTGTTGAGGTTGTTGAGCGCCTCCTGAATTCCCATTTCCCATAGGTGGTACAGGGGCTGGATGCTGCATATTCGACATAGTCCCCATGCTATATGACATGGTCGCTGCATCCGGCATAGCTAATGGTGGCCCATAAGGAGGTGGTTGCATAGCAGCCGTTTGCTCAGGTGGAAAAACACGCGTTGTGTTCCCCTGCTGGGATTGAACAGGAGCTTGCGGAGATGGCGGAGTACCGGTGGGAGGTGGAGTTACAGGGCGTGCAGGCATAGGACTATTCTGCGCCTGTTTGAGCATAAACTCGACCTGGGCAACTTTGTCATTCCAGCCGCGACTGCTTAAAAAGCCAAGCAGCGCATTATAGACCGTGAGCGCCTGATCTTGCTCGCCCATAAGACGATGCGCTTCAGCCGCTTCCTGACAGAGCTGGACTAATTGATCCGATTCTTCGACCGTCAATGCATCCAGATTCACGCGGTCAACCGCTTCGTCGAAATGCATGGTGGCAGTGCGCATATCGCCCCGCGCTCGATAACACTGCCCCAGAGCATAATAGCAGGAGAGTGCATAGTCAGGGTCATTCAGCAGCATCTGGAATTGACGAATTGCGTCATCCCAGCGCCTCTGTTCCTGATACAGCCAGCCTAAAAAGTAGCGAGCATCAGGTCGATCAAAGCCACTTTCAATGATTTGTTCACAGAGGTCGATAGCATCAGTAAAACGACCCTGGGCCTGAAAGGTTTGAGCCTGTTTCAGTGCCCCTGTGACTTGGCTAGCAGTAATTCGTTTACGTGAGGTCGGTGCTGTCTCTCCATTAGCCATGCCTGCTGTAGCAAGCGTTGGCCCGGGATTACCTACGCCTCCCATATTTCCCGCGCTACCCATATTTCCCATGATGCCAGTGTTACCTCCGCTTATATTGCTCAATGTTCCCGAATCGGTCGTAGGATTACCCGTAGCCAACGGGCCGGAAGGCGTACCAGCTAGAGCTGGCGCACCTACTACCGTACCTGCCGATGATATGCCTGTTGTTCCCATACCTTGTGGAATGGTTACTTGCCCCCCAGACAAGGAATCCTGCCCTCCAGGCAGGTAATCAGGCGGCTGTACCTGCCCTCGCATTATCTGTGAGAGTAGGTACTGGGCTTGCGTATTTGTAGCATCTACATACAGTACCTCTTCGCACTGCATACGTGCTGCTGTAAAATCATTTCGTTGAAGATACCCTTGAGCAGCAGCAAGCCGCTCCGAAATCATCAACGTCATATCTTTTTTGCCCATGTAGTACGCCGCGAGGCGTTCATGCGGTTCAGGGTTACCTGGAGACAACTGCACCGCCTTCTGCCACGCCGCTTCTGCCCTTGCCCCCTGACCGGCTTGTGAATAGAGTTCGGCCAAATGAAGATACGCTTTGTACGCATCCTCTCGCCTATTCAGAATAACGTATAGCTCGGCAGTCTTGCTTAACGCGATCACGTTGCTAGGATCGCGTTTAAGAATATGTTCATATTCGTCAAGTGCCTGCTGCCACTGCTTGGTCTGCATGTAGCAAAACCCAAGACCACCACGTGCCGCCGCATCATCTGGGAACTCCGCCAGTGCCCGCTCATACTCTCTCGCAGCCTCTGCCCATTGACTATCCCAGCGATAGCGATCGGCTGCATTCATTGCTGTACTGAAAACTTGTCTGTTCCCAGGCATGAAAGGTTCGCTTTCCCAATAAACTGATAGACGCTCCGCAGGCTCCGCTAGCCTGAACAATTTTTCCTAGTCAAACCTAGGTTACTACAATTTCGATCTTTTTGAGCTACCAAACTCTCTTTTTGGTACTAAAGTACTTCGTTATAATAACCTAGCCTCGATAGTTGATGTATTGCAGAGCTACCGGGTAGTCTTTCTGCTTGAGCAGAGCTATAACCGCCTGTAGCTCGTCGCGGCTTTTGGCCACAACCCGGATAGCATCACCCTGAATTTGCGGTCGCACCTTCGGATATACTTCCCGAATATGCTTGCTAATCTCCTTCGCCAGGTCTTGCGAGAGGCCTTGCTGCAATGTGATGACCTGGCGTACCCGCCCACCTGCAGCGCTTTCCTCTTTATCTGGTTTAAAGATTTTCAATGATAAACCGCGACGTATCGCTTTCGTTTCCAGGATGTCTCGCACACTTTTGAGAGTGAACTCACTATCTGTAACGATTGTGATATTGTCCTTGTTATGGACAATATCTGTCTTCGTATCCTTCAGGTCATAGCGCGTCTGCACTTCTCGCCGTGTTTGGTCAATTGCATTCACCAGTTCCTGTTCGTCAAACTGCGATACTATATCAAATGAACAGTCTCCAGCCATAAGAATCCTCTCTTTATCATCTAGATGGTACTGAATGGCTACGTGCTTGTTGTACTTCCACGTTTCCATCAGTTACCATATTGCCCTATTATTTGCAGCATTGTAACGCATTTCTCAATTCCTTGCCACTGCATTTCCTCCCGAATGATTCCCCAGGATTTCCACCACGGGCAGGCCAAGGCTTCACTCTACCCAACTTCTTCCAAAACATATGATATGATAGGGCACGAATATCGCGATTAGAAAGTATAAATCATGTCCGCAATCATATTTAACAGCAAACCACTGGTTACACGCATGACCATTGAACTGCAAAGCAAGGCCGAACAATTTCGTCAGCAGCATCACCGTTCAGCCATGTTAGCGCAAATAATAGTGGGTCATGATGCAGCTGCTGAGGTCTACTGTCGGCAATTAGTGCGGGCCTGCCACACAATTGGTCTGGATTGCGCCACCTTGGCTTACCCATTCGAGATCGAGGAAGAAGAACTGCGTGCCGAAGTAGCCGCACGTAGCGATGATGCAAATACCGATGGAGTTGTGCTTCTCCTGCCACTCCCATCACACATCCGGCAACGTATCGTAACCGAGGTCCTGAGCCAGGAGAAAGATGTAGACGGCCTTGGGTCACGTAATGCTGGCAATCTCCTGCTTGGCTTCCCTAGCTTCATTCCCTCCACCGCTGATGTGATCCTTACAGTATTACAGGACGCAGGCATTCCCATCGCGGGACGCAATGCTGTAATTGTTGGGCGCAGCAACGTTGGAGGCAAACCCATTGCACTGGTTCTAATGCGTAATGATGCCACCGTAACCATCTGCCATTCCCATACGCAAAATCTTGCTCACATCACTCGCAACGCCGATATTCTCGTAGTCAGTATAGGACGACCTTTAAGTATTACCGCCGATATGGTGAAACCAGGAGCTGTCGTGCTTGATGCAGGCATTAACCCGATGAATGGGAAAGTAGTCGGAGATGTAGATTTTGAGAGAGTTAAAGAGATCGCATCATTCCTAACGCCCGTACCAGGAGGTCTCGGTCCGCTTACCCACCTGATGTTGATTCGCCACACTTTACTTGGCCCCCAATAGCAGATACCACCAGTATGTGAGTGTTGGAAATCGTGCCATTGCAGTTCGCCCATCTCCAGATATTTGGAAATGGGTGAACTACTAACCTTATCTGGCGAACTACAGCTATGCTTGTGAAGAGTGTTTCAAATTTGGCCGCTGCATGTATGCAAGAACGCCAAAAATGAGCGCGAGGACAAAAAACCCTGCTACGTATACACGTCGCGTATTCTTTACCATTGCAAAACCATGATGGAGCGATAGATGAGGATGAGTGATCCCTGGGATTAAATAGTAGATGGCCAAAACGAGTGTTACTACAGCAAGCACAATTGCTGCATAGAAAAGTGTCGAGCGATTCATAAAATTGTTACCTACTCCTTCTCAATACGTAATTTGGTCTATTGAAAGGGTTCTCCCCCTGAATATCGAACGAAGCAGCCCCTTACAGAACAAGATTAAGGTGAATACTAGCCCAAAATAACTACCAAGATTACTTCTCACATCAGATAGCAAAGCCGTCTCACCTAAGAACAATCTCAGTTATAGAACTACAACATTGTCCGCTTGTTTCTCAACCATATCCCTACCTGTTCTCCACCCATTTCTGACGCATGTCTGGTAGAATGCTTAACAGAGAGAGAACCACATGGGAAAGAACTAGAATTTCGGCCCAGCCTGCTCCGCCATGTTATTTTTCAACAAGTATTAACACTTATCCAGCTTGATGCTCGCGAACAGGCCTTGCAGATTATCGCAGCCTGCCGAAACTAAACGCGTTATCCCGCCGGGTAATAATATCCCCGCTGATATGTGCAACGATGCCCTCTTTATCGAGGGCGCTGCGCAATTTTTGTAAGGTAACGTCACCACCTACCGCAATGGCACAGGGGCCAAGTCGTCGTAAATCCAGCTCCTGCAGCTTGGAAGACGCCAGCAGCTCCTCTGCCTGAGCTTCGGTAGGCACTTCGAGCAAAAGAACTTGAGAAATCTTAACTTCTTTATAGAGCCTTGCCCAATCTCGTAGCGTATACGAGACATTCTGGGCGATCTCTTTCGAACTATGCTCTTCCAGAATTTGCAATATTTGCTCGATACGCAAGCCTGATCTTAAGGCACGCATCAAGGCAGGACGTGTAAGTGTCAGACGACTGACGATCCCTGCCTGATTTACTACGGCAAACGGTAACAGGCTGTACAAGGTGGGTAGGTCAGATTGTAAGAGCAGCAACTCGAAGTTAGGCTGAACTACCAGTGTACGGTTGGCATTTGCTTGTGCTGCTGGAGGCAAATTTTCATCCAAATCGGGTCCGCCTTCTTTTTTTAAAGCAGCCTTTGCTTCCACCAACAGCATCCTGGCTCCAACATCCGTGACCATGAAGGCATCGGGGTTGACCGCTTCTTTTGCTTCGCGTCCGGTTGGCTTGATATAGCCTATCGTTACAATCCCCAACTCATAGAGAGATGATGCCAGCATACCAACAAGCACTTCCCCATCGCACTTCCGCCAATTCGCAAGAATATCCCGCTTGTTACGGTAATGCATCAAACCGCTAGGGTAGAGTTGTGTACGTAAAATGAACGGGTCCTGTGCTTTAATTGTACCTAGTAAGGATTTAATGCTGTACCACTGGCCAGGCTTACAATTATGCAAATGAGATACGATGGCCTTACGAGCTGACTGGAAATTCAGATAATAGGAATAGTTATCGACATAGTCAACTCCCGTTACATCAATCCAATGCGAACTATTAAGCCACTCTGTAAATAAATGCCGCGTTTGCTCCAGGCTATCCATTCTTGACCATTGTTTCAGGCGAGGCCCAGGCTCATAGTGTGGCTTGATCTCTGTTAAAGACGATTTGGAGATCTGGAGGAGTTTCAGTTCCTGTGCGATGGCCAACAACATTTCAAGCAATAAATTGCCATCCCCTTCATACACGATTCGTGGTTCTCCCTGCAGCAGTGGGAGCAATTTGTTAGCGATACGTTTGGGCACTTTACCCGCCTGCGTCGGCTCTATATCTTGCTGATAAACCGCTCCAATGATCAGCGCAAGATCATAGATGGTAAGATTATTCCCAGAAAATGTTGTCTCTGGAGGCTGATCAAGGGCAACCAGTTCCGTTGGCATAGCTATCAGACACCGTTGCAGCAGATTGTGCCATTGCTCGCTTGAGGTTCTTGAGCAGTTCATGTGGCACAAACAATATGCGTTCTGAACCTGAAAACGTATCAAAAGCAATGGCATGGCGCTCAAGCGTATGCAATAGGGCCGAGAGTGCAACATTATCATAGCCGGTATATTCCCGCACCGCCGCCATACTAGCTCTCCCATCCGAATCGCATAGCCACTTGCAAAGATTGCGCGTTGTAGCATCGAACTGCTCCAGAACAAATAACGCGACGTCGGGCTGCATTAAATTCGCCGCCACCCTTGTACTTGGATGAGCAGGGGAATAGTAATCATTGAGGACTATTCCATAGAGCAAACTAATCGCGTACAACTGACTTTGATGCAGTGATGACAATACCTTTTCAAGTGGAAATTTTGAGCGATCGTAATTCTTTAAAAAGATTTCGCGCCCCGTGATATCCAACGGTTCAACGATCTCCTGAGGAACATAGAGCAAAGATACACCTGCAGTTGGCGATTTCTTGACGCCGTAAGGGGAGGTCTCAAGCCTCTGCTTTATAGTAGACTTGGCCTTCGTCTCTTCCTCTAGTAGCAGCGCATATTGCTTGAGTGTATCAAGCGCAGCTTCATAGCGAGGCTGTGGCAGTCGCGTTATTTTTTCCAGTACGCCGCTCATAACACCATTGGAAGATGAAATGTGCAAGATATTATAGAGCACCTTCCGTTCATCCTCTGGAAGATGCTCCCATACGAAACGGGCACCGATGGAATCCAGGTTATTTGCAAAGGGCGTTCCTGTAAACCCTATGTTATCCAGTTGCTCTTTACTAATGCCCCATAGCTGGGCTATCTGCTCAAGTTGTTGTGCGCTATAGCCTGCCAGTACCTGATGTAGTTTTTTCATACCTTACTATTCCGGCTGGTATTGTTCGAGATAGCGAATAACTTCGCGGGTCAACTGACTAGGAGTCGAAGCACCGGCAGTGACAGCGATACGCTTCTTGCCCTCTAGCCATTCGGGTTTGAGTTGAGACAGGTCATCAATACGTACTGCTGGCACACCGGCTAGCTCTTCCGATACCTGCACGAGGCGATTAGTGTTGTTGCTGCGAGCATCGCCTACAACCACCGTCAAATCGGCTCCTTTGGCCTGCGCGACGACCGCTTCCTGTCGTGTCTGGGTTGCTGCACAGATGTCAATATGCACCTCTGCATGCGGATAACGGCTTTTGATGTACTCTATCACCCGCCGTGTATCCCACTGCGAAAGAGTGGTTTGAGTAGAAATTGCCAGTTTTTGTTCCTGTTCTGGCGTAAGCTTCAATGCATCCACATCAGCCTCATCCTCTATGAGGCTAATATGTCCTGGAACTTCACCGATCACGCCTTCCGGCTCAGGATGGCCCTTCTTGCCAATATAAAGAATATAGTAGCCCCGCTCTACCAGGATATGCACGAGATCATGCGTCTTGGTCACATCAGGGCAGGTAGCGTCTATACAATTCAGTCCGCGCTCTTGCGCTCTGCGTTTTACAAGTGGAGAAACACCATGCGCGGTGAAAATAACCGTGCCTTCTGAGACTTGTTCCAGGATGCTTGCTCGATCAGGTCCATCAAGTGTGATCGCTCCCAGGCGTGTAAGTTCTTCAATTGCATGACGATTATGTACGATCTGTCCAATAATATAGATAGGGCGCGGCATCGTCGGGTCTTTCGCCACCTGGCGCACAATTTGCAATGCATCCACCACCCCATAACAATAACCACGGGGAGAGATTTTAATGACTTCCATTAGATCCTCTTAATAAAGTTCAAACATTCGTTTTATAGGCTTCTACAGTATTGTATCATGCGCTCAAGAAATTTTCACTTCGCCTGGCATCAAGATTTGACGAAGGTCGCCTGGCGTGTAGAGGCATACAGTAGGTAATAAGCCAGCTAGTTCATCAATAGAGGTGGATTCAGCAAGATCGAAGATAAGTAAGGGCGTTCGTCGCCTTATACACCCACTAGCTATCGAAGCGGCGCTAATAAATGAAGAAGGCTGCGAAAAAGTTTGAGGATTGGGTAAATGCATAAGTAGCTGCACATGAGGTAATAAGGAGGAGATACGGAGAGGTGTCTCTTCCTGGAAGATACGCTTCATTTCTGCCTGCTGCAACAGTAGTACATAGCGCTGCCGCTGCTCCTGCGGTCCAATCAGCAAAGCCGAACGACCGCGCAAACCGCCAAGGCAAGCATCCGCGATAGATACTACTTCCGGCGCAAAGTGCTGCATCAACTCTTCGCCTCCACTGTGCTTCTGCTATTCTATTGTATACTATCGCAAATTTTCCCTCCTTTACATCAGGGTAATTACCCTATTTTCTCTAGGGCACGCCGTCTATAAGCGTGCCCTAGAGACTAGGTCAGTCTTTGTCTTCTGGATCAGTGTCTTCCTCACTGCAAGAATAATACTGACAACACCTTCTTAAAATTGCGTTCATGGTCTCCCCCCTTTTTGGAACCATCTGTTAATCCTGAACACCTAAAGCATTTCCGCTCATCATGCAACTTCAAACCTTTCCTCCATACATGGAGAGGCTAAGAAGCCGCCATGATAATTATGCAAGGATGATAGAGAGTTTAACATATCATCTACTTAACATTTAGATGTCATTTATTCGCGAGGAGAAAATGTGTGCTGAGGATATCTCGTAGCAAATGAAACATTTTAAAAGACAGGAGCATAGCATCAAAAACCATTGTAGACGTTAATCTCGTACCGACCTTGACTTAACCGATGAGACAATGTTATCATTCGACCATGAACAATGAAAAATTCAGCCAGAAAGACTATCTCCTGGCAACTGATCACGTGAATAAACACATCGCACATGGTTTCGCCGCATAAGCCTGGCACATTTGCTTATGCGGCGGAAAGTGGTGCCGGTGTAATGCTCTAGCTGCTACTCACTCATGGGTAAGTAGCAAGTTTATTCTGCATTGTATGGGCTGCTTCTCCTCCCACATCTTCATCTAGCCATCCTCTCCTCTGCATTGCATATGTCGCCGGCTATTCACCTCTCGTCTGTTTTGTTGTCAACTCATATTCCAGAGTAGAAATGGATGGAAAAGCAATGTTATTAGCCAGCTTTTCAAAAGTTAGCAAAGACTTCGGAGGAAACCCTATCTTTCGCGAAGTCGATTTAGAGATTCTTGAAGGCGAGCGCATTGGCCTCGTTGGAGAAAATGGAGGTGGCAAATCCACCCTCTTCAAATTGCTTGCTGGTCTCGAAGGCCCTACTAATGGCGTCATCTCGCGCAAACGTAACCTTACGATTGGCTACCTGTCGCAAGAAGTCAATCCAGACCAAAGCTATAAAACCGTCTTCGAAACAGTTTCAGAGGTCACAGCAGAACTTGCCACCTTGCCAGAAACGCTGAGCATGCTCGAAGCTCAGATGGCCGATCCAGCAATAGCCGCGGACTCCAGCAGAATGGCTTCAGTCCTCCAAGAATACGGAAAAGCCCAGGAGCGCTTTGAAGCGTTGGGTGGCTACACTCTTGAACACAACGTCGAGACCGTTTTGCAAGGTCTTGGCTTCGGCCCTGAATGGTATGACCTGGAAGTCGGTACGCTCAGTGGAGGTGAAAAGAAGCTCGTCAACCTGGCGCGTATCCTCATTCGCATGCCTGACCTCTTACTGCTTGACGAGCCAGATAACCACCTGGATGTGGAAGCCAAAGCATGGCTGGAGCAATACATCCGCAGCTATCCCGGAGCCGTCCTCGTCATTTCCCATGACCGTCAACTGCTTGACCGCGCCGTCAAGAAAATCTTCGAGCTTGAGGATGGCAAAATCTCCGAGTACGCCGGCAACTACAGCTACTACTTTGAAGAGCGCCAACACCGCCTTCTAAAGCAATACGAACTATACGCCGTCCAGCAAGGGGAAATCAAACGCCTCGAAGCAAGTATGCGCCAGCTTAAAGGCTGGGCGAAATTGAACGACAAATTTGCGAACCGGGCCGAAGATATGGCAAAACGTGTCGAGCGGGCCAGGCAGGAAGCTGTAGACCGGCCCATCTTAATTCGCGATAAAATCAAAGTTAACCTTGACGCGGATCGCAGCGGCAAGAAAGTCCTGGAAGTCAGCGGCCTGAGCAAATCAATCGATGGACGTGTCCTGTTTCAGCCCTTCGATCTCACCGTACTTTACGGCGAACGTATCGGCATCGTTGGAGCCAACGGCAGTGGTAAAACCACATTGCTCAAAACCATGCTGGACATGCTTCAAGCCGACACTGGCTCGGTCAGAATAGGTGCCAGCGTCATCGTAGGATATTATGCTCAGGAACAGGAAACCCTACCCTTCGACAGCACTCCCATCGACTTCGTACGTCGCCTCAAGCCAATGAACGAACCGCAAGCCATCAGTTTCTTGCGCGGCCTGCTGTTCTCCTACGCGGACATCCATACGTTCATTCGTGAGTTGAGCGGTGGAGAAAAGAGCCGCCTGCAAATAGCTCGACTCATGCTAACCGACGCGAACTTTTTATTATTAGATGAGCCTACCAACAATCTTGACATCGCATCCGTCGAAGTGCTGGAGGCCGCCCTCCAAGAATTTGAGGGCACCATTTTAACCGTCTCACACGACCGTTACTTCCTCGATAAAATTGTGACGAAAATTGTAGCAATTGGTCAGGACGGCTATGTACAGATCTACCCTGGTAACTTCTCATATTACTTTGAGAAAAGCCATTCTGATGCAAAGTGAAACCTTAGATACTTGCGTTATGTAACCTACAAAGATATAATAACGGAAGTATAAGCCCTCATCGGCAGTTAAACTTAGGAGGCGTTTGCCTTGAGCAATAACTATACATCGGGTTCTGGCAATGGAGCATCGGGAAACAGTAGTTCATTTGTAAGTCGTCGCGAAATACGCGCAAACAACGCCACCGGGGCAATGGCACCAGTAACGTCTGGGCACAGCCATGGCAGTTCATTCGACTTCGAAAGCATGATACTCTCCCTACGAGAGCTATTCGAGCAAGACCGGCAAATATCAAGCCAGTCCGACATGTCACGTTGTGGAATCTGCTATCTGCATTTCTTCAAGAGCGACCTGCGCTACCGCGAAGAAGAGGGGTTTTATGTCTGTCAGGGGTGCGAACGCGCCCTTGGTAAGCAGGCGTTACCCATGATAAGGCGACAACAAAAGTAACAATCCTGAATGCCACCAAAGCAAAGAACACACAAAAAACCAGGGAGGCAATCCCTGGTTTTTTACATACCTCTACTCCCCTATTATGGCCTCAGCTTCAGGCTCTTCCAATTCTCCTTCTTGAACCTCGCGCAAATCTTCCGGACGGTCCAAGCGATCCAGGAAAAGAATACCGTCGAGATGATCGATCTCATGCTGAAGGATGCGAGCAAACCAGCCCTCGGCACGCACTTTTATCGCCTTCCCACGTGCATCCTGCGCCTTCACAGTCACCTTCGTTGCGCGTCGGATGTTATCGCCTACATAGCCAGGGATACTCAGGCATCCCTCCGTCCCAAGCTCCTCTCCCTCAGCCTTCACGATCTCAGGATTGACCAACGCCACCTTATTATCCTCAAACTCTGCGACCAAAACGCGAAGTGAGAGCGCAATCTGGGGAGCTGCCAATCCCACGCCACGCGCAGCATGCATCGTCTCAAACATATCATCGATCAATTTAGGAAGAGATGCATCGAAATGGTGAATTTTCTTCCCCTTCTGACGCAGAATAGGATTTTCAGATGTAATTATTTTATGAATTGCCATAAACAGTTTCCTGCACTCCATACAACTCGCCAGTTACTCTTGCTATGATGGATGAAATGTAGGGGCGCGATCAATCGCGCCCTTGCTCACCCTCATCTGGTGTATAATTGCCTATATCGTATCACATCAGGCTAAAACATGCTAGACAGAGTCAGAGCGTACATCGAAGAGCATCAACTCCTGCCCACACAAGGTGAAATCATCGTCGCCGTCTCCGGTGGGGCCGATTCACTGTGCCTGTTACACCTGCTGCATCAGCTCTGTGGACCTGGCAAACGCTATCCTGACATCGCATTACACGTAGCCCATCTCAATCACAAACTGCGCGGCGAGGCTGGCACACAAGATGCCGCCGCTGTTGCAGCAATCGTCGCATCGTGGGGATTACCCCTCACGCTTGGAGAAATCGATGTGCCGACACTTGCTCGTGAAGAGCGACGCTCCTTAGAAGATGCCGCACGCACGGCACGCTATCGCTTCCTGCGCGAAGTAGCACATGGACAACCCATTGCAGTAGCGCACCATGCCGACGACGCAGTCGAGACGCTACTACTGCATATCTTACGTGGCGGGGGCCTTCTCGGAATGGTGGGCATGTTGCCCCACCAGCAAGACATCATTCGTCCCCTATTAGAGGTAAGCCACGCCGAAACACTAGCATATTGCCAACAGCATTCCATCGTGCCCTTAGAAGATGCCAGCAACACCGACCCTCGTTTCCTGCGCAATCGCATTCGTCATGAACTAGTACCGCTTTTAACATCGTTGAATCCAGGTATACGGAGCACGCTTTTACGCAACGCGGAAGGAATGCGCGTTGACCTTGAATGGATAGAGGCACAGATCGATGCCTGCTGGCCTACCGTCATTATGGCGGAGCAAACTAATGCTATCCGGCTGAACCTTCAAGGGTTCTTGGCACTTCCGTTAAGTTTACAAAGACATATGCTGAGGCGTGTAACAGCCAGATTATATAATGGGCAATCGCCACTTGAACTTCGCCATTATCCGTTAATCGAAGAGTTGCTTGAGCAGCAGCATAGTAGGAAGGAACGCACATTGCATCTTCCTCAACACCTGCGAGTCACAAGCCGTTTGAATGAAGTCGTCTTTGAACGTCTTCATGAATATACTATCGTTTCAACCGCCGATCAGGAGAGCAAAGAGGTAATGCTTCCTATTCCTGGGCAAGCTGAAGTTCCTGGAAGTTCCTGGAAAGCAATAGCAGAAGACTTGCCAGATGAACTGGCAGAATCGGTAAAACAAGCGTTACACCGTGAGGACTGGCCGGAAGTGTGGCGATTGCTTCCATCCACTCGTCATACCGTATATCTTGATCGTGATGTAGTAGGCTCTTGTATATGGGTGCGCACTCGGCGTCCCGGTGATCGTATTCAGCCACTAGGTATGACGCACGAAAAAAAAGTGCAGGATGTGTTGGTCGATAACCACATCCCTCGTACTGAACGCGCATCCATTCCGCTATTTTTTTCTACATCTCACTGTGTCTGGTTGGCAGGCATATGCCTCGACGACCGGATACGACTTACCGCCAGAACGCAACACATTGTACGCCTTTCAGTAGAGGCAAGATAGGGATCATTTTTCCAGCGAGGTGAACATGCACGACGACATAGCCGAAATACTCTTAACCCAGGAAGAAATTCAAGCCAAAGTTAGTGAACTCGGCCAACAGATCACACATGACTATCAGAGTAAAAATTTACTGCTACTTGGCACATTAAAGGGTGCAGTCCCCTTTATTGGCGACCTGGCCCGGGCCATCGACCTGCCCTTAGAAATCGACTACATGGCCATCTCTAGCTATGGCAACAGCAGGCAATCAAGCGGCGTAGTACGTATACTCAAAGATCTGGAAGGTCCTATCGAGCAAAAACACGTACTGATCGTCGAAGATATCGTCGACAGTGGCCTTACCTTGCACTATCAAACAGAGGTGCTCAGACAGCGCAAACCGCTCAGCCTGCGCATTTGTACGCTTTTAGACAAGGGACGAGAACGTGTCAAGGCCGTCAAGCTAGACTACACAGGCTTTCAGATTCCTGATCAATTTGTCGTCGGCTATGGGCTTGACTACTCACAGCGTTACCGTAACCTGCCCTACATCGGCATACTGAAGCCCTCCGTCTACCAGGACGAAGCAGAGAAACCAGAGACCCAGCACAAAAGCCCGTTAGAGCGGGATGCAGTATCATAAACCCAACGGAGTATGCAAAATCAAGAATTACTTGAGGAGAGGTTTACGAATCATGGTTCCTCCAGATTTAGCTAACTTCTTCATTGCGAGTGCCAGCGCTGGTGGCGCTCTATTAGGTCTGCTCTTCGTAGCGGTCTCCATTGCGCCGGAGCAGATTGCGACATATCGTGCCCCAATGGAGCGGCAAGCCGTAGCGGCTAGCACCTTTACAGCCCTGGTCAATGCGTTCTTTGTCTCTCTAGGCGCATTGATTCCTGGAAGCCTGGGTTGGCTTGCTCTAATAATGAGCTTCACTGCGATCTTGAATAGCTTGGGATTGGGAGTGCGTCTTCTCAGGCATCCAAGGAACTGGCAGAATTTTCTACGTAGAGTATTTCTGATCCTCGTCAGCTTTTTTATCTATGGCTATGAATTGTATTATGCTTTGCACCTGGTCATGAATCCTTCTGCTACAGGCAATGCCTATGTGCTGGCAGTGCTGCTAATCACCGTCTATGGTCTTGGCCTGATACGCGCCTGGGAGTTGCTCGGCGCTAATCGTTTCGGATTATTGTCCTGGCTCAATCCCTTATATGATGTGAACGAGTCGATACCTGTGCCAACCGATCGTCTATTCAACTCCATATCTGAGCCAGCAGGTGAGAAAAATTTCCCTGAGCGCGTGAAACCATACTCCAATCCTAAAGAACACACCGAGACGTAGAGGCCGAGCAGTCCTGTCTGGGGAACAGGCAATGAGTGCCCATCGCCGATTCATCGGCCAAATGGAAGGGAAACATTATGGTATCAATAGGCGTCATCGGCAGCGGTGCCTGGGGTACCGCCCTCGCCATCTTATTGTCGAACGAAGGCATCACCACCACCTTATGGGAACATAGACCTGAGCGTGCCAACGAGATGCAACAGCAGCGAGAGAACAGCCTCTTCCTGTCAGGATTTCCTTTCCCCGCAGCGCTACATGTTACCTCCGATATCATAGAAGCCGTCCAGGGAAAAGACATGCTTTTGCTCGTCACCCCATCGCAGCGCATGCGTGAAAACCTTCGCCTGCTTAGCTCCTTATCTTGGAAAAGAGACCTTGCTTGTCAGCGCCAGCAAAGGTATAGAGATAAAAAGCCTCAAACGCATGACCGAAATTATCGCCGAAGAACTTCCTACCGCGGGCAGTCGCATCGTGGCGCTCAGTGGACCCAATATCGCGCAGGAGGTAGCAGGAGGCTTGCCCACCGCCGCAGTCGTAGCAGCCAGCGAACAAGAGGTAGCCGTGCGTGTGCGTACACTACTGAGCACCTCACACTTTCGCGTCTACACATCGGACGATGTTGTAGGTGTCGAGATGGGAGGCGCACTCAAGAACATCATTGCCATTGGTACAGGCATCAACACCGGCCTTGGATATGGCGAGAACGCGAAAGCTGCCTTCATCACGCGTGGCCTGGCAGAGCTTGCCCGCCTCGGCATAGCCGCAGGTGCTCATCCACTCACCTTTGCCGGTCTCGCGGGCATCGGCGACCTGATCGCCACCTGTGCCAGTCCCTTGAGCCGCAACCAGCAACTTGGTCGCCGTCTCGCCGCTGGCGAAAAACTAGAACAAATACTCGCTTCAACCCACACCGTCGCAGAAGGCGTCTTCACCACAAAAGCCGCCCTGCAATTAGCCGCCCGCTACAGCGTCGAAATGCCTATCACCTACCAACTCAGCCTCGTCCTCTTTGAAGGCCTCGACCCCCACAAAGCCGTTCCCGAACTAATGCTGCGCGACCCCAAAGACGAAATGGAAGGGATTATTTAAAATAGTGCCATACCTGTAGCGGCCCTGCCTTCGTGTCCTTCCCGAGAGAAGGATCTAATCTACCCCACCAACCCCTGCCTAATCGCATAAGCCACCGCCGCCGCCCTCCCCGGCACATCCAGCTTCACAAAAATATTGCTCAAATGTCGATTAACCGTGCGATGGCTAATCACCAGCGTCTCAGCCACCTCGCGATCCGTATGCCCCTCCGCAACCAACCGCAGCACCTCAAGCTCGCGCCTCGTAAGATGAAGCTCAAGCCGGTACTCTCGAATGTGCAATCTGCTCGCGAACAAACCGCGAAGCCGATTCCGCATCCGTACCTTCGTCTATAGTAGGGGCGATTGCCCTGCTGGTGCCGGATTCCAACTGTCTCACACCCTCCTGCAACGTATCCACCATATCAGCAGATCGCTGCATACCGTACTCCAGAAACAATTCCCGCGCCCTCTCGCACAGCTCATGCACGCGCTCTCCGTTCGTCTCTACACCGCCTTGCATCAATGCCGCACGCGCCTGCTCGTAAAGAATAGCCGCCTCCTCAGGCACATTCCCACTGCGGCGGCACAGCGCCAACCCATCCTCAAAAGCCTGCTCCGCCGTCTCCCACTCACCCGCCAGTGTCGCGACCACCCCCAATATGCGATCAACCGAGATGCCATAGTACATAAAACCGCGCAAAGAACGAATCCGCTCAATATAAGTAGTCGCACGCTCGTTCTCACCTAAATGCAGATAACCTTCAGCCAGGAATGGAATATAGAATTGACCACCATAGCCCGGCGTCTCCGGGAGGGCTGCCGCGCGGTCAAGTTGTACGCGTGCCCCAGCCCTCCGTCCCGTAACTGCCAGGAAATGACCATACAGTGCCAGCGTACCTGGAAACCATTCAGTATTCGCGGCTGCATCCACGCTCGCCCGGAAAAGCTGCTCCGCCTCTCGCCAGTTACCCTTGCGGGACTCTAATTCGGCCTGAGCCTGCATCACCATTGGCCTCAGTCTCGCATTATTGGTAGCCTCAGCCTCTTGCATAGCCTGTTGCAAATGTGACTCGCTATTCGTCCACTCACCAAGCGCCAGCGCCAGAACCCCCGAGTTCCAATACAGCCAGCCTAGGCTAAATCGCACCCCATAACGACGCGCCCGTTCTAAACCCCGTAAATTGTGCAGGCGCGCTCGTTCCATTTCCCCCAGAGATTGATAGATAATACCCAGACCCTGATCCCCCAGCGTAGCACGGAACGGATCACCAATCGCCACATACAACTCATGCGCCTGCTCCTGCAAGCGAATCGCCTCATAAATCTGTTCTCCCCAACTTCGCAGCCAGCCCACCAGGTGCAATGCAAATGCCTGGCTTCCCTCGGTCACCAATTTCAGTCGCCAGCCAGTAGGAATCCCACAGCGCCTTCTCTGCCTCTTCTCCATGATTGAGCAGAATATCAAGTGTAGCTTGCGCCTGTAAGAAAAGAATGCGCTCGCTAACTCTCACCCGCTCTCGATTCAACACCCCCGTACTATCAAAGAAACTTCCTCCCGGAAACCAGTGGCCAGACTTTGAGATGGTCTGATCGTATTGATGCGCAGCGTTCGATAACATCAGCCCCGATACCTATACTGTCCCCAGTCGCATCAAGCGCGCTACGTGCAGACTGGAGATGAGTCACCGCCAACTCATACTTCCCCTGCATCCGGCACACATCCGCCATCAAGCGATTAGCCTGCGCCATCAATAACGCTGCCTCATTCCCACTAGGAACTTCGCCCCTAGTAGCCCCGTCATCCTGAGTCAACCCTATCACCACCAATCGCTGCCTCATTCTCAGTAGCCACTGTCATCCTGCAGCAACATTGTCATCCTGAGCGAAGCGAAGGATCTCGTCACCCGCTCGTCCTACATGCCGTAACATCTCAATCGCCTGCTGAAAAGCCCTCGCCGCCTGCTCCAACTCACCAACTTAAACCAACTCTCCCCAATCAAAATATGCATCCGCCCAGGCGTGGGAAATGTAGTGGCACTTCTCCCACGTGCCATATCAGCCGCTTTCAAATATATCCCCTCATCCAACAATTTCAGCGCCAGGCGAAAATGCGTAATAGCCTCGCGATGCGCCTGCTGGCGTGCCGCATCCTCACCCGCAAGCAAACTCCAACGCAACGCCGCCGATTTCTCGCCACTCAACGCGTAATGGCGGGCCAACTCAGCAGCGTGCGCAATCGCCCCACCGCCAGGACTATTGAAACTTATTTCGGCCTCCAATGCCGCCCCAATTGCCCCGTGCAGCGAACGCGCCCGGTGAGCAGGAACCTCGCCGCTCAGCGCCTCTTGCACAATACCCTGGCAAAACATATAAGTGGGAGACGTAAGGGCGAGATACCCTGTAGAGGCATCTTCAGGCATCAAAGGCAGCCCCTTTGCAATCACCGCCGCACGCGTTGCCTCATCAATCAGCGCCTCCACCTGCTCTTCATCTTGTCCCATCACCGCAACCAATGCCGACAGTGGAAACGTGCGACCGAACAGTGAAGCAACGCGCAGCAGTTCCCGACAGGCTGAACTCAGCCCTGCGAGGCGCTGCGCCACTGCCAGCGTAATACTCTCCGGCAATGCCGCGTCCAGAATCTGCATTTCCTTCCAGACACCATCACGCAGCACAAGTTGCCCATTCAGCGTCAGCATCCGCACCAGCTCCTCCAGGAAGAAGGGATTGCCCTCAGCCCGCGTCAACAGTGATTGTGCCAGACTGCTCGGAAAATGTACCGGGCAAAAGCGCCTGCAAGTGCCGTGCAGCAGCCTCCATACTCAGCGGCCCAAGTGGCAATAATAACAGCAAGCCCTGGCGCATAAGCTCTCCCAATGCCCTTGCCACTGTAGGGGCACCGATTTATCGCGCCCTCGGTTGGACTAGGCACAATATCCCCACCGGCTCCAACGGAATCTGCAAGCGTACCAGGCGGGCGCGTTACCCCCACCAGCGCGACAGAGCTGCTATGCAAGCGCACCGTAAGATACATCGTAAGTTCCAGGCTAGCGCTATCAGCCCATTGCAAGTTATCGATACCCAACAGCACGGGCTGCTCCATCGCCATACGTTCCAAGCAGCGTCGCTACTGCATCAAACAGCCGAAACTTCTCCTGATCAGGAGAAAGCACCTCATGTGAGATCGTAACCTGCAGCATCTGCGGCAAATCGGGAAACAAACGTGCCAAAGCAGCCACCAATGGTGTACCAATCAACGAAATCTCCTCAACCGTCCGTAGGGGCGAGGGCGGCAGTGTGGTGTGGGGAGGGCCTTTATGGTCGCCCGCCGGGGTGGGGGAAGTGGGCTCTTCAACGCTTAATCGCGCCCCAGAGCCGTCAGATTTATCGCCCTCCAATCCCATATATCGACGCAAATCTTCCGTCAGAGACGAAGACAAAACAGGACGCAGCGCCTCAATAAAAGGCAAATAAGGAAACATACACCCCAACTCATAGGTGCGCCCCTCCAGCACACGAAAACCACGTTTACGAGCCTCTGTAAACATCTCCGCCAGTAACCGCGACTTACCCACCCCAATATCGCCACTAATTGTCAAAGCCCTGGCCCCAGTTGGCCGATTGAGTACAACAGTATCTAGCAGAGCGCAAATAACATACATCTCCGTATCGCGCCCTATCAGCGGTAACTCTGTGTAGGAACCCACTGTATCGCGTCCGTCTAACCCCGAAAGTGGATCAGCAAACGGTGCCTGCATAACTCTTCTTTAACCCTGGGGACTCGTTACCCCAGACTTTCTTTGCTTTCCCATACGTGGAGCAATATCATGATAAATGAACAAAGCATAAAATACAATTAGAAACGGGATATCGAACAAAAAGTAAAGCCAGAAAGTGTGGGAAGCGTTCTTCGCTAAAAGCTCATAGAGCAATCCTCCCGCGACAAGCGTCCCATAAACCGCCGCTACCAGTGCCAGCGGGCGAACTCGCGCCCATTCTTTTTCTCTCGCCAGCCAGATCGCTCCGACGCTATTGCCAAGGATAATCGCCCCAATAAAACGGGCTAGCGTCTCCGGTACAGGTGTAGGCCACAAAGCGAGCTTAAGTTCTGGCAAAAAGAAAAAGCCCAATCCCACCAGCAAATTGAAAATACCAGCCAGCAATGCTAGCCCGCGCTCTATCGGACTAAAGCTAAGGTGATTCATAGCTTGCTTCTCCTTTCTCATCAAGTGTCGCATCGATTATACTACAAAGATGAGCAAGGGGTTGTATACGTTGAGCATAAAAAGAAACCGGGTTCCATAAGGAACCCGGCTATGTGTGGTTGTGCCTGCTCGTCCTATCTATATCACCGGCAGTGTTTGCCCATCAGTCATCGCCTGTGGACCCGCGTGATCTACCCCACCACCACCATCGAAAGGCGTACCAGGAATACTCGGATTATTTAGCACACGTCGCGCATTATCCACCCCATCAAACCACATTCCCAAATGCTCCAACTGTACACCCGAAGCACTACCCGTTTGATCAGCCGACGTCACTTTTGCATTGCGCGCATCGGCAGCAAAAGCTACAAAAACAATCAAGTGAAAAATCGATTCCCCAGTCCCATCGCCGCGTGTAATCACATCTCCCACATACTCCGCGTGCCCAAACGGCTTAGCAGAAAGTTCCGTCATGAAAACCGTAAACTTCACGTTCGGCGGCATCTTTTGTACATCAACGATCAACGTATCAAAATCATTGGTCTGTGGATTCTGTAACACCGTCACCACCCCACTCGCATTCGGGAAAGGCACCTTGATGCCGCTAGGCACCAGCGGAAACTGCACAATCAAAGTAGGATCGGCAGAAGCAAGCACCTTCACCGTCGGCGCAATCTGTTCCCCACTGCCAAAACTCGGCTTGCGCAACTGCAGCGCCGTAGTCGGAAAGCCCGATCCACCTCCCGTCGTTGTCGTCGTCCCATTCCCCTTCCCCTGCGGCGTACTCGGCGCATTCTCACAAGCCGCCACAAACAGACTCAGCAACACCAACACAACCAACACAACCCCCTGTAGGAGCCGATATATCGCGCCCACCGCCAATGTATCGGCTCTTTTCGCCTGCGGATGGAGTGTGGCCTCTGAGCGAAATGCATCCAGATGGCTCTCGCTCCTTGCATGCCCTAAACCTGTAAACATCTCTTTTCCTCCTACTCCTAAAACACCGGAGCCGTTTGCCCATCGGTCATCGCCTGTGGACCCGCATGCAACGGTGGATTGCCACCATCGAAAATCGTTCCTTGCAAGGTATCATCATTCAGCACCCTTTGTGCATCCTGGAGCGAGGAGAACCACATCCCCATATGCTCAAGTTGTATTCCTGATGCCAATCCCTCCGTTTTCTCTACCGACGAACCAGGATTGCGTGCATCCATAGCGAAAGCCACAAACGCTATCTTCTGGAAAATCGTCTCACCGCTGCCATCGCCTCGTGTTGTCAGGTCCGCTACGTACTCCACATTCCCAAAGGGCTTGCTGGCAAACTGGATAAAGAACATCGTGAATGTGATATTCGGCGGCATATTCTGCACATCCACTGTAACGGTATCAGCGATAGCGTTATCACGATTGCCTCGCACAATCGTCACTAACCCCGTCGCCTGTGGAAACTTCACCTTGATCCCGCTCGGCACCAGCGCAAACTGCTCAATCGTCGTCGGTGCCAAAGAATCCAGCACCTGCACCGTCGATGCCAGTTGACCTGCGCGTACCATCTCGCGCAGGTGTTCTGCATTCGCATTGAACGGAATCGTACTAGATGCCCAAACACGGGACGTATTCGACTTCAATGGAGCCGCCGTAGCACCGCCCGCCTGCAATGCCATCATCAATAACAACACCAGCCACAACGAACCACTCAGAGGTACCCTGCCCATTTTGTACATTCTGCGCATCAACTGCAGAAATTGCATCGCTATCCTCCCTTCTTAATCGGACGAACCGATGGTCAGTACTAAAACACCGGAGTTGTCTGCCCATCTGTCAACGCCTGAGGACCTGCATGCAGCGGCGGATTACCGCCATCAAATGGGGTACCTGTCAGCGAATTATTCTTCAATATCCTCTGTGCATCTTGCAACGACGAGAACCACATTCCCAGATGCTCCAACTGTATACCAGAAGCCTCGCCACTCTGATCCTGTGATGTAACTGGCGTGCGTACATCTTCCGCGAACGCTACTAATGTAATCGCCTGAAACGAAGACTCACCCGAACCGTCATCCCGCGTATGCAAATCTGCCACGTACTCCACATGTCCAAATGGCTTATTTGCCAGCTCGATAAAGAAAATCGTGAACGTCGTATCCGGCGGCATATGCGAAACATCCACCGTCACCGAATCGAACAGGCTCACTGCTGGATTCCCCTCGACAATCGTCACAACCCCCGTTGCCTGTGGAAATGCCGCCTTCACCCCGCTGGGAAACAGCGGAAACTGAATAATCACGCTCGGTGGCTGCGAGGAAAGCACCTGCACCGTCGATGCCAATTGATGGGCCTGGACCATCTGCCTCAAAGTCAAAGGCTGAAAGCTCGCATTGCGAATCAGCCGCCCAGCGTCCGCACCTGAACTCGCTCCACTCGTGCGTGCGAGCAGTGTACCGGCGATTAGCATTGCAAGCAGCAGTAAGCCAATAATCGCGGAACGCCGCGAAATGGTAATCCGTATCATCGTGGCTCCTTTCCTTTCAAGGAACTGACCGGACGAAACCATGAACAATGGAATCTCCGGTTATCTATTCTCACTACTTCAAGAATACAAGCTACTCATCTTTTAGACATGTGCAACATTACCCATTTCTCTATACCTTAACCTGCAATGGGTAATTCGTACCCTTCTCCCCCATTTTAATAGCATCCTTACCCTGTTCTCATTAAACTGGTGCATAGAGATATGTCGTGATACACGAAAGTGCACATAGTTAAGAGGAATTTAATGGCTGAACAGCTTTCCCATATTACAGGCAGAGTGGGTGAACCAACCGACGTAGGTTCCCACCTGACCAAGTTCAGAAAACATCGGAATGAAAGGACAGGGCACTTTATCTTGAGTATCGACAGAGAACCTTACAATTTGCCGCTCATGTCAGTATCGGCACCGCAACCATCCGTGCAGCCAGGAATCAATGCTCATCACCAGCATTCTTACACCGCCACCCTGCTCCCTATTTTTCCCGCTGCCATGCAAAGTCGCCCAGATATACAAGATACCGGCGAAAAATTTCTACAGTTCGCACCCGCATGGGCAGCAACACAACTCAATCAAACAGGAGTTACCGCCATAGGTCGCGAACCGAGCGCCGAACTATCTATTAATGATCCTACTGTCTCCCGTCGCCACGCCGAAATCGCCTATATTCGTCAGTACTATATGCTACATGATCTCAGCAGCAAGAACGGCACCTTTGTCAACGACACTCGTCTGGACCCAGACAAAGTCTGGATTCTCAACCCCAACGACCGCATCCGCTTCGGAAAAGGCATGACCTACATATTCCAGGTCCATCCAGCCGTCTCCACCACAAATCAAGGGCCAGGCACAACGATGCCCTGGCAATAGGATTGTTACTCAAACACGCTGAGGAAACGAGGCAGTAGCAAATCGGGCCAGGTATTTGCCACGCTCATGTAGCGGCAAATACCTGGCCCGCATCCCGCACTTCGGGCTGCCAACCAATTGAGTAATGCTCTGGTTATCCGGCAGCCTTCAGTTTATTAGGCTCTCGAACCTCAAGTTCACCATTCTCCTCTAGCGTTACTGAACAAACTGCAAAGGCTCGCCTTTGGTGATCATTGCCAATAATCCTGCATTCTGTTCACCATTAAATGGCGTCGCTTTAGGCGCAGTCTTATTGCCACACGCCTGCTGCTCGTGAATTGGCGAGTCGAACCAGAAGCCCACATTGAAGGTATGGATCGGAGTAAATGGGGAAGCTGGGTTCTCGATGAAGGTCTCTTTGTCGAAAATGCCCTGAACCTGAACTGTTGCATTGCCGTGCGAGTCGCTCTCTACGTCGGATTGATACCAGCCAAAGCCGAAACCGGAGAACGTCCCGCTATCTAGCGGCGAATTCTGAACCAAGAACATATCAAAGCCACTGTTCTTGGGCAAGCCACTAGCCGTCAAAGTCATGACATCGTTTTGCTTTCCATTGACAAATCTGTTAGTGATTTTGATAGTGGCCTCCGCGTCCTTGATAGCTGGACAGGCGAAGGGGCCAGATAGTAAGCCTGGATTCACTCCCAATTGGAACGTGCAGACTGCCTTTGTACATGGCCCCTGGGAAATAGAAGCCACAGGTGCAGTCCGAACCGTGGATTGTGCATGGATGCTGGGAACACGTGCGGCAGTCAGCGCTACAAGAACAAGTACAACGACGGCGGCAAGCACGGCAGATGGCAGCAAGTGACAGTGCCATTCCAAACGACGCATCATAAGTTTCCTCCTCAAAACAAAACTAACAACTGGTTTCGTCGGTGATGGCAATCCATAAACCATCTGTGTGAAGTATGCCTTGAGGAACTATCCTGATGCATGTGCAAGATTACCCATTTGCCCATAACGTATGTTAAATCTTCATGAAATTTTCCCTATCCAAGGAACTGTTCTATCCCTCCTCACTATAGCTTGCCTCCTCAGAGATCAACACTCGACCACAATTGAAACAATAGCGAAAGTAGTCAGGACAACGTGCCCCACAGAATGTGCAGGTAAGCCCGGGCCCTTCAATAGGCAATGTAGTTGCTTCTGATGGCACCGGTGGAACGGCAGGTGCGGAAGGCCCTTCTTCTTCTTGATGCTCGCGCAGTACCCGCAACGTTTCTGTCCGTACCTGTTCCAATGTAAGACCACAGTTCTCTAAAACGCCGGCCGCGATTCCATCACCTTCGCGGATGAGACCTAAGAGAAGGTGCTCTGTCCCAATAAAGCGATGATTGAGGCGAAGTGCCTCATCCAGAGCAAGCTCAATCACCTTTTTTGCACGTGGAGTGATTCTAAGTTCACCGAGAACAACACGCCCACCACGCCCAATGATCGCATCAACGGCATTACGGACCTGGTCAACTTCTATACCCAGGTTGCTGAGCACCTGGGCGGCAACGCCCTCCCCTTCGCGCACCAGTCCTAGAAGAAGATGCTCAGTGCCGATATAGTCGTGCTGGAAGCGTTGCGCTTCTTCCTGTGCCAACTCCAGCACATGACGCGCCCGTTTCGTGAAGAGGTCGAAGCGACTAACAAGGGTCGATGGAGTCGTATGTTTCCCCTGGATGACCTTCTTTATCAACTGTGTGAAATGATCAAGCGGATTGTTCGGGCTACTGCCCGACTCTTTTTGTGCATGAGCAGTAATGCGCTGCCGTTGAAGGTAATCCTGAAGATCTGATGGCGCAAAGCGGTAATCGGCCCCAATACGATAGGCAGAGAGCTCACTTTTATTGACCAGACGTCGGATCGTTACCGGATCAACATGTAGCAACTCCGCAATTTCCTCAGAAGTCATAAAATGTTCCACAATATCCTCTCTTTCAACTAAGGGATGCCAAAAATTACTATACGAGCTATAAAGTACTAATAAGACTATAAGTTATTTTTAATAAAAATGCAAGAGGATCTGGACAGTAGAAGGAAGTTGCATCGTCTCCTCTTAACTTCCCTATTTCCTCCTCTTCCACGCTGACAAACTCATGCTTTTGGATTATACTTATGAGTAGCTGAGATAAAATTGGCTTACAAACAATCACTGAGTAAAAGTGGGTAATCTTACGCACGCATCGAACACTCGAATCAGCATATACTTCTGTTAGAGTCAGGATATCTAATAGTATGCATATACGGATGAATATCCTTTGAGGAGCAGGACCATGGTTGAGCCACCATCCTTTGAAACCTTACTGGGCACAACACTTAGAAACTATCGCCTGGAACAACTCATTGAACCCGGCGACGTAGCACCCATCTTTCTAGCATCTGGCGGCGCGGCAGGAACCATCTATCGCCTCCGCATCTTGCCCATACCGGCTAACCTCTCATCCGAGCAACGCATTGTCTACCTTGGACGCTTTCAGCAAGAAGCCAACTTAGTCTCCGTCCTGCGCCATCCTTCTATCCCGCCGCTCCTTGACTACGGAAACGCAAATGGTATGCCCTACCTTGTCTCGTCACATTCGCCCATGAGGCCGCTGAACAGCGAGCTTGCAAAAGAGCCAATGGACCTCGTTCGCATCAGCCGCTATCTGGATGCCATAGCCGCCGCATTGGAGCATGCGCACGAGCACGCGGTGCTCCATCGTAACCTCACAACCGATTGCATTTTTGTCAAAGACGGAATCCCACTCGTAGCCGACTTTGGAGTATTGCGCATGCTCCAATTGGCCCAGCAGAACGCAAAAAGTGACCCGCTCTATGGTATGAATGTATCCAGCTCTCCGGCCCCAGAGCAGGTTCAGGGCAAGCCCGTCGATACCCGCGCCGATGTATACGCCCTGGGCGCTGTCCTGTACCGCATGCTCACGGGTCATCGCGTCTTCCGAGGAAAAACACTCAAAGAAATTGCCGAACTTCATGCCCTGGCTCAGGTCCCATCGCTCAGTACCTGGCGTAGCGGCCTCCCGAGAGAACTCGATAATGTTATTGCCAAAGCTATGGCAAAAGAACCCACAGCACGTTTCAGCCAACCAGGAGCGCTTGCCAATGCCTATGCCCAGGTTGCTGTACCCAATGATGCAAACCGCACGGCGTTCGTCGTTGCCTCGCCACGCCCGGTGACCCCACGCGCCGAAGACTATAAAGGCCCACCCCCTTCCACTCAGCCAGCTTCGCCTCTACGGAAAGTCGAGCCTGTAAGGACCGGGCGCCCTACCTCTCGCATCTCGCGCCGTCGTGCCCTGACCTTACTTGCCGCCGGTGGAGGTGGCGCTGTCGCCGTCGCTGCAATTGCACTGATTGCAACCCACGTTGTGGGAAGCACCACAGCACCTGCGTCACAAAGTGTTTCGACAACGAACCCGTCCGGAACTATTTCACAAACAACAAACGCGTCTGGGCACTCAGGCACCGTTTTAGCTCGCACCTCGGATCTATCGCTCAACAGCGCCAAACAGTTTCCCCTCTCTAATAGCAGCAACCCCGGTCTGCTTATTCATTTATCCAACAATCAATTCGTCGCCTTTAATTCTACCTGCACCCATGCAGGTTGCGCCGTAAACTACAACCCGCAGGACAAATTACTGGAATGCCCTTGTCATGGCTCCGTCTTTGATCCCGCCAAAAACGCCGCCGTCGTCAACGGCCCCGCGCAAACACCGCTTACACCCATAAAAATTACCGTCAACGCCGATGGCACCATCACCACCACCTGACCCTACGTGCAGATCCTTCGCTGCGCTCAGGATGACAGCCTATTGTCATCCTGAGCGCAGCGAAGGATCTCTCGCCGGATAGGAGCCGATCAATCGGCCCCAGGAGGCATCAATTCATGCAAAATCAATCTGTCTCCTACGTAATAATCGGTAATGGCATCGCCGGAGTGACCGCCGCTGAAATTCTGCATAGCGAAGACTCGGCAGCGGATATCACCGTCATCGCCGATGATCCCTTCCCGGTCTACTATCGCCCTGCCCTCAAGGACTACCTCGCCGGGCGCGTACGCGAGGATAAACTCTGGGCACGCCCAAATAGTTTCTACCAGGATCACAATATTCGCTTCCTCCCTGAGCGCGTCATCGGCATCCAGGCAGGCCAGCATACCATTCAGCTTCAAAATGGACGGCAGATTGGCTATAACAAACTGTTGCTTGCGACCGGCGCGCGCGCCAGCACCCTCAAATGCCCCGGCATAAATCTGGCAGGCGTTACCACGCTGCGTACCGTCTCCGATTATCAAGCAGTCCAGAGCCGCCTCGCAACCGCACGCCATATCGTCGTAAGCGGCAGTGGCACACTCGCGCTTGAAACCATCGAGACGCTGCGCCACCGTGGCTACCCCGTAACCCATCTCTTGCGCCGCCGCATCCTCTGGTCGGAAGTCCTCGACGCCACCGCCTCTGACCTCGTGCTGCAGCAGGAAAGGCGCGATGGTGTCGATGTACGCGTCGAAGAAGAGATCGCCGAAGTGACCGGCAAAAATGGGCAGGTGACCGGAGTTGTGACCACGAGGGGAGCGCGTATCTCCTGCGATATGGTTATAATCGCTATCGGTGTTGAGCCAATCGTTGACTTCATTAAAAGCAGCGGCATCCCCTGTAGCCGTGGTGTAAAAGTGGATACGGGCATGCGTACCAGCGCCCCCGATATTTATGCTGCTGGAGATGTCCTCGAAACGACCGATACCACCACCGGACGCGTGCGTGTCATCGGTCAATGGTATCCCGCCATTCAACAAGCTCGCGCCGCCGCTTATAGCATGCTCGATTTACTTGATACCAACCGCCCATTTCGTTCCAGCACCTTCTACAATGCTACCTTCCTCTACGGCCTGGACTTCGCCTCCATCGGCCTCACCCAGCTTCCCGTAGGGGCCGATTCATCGAGCCCACCGTCGATGAATTGACCCCGGTACCAGGAAATCATAGCCGATCCACAGCCGCGCACTTATCGCAAAGTGCTGCTCAAAGACGGCATAGCGGTCGGAATGCTTATGCTTGGTGATCGCTCAGACGGCCTCGCCTTCAAGCGTGCCATCGATGCTGGCATCAACCTTCTGCCCATCGCCTCTCAACTGTTTGCTAGCGGTTTCAACCTCAATACTTGGCTCGATTCACAAGGAATACCTCCACCCATCCTCAGTGTGAGCCGTGAAGGTGCCGTCGCCATCAAACAGGCCGCTTATGCTGGCGGAACATCTATTACCGTAGGGGCGCAATTCATTGCGCCTAGGTTAGAGGCTGCCCTGATTCCCGTTGCTTCCGCCGGAGACCAGGCAGGGCAACCACAAGGCGTATCCCTACCAGAGACAATCCTCAGTCAAACCAAAGTCATGACCATAGGTCGCCAGGCAGGAACCTATCTCCTCATCGATCATCCCTCGATCTCACGCCGCCACGCCGAGATGGCCTATGTCAATGGCCAATACGTGCTGCGTGATCTCGGAAGCTCTAATGGCACATTCGTGAACGACACCCGCCTGGACCCTGCCAATGCACACATCCTCAAGTCCGGTGACTCAATACGCTTCGGCAAAGTTCCCTTCACATTCCAGACAACCGTAGGGACAGATTTATCGCGCCCATCGCCGATTGATCGGCCCTCTTTGACAAAACTGCATTCGATGGCAACCGGTCTCTATGATCCCCTTGCCGCTGGTCAGCCACAGCCGCCATCAGGCCAGCCCATCCTCAATGCAGATGGCTCGCTCATGCTTCCCGGAGCAACAAGCGCCGTTCCTGCCTCCGTTGTTGTCACCTTGCAGAAGACGCCCGCCCTCATTATGGTAGCGGGTGGCACTCCCAGTGTCTTCTCCTTGAAACAGGGCAAGCGCTTCACCATCGGACGCGGGAAAGAGAATAAAATCGTTCTCCCAGAAATAGCCGCATCACGCAAGCATGCCGAAGTCTTCCCCGGCCCCGGTGGCTTCTACGTCCGCGACCTCGGAAGCAGCAACGGCGTAATCGTCAACTCAACTCGCATCGACAACCCGTACCTACTGGCGAACGGCGACCGCCTCACCATAGGCAGCATCTTCATCTACTACTTAGACGTAGGAACTAATTCCGCAACACCATTCCCCTCTATAGCAGCGAGGGATGTAGGGGCGCAATCAATTGCGCCCATGGGCCTTTATGATCGCCCGCCATCCCCGAAATCACCAAAACTGGCGAACATTTCCACAGGGAATGTCCCATGTCCCAATTGTAGTGCGTCAAACAGTCCCATAGCCCGTTTCTGCGCTAACTGTGGCACACCGTTAGGAGGATAGGCGTCATGCAGATACCATCTTCAAAAAAATCGCCTCTCGTCGTCGGCATTGAACACCGCACTGACCTGAGGCCACTAACCGAAGAAGAAATTCGCTTCGAAATCGACATGTGCATCGGCTGCGACCGCTGCATGCGTGCCTGTCCTGTCCCAATGTCCTCCCTGGTCAATATCGCCGACCTCAACCGCGCCACCATCTCCGATGAGATCGCACCCCACGTAGCACGCTTCACCGACGAATGCGTCATGTGCGGCTCCTGTGTGCCCGTCTGCCCCGTCAATAATCACCGTGACCTGCTCATGCTCTCACTCAAACAGCGCCTTGGCGTCTCCTGGGATGGCACCGTCGACATGAGCCGCATCTTGGACTATCTCCCGCCCGGCTGGACCTCTCAACTCCTACTCAGCCGCTTGCGCGAGCAGCCCATGTTCAGCGACGCCCAGCTCGTGCCCGACAACTATCTGCTGCATCTGGCCGCTACCTCCAAAATGTTAACATTGCTGCCCGGCGAGGTAGTCATACACGAAGGCGAGTTCGGTCGTAGCATCTACTTCATCCTCGAAGGACGTTTCTCCCTCTCTTCCACAGGACCAGATGGCACAGACCTGCCCGTAGCCATCCTGCGCCGTGGTGAGTACATGGGTGAGCAAGGCATGCTCACCGGGCAGCAGCGCAACTCAACCGCCCGTACCCAAAATGCAAGCGTGGTGCTGGAGGCGCCTGAGCAGGTCATGCAGCGCCTCATGGAACTCGTGCCTGCCGTACGCCGTTTCTTCGAGCAGTTGAACGACGCCCGCTCCATCGAGTCCATCCTCAAACGCATGGCCCTGTTTCAAGGTATCTCAAGTGCCGACATCCGCCACATTGCTGAACAGGCCCAGGTCAAACGTTACGATCGCGACGACCGCCTCTTCAATGAAACTGGTCCCGCAGAACCTGCACGCGAATCACTGCACATTATGTTAGAGGGCTTTGTGAAGGTAGCTCGTCGTACAACAGCAGGCACCGGACGCGACAAAACCGATGAGCGCATCATCGCCTACCGTCAGGGAGGAGACTACTTCGCAGGCGGACTCGACCTGCTAGGTGATGGTCGCGCTGTCAGCGTTACCTCCATTACACGTACTCGCGTCGCGGAGATTCCCGCCCCGGTTCTATCAGCACTCTTCAAGCGCTATCCCGAAGTCAGCCAGCGCTTCAGTACCCGCCTGCAACAATACCGCAATGCCGCTGCCGCCGCCCAGACCGGCATTTTTGATCCCCTTGTGCATACCTACACCGAGCCTGCCCAGGACAGGCACAAGGCACAGTCCCTACAGGATGCCGAAGCGCGTGCTGGTTTACGCTCGCTCGTAGGCGGAGGAGTCATCGAAGGTACCGAAGTCCTGGTCATCGACCTGGACAAATGCATCCACTGCAACGAATGTGAGGAAGCCTGCGCCCGCCGCCATGGGCATTCGCGTATGAACCGCAAGGGCATGGTCGTCGGTAATATCAGTATCGCCACCGCCTGCCGCCAATGCCAGGACCCCGTATGTATGCTCTGTAGTCGCGCTGGCATCGCCCGCCTCCCCAGCGGTGAAGTTTACATCACCGAAAGCTGCATCGGCTGCGGCATCTGCGCCGAACGCTGTCCCTACGACAACATCTCAATCATGACTCTTGAAGACGAGTCTGCCGGACACCCACTTGCCGGTACCAATGCAAGCTGGCAACGGTTCAGCAATGTCTTTACCAAAGGTGCAGGCAAAGAACGAGGCCGTAAATCTTTGCCGATGTTGCAAGCCGCCCCCGGTCCACTCGATGCCCATCAGCCTCGCGACGCCTTCGGTGAAATGCGCAAGAAACTCGCCATCAAATGCGACCTCTGCGCCGGCTACGATAACCAGGCATGCGTCCAGGCTTGCCCAACAGGCGCCGCCATTCGCGTCCAACCAACAACCTTCTTCGGCTCAACCGAAGACATACTACGCCAACGTGCCTTGTAGGGACCCGATGTATCGTGCCCCATAACACTGTCATCCTGAGCGCAGCGAACGGATCTCTCGCCGGCCAGCGCACGGATCCTGAGCGAAGCGAAGGATGACAGTCCTGAAGGAGAAAATACATATGTCAATAGCAACCAAACCATCCATACAAGCCCCACAGCGCATCTGGAAAGCGCCAACTACAAACGCACGTTGGACCTGGCTCATACTCTCAATCCTCTTATATGGCACCATCCTGGCAGTCTATCTTGTCGCCATCAAAACACAACCCTTTCCAGGACCAATCAACGACCCCCTGCGTAGCTTTGGCATCCTCGCCTTGCTATTGGTATTAGTAGCCGCTACCTACTCCTTACGTCGTCGCTTCGTCCGTGGACTTCCTGGCATGGCGCGAGACTGGCTTTGGATGCACATATGGATCGGCATTACAGCCATCTTAGTAGCATTGTTGCACGAAAACTTCGAGCACATCTTCAATGATTACTGCCAAAACGCCGGTTGCCTTACCGAATTGTACGGAGGAACTAGCGCACTTATCGCACTGATCTTCCTCGTCGCTAGCGGTATCATCGGCCGTCTCCTCGACGTCTGGCAGGCGCATGGCATCGCTCGTGACGCCAGCACCAACGGCGTCGGCATTGTACAGGCCATCGAACAGCGTACCTTGGAGCTAGAATACACCGTTGAGCGTTTGAGCGCAGGCAAATCGGAGGCATTCAAAAACTATTGCATGCAAGCCATCGAACATACAGCTAATCCAGCTATACCCAATCTTGCACCAAATGAACAGGCCGATTTTCAACGCGCCCAGGAGACATTGACTGCCTACGCGCGCTTAGCCCAATCACTGCAACGGCAGAACCGCGCCCGGCTCATTATACGTACCTGGCGCTCTGTACACATAGTATTGGCATGCCTTGCGCTGCTCATTATTCTTTATCACGGCATTCTGGAATTACTGGTCAACGTCCTGCACATAATTCGTTAATAATGGTATACTTCGGTTTAAGGAAGCACTATAAGGCTGGAGGAACAAAACTATGAAATGTCCACAATGTAATGCAGTGGTTGATGATGATACGATTTTCTGTGGCAATTGCGGCAAGCAAATCACGCCGCTACAGGCCGGTGAGACAGTCGTCAGTTATGCAACCCAATCAGATGGAAACCCCATAGGGGTCAATGTATCGCGCCCGTCGTCAATGTATCGACCTCCATCTGCTGCCCAAAGCCAGCGTCCAGCATCGGCACCCGATACATCCCGCCAGGGCGACACTCCCCCCTTACAAACACCACCTCCTCAGTCTCAAGCGCGATCAGGTAATCTTAGGCGCGTAGCTCTCATCGCCATCGTAATATTGGTGATAGTTGCAGGCGGGACGGTAGGACTCATCACCCTTTTGAAGAATAATCATACCCCGGCAGTTGTCACTTCGCATGGAACTGGACAGGTCACCTTTTTCGATAGCCAGAACAACATAGGGCATACCGACGCGCTCAAAATACAGATCAGCGGACTGCAAGCTCCTTCTGCAGGCTCTCAGTATGATGCCTGGCTTATCAACGATACGACGAGCGAGCAGGTAACATCACTTGGCACACTGGTTGGAAAGAATGGCCAATTCTCACTCAATTTTCCCAGCAATGGGCAGGGTGGGCAGCCCGGTACCAACCTGATTGGCGCTGGCAACAAACTGGAAATCACCCAGGAACAAGGAAATGTCCAGTTGCCGACTGGAAAAGTTGTACTTGCTGGCACCTTCCCTCCTCTTGCCTTCGTCCACATCAGGCACCTGCTCTTCAGCTTCCCCATAACCCCAAACAAGATTGGCTTGCTGGTTGGGGTACTCAACCAGACACAATTGTTGAATGCTCAAGCTGTATTGCTGCAAAGTTTCGTGGCCAACCGGAATCAAAATGCTATCCCATGCGTGGCTCAAAGTATCATTGATATCATTGATGGCTCACAAGGACCACACTTTCAGCCGCTTCCAACAGCATGTGCCAGTCAGAGTATTACTGCTACAGGCGACGGCTTCGGTCTGCTCGGCCCCAATGCTTATATCCAAACAGCATCAACACACGCCGCCCTCGCGGCAAACCAGAGTGACTCAACAGACAATATCCGCTTGTTTGCCGGACACATAGAGACTGCTATGAGCAATATCAATGGATGGGTCACGTCCATCGAGCAAGATGCACTCAACTTGCTCAGCAATCCTACTAACACTACAAAGGTGCAGGAGATGGTGACCCTTGCAAATCATGCCTTTAACGACGATCCCACTTCTGGGAAAGCAGGTGCTACTACTGCATACCTTCAAGGCCAGATGATGGCAAACTTGCCACTCGTTCCCGTCTCCTAAATGTTTTGTAATTATGCAGGAAGGACTTCTCGTCGCCTCGCCATTTACGTTTAAGTGTGAGACTTACCACTACAAGCAGCAAGTCTCACACTTAAATCTCCGTGTCATTTCCTCATAATCTCCGTATTTTCCACGATAGCAAACCACCACTTTTCGGCTACACTGATCACAGAAGTTGAGATAAAACAGCTTTCCGCCTTGTGACAAAAGCCATTGAACTATGGAAGGTGGCAAACTATGGAAAAAACCGAATCCACCCTTACTAGCCGTGAGCTAGAAGTCCTACGCCTCGTAGCAGAGGGCCAGACGGACCGCAAAGTAGCCGAGAGACTTGTCATTAGCCCTCGCACCGTCAACCGTCATCTGAGTAACATTTTTGTCAAACTAGATGTGCCGAGCCGTACAGCCGCCGTCGCTTACGTGATTCGCCAGGGTTTGACTTGACCACTTTATCTGAGTGAAAAGAGGCTATCTATGAGCAGTATGTATCATTGGGGCTCGCGCCAATTACAGAATCAATTCGATAGTCAGCGTATCGCTGACCGGCTTGAACAACGGACCGTCCATCAGACGTTTACTGATGGGGATTGTGCATTTATTGCACGTAGTCCGATGTTCTTCTTAGCAACAGCCGACGCGCAAGGTCGTCCCGATTGCTCGTATAAGGGTGGCATGCCTGGCTTTGTGCGCGTCCTGAATCCAACGACATTAGCTTTTCCTGATTATGACGGCAACGGCATGTTCAAGAGCCTGGGGAACATCCTCGTGAACCCTCATGTTGGTATGCTCTTCATCGACTTTGAGCATCCTGGCCGCATGCGCATCAATGGCACTGCAACAATGCGTGATGACGACCCGTTATTGTCCGAGTATCCAGGCGCACAGCTCATTGTGCGTGTCCAGGCAGAGCAAATCTTCCCCAACTGTCCACGTTACATCCACAAAATGCAGATTACCAAATACTCTGTGTATACTCCACGGCTCGACTACACACCTCCAGAGCCAGAGTGGAAGCAACAGGAAGAGTTTCGAGATGCCTTACCTGATCCTCGAAGTTCAAATACCCACCCTTCCAATAGTGCAACCGATTAAGTTGGGTTTATATGCAAACCACTACTATCGCTGCCGCAGATGTTATAATATTACAGCAGTGTTATATGCGATGTGGCACTACCTGATAGTATATTCCTGATTGGACCAAAGTGCCCGAACTGCTCTCCTGCAAGCTCGGTCTTGCCTCAAAGAGCAGATTTGGAAGTGATAGCATTGAACAAACCTGCTGTTTGCCCAATAGTGATTGGCCGCGCAACCGATCTCACAGCTCTACATACACTTATTGACCGGGTGAAAAGTGGAAAAGAGCAGAAGGGACAAGTCATCCTGATTTCCGGTGAAGCGGGCATTGGCAAATCTCGTCTTGTCACCGAGGCAAAAATGTATGCCTCGGCTCAGGACTTCTTGTTATTCCAGGGCAACTGCTTCCCAACCGACCTCTCCTATCCATATGCACCGATTCTTGACCTTTTACGCTCTCTGCTGACTTCTAACCAGGCAACCGCGCTTACTCCCACTCTAGAAACCCTGGCTTGTGACATCTTTCCTTTGCTCCCTGAATGGGTCTCTAATCCGGCTCCTCAACTTCCGCCCCTCGAACCGGAACAAGAAAAACGCCGTCTCTTCGCCCTGTTAACGAAATTCTTCATAGACCTCTCGCTGCAATCCCCCATCCTTCTCATTATAGAAGACGTTCACTGGAGCGATACCACCAGCCTGGACTTCCTTCATCATTTGGCGCGGCGCTCTGTATCTCATCCTATCCTTCTCCTGGTCACTTACCGCCATGATATAATGCGTGCAGAGTTGAGAGACTGGCTTGCACAACTCGACCGCGAACGTCTGGCTCAGAAGGTCCAACTCACTCCTCTTTCGCGCGATGAGATCGATACAATGTTGTCGGCCATCTTCGATCAGCGACACACATCCTTCGACATGCGCCGTTTTCTCCATGGAGAGCTTCTGGATACCCTCTACACCCTGACAGAAGGCAATCCCTTTTTCGTCGAAGAAACGCTCAGCGCCATGATTGCTGCAGGCGACATTTTCTACGTCCAGGACTACTGGAATCGCAAATCACTGCATGCTGCACGCATTCCGCAAAGTCTTCAAGATGCGGTACAACAACGAACACAAACCCTGGGGGAGGCAGCCAAACAAGTGTTGATCCTGGCGGCCGTCGCCGGGCGACATTTTGATTTTGCCCTTCTTCAGCAGCTTACCGGCTATGATGAGGAGCAACTCCTCCTGATCATGAAAGAATTAGTCTCTGCTCAACTTGTGGTCGAAGTATCCGCCGAACAGTTCGCATTCCGGCATGCATTGACGCGCCGCGCCATTTATACACAACTGCTGGCACGTGAGCGCATTAGAGTGCATCGCGCCATTGCCGAGACGATGGAGCACCTTCCTCCTGCTGCTCTCGATGGACACCTGGAAAACCTTGCCTATCATTTTTATCAGGCCGAAGTGTGGCAAAAAACATTGGACTACGCCCAGCGCGCCGGAGAGAAGGCATTACGGCTATACTCACACCGTGCCGCCATCGACTATTTCACCTGGGCGCTGGAGGCTGCTGATCACCTGTCCCTTCCTCCTACACCCGCGTCGTACCGCGCACGTGGGCAAGCTTACGAAACACTTGGTGAGTTTGAACAGGCACAGCATGATTACACCTGTGCATTGGACGCGGCTCGCTTGACCAGTGAGCGCGTAGCGGAATGGCAAAGCGCAATTGACCTGGGTTTCCTGTGGGTAGAACGTGACTACACCCGAGCAGAAACCTGGTTTCGTCAGGCGCTCATCCTGTCGCAATCCCTCGATGATCCTGCTCTCCACGCACACAGTCTCAATCGTATTGGCAACTGGCACCTCAATGTGGAACAACCACACGAGGCGCTACGCTACCATCAGGATGCACTGGCCATTTTCCAGCAACTCCATGATTTGCATGGAATCGCCGAGACCCTGGACCTGCTGGGTATGACCAGTTATCTGGGCGGCGACCTGGTGCAAGGCACCACCTACTATGAGCAGGCCGTAACCTTGTTTCGTCAGTTGGACGATCGCCAGGGCCTGACTTCCAGCCTCGCAACCATGACCCTGCGTGGCCTGACCTATCAAACCGACACTATGGTTTCGGCCTCAACAAATCTAGACGAGGTCGTAATCGGGGGAGAACTCGCGTTGAAGATCGCACGTGAGATTGGCCAGCGCTCAGCCGAAGCTTATGCTCTTTTATTGCTAGGAGACGTTCTTGGTCCACACGGCGAGTATGGACGAGCATTGGAGTATGCACGGAAAAGCCTTGAACTCGCCGAAGAGATCGAACATCGTCAATGGATCACTGCTGCTCACTGTGCAGCAGGAGGATTGTATCGTGACATGCTCGATTTCCCCACCTCCCGGCAGCATTTCGAGCAAGCCCTGGCAATCGCCAAAGAGATCGGTTCATCTTTTTGGATCCATTGCGCGACAGGCTATCTTGCCACAACCTGTATGTCCTGCAAAATGAACTTGAACGCGCCGAAACCATTCTCAACCTTATACCTGTCCTCGCCAGTCCCGTCCAAACATTGGGGCAGCGCCTTGCGGAGACCGCACGTGCGGAACTCGCACTCGCTCGTGGAAATCCAACGCTTGCCTTACAAATCCTTGACCGCTTATTCACGTCTGCCGCAAACATTTCCGATCAGCATGGCATTCCTCGCCTCTCAAGACTGCGCGCTGAGGCCCTCGTTATGTTGCAGAGGTCGGCAGAGGCCGAAACCTTGCTCATAGCAGCACGAGATCAGGCTGCCTCACAGGAACTCCGTTCAATACTCTGGCACATTCATCTCTCGCTCGGCAAATTGTATCAAAGCCAGCGCCGTTATGAAGAAGCCGAAAGCTCCTTTTCAGCCGCCCAAACACTCATCGAAGACTTGGCTACTCGCATCCCGGATGCATCCCTACGAGATCATTTCCTATCACCTGCCACCGCGCTCATCCCACCTTCCCGCACTCTTTCACCACGCCAGGCTGCTAAAAAAGCCTCAAGTGGCCTGACCGAGCGTGAGCGCGAGGTTGCCATCTTGCTTGCCCAGGGGCAATCCAATCAGACCATTGCAGATATCCTCGTGGTCACCAAACGAACTGTCGAAACCCATATCGGCAATATCATGTTCAAGTTAGGCTGTACCTCCCGCACTCAGATTGCTGTCTGGGCTGTCGAAACAGGCCTGGTGAGCAAGTCCGACATCTCGTCCTCTATGTAGACATTCTCTCACCAATCTCCGTGTGACCTCTTCAATCTCTCCGTATTTACCACGATGGTTTCCCTGCCAATTCCAACTACAATGTAAGAGTCAGCCGGGGAACCACTCCGATGCTTGCAGTCTACTTCCAGTGACTAAAGAAAGGCAGCATGGAAGGAGTTTGAGACACCCTTCTCCTATGTTGTAAAAGAAAGGAACACCCCATGAACGCAACCGATATCCTCAAGTATGGCCAGAGAACTGTACTCCAAACCATCGAAGGCTTCCCCGAAACAGCGTGGGAAGCACCAGGAGCCTGTGGTATCTGGTCAGTCAAAGACATCATCGCTCACCTCGCTTCCTATGAAGAGGTCCTGGTAGATATCCTATCCAGGTTTGTCGGTAGGCACCCAACACCCTACCTGGACAAGTTTATCGAACTCGGTGGTCAGTTTAACGATACCGAGGTAGAGAGACGCAAAGGGAAAACAGCAAAAGAGGTTCTTGACGAGTTCAATGATGCATATGCACAGGTAATGTCACTGGCTGAGCGTATTCGTCCAGAAGAGTTCCGCCAGGTAGGAACACTACCATGGTATGGCATGGACTATTCTCTGGATGACGTACTTGTCTATATGTACTACGGCCATAAACGCGAGCACAGCGCTCAAATCGCAGCCTTCCTGGATATCCTGAATCGTCTTCAATAAGGAGAAAGCTCATGGCAGACGCTTTGAAATTGATGGCCATTCTGGCTCATCCCGATGATGAATCGCTCGGCAATGGCGGTATACTTGCGAAATATGCTGCCGAAGGAATCAAAACGTATCTCGTCACGGCTACACGCGGTGAGCGTGGCTGGCTTGGCGATGAGCGAGAGTACCCTGGTTTGGAAGGACTTGGCAAGATACGTGAGAATGAACTGCTGAATGCGGCGGAAGTACTCGATATGCGCTACGTCGATTTTCTCGACTACATTGATGGGGAGTTGGACCAGGTGCCTCCGGCAGAGGCCATTGCAAAGATCGTTGGACATCTACGGCACGTCAGGCCGGACGTCGTAGTCACCTTTGGACCATATGGAGGCTATGGACACCCTGATCATATCGCCATTTGCCAATTCACTACTGCCGCCATTGTTGAGGCCGCCAATCCGCAATCTTTATACTATCGCGATCTGGCCCCGCACAGCGTCTCTAAGCTGTACTACATGGCCGAAACCGAGCAAACATTCTCCGTCTATCAATCCGTCTTTGGCGACCTGGTCATGCACATCGATGGCGTCAAACGCGGCATCGTCTCTTGGCCCGAGTGGTCGGTAACGACCAGGATTGATACATGGGAGTATTGGCGTACCGTTGCTCATGCCATTTCTTGCCATCGAACACAGGCTCCTGCCTACCTGGCCCTCGAACAGCTTTCAGATGAACAACGTAAAAAATTATGGGGAATCCAGAGCTATTATCGCGTCTTCAGCCGGGTCAATGGGGGCAGGCGCGTCGAGGAAGACCTGTTCGAGGGCTTACGATAATCAGGAGAAGAGTATCAGAAGAAAGAGTAATCTCATGAACGAAAGCCTGGCCCTCAAATCGCAGCCTTTCGAAAAGGATGGATAACAAAGCAATCAGGAGGCATCAATATGGAACACTTAGAAGGATCAGTCCCGCCGCCTGGGACTGGAAGCATGCAAATACGACGAGAGAGTCTGTTACGCGACGACCGGGTCCTTTTAACAACTCGGTGGCTCTCTGCCCTCATCGTCCCCTTTTTACTGGCCGCGTTTGGTGTCCTCTACCTGTTACCCGAGCATACGGGACAGTTGTTTGCCTGGAATGTTCAGCCCCGTATGACGTCCATGATGCTGGGAGAAGCTTACCTGGCAGGAGCCTACTTCTTCGTTCGGGCCGTCCTCTCAACCCGCTGGCACTGGGTCGCGGTTGGCTTCCTCCCTGTGACCACCTTTGCCACATTGATGGGGATCTCAACTATCCTGCACTGGGATCGCTTCAATCATGGTAGTGTCGCCTTCTGGACCTGGGTGTTCCTCTACTTCACTACGCCCTTCCTTGTCCCAGCGGTCTGGTGGCGCAATAGGAAGACGGACCCAGGCACACCTGACACCAGGGACTTACTGGTACTAACATGGGTGCGTCTGGTTATTGGCCTCGCAGGGGCAGGGGCGGTTCTCATCGGCCTGCTGTTCTTCCTGCAACCCACTTTCATGATTGGGATCTGGCCCTGGAAGCTCACACCTTTGACGGCAAGAGTCATGGGGACACTTTTTGCGCTCGCCGGAGTCGGTGCGATTTGTATCTCACGCGATGCTCGCTGGAGTGCCGTGCGCATTGCCTTCCAAAGCCAAATGATCGCCCTGGTCCTGATACTGCTTGCCATCGTCTTCTCCTGGAGCAACTTCAATCAAGCCAATCCGCTCACCTGGGTCTTTCTCGCAGGTATACTTCTCCTCCTGATAGCCAGCCCTATCTTCTACCTCTGGATGGAGAGAAACCGCAGAGTTGGTGCGACCGGGAGCACCGGCAGCTAACAAATGCGAGAGGAGAGACCTCCACTTGTAGAAATGAGTTAGCTGCCATTGACAAGCGTCTCTCAAAGTGAGTGCGCCAGACGTTAGGAGGAAGGTAAGGATGACAACTACTAATGTATCCCCACCAAAAAAGTACAAATCTATCCCCTTTATCAAAGGGAACCCAATAGTTGGGAACTTGCTAGAGTTCGTCAGAGATCGCCTGAGCTTACTTCAGCGTATGGCAGATCAAGCCGATGTGATTGGTATGCGTTTTGGACGAATTCCTGCTATTCTGTTCAATCGGCCAGAGGATATCCAGAGCATTTTGGTTGAGCACGCTGACGATTTTGATAAAGGCGATCTAATCCACAATGTTTTTCGTCCCCTTGTCGGGGATAGCATTTTCAGCAGTGAAGGAGATTTCCACCACCACCAGCGTAAGCTCATGGACCCTTCTTTCCAGCCCCATTCAATCGCCAACTACGCTGAAAGTGTAGTGTTTTACGGGGAACAGCTCCAGCAAACTTGGGCTGAGGGTGCGATCATTGATATCCATCAGCAGATGGCCAGGCTTTCCATGAGGATTCTCTGGGAAAGTTCTCTTTGATGCTGATGAATTGAGCGAAAGCGACGAACTAGGAGCGGCGGTCACAATGATACTCGAGTATGCCGCACGAGCCATTTCGCGCTTTCTCCCCATCCCTTATCACTGGCCTACCCCGCTTCACCAACGCACGCATAAAGCCGCCGCGCTTATAGGCAGTTACTTTCAGCGTTTTATTGATGAGCGGAGAGCGAAACCGGGCGAGCACAACGACCTGCTCTCACTCCTGTTGCAAGCGCGTGACGAAAGTGGTCACCCGATGAGTAATGAGCAATTGATGACTGAATGCCAAAGCCTATTTGCCGCGGGCCACGAAACTATGGTTACCGCACTGACCTGGAGTTGGTACTTACTCTGCCAGCACCCCGAGATTTACGCAAAGCTCCAGCAGGAAGTTGATCGAGTCCTCCAGAGTCGTACTCCCACCTATACCGACCTGGTGAGTCTGCCCTTTTGCCTGCAAGTTTTTAAGGAAAGCATACGTATCTTCCCACCTGCCTTTGCCTTTTTTAGACACACGCTACGGGATGCGGAGATCGGCGGGTATCTTATTCCTGAAGGTCAATTAGCCTTTATCGTTCCCTACACTTTGCATCGGCGCCCGGATTATTATCCAGAACCACAGAAGTTCGACCCAGAACGATTCACTCCCGAACGCGAGAAACTGCTTCCCCCAAGTGCGTTTTTGCCCTTTGGGGCAGGTTCGCGAACCTGCATTGGCAAGCATTTTGCGCTCATGATGGGTCCACTGCTACTTGCGGCACTTGCTCAGCGCGTCACATTTCGCCTGCTTCCCGGCCAGCAAATTGTGGCTGATCCCGTCCGCCACCTGACCTTGCAACCGAAAGGGCAGGTCAATGTAACTGTAACAAGAAGATAGCCGAAGTCAGGTGATCTACGAGTGCACTGAGGGGTCGGGAAGCCTATTACGCTCCCGCAAGAGGAGCTCCGACTCTATCCTGATCGATGGAACTCTCAGCGATCTCAAGTGGGCGTGTGATCTGCTGTGAAACGAAACGGATCTCATTCTCGAAAATGCGTCGTAGGATGGCTACCGTGCTGGCATACGTCGCATCCATACCAAAGTATGAAAGACTACCCGCGCCCAGGTTTTTCCCACGTGTGTACGGCGTATCCGAACCATAGTGCAGAATACCTAGTTCGTATGGCAGCCGCGCAAAATTGATATTCTCCCCCATCGGATAGCGCGTCAGGTACTGATCTTCGTACACCGCATTCAGGTATGGCCCACTCTCCATCTCAATCACCGTATAATTTGCCCGGTAGTAGAAATCATAATACTGGCGATTTTGCAGATACGTGCCTTTGCCCGAAACTGCCTTCTGATTATCCAGCACAGAACCGTAGATCAGGTAGGGCTGCACATCCTGGGCGATAAAGGAGTTGTCGAGCCAGTACGTATTCTGGCTATGTTCATCGAGCACAACATTGGAGATCATCACATCCCCAATACTACCATTGAGTGTTGCTGCCTTGCCAAGGATATAGATGCCCCGTATATGCGTGAGATTCTCCATGATCTCACGCAGCATCCGATAAGCGGCCATACCCAGTGGGTAATCAATATTAAGGACGATAGCTTTGCTTTTTGTCAGGCTATCCATCCCAGGCATGCGGCAGCGCGGATCAATCTCCATCTGGTGAAGTTTGGCGAGTTCAAACACCTGTGCATCGACTTCCAGACCATGCCGAGCACCAACGTAGTAGATGCCGCGCTCCTGTTCTTCTCGGATGCGAACCTTTGCGAATTCTCTACCAGCAGGAGTACGTATCCATTCACGAGCTGCGAAGTAGAGGAAGTTTTGCCAGTTACCTGGCACGCTGCCGTCCTGCAATTTGCGGCACTCTTCAGCCAGGTACGGATCGTCACCACTCTGCGCGAACTTGATCAACTCTGCCTCACGACTGAGCAAGCTGCCAGACATGAGATTGACCAGGCTATGCGTATTGCTTGAGACAAAGTAGACTGGTCGCTCTTGCAGTCCAAGCGTATCAAACAGTTTCTCGACAGGAGTCCACCATTTGCGTGTGGCACGTACATACCCAACATGTGAGCCACCGAGCATACGCAGCGAGAAACTTTTGCGCTGCCTGCCAATCATCAGCAAGTTTTTCCATAGGCGATCACCCCAGATCAACTCTAATCGCCGCCAGTCATCGACCGGAATATGCAGGCGTTCCCGTAGCACCTTGGTAATCTCGGCAAACACCGGCGAAGAGAGATCCATGGGCGTCTCTAGCAATTGCATAGTGGTGGGTTCTGCATTGAGCAGGTAGTACATTTTGTTCCATTCGATCTGGAACGCAACCAGGATGGGCACGATATCGTCGGTATCGCTTACACTGGCAACGTACACAGCCAGCGTCTCTTTCCCATCATAGAACCATTTGCGCCGCCGGGCGGAAGCCGTTACACCTTCCCAACCATCAACATGAAATCCTTGTTGTAGGAACACCTCATCGGATTGTCCCAAGAGCACAAGGTTGCAGTGAACGATCGATGATGGCAAGCGAAGCACACTATAAATGAAGGCAGACATATCAGGGTACGGCGACCGTGCGTCGGGATGCAAGCTCGAATCGATATTGTAATGTGCCTGTACCAGCGCTTTCAGGCTCACCTCACCCGAACTGCGCAGCAGCGTATTGTACGTGCGAATATAAAGTTCAACATCGCGTTTGCCCGCCTCGTGGCGACCTTCTCCATGCTCCAGGTAGGTATCGGTAACCGTACGCTTCATCTCGTAGGCATTCTCTGCCTCTTCAGGCTCGCTAGTATCAGTTAAAAATTCGTCACTTTGGCTCTCAAATGGGTCCGGCATCGGAGTTTGGGGTGCAGGTGGATTATTTTTTCGTGGCATGATTTCTTCTCTTTTCTCCTTGAAAGAGCTATGTTGTTCTGTTTCTTTCACATATTTTTGTAATTATACTCGCTAAGTGTAAGCTATGGTAGGGGACTATTGTTTCGGTTTCTGCAAAACCAAAATATATTGATGCGCAATATTTGGAATATAAGCAAAGGGATACCCATATGGCCGCAGGCGCGTCCCCGCCTGATACCAGATAATCTCCCCCTTGGGCACAAAACCGTGTAGCTTTGCCCGCCGCGCTAAATCTACGTGCGTAAACATGTACTCGCCATTTTGGTAAGCATTTCTCACAATCACCACCATATATTTTTGAGGCTTCAACAGCCCAGCGCACCTCTCAAAAATACGCTCCATAGCATTCAAATAGGCATCATAGCTCGCAAGATTTGCCAGGTCCTTAGGATCATCAGATCGCATATCATAATCTGTACGCCGATTAGGAAACTTTTTCGCATATACACCATTCGACATCGTCTGCTCGAGGTGAATATTATAGGGTGGGTCGGTCGCAATAAAGTCGAAAGACTCCGCCTCAAGCGTATCCATGACTTGCAAGCAGTCTCCCTGCAACATTGATTGAGGCAACAACGCTCCCTGGCTCTCCTCAATCACCTGCCTATAAATGTCTACCCATTTCGAGTTGATCTCAATGCCCACAGCCTCACGCGGCTTTTTGCAAATCGAAGCCCCAATCAACGTCCCCCCAACACCCGCGAACGGATCCAGCACACGCCCTCCCGGCTTCGTAAAGAACTCGATCAACTGACGCATCAGTTGTGGAGGCTTATTTGCTCCATGGACTTTGCGCAGCTTATGTCCATATTCAGAAGGGTATGCCGTTATCAGAGTGCTACGCGTAAAGTATAGCCACTCTGCACCACTCAAATCATTAAGTGTATTCCGCAATGAAACAGCAGAATCGTCCACAATCTCTCTCTTCTCCTTGCACATCGCCTGACTGCGAAGCAGTAGACGCGCTAGCGCCGTTGGCGATGTCGATTTATGCCGATTATCTCGTCTTGCTTCAATTCATCCGTTTTCGCACCAAATTATGCCACCAATCTTGCAAGCGTAACGTTCCTAATGTAAGAGGTATTACTAAAACGCTGGGTATCCCCATAACCAACGTTTCCCCCTAGTAATGCCTCTTTTTTGTCATCCTTCGCTCTGCTGCCATTCTGAGTGATAGCGAAGAATCTCTCATGGTGGTCAGAGATTTTCGCTCTGCTCAGGATGACAAACCGCGCTTGTTACCATAATTGCATTTATTTCCAAATTAAAGTATCGTCATTGCCAGGGATACGGCTCCTAATGTCCTCCACGTTCTCTGCATTAGCTGCGGGTGCAGACTTCTGCCTCCACTCGCAGCGCACCTCTCCACTTAATAATAACTTGCGAATAACCCCATCGTACTCATCTAGAGTAAATTGTCCAAATTGAGTCAGTAGCAATTGTTGCCGTAACTCAGGCCAGCGCCTCGCCTGCGTACTTCGTCCTTGCTGGAGTGTACGCGAATACAACCGCTCTACCTGCTCATCCAGGCGTTCCTGCTGCTGCCTCGCAAACCAGTCCTCAATCAGCACGCCACGCAAACTCTCCGCGTAAAGTCGACGACGATACAAACACACCGCATCATTCATACAAGCCAGACTATCCTGGCGGCGCGTAGCAAAAATCAACGTATAGGGCGCTGTCTCAACCATTGCAGGCCCCACCTGTATAGGCAATGCAATGCGCTGAACCGTAAGAAAATGACGCTGCATTGAAGCAATCAACAAATCAATGATCCCATCAATAATCTGCTCTACCTCTTCACCCTTGTTAATAAGCCCCTTCCAACGATCGCTCCGCAGCAAAGCCGTAAGCGCAACACCCACGGAGGCAGACAATGACGGAATCACCCGCGTCTCAAGCTGCTTATGTGAGATCAAAAGGCAAAGTTCCGTCGGTGCTGTCCGCATATAAAGTGGAGCAAGATCATCATAAGTAAACAACGTGTGCCCAAAGGGATTGAGCAAAAAGAGCGTGGGCGACTGATCGATAAACGGCAGCAGCGTTGACGCTACTTCCAGCCAGCTCGCACGTACACTACCGCTCTCCTTCGGCAGCACAAACGTAGGACGTTTCCTCACTTCTTCATCTTCAACCATCCTCCCCTCTTTACGTCTGCTGCTCCCCACCTCTAGCACAATCCCATTGAGCGTAATTGGCCTATTTTCCCGCCCCAACTCCTGAGAAAGCGCTACCACTTGCCTAAGCATAAATGGGATTGCCTGTCCTCCTTGCGCAGCATCTTTCTTGCGACCTTTTTTCGACAAGCTCTCCATGAGAGACAAATTTTCCGTTACAGTGGAATCGTCCTTGAGGTAAGGAAGTTCGAGAGAATTGACCGATGCCCCACTAACTCCATTCATAGCACTTGCAGCCGCGTCTTTATACACACGTGTATTGCCTCCCAGCCCATCAATCCAATAACAGCGCCTGTAGATACGAGTTGCTGCAATGAATCGGCAATAAGAAGCCACATAATCATGCAGAAGCCAATCCCGCAGAGAAGACAACACAACCTGTTCCGTAAGACGAGGCCCCTGAGGTGATTTTTGTTTTCGTGACCGTCCAACGGATTCGGCTAGCTGCTGCTCGTTCTCAAATTCTGCCCACAAATTCATGATGGGCATATTGTATCATAGTTGCAGCCGATACTGCCGTAGGGGCCAATTTATTGGCTTGTGGAGACAAACGATTTCCCAATTCATTTTTAAAACCGCATTATCGACTACTCAACCATTATTGTCAAAGTCATATCAGCATGCACCGTATCAACCAGGTAATAGGTCCCCGCCTTATCAAAAGGCCCAACCAACTCACTTTGCTGATCGGCGGTAAAGACAAGATGAACCTTGGGCATCCCTGGCTCATTCACCAACAACAGCTTGTTGTTCTTCCAGTACCCATTCGTAATAATATGTTCGATAAGCGTATCGTTTATCAGCACGATACCCATCCCTTTGGAAATAGTGACCTTACTGGTTTGAAATGCAGTCTCTTCCATGTGGACCTGTACAGTTTTCCCTAGAAGGAGTGGGTAAACTAACAATAGGAGTACCCGATTGCACTACCTTTATCGTTAAGTTCATATACCTGGTGAATCGAGTCGAACAGGTGATAGGTCCCTACTGTATTGAAAGGAGCAATAATCGGCAATTGTCCTATTGTACTGATCTCCATAGGAGACTGTGGCATGCCCGGTTCATGGAGATGGACTGCTATACTATCATTGTTCCAGTAGCCATTCTCGATAACATGTTCAACATTCGTATCATTCACCAGCCGTATAATCGTCCCAGGATGTATCGTGACAGAAGATGGACGAAATGACGCAGGTCCCATATGGATAATCACCGTTTGAAGAGCAGAGCTTCCTCCTTCATTGCTTTCGTGATTACGAGTAGCAAGCAATGTGAGAATCAAGCTCCCAACAAGCAACGCGATGAAGAGGACTGCTGCAAGTGTTTCCAGAAGAGCGGTAACCAATTGGCGAGAGGAGGATGGCACTTTTGCTGTCCGATGGCCCCGTGTTTGCTGTAAGTCAGACATCATCCTGGTACGGCGCTCACCTACTCCAATGTTCTCTCTCTGACCCCTCTCCACTCCAAGCCGTTGCCAGATGCGCCCACGAGAACGCTCAAGTTGTTGTGTGTAAGAGCTTGAGTCATAAACCTGGTAAAGATCATGCATAATACGCGCATTCAACGATGAAGGAACGAATTGCTCATTTTGAGACCAAGTTAGAGCTTCAATTTGCTCATCAATAGTTTTCGCCTCGAATAATGCGTCTGGCGTCTTCATAGAAAACTATCCTCCTAACTCTTTCTGATACACCTCACGCAACGTATTTAAGGAACGTGAGAGCAGCGAACGAATGGTACCTTCACGTTTATCCAGTAGCATAGCGATTTCCTTACAGCGCAGGCCTACTTCAAAGCGTAGCCGTAATACTTCTTGTTGAAGTGGTGGAAGACTCATCAGATATGTACGCAGAAATGTATACGTCTCCTGTTGCACAGTCGCTTGTTCAGGCGTCAACTCCTTATTGTCAGATATCCGCTCCGAAACCACCTCAAATGGTGGGGGAGAATTACCAGATGATCGTCGATAAAGATCAACCACCTTGTTATGGGCCACGCGTCGCAACCATGCCAGTTGAGCGGAATCACTCAGCTCAGCGAGTCGCTTTTCCTGTTCAATCACCGCAAGAAAAACCTCAAGAACAATATCCTCTGCATCCTCCCATGACGTAACAAGACGGCGTACATAAACCAGAATCGCCTCAGCATGACGCTGATAAAGTAGCGAGACTATCGAATCATCATGTATAAAGAGCGATGGTTGCTGCATGAATGCTTCCTCTTCAAAAACCTATCTAGTATTTCACCCTCTATATCGTAAAATCTCCCAAAACGTTGCACTCAGTTCTCTCCTTGACAACCATAAACCAACATGACACACTAACTAAACAAATGAAGGTAACAACGTTGCGGTCATGAATAAATGTAGGGGCACCCCTTGGGGTGCCCTGGAGACTTGCGGGTACCCTGGCGGCCTGCGGGCATCTTGGAGGCAACTCAATGAACAACATCATCCCCGGCATCCACCACGTCACAGCAATCTGCGACGACCCTCAGCAAAACATCAACTTCTACGTCGGCATCTTAGGCCTACGCATGCTCAAGCAAACCGTCAACTTCGACATGCCCGACACCTACCACCTCTACTACGGAGATGAACAGGGCCATCCCGGCACCATCATGACCTTCTTCTCCTGGCCCGACTCCCCCAAAGGATACATCGGCACAGGTCAGATAGGTACAGTTGCATTCTCTATCCCAGAAACATCCCTGGAGTACTGGGAGGAGCGCCTTTCCCGCCACAATATTCTCGTTGGGGGCCCAAATACGCGCTTTGAGGAAAAAGTACTCTCGTTCATGTCGCCCGATGGATTAGTACTTGAACTGGTTGCTCATTCAGAAGCCAAGCAATACGGAGGATGGAAAAACGGATCAATCCCCTTGGAACATGCCATTCGCGGTTTTCATAGTGTCGCACTCATGGAGGAAACCCTTGGAGCTACATCCAGCCTACTCACCGAAGTGCTGGGTTTTAATCAAATAGGCCAGGAAGGCAATCGCAAGCGCTATAAGGTAGGAACTGAGAATTTTGCCACGCGCATCGATGTGCTGAACCTGCCCGAAATGACCCCTGGCAGAATCTCCGTTGGTTCAGTACATCATATTGCCTGGCGAACCCCTGACGACGAGCAGCAACTGGCCTGGCGCGATACTCTCACCAACTTCGGAATTCAGGTTACCCCGGTCATGGATCGCCAATACTTCCATTCCATCTACTTCAACGAGCCAGGCGGTGTACTCTTCGAAATCGCCACCGATCCCCCCGGCTTCGCGGTAGACGAACCCCCGGACCAGCTAGGAACACACCTGAAACTACCCCCGTGGCTCGAATCGCGCAGACCCATCCTTGAACAAAGCCTTCCCACGCTTCATCTACCACATGCAAGCTAGGAGATCTGAATAGGTATTTTCAAAAATAAGCAGGAGGTTGCATTGGAAGCCGCTCTCTCAGACATAATAGTAATCGACCTTTCGCGTGTGCTCGCCGGGCCATACTGCACCATGATCCTGGGTGACCTGGGAGCAACCGTCATCAAAGTTGAGCAACCAGGTAAAGGTGATGACACTCGTCATTATGGCCCTCCCTATATCGCTGGCGAAAGCGCCTACTACCTCGGACTCAACCGCAACAAACGCAGCATCACCCTCGACTTCAGCACCCCGGAAGGCAAACAAAAACTCCTCGAAATGCTTCGCACCGCCACCGTACTGGTCGAAAACTTCCGTCCCGGCACGCTCGACCGTCAGGGATTGAGCTACGAAGCCCTACGTGAACTCAATCCCGGCCTCATTTACTGCTCCATCAGCGGCTACGGCCAGAACGGCCCCTACGCCTCGCGTCCCGGCTACGACTTCGTCGCCCAGGCCGAATCCGGCATCATGTCCGTGACCGGAGAAATTGACGGCGACCCTCAACGTGTTGGTTCACCAGTAGGAGATGTCTCTGCCGGAATGTACGCCTGCATGGCTATCCTGGCAGCTCTACACGTACGTGACCACACCGGCAAAGGGCAACGCATCGATATCTCCCTCCTCGAATCCGCCATCTCCCTCCTGAGCAACGTCTCCTCCAACTACCTCATCTCTGGCGAAGAGGCCGAACGTTACGGCAATGGCCATCCCAACATCGTCCCCTACCAGGCATTCCGTACCCGCAATGGACACATCGTCGTCTCCTGTGGCAATGATCGCCTCTACCAGGGCCTCTGCCACCTCCTGGGTCGTCAGGACCTTGCCGCCGACCCCCGCTTCACCACCAATCCCCAACGCGTCCGCAATCGCCGCGAACTCGTCCCCGTCTTACAAGAAGAATTTCTCGTACGCGACACCGAAGACTGGCTCCCACAACTCCGTGCCGCTGGCATTCCCTGTGGCCCCATCAACACCGTCAGCCAGATCTTTAACGATCCCCAAATCCAGGCTCGCAACTTCGTCTGGGAATGCGACCACCCCACCGCGGGCCCCATCAAACTTTCAGGCTCCCCCCTACGCCTATCAGAAACCCCGACACGCTTGTATAAAGCACCACCCCTGCTAGGCGAGGATAATGAAAGCATTTTGGGGGATGCTGATCATCAGATATAATCTCAGATCAAGCTTTGTAATATGCAAAGGTCCGGCACAGCGACCAATTCGCCATCCCGGACCTTCACAAAAGAAAAATCTACTTACAGCTACTCAGCTCAAAAACACCTATATTCTTATGACTGCCGAATGCCCTCAGCAGCGATCTCGATCTTGATCGTATCGCCAACGAGCCAGCCACCAGTTTCCAACGCCACGTTCCAGGTCAATCCCCAGTCTTTACGATTGAGCGACGTTGTAGCGTCGAAGGCCGCAACCTCCTGACCCATAGGGCTCTTCCCACGTCCTGTGAATTCGGTATCCAGCACCACCTCGCGGGTAACATCACGAATTGTCAAGTCTCCGTATACCTTTGCGTGAGTGCTATCTACTGGCTCAACACGAGTGCTCTTGAACGCCATCTTTGGAAAGTTTTCGACATCCAGGAAATCGCCAGATCTCAGATGATTGTCTCGATAGTCCACCCCTGAGTACAAACTGCCGGTCTCGATCTCCACTTCTACCAAGGACTGGGACGGATCGGCCTCGTCGAGTGTAATGGTGCCTTGCACATTCTTGAAGTGACCTCGAACCGTCGTAAACATCATGTGCTTACCGGCGAAGCTGACCAGCGTATGATTTGGGTCGAGTGTCCAGACGCTCCGCGTTGTCGCTTGCGTTTCGCTTGGCTGTGTTGTCATGTCATTTCCTCCAAATAAAAAATCAATCTTAGAACGTATCTAGCAAAAGAAACTGTAGTTCCCTTTGCATTGTTATTTTCCTTACGGAAACAAGTATAAGTTATAAACTTTCTATTGTCAAGGATGTTATGCATTTCTTGGGAAAATATGGTATACTACTTGTATGGATACAACCAACCAGCTACAAACAACCCAACCTTCAGAAATCTGTGCATCCCAACCACTCGGTCGTGCTATGCGCTTGCTCGGTGACTCCTGGACGCTCATGATCGTCTATACGCTCTTGGCTGGCACCAAACGCTTTGGCGAGCTGCTCGCTGTGATGGGCAATGTCAGCCCCAAGACCGTCTCGCAGCGCCTCAAGATGCTCGAAGAACTCGGTTTTGTGCAGCGCCATGCCTTCGCCGAAATCCCTCCACGTGTCGAATACTGCCTGACCGAGAAAGGTCTGGCGCTGGTCGATATTATGGAAGCAATCAAGCAGTTTGCGCAGCACTACCTCTCCGATGCCGAACCAACACCATCTGCTGACCTGCCAGGCTCCTCAACATGTCAGTAATCGAGGCGAATTAATCGACTTACCTTGTTTACAACTCCAGCGGACTACGGTATACTAACGAGGGAATTTTCCCGCCTTTTTTGGTTGCTCGGAGGAAGAACAGCAGTGAAAATCACATGTAAGCAGCAAGACCTGAGCCGTGGACTTTCAGCCGTAAGTCATGCCGTCTCAAGCCGTAGCACACTCCCTATTCTCGCCAATATCTTAATCGCGACCGACCATGGTCGTTTGAAACTCTCTGCCACGAACCTCGAAATAGGTATCAACTGTTGGGTAGATGCACAGGTTCATGAAGAAGGAACCACCACCGTTCCGGCCAAACTGCTCACCGACTTTGTGAACAGCCTGCCGCAAGCATCGGTAGATATCAACGTGCCGGAAGGCTCCAATACGATGAGCATCAAGAGCCTGCGCAGCAGCGCCAACATCAAAGGCATGGATGCCTCTGAATTTCCGCTCATTCCCAGCGCCGAAGGTGGAGAAGAGCCGGTATTGCTTGACGCGACCCTGCTCAAGGAAATGATCAAAGAGGTTGCCTTTGCCGCGGCCGATGACGACTCCCGCCCAGTTTTTACCGGTGTGCTGGTGCAGGTCAGCGACGAAAAGATAACGTTTGCTGCTGCCGACGCCTTCCGTCTGGCTGTTCGTGTTTCGCCTTTGCCCGGCGATGACCATCCTCGTGGTGACATCCTCATTCCGGCACGTACCCTGACCGAACTTGAACGCATCCTGCCATCCGAAGGGACGGTCCAGATGATCGTCACACCCAATCGCAGCCAGGTACTCTTTCATACGGAACAACTTGACCTCGTCTCTCGCCTGATTGAAGGCTCGTTCCCTAACTTCCGTCAGATCATTCCAAAGGAACATTCGACACGAGCAGTGATCGAAACAAAAGAATTCGCTGCCGCCGTCAAATCTGCCGCGCTCTTTGCCCGTGACAGTTCCAACATCACACGTGTCAAGATTAACCCGGGCGACAGCGGTGGTTTGGAGCCCGGCGCGATTACCATCGAAGCTACCGCGGAAGACCTCGGCGACAATACCAGTACCGTCAATGCAGCCGTCGATGGCCCTGAACTGCAAATCATCTTTAACGTAAAGTACCTCGCCGATGTCCTTTCCGTTATCGACACGCCCGAAGTGGCGCTTGAGGCCAACGCGCCAACACGTCCCGGTGTCCTTCGTCCCGTAGGCGCTGCCGACTATACCTATGTAATCATGCCCATGCACATCAATCGATAACTATTCGGGTATAAGGACAGATACTTCATATTCGCTACCTGCGACAGCAAGTATGAAACATTCATCCTTATACCTCACGGACAAAACATGTACCTTTCGCACCTCTCTCTGAGCGACTTTCGCAATTACAAACAACTTGACCTTTCTCTGGGACCAGGACTCTTTCTTTTCTATGGAGAAAATGCTCAGGGCAAAACCAATCTGCTCGAAGCCGTAGCAATGCTCGCCACAAGCAACTCCTTTCACGCCACAAGTGACCGCGAAGTAGTCAACTGGGACGCAGCCGATCATCTCACACGCATCGATGGCAGCGTCAAACGTCACGACGTCGAAGTGAAAATAGAAATCGTCATCATCGATCCAACGCCTTTAGAAGCTCCAAATGCTACCCCCCAGGCAATTGAGCTGCCATCAAACATGCAACGTAAGCGCATTCGGATCAATGGTGTCCCTAAAAGAGGCGTAGACCTCATAGGTCAAGTAACCGTCGTCCTATTTTCCCCCACCGACCTGCGCCTGGTTGATGGCTCTCCTGAAGAGCGCAGGCGCTTCCTTGATCGTGGCCTCTGTCAAATGCAGCCGCGCTACTGTCAGGCATTGATGAAGTATCGCAAAGTCGTCACCCAGCGTTCAGCCCTGCTCAAACGTGTCCGTGAAAATCAGGAAGACCCACGCATGCTGGACTATTTAGACGAACAACTGACGACATGGGCCAATTTGATCATGTTTGAACGACAGCATATGGTAGCCTCGCTCAACGAGCAGGTAGACAATCTCCAGGCAACCATCAGCGGCGGGCGCGAACACCTTCAGATCATCTACCGTCCCTCATTTCGGAAAGAACCCGCCTGGGACCTTGTGGAAGCCCTGCCGCACTACCGTGCACAACTGCTCGAAGCCCGGCGAAAAGAGATTTATCAGGGCGTCTGCACCTTAGGTCCTCATCGCGACGACCTGGAATTTCTCGTTAATGGCGTGAACATGCTCATGTATGGGTCGCGTGGTCAGCAGCGCACGGTAGCCCTCTCGGCCAAACTCGCCGAACTCGCCTACATGCGTGCAGGCACCGGCGAAGAACCTATCCTGCTGCTCGACGATGTCTTCAGCGAACTCGACTCCTCCCGCCGCCAGTATCTCCTACAACACATACTACAGCACGACCAGGTATTAATCACCGCCACCGATCTCACAAGCTTTCCCGAGGAAATTCTAGCAAGAGCTTACAAATACCAGGTCATAAATGGAGAGATTCACGAAACCCACTTTTGATTAAGCTCATTCCACACCCTTCGTACATGCGCCACCTCCGTCTCATCCGGCACAACTCCTCCATAGCGTATAGCAGCATACGACGAAGTAATCTCTTCCAATTGTGGTTCAGCAAGGGGAACCAATTCATCCAGGCGTTCCTGAAACTCGTATGGCGTCTCATGCCTCTTGCGCGGATATCCTCGCTGAGTAGCCTTCCTCAAAAGAGCGCGGTAGATCTCCCGAATCGTACGTGCAGCAGGCTCACCCTCAATCTTCTGCATTGCTTCCTGCTCCTCTACTTCCTTAGCACGTTTAGGAAGGAAGCGCCGGAAGAGTGCAGACCAGAGCGATTTAAACTGCGCCCAGAAAAGCGACCACGACCACAGACTCTCATGCACATCCATCCCCCGCCGTTTCGCTGCTACTCGCATACGTCGATGGCGGAACATCCAGCGAAGTACGAGAACTATCACCAATATCAATAGGATGGGCACGATAATCTTGATAATAGTAACAATCGTCACGACCGCTTGAGGTGCAATCCCACTTGGTGGGACGGCACTTTGAGGAGGCTGAGGGAGTTTTGCATGGGTTGGTTTAAGATGCGAGAAGATCAGGCTAAAAAGCCAGATCACAGGGGTAAGTAAGAAAATCACAACTCTAGAGAGTATTCCAGCCAACCAATTAAGAGCTATTCCGAAAGGAGCCAGCACAGGTGAAATGCCCGTTAAAAATGCTGGGTTGACAAAACTGCCTACCAAGACAGCAATCAACAATAAGATCAAACCAATTGGTGCCAGCACCAACAGGAGCGAACTTTCTTGCTCAAGAATGCTGCCCACCAGACCGAACGGATGTGAATGACGTATAAACGTCACGCGTGCCAAGGAGTGCGCCGCAAGCGACAGGAACAGGAAGATCGGGATCAGTAGGAGCAGCATCACCTCATTTTGAAAAGCCCCGCCAGTGTTTCCCTGTCCAGTTCGCAAAAGGATCACGGCAATAATCACGCCCAATCCAATTCTCATCGTATTAAAGATGTGAGAGGCATTAAGCGTGCGGCGTGCCAGGCGAATGCCGCGCCAGCAAAAGTAAACCGTTAGTCCCACAATGCTAAGCACCTGGAAGGTACGCAGATTAAATAGCAAGATATCGTTCACCAGTGCCAGCAACCAGCTCGGATCAAGCACAAACGCTGTTTGTGTGTAGAGATGCAACCAGATCAGAAACAGCGTAATCAGCCCTGCGAACGCAATAAACTTCCACGTTCCCGGCATCATGCCGCCTTTACTGCCATTCTGATCTTCTGGGAGGGGCGAAGATAATTTGCTTGCGGTACGTCGCTGCATAGGAACCATAAGCGAAGCCTGCGAAGCACCTTTCGGTTCCTTCGCGTCCTGGTCTCCAGCCTCGTTAGAACCTTGGGTTGCTTCTAACGCAGCACGTCGCTCTATATAATGCACCAACCAAAATGAGCCTACGATAAGTACAAAGGGAGCCCAAACAGGTATCAAGGGGTCACCTGATTGAAAAAAATTCACACTTGCTAGCCCAAGCAGAATGGCATAGATCCAGCATGTCTCCATGCCCGCGAACAGCAGTGGCAATAGCCGCTCACCCCAGCTTAAAGCATGTGGTAGCTCATCTGTGCCCGCATCCAACAAATCCTGTCTGCGTCGCCTCTCGGCCGCTTGAGCAGCATCCTCCTGGTCCATCGGCAGCTTTTCTGGCTGCCTCCCTGGAAAGTTCATCCGTAACACCTTACAATCTTATCGTCTTTTAAAGAGACTTAAGCAATCCAGTTTGTGATCCTTCACTGTCGAGTTTGTCATCCTGAGTGAAGCGAAGAACCTGGTTCGCCGCACGCCAAAATCCTTCGTTTCACTTAGAATGACAAACCTTATCTCCAAATATCTATCGTTTGATTAGATTGTATGACCGCCGTATTTCCCTGTCAACACAGGAATAAAATTAGCGCAACCAGTGTAATTACGTATAGAGATAATTGCCCAAATGCCAGTTTGATTTCCATGCTATACTTTTGAATGTGACCACTATACGTTTCCCTTGTCCAAATCGTCTTAAATAGTCAGTACAGGTATAAATAGCAGTCGCTCATGGTGATTGCTAACCTGCACAACTTTTGGTAATCTAAAACGTATTTGTAACGTATCTATAGTATCAATATCAATTCCGCTTCGATCAGGACTTCGTAACAACCCTGATAGACCCGGAAATATGGGAAAGCCAACTCAAAGTAACAGGTCAACGTATCATATAATAATATTATCCGGTATTATCAAGCCTCATCCTTTTAAGAGGCATCTCACAGGCATTTCGTATAAATGCCACTCAATCCAAGAAAGCAGGTCTGAATTTATGGATGCTCAGGCTAAATATATGTACCAGCGCAACCCCAATGATCCAGGTGCAGGCCCCCAGCGCCCTGGCAATGGAAGCAACGGCAATAACGGCAACGGCAAAAGCCCACGCGGTGGCTCATCCTTGCTCGTCCGCTCGCTTATCATTGTAGGCATTGTGCTCCTGGTCTGGTACTTCTTCCAGTTCTTTTTTAGTTCAGGTTCAAGTAATACCAACCAGAACGCGACCGATGTTCCCTACAGCACCTTCTATCAGCAAGTGCAAAACGGCAACGTCAAGGACGTCACCTTCCAGAGTCAAGACGTCACAGGTGACTTTAAAACGCCTATCACAGTCACCGATTCTAACGGGAATCCTAAGTCAGTGACCCAGTTTCACTTTACCCAACTACCATATGGCGATCCGAACCTCATCACCTTGTTGAATCAGAAAGGTGTCTCGTACCAGGCCAAACCTGTATCAGATAATAACCTTTTAGTAAACATCTTGATCAACTTCTTGCCCTGGATCTTCATCATCGGCGTCTTCTTCTTCATCGCTCGCCGTGCAACGCAGGGCCAGCAGAACATCTTCAGCTTCGGCAAAAGCAAGGCCAAGGTCATCCTCGAAGATAGGCCTGGTACCACCTTTGCCGATGTCGCAGGTGTCGACGAAGCCAAAAACGATCTTGTAGAAGTCGTTGAATTTTTGAAGACCCCCGGCAAATTCCAGCGCCTCGGCGGCAAAATCCCTCGTGGCGTACTGCTTGTCGGCCCTCCAGGAACAGGTAAAACCTTGCTTGCCCGTGCCGTCGCAGGTGAGGCAGGTGTACCTTTCTTCTCAATCAGCGGCTCCGAGTTCGTCGAAGTCCTCGTCGGTGTCGGTGCCAGTCGCGTGCGTGACCTCTTCGAGCAGGCCAAGAAAGCCTCGCCCAGCATCATCTTCATCGACGAAATCGATGCCGTCGGTCGCCAACGAGGCTCCAGCATCAACAGTAATGACGAGCGCGAGCAAACCCTGAACCAGTTGCTGGTTGAAATGGACGGCTTTGATACCCGCCAGGCCGTCGTCGTCATCGCCGCCACCAACCGCCCGGATGGACTGGACAAGGCTCTATTACGCCCAGGCCGCTTCGACCGCCGTGTCAGCGTCGAGCGTCCCGACTGGAATGGCCGTCTAGCCATCCTCAAGATACACACCCGTGGCGTTCCGCTGGGGAAAGACGTAGATCTGATCACCATTGCTCGTGCTACCCCTGGCATGGTTGGTGCCGACATTGCCAACCTCGTCAACGAAGCGGCGCTCCTGGCAGCACGTCGTAACCTCGATGCCGTCACGCAAAACTGCTTTGATGAGGCCCTGGACAAGATCCTGATTGGTGCGGAGCGTCCTCTAGTGCTCAGCGAAGAGGACCTGAACGTCGTTGCCTATCATGAAGGTGGCCACGCCCTGACCGGCCTATTGACAGAAAACGTCGATCCCGTCAGCAAGGTAACGATTGTCCCACGCGGTCAGGCCCTTGGTGTAACACAGTACACCCCTCTGGATGACCGCTATAACTACTCCAAGGAGTACCTCGAATCGCAACTCGTAACCGCCCTTGGTGGGCGCGCTGCCGAGCAAGTAGCTATCGGCCGCATCACAACAGGCGCTGAAAACGACCTGCAGCGTGTAACGGGCATTGCGCGTCAGATGGTCACGCGTTGGGGTATGAGTGATCGCCTGGGTACCATCTCTTTCAGCGAACGCGACGATCCATTCGCAGGCACAGCTCTAGCAAATGGCTCCCGCGAATACAGTGAGAAGACCGCCACCATCATCGACGAGGAAGTCAATAGCATGGTAAAGCGAGCCTATGATCGAGCCGTCAGTCTGCTCACTGAGCACCGTACGACCCTTGATCGCATTGCTCGCTCCCTACGCCTCTACGAAACCCTCGACGCTAAACAACTGCGCACAATCATGGAAGAGACGGGGGCCATCAACGCCGCCCCCGCCTCCTACAGATAATACAACGCTCGCCTAACGAACGAACACGATAGCGCCCCTACAGCCCAAACATGACTGTAGGGGCGCTATCGTGTTCATAGCATAGACATCAACTATTCCAATTAAGGCTACATTTGTTCCTGCCTAAATCTCCTTGTTTAAGGAACTGAAATCACCCCAGCAGCGCCCCAATCGTCTCCAGCATCTCATCCTGTGGACAAGGTTTGGTCAGATAAGCATCTACCCCCGACTCCAAAGAACGCTGCTTATGCTTCTGTGATGAACGCGAAGTCAGCATCACAATCTTAAGCTTTGCAAGCTGCGGGCTGGGAGGTAAAGTGCGAATAATACTCAACAAATCATAGCCATTCAAATTCGGCATCTCTATATCGAGCAGGAGCAAATTCGGCGGATTCTCCAATAATTGCTCCAATGCCTCCATGCCATCACGCGCCTCCATCACAGTATAGCCCGCATGTCCGAGCATTTGACGCAAGGACCATCGGATAGATACAGAATCATCGGCCACCAGAATCTTCTGATGTATATGTGGAGTAGACGATTTTTTAGCGCCCTGCACTTCCAACGAAACCGTTGGAAGATCACTTTGCTGCGTTTCCCAACGCTTGATCAGTTCGGGTACGTCCAGAATGAGCAGCACATTGCCCATACCATCAATAGCAGTGCCTGCTATTCCAGGACGCTGCAAATGCGCAGCAAGAGGCTTCATCACTAACTCAACGTTCCCTACGATCTCGTCCACCTGTACCGCACCGTTAAATTGCAATATCAGCACAGGTCGGGCAGTCTCCAGCGTTGATTGCTCAGAGGGAAAATTCAGCAGGTCACTAAGGACGTAGAAGTGTTCGTACTCTTTCTCCTGACCGTAATCTATGCGCTGCACCTGTGAGAATGGCACAACGACTCGTGCATCACCTGCACGTACAAGTAAGCCTTGTACTGCTCCCCGCGAACGTGGTAAACGCAAATGAAAGCTGATGCCCCCTTCAGCATTGCGTTGAGCAGAAATGGAGCCGTGCAGTTGTGAAATAGGCTCGTGCAATGCCTCCAACACTCCTCCCTGCACCGTTATTGAAAAGCCTATTTCAAGCACTACCTCATTGCCTATAGCATCAGCATAAATCCATATATGCCAGGGATGCTCATCCAGTCCTCGCACATTTGTTGCAATTGAGCTATCAACGCCACTACTACGTACAAGTTGCAGCAGTGGATTTGCCAGCGCTTCCAGAATATCCTGGTCAATCTCAATTGTTTCGCCCCTCACCTCGAAAAGTGCCTGCTTCTGTTGCGCATTCGCACTCATCTGTATCGCCCGCTCGAGACGTGGCACGAGCACGCTCAGCGGAGCCGAGCGCAGCATGCGCACGTGGCTTTGTACCATCCGGGCTTGAACCGTATGCTGCTCTACCAAAGCACTGAACTGTGCCAACGCTACTCGCAACTGCCCAGACGCCGTAGCCACATCAGCAATTGCTTCACTCAACGAATGCATCAATAGATTGTTTTCTGTATATCTATCGATCTCCAACTCATCCCAAAGCCCCGTCTCGTGCACACTTTGCGAGTTCAACAACTGAGGAAACCTTTGGATCTTGCGCGATACACGAGTATCCTCCGTTGTCCTCCGTTGAGCAGCTTCATTCATGATACGAGCTACCAGCGAAGACATAGGCAGCTCATCATTCTCCAAAAATATATCTTTTGAAGTTAATGAAGGCAAATTGCTAAATAATGCCTCCAAACCGCGCAAGCGCACCTGAGCAGCATACAGTTCGTCCATCGCCACCTCAACTCGCTTCTGAGCATGCTCCAATGGTCCTCGCTGCTCTACCATCGCCTCAGCATACTGTGCCAACTCCTCCAACCGGCGCGCATCAACATGAACCCCTGATGCCAAAGTCCGTAGAGGCGAGGAGGGGTGGGCTGAGGTGGATGGGCCTTTGTAGTCGCCCGACAAGGCGGTTGGCAAGGAGAGGGAAGGTGCAGCATAACGTACGTCGCTCTTTCCTTCTTCTAAACTAGTTTCAGCATTCTTCACAAGTCCCGTATAAGACGCCTCTACATCAATGTTCAGCGCCCGAAAGTTTTCCTCAACCTCTACAAGCAGCGTACTGCTCTCTTCCCCATCGGTCAGAATACCTTCTAGCGTCATTTTTAATGCGCGTACAGCTTGTGCAAGTGCAATCAACCCTGTCATATAAACTACTGTGCCATCCTGCACCAATCTACAAACCGTCTCAATATGACGAGCGAGCATAGATAAAGCTTCGCAGCCAACAGACCCCGCTGTCCCTTTCAGCTTATGTGCGGTTCGTTGCAACGTCTGAAAAGCAGGCGACTCCAGGTTATCATCTTGCCCCAACTGCTCAAGTGCCCGTTGCAGTATCTCAATATCCTCTTCTGCCTCCATCGCAAAGATGCCAAGCATATCTTCCAAGGATAGTGTCAAGTCACTGAGAGAGGATTCAGGCAGAGGTCGGGTCGCGAGAGGAGATTCTGCAATTGGAGCTTCCGCTTCAGCCTCTCCAACTTCCAGGTCATCCATAGCGTGGAAAGCCGCTAAAACTGCCAGATCATCAGCAGAAAGTTCATTTGAGTGTTCATCGGAGGAATAGACCATTTCATCCATCATGGTCAGGCATTCCTATCTGCTGCACTACATCAGCGAGCAGCGCGGCCAGGTCTAACACAAGTGTCTCGGCGTACTCGGCTTGCCCTCTGCCAGGTATGTACCATCCAAAGGTCTGAGTGGGCATTGTCAACTGATCGGATGAAATAGGCGTTGTCGCGCCCAATGTAGGCACAAGCAATCCCACTGGCACATCTCCAATGTTGGTAATCAGAAGCGTTCCCTCAGACGAGAGTTCGAGCATATCACTGCTACCGGAGAGGTAGGCATCTAGATCAATAACTGCTATCGTTTCACCCCGCCAGGCAAGAATGCCGCGCATCCAACTCGGAAGGTAAGGCAACAAAGTCACCCGATGGGGTGGAAGCACAACCTCATCGAGTGCTGCCAATGGAAGAAGGCAAGACCCGCTGGCAAGCTCACATTCCAGATATTCGGAGTGCTGTGGAACTGGAGAAGTTATCCTCGCCAGTTCGCGCGCATAGTTCCAAAAATCCTCGTTGCTCAACTGTTCAAGCTGAGAAACCGTTGAGCTATCGAAGAATGTCGCATTGCCGCTGGGAGAATCATTCATAATCAGGTGAGTGTAGGCACATTTAAATGTGAGTGGACCACCGACATCACATCTTGTGTTCGGAATGGTTTAGTAAGATAATCTTTGGCCCCGGCCAGGCGGCCTTTGAGACGATCAATGACTCCATCACGTCCAGAAAGCATGATAATAACCGTATTGCCAAACTGCGATTTGGTTTTAAAGTGGCGAGCGACTTCATAGCCATCCATTTTAGGTAGGCCAATATCAAGTATCACCAGGTCTGGTGTACGATGTCGCTTTTCATTCAGCGCACGTATCGCCTCGATCCCATCAGAATAACTCACGGAATCGAAGCCCTCGCGCTTCAGGCTGGTTTCAATGATCTTACGCACAGTGAGGGAGTCGTCAATGATCATGACCAGTTTACTCATGCTAAATATCCTCTTTCTCTAATCCACACTACAATCCACATAGATACCTTGGCTAGACCGAAATAGGAATCTGAGACAATGGTACCATACGCGTCCGCTCTTACGCAATACATTTAGCATAAAAATGTAATTAAAAATTTCGATGAATGTCCTACAATGTATAAATTGTAATGTTTCTAACCACTCACCAGCTCTTTCATAAATTTTTCTAAAGTACGAACGCGATACTCCTGTGTAATATCAACGATATTAGAATGCTCATTATGCACATATCTCTGCAACTCCCCTTGCACCAGATTACGCAGCAGCAAAAAATCCTCGCTCCACGCCACATTCAACATAATCCTCGGAAAATCTTCTTCTACACCATGCTCATCAAGATGTTTGAGCCACAGAGCAAAGAGGCGTTTTAACCACTCGTGCCGTACAGTCGTAGAAAGCAGCGGCGAAAGCGTCACCGCGACCTCATCGAACATCGCATTACTGCTCGCCTCGCTCAACACCGTCTCCATCGCGGGTAGCGCTCCATAAATAGCTTTATCAAGTATCTGCGTCAAACCAGCTGAATGCTCGCGTAATCGCTCATCAAGCACGAGAGCATAAAGACTCAATGCCCCTTGAAAATCGGAGTATTCTGCACGCGTCTCAGCTTCTACTAGCAACTCCTCCAGGTCACTTTCAACAACTGATCCTGGCACTCCTTGCTTCAAGCGCGTATCATACTCTTCAACTCGCTTGCGATACATCTCGCTATCCAGTGCTGGCAACAGCGACCATCTCGATCCAGCATGTTCGAGATCTTCTATCCCATCCTCCTCCGCATCCCCACCCTCCTCATCTCCACTAAAATCCCAATCTCCGCTTACCCCTCCCCTACCTTCGCCATCTTCTATAAGATTTTCCAGCATAGAAGTCATTTCGCTCAACAAAATCGGGTGACGTGTAGCAAGTTCTTGCAAAAGCTGAATCAGTTGTTTCTTGCGCAGGCTATGCAATTGTTGTTCTAATTTCGACTCCATAATCATTTCCTAGAGTTCGCCGCGAACAATTATTGGCAGTGTAAACGTAAAGGTACTGCCCTGTCCGGGCGTACTTTCCGCCATAATCCGGCCCCCATGCACCTCTACCACATGCCGAGCAATTGCCAGCCCCAGCCCACTACCTCCGCCCCCTGGCCCAATGAAATCAGTTTTTGAACGCGCTCGATTCACCTTATAGAAACGCTCAAAGATGCGCGGCAACTCTTCCGCACGTATGCCTACCCCCGTATCACGCACAAAAAACGACTGCGTGTGCCCATCCGTTTGAAATCCCGTTCCTATCACAACTGTTCCACCAGAGGGTGTATATTTTATAGCATTATGCACAAGGTTAACAAGTACCCGAATAATTTGCTTGCTATCTGCCGCCACTAACGTCTTCCCTTGCTCTATCTCCGTATGCAGATCAAGACGCCGTCGCTGTGCCAGTGGCAACATGCGAGCCATCGCCTCCCGTACCAGCTTTTCCGCCTCCACCGGCTCAATCGTCAGCGGCACACTTCCCGACTCTATCCGCGAAAGCTCAAGCACCTCCGTCACCAGATCGGTCAAGTACTGCACCTCCGTCTCAATCTTCGCCACAAAAGTTTGTGCCTTGTCCGGATCCGTGTCAATAGCATCTTCTAACGTCTCCACCAACAGCCGCACCGAAGCCAGCGGAGTTCGCAGTTCATGCGAAATATTCGCAAAAAAATCCCGCCGCACCCGCTCCAACCGTCGCAACTCAGTCAAATCCTCGATACTCACGGCAAAGTAGCGATAGCCTTGATTAGCCTGTTTACTTCCTGACCCTCCGTCCCCTTCTACCTCCAACTTCTGGACTTTCCTCTTACCAGGAGAATGTTCTAACGGACTAACCGAAACCCTCCATGAACTGCCAGAATGAACATTATCAAATTCCCCCCTCCGCGAGTTCCCCATCTGAACGCTCTCCCCTACAAGTTGTAAAATCCCCGCATCCTCGATCAGTTCATCCAGCCTCACATCCTTTAAACTTCCCCTCCCCAATCTCACACCCTCAAACAACCGATCTGCCTGGAAATTATAGTACTTGACCAACAACCTCGCATCAACAATCAACGCCGGCCACGGAGCCGCCTCCAGCAAATTCTCAAACAAATACCGATAATTGATACTCGTATCTCCGGCCACCTGCTTATCCTCACTGTTTTGCATCCGAAACCTTCGTCTCCTCCGAAGACTGCATTAACGTATCAACATAATCGCTCTGTACCTGCTGCCCTTCCGAATCCCGAGACCGCACTCGCCCCATCACATAACTATCAATATAGCTCCCCCGCCGAAAAGCACCACACCGTTTCCGACCCTCAACCTCAAAATCAAACCGCTTAAACAAGTGTATCGCACGCTCATTATCCGTATAAACGTCCACCTCCAACCGCACCAGATTCAACCAATTATCCGCCAGATCAACCACTGCCATCATCAACATCTTCCCCAATCCCTGCCCTTGATACGCATCTTGCACCGCCAGATCAACCACACCCACATGACTCCCCCTTCCCCGGCCCATCTTCAACGTAATCGCCCCCACAACCTTCCCACCCCGATCCACCACAAACACATGCACTCGCTCATCCACCACCCACTCCTCAACCCTTTTTCGCCACCATTCCACCGTCATCGACGGCAGCAGCGCGCTGCCCCACAACACATTAGGCATATGCATCAGCTCATAAATATCCTCTGCATCGCTAACCCGCAGCGGCCGAATAGTAATGCGCGTCGAACTCATGGGCGATCTCCCACTCTATATTATCAAGGACCACCGAGTTGAGTGGCTCTTAAACATCAAATTAACAAAAATCTGCCGAATTATCTGTCGGGGCGAGGATGGCGGAGAGTGGTAGGGTGAGCCTTAACGAATACCACTCATTTGATTTAGGATAGCTTAAGAAGCAAATTCTCGTCACTAACAAACGTGGAAGCACCAGAATGTTATCCAGTCATAGCTCTACATAGCTAGTTATTCAATGCTTCCCAGGAGCATTTTAACACATCAAGCGGCACAATACCACTTCATGCATTTTCACATTAATCAGCTTAGACTATTCTGTAAATAGTCTGTCAAGGTATGTTTGGGACAGAAACCGGGCGACCGCAAGGGTCGCCTATATACATCAATTTAAGATTCCCTTGACCCCGGCCCAGGGCGACGGCAAGCGTCGCCCCTACCATATACGAAGCGGGCCACCAAGCATGTGTATGGGAGAGGTGGTGGTGTTTGCTCAGGAGCGGAAGGGGTAAATCAGATGAAGGGCAAGGGGAAGAGGTACATCAATACGCTCTGGTGCATGCTGCGGAAGATAACTCAACCGCAGCGATATACATCGGGAGTTCAGTGATAGAAGCACTGAGATTGACTAAAATCGGTAGTCATCTGACGCCTATGAGATCTGGGATGCTGGTTTCTAATGTTTCAGTTGTTTCCAATGTTTCAGTTGTATCAGTTGTTTCTAATGTTTCAGTTGTTTCTGATGTTTCAGTTGTTTCACTTGTTTCACTGATGTTTCACTTGTTTTCGCAGCATTGTACATGCTCTGCTGAAGAGACGAAGGGTGATTGAGCGAGGTATATTTTCCACGGGAGCACCGGGTGATTTCCCTGGCTTCGTGCATACGGTGGAGGATCAGGCGGACGGAGGCATATTTTTGGCCGGTGAGCTCGGCAATCTCCTGTGGGCCGAGGGGACCTGAGGCGTCTTGCAAGACCTGGAGAATCTGCTGGCGCTCGATGGATACATTTGTGCCGCCATTCAGCAGGGTTGACGTGGTGTCGTGATTTTCGCCAAGCCATTGGATGTAAGGTATACTGGACGCGTTTTCCACTACCTGGAAGCTGAGGTTGCTGGCTTTCTTGCTCAGGTTGTTTTTTGTGGTGGCGAGGATGCGTCGGTGCTCGTCGTAAGGGTCTGAGGCGACGAGTAAACCGGTGCGTGCCGCGGCAATGATGCCGATGGAGCCAGCACCGCGATAGAGAGCATTCACAGAGGCGCCTTTCGTGAGATGGCGGATAATCAGGATGGCGCAGCCGGTACGCTCGGCCAGTTGGGCCAAGGGGGTGAAGACTTCGCGAATGTCCTGGTCGCGGGAGGAGTCGATGCGCTGTCCCAGCACGGCCATGAGGGGGTCCAGGATGACAAGAACAGCCTTGGTGCGCTTGATCTCCTTTTCTAGTTCCTCCAAATTCTGGGCGAGAGAGAAGGGGCGGTCGCTGACGTGCATCTTTTTTGCATCCAGACCGGCGACTGTGTTGAGGAGGAGAACGTGTGAGGGATCCCCTCCGGCTGCTTCCAGGCGAGGTCTGAGCGTATCCCCTGCGCCATCTTCAGGGGCGATCAAGATGACGTTTCCTTGTTTGGCAGGTGTGCCATCCGGCATGGGGTGACCTGTAGAGACGCAGGCGGCAAGATGGATGGCCAGGAGAGATTTGCCCATGCCGGGGTCTCCATCAAGCATGGTAATTTTGCCAAGGGGAAGACGTTTTTCCCATAACCAGTGCACTTCCTGCATTTTCACCTCTGAGAGCATCACTCCCAGTATTTCTTCGCTGGGGGTAGGGGTGGATTGAGGATTCTGGGGTTTGCTCTGAGCGCTAAGATCGTCGGGAATGCTGGCGAACTTGGCAAACTCGTCAAGTCCGGGGAGTGCTTTTTTCAGTGACCGTTCGCTTGCGCCGTTGTCACGCATAATACGGAGTATGTTCTGAAGGATTGAATTTCTGCGCTTGAGCTGATTTGCTTTTTTCAGTGCCGTAATCATTCTGTCATCCTCTTTTGAAGTGAAAATTCCCAATGTTAAAACCTCCTTGTTTCTTTCATGCCTCATTCGTAGAGATGAGGCCAGGATAAGGTATAAACCAGGTGAGGAGAAGTCCTCCCGGCAGGGCGAGGACCAGCCATCGCCCCTACTACAGCATACTGCATGGGTTTCAGTCATCCTAGCAGGGCGAGGACCAGCCATCGCCCCTACTATGGCTACCGAAGCAGGGCGAGGACCAGCATCGCCCCTACTATGGCTACCAAGCAGGGCGAGGACCAGCATCGCCCCTACTATGGCTACCAAGCAGGGCGAGGACCAGCATCGCCCCTACTATGGCTACGAAGGTGCAATCTTTGTGCTTATGGGGGTCACCATATGGTTCATGAGGAATGAGACGTTTCAGACAGTTCAGACAGTTCAGACACGTGTTCTGGTTGTTCCGTTGGAACATCAGCAGTGGGGGTGACTTGCCCAGTCGAGTTGGGATGACCAAGAGCGGTATAGAGTCCACGAGCGGGAGAAGCAATCTCGCCAACCGCATGCATACGAGAAAGCGTTCTCTGTAGGGTCCCATAGCTGTAGTCAGTGCGTTCGAGCATTTCCTTGAAGGAGAGCGGGGCGGGACTGGCTTTCAGCACGCGGAGAATTTCTTGCCGTTTCGGGGAGAGCTTTGGACCAGGGAGGAAGGATTCAACGGCCTGGAGGTTTTCCCCAAGCCACTGGATAGATGGGATGCCGCCTGCATTTTCGACTATCTGATAGGTGAGGTTGCTGGTTTGCTTGCATAAGTCGTTTTTGATCGTGGCGAGGATGCGCCGGTGCTCATGTAAAGGATCTTGGGCGACGATGAGGCCCATACGGGCTGCTGCGATGATGCCGATTGACCCGGCGCCACGATACAACGGATTCTCAGAGCTTCGCTTATTGAGGTGTCGTATGATCAGGATGGCACAGCCGGTATCCTCGGCTAGCTGCGCTAAGGGAGTGAAGACCTCTCTGATGTCCTGATCACGAGAGGCATCGAGGCGGCGTCCGAGAACGGCCGTGAGAGGGTCTAAGATGACCAGGATGGGTTTTTTTTGCAGGATAAGCCCTTCTAATTTGTCCAGATCAAGTGCAAGGGAGAAGGGTCGACGGACCTTTATTTTTTTGACGTCCAGGCCGGCTATGGTGTTGAGGAGCGTTACTTGAGAGGGGTCACCGCCTGCTGCTTCGAGGCGGGGCTTGAGCGTGTCGGCGGCCCCATCTTCGGGTGCTATGAACACGACGGGACCTTGCTGGCCTGGTGAGGCATCGGGCATGACCTGTCCGGTGGAAACGCGGGCAGCAAGGTTGATGGCGAGCAAGGATTTGCCCATGCCCGGGTCGCCGTCCAGGACGGTGATTTTGCCTAAGGGGATACGTTTTTCCCATAACCAGTGGATTTCCTGTGTTTCAAGCTCTGAGAGCAGGAGGGCTTGCGCTTCTCCGGTGAGATCTGGTGCTCCTTTGGGTTCCCATGACTTAGCTGGATCCGCTCTCCTTTGGGCGGCGTGATACGTTATTTTGAGGACCTCGTAATGCCCTTTGAGGGCTATCTGGATGGATTGCTCGCTTGCGCCAGCCATGCGCAAGCTCTTCTCCAAGCTCGCAAGCTCGTTTTCGTAATACTTGCGCTCAGTTATTTTAGCAAGCTGTATTTCGTTTTGCTTCTGCTGTTGCTCGTAGGCTCGTAGCTTTTTATCGAGACTATTCTCGTTCAGAGGGACAAATTCCATGCTCATTTCAAAACAGTTTCCTTTCGTGTCTCACCTGTGGAGATGAGACGATGGTTTGCTGTAGTATCAAATCCGTTTAAATGGGGTACGTTGAGGGCCTGGCGAGGGTAGGCCTGGCCACTACATTTCCGGCCAGAAGGCGTCAACCGGATTTGATATTAAGCAGGTGAGGGATGGTTTTCTTCACCTACTTACAGTATACTGCATGGGTTTCAGGGTTCTGAGTGGGGTGAGTTCTATTGAGGAGATGGTGGCGGTGACTAATGGTGGGTTGGGGTGCTCGGGGTTGTTATGGGGGTCGGCGGTGGTTGGGGAGATTTGGGGTGTTGAAGGAGAATGTGAAGTATGATGCGGGGAGGCGTTGGAGGGGTTGGGGTAGAGGTGTGGTTGGGATAAAGGTAACAGCCAGTTAGACCTGCTATTGCTACTTCATTAGTATCTTTCGTGTCTCCAACATTGCGTATTGTTCTCAAGAAGCGGTGCGGCAAGGTAAGACTTTGCTTTCATGTAAGAGTGATTCAGTTGAGCAGCAACTTGAAAAACGTGGCTAAGACAGCCGCTAAGGTACAAAGTGCAATCACATCATAGATGTGTACCATCCACTTTTCTTTCATCCTGAAAGAATGTTTTCTTCCCCGTTTTTTCTCTTCTCCATGATCTAAGATAAACGACATACTGCGACCGCGCTCAGGATTCCACTGAATATAATCGTAAGGGTCTTTCATAGTTGACATTATCTGCTCCTTCTAAGGAGAATGTCGAGCAGGGTATTTTCTTAATCACTCTTTCTTTCAAACGCATCGGTCCTGTCAGAAGCATCCTCCCATTAAATAAGACGAAGAAACGCGCCGCTTATCAAGGACTCTATCTTTGCAGTTTTTGGTTATTGTCGACTAAATCGAACTTTGTCTCCTACATCTTGTGTTTGAAGCTCATCTTTTGTCACAAGATGTAGGAGGCAATTAAAAAGTGCAAAGATAGAGCAAGGAGCAGAGTTTTTAATTTTACCAATATGTCAAAATAGTTCAACTGGCATCAATTTGACTTTTGCTGGCAGGGTGTTTGCTTTACAATTTCTACAAGTCGGCAATGTATGCTGGCGTAGTCTTATCCAGCCTGCGGAGGTGACTTAATGCTAAAAAAACCGGATCGCTTGATCGAGGGGCTATTGCTCCCTGTTATAGCCTTGACTACTCTGCTGCTTTCTCTTGCGGATTTATTTGGCTTCTTGCCTATCATACCCGCCAGTTATATTCCTATGCTGACACTCTCGATTGTATCACTTATCTTGAGTTCTCAGATGTTTATCCAGCGTAGTAGTACGGAGACTCGTGAGCAAACGCAACGCCTGCTCTCAAAGCTCGTACTTGAGCAGATGGCCAAAGAGGTGCTTGAACAAATAGATCCTGCTCTCCGCAAAGTGTTCAAGGATGATTACTTCCTGAATCTGATTGAATTCTTGCAGATTGCCATCAAGGAGAATAAGGTTCAAATGAATAATATTGAACACCTGCGCCACTACTATATTCGTACCTTGCGACGATATCCACGAGGGAAATTTCTGTCAACGCAATGCTCACGGGCATTCAACTTATGGAATGATCCGGTTATTGAGGAAGAAACGGCTTCATTTATCCGCAAAGGTGGCAAAGTTGAGCGCGTTTTCCTTGTAAAGGATGCGCAAGAGCTTACTTCGCAGGACATACAGGAGATGGTAGAGCAGCAGCGCAAAATTGGAGTGCAAGTGCATATCGTTAATAGCGGTGGAACGCCTCCCGAGCTAAAAAAGAACTTTATTGTGGAGTCTAGAGGAAAGATTGCGTGGGAGATACATGAGAATGGCGGACACATTGGAGCCATGGTTACTACCAATAAGCAACTGGTTACAAGCTACTATCATATCTTTGAAAAACTGCGAGAAGGAAAGATAGGCTAATAATTGTAGCTTCTCTAAGTTCATTTCGATGGCATTTCATTCTCATGGCAAATATTCTTTTCATTTGGTGCAGCATAGACCTTATCATGGGAGTAGTCATTGATGAAAAAGGATGCAAGAGTCCCCTTACAACCTGGCATCAGTCTCGCTGCCAGGTTGTAAGGGGACTCTTTACCCTCCAGGTTGAAACTGAAAGGAAAAACCTTACCCATTCATCTCCTTGCGTACTAGTTCCAATGGATGCTCCTTGAGCAGCCAGCCACGAGTGAGTCCTACAGGTATCCTGAAGCGGCTTTTCCTGGAGTCCTCTTGTTCCGGTTCAATGATATCAGCCTCGATCAGCGTCTTCAGGGCTTCCAGAAGATAATCGTCTTTGTAAGAGATTCGGTAACGACGATAAGCCTCTTCAATCTCGGTAAGTGGGAGCCAGCGTTCCTCTTTCTTGCTGCACTCTGCGATGGCAGCCAGGGCTACGCGCTCTTCCGGCTTGATTTGATCCCAGAGCCAGCCGAAGTGGTAACCGCCCGTCTTCATAACTTCGTTATGCACAATGTTCACATCATTGATCGTTACATAGTTTTTGTGCTGCTTATTGCAGTAATCGACAATGGCCCGGCACATCAGGTGGATCAGGTATGGCTGATCCGCCGTCAACTGGCGAATCTTTTGCACAGTAAGCGGTTCGTATTCGAGGTAGCCTTCTACCGGTTTCTGGATCAGATCTTTAGCACCCTGTGCTGTGAGCCGCGAAAGGCGATAGTGGATCGCGATGTTAAAAAAGATCGATCGGTACCACCTGGTGTACTCAGTAATCTTATGTGTGCCGGAAAACAGAAAGTTGATGTTATCCCGGTGCTGAACGATATCACGAAGGTAATCGAATATTTCCGGCTGTAGCTTCTTTTCGTTCACCTTCTCTTCCAGGACTTCAAACTCGTCGATCAACAGGATAAGTTTCCGCCCGATGAGGACTTCTTCAATTCTATCCAGGAATACATCGAAAGCATGGATGGGGTCTTCCTTAAAGTCATTTGGCTGCGGCATTGCAATGGAGATGCCTTTCCGCTTCATAGCATGTTCAATATAATATGCCACGCGGCGCAGGAAATTCTCGATGGTGACACGGTAGGAAGCCCGCTGCATATCAAGCAAGACTGGGATATGTTCTCCGAGAATTGAGGAGTTGACCAACTGAACAAGCACAGTCGTTTTGCCTGAGCGTCGTTGACCATAGAGCACAACGACGCTTTTAGCATCACGGGTCAAGTTATCCTTGAGGAATTCCATATCCATCTCGCGGCCATAGAACAAATTGCTGTCATGCGTTGGGGTACCAGTTGAGTAAGGATTGGGAATGGGGCGAAACTCCTGATCGTATTCGCGCAGCTCTACACGATCCTCGGACTCCTCCATGTATGTCTTATTATCTACACCTTTATAGACAACCTCCCACTTGAGTTTGAGAGAATTCTCTACATGGCTTGAGAATAAACTCGGCAATCGTCTCTTCTCCCGGAGGGATGACCTCGGTCTCAAAAGATTTATCCTTGAGCACGTGAAAGTCGGCGCTCTGCAGCAGGGTGATCTTAACATCGTTGGCGGAACTGCGTCCCTCATTCTTGATAGAGAGCAAAATGCCCACCTGCTCCTCTTTGGGCACATCTCTTGTCTGGAGACTCAGTTTGAGCTCCGCCTTGCCTCGTAGTTCGTTCAACTGAGTCTGCATCAATCCTTTCCATTTTTTGAAAAGCAGGAGAAAGACCTGATAGTCAGGCAGTTTGTTCATGTGTGCTCCCAACAGGAAGGCAGAGTATTGTTGATCCAAGGTTTCATGCATGTGATCAACGGCATCAATGGCTTCCAGCAAGCTGGTCAGCTGATCTTGAAGACCTTCACGGCGAAAGTACATCTTGAGCAGGCGAGTGATTGTATCCAATTCGTTGAAAATAGGAAAGACGTTGTGAGCAAACTGGTTTTTCGCAAGAAAGTGGTTCTCATGTAGCTCACATTGATAGTGAGAGATGTCTACTAGCGTCTCTAAAGTAAAGAGGTGATGAAGTTCGCCGTAGATGAGGCGGAGATCCTTGCCATAGAGGAGATTCTCGGCGGCGATTTGTGCCTGAACCATCTGCCCAAGGCTCTCTTGGACATTACTCTCGTCAAGGCCAGAAAGCAACCGGGTAACAGCGTTGATATAGCGCCTTATAACCGTGCTGTTTGTCACATGCGCAATCTGCTCCCAGAGGTGGACGTGCAGGTTTTTCACGATAAAGAGGTGGACATAGACAATGAAGCTTCCTTGATGTTGATCCAGGTAATGGGCCAGAGTATGCGCTGCTTCCTGGCGCACCCACTCCGAATCCTTATCTTGAGCGGCAACAAGTAGCAGAGCGAATATCTGGTGTCTCCGTTCTCTATCTACCAGTGTTTCTGGCGAGGTGGTGATCAACTTATGTACTTTGCGCACGGCCATACGCCGCACGAAGCGACTAGAGTTCTCAAGTGCACGCTTGAGGTAATAGAAATCCCTCTTCCCAATCATAATTCATCAGCGCGGGAAGGTGTTCGATCATGACGTTGCGCACCTCAAAGTCGATATCGGTTGACAACTGGCGAAGTAGCGTGCGAGCCCTGGCAGGATTGAACTGGTAGAGAGTTGGGACCAGGCGGGCGAGTTCCTTGCGTACCTCTGGCGCACCATCCATCATTCCCTCTTCAAAGATGTCAAAATCCCTGGTTTGGAGCTTACCCTGCTCTACCAGCTTGTTCAATGCGAAAGCTTGCAGAAGAGGATTCTTTGCTCTTGAGCAAGAATTCGATGGCATCTCTAATAGAGGATCCATCACACAACTCTGTCCAGCACTGTATAATCGTGCTGGCAATCTGCTGCTGGTTTATGACACGTAGAAGTTCAAATTCATCCTCTGCGCCAATCGCGATCTCGATACTGTCATCTCCATCAATATCCTCAATGCGCACCGCATGAATGCGATCTTTCGCTTGATAGGTCCAGAGTAAATCCCCTTCGCGATTGAAGACATACAGGTTACCATCGGCGCAACCAACGAAGACCTCCACCATGTCATCGTGATCGGCATCTGCGGCATCAATTGTCAGGGCACTATGGGGGAGGTAGTAGCGCCACAGCAAATGACCTGTATTATCCAGAACGTGGATATTGCGGTCTTCAGAGCCGACGAGTATCTCGGCCTGGCCATCACCATTGATGTCTTTGATGCACATTGTCTTGATACGGTCATGGGTCGTATAGGACCACAATAGTTTTCCATTCCGCTTATAGGCGTAGATGCGATTTCTCAGGCTGGCAACCACAATTTCCGGTGTATTCTCTTCAGTGGGTGTATGTGCCCGGACAATTCTCACCCCCTCTTCCATCGGGATCGTAGTCAGCGGTTTTTTCAGATCGTGGCCATAGATGAAAAGCTTCTTATCCTCTGATCCGATAATGATTTCGGGCAAGCCTTGATTACTGGTGGCTCTGACACAAATGCTCAACATCCAAGTATCGGCGATATCGGCTTGATGGAGCAGATCCTGCTGCTCGCCACTCAGAATATAGACGTGATAAGCTGCCCCGCAGATGACGATTTCTTCTTTTTTGTGACGGTCGATGAAACCCGTTTGTACATCCACAATATGATCGTTCAGGTGGGTGGACCAGGCTCAACGCCCGTGGGCATAAAAAGCGTAAATGCCGCCATCGGCAGTACCAATAATGATTTCTCGTCCCATCTCTCTCGTGGTATGTCGGAAGCAGACGGTACGAATATATTTGATATCATCTCTGTGCCAAACCCGCTCAATCTTCTGCTGCTCCAGCTTGAGAAGTATCGAGAGTGCTTTGTCATAAGCACCCGCCTGCATCTGCTCACTTGCCTGCTCAAATGTTACTAGTTTACTCGTGTTCAGCCCGAGAACATCCTTAAGCAGCGCCTGCTCTTCTAGATTGAGACGAGGAAGCGTCAACTGGTCGGATTTGCTGAGTCGGTGATAGTATCCACGAATTTTTTCATCGACCCCCCTGCGTAAACGGATGTTCATGGCTCGGACGCGCTTATTTTCTCCACCGATCAGCAATTCAGGTAGGCCATCGTTATCGATATCGGGCGTAGCAATGTCGAAAATACGAATTTTGTGGTTATGCCGCCAAAGCGTACTCCCTTCGGCATCGAATATATAGATGTGTTTATCTTCGCAACCTGAGATGATCTCTTTCCTTCCATCACCATCGATATCAGTGACATAGAGGGTAAGCAAACGATTCTCAAAGGGGCCACGCTCCCACTTTTGCTCAAAACGACCTTCACGATACCTCAGAGCGACTAGTTTTTTATGGTTAGTCGACAGAAGTACCTCGATGTTTCCATCCTGGTCTACGTCATCGATGAAGATAGTGCGGATAGGATGAACGATAGAATGCTGAATGAGCAGTTGGCCCTGCAAATTGAGCACGTACAGGTTCCCATCAACGGAGCCAAAGAGTACCTCATCCTGCCCATCTCCGTTGATATCACAAGCAAAAACGGTGCGCACCCAGCCACCGGTTTGATACTTCCAGCATAGCTCACCTGTCTTAAAGTCAATTCCGTAGGCATAGCGAGCTTCGGTACCAATAATAATCTGGGATTGCTGCAGAGGATCCACATAGATGCTACGAACGACATATTCTCCGCTGAACCAGTAGGCCTGGAGGGCCTGTGGCGGATCAAGAGATCTGCCTTCTTCGTCAAAAGAGAGTACTTTGCCATCTCTGGTAATTAATCTACCCTCTCTATCCAGTACATATACTTTGCCATCACGTGTACCGACGATGATGCGTACTGTAGTCTCCTGGCTCGGAAGAGCGAGGCCGCTGACAACAATGGTGCAAATCCAGGCCCGTGTGCCTATTTCGCGTTTCCAGCGCAGTTTTCCTGTTTTGGAGAGGCAATAGATACGACCGTCGCGTGAACCAACAATAATTTCGTCATCCCCGTCTCCATCGATATCTGTTACAGAGATGGATGTTACCCAGTTCCTCGCCTTGACTCCCAGATGCGGCTGACGATAGCTAGTCCATCTTCAAGTGCTAGCCGCAGGTTCTCAATAGTAGTTCTGGCAGGCATATCCTCAATCCTTTCCTCTGCTCAATATAAAGCGCCTAGAAAGTGTTAATCAATATGCAAGTAATTCAACCTGCCTCTTTAGGAGTATATGACTATGCGTTAGACAAAATGTGCCAGATTGATGCCACAAACTACGCGTTCCTTTGTATTTATTGCCAGTCAGGGAGATTACCTGTGCGGTAATTGTTCAGCGTGAACACGTCACCACATTTCCCCTTTTTATTGTAAACTGTTGTGTTCGTCCTATATTATAGTAGATTTATGGAGGGTAGACTATGCATTTCACGATATTGTCATAATTCTGGCACATTCTGGTATGCTGGTGGCAGTATACTGGATTGAAGATAGTGACTGCGCATATCATGTAAGGAGAATTCACATGACAAACGTGCTGCCAAACTCCTCAAATCCCTATTTTGCTAAGTCGATGCTTCACGATCTGGAGATGTTTTTTGGGCGTAAAGATCTGCTCAAGCGTATGTATGAGATGGTAGCCCGTCGCCAATCTGCATCAATCGTAGGCCCACGTGGTATTGGGAAATCCTCTTTTCTCTGGTATGCAAGCTTGCTGGAAGCGCAAGCCAAATTTCCCTTTGACCTGAGCCACCACCTTTTCGTCTTGTTGGACTTACGTTATTTTCTCAACAAGACCTGTGAGGACTTCTTCCATAAAGTGAGCCAGGCAATCATTGCTGAGGGAAAACGGCGGGGGCTGACTCTGTATAGTGATGGCAAAGGCGAAGATGAATTTAGTAGTATTCTGGATCAGGTCGCAGAACAAGGCTTTTTCCCTGTTCTGCTGCTGGATACCTTCGATAAAGTCACGCTCAACGAACATTTTGACCCCGAGTTTTTTGAATTCCTGCGGGCACATGCCAGTACGGGACTGGTTGCTTACGTGACAGCTACAATTGCCCCTCTTTACGAGGTCTGCCATCGTGGCATCGCTGGTTCACCATTTTTCAACATTTTTTATACTTATGACATAGAAGCGCTTTCACCTGGTGAGGCATGGGAACTGATTACTGTTCCAGCACAGAAAGCTGGGATGCCGTTCACCAGTACTGAGGTCGAACTGATACTGCAGTTGGCTGGTTGGCATCCTTTCTTCATCCAACGTGTCTGCTATCTCCTGTATGAGGCGAAACGACAGCAAGACGTTAGCGAAGTTGATATACGAGATCTGAAGAGTCATGCATATGAAGAGTTGTTGCCTATCTTTAGCGATACATGGGAACAGCTCAGCAAAGCAAATCAGCTACTGCTCCAGGATGAAGCGCAGCAGAAGGCAAATGAGCAACGAAAACTGCCTGAGCTCAGTGAAAGTCTGCTCTTCAGACATTTCGTACGCAAGATTTGCCAGGTAGAGCTATTCCATATGAACGTGGACAAACTAGAAGAGGCACTGGAGAAAATCGACGACACGTCTGCTTTGGGGGCGGCCGATTTGCGACTCATGAAGGCGGTTTCTTTGTACCTTAAGCAGGATACCCTGCCCACAATCATTGAGAAAGGGATGGCTGTTCGGGAAGTCCTCAAGGAGGCGCTGAAAAGATTACGTGGTGTGGGTTTGCGGGAGGATATGGCTCCTGACTGGAGGCACTACAATATCTTGTATTATCGTTACTTCAAATACCATCTCAAAAACGAGCTAATTGCTGCACGCATTGGCTTTAGTGTGCGGCAATATTATAGGGAGCGCGAGGAAGCTATCAAAGCGCTCCTCAAGGTACTTCTTGATATGGAACACTCCATTAGTGTACATAATATAGAGGAATAACAGAAGTATAGGTTCTGCATCCGCTTGCCCAATATCAACCTTGATGTGGACAGACTCTGGTAATTCTTTCTTCGAAACTATCTGTAGTATATTGGTAGCTTTTCTTAGTAGCCTGGAAATCGGCTGCTTTTCTTTAGTCACACTTCAGGTGAGCTAAAAAGCAGGAGAAACAGGATGGACAGCCAAAGCGAGTTCGAGAGCAGTCAAGAGCTGTCCGCCTTGTTTGCGCAAGGTGGAGAGATAGCCGTGAATGCGACAAAAGGCTTCTGCCCCCCGAGACTGCGGAAGCCACCGGAGATCTTCTGCCGCACTTTGACCATACGAATATCCCTTTCGGCTTGGCTGTTGTCAAAAGGCACCGAGAAATCATCCAAGAAGCGCAGCACAGCGTCCTGGTGCTGGCAGAGCCGATCCAGCAAATTGCGGGCCGTCGATCTGTTTGGGTCGTCCCTTCTTGGCCGCCTCCTGGTGGCGGATCCGGTGGATTGGCCTGATAGCCTTTGGCCAGCACAGCGCCATACTGCGCTTTCCAGTCCAGCACCTCCAAGGGATCCAGACTCGTTCGACCCTCAGTCTCAGTGCTTGATCGACAGCGGCTTTCATCTCCAAAAGCAACCTGTGCATGTGTCCCGCCCACGCTTATTTCACTCTTCGTGCAGGAAGATCAGTTCGCGCAGATGATGGACATTACAGAGCGCATGCAGACATAGATAGAGCCAATACGAACGCCAGCCATTATGCACGCTGATGCCGCAAAGCCCGGCAGAATGCCAATGGCTTCCAAGGGCCTCACTGCCTCGCTTGGCATGCACCGCATAATGGGTCAAGGTGTCGGTGGCACTCACATGCATCCACATGCGCTTGCCCATCACATACAACCCGGTTTCATCTTGATGCAGGACCCGACTCTGGTGCAGGTGCGCTTTGATCTCGTGTTCCACCGGCGCCAGATGCTGAGGCGCGCGCTTCACTAATCCCTTGAGGGTGCCGACGCTCATGCTCGGCCCAATCAAGTCCTGGACGGTTTCACGGCTCGTTCATAGGGCAAGAGTTGCTGTTGCACCAGGTAGACTCCCAGCGCCGCGAAGGCTGGGCCGTACTGCACGGGGGCCGCGATCCCTTCGGGAAAGGCGACTCTGTTGATCTGTTGGCACTGCGAGCAGTATTTCTGCTGGGCCTGATGCTCAACCACCACCACCCGCTTGGGCAATGCCATAAAGATAAGGAGAAGAGGCTTGGGTGTGCGATACTGAGTGCAATGATCGTCACGCTCAGTTCGTCATCCGAAAGGACTCTTCTGATGCCCTTTAGCCTAACGCCAATTCCCGAGGAAAGCAAGCTCACCCATCTCTTGCAGATGCCGCTACTGGAAGACCTGTATCCACGTGAGGTGGTGAGCGACCTCTTAACGCGCTGCCAGGCCTGGGAGCAGCGCGAACGCAAGCTTTCGCAGTTGCTCATCGTCTATTACGTCATCGCGCTCTCGCTGTTTCGCCGCCTCAATGTGGCCAAGGTCTTTGCCCTGCTGTGCCAGGCGCTGCGCTGGCTCTGGCCTGATCCTGGACTCGCCTTACCCACGGGCAGCGCGCTCTGTCAACGCCGCGCCCAGTTACCCGCCACCGTACTGCGTCACCTCTTCGGTCGCTGTTGTCGCCCGCTCGCCACGCGCAGCCCAAAGGCGCTTTCGCCTTCGGGCTGCGGCTGATGGCACTGGACAGCACGTTGGACGAGGTCGCCGACACGCCGACTAACGCCTTGCACTTTGGTCGCTTGAGTGCGGGACCGAGCCAGAGTCCCTTTCCCCAGGTGCGCTGCCTGTATCTGGCTGAGGTTGGCACCCATGCCATCGTCGATGCCCTCTTTGCCCCGGCGCACACCAGTGAACAACGCATGGCCCCCGTGCTCTTGCGCTCGCTCACCCCCGACATGCTGCTACTCTTTGATCGCAATTTCGTGGGTGCTCCCTTTCTGCACCGCGCCCACGCCACCGGTGCGCACCTGCTCGGCCGGCTAGCGAGCAATCGCTACCGCCACCCCGAACGCCTGCTTGCCGATGGCAGCTATCTGATCAGCTTGCCTGCCGACGAGGCGGGCCAGCCTCCCTTGCAGCTGCGCGTCATCGAGTATCGCGTCCAGCCCCTGGTGGCCGAGGAACTGGCCCAGCAACCCGTCTCGCGCACCAGTGCCGGCAGCGACCCGCGCGCGGTGCATCGTCTGGTGACGACCTTGCTCAAATCCCGAGCAGGCTCCGGCCCTCGCTCTCATCCTGCTCTACCACGAACGCTGGGAGGTGGAACTGTGCATCGACGAACTCAAAACCCATCAACGCCTCGTGCAGCCCCTGGCACCACAGCCCGCACTCGTCTATCAAGAATGCTACGGCATGCTGCTGGCCCATTATGCGGTGCGCGCCTGGATGCATCGCGCCGCCCTGGCCGCCAACCTGGACCCCGACCGCCTCAGTTTCACCCATGCCATCTGTGTGCTAGAGACCGCTACCCATGCATGGGCGCTGCAAGCCGCAGAGGAACGCCCCCGCCTGCGGCGTCGCTTGCTGGCTGAACTCACGGAGCCGTCCTGCTTGCTGCCCGCACGCCGCTTGCGCTTCTGTCCGCGCGTCGTCAAACGCGCCTGGTCCTCCTTCAAGCGCAAGCGTCCCGAGCATCAGACCCTCCACTACCAAGGCGCCTGCTTCCGTCAACTTCTTCTTATCTAAATGGCATTGCCCGCTTGGGGGAATATCCAGCACTTGACGGCGTTCGAGGTACAGGGCTGGTTCTTGACGCAGATCGTGCTGGCAAAAGGCACAGGCCTCGACAGCATGGACAATGACCTGATCGGGCTTGCTGACCTGATACAACGTGGTGCCTTCGTGACCTGCCTGTGCTCCTGGCTTCTTGCCGCTCGGCTGGCGCAAGCTTTTCGTCTTCGGTTGCCGGGCAAAGCGATCAGAGGAGGGAGGCAAATGGCTATTGTGGCTGTCTTTGGCTAAACGACTCTCCAACTGCTTGATAGACGCCCTCAGGTGTTCTACCTGCGTTTTCAATGGCAGCAATTCGGCGAGCAGCGCGCGAAGCCGGGCATTTTCTTCCCGCAGGGCGGCGTTTTCTTCTTGAAGCACTTGGATTTCGTCTTGCATCATGTCTTTACTGTACTGTTTTGGGCCGATTTGGCAAGGGGTCTAGGTCTGACGTCCACTCATAACTCGTTTCTCGCAAAGTGAGAGCAAGGCAAGAAGCGCATCCGGCTCTGTCCGTCATTCTCTTACCAATGAGCCATTGGAGTCATCTCTCTGATTTATGAGTGGATGCCAGGTCTAGGTTACCTGAAGAGTTACAGTATTTTTATTTTTGCATGAATTTTACGTCTAGTAGTATATGCCGTTGGTCTTCCTAATAATTATCTTCTATAGAGGGAGATTGAATGCAACGTTATCGTCCTACTTTAGTGATGATGGCCGGTCTTCCAGGTACTGGAAAGACAACCCTTGCTTATGCATTCGGGCGGAACTCGGATGGCAGGTGATTGATAAAGACACGTATAAAGAAGTGCTGCTGAAACAAGGGTTAGATGACGACAGCGCAAGTAAGGTTGCATATGAGCTTTCGTTCGAGATGACGCGCACCTTACTGATAAAGCGACAAATACCGGTCATTCTGGATACCGCTGCACTTCATCACTTCGTTCTTGATGAAGCGAGAGAAATTGTTCGCTGTATTGACGAGGCACAACTTAAAGTGGTTTTTTGTGTTGCTGATCGTCACTTGCGCAATGACCGACTGCGCAACAGGCCAGACCAACCCACCAGTATCCGGGTTGATCCAGATACCATCTCTGACTACCTACGATATTTTGATCACTTGCCTGATAATAGGCTTCTACTTTATACAAATGTTCTATTCAAAGAATGCCTAATTCAGGCTAAAGCATATGTTATAAGTTGAAACATAAATGTAATTTGTCATACTTCTGTCACCTTTTGGCATGCTTCTAAGGACTATAATGAATTGGTCCCTTGAGGACCAAATTGTTGAAGGGAGTAGTTATGAAAATATGCCCACTATCTTCTTAGTCCGCCATGGAGAAAGTCAGTCAAATGCAGGTGTACCCGCTGATTGTCCCGAATGTGCAAGGCTCACAGTTCGGGCAGCGACCAAGCTAAACATATCGCAGCCTATTTAAAATCGCATACTTCGCTTGACCTCATCGTTACCTCACGTTACCAGCGCACACAGGAAACAGCAGCATTCACGCAATCACTTTTCCCCAATGTTTCTCTAACAAAATGGAATGTACACGAATTTACCTATCTCTCGCCTCCATACACCGGAGTCTCAACTATTAACGATCGGCGACCATTAATGGATGCTTACTGGGAACAATGTTTCCCAACCTATGTAGATGGCCCAGGCTCGGAGTCTTTTGAGGCCTTCATAAAGCGAGGCCATGCGTTCCTTGAACAATTGCAAAGTCCACAGTTTAAGCCAGATCGGACGGTTGCTGTCTTCAGCCACGAACAGTTTATTACCGCTGTTTTATGGCTTATAAGCGCAATCCGACTGCAATAACCCAGCAAGCAATGCGTGATTTCAAAGACTACTTGAAGGATAACCCTGTTCCTAATGGGGCTATGGTACGCATGCAGTTTCATTATAGGCACTATTTCTGGCAGATTAAGCGAGTTACGGGACATCTCCAGCAGAAAGTCAATATAAAGCGAGAATGGGCATGGGCACAGGAGCAAAGGGTACTACTCCCGGCAGGCTGCTAAACGAGATCAAAGACCTGGGAAACCAGTAGGCTGTGAAGGTCCGTTAGTTACAGTGGTGGGGATCCCTGCTGATATTGATATGCATTTGCATCTAGTTGAGCGCGTGATGGGCCGTGAGTTAGCTGAAGAGATCACTTATTACATGGAATAGTCCTGGCAAGAGCAGTAACGAAACCGTTCAGAAGGGAGAAATCCCATCGCAGTAGAGCATTATGAGTTTGATGTTCCAACCATGCCCTTCCTTCTTCTACTGCTAGAAACGCTGTCTGTAACTCGAAGAAAGAAGAGCTCGGAATGTCCTCTTTCTAGATTCATGTTGGCGTGGCCCATTTCTATGTAAATTGCAGAGGGGAAGGTAATTCACATTCTTATGGGCCTTCTTATCCCGAGAAAGGAATATCTTTCTACTATTATCCAGGTTGGTGGGATTGGCCTAAATAAGCTTATGCACTATTAACAAAGTTAGTGGATCAGCCTAAAAATAACCACGGAGATGTTTTAGGAAACTCAGAATGAAATTTTCCTTCCTGGATAGAACTGGTGATGTGCTTAATGGGGTTTGAGAGTGATCCTGAGGAGCATTCATGCTCCGAGTGTTCATCTTGGCGAGCGTCTCCATTTCAAGCAATGCATTGAGGAATGCTTTGATTGCTTTATTGCGTTCGCGATAGTATTGTCGGATACTAAACCCTACTCGAACAGCAATCTGTTCATTGCTCAAACGATATTTACGGAAGTAACGATAGTAGAGAATATTATAAAATCGCCAGTCGTCGGCATAATCTGAACGCTCACCACTTCCACGTAGCCGCCCCCCAAGCTAGCTTTCAGTACCTGGCTAATGGCCCTCCCTGTTTCAAGCGCCGACACCGGCTGCTCTTTGCTCTGAAGTTGTTGAGCAACGCTCTTAAGAGATTTCAAATTGGACTCTCCGAGCACTACGGGATCAGCTAATCGTTCCAGCGCTTTCTCCAGTTCCTCTACATTCAACTGGAAGGAAGGCATACCCGCCTTTTTCGAGTACAAAGTCATGGAAAAGCTCACTTCCACTGAATTCAGGGAAAGGTGCCTGCCATGATGTGCCTCTAGTATGCAATACCTCTTCAAACAACTCTTGCCGTTCTTCCGATGTTAGACGTTCCACATATGGTTGAAATGTGGGAGTAGGTCGTTATATGCCTGTCCTTTGATCTTATTCAGATCGGTCAACTCGTCCGTGGCAGGCTGCTCCTCATTGAGATGAGTCCTCTCATCTTTGGCAAGTTTTTCTTCAAAGAGGAAGTAGCAGACGCGCTGGATGAAGAACGGATGGCGACCGGCGAGCGAAAGTACCCAGGCTATCTCGGCATCAGTAAATGGGCAATCGGCCTGTTGAGAAGGCTCCTTTACCAGTTGTTGTGCCTCTTCTTGCGTTAAGGGTTCCTAACTAGTATGTGCCGAATATATTGAAAAAGGGAGAACCCACAAGGCATGATGGCATATCTCCTGTAAAGGCGCAACGGATGTTGTCACATAGGAAACTTTTCCCGCTTGATGAGCGGAGAACTCTCCAGGAATTGGAGATCAAACGACTTGTTTCGCACGGATTATCGAAACATCCAGCAACAATATCGTGTGAAAACCCCGGTCTCTTGCCTCGTCGAGAGCCGCCTCGAAAAGATCATCACCATGGTCACGATGTGGCAGTTCCATCTGCACAGATGATGGCTCCAACTTTTTACGCAACTGAGCGACTACATGTTCACTTACTGACCTGAAGAACTCTTCGCTGGTCTTGTAGAGAAACTCTCCCAGATCGATAAGCACAAACAGGTGATGGCTGAGATTATTGCCGACAGCGAACTGCTGCTGAATCTTTGGCCGGTGTATATGCTGGATCAGGGCGGATTTACCGATACGACGTGTCCCAGAAGAGAGATAGACTGCCTGTGGGCAATCGCGGAGAAAAGGTGTCGTAGGATGTCCACTCGTCCCACAAACATCTCCTGATTACGACACCGGATACTTCATAGTACGGGTTGCGCAATCGGGCCGTGTCATGAGCAGACACAGCTACTTCGTGTTCGCGTTCGTATCGGCGGAGCGATTCATCGCCGAGATAGCGACGAGGGATGTTGCATCGGGTTCGTGATCTTTCTCTGCTATGGAGAATGATGTATCACAGACGTAACAGGTTATCATATCGAAGTTACGCTGGCGTCGGCGCAAGACCTGCTTGTCGGTAAATTGTTCACCACAGGCCGGACAGGCAAACAAGCGCTGACGTTGAATGCTTCCGGTCAGTGGCGCGAGAGCCGCAAATGCTCGTAGACATAATCCTCAAAATGCTGCCGTATTGCTTTGCTTTCGCCAGTCCTGGTATCTTCCAATGGATCGAAAAAGAGCGTCAATTCCGCCCGTCCCTCGCTTAAGTTGCGCAGGATAGCCCGCATATATCACCCATCTCTGATCTGTAGGTAATCCCGTTGCGCCATAGTTCCTTGCGTTGAAACAGTCCACTGTGCGAGAGGCGGACGGCCAGTGTCGCATAAATGTTCTGTACGGGGCCTTCAAAGCGGAAAATGACCGCTTTCTGCTCGGGTTCTGGCAGTTCAGCATTTTCGCGAGTAGATTGCGATGGGAAGACAAGGTAGCTTCCATCTTCGGTACGCTGCCCGCAAGGCAACCTCGCTACGCAAGAGATCTTCTATCATAGCGATCAGCAGCAACCGCTCCTGCTGCTGTTCGAGCAAGCGTTTATCGGCAGGTACGTAAAAGGTTCCCGTGCGTATCGCTCCTCCTGAATGTTCCCAAACCCATCCGGCTCATCCTTGACTGCATTGACCAGCGCCGAGGCATAGGCGTCGAGCGCTCCGGCTGTAAGAGGACCAGGTTGTCCACGCTCAGCTTTCGTAGCAGTCCTTGCGTTTCCATCTGTATCGATACAGATCTCAAACTGTGCCCACACATCATCCTTTTTCCGTTGACTCAAGAACTTGCGATAGAGTTCATCGCGTGAAGACAGGACACGGCCAGCATCCTTCTCAGCGACCAGAAAGGCTTTGATTTCCTGGAAGAGATCTGTCGAACTTATTTTTGGCAACGCTTCCCAATCTATAGCCTTTCTGATGGCTTCAGTCAGTTCCACGATGCCCGACCTTCTTTCGCGCTTGTCTGAAAGAAGCCGTCGAAGTGAAGTTCTCTTACCAGTCGATCGATGCGTTGACGGCTCACCGTTATTCCTCCCCGGTCAATGCGCGCCGAGACGAGAAACTTCTTCAGCTTGCGATTTCTCATTCCTCTGAGAGCGCTGGGCTGCCCGTAAAGCACGATCCCAATGATGGACGCCTGCGAACGGGTCAGTTTCACTTAGCGCATCCATGACGATCAGGGCCAGCGTCACCTCGTCTAGATGCAACTGGTGAATCAGGCGATACCCCGGCTGCCCCGCCAGGTCCCAGAGGAGGATTTCTCGTATCTCTTCAGCTGCCGTCATTTAACTTGATAGGATGGTTATCGAAAGTCCAGACATGGCGACCATGTGTTGACTCAGTTGGCACAAATGGCTGCCCGGTCAGTACCAAGCCCCAGGCCGGATTTCCCCACCCCGCTATCGCCAACGAGCACCACCTTTGCATTGCGATACAAGCTCGAGGGAGATGATTGCGCTGTAGCGAGAAGCGTAGGGACATCCAAGTCCCAGATGCGGATCACCGTGTCCTCTTCTCCGAGGGTAGCCAGGACAGGTTCAGTCGGATGAAATGCTATTCCCGGAGTTGTTTTCCCCGAAGCTGGTTCCTCTATGATGGAAACCGTCTGCCAGCTATCCGCTCTCCACAAACGTACGGTGCCATCGCGCGATTTCGAAGCTAAAAGATGCCCATCACTGGAAAAGAGAGGCTAGTGACCATATCTGTATGCCCTTCGAGAAGGACTTCAGGAGCAACTCAGGGTTTCTTTGTTTGTGAGTTGTTTCTCTCCGTCCCTCACTTTCCAGAGCATGATAGTTCCATCATTGGAACTAGTAGCAAGAAACTGCCCTATCTGGCGACCAAACCATGTTAATAACATATGCATTTATGAGCAAGGTTTCTACAAGGAGGGAAGGGCTGTTGTGTTGCATATCCCAGAACTGGATAATTCCATTATCAAGGTAGGAAGTCAGAATTTGTCCATCTGGTGTGAAGGACACATTCTTCACACCAGATCCAGGTTCTGACAATCGTAATCTGGCATTGCTTTGTCTGTGTATTCCAGAGCTTAACCGTCCCGTCATTGGAACCAGAAGCCAGAGTTCGTCCATCCGGCATATAGGCTACGCTTGTCACTGCCGCTTTATGCCCTGTCAGTGTACTCAAGCAGCGCCCTGTCTGTGCCTCCCATAGCTTTATGGTCGCATCATCAGAAGCGGAAGCGAGCACACGGCCATCAGGCGACCATGCGACACTGTTGATACTATCGGCATGTCCTGAAAGCGTGTGTAGACGCAGGTTTGTCACCGCATCCCAGAGCAAATCGTCTGATCTCCGGATGGAGAGGCAAGCATATGACCGTCGAGCGACCACGCAATCCGCGTAATGCTCTGTGTATGCCCTTTGAGCGTATAACGCAATGTGAGGCCTGGAGGAAGATTTTTCTGTGACATGTTCGGCTCGCTCCTTTCAGATCATACTAATACGCTTCACAACGTACAGCTATCAAGGCTTCTAGCCCCTGATACCCCATATCAATTGTTCAATGGGGTCGGGATCCTTCTCATGGAAATCAACCCACCCGAAATTGAAGAGAGGGGACTCTGGTTTCTCGCGAGGTGCATGTTCCAGCAACACCGGAATAATCCTGCACCCCCGTTTGTTGAATTGATCAAGGAAAGCATTTTTGTGCATTTCCAGCCAGCGAAGATTGTCATTGCCGTTGCCAAAGCAGACGGCTGCAGCTTTTATTGTCTTTATCTGGTTCTCAATCTCACGAACTATCATACTCCCGAGGACGCACATCTCTGCCTTCAAACCAGACCACAATGCCGCGTTTCTCCAGTTCGTGATAAATCTTCACGACAGCTTGCTTATCCTCCTCGTCATCATTGCAGCACAAAAACGCGTCATAATCACCCATTTTTTTCCTGCGATTGATTTCTTCCCGAAGAGCATTGCGATTACTGTGTCGAGTATCTGGAAGGGCTGCAAAGGGGTCTTCATCTGGCAGGTCCACGATTGCTCCGCAAACAAGGCATGCGAAATCACTCCTACCATGATTTCTCATACTTTGTACCTGATATTCAGTAAAATTGATTCCACATCCAGGGCACCTGAGCACAGGCCTTTTCGACGCATGCTCATCATAAAACCTTACGTGCCCAAAGGCACTTTCAGTAAAAAATCTACGTGTTTCCTCATCCACCGATGCTTCAAAGAAGATAGTCAGGGTACACTCTGTCTCACTATGCATATGTCGGGAGATGCCGCACATATTGCCCATATCGTCTGTATAGGTAACGGCATTCCGCCACAAATCCTTTTTTACAAAAGAGCCAGTGCGCGCCAGGTGGGCCAGGAGTGTCGAGTAGATACTCATAACATCCCCGTTGAAGTGAATGGTATAGTATTCCTGGGAAGCACTGGGCAAGTCGGGGTTGTCCTCTGTCGATTGCGAGGGAAAAACGAGGTTCATTTGTTGCCCGACCCCATCTTTAAAAGCAATTTTAAAGCTCTGGAAGTCCTGCACGATAGAGCTAAGCAAGAGTCTTTCAAGCGCTCCATCTTTTACACGTGCAAATTCCTCCGCTAAAGAAAACTCCCCATCCAGGGATCTCTGCTCATCAATGCGGCCAAAGCCATCAGGATCGTTCCTGGCCTCATCAAGCAGCCCCGATGCATAGATATTGAATAGTTCAGGCTGCAATAGGATATAGTGACCCAAACTAAGCCGACGTATCATCCCCTGCACCTCGCTGCATCTGATACACGCCTCGAATTGTGCATTTGGGTTTTCGTCCTGGCAATTAGTTGTCACCCATAGTTTCTCAAACGCCTCGTACAGTTCATGTTCGGGGAGAAACTGTCGCCCCTGCTGCCACTTATTGCTCAGAAATTTTTGGAATTCTTGAATGAGGGCCTCTGAATGCACTGCAGGCAGCGTTTCCCAGTCTATAGCCTTGAGGATTGCCTTTTTCAGCCTGCTGATGCCCCATCCTTCCCTGGCACTTGTCACAAACACGTCATCAAAACTCAGCTTCCTTTTCAAATGCTGTATCTTATCGGAAAAATGGCTCCCACCTCCACCTCTATCTTTGCGCGTAATGACCAGAAACATCTTTATTGCTGTCGAACGCTGGCTCTTGATGCGCTGTATCACGCGTACCCATTCGCTCACACCAACTTCGGGATCGCTATCACTGCGGATATCGAGTACGATCAATACTACGGCTGCGTCATGCAGATACAACTGGTGAATCAAGCGATAACCTGAACACCACCCCATATCACAAAGAAAGGTTTCGTAGACTTCCCGGTGTCCATCGTCATATAAGCTGTCCTGGCGAGCGAGCAGGCGAACGTGATGTTTATCAGCGATATTTCTTGGGGCCACTGGTTTCTCCTCAGTCAATGCAAGATGGAGGCTCGATTTGCCGGTGCCGCTATTGCCTATGATAACAACCTTTGCATTCTTGTAGCGTACAACTGGTCTTTCCTCAGGCATCTCAAACCTTTCTTGCCCTCTACAGTGGCCGCTCGCCAGTAATACCCCAGACCAGTTGCTTCAAAGGATCAGGCACCTGCTTACGAAAATCGACCCAGCCAAATTCCGCAAGGAAGGGGGGAAGTTCTGGCTTCTTCGGTGCATCAGGGAGGAGCACCGGGATAACTGCGCACTCACGGTCTATATATTGCTCAATGAAGGCATATATCTGCAATAATTTCCCTCGTGCTATAGCATGTTGCCCGATAACTACAGCAGCCGCAGATATTTTCTTGATCTGCTCTTCCTGTTGCAGCTTCCTGGGCACTCCGGACCGTACATCTATCCCATTGAACCAGGGCAAAATGCTCTGTGCCTTGAGTTGCTCTCCGATCTTCATTACTTCTGACCCATCCTCCTCGTCATAGCAGATATAAACGTCATAGGCTTCATCCTGCATCTTGCTTTCAAGGCGCATGGCCTTTGTCTGAGCATCTTGCGGAGCTACAATAGTCTGTGCTATTGGTGCCGCTGATGTTAGCGGAATAGCTGAAGCAGTCAGCGAGGATGGTGTAATCTCTGTTATTGCGAGTTGGAGCGTATCCAGCTTATCAGCGACCTGGGCAAGCCATTGTGCGAGGGCCTCCTGGCGTGTCATGTCGATGGCTCCTTTGAGTATGTCGGCGGTTTTTGCCAGTAGTGGGGGAGTTACATATCCAGCAATCATGTAGTGATCCTGCAATTTGACTTCCCAGGGCGATAGCTGCTGGGCAACCTGCTCGATGAAGAGTCTTTTGACAGTACCTGAGGAGGGATAGCTGGCTTCTTTGCGTAAGGCATCCTTGACTCCCTTGAGGATAGTTGGAAGGCGGTATTCGATATGCGAGCAGATATCTTGCCAGGTCTCAAACTGCGGCTCTCCCGTCCACCAGTGAGGAATGGGCAATTCAAGATGCTCTTCCTGTTTCTTTTCGAACAGTGGTTTGAGGATACCCGTTGCAAGCACGGACTGCACAAATGCAAGGGTTCCAGCGACCGGGATATTACCCGTGGCGCCCACCACAGCCCCCAACGTCAACAGCGAAACATCCAGCAAGCCCCTGCGAACGTTAATGATTGCAGCTTTTTTCTCTGACATCCGCCTCTCCCTTTTTTAGCATTGTTGTGTATGACCGATAGCCATTGTTACAAGAGTACCGCATGCTTATATCTCCCATTGTACTTGATACCAGTGGACAAGACAATCAAAAACAGAGCACCGTACAATAATGTCACATTGTTGGCATATTGTACGGTGCTCTGCTCTGATCGCTATATTGTTTTATATCGTTACAAATATTTGACTTTAGCTCAACAATTAAGATGTATCCGATTATCTCGAATATGGGACTCCTTAATGAGATAATATTCCAATTACTTTGAGAGCCAAAGCCATCAGTTGTAGATGCTTAAAGCTACCTTCGGCCTCGTTAAATATTTATGACAATAAGCAAATGCAACAACTGGTGATTTTCACACATATTTGGCAGAAACTCAGCACTATTGAGCGTAAGATAACGCTTATCGTCACAAATATTTGGCCAAACCGTACGTGTTTCTTCTTATCGGTTGGCGCATCTATGATATCCCTTTTTGAGCATGAGTCAACTTCCTGGTTACGATTTCACCCGAAAAAAAGAAGTGACTCCATGGAGAGGCCAACCGATTGCACGAGTCAGATAATGACCCCTTATGTTGCGCCCTTGCACTACAATTGAAGTACCTACCAAATCCATTAGCTGATAAAGAGGGGGTATCCTATGACTCGTGTTCAATTTGGGTGGGCGCTGCCGAGTAGCCCGTGAGGGGATGAGCCGGAATGCTTATATGGAGGGGGTGCAGAGGAGTGACGATGAAGATAGATGGCATTTTTTGACGCAGCTACAGGAGAGAAAGAACCAAGTATTTAGGGAGAGTATCACAGAGAGAACAGAGGAGTTAATAAACTGATGGCAATTGTGATGCGTCCTACTCCAAAGAATCATGATGCATTGGGAACCGATGAGATGCTTATTAGAGGCATGAGCGTATCGGCAAATGAAATACTAGAGCATCTGGTGCGTTCAACTCGGATGTACTATGAATTGTCAGAAGTTCTGTTAAATTATCCGCCTGATCCTTTCTGTTCGTAAATCCAAGTATGTTTGAAAGGTTTGTCAGGAGAAGTTTAGGAGATACATTTAATGACCTTAACAGATTGAGAACGTGGGATGTTGGCTGGAATGGTTATGATGCCCCAAAACCTGAACATACTGCTATTGAACACGCATGGTCCTGGATTACAAGTCTTTTTCAGACAGTTGCGAGCCTGGGATGGATTAAACCAAATGTAACTGGTGGTCCGGACGGCGGAGTAGTTTTTGAGTGGTGGTATGGAAAAAGAAAATTAACAGTGTACGTTGAAGAACAGAGCATTGAATACGTGCAGGTCTGGGGAACCGAGGTAGATGCAAAGATTACGGATGGCGATATCGAATCAATGGCGGACGGGCGAGAGCTTTGGATGTGGTTGATAGAGCTGAAATAGCAATGAAAGAAGGTGTTCTAAATACTCATAGAGAGATTAACGCTCCTGCTAACGGTAAATGGGCAATAGAGCCGCCAAGCATTAAGAATAATCCCTTGATATAGGATTTCATTACGTTGAGACTAAATGCCGGGTCTCACACAGTACTTAACAAATAGACCTTTGGAGATAAGACGCTTCGCTCAAGAGCTCGGCGTGTGGCGACCGAGATCCTTCGCTGCGCTCAGGATGACAGGTTGGATCTCCAAATGTTTACCTAGCAAATCCATTACTTGATAAAGAGAGGTATCCTATGACTCGTGTTCAATTTGGGTGGGCGCTGCCGGGTAGACCACCTAGGGGGATGAGGCGGGATGTTTATATGGAGGGGGTGCAGAGGGGGTTTGAGGTGATTCGGGGGAGTTTTGATTCGTTCTGGTTTGTGGATCATTTGCAAGAGGATGATAGTGCTTTGCTGGAGGGGTGGACGGCTTTGACGTATTTCGCGGGGCTTGCAGCCGGAGTTTATGTTTGGGCATGTGGTGCTGTGCCAGTCGTTTCGCAATCCGGCTTTGCTGGCGAAGATGGCGGCGACGGCTCAGTTTTTGAGTGGCGGGCGCTTTGTGCTGGGGATTGGGGCGGGGTGGAAGGAGGATGAGTATAGGGCGTATGGGTACGATTTTCCTCGGGCGGGGACGCGGGTGGAGGAGCTGGTGGAGGCGTTAGAGGTTATTCGGGCGATGTGGCGTGATGAACGGGCGACGGTGAATGGGAGGCATTATCGTGTTGTGGATGCGTGGTGCGAGCCGAAGCCGGAGCCGGTTCCTCCGATTATGGTTGGGGCGTTTCAGCCGCGGATGATGCGGGTGGCGGCTCGCTATGCGGATTGGTGGAATGTTTCGTGGACGGGGATCGAGACGTATCGCAAGTATGTGGAGGAGTTTGAACGGGCGTGTGGCGAGGTGCAGCGCGATCCGGCGACGGTGCGTAGGGCGTGGTATGGTGGGTGTGCGTGTGGGAGGACGGAGGATGAGGTGAAAAGGCTGAATACGAACAATTATAGTACGGAGAGGGCTTTTGTGGGGACGCCGGAGCAGGTGATTGAGCAGATGCAGCCGTTCGTTGATGCTGGTGTGGATTACTTTATGCTTTCTATTGGTGGGTTTCCTGATCTGACGACGCTGGAGTTGCTGGTGTCTGAGGTGATGCCGGCGCTTAACCGCTAATCAATTTTTCCTATCGGATCAGGTCATGAGGAGTCCGGAGGAGGGCAGGCACAAGGCACTGCCCCTACAGCCGTTCCTATCGGATCGGGTTATGAGGAGTGTTCTCATATCCTCGAACCCCAAGGAGGAGGACAGGCACAAGGCACTGTCCCTACAGCCGTTCCTATCGGATCGGGTTATGGAGCCGAGAGCCCGGAGGAGGAGCAGGCACAAGGCACTGTCCCTACAGCCGTTCCCCATTGGGGTGGAAAAATTCATTAGGACAGGCACAAGGCACTGTCCCTACAGCATATACCCATGCGGGTGGAGAAATTCATTAGGACAGGCACAAGGCACTGTCCCTACAGGAGATGCCCGTTGGGGTGGAAAAATTCATTAGGGGAAGGGAGATTGTATGCGAAAAGTATTTTTGTTCATGATGGTTACGGTTGATGGTTTCTTTGAGGGACCTAATCACGAAATAGATTGGCATAATGTGGATGAAGAGTTCAATGAATTTGCTATCGAGCAGCTCGATGAAATAGGTACGCTTTTGTTTGGACGAGTGACGTATGAAGTCATGGCAAGTTTCTGGCCAACGCAATTCGCAAAAGAGAATGATCCAGTCGTTGCTGATAAGATGAATAGGATACCCAAACTGGTCTTTTCAAAGACGCTGGATAGGGCGGAATGGGAAAATTCAAGGCTGGTGAAAGAGCATGTTGCCGAAGAGGTCTCAAAGCTGAAGCAACAGCAGGGTGGTGACCTGGCAATATTCGGGAGTTCCGACCTGACGGTATCTTTGCTAGAAATGGGGCTGGTTGATGAATTGCGGATTATGGTGAATCCGGTTGTGTTAGGCAGCGGCAAACGTTTATTCGAGGGCATGGACGATAGGCTGAAGTTGAAACTTCTGAAGACGAAGACGTTTCGTTCAGGGAATGTTTTACTTTATTACCAGCCGTTGAATAAGGAGCAATAGGAAGGCCAGCATGACAAAGAACAGGGCTTGTAGAATCTCAAAGTTAGTTGGATTGTGATTATGGCTATTTGGACTGAGCAAGTCTGCCATGAAGATCAGGAAGTTTGGCAATATGTACACTTTGGGAAGTGAGTATTTCTCTAGAGACCCTGGCGAAACCCTTCCTCAATCCACGTGATATGCACTGACGCGTGCTGGGCGTTGGCGGCGAATAGATCAGCGGCAGTCCTGTCAGCCACAAAGGAGATAGGCGGGTGCGCGGCCAGTTGTTCATCTGTGAACAGATCGAGGAGGTTCAGGGTTTCCTGGCGCACGGCGGCCAAATCCGCGAAAAGCGTCTGCATGCTGTCGTCGTGGTGAGCATTGACGTAGTTTTGATTGCGCTGGTTTGAGAACGCCAGCCTTTCCTCTCTGCTCATCGTGCCCAGGTTGCCGGGCAGACTCGTCTCGCCTTTGAGCATGAGGCGCAACAAGATCTGGATGTTGCGCTCATTTTCTGCCAGATGGGCAAAGTGATCTTTTGCTCGCCAAGGTGCTTCGCCGGGAACTCCGCTTGCTGTGCATGGACGCTCAAGTTCTTCCGGGCTGAGTCCTTGAAAATACGTAGTGACTTGCTCTTGCGAGGCAGCAAGAGTGTCCAGGATTTCTGAACGAGTTGGCATGGTTATCCTCCAAAAAATTTTTGCCGGATGGCTATCATGCAAATTGTACGTGATCTTAAACAAGGTTGCAAATGAAGCCCGCTCAGATAGAGGGAGCGTAGTGGACTGACGTAGTTCATGTGATGGGTTGTAGCCTGGCGGGGGCAAGCCCCGCCACTACATTTCCTTTTTTCAAATCAAGCTTGACAGTCCACTAAGTGCATTCAAGAATTTTGGGATTGTTGTGCGGACAGGTTTCAAGTTGTTGATGTATTTAGTAATATGTCAGGCCTCGCATATTTGCGAGACCTGAGCATACCGCTGAGTTGATTGAGTTTTTGCGCTGGATGAGTGTCCGCTCCAGCGATCCACTTGCGCGCATCAGCTTCCATCATCCTCCCCACACGTTTGGTTGTCATGAGGGGTGACCCTCAGCCTCACATCAGTCGTTGAAGTAGTGCTCTTCGATGTCCGGGATCAGTGCGGGATGCACAGGCCGCCATCCCAGGAGTTCCTGGGTTTGTGCACTCGACCTCGGGCGGTCGACCGCCGCCACCATAGCGAGGAAAGAGCCGAAGTGGGCATCTGCCTCTTCACGGGAAATGCTGACCACCGGCAGGTTCAGGTGGCGACCGATGACGCTGGCAATGTCGCGGAATGGCACACCCTCATCGCCGACCCCGTCAAGCCGTGACCCCGCCGGGGCGCTTTCCAGTGCCAGGCGGTACAGGTGCGCCGCATCGAGGCGATGGACTGCCGGCCAGCGGTTGGACCCGTCGCCGATGTAGGCAGAGACGCCCTTCGTGCGGGCGATGGTGATCAACCTCGGCACGAAGCCGTGCTTGTCGCCCTCGTCATGCACGGACAGACTGAGAGAGGCGACCGATGCTCGCACTCCAGCCAGTGCGAGCACCGCGTTATCCGATGCCTCCCCGTTTAGGTGAGCGGTAGTCACGAACGGCTTGCCTGTGCCTGCGAGCGCCGTCCCCATCGTCTCGACGGCGCGCAGATCGGTGGTGAGCGCGGCTGCGAAGTCCGAAGAGCCGTGCTGAAACGCCAGGTGAATGACGCCATCCACTGCCGCCGCAGCGGTGCGAAGGCTGTCGAGGTCGTCAAGGGTACCGCGACGCACCTCGGCCCCAGCTTCCTTCAGTGCCTCAGCACCCTTGTCTGAGCGGGTAAGACCGACGACCGTATGACCAGCACCGATGAGTTCGCGGACGACGGCGGAACCGATGAAGCCTGTTGCTCCTGTGACGAAAACACGCATAAGAAAGTTCTCCTTCTTCTGGTAAGATCAAACGTGAGTGTGATAAAATGAGGCTACCTCCTATTATTAAGCGGAGGGACCCTCATGTTTACCTCTCATATAATAACGGAGGGACCCTCACTTTGTCAAGGACTAATATTTTTAGGAGAAAGGAGGAGCATGAAATGCACGAGCCACCACAAGCCAACCGCCCTATGCGAGCTGATGCGCAGCGCAACTACGCCAGCCTGTTGAAGGTGGCGCGAGCTGCGGTCTCGGAGCTCGGCTCTGATATTGTCCTGGAGAACATTGCCAGGTCGGCTGGGGTCGCCATCGGAACGCTGTACCGCCACTTCCCCACGCGCCAGGATCTCCTTGAAGCCGTATTCCTGGATGAGACCAATGAATTGAGGGCACATGCTGAAGCACTTGCCAGCGCTCCGGTTCCTTTAGACGCCCTGATCAGCTGGCTTCGTCTCCAGATGGACTTCGCGGCTCGAGGGCGGAGCATGGGAGCAGCCATCATGGCTGCCAAGCACGTTCCGGGAACGAGAATTTATGATGCGAACAAAGCTATGCACGAGGCGGGAAATGTTCTGTTACTCCGCGCCCAGTCCGCAGGACACATCCGAACGGATGTTCATCTCGTCGACGTGATGCGACTCGTCTACGGAATCGCCATGGTGAATGAACATGCGTCCGACCCTGATGGGGCCAACCGCATGCTCGATCTCGTCATCGCCGGAATCAGAACAAAGCCGAGTCGGGACTAAGAGATAATGAGAGGATCGTAAGCAGCGCCTGTCTCGTTGCGCATCGCGTGGGCTACTCCACCTTCCTTGGCAAAAAGGCGTAACGTACGTGAATCAGGTTGGCTCACCCACGCCTCTTCTGCCCCACGTGTCCAAAGCAAGGGAGATGCACGAGTACGTACCCCTCGACGATGGGACGTGATCGTCCCATCGTCATGAGAGAGACGCGTCCTAGCATAAACCATAACAGGCAGTAGCATCAATTTGGCAGAAATACCCCTTAGGACACATGCTGTCGTAAGCACAGAAAGAACCAGCTAAGGATGTGCCATTCCAGCAATATTGCCCACCCGAAATATCGAGACCGCAAGTACCAGCCCCACAGGACCCGCTGCAAGGCCCACCAAAGGCAGGGCAGGGCGTCGCGCACGAGCCATTGCTGAGGCAGACCTGGCCGGAGCCACAGCAGACGCCCTGGCAGCAGGTGCCCGAGCAGCAGTCACGATCTACACTGCACGTGGTTCCTTCTTGGGAACTACAGCAGGTGCCATGCTGACACTGACCCGAACAACATTGTGTCCTTATATTACAACCGTAGCCATTGGGCTTACAGTTGGCCAGGGCCGTGCCGATGCCTCCCAGGCCAAGTATGCTTCCAAGAGCAGTCGCGGCAATGGCTTTGAGGGCTTGACGGCGCGAGGTTGAGGTGGCTAAGGCTTTGGTCAGTTCGTCAAAGCGGGAAGGTTCCATCTCCCTTCCGTCCTTTCTAAATGCATGCTCATGATGCATGCTGGAACGCAGAGCATCCACTCGTGAGAAAAATAGCGCAAAGGGTCAGAACGATGCGGGTCAAACAGGGTACAGGACGCAAAAACAGGTGAGTTTCTTCACGAAGTATACCTGAGTTCAAGGCAAAGGGCAAGTGACATGACCACCTTGTTTTGGAACCAGAAGGTGGGGAGGATGGCTTTTCGGCTATTAAAAACAGACATAGTTTTATTGTCTACAATATTGGCAGAAGCTCAGCAGTGTTGAGCTTAAGGCTACGCTTATCACCACGGATTTCTAGCAGTTTTTTTCAAATATTTGGCGAAACCTTGCTTATCGTCACAAATATTTGGCAGAGTCAAATATACTTTGTCCAAGATTTACAATGATCTCAAATTCTAAAGAGGAGATGCAGCAGGCTATCGGGGATTAGCAGTACCGGGTGAAGCAGGGAGATGAGTCGCAGATTGATACACTTCAAATAGGTGCAGATGGCTGTACTGGTGGTGTACAATCGAGAAGAACATGATATATTTTTATCGGTTTGCCCGTAGCTTTTATGCATGCATGTTCGCTCACCCACTCCAAGGGAAAGTCAGGAATAACAACCTCATCATATTGCGCTGATTGTAAATATAGACTGGACGCATTTTCTGTAATCGATTTCATTACACGCTTTTTCCATTCGTTGGGAGTATTGCTTTGTACGTATCCAAGCATAGCTGCTTCATCGTATCCCTCTGCATAGATGCCCTCTGTAAAACATCCCATTCCTTCGACACCGGTGTATTTACTTGCTCCAAATCCTTTCGTGTGCAGGCGTTTCGCTTCAAATACATACTCAGGACGCTGTGGGCGAGATCCTAATTCAATAAAAATATCGGTTCGTGGTCTAGATTTACCATGACTTCCTTTGCCTGACACAGGCGCTTCTTCATGAACACTGTAATACTTACACCAGGAGGGACGATCTAGGCCACGCATCCAATCTTTTATGCCACAAACGATGAATTCAGTGATTTGTTCTTCATCTTGTTTATCGGACGCTATTTTAGCGCGACTTGCGCTATACCCCACCTTAATCAGCGTATGCGCCCTTTTCCTAAACCCGACCTTCCAAGATTTAAAACAAGAAGGATCAGGTGTACTACTTTTCATATACCCTACTACACTTCTGAAAGAACTTCTCCAAGAATATCACCGGCATCATTCATTGCTTGAGTTCGAGTCCAATCAATTAAACGAGGTGGTTTATAAAGATGAATGCGTGGCCCATCAAAAAGCCGCAATCCTCGCTGCACATATATCCATTGGCTGACCTGCTCCTTGAGGCCTTCACTCAGTTCGGATAATATGCGAGAAGATGTTACATCACCTGGCCTAACTTTATTAGAGTCAAGGGTTATTGGCTTATCTGTGTTTACAACCTCAATGATACACTCGATGAGATCTGGAGAGTAGGTAATACTGATGCCATGATGTGTATCCTCATCTACAAAACCATCAAGCTCATCTCGAAGTTCACGCGCATAATCCATGAGTTCATATTCATGTGGCTCTCGAATAACTTGATCGAATGCAGTTGGTCTATCAAGCAGAAGGCGCACCTGAACAAAGTCAGTTACAAGCAAGCGAATATCTTCAGGGATAGCAAATAGATCAAAGATTTTCTCGTCAATCATGCTCCGCGCTTGGTCGTGAAATGCTTTCACTTCATTTTCAATCCGCTCCTTCTGCTCCTTTGGCATTTTTGAGAGTAGCTCAGGTATGGATAAATCACCAGATGCTTCCTCTCCCTGTGAAAAGAGAGCCATTTGCAGATTACTTGCTTTTGCAACTGCTTCTGAAATATGTTGCTGTTCCTCAGCGACCAGTCGCTGATGAAGCGAGGTGAGTTCTTTAGCTTGCTCAGAATGAAAATCTGGTACTGGTACTTTTTTTAGCTCACTGAGAGTGATGTACCTGGCATTTCTAAAAATCCCCCATTCAGGGACATGGAAGAAAAGGTAATAAGATACCATACTCGAGTTCAAATAGAGCGAGAGTGCACGTAACCTATCGGCGTCCTCTTGCGAAGCAGCTATTCCGATGACACGAGGCGGAATGAGGAAATCAACATCACTGAATGCTACAAAACTTCCCCAACTTGGGGAGATAACGATATGAGGCGCTCGCGTGAGTGAGAGTCCCTGCTTCCCTCCACGTTTGCGAATAGCACACATCTCATCAGGTATAGGAGTCAGAACGTAAGAAGGTACGGAAAGATGGAACAAAGTATTTGTCATTGTTTCACGCTGAAATTGTTTTTCCCCTTTTAGATCATCAATATAATCTAGTGTATGGGCCGCAAATTTCCTCTTATCCCGTAGCTCAGCTCCTTGGGAAAGGGACCAATTATTTCTAGTACATAGCGTACCAACCGTGTAAGGAAAGAAAGCTTCGATATACTCGATCGCTTTTTTATCTTGCAAGGTACCCCAAAGAGCAAGTTTCCAGATGAGTGTTTCCCCTGTTTCTGCATCTAATGGATCAATCATCTGCATTTCCTGCTCATTAATCGTAATCGTCCAAAGTCTTTCTCGCGAGCCTGCAACCTGATCAATAGATAGGGGAGCGTAGTGAATAATAGGTGGCTTCTCTACCTCTCTTTTCTTCAAGGGACGATAAACCATGGTAAAAGCTGGAAACTCATTTTCGGGAAATAAAATCCATCGCAAATTAGAAAAATTCGTGATCCGAAATACATAATGGCTAGTGAAAAAACGCTTGCGGTAGTCGCGTGCTTCAAGATTAACTAAGCTTGTGGCAGGAAGAAGAAGTCCGATAATACCCTCTGGCTGCAAGAGGTCGGTAACCAGCCAACTAAAGGCTTCTGCTACGCGATTTCCACTTACTGGGCGTTCAATCTTATTTCTTCTATTCTGCATCCATTGACGAGCAAACTTTTCGTCGCCATCGTTTTTCAACTCAATCCAAGGGGGGTTACCAATAATCACATCGAATGTTAGACCCCGCTGCCAAAATTGAGCCTTATAGTACGTCCCTTCGATGTCAAAGAAGTCACTATGAAAAATTGCGGTATTATGGAGCGTGGGAAAGTGAAACTCTATTTTTTGCAATTCATGTGGGTCTACGTAGTTGAGCAGGGTTAAAATAAGACTGAATTCGGCAACGTAACATGCGTCCAGCTCTCGCTCCACACCATAAATGTTACTCAGCAATGCTTTGAGTTTTTTGTCGGATAACGTTGACTTCCCACTTTTTGCGAGTTCAGCTTCTATTAGCCGTCGATAGGCCAGGACAAGAAAAATACCTGAGCCGCAAGCCGGGTCGAGAATCCTGGTTTCTTCAGTCAAGGGCTTGACGCTACTCACCTCAGATAAAAGGTAATCTGCCAGAATTTCGGGAGTATAGATAGCCCCTTTTTTTCTAGCATCCTCAATGAATTGCTCGTAGACATCTGACAGAATCTCGATAGGAATGTATGCGAAATTATACGCTTGAAAGTTAAGATGCAATTGCCGGATGATCTTGTTCTTATCCTCGCGAACAGTCTTATCCCCCAGAAACACTGAGGCGGTCAACTGTACATGCAGATCAATTGGCGCGTTTGCCTGGGTAAAGTCAATGGGAAAAATTTTGCCGTTGAAACGATCCTCTAAGACCGTAATGAGCCTGGATAGGTCATCGGCGGTGGCACTTCGGCTGAAAATGCTTTCCTTCTCTATATGTTGTTCTTGTAACCATGCCTCGGTGAGAATTCCTCGATCCCACAAATAGCGAATATAGACATACTTCCCAATCAAAGCATGGGCTACAGAGGTATCGAGTCCATGTTTTTTCAGTTCTTTGCCAAGTTGACGCAGATTCATTAGTAACCGCTTGTCCACTCGTTCCTGCTCATCAAGTTGATTTTTGTACTTCCCCCTTTGCCAGATACGGCCAGTGTCAATGACTTCAGATGAAAATTCGGCTAAAAAAAGACGAAGATCATGAAGCGGAAATTCGTCCAGAAGTCCTTTGTTCGGGTCTTTGTCAGAATACTTAAATCCGGTATAGACCCTTACCTGATATGGTAGCAGGATAATTATATATGGGGCGTAGAACAGGTTCCAGAGGCTTCGATGGATGCTTTGGGCATGCTTGAGATCTTGTGCTTGCGCAACATAAACAGCCGGGCGATCTGCTATAACTTTTTGTGAAAGGGCGGGGCTTGCCTGGAATACATAGATACCGCTCACTCCTGCATCGTGAGCAGCGCGAAATAGATGAGCAGTTTCAGGCTCAAATTCACTAACGTCAGAACGGTAGTGAGGCGATTGCTCATAATTAAGCTCTTCAAGAAGTGTGCCTAACAGCATGAACGCTTTCTCCTACCTTCATTGTTGAAATGTTTCAAACGTGTATTTGAGATGAGTAAAGAAGCTGAACATCTTCTATGACCTTTTCACGAATTTCACTGAGAATAATCGGCATGACGAGTTGGCCGTGTGAGAGCGCATCAATGAGAACAGATTGTCCCTGCTCAGTAGTGCAGCGCGCTATGATAGAACCATTGACGCTTAACAGAACGAAATCTTGCAGTGGATCTTTATCTGGTAGAATAGTCCGTAAATTCTGTATAGCCGTTTTAATTGTCTTCATAGACCAATGAGCGTCAAGCAGTTGCTTAATGAAACGAAACGCAAGCAAATCTTCAAATGAATACAGGCGTTGTGAACCCTTTCCTTGTGCGGGCCGTATGCTCGGTTTAATGACGTGACTTTTATCCAGATCATCTATCTGTTTCTGTGTAAGTTTATAAATTTGTTTGATGTCAGCCGCAGTATATACCTGCATATTTTGAAATCCCTTTGGGTATTTCACAATGCCTATTTGTATTTTATAATACGAGATAAATTACGCAAAAGCAATATCTTTAGAGAAGATATATCTGATTCCATGCATTTGGCACAAAGACGGAGTGGTAGCACCGCTCGTACAGCATGCTTATCGATACGTTCGGAAAAAACTTGAGGGTTTTGTTATTCTGAGTTTTTGTTAGTCTTGTCCTGTATCCCGTTGGGGTTTTAGAATGCTACAGACACCTGAGAGCAAGAGGGCCGTCGTGAGAACAACGTGAAGGAGTACATGATCATATCTTCAGATGAAATCTTCACTGAATATTTGATGCTTGCGCAATCTGAAGCGCTGACAGCAAGAGAAAGTCACATTCTTGATTTGAGATATGGATTCTCAAGCGGAGAACCGCATACTCTTCGAGCAAGTTGGTCAAGCTCTTGGTGTTTCCCGGGAGAGAATTCGTCAAATTCTTCAGCGGATATTTCGAAAAATTTATACTAAAGGCAGGAGACAAATAACCAAGGGCCAGACAACAGCAGCCAGTGCATGCCTTTTGCTTTACCTGAAGAGTAGACTCAAACCAGAAGAGCCTGGTCACATTGACAGGATTTTTGCTTTCGCCAGGAATGAACTAGCCTACCTTCCCCAGGAAACTCATTCTCTACCATTACTTATTCGTCTGCTCTACGGACAAGGAGGGCAGGCTGAGAAAAATCTCTCTGAGCTTATTCAGTTGCATCGACAAAAAGTGATTGCTCTGCGGCAAGCGGCTCAGTCAGAGGCTGAATTCAAGAATTTGCTTACCTACATTACCTGGCCTCTCGAAATAACTAGAAGTTCACATACATTTGAGGTAGCTTCCAAATTGAGCCGTCAAAGAGAAGTGTCGCTAGATAGCGAGGGAAAAGTTGGTATCTTCTTTAGTGAGAAGATGGGCAGGGAGGTACAGTATGAGTCGCTCTTGGAATTACAATTTCTGCTTAAACTGGAGAAGATAAAAGAGGTTGTGGTTTATCAGGAGCAGCCATTTGTTATTCCTTACGAACTTGGCGGGTTACGGCGCATTTATTATCCAGATGTATTCTTTGTCATCAAGGACGGCAGAGGGGTTGTGGTTGAAGTAAAGCCTGGATATCAGATGGCTCTGTATGAGAATATCATCAAATGGTCGGCTTTGCGCAAGTTCTGTATGCAAAATGGATGGGGCTATCTTCTTATTGATGGTAACAGACCTATTCAGAAATTACAGCAACATGAATATAGCGTAGAGTTTCAAGCGGCATTGCTGACAGCTCTAGAAAATTCAAGGGATGGCACTCTCAGCTGGCAAGAGTATAGGAGAATTAGAGATCAGCATAGCGCTACATGGAGTGACTTCTTAGCCGTGATTTTGAAAAACGGGCTCGTATGGAGTTTACAGCCATTCGTGTTGAAGCAGAAAGTACCATCTTCATCCCAAGAATTCTAATGGTAGGGGTTATTGTGATAAACTACTGGATCATAACCAATAGAAATTGAGGGGATGCAACATGAAAGAGCTATACGAGAGATACAAACGTTGTGTTGTTCAAATAGCTGTTAGGACCCAGGTGGGAGACCTAGCCACAGAGACTGGCTTTCACATTGGTGATGGTTATATAGTGACTGCGAGACATGTTGTTGAGGACCACAACATACAGTTAGTTGCGGGGACTTATTCATCTCGAAATGTAACAATCAAAAATATTTTTTATCCCTCTAGCTCTAAAATTGACCTGGCTGTATTGGAAACAGACTTTTCATTAGACCACTATCTAGAAAAGACGACGATAATCGAAGATGGTAAACCTAAGGAGAAAGTCGACCGAATCCCATTAGGAAGTCATTTAGACGATTGGATTGGTGACGAACTAGTCCTCTCTAGAGTTGTAGCATTTGGATATCCGAGGATCCCACTCTCAAAAGAGTATGTATTAGTCGCAGCACAAGGGGAAATCAATGCTGTTATTGATAAATATAGTAGTCCGCATCCCCATTTTGTAATCTCATCAATAGCAAGGGAAGGTTTTTTTGGAGGACCAGTTATCAGTGAATATGATTTCCTGCTAGGTGTCCTTACTGAGTCGCTTACAGACGGAGACCAAGCTTTAGAAAACGGCTTTGCTTCAGTGATATCAATTGAGCCATTACTAGTTCTTTTACATGAAAATAAAATACGTATCAGAGGAAATGATAACATCCTATACGATACAACGGGTGATTCATCATCTTAAGCCAAAGTTCAAACGGGCTTGACAGTTTATCTCTATGAGGTAAATACTCTCAAGTAACGATTGCCACGTAAATATTTTGACATGGGGCAAATATTTATGACAAAGCACAAACTAGTAAGCCTATACATCCAAATTTGCGCTTTTTCCAAATTGGCGCTCTTGGCGTGGCTTTCGATGAAGCGTTTGCGGGGGGCGACTTCGTCGCCCATGAGCATGTTGAAGGTTTTGTCGGCTTCGACGGCTTCCTCAATGGAGACTTTTAGGATGGTGCGGTGGGCGGGGTCCATGGTGGTGTCCCAGAGGGTTTCGGGGTTCATTTCGCCGAGGCCTTTGTAGCGGCCGACTTCGGGTTCTTTGCCGTTGTGGGCGGCTTTGTATTCTTCCATGATCTGGTCGCGCTCTTCTTCGGTGTAGACGTATTGGACTTGTTTGCCGGTTTTGATATGGTAGAGCGGGGGCTGGGCGATGTAGAGGTGCCCGTCGGTAATCAGTTGCTCCATGTAACGGAAGAAGAAGGTGAGTAGGAGCGTACGGATGTGGGCACCGTCTACGTCGGCGTCGCTCATGATGACGATGCGGCCGTAGCGGAGCTTGGTCATGTTGAAGTGTTCACCGATGCCGATGCCGATGGCGGTGATGATGTTTTTGATTTCTTCGTTGCCGAGCATTCTGTCGAGGCGGGCACGTTCGACGTTGAGTATTTTACCACGCAAGGGTAGGATGGCCTGGAAGTGGCGGTCACGACCTTGTTTCGCACTATTGTGGACAAAAATGCCGCTGGCCAAAGCAAAGTTATGAGTAATAGGAACCTCAACATCGTATACGTCTATCTCTTGGTTCAACGGTTCAACTGAAACGATACGATGGTTGTAGCTAGCGACAGCTTCGTATTCATGAATAGTAATGCCGGGTTCATTTATATCGGATAGTTTGCGGTATAACGGCATCAGTGAGTCAAGCGAAGTAAGGTCAGTGGCTGCTTTGTAGCTACCGTCACGCAACATGAAGTGATGATCAGGAGTGCAGACTACTGATTCTCCATTATCCAGCGTTACTCGGATCACTTTGGCGTGAGTTTTCGTCATGCGAGCATTCACCAAGCGCTCCAGTCCGATTGTGCCATCCTTACGGATGGTGTAGCCGAAATGCTCTTTCCCTTCGGCTTGCTCCGCAACCAGGTCACTGAAGCTGAGCGAACGGCCATCAGCGAGTGCAATCAATGTATCTCCAGCGAAGCAACCTCCTGCGGAGTCGCCCTCTACAAGGTAGAGTTCGCAGCGGTCGGCGTGTTTTTCGGAGCAGTCGGCAAGTTTGCCGGGGAGCGTGTTGTCCAGGGCGTTTTTGCGCTGGATGAGGTCGCGGGCGGCGCGGGCGGCTTCGCGGGCGCGGGCGGAGAGCAGGCATTTTTCGATGATGGCTTTGGCTTCGCTGGGCGTCTCTTCGAGATATTTGGTCAGCATTTCTGCTGTGACCATTTCCACGATGGGGCGAACCTCGGCGTTGTTGAGTTTGGCTTTGGTCTGGGCCTCGAATTGTGGGTTGAGAATCTTGACGCTGATTACGGCGGTGAGACCCTGGCGAACGTCGTCGCCAGTGAGGTTGCCGTCTTTTTCTTTGAGCAGGTTGACCTTACGGGCGTAGTCGTTGAGGGTGCGGGTGAGTGCGCTGCGGAAGCCGGTGATGTGCATGCCGCCGTCAACGGTATTGATGCCGTTGGCGAAGGAGAATTCGGTGGCGTTCCAACTATCGTTGTATTGTACGGCCAGTTCGACCTTGACGCCTTCCATTTCACGGATGATGCTTACGGGGCGAGCCTGTACACGGCCACGGTTCTTGTTGAGGTAGCGGACAAATGAGACAAGGCCACCCTCGAAGTAGAAGGTGACTTCACGATCGGTGCGCTCGTCTCGCAGGGAGATGGTCATGCCGCGATTCAGGTAGGCCATTTCACGGAAACGCTGGGCCAGGATGTCAAAGTTGTAGTCGCGGGTCTCCATGACGGTTAGATCGGGCAGGAAGGATGTGATGGTGCCTGTGTCGTCCTCTTCGACGGGATCAACTTCGAGCAGAGGGGTGACGGCGATGCCGCGTTCGTAGCGCTGGCGATAGAGGATGCCGTCGCGTTTGACATCGACCTGGCACCATTCTGAGAGGGCGTTGACGACTGAGACGCCTACACCATGGAGGCCACTACTGATTTGATAGCCGCCACCACCAAATTTGCCACCGGCGTGCAGAATGGTCATAACGACTTCAAGGGTGGAGAGGCCGGGGCGCTGGTGATGCTCTTCGACGGGGATGCCGCGTCCGTTGTCTTCAATGGTAACCGAGCTATCCGCGTGGATGACGATATTAACGGTATCGGCATAGCCTGCCATGACTTCGTCGATGCTGTTATCTACGACTTCAGTAATGAGATGATGTAGGCCACGCTGATCGGTTGCACCGATATACATGCCGGGGCGTACACGTACGGCCTCTAAGCCTTCGAGAATCTGAATATTTTGCTCATTATATCCACCATTATTGCCGTTGCCGTTGATCTTCCCGGCCCCGTTCCCATTGCCATTTCCGTTCGCGGCGTTGCCGAGGAGAGCGGCGTTTTCGTCAGCTTCTGTCATTATTGATTCTCGTGTTTTTGCCATAGAGTTCGTACAATCCTTTAATCAGTTACCACATAATTTAGAATGGAAGGCCACTTGTACATATTTTCTATATTATACCACGTTCTATTGAGGTGGCGGCCCCATTCGAATCCTTCTTGCATAAGGAGATAAGGATTGGTGGAGGAGACGCTGGTGCTTGACCGGGTCACTCCGCCTATCGAAGATATTCCAAGAGAGTAGGGAAAATGTGGCAATTGGTGCTACATTTTGTACTCTCTTATTATACCACAAAAGGGCTTGAGAAGCAAAGTTATGGCCTAAAAAGGTAGGCGTTTTGAGAGACTGTCTGGCATCCTTCGCCCGGACAGGCACAAGGCACTGTCCCTACAGGTGTGTTCGCGTCTGTGGCTAGGACAGGCACAAGGCGCTGTCCCTACAGGTGTGTTCGCATCCGGTGGCTAGGACAGGCACAAGGCGCTGTCCCTACAGGTGTGTTCGCGTCCGGTGGCTAGGACAGGCACAAGGCACTGTCCCTACAGGATGACAAGCGAGCGAAGGATGACAAGGCTTGAAAAAGGTATCAATAACGGTTGCCGAGCTGGCCGCTGATTGGGACGCCCTGGCCAGCGGGAGGCATACTTTGCATCCCTTGCATACCGGGCATTACGCCCATGCCGGGCATAGCTTGCATGGGGCCGGGGGCAAGATGGGTTGCGCAGTAGGGGCAGAATGCCCAGCGTAGTTCAAGCAGGCGTTCGCATTTAGGACAGGAGCGCTTGAGCTTCTGGCCGCAGGAGGGGCAGATCTGGAAGTCTGACTCAACACGAGCATGACAATTGTTGCAGGTCTGACGCTCGGTCATCTCGGCCAGCAAGGACTCTTCCTCTAACTGGCGTTCGTAGGTTTCGGCCAGGGTTTGACGCGGGCGCAAAATCATGTAGATGAAGAGGCCACCAATGAAAAAGACCGTTACGAGTAATGTTGCGAGTATCTGTGAGAGCAGATCCTGGGTACGCGAACGAATATCACGGAAGGTCCATATAATCAAACTTAACCAGAAGATGACAGTAAAAGCAACTAAGAATCCGATAACCAGACCCAATATATTAGATAGGGTCGCAGGAAGGCCGCCAGTAGTTGGAGATGCGGCAAGTACAATATTCATATTAGCAATCACAGAACCACCGTCACTTTCAGAATAGGCAATGTAGGTGCGCAAAGCTCAGGTATGGCTTCTCCACCCATAGTAATTACAACGTACAAGATGGGCAAAACGGCGCTCTCTAGGACTATGAGTTTTCATTATTGAAACAATATAGTTGTAATCTCTCTCGAGCGAAGACCCACGGATAATGGACCATCGTCCTGACCGCTCCAGAAGATCTGCTCGCGTGGTTCCTCCTGAAGGTTGGTCACGAATGCTTTGCTGCTGGTAATTCCTGCTCCCGGCTTCAGCCGCGCTTCTACAGCGTGGCTGAGAGGGTTGTAAACACGTACGATCAGACCCTGCCCGTTGTTGCCGCGCTTGATAGCGCTGACGACCAGCTCGCGTGGCTCAACCTCGATCAGCGCGGTTCGGGAAGCAAGTTGCCCCGCGTGTTGCGCAGCGGCGACGGCTCTGAGCGGGATATTAAAGGCCTGGGCCTCACGTAGGACCAGAGCTTCGTCTGCCTCCCAATCGCCGCTGTGTGGCACCAGGGCGTAGTCGAATTCATGGTATCCCAGGCACTGGGCCTCCGGCGTGTATTCCATTGGGCCTGCATGACCACGACGGGTCGCAAGGTCGCCACGCGAGAGCCATTCGACACAGCGCAGCAGCGTCAGGGCTACCGCCATTTGTCCTTGTGCCAGGCCAGGGCCGTTTTGAATTACCTCGTACTCTGGCAGGCCACGGTTGAGGACACCTAGCCCAAGTGTCCCATTACTCACGTCAACAAAACGTTTTTGTGGGAAGGTGTTCACGGGTTCCTCCGCCCATTCCGCGACATCTGGCGGACGTGGGAGGGCAACGGGCCGCGAACGTACCTCAAATGTGCCTTCCGCAGCAGCACTTTCTACAGTATATGGTATGGGAAAAATCACACGCAATCGATGATCTCTTGCCCTATTCTCTACACGTGTGTGAATGTCAATTCGACGCACGCCCGGTGCAAGTGATACCTCAGTATCGATGTGACAGAGGGTGGTGCGCGAACTACGCTCATCCCGGTTGGGAGTGCAGGCAGCGGGTAAGAACCAGCGTCCGCTGATGCGCATACTCGCGTGTACAGGACCGGTGCTGAGCACTTCAATTTTCGGCTCGTCCACCGGCTCACTAACGAGTATGTCCTGAGCGGGAGGACAATAGTTGTACAGGTCGCCCACGTCACCACCATCGATAAAACGGTTCAGACCTGTGAAAACGGCTCCATTTTGCTTGTCGGTCACTGTGAGCGTGCCATCTTCCGGGTTTGCCTCGACACGATACCATTCGTTTTCGATGAAGGAGTGAGTTGATGCTTTGCTCGCGCCGAGTTGACCGGTAAGAGAGCTAGCAAGCGGGGCGTGTTCTTGCTCGTGCAGGCCGCGCGGATAGAGCCAGAAGGTTTTGAGGCCATAGGCTGGCAAATCGGCGGCCACGAACTCAATCGTTTCTCGTGCCTCGTCTACTACTGTAATTTCGAGTATCTGGATGTCTTCGCGCTGCAACAGGGCCAGAATTTGGCTTCCGGCAGCGTTCAATTCTTTTTCGTTGACCGTGATATGACCGCGGGGAGTGATCATTATTTCGATGGATGCAATACCTGGCTTCGAGTTGGACTCAACGTGAACACGGGTGATTACATAGGTGTCCTGGGCCTGACCGAGCATAGTGGGGATCATGGTCTGAGCCATGCGCATAACATCATTGGCGGCATCTGGTCCTTCCAGCGCCACGAATGCTGTCAGCATGTTTTTCCCAATGGGCATGGTGCCGAGTTCTTGCCGCCAGCGATTGACGACGGTATAAGGCATACGCTCACCGCGCTCGTCAACAATTACCGCGTTGCGCAACGAGCCTGGAAGCTGTACAACGGTACGCACTACTTCTGTACGAGGGCCGGGTGCAGGATTAAAGACGATGATGGGAACGGCTTCGTGGGTTGTATGCGTCACAGGGAAAGGAGCGCGGGTGTTGATTGCGGATACGATGCTGTGCATGGCGGAGGCGACCACGCCCTCGCCGATCTGCTGGCTTTGGGCGAAGCGGACTTTATTTTCATTATGTACCTGATCGATGCTACAGCCACAGATGCTGTCGTGCGGGTGATTCTGCAACAGGTATTTCCAGGCCAATCTGACGAGGCCCTGCGGATAGGGAGCGCCGAGTTGCCCGGCCCAGGCGGTCAGAGGCTCTACCCAGCGTTCGAGCAGGTGTTCGGTCGCGGCATTTTGTTGCTTGATCCACATGCGGGTCGAGAGAACGGAGGGCAGGAGGTGTGCAAGCTGGCTGCTGCGCATCTCACCACTGAGCGTCTGGAGTGGTGGAGATTCGGCATCCGCTGCGGATTGCTCGATGTGCTGGCGGACAGATTGAATATATTGAGGGAGGGTGCCAATCTGAAGATGGATGCTGTCGAGCTGCCAAGGATTACCATGATGTGCATTTCGACCGTAACGCGTAAGTATTTTTTTGCGTTCGGGATCGATGTGAGCCAGCAGCTTATTTGCCGATTCGATGGCCCACGGCAGACTCTCCTGTGGTTCAAGATGATCCGAGCCATTCATAAATAGCAGGGTGTTGCCGGTCGTCATTGCCAGAAGTGGGGCGGTAAGTAACTCGACGCGGGTGACAAATTCTTCCGTTTTCAGCGGCATGAGGGCGGCATTGGAATAGCCACGCGCGTCGGCAAGGTGAAGGACCAGAATGGTTGTACCATCGGGGGCGGCCCAGTAGAACTCACTTTTGTGGGCCTCCGAGCCAACACCACGCCAGAAGACGGCATTATCGATGCCGAAGCCCTGAAGTATCTGCGGCAACTGAGCGATATGACCAAAGCAATCGGGCACGTAGCCGACGCGCATGGGTTCACCAAACTCGGCGGCTCGTTGTAAGCCGATTTGCAGGTTACGAATCAGTGATTTACCGCTCACGAGGAACTCGTCGGGTTGGAGGTACCAGGGACCGACCTGGATACGCCCGGCGCGTGTCATATTGTTTCAGCAGTTCTTCCTGTTCTGGTCGCACTTCAAGGTAGTCATCGAGTACGATGGTCTGGCCATCGAGCATGAAGTGGGTGAAGTTGGGGTCGCGCTGTAGAATGTCAAGCAAGGTATCAACGGTGTGGACGAGGCGCATGCGAAACTGCTGGAACGTCTGATACCACTCGCGATCCCAATGTGTATGTGGAACAATGATGATGTTGAGTTGCTCAGCCATGATACCCCTTTGGAGGAGACGAGAATGTCTCATATATGTGACGAGATACGATGGATGTGGTGGTTTATATTATAGCGAATAACTCGTTCAGCGGGTAGGGTGGGAAGCAAGTGGGTGAGGGAAAAGGGAAGAAAAGATAAGCAACGGAAACAAGCTCTATCAATTGCCTGACATTTTATGTAATATTTTGTTATGTCAAACGATAGTTAAGGTGAGTACTCAAACAATACGAGGGAAATCATGCAAGCAGACAGGTATACAGCACAGGTAGAGCCGGAAATGGCTCTCCTGTACAGAAAATACGCACCGGGTATGCTTAGCTATGTCCGTATGCACCTTCCCTCACCAGAAGACGCGGAAGACCTAGTGGTGGAAGTATTCGTGGCGGCTCTTGAACATGTAAAATTTGCCATGCTCTCGGAGAAAGAGCAGCAATTGTGGCTCTGGCGAGTGACGCGCAACAAAGTGATCGATGCTTACCGGAAAGCGAAAACTCGCCAAAGCGTGACCCTCGATTCCGCTGCTGAAGGTCTTTTTGAAGATGAGATGTTCAGTCCGGAATATAGTGCCTTGCGGCAAGAAGATTATATGGATTTGTATGCACACCTGCAAAGCTTGCCCCCGCTTCAACAGCAGATTTTACGCATGCGCTTTGGTCAGGGTTTATCCGGTAGTGAGATTGCGACCATGTTGGGAAAGCACGAAAACGTTGTGCGCGTCACGCTCTCACGCAGCTTAAATCTGTTACGGAAAATCTATCGACGAGGAAGGGAGGAGCAGGAACGTGGCTGAGCATGATGAGTTTTTTTCACCTGAAGAAGTAGACAGACAGATTGAGCGTATAAGCCAATTTCAGAAAGGGGATCGTAGAGATGCCGAAGCATTGGCGTATCTACGCAGCTTTTACCAGTCTGATGCCAAGCAGGAGCAAGAGACACTCGATCGCATGTGGAACCGCATTGCAGGCGCAACTTCTTTGAAACAAAATATACAAGAAAATAAGAAAGAGAAACCTATGCAAAATCCTCAAATGCAATATGATGCCAGAGGTATGGGTATCAGGCGTGGAACACCCTCACGGCGCACTTCGCTGATGCAGCGACTCGGTGTATTGGCGGCGGCCGTTTTCCTGGTAGCCCTGGTTGGCAGTATGGCTATTGTTTTTTACGCAGTTCGACATAATGGAGGTACTAGCTCTCCTCGTCCAGTACCAACGGTAGTACCTGCTCGTGTGCCATTGAAGGTCACTTCGGTCAGTATGGCGGTATCACCTGGATCGATTGCGGGCGTTGCCTGCGGCACGAACATGACTGTGACGTATACGGCGACCTTCCACGTGAGGCCGAATAGCGTTGGCGGTACTGTCCAGTTCAATTACACGGTCAATAATGGGCGTGGTGAAACCCCAGCCAGCATCCAGTTCAATCCAGGGGAGACCGAGAAATCTTACAGCTTTACATGGAATGGTGCGTTACCTCTCGACCATACGTATCCTGGGCCAGGAGGTGTGCAGGTAACGAGTCCCAATTCACTGACTTCTCCACTGGTTGCGCCAACTGGGCAATGCTCACCGGCGGCGTTCCAGGTGACAAAGGTTGATATGGCGGTCAGCCCTACATCTATCGCGGGGTTGGCATGTGGTACTCAGGCAGTTGTGACGTACACAGCTACCTTCCACGTTGCACCTAATAGCCCAGGTGGCACGGTCCAGTTCTATTACACGGTGAACAATGGGCGTGGTCAGAACCCGGCGAGTATTAGCTTCAATCCAGGGGAGACGACGAAGACGTATACGTTCACCTGGAGTGGGGCGTTGCCACCCGACCATACGTATCCTGAAGGCGGGGGTATCGAGGTGACCAGTCCCAATTCACTGGTTTCTCAACTGGTTGCGCCAACGGGACAATGCACAGCTTCGGCGGCGTTTCAGGTGACGAAGGTCACTATGGCGGTCAGCCCTGCATCCATTCAAGGGATCGCGTGTGGTACTCAGGTCGTTGTGACGTATACGGCGACGATTTATGTCGCGGCCAATAGCCCTGGTGGAATAGTGCAGTTCACGTATACGGTCAACAATGGGCGTGGGTCTACTCCGGCGAGCATCACCTTCAGTCCGGGACAGACTGTTGGAACCTATACATTTACATGGAGTGGGGCGTTGCCTGCGGATCATACCTATCCTGGGTTGGGTGGTATTCAGGTGACTGCTCCTAATTCACTGACTTCTCCATTGGTTGCGCCGACGGGGATGTGTAGTTAAGTAGCATGGTCAGGACCTCCTCGTGGTGCTTACACGGGGAGGTTTTTTATTAAAGGAATATGATATACTATGGTCTAGTTGAGAGCAGAGGGCCAGGACACTTGACAGGGTCATGGCTCTTTGGGTACCATTTCAAATGGTGTCAGGGTGTGTATTTTTGCTTGTGAAAGGTGCAAGGAAGATATGGCTACTTGTGTGGGGGTAGCGTTTTGTGGTACACTAGTGGAACATGAACATATGTTCTTGAAGGAGGTAGCCAATGGCCCGTGGTAGTAGCTACGGAGAGAAACCCACACTGCGAGAGCCTACCCAATTTTCCATTCCCAAGCGTCGTGCTACACGTGATCTGTCGTTGGTAGGAGATGAGGAAGAGGAACGTAGAACAGAGGCATTGCCTACAACCCGCGCACTGGTAACGAATACCGGCATTCCGACTTTCAAGGTGGGTGAACACCCACTTACGCGGCATCTTTCGTGGATTAATCTGGTTATTATCTGTACTGGATGTGGAATTATCTTTTTGCTTGTGCTGCTATCAGCAGGGGCATTTCAGCGAAAGGGAGACCCGCAAGTCGTTACGTTCCAGGGCGGGCAGGCATTTCCTATTCAAGTAGGAGGTTCGCTCGAGAATATCAAGCTGTGGGAGAACAGCAGTGGGCCTATTCCTGCTAAAACGGCGGTTCCGACGTCGAGTGGATCTTATTCAGTGCTTGGTCCACCTACGATTAGCGCGGATTTTATCAACCAGGTGCTCACAAGCTACAACTCGCCCGCGGCAGGCAAAGGGCAGGCAATGTATGATGATGGCGTGAAGTACGGCATTGATCCTGTTTACGCGCTTGCCTTCTTTATGCATGAGAGCTTGTTTGGTACTACCGGTGAGGCACGGGCTACATTGTCGCTTGGTAATCTGCGCTGCATTCCCGATCGCCCTTGCATAGATCAGGACCGGGGGGGATACGCGCAGATGTATAGCTGGGAAGATGGTTTTGAGCAGTGGTACAAGTTGATTCGCAATCTGTATGTTGCGTACTGGGGACGCGTGACTGTTGATCAAATCATTCCTAAATATGCACCCACGAGTGATCATAACGACGAGGCTGCATATATTGCATCTTTGAAGCATGAGGTTGATACGTGGCGTGCTGGCATTCTCAAGCCGTAGCAGGAAAGTAAGCAGGCCACCAGGGCACTCGCAAGGGGTGCCCCTACGATATACGGAGGCGGTTCGGTGTGTGGTCGTTGGTGTAGTTGTTTTAGGCGGTTATTAGGCCTTGTTCGAGGGCTTTGCTGAGGGCTTCGGTGCGGCCGGAGACGTTGAGTTTTTGATAGATGTTGGCAAGGTGGAAATTGACGGTCCGCTCGCTTACTTGTAGGCGGGCGGCTATTTCTTTATTACGAAGGCCACGTGCCAGGAGGCGGAGCACTTCCTTTTCGCGGGCTGTGAGGGATTCGTGGAGGTAGTCTGCACGGGATTGCCTGCCAAAGCGTGAGAGTAGGCGTCCAGCGAGCTGGGGCTGTACGAGGACTTCGCCGCGAGCGACTGCTCGCACGGCCTGAGCGAGTTCATCGGGGGCGATGTCTTTGAGGACGTAGCCACCTGCGCCTGCTCGTAGTGTTTCATAGAGATATTCTTCGCGGTCCTGGGCAGAAAGCAACAAGACCTGCGTGTTGAGATTGAGTTGTTTGATCTGGCGCAATGCTTCGAGACTTTGTCCATTGGGAAGCTGCGTATCCATCAGTACGACCTGTGGTCCCAGTTCGATGGTTTCGCTGACAGCCTGTACCCCATCCGCAGCCTCGCCTACTACCTTTAAGTCGGCATAGCTTTCCAGGAGGCGATGTAATCCTGCTCGCGTCACGGCCTGGCTGTCTACCACCAGTACACGTATGTTCTCTAGAAGCGCAGAGGGGGTTGAGGTTGATTGTGGAGGTACGGTGGTAGCCTCTGGATTTGTGGGGAGGACATACGGGACTCGCGCCTGCACCCGTGTGCCGTGCTCAACGCTGGTTGTTACTTCCAGGGAACCGCCGAGATGTTCGATATGATGGCGCAGGCCGGGTAGAATGGTATTGGCTGGCGAGGAGGTTTCCAGGAATGGGAGGGCGGGAACTTGATTGTTGTCATCAGAGGTCGCTTCGTTTTGCTCCGCTGAAGTGCCGTCGTCCTCAATGCTCATTTGTATATCGTCGCGTGCGTAGTTGAGGATAAAGCGTAGTCTGTGCACGCCTGCATGCTGCTGCACGGAAAAGAGCGCTTCCCGTGCAATGCGATACAATAGGCGCTCGATTTCGTCTGGAAGGGTGCGTTCTTCACCGGAAACGGTGACACGGCTGGAAAGTACCAGGGTTTCCGCGGTATCTTCGACGGCTCGTGTGAGGGCCTCGGGAAGGGTAACGCCGACCAGTTCGGGTAGAGGTGTATCGTCACTGGCTGAACGGAGTTCATAGAGAACCTCTCGCGTCATCTGCTCAAGCGCTGTCAGGCTACTGCGTATGGTCGAGATGTCGGGCGCGGCATCGTGTGCCTCAGTGTTTGTGATGGCTTGCAGGGCGTTGAGCTGCACCATCATCGAACTGAGTGTTTTTATGAGATGCTCGTGTACGCCTGATTGTGGAGCATCGATGATTTGCATGTGAGGTTCTCTTCCTAAAAACGGTTTATGTTTGACCGATAAGATGTATTATGCCACATTTGGTTGGGATAATACAGGAAGGCTACGGGGCTGGACAGGCCCTTCTCACTATCCACCGGACAACCCCAGGCCCAGCCACCCCACCGGACGGGCACAAGGCCTGTCCCTACATGTCGCCTAGCCCTGCTCCACCCCTGGCCTCGCATGAGAGCAATAGGCCAGGGATTTGGCGGGTTTACGGTATGTAGGAATGAATTACCTCACGGTTTCCAGGATCAGTTTTCCGTTTTGCTCGTCGATTTCGACGGTGTCACCATCGCGGATGGTGCCTTCGAGGAGGCCACGGGCGAGGCGGTTCTCAACTTCTTTTTGGATGACGCGCTTGAGTGGACGTGCACCAAATTGTTGGTCATAGCCTTCGCGAGCAAGGAAATCGATAGCGGCATCGCTGAGGTGCAGGGTGATATGGCGTTCCGCAAGGCGTGGACGCAAACGGTTGATCTGGATATTAACGATGTTCTTCATCTGATCGCGCGTGATGCGGTGGAAGATGATAACCTCGTCGATACGGTTGATGAACTCTGGACGGAAGCCTTCTTCACGCAGCTTCTGGCGAACCTCGCGCTGCTCCTTATCTTCATCTCCGGCATCGAACTCGCTCAACCAGGTATTACCAACATTGCTTGTCATGATGATCACGGTATTCTTGAAATCAACGGTACGACCCTGGCCATCGGTCAGGCGACCATCGTCGAGCAGTTGCAGCAGGACGTTGAAGACTTCAGGCGCGGCTTTTTCGATCTCGTCGAAGAGAACGACGCTGTAGGGACGACGGCGCACGGCCTCGGTTAACTGGCCTCCTTCTTCGTAACCTACGTAGCCTGGAGGGGCACCAATCAGGCGAGAAACGCTGTGCTTCTCCATGTACTCTGACATGTCGATACGCACGATGGCCTGTTCGTCATCGAATAGAAATTCGGCCAGCGCTCGTGCCAGTTCGGTCTTACCAACACCGGTTGGGCCAAGGAAGATGAAGCTGGCTAAAGGACGATTGGGGTCTTGCAGACCAGCACGGGAACGACGAATGGCATCTGAGACGATCTGCAATGCCAGTTCCTGCCCAACGACGCGCTCGCGCAGGCGATCCTCCATCGTAAGCAGCTTCTGTACCTCTGCTTCCATCAGCTTAGAAACGGGAATGTGCGTCCACTTGGAGACGATTTCCGCAATGTCCTCAGCGTCTACCTCTTCTTTGAGCATACGTGAGCTTTTGATGTCGGTCAGTTTGGCTTCCATCTCATGAATGCGCTGCTCAAGCTTTGGAATAGTGCCGTGGCTGAGTTCCGCCATTTTTCCATAGTCGTATTCGCGTTCGGCCTTTTCCAGTTCTACCTGAGCCTGTTCGAGTTGCTTCTTGAGGCGGCGAATTTCTTCTACGGGCTCGCGTTCGCGCTCGAGGGAGAGGCGTAAGCTGTGTAATTGCTCGTTCAGATTGGCAATTTCTTGCTCTACTTTGGAGCGTCGTTCACGGCTAGCAGAGTCGGTTTCCTTCTTCAGCGCCTCTTGTTCTACCTGCAATTGACGAATGCGACGGTCCAGTGCATCAATCTCGGTGGGTGTGCTGTCCAGCTCCACACGACGATGGCTGGCGGCTTCGTCGACCAAGTCGATGGCCTTGTCGGGCAGAAAACGGTCGGTGATGTAGCGATTGGAGAGGATGGCGGCGGCAACCAGTGCACTATCCTGGATACGCACGCCATGATGTACTTCGTAGCGCGATTTCAGGCCGCGCAGAATGCTGATGGTATCCTCAACTGTGGGTTGATCGACCATAACGGGTTGGAAACGGCGCTCCAAGGCGGCATCTTTCTCGATATGCTTGCGATACTCATCGAGGGTGGTTGCGCCGATGCAGTGTAGTTCGCCACGTGCCAGCATGGGTTTGAGCATATTGGAGGCGTCCATCGCGCCTTCGGCGGCTCCCGCGCCTACGAGAGTATGCAGTTCGTCGATGAAAAGGATAATGCCACCCTCGGCGCTTGTCACTTCTTTGAGCACGGCCTTCAGGCGTTCCTCGAACTCGCCGCGAAACTTGGCACCGGCAACCAATGCACCCAGATCAAGCGTGACGACCTGCTTGTCGGCCAGGGTTTTGGGCACGTCTCCGCGCACGATGCGCTGGGCCAATCCTTCAACGATGGCAGTTTTGCCGACGCCAGGTTCGCCAATCAGGACGGGGTTATTCTTTGTGCGGCGGCTGAGCACCTGAATGACTCGGCGAATCTCTTCGTCTCGTCCGATGACGGGATCAAGCTTGCCTTGCTCGGCCAATTGGGTTAGATTGCGGCCATACTTTTCCAGGGCCTGATATTTGCCTTCTGGATTCTGGTCTGTGACGCGCTGCGCTCCGCGAATGGAGGTGAGGGCTTTTAGTACGAGGTCACGCGTGAGTCCAGCGGCCTTCAATACTTGCTGTACAGAGCCGTCTTTTACGTTGAACATGGCAAGGAGCAGGTGCTCTACGCTGAGGTATTCATCGTGGAAGTTGCTCATTTCACGCCAGGCGTCTTCGAGAACCTTGCGTAGTCTCGGCGAGATGCTCGGTTCGCTGCCACCGTAGACATGCGGCATGCGCTCAAGGTCAGTGTTGATCATACGCTGTGCCGCAGCGAGGTTGCCATCTACTTTTGCAATGATCTGCTGTACCACACCACCTTCCTGATTGAGAAGGGTGGCTAGAAGATGTTCAACTTCGATTTGACTGTTGTTATTTTGCTTGGCTAATTCACTTGCTTCACTTACAGCTTCGCGGGCTTTGTCGGTGAATCGCTCTACTTTCATAAAGGTATCTCCTATTCTATAGGATTTGTATGTATCTTCATTATATGATATTGAGTATGATATTACAAGAAACTTTGAGCGTGATGTTATCAAGTTTCTTGAAATATGGAAAGTTGGAGGAACTCTAATTTAGAAGATCAGTTGTTCGATGTACAGGTATTCATGTTATTACCCGTATCCTTTTTTCCCTTCGTCTTAGTACTGGCAAGGCGGCAGTTAGTGAAAGGATATAGCGAGTTCAAACAAAACTTATGCAGAACATAGACTTGTTACGCAATGTATGATATAGTTGAGTTAATCTGAAGCACCGGGGCTTTTGAAAAGAATGTTATAAGGTGCCGGATATATTGGAGGGAACGGATGAGGCCAGGAGAAGAACGTTTGGGCTGGCCAGAGTTAGAGCGCTACTCGGATAACCCTCTGTTCAATACCAAAGCGGTCGTTCAGCAGACAGGGATACCGGCTCCGACATTACGAGCATGGGAACGCCGCTACAAGATTCTCTCACCAGAACGTGCCAATAATGACTATCGCTTGTATTCTGAACGCGATATTGCTATGATTCGCTGGCTTAAAGAGCGGGTTGATTCCGGCATGTCAATTAGCCAGGCTGTTGCGATGTTGCGCCATCTTGACGAAGAACATCGTCAGGCACATCTATTACAAGAAAATATTCAGGGAACTATGCCTTCGTTCCAGGTGACTTTACCGAGTTCTGGCACTAATCCACAAGAGTTGGTCGAAGGTAGTGAAACACAATCTGAGGGCATTAACCGACAAATCGAAGTGGAAGATGCTTCTGCACCTTCTGCAGCGAATATATCAAATGTTGCTGATGAGGGAACACTGGACAACTATCCGGCAACACACAGTATGCGCATTGTGCGAGAGCGCTTACTTGAGGCTTTCAGTGCACTTGATGAAGAATTGGCCAGCAAGCTTATGGCCTCGACGCTGGCAATCTATCCCTTGGAAGAGGTCTGCTCTCGACTGATTATTCCGGTTTTATGGAGAATTGGGCAGCTTTGGGAGCAAGGATTGATCACGGTTTCTGTTGAACACTTTGCTAGTGGGTTTTTACGTGGATTATTGACCAATCTGCTCCATGTTACACCTAGCCCAGGGACCGGTCCTCTAGCTATTACTTGCTGCGCTCCTTATGAGGCTCATGAAGTAGCGCCGCTCATACTGGCGCTTTTCTTACGTCGTGCCGGAGTGCGTGTCATCTACCTGGGTCAGAGCATTGAAATAGAAGGACTTTTGCATACAATCCGGCAATTGCGGCCAACGCTTTTATGTGTCTCAGTGACGGTTCCTGCCCTTCTCGCAACAATGAGGGATTTAGGAAGACAGATAGAGGAGATGTCGCCCCCTCGTCCGATCTTTGCCTTTGGTGGCCAGGTATTCGTGGAGCATCCTCAGTTGGTTGGTCAAGTTCCCGGTATTTATGTAGATGGGGATCTGCATTCGATTATTACTCAGTTGCGAAAATTAGCGTTTGAGGGGCGTGATTAGCTCGATAGACGCTACTCGGTCTGTATCTGCTCCATTTCTCGCAATGCGGGATTCACAAGCAAACTGAGTGTTGCAATGAGGTAGCACGCACCAAAGACGAGCAGGCTATATCGAATGCCGATCCATGTGACGAAGTAACCGCTGATAATTGCACCGAGCGGCATACCTACAAAAACTCCCGCAGTAACTGTGCCAAATACTCGCGCACGCATCTCTATTGGAACCCGTTCGTACTGTACAGTATCAAGGAGTGGGTTGACCGGTCCAACACTCAAGCCCGTGATGGCATAGATTACAAGAAGTAGAGGGAAGATTGGTATCAGCGCCAAGGCCCAGAAACGTACTCCTCCAGCGATGGTAAACCCTATTCCAAGGCTCAAACGGCGGGGCAGATGATGCCCGATTGCTCCAAAGATCATCGTTCCTACGAAGGCAGCCCCGCCAAATGCGGCAACCAGTAACCCAAGCGCTAAAGGTGTTCCAAAGACCTGTTTGACGTATACTGGTTGCAGAACGCTACCCATTCCAGCATCAAGCAAATTCGTCACCATTACCGTCACGATGATGGCCCAGATAACCCGATCATGGCGAATAAAGCGTACACCTTCTTTCAAATTTGCAAGGTAATTACTGGACGTTCCGGTATGGATGATAGCGGGAGAGGATGTGACCGCTAAACCGATGAGCAGGGCTGAGACGGCAAAGGTAGCGGCATCTATCCAGAGTAAGTTGCTTGACCCTAGCAAGGCGATCAAGACACCGGCAAGTGGAGCGCCAATGAAGCGTGAAATGCGAGTGATGCCATCTATGGAGGCAGTGGCTCGTTCCAGACGCATCTTTGCCATTTCCGCAAGGTCTGGTACCAGTGAAGTGCGAGCGGTATCACCAGGGACTTTGAGTAAACCACCGAGAAATACGAGTACCTGTAGTTGCCAGAAGGCAAGCCCTATCGTGGAATACAGGAGCGGGATAAGCGCGACGGCAAGAGCGCTGGCTACGTCGCTGACAACACTTGTACGCTTATAGCCCAGGCGATCAACCAGTGTACTGCCAAAAAAGCCGAGATCACAGTTGGGATGGTTGTAAAGAAGGCGGTGATGCCGGTTTTCGTAACGCTGCCCGTAGTTTGAAGGACGAACCAGGGTACGGCAAGGAACGTGAGCACGTTGCCAACTGAGGAGATAATATTGGCAGCGAATAGTGCATAAAGTGGTGTGCTGTTCTTGGATATGGCCTTTGTTGTATCTTCTACACTTTGCTGCATGGCTATTTCCCTATTCATTCAATATTACTTTTATTTTGGCATTTCTGATTATTGTAATGGCAATATTAACATAAATTATAGGAAAATGCAATATATCTGGCAAATAAATTCTTAATGATGGCAATTTTCATCAATTCTTTAACAATTTAATGAAGATGATCAGAAGGTAGTTTCTAACAATTAGTCTTTTTGGCCCTAGAGGATGATCACTCTTGACTACATATTTTAACCGCTTCCACAACCAACCGATGTTCCAGCACCTTCAACCGTTCGTGCAGGGTTTCCTCGGTATCACCCTCTTGAATAGTGACCTCTTCGCGGCAGATGACCGGTCCGGCGTCTACTTCTGGCGTCACGTAGTGGACGCAGCTTCCTGTGACTTTTATCCCTGCGGCGAGCGCTTGTTGAACTGCATGGAGACCACGAAAGACGGGGATTTCGGTGCCATCGCTAGTTGTATAGGTGTTACCGGTGCCATCGTCGGGTAGGAGGGCGGGATGGATGTTGATGATGCGTTGCGGAAATTGTTCGAGAAATTCGGCGCTGAGGATACGCATCCAACCAGCCAGCACAATAAGATCGACTTTGAACAGTTGAAGCAGAGCTACGAGTTGAGTTTCTCTCCCTCTACGCTGCTTCCAAGGAAGATAGATTGCTGGCAGGTTGTGTTTGAGCGCTCGTTGTAGGCCCTGGGCGTGAGCATTGTTGCTCACTACCAGGACGATCTCGACGTTTGGCAACTGCTTGCTTTCGATGGCATCGATGAGGGCTTGCAAATTGCTACCAGAACCGGAGATGAGGACGGCGATGCGAAATGAAGGATGCTGACTCACAGGTTCTGTACCTCTTCATCAGCATGAGTTAGATCGTCGATGAGACGCTGCTTATAGGCTTTGAGACGCTGGGCCAATTGTTCGTCGGTAAGTGACAGTATCTTCGCGGCCAGCAGAGCGGCTCCTTCAGGCTCTAAAATCGTGGGCGAGGCGATGCCTGATGGGAGGCGGAGAGATGAGAGGATATCCATACCGCCAAAACGATCGCTGTAGGGTGGGCAGGCAATGACGGGATGGATCGTATTGGCGTCAACGACTGCTGAGAGTGCGTTTGAGCGACCCGCGATGGTGATGTAGATGAGAGGGTGCACCTGCTCGTATTGTTGCAATATTTCGAATAGGCGCAGGGTTGCTTTGTGCGCGGAGCAGACGCGCATTTCGTAAGGAATTTCCAGGGCTTTGAGCGTCTTGGCGACTGATTGGGCATGGGCGAGGTCGCCTTTGCTGCCCATAATGATGATAACTTGTGATGGCATGTGATGCTCCTTATTCTAGTCCACGATGTGCGATATCTTTCCTATAATGCATACCTTCAAATGAAATACGAGCAACGGCATCATAAGCTCGTGCTACTGCCTCTTGAAGCGTTGCACCGTGGGCAGCAACGCTGAGTACGCGACCGCCTGCTGTAACGAGTTGGCCGTTTGAGAGGGCTGTACCAGCGTGGAAGACTTGGACATCTTCCAAGCGATTGGCTTCTTCGACTCCCCGGATTGGAATGCCTGTACGGTATGTGCCGGGATAGCCAGCGGAGGCTAATGTGATGCTTACAGCGTAGCCGGGACGCCATAATGTATTGCGTTTCACGGGAAGGGTTTCGGCGAAATTCAGCACGTTCATGATATCTTCTTGCATGAGCAGCATGAAGGCCTGGGTTTCGGGGTCGCCAAAGCGTGTGTTGTGTTCCAGAACCATTGGTCCGCGTTCCGTGAGCATGATATTTGAGTAGAGTACGCCTGAGAAGGGGATATTCCGCGCTTTGAGGGCTTGAAGTGTGGATGCAACAATGTGTCGAAAGACCTGCGCTTCGGTTGAGCTGTCAACGAAGGGCAGGGGAGTAAATACTCCCATGCCACCGGTATTCAGACCCTGATCGCCGTCAAGTGCGCGTTTATGGTCTTGAGTGAGGGTTAAGGGAAGGTAGTGTGTTCCTTTGCAGATGGCGGTTGAGCCAATCTCGTCGCCTTGTAGATAATCTTCGATTACGACGGTATCGCCTGCCTCGCCAAAGACGCGTTTGATCATCATTTGATGGACGGCATTTTGAGCTGTTGCCATATCGAGAGCGACGATAGCACCTTTGCCCGCAGCATTGCCATCGGCTTTGACGACGACAGGTGCGCCATGCTCTTCTAGATAGGCATAGGCGTCCTGAGCCTTAGTAAAGGTGCGGTGCTGCGCGGTAGGAATACCAGCCTCGGTCATGAGTTGTTTGGCAAAGGCTTTACTTCCTTCGAGGGCTGCGCCCGCGGCTCCGGGGCCAAAGATGGGCAAACCGCGTTGGCGAAATAGATCGGCAATGCCTGCTACCAGGGGGATTTCTGGTCCGACGACTGTCAGATCGATGTGCGAGCGGTCGGCGAAATCTGCCAGTTCTTCAAGCTGAGTAACGCCAAGAGGGATGCATTCGGCATATGCAGCAATGCCAGGATTGCCTGGGGCGGCATAAATTTTTGTGACATGCGGACTTTGCGCTAGTTTCCATACGAGTGCGTGCTCACGTGCTCCTGAGCCGATGATTAATATGCGCATATATGTACCTCTTTATTGAGCTTTCATCGCATTGTCTCTTTTGGTGAGTGTGATGAGGCGGGCTTCGTCGGGATTAAAGGGCCAGCCGCGAGTTGACATGCAGCCGTAGCAGAATTCGGCGTGCAGCAGGTTATCGGCGGTTTCGTCATCCAGATCGATGTTGTTTTCGTTCGATGAAGCCAGAGCACGCCCGAGGCCAGTTGTGCTGAGGTAGCCGAGGCTGTCGACGCCGATGTAGTCTGCGATCTCCGCGATAGTGCGCCCGGCAGCGATCAGCTCCTCTTCCTGGGGGATATCGATGCCAAAATAGCAGGGATGGCGCAGGGGCGGCGAACTGGAACGCAGGTGAATTTCCTTCGCTCCTTGATGGCGCAAGGCCGCTACAAGGCGTTTCATGGTGTTGCCGCGCACAATCGAGTCGTCCACGATCACCAGGCGCTTGCCCTCGATCTTGGGTCTGACCATGTTAAATTTCAGGTCTACCTCTAACTGGCGCAGGCGTTGATCTGGTTTGATGAAGCTGCGATCACTATAGCGGTTTTTAATGATGGCCTGACCGTAGGGGATGCCGGATGCTGTGGCATAGCCCAAGGCTGCTGGGATGGACGAGTCTGGCACAGGTATCACAAGGTCAGCATCGGCGGGATGTTCCCTGGCCAATTCGCGCCCCAGGGCCTCGCGTACTGTGTAGACGTATCTGCCGTTCAACTGGCTGGTAGCGTCTGAGAAGTAAATATATTCAAAGACGCAGAGAGTAGGGCGTGGTACGCGCACAAGTATTTCGGAACGCATGCCATGCTCGTCTATGGTGATCAACTCTCCAGGGGCAACTTTACGTACAAAGGTTGCGCCGATGCGATCTAATGCACAAGACTCTGAGGCCACAATCCAGTTATCGCCGATATGCCCCATACATAACGGTCGCATACCCCACGGATCACGCATGGCGTAGAGTTTGCCTTCCGCCAGGATTACGAGGCTATAGGCTCCACGTAAGAATGGAAATGTGGCGATCATGCGTTCACGCAGGGTTGGTCCTTCAGCATGCAGTAGCATCAAGGCAATAACCTCACTGTCGGTCGTCGATTGCAAGAATTCCTGTGGCAGTTGCTCGCGCAGCGCTGGCCCGTTGACCAGGTTGCCATTGTGCGCTACCGCAATCGTATCGTAGTGCCCTCGCCACGATCCTACGACAAAAGGCCCGGCATTTTCGACACAACTTGAGCCGGTGGTGGAGTAGCGTACGTGGCCGATACCGCAGTGCGTTTCGGGCAGACCTGTGCCTGTATCCGGGAAGACTTCACGTACCTTGCCCATTTTCACGCGGGGCACAATCTTCCCCTCACTATCGTAGACGGCCATACCAGCGCTTTCCTGGCCGCGATGTTGCAGAGCTGTCAGTGCGAGTGTGAGATAGCGACGCACGTCGATGCTTTCGTCATCCTCACGTGCATAGATACCCACTACGCCACAGGCATCGTGCAGTCGCTCCATGCTCTTGCTCCTTATTTCTCCAGTTTCAGCTTGCCGGTCAGGTCTGCTACGAGGGCGTAGCGGTCGGCAACTCCTTGCAGGTCTTGCGCGGTTACCTCTTTGAGGTTGCGATAGACCTGCTTGTCTAGCATGCGATTTTTGTCGCCGCCGGGCCAGATGCGCCAGCTATCGTTATCGATCACGTCGGCCACCAGCAAATCTCCCCTGGCATCGCGACCAAATTCGATTTTGAGATCAACCAGCGTCACGTCTACGGTTGCCCATGCTCGTTCCAATGTCTCGAAGACACGGCGTCCCTGGCTAGCCATCCATTCGATCTCGGCCTGGGTTGCCAGATCCATCTTGATGATGTCTTCGGGCCAGATTTGCGGGTCGTGGCGGGCATCATCTTTGAGAAATGTCTCGACCAGCACTGGATCAAAGCGCGTTCCCTCGCTTACCTCTGGATGACGCTTGAGGTAGGAACCGGTGGCAATGCGCCGCATCACCTGTTCGATGGGCAACATCGTACAGCGCCGGACAAGTAACGTCACATCGTCCACCTGTTTGACGAAATGGGTTGCAATCTGTTCCTCGTTTAATAAACGGTAGACGTTAGCAGTAGTTATGGTACTCCAACGCGACTTGCCGACCAGCTCGTTGCGACGCGCCCCATCACCGGCGGTAATGGCGTCTTTGTTGAGCATATAGGCCAGGTCGGCATTTTCGGGATCAGCATAGATCTGCTTTGTTTTGCCCTCCGCTAAAAGAGGGCCGAAGATGGGATTGTTGGTCATGTTGGTTCCTTTCTTACGAATCTTCTCATTTCAGCACCACCCCATTGCCCTTTGTGATATAGCCTACATTGAGCAACTCTGGGAGCACACGGCGGGTCTGTATGGCTGCCTCTGGTGAAAGTACCAGAACCATTCCCACGCCCATATTGAAAGTGCGATACATTTCTTCGTGGGCACGCGACCAAGACGACCAAGTAGTTGGAAAAGAGCGGGAACGCTCCAGGCATTTGTTTCGATTACGGCTTGCGTGCCAGGAGGTAGGATACGCGATATATTGCCTGCAAATCCACCTCCTGTGATGTGAGCTATGCCTTTGATGGGGATGGAATGTTCTTGCAGGGTCTGTACATCGCGTAAATAGCAACGGTGAGGCCGCAAAAGAGCATCAACGAGAGGTTCGCCGAGTTCTGGAAATATGGTGTCGAGGGGGTAAGGGGCGAAGATGCGCCGGGCTAATGAATAGCCGTTGGTATGCAGGCCACTGGATGGCAGACCGAGCAAGATATCGCCGACACAAATTGGGTTTCCGTTTACAATGCTTTCCTGCTCGACAACGCCGACGATGGTACCGACAAGATCGAAGGCTCCTGGTAGATAAACATCGGGCATCTCTGCCGTCTCGCCTCCGAGGAGTGCACAGCCTACTTCCTGACAAGCGTTAGCAACGCCACGAACGATAGTTGCTGCTTGCAGCTGGATCAAGTTTCCCCATTGCGAGATAGTCCATGAAGAAGAGGGGTTTAGCCAGTTGGGTGAGCAGGTCATTGACTGAGTGATTGACGAGGTCGTATCCGATGGTGTCGAAGCGTCCTGCCTGGGCAGCAATGAGGGTCTTTGTGCCGACGCCATCGGTTGAGGCTACTAATGCAGGACGATGCATTTGCTGTAGGGTGTTTGCATTGAAGACGCCGGCAAATGCGCCCATGCCAGCGAGTACGTCTGGTCCCTGGGTTGCGCGTATGGCATCTTTCATTAGCTCTTTCGCGGAATCGGCGGCGGCGATGTTCACACCACTAGAGGCGTATGTAGCATTCCGGCCTGAGGGCGCAATGAATTGCGTCCCTACATTATGAGAATCACGCAATCCCGAGGATTGTGTTACGAATTTTTGGGCATATTCATAGGCGTTTTTGAAGATGAGTAAGCCGTCGCACTCGGCTTGCGCTCTGCGTCGTAGTGGATGCTGTAGGGTGTGGATGTAGCGTTCGGGGTGAGGCATGAGGCCGAATACGTTTCCCTGAGGATTGCAGACACCAGCAATGTTGCCAATGGAGCCATTGGGGTTAGAAGGATAGGGAATTTGGGACAAGGATGAGGGTGCGGTGGACGAGGGTGATGCCGACCGCACTCCTATAGTATTTATAGTATATAGCAGCGGAATCTGTCCACTTGCTTGCAAGCTGGATAACAACGCGGGGTTTGCCAGGACGAATTGACCTTCACCATGCGCGACGGGTAGTTCGATGGGATGCTCTATCCTTGGGTAAAGATACATGGGCCGGGCTGTACAGATAAGGTGACCCAGCGACATTCGAATTGGGCCGAGGCATTATCGGTGAGGCTGGCGGTGGGAACTTCGGGGACATTATGCGACAAATCCGCGGCATCAAGAAGAGGGCCGGGTAGTAAGCCGGAGCGCACGAGTACCTGGAATCCGTTGCAGATGCCTAACACGAGGCGACCTTCGTCAATGAACTGGTGTAGTTGTTGGCCAAGGTGAATTGTCAGGTTTTTGGCGAGTAGCGTTCCGGCACCCAGGTCGTCCCCATAAGAGAAGCCGCCTGGAATTACGAGAAAATGGTAGTCGAGCAGGCGCTCTGGCGCTCGGAGCAGGTAATTGATATGCAGGAGGTCGGTATCAAAGCCAACGTGGCGACATGCCTGGGCCGTCTCCCGGTCGCAGTTAATGCCAGGGGCACGCAACACAAGCGCCTTTGGAGTGTTCATGCTTGTTCTGCCCTCCACGCGTCTTGCAAATCGCCTACAGGAAGATCAATCAGTATCTCGTCGCCATTTTGTATTACGAAGCGCTCGGTTTCAGTCACTTTGCCTAGATAAACGAAATCGGCTACACCAAGTGTTTGCATTTGTGCCTCAAAAGCGTCCTGCTGTTCAGGAGCAATTTCGACGAGGAAACGCGAGGGGGATTCACTAAAAAGCAGGATGGTGTTGATTACTGCAGTTCCGGTATCCACTGTAGAGGTATGATCTATGAGAGCTATCTTAGCCAGGTCAATGGTTACTCCAAGCGATCCGGCCAGTGACATTTCAGCGGCTGCAACGGCCAGCCCGCCTTCGGAAAGGTCATGACAGGCGAGTACAAGATCTTTGCGTATGGCTATGCCAAGCGCTCGCATCAGGGCACGGGCGTGAGAGATGTCAACGTGGGGGACAGTTGTATAGTGAGGATCAGGGCGGGGGCCAGTATAGTGAGGATCAGGGCGGGGGCCAGCCCCGCCCCTACTATATACGGGAGGTTGGACTGTTTCGTGCGTGGTAGGAGTGGGGCTGATGAGGGTTTTCATTATTTTGGTCCGTTCCTGTTCGATTATCTCTAGATAGTGCGAACCTGCGAGTTCGTTACGGGTTGTGCCAATTTGATAGAGGAGATTACCGGGGGCTTTTAGAGACATATCGATGGTTTGCGCGGCATCGTCAATCACGCTGACGGCGGAAATGAGGAGGGTTGGGATAACGGGGATGCGTTGTCCATCTTTACGATATTCATTGTTGAGGCTATCTTTGCCGGAAATAAAGGGTGCGCCGAAGCCGATAGCAGCATCGTGGCAGCCTTTGACGGCTCGCACCAGCATGCCTAGTTGTATGGGGTCGGTGGGATTGCCCCAGCAGAAATTGTCGAGGATGGCTGTACGTTCGATATCGCCACCTACGGCGGTTAGATTGCGTAACGCCTCATCAACGGCGTTCATGGCCATGTGGTATGGGTCGATCCTGCCATAGAGGGGATTGATGCCGTTGGACAGTACGATGCCAGCAGTTGATGGTTCATTCAGAATGGGCTGGAGCACGGCAGCATCACCTGGACCATTGCCTGCTTTTCCGACTAACGGTTTGAGCACGGTTGCACCCTGGACCTCGTGGTCGTAGCGCCGAATGACAGATTCTTTTGAGGATATGGTGGGGTGACGTAGGAGGGAGAGGAGAATGGATTGGGGTGGTGGGAAGGAAGGTGCATGAGGTTGGTGCAGAGTGGGCGCAATAAATTGCGCCCCTACATTTGGATGGGGGGGTGTCCATATTGCCTCAAAGGTTCTATCCGGTCGGCCCTCGTGCAAGAATTCCATGTTCATGTCGGCGACGGTTTGGTCATGATAGGTGACGATCAGGCGGCGGTCGCCGATAAAAGTGCCCAGGATGCTGGCTTCAACCTCCTCTATGGCACAAATTGCCAGGAGGTCTTCGATGTGTTGAGGGGGGACTGCGAGGACCATGCGTTCCTGGGCTTCAGAGAGCCAGATTTCCCAGGGGGCAAGGCCCTGATATTTGAGGGGGGCGTGAGACAGTTCGATGCGAGCGCCGATTTCAGCGGCCATTTCGCCGATGGCTGAAGAGAAGCCGCCCGCGCCGCAGTCGGTGATAGCGGAATAGAGTTGGCGGTCGCGGGCCTGTTGGATGACATCCGCGACTTTCTTTTCGGTGATGGGTGCGCCGATTTGCACGGCGCTGCCAGCCTGAGCATGAATCTCGCTGCTCATTTCGCCGGAGGAAAATGTTGCGCCGTGAATGCCGTCGCGGCCTGTTCGTCCACCCAGTACGACGATCTTGTCGCCGGGTTGTACAGAGCGTGGATGGCTGCCATGGGGCAGGGTGCCTAAACAGCCGCAGAAGACCAGCGGATTGTAGATATAGCCTTCGTCATAGAGGATCGCGCCGTTGACGGTGGGGATGCCCATCTTGTTGCCGTAGTCACGCACGCCGTTTACTACGCCGCTGGCGATTCGTTGGGGTGAGAGAACACCAGCAGGGAGGTTATCGATGGTGGTATCTGGCGGACCGAAACAAAGAATATCAGTGCAGGCGATGGGCTGCGCGGAGACTCCGAGCACGTCGCGAATGACGCCGCCAACACCGGTATTTGCGCCACCAAATGGTTCGATAGCTGAAGGGTGATTGTGGGTCTCGACTTTGAAGGCGATATCGTGTGAGGGGGTAAAGCGGACGATGCCGGCATTGTCGTTGAATGCGGAGACCAGCCAGGGAGGATTGATGCTTTCGGTAGCACACATGAGGTACTGTTTGAGTAGGCCGGATATGGTTTCTTCCTGTAGCACGTTGCCGGTGCTATCCTGCTCGCGATAATGGATGGTGGATTTAAAAGTCTTGTGCGAGCAATGCTCCGACCAGGTTTGGGCGAGCGTTTCCAGTTCGACATCGGTCGGGTCGCGTCTTTGTTCCCGGTAATGTTGTTGGATGGCGTGCATTTCAGTCGAGGTTGAGGGCGAGCATGCGTTGTTTGCTTAAGTTGAGGAGTTGATTGTCGGACATGGTTGAGAGAGGGAAGGATGTGGGGGTGCAATTGATTGCACCCACCTGAACATCAGCTGTTCGATGCGAATTCGGGCGCAATGAATTGCGCCCCTACATTTTCATCCGCACCATGCAATACATAATCTTGAATGACGGGATTATAGAGCAATGATTGGGCGATGGTTCGGACCTCGTCGTGGGTCAATCGGGTATTGAGGAGATAGCGCCGGCCTGTTTCTACCTGTTCCAGTTGGGTGATGCCTAGCATGTGCGCGCCAGCCAGAACGCTTTCGGCAAGGGTGTCGGTTACGCCGGGATGGAAGAAGACGTCGATGATATGGGTGGGTAGATCGCCGGGGATGGAAGCATGTTCGGTGGAATAGCTAGCCTCTTGAACAACGGGGTCAACGAGCAATTGCGAAATAAGGTGGTCAACCTGGGTGGATGTGAGATTACCTGTAAGACGGTAGAGTTGGGCGGTACGGATGGTGAGGAGTGGTAGAGGATTTAAAGGTGTTGAAGTGGCGGAAATAGAGGAAAGTGAAGGTAGGTGTGTGCGTGGCAGATGTAGGATTTGACGGGCGAGTTGCTGAGCCTGCACATCGTACTGCTCAGCATTTGCCCGTACTTCGATTTGAAATACGGTCACGTTGTTATCCCAGGATGTGTATACCTACCAATTAGGGATTCCATTCAATGGAACGATTGTATTGTAACATTTTTGTGATGAGAATGGCAAGAAGAATTGCTTGATCTTGGGACGTTCCGATAGAAATGCCCCGAATACGTGAATGTAACTTAAATGATCTCGATTTACGTAGTTGTCCAGCCCACAACTGAGAGGGTGAATGGGGGATCATAGATGGGGTCTACGATCGGGCCACGATAGATCATTTTTGTGGTGCCACCCTTCACAGAACCGAGGTAGAGGAGCGATTGGGTGTCTGCACTTTCGCTTTCCATCCCGGTTGTCTGCACGGCGTAGGTGGTCCCGTCGCGGGAGATGTTGGCCCAGGGATACTGGGTAGCGGTGTTCAAGGTGGTCTGCTGATCGGCATCATCTGTGGTCAGACGCATCTCGCCAGAACCATCTGTATTGATCCGCCAGAGGCCATTCTGCCCGGTATTGACCCTAGGGGCAGGGTCAATATTGTCGTAGCTCTCGACCAGCACCAGCAAAGCGCTCTGGTTGAGATTGATTATGCTTGTAATAGCCGAGGTGGTGTCGGTGTAGATGGTGCGCGCACGTCCTCCTGTGAGCGATTGTTGTGTAATGTTGCTAGGCCCTATACCGGCCGGAAAGCCACAGGTACAGTGGCTCAAGAAGAGCGTGTTGCGGCCGGAACTGAGCGTTATCCCTTCATATGAACCGCCATCCAGGCGCGTGAACACATGCATATTCCGCACCTGTTGATTGGAGCCCTGGCTCGTATCGAGCAAGTAGAGCTGAGCATCCAGAGGATCGCCGGTAATACAGCAGCGAATATACTCGCGCATAAACAGGTGGGTAGTATTGAGCCAGTACAGAGGCCAGTACCCAGAAACGAGAGCGGAGGGCGAGGCAGTGGCGTTTGCCGACAAGAGTGGCTGGATCAGGAGCGTCTGGAGCCTACCGGTAGTGAGCTGCAACAGGTAGGTGTTGGCAACTCCGGGAGGAGGGACACGACTGTTGCTAAAGAAATTCGTGCCCTCATCGAAGGCGATCTGTTGCTGATCGGGTGACCAGGAGAGGTGAAAGATGCTCTGCCCTGCCGGGGCACAGTGCAGCGTTTGCAAGTCCTGCCCATCGACGCGCACTATTTGAATGGCGGACTGACTCCCGATCTGGTTGACAAAGAGAATCCAGGCACCATCGGCTGATAGTTGCGCCTCGGAGATCGTTCCGGTGTTAAATTGGACAACTGTGGTCGTCTTTCCGGTCGTTGTATCATAGCGCTGTACATTGCTGCTGGTGGAGAACACCAAATTCTGATGGTGGCCGAGTACCAATCGGGGGCTGACCATGGCGCGTGCCTTGCCAGGAGCAGGACAACGGGTCTGCGTCGGGACAGGTTGTTGCCCGCTCACAATAGGTGCGGTGTTACAAGCGGATAGTATGCTGGAGAGCACGATGATGCTCCAGATGCAGGATACTCGAAGAAATACGCTTCTCATACCCAGGCTTCTCCTTACTCCGCTCGAAGTATATCATGGACCTGCAGGCGATGAATTGCACGTAAAGCGGGAAGTGCCGCCAGGGCCGCTACCAAAACAATTAGGAGCACTGTGCCAAGCGCGATCAGCAATGGTGAGATCAGTTGCTGGTTGGCATGCTGGACTGTGAGAATCCATATCGCCACCAGCACGCCTGGCACCGCTCCGATCAACGCCAGGGTGATGCCTTCCTGGACAAACATGCGCTTTACCATTCTCCCACGCCAGCCCAGCGCCTCTAAAAGTCCAATTTCACGCTGCCGCTCGCGTACCTGGAGGAGCAACAGGTCTGTCAGGCTCAGAAATGAGAGCAGCACGGCAAACACGCATCCGGCAAGCTGTGGCACCGCCGTCTGTAGCAGCACAAAATCACCCAGTAATGTGCCGACTAAGGTCTGACGCAGCGCCAGTATACCGCTGAACATCAGCACTAGCAGAAGGGCGGATAAGAAAAGGCTGGCGATGGTCAGGAGTGTCCGTGGACGTGAACGCGCCAAGTTGCGGACGACCAGCGCCCAGGTAGGCGAGACGAACGACCAGAGTGGAATGCCCCAGAGCCTGGCTCGCGTAGGCGTGACTGGCACACCTGCTCGTAGGATTTCGGAGGGTCGGATACGCCAGATGAGCCAGAGTGGGTAGACCGAACTCAACAGGGCCAGCACGAGCATGGTCGGCAGTGCCCATATCACCAGCAGCCAGATAGGGGTCGCGCTCAAGAGTGTCGCGATCAGCAAAGCGATGCCCAGGCCCAGCACACCACCTACCAGGGCCAACAGCAATACCTGTGTTAGGAAGAGCCGCACGGGTTGCCAGGGCCGCCAGCCCAATGCACTGAGGATCGCAAATTCGGTACGCTGCGCTGTCACCAGTGAACTAAAGGATACCACTAGGTAACCAAGACTGACTGCTAAGATGGCTCCGATGAGCAAGAGGCGCGTCAGGCCTAGCTGCGCGAGATACAGGATGGAGACGCCGACTGCGATCCAGCGCTCTTCTATCCATCCAAGAGGAGCGATACTTTGTGTTGCACCGAACTGCCCCTGTTGTACTCCTGGCACATACACCAAGGTTGGCCGAGGCGACGAACCAAGGGTGATCAGCGCACGCAGGTGGGTACGCTGCTCAATCAATGCCGCCACCTGCTGGATGCGTTTCCAACTCGCCGGATTGGCCGCATCGACGCCACTGACGCGAATGCGGATGGCGCTAATCACATTATCCCCACGCAGGCGTGTCGCCGCACTCAATGTCGTGAGCGCGAGTGGCGGCTGAAGCGAGAACCCGGCGGGATTGGTCGTCGGCAGCAAGTTCGTCGGTGTGAGTGGATTGCCCTGTGCATCGTAGCGCAGGATTGTAGGGGGTGAGATATAGGTATTCTCCGGTAGCCAGTTCAAAGGGTTGCTGAATTGGGCCGCCAGGGTATCACCGGCAAATCGGCCAATGAAGTTAAAAAAGTAATACGCCTTTGGTGTATAGGAATTAGGGCCCTGGGCGATAGAGAGTGTATGTAGTTGCCGAAATGCGACTTCAGGTCCCTGGATGCCTGTAGGAAGCACACCATAAGCGGAGCCTGCTTGTCCGGGAGGTGGTGATGTTGGCTGGTAGGTCAGACCCGAAGGCGTAGAAAGAAAACGGATACTATAATAGCTGGGGTTCTTTCCGAAAAAGGGGACGAAAGACTCCCAACTGTGTCCATCCCAGAGGATTTCTCGTGTGGAGAAGCGTTGTGGGTCGTTTTGCACCAGGGGAACCTCTCCGTTGAACAAGGTTTGCAAGGGAGAGAGCGTGGCCAGGTAGGTCGCTCCTCCATGAGCAAGCACGGTCTTGGGAGCGAGTGTCGGAGAGGCGATGCGTGCAAAGGTGCCTTTCAAGGTAATCTGACCGGGAATCTGGGTATGGAAGAGCACAGGGATATCGTAGTCTGGGATTTTCGTGCATTTCGACGGGTCTGAGTATTGCCCATTGGGGCAGTTGAGTTGGTTGCCGAGATTTGGATCGGTGTCGAGTTGGATGCCATCCTGCGAGGAAAGCATGCGTCCACTAGTGATGCTCTTATCCAGATGCACAAGCTGATTTTCTGCGCTTGGATCAATCGCAGCTAGCAGAAATGTCCCACTATCAACGGTAGGAAATTCCGTCCAGGACACGCTCGACGAGGTGCAAATGAACTCGATGCCCTGTCTGGACAATGCATCTTCCAGGCCCAGCGCTGGATTATTCGTACAATTTGACGGGACGTAGTAGTAGGTCGTCTCTTTGTGCTCGATGATGGTGTGCTGCCCATTAAAGGCTGAAAGCGTCCAATCCAGCCGGTAGTAACCGGGAGCAAGAGCTTGCTGAGAAAAGAGCACATGCGGGACAGGCATCTGCACGTAGCCGATATAGGCAATCGGTGCGGCCACTTCCACCCCAGGCAGACTCTTGATCTGCTGGTACTGCTGGAGGCTGATCCCACCATCGTAGCCTTCGAGCAGGTCAGCCGGAAGAATACTCTTCGAGGTCAGTTGCGCCTGCGGAGGAAGCACAACGAGATCATAGCTGGAACGCCAACTCTGACTGATGATCTGGTTGCCCACCGCAACCGTGGTCTGGGTGGTGGCGCTCAGGAGAATGAGGGCGCAGGCAGCTAGCAGAAAGCCGCCGCTTGCCAAGGCGCTTGTGCCCGGTTGTCGCCGGAATAGGAGAAAAATGTAAGACCACATATGCCGCTCCTTTCGATGTTAAATACATATCCACAATACATTACGCAAAGATTGAGAAAAGTATTGCAGGGGGAAGATTTATTTAGGATAGGGCTTATACATATTGTTTATAGATGAGGATAAAGGTTTTGGTAGTCGACGGTGACGGTGGCTTAGATAACGCGTTGTAGTAGTGCTTACATAGTATGTCCTTGGTTTTTTTGTAGTGTAGCATGGGGAGGGGAGTACAAGCAACTCCTGATGGCTTGATACTTCCCCTTACATTCATTCGTCTGTTCGTCCTAACTGCTCCAACCGAATCCGTCTATCAGCCAGCGCTGCGAGTTGTGGATCATGTGTGACCATAATCAATGTCTGTTTTCCTACGCGTTGTAATTCACGCAGCACTTCCAGCACTTCTTCACCCGTTGCAGGATCAAGGTTCCCCGTCGGTTCGTCTGCCAGTACGATTTTTGGACGATTGATGAGGGCGCGTGCAATGGCTACCCGTTGTTGTTCTCCACCCGAAAGCCGTGCAGGAGTATGTCCCTGGCGATCACCGAGTCCAACTTGCTCCAGAAGTTCCTGTGCACGTTTTTTCAGATCAAAACGTAATTTGCGGCGATAGGGCAGGAGTGGAGCCATGACATTCTCTAAGGCTGTGAGGTTTGGCAGCAGGTAGAAGAGCTGGAAGACAAATCCGACCTGCTCGCGTCGGAAATCTGCTGCTGCCGTTCCCCACAGGCGATGCACGGCGATCTCCTTGAGCCAAATTTCTCCGCTATCGGGAGTATCTAATGCTCCTATGAGCGAGAGCAAGGTGGTCTTACCTGAACCAGAGGGTCCTGTGATAGCGATAAATTCGCTCCAGTAAACCTGCAAATCGATGCTGTGTAATACCTGTAACTTGCCATTAGGAATGCGATATGTTTTGCTCAGGCGCTCAACATGCAGGAGCGGAGTATCAGGCTGTGCGGATTCCTCATCGTGTTCTATGGTATCTCGTGTGTCTTGCTCTTGTTCCATCTATTTTCCCTTCACTTTTTGCTTGATTACAAAGAGTCTGACTTCCGCTTGGAACATTGCTAGCGAAGCAAATCCCAACTCTTAATCGGCTGAAAGACACTGGCAAGCTGGATGAGTAACGTCACTGGAAGTTTGCTGGTAAGCTGACACAGCATGTTGTTTTGATACCATTGCAAGGCGTGATTGCCTGCTTCATCCTGGAATAACTGACCTTGCCGAGTGCCGATCTGTACTGTTTGCACAGTTGTTGAGAGGAATGCCGTATCGGATGGCTGCTCGAAAAGCTGTACATCTTGCCCATTGATATGATAATCAGCCACAAACGTTGTCATAATATTCGGGTTCGTGGCATCCGTAAGCACGCCATAGGTTGATGCTTGCGTATTGGCAGGTAAAACCGTTGGGAGGAGGGGCAGCGGCTTTAAACCAGCGTGCGGTCTCGATAGTGAAGCGATGGGTATGCCGTTGATCTGGTCTAAAGAGGTCGAGGTCTGTAAAACTTGATGAGCGTCGTGCAACAGAGTTGCGACTCCTATCGTGCTAATGCATGTGAGACATATGAAGAGTAGCATGGCAGCTATAGCCAGCCTCATCAGCGCAAGACGTTTTCTTGTTTGAAACCTTTTCTGACTTTGCCTGAATGGCATATACGAGTGCGTGTATGGCCCACTCACTGCCCTTGTCCTGGCTGTTTCACGTAGAGGAGCAAGCGCTGAAGCAAGACGTGTCGCAACATGGAGCAGATCTTCGTCTACCTTTGATGGAAGAGAGTCACCTTCTATAATACCATTCAGACGATCCAACCAATGGTCGCTATAACGATCATCATTGTCGTTCATGAAGACCTCCATCCTCGTTGAGAGCAGCACGCAATCGCCGCAGTGTCCGATGAAGCAATGAGCTAATCGTCCCTTCCGGCACTTGAAGAATGCGTGCAATTTCTCTATTCGTCATGCCTACGGCAAATTTTAAGCCAATTACTTCGCGTTCGCGTTCGGATAATTGGCTGAGATGTGCCAGCAGGATGCGCTCTTCCTCATGCGCAATCGCTATCTCCTCTACAAAGCCAATCAGGGGATGTTGCGCAGATAGGAGGCATTCCAGCGAAACAGTTGGCTTGCAGCGTCGGAAATAATCGGTGGCGCAATTGCGGGCAATACGAAAGATCCAGGGACCCACCATATCGTGTGCCTGTATGTCCTCCAGATGCATCCAGACCTTTTCAAAAACGAGCGAGGTCAGGTCTTCTGCAGCTTCGGGCGTTCCAACCAAGAAGTGTAAAAACGCAAATATGGCAGAATAATGCTTTTGGTAGAGCGCATCAAAACAGATATTGTGCTCGTCTATAAGACGCTTACGCCGATTCTCCTGTCTCATTAGAGATAACCAGATCGTCGAGATGGTGATGCTTTTCATGCTCATGCACTCTTCTTCCTTTGTCCTCACTCGGCTCGCAGTATATCATTGACCGGTAAGCGATTGATTGCACGGAGGGCAGGAATGGATGCTAGAGCAGCGACCAGCGCCATGAGTATCACCGTACCCAAGGCTACTATGAGTGGTGAGACAAGTTGCTGGTTGATGTGCTGTACGACCAGTATCCGTGCCGCTATCAGCACAGCGGGTAGTGAGCTTATCAATGCTACCGTGATTCCCTCCTGTACAAACATGCGATGTATCTGCCCTGCTCGCCAGCCAATGGCTTGTAACAAGCCAATCTCACGCTGTCGCTCGCGCACCTGGAGGAGCAACAGATCGGTGACGCTCAGAAACGAGAGCAGCACAGCAAAAACGCACCCGGCAATCTGGGGGACCGCCGTTTGCAGCAGCACGAAGTTGCCCAGCAATGTGCCTGTAAGTGTCTGGCGCAGCGCAAGGATGCTGCTCACCATCAGCATCAGCAGTAGTGTGGAGAAGAAGAGGCTGAAGATCGTCAGCAACGTCCGTGCCCGCGAACGAGCTAAGTTGCGAGCCACCAGTGTCCAGAGTGGAGAGACGAAAGACCAGAGGGGAAAGCTCTCGGTATACTTGGCTTTGGGAGGAGTGATCGATGCGCTATCTCGCAGCATTTCCGCGGGACGAATACGCCAGATGAGCCAAAGTGGATAGAGTGAACTCAACAAGGCTAGCACGAGTATGGCTGGTAATGTCCACATCACCATCAACCAGATCGGGGTAGCACTCAAAAGCTTGCAGATGAGCAGAGCGATACCCAGGCCAAGAGCACCTCCTAACAGCGCCAAGAGGAGCGTCTTGCTCAGGAAGAGCCGTGCAGGTTGCCAGGGTCTCCAGCCTAGAGCGCTGAGTATGGCAAATTCGGCGCGCTGGGTCGTTACCAACGAACTAAGCGAGACGACGATATAGCCAAGGCAGATGGCGAGCACAGCTCCGATCAAGAGCAAGCGGATCGCTCCCAATTGCGCAATATAGAGAATGGAAGTGCCGATGGCGATCCAGCGCTCCTCTATCCAGCCGATGGGAGCAATGGTCTGTTGCGCGCCCAACTGTCCCTGTTGTAGCCCAGGCACATAAACCAATGTGGGCCGCGGTGAGGAGCCAAGCGTTACTAACACATGCAGGTGGGTGCGCTGCTCAATCAGCGCCGCGACCTGTTGAATACGCTTCCAACTTGTTGGATCGGCGGCATTGACTCCGCTCACACGAATGCGAATGGCACTGATGGCAGTGTCGCCTTTGAGTTCCTGGGCAGCGGCAAGCGTTGTTAGTGCAAGGGGAGGTTGTGTCAGGTACCCTGCTTGATTGGTCGTTGGTAGCAACTGGGCAGTCGGAACAGGCTGTCCCTGGCCGTTGTAGCGGATGACGACCGGTGGGACGGTATAGGTATTTTCAGGAAGCCAGTTCAGAGGATTGTCAAACTGTGCCGCCATCTGCTGATTCGAAAATTGCCCGATGACTTCAAAATCGTAGCCCACGTCGACTCCTGGTGTGAGCACAGTGTGTAAGGGGGAAAGAGCACGGAAAGCCACTTCAGGGCCTTGTATTCCTGTGGGCACTAGCGCATAGGCAGACTGTCCATCTGGTCCTGTTCTCGATTGATAGGTCAATCCGCCAGGCGTTGATGCTCCTGTGAAACTGAGCAGGAAGGGCGCTATGGGATCATAATTCGGGTCGAATGCAGCAATCCGCTGCCAACTATGCCCGTTCCATTGTAGATCGGTCCCAGAGAAACGCAGCGGATTATCTTGTCCAAGCGGGACTGGAACATGAAAGAGCACTTTCTGTGAAGGCAGGTGCATCAGATAGGTTGCTCCACCATGTGCCTGGAGTTGTGCAACTGTCAAATGACCTAACAACAACTGAGTAAAGGTTGCCATGAGTGTGATGTGACCAGGAAGATGTTGCTGTATGAGCATGGGAATAGATTCGAGCGGAAGTTCCTCCACCTTTCCTGACTTGGTGATAACGAAATAACCGTAGTTGGGCGGAAGACGGCTATCCCCGTGGGTCGTATCTTTTTCGGTCAACATGCGACCTGCGGTAATGCTCTTGTCGAGATGGACAAGTTGGCTCTCGGCCTGTGGGTCAATCGCATCCAGTAAAAAGGCTCCTGTCACTGGGGTTTGGAAATTCAGCAAGGGCTGGTGATCGTCGCCGCATCCCTCGTAGGCAATGTCCAGTTTCTCTAATGCATTGGCCTCGTCTAGACCGTTGCCTGTACAGGGATGTGGGAGATTATAGACGACCGACTGTGTTGATATTCAATGAGTTGCTTCTGCCCATTAAATGCGATGACCGTCCAGGTGAGCTGGTAGTAGCCCTCAGGATAGTCACGGGGCAAGAAGATACGTGAGACGGGCAAAGGTAGAGAGCCGATGCTGGCAATGGGTGCGGCGACTTCTACGCCTGGTACACTCTTGATCTGGGCATATTGTTGCATACTGATGCCGCCATTGTAGCTTTCGAGGAGATCGGCTGGAAGAGTGTTCTGCGAGGGTATCTTTGCTTGTGGAGGAAGGACAACCAGGTCGTAGCTCGAACGCCAACTCTGACCGATGATTTGATTCCCGACGGCAACAGTGGTCTGGGTGGTTGCGCTCAGGAGGATGAGGGCACAGGCAGCCAACAGAAAGCCGCCACTTGCCAACGCGCTTTTGCCCGGCTGCCGCCGGAATAGGAGAAAAATGTAAGACCACATATGCCGCTCCTTTCAGTGCGAAAATAGGTCTGCCATATTACATTACGCAATACAGGGGAAATGTATTGCGCAAATCCCTACCAGATCACTGATAATGTTCTGCTTGCATGCTATAGAGGGTCGCGTAGGTTCCGCTCAGTGATGCGATGGTACATAACTTCGTCAGCTATAACACCTCAGACTTTCCTCCAAAAATGTCCCGATTGCGTGAGTGTAACCCATCTGACACGTTGTATCTAGTGAAAAGTACATTTCCGCTAACCCCTTGACTTTAGAATATATGACCTATTATCCTAGAGATAGATATTTGAGACGGAGGAATTTTCATGAGTGCCGACTTTGCACATCTGCATGTCCATACCGAGTATTCATTGCTGGATGGCTTTAGCCGCATCAAGAAGCTGGTGAAATCGGCGAAAGCGTTGGGAATGCAGCACCTGGCGATTACGGATCATGGCGCGATGTATGGCGCGATTGAGTTTTTCAAGGCGTGCAAGGCTGAGGGCATTAATCCGGTGATCGGCATTGAGGCATATCTGACTGAGAATATGCACGATCACTCGAAGCGTTTCAGCGATGATTATCATCACCTGCTGCTGCTGGCGAAGAATAATACCGGGTATTATAACCTGCTGAAGTTGACCACGATTGCCAATACCGAGGGATGGCACTTGCGGCCGCGTATCGATAAAAGCGTCCTGGCGAAATATTCTGAAGGATTGGTTGTCACATCTTCGTGCCTTTCCGGGGAGATTCCCAAGAAGCTGCTCAAAGAGCAACAGGAAGATGCCTATAAAATGGCACGTTGGTATCAGGATGTGTTCGGACCGGAAAACTTCTACCTTGAAATCCAAGAGCATCACGGCATCTTTGATGAAGGTCAGCCTTCGCCACAGGGGCAGCTCAATCAATTGCTCTATCGGATGCATAAAGATTTGCAGATTGAAATGGTGGTGACGAACGACCTGCACTATGTGAATGCGCACGATGCCGATTCACATGATGTGCTGCTGTGCGTGCAGACGGGCAAGCAGTTGAATACGCCCAAGCGTATGAAGTTTGATAGCCAGGAATATTATCTGAAAAGCCCGGAAGAGATGGCGCGGCTCTTTCCTGATTTGCCTGACGCGTTGACGAATAGTGTGCGTATCGCGGAGCAGTGCAGTGTTGATCCTCTGGCCTATAAAGCGCAGCTGCCTAACTATGTCATTCCCCCGGACTATGCTTCCCAGAAAGACTACCTACGTGCCCTATGTTTTGAGGGAGTCAAAGAACGTTTTGGCGAGATGACCGAATCGATTTCGAAGCAGCTTGACTATGAGATTGACCTGATCGCACAGAAAGGCTTTGTGCCATATTTCCTGATTGAGTGGGACTTTGTGAACTACGCACGTTCGCGTGGCATCCGTTGTTCCGCACGTGGTTCGGCTGCGGGAAGCATCATGGCCTATACGCTTGGCATCACAAATGTTGACCCGTTGCGCTACCAATTGCCTTTCGAACGCTTTTTTAATCCAGAACGTGCCGACATGCCCGATATCGATATGGACTTCCCTGATAACCGGCGTGAGGAAGTGATCGAGTACGTGGCGCGTAAATATGGAGCGGACAGCGTGGCGCAGATGGTCACGTTCAATACGATGGCTGCCAAAGCATCGGTCAAGGACGTGGCGCGTGTGATGGGAGAGCAGGAGGTGGGTGATCGCATCACGCGGCTCATTCCTGTAGGTCCGAAAGTGACGCTGCAAGGATCGCTCGATGGTGTCAAAGAGTTGAACGACCTGTATAAAGAAAGCAAGGTTGCGCAGGAGATCATCGACCAGGCATTAAAACTGGAAGGCGCAGTGCGTTCGACTGGCATACATGCGGCAGGGGTGATTGTCGCCAACGAAGCGCTGGAACACTTTGTGCCGCTGCAGTCGCGTGACACCAAAGACCCGAGCAAGGGACGCATCACGCAATATGAACAGGCGCACCTGGAAGAGCTTGGACTGATTAAGTTCGACTTTCTGGGCCTCTCCAACCTAACCATCCTGGATAATACGCTCAAGTTCATTCGGCAGTCGCGCAATGGTGAAGAGGTGGTGCTGGAGAAGGTGCCGCTCGATCCCGTGCCGGGCGATGATGTGCAGAACGCCAAGCGGCAAAAGGCCTTCGACTTGCTGGCGAGCGGTGAGACCACGGGCATCTTCCAGCTTGAGGGCGCGAAGATGACCGAGTACATCAAACAACTCAAGCCAACCTGCATCGAAGATATCATGGCGATGATAGCGCTGTATCGTCCTGGCCCGATGGATAGCATTCCCGATTTCATCGATGCCAAGCACGGACGGAAGAAAATCACGTACCTCGATCCGCGCCTGGAAGAGTGGCTAGCGGAGTCCTATGGTGTAATTGTGTACCAGGACCAGGTGCTCTTTATCGGCGTCAATCTGGCGGGCTTCTCGTGGGGCAAAGTCAATAAGTTCCGCAAAGCGCTGAGCAAAAAGAAGATGGATGAGGTAGAGGGCTACAAGGGCGATTTTATCGAAGGCTGCGTGAAAAACGGTGTGAGGCGCGATATTGCTGAACAGCTCTTTACCTTGATCCTTCCGTTCGGCGGTTATGGCTTTAACAAGGCGCATGCCGCGAGTTATGCCGTCGTCGCGTTCTATACGGCTTATCTGAAAGCGAACTATACAGCGGAGTTTATGGCCGCGACGATGACTACGGAAGCTTCGGATGCGAAGAAGATCGCGAACGCCATCTCGGAATGCAAACGTATGGGTGTTGAAGTGCTGGGACCTGATGTCAATCGGAGTGAGCGGGGCTTTAGCGTTGAGGATGACGGCGTGCGCTTCGGTCTGCTGGCCATCAAAGGTATTGGCGAGGGTCCGATTGGTGAAATTGTGCGAGCAAGGAGCGAAGGCGGCACTTTCAAATCGCTGGCGGATTTCTGCACGCGGGTTGATCCTAAATATGTGGGCAAGGGAGCTATTGAGACGCTGATTAAAGCGGGAGCGATGGACTCGCTTGCCGACGGCAAACGCCACCAGTTGCTCGAATTGGTGGAGCGGGCAATGCAGTTTGGCAAGAATCAGCGAGCCGCGAAGGAACGGGGCATGGTGAGCCTATTTGGCGATATGGAAGAGATAGAGAATGCCTTTGAGTTTGTCCTCAATATGAATGCTGGAGAGATTTCGCGCAAACAGTTGCTGCAATGGGAAAAAGAACTGATTGGCATCTACATCTCGAAACATCCCCTCTCCTATCTCAGCGAACTCCTCAAAGATCAGGTGACGCATACGACGGCGCAGATCACCGAAGAACTCGACAAGCGCAAGGTGGTACTGGGGGGAACGATTAAAGAGGCACGGCGCATCACGACCAAGAAGGGCGATACGATGTGCGTCGTTCAGCTTGAGGATATGGACGGTACGATTGGTGTGACAATCTTTCCTCGGCTGTATGAGGAGACAGCGGAATTGTGGGTCGAGGATACGGTTGTCATCGTGCATGGAGAGGTGCAGGTGCGGCGCGACGAACCAGGGATTTTGTGTAATAGCGTTGAACAGTTGCACGCAGCTGAAGAAGAAATGAATCGCAAACGTTACCTGGTCTGGCTCACACTTCACCTCAGCGGTAGTGATGAGCGTGCTGTTTCGGATGATATTATGAAGGTACAGGATATCTACCGCCATATCCGAGAACGTCCCGGTCGCGATCATTATGAAATCATGATTGCGAACGGAGAATGGCAGGCACGCCTGACTCCCAGAGATAATACCATGTATTACTGCACCGAGTTGCGAGACAAACTAGAAGCTGTGCTTGGGAAGGGCATGGTTGAGGCGCAGATTGTGGGATAAGCAGCTATACTACTTATCCCTGCGGCAGAAGCGGCAAAATCTTCTGTTTGAGTTGCTCGGCAAGTTGATCAACGGGCTGGCCGGCATCGAGCACCTGAAAGCCATATTCTTTGGTCATGGCATCAAACTGCTCAAGCAAGCGTGTTTGATAATTGACGAAACTCTCAAAGAGGTCATCACCGAGGCGCAAATCCATGCCCGACTCCCAGTAATCGAAACCGCCGCGCTGCAACACACGTGGGATCAAATCATCGATACCGACCTTCAGATAAAAGATCGCATCGGGCTTGAGTGCCAGACCGTAAATAGAGCGAATCCACTTTGGGTCGGCACCGCGCACAAGCGCACGCGCCATCAGCGAGTAAATATAGCGGTCGGTGAGTACGATAAAACCGGCTCGCAGGGCAGGCAGAATCTGGTTCTCGAAGCGGTCTACAAAGTCGGTGGCATAGAAAAGGTTGAGCGTAATCGTGCCGAGTGTATGCCCCTCTTTTGCTTGCTTGAGACCTGCCCCGGCTAATACCGAGCGGGTCATCTCGGTATCAACTACCGCATAGCCGCTACTCTCCAACCAGGGACGCAACAGGTGCAATTGTGTTGTACGACCTACGCCATCAGTGCCTTCAATTACGACCAGGCGACCGGGTAAGATTTCTTCGCGCTCTTTCAGATGGATGGCATCAATGCCATAAAATACGAGCCTGGTCATCGGCCACTTCTCCATATATCCGTATGTGATGGACGCATTTCACGGGCAAGGCCAGCCCAGGCGGATTCCTTTGCAGACGAGCGAGTGCGGCGGACACCTTGCAAATAGGGACGAATAATCTTGCGCATGCGGCGCTGCTGTTCTGGAATGGGTAGAGTTGCGTCCATAACTGTCAGCCCAAACTCATTCACCATCGACTCGTACTCATTGACGATGCGTTGTTGGAACAATTTAAAGCTCTCTTGAGGATCATTGCTCAGGCCGAGATCCATGCCTGCCTCATAATACTTGAGTTCAGTACGGCCTGTTAAAATGCGACTCAGCGAAACTTCCAATGGTACGCGATAATAAAATGCTACGGTGGGTTGAACGGCAAACTGGTAGAGCTCACGCACCCAGCGGGAGTCGACGTTACGGGCCACGTCGCGGGCAAATGCCGTGTAGATATAGCGATCCGCCAGCACGATTGCCCCCGCTTTGAGTGGAGGAATGATATCATGCTCGGTGCGGTCAGCGAAATCGGTGGCATGGATTAAACTAAAGGTAGTTGGCGTGAGCAATTGTTTTTTCTTGCCCTTGCTCGTTGTCTGTTTTACAAGGGGAGATGAATTCCATTCGCTGAAGAAAACTGTATAGCCTTCACTGATCAGCCATTGGCGAAGCAGCGCTATTTGTGTGCTTTTACCGGAGCCATCAACTCCTTCTACAACAAAGAGTCGGCCCGGATATTCATGCGATCCATACGTTTCCATAGTAGGGTCCTTCTACCAGGTTAGATGAGGGAAAGATGTTGCATCGATTATGATTGAATCTCTAGCCCTTTGTCAAGCTTATCATATTCCAAATTTATCCTACAACGCAGGAATATATTCTGTACCCTTAGTATACACTGTTACAAGAGCAAAACACATCTATATGCCGGGTTTATTTGTTATGATGTGATTAGTGACGGCTATTTTCTTCAAGGCTCAATTGTTGCTGTAGAGCAGGAGTTACAATCCTGGGCGGGGTGATTGGGTCTGCCGGTTGCTGTTCCAGGTCTGTTTGAGATAGGGAGGAAGGCAGAGTGACATTCATCTTTGGGTCTGTATCAATGGGTTGCAATCGGATGGGACGCAGTGCTGCTGGTCTACAACTTCGGCGAGCGCAGGCAACAGTGGGGCGTGGTAGGGCCGCTCCGCAGCGTGGACAGTACGTAATTCTCGATTGTTGATGAGTTTCCATAACTCTGGCTCCGATTAAGAGGTTGTGTGATACTATTGATATTATCGGCAACTAGTCACTATTATATAGTAGCCTACGCAAGCAAGATGAACACCAATGCATCGCGGATCCCGGGGGACGATAAAGATCGTCAGCAGCGATGATAGGAGAAGGGAAGACGACTTATCAGCCTGATACTACATATTAACATACCTACACCCAGCGGTCACCTGGAAGGCATCCTCAAGCCTGAAGAGGAAGGTGTAATGCCCAGGTATGCCGCGCTTGTCTGCCATCCACACCCCCTTGGTGGCGGCACAATGCATAATAAGGTGGTTTTCAAAGTAGCACAGACGCTACAGATGTTGAATATGCCCGCGTTGCGCTTCAACTTTCGGGGCGTTGGTCATAGCACCGGCACCTATGACGAGGGACGGGGAGAGATGGATGATACGCGCTACGCATTGGAGTTTCTGAGCCGACGCTATCCCGGCTTACCTGTGGTGCTGGCAGGCTTTTCATTCGGCTCATATGTAGGGCTGCGCGTGGGTGCTATTGATGATCGCGTGCAAGCAATGATTGGTCTGGGGGTTCCTGCTCGTTCGTTCGATGGTGACTATTTGAAGGACTGCCATAAACCCAAGCTTATTATTCAGGGGACGGAAGATGAGCTTGCACCCTATGATCTGACCTTGGCATGGTTTGAAGAGGTACCTGCTCCAAAAAGCATGGTAGCGGTGCAGGGAGCAGATCACTTCTTCCAAGGACGACTGGAAGAGGTACAGGCGATTATTACCAGCTTCGTACGAACGTTGTAGCTACCCGAAATGCCTTTCGACAACATCTGATAAAGGGAAACGATGCCACATCCTCAACCTATATCTAATAGGCAGATGAAAACGTACATATGAGCATACGCGAGAGGATTTCTTTATGTCTATAGCAACTCGAACAGGCCGCAAAGATCGAACTATTGGACCTTTGACAATTGCTCCCCGGCGCTGGCGTTGGTATCACGGCGTCCTCTTCTATGGAATTGTCCAGATAATGACCTTCGGGTTATCAGCTCTGGTAAGTGTGGTGCGTGGCCGAACAGGTAATAGTTTGCGAGAAGATATCTTTGGAAACCAATCTTATTTCAACGCTCTGAAGCAGTCGATTTTTACTCCTCCCGCATGGGTATTCGGACCGGCCTGGACGATTAACAATGTATCAGTGATCTGGGGTACATTGCCAGTTCTGAACAAATCCGAGGGAACACCTGGACGCACTGCCTACCTCACTCTGCAAGGAGCTTCATGGCTCAACTACATTGTTTTCAATGCTGCATACTTTAGCTTGCGCTCCCCTATTAATGCGCTCGTGATCACCTTCACTATGTTTGTTCTGACCATTGCAAGCCTATTTGTTGCGATCTTCAAATTGAAGGATACCCGCGTTGCTCTTTCACTGGCAACGCTTATGGCGTGGCTGATGCTAGCTTTGACGGCGGCTTTGTTCCAGGCTGCATGGAATAACGATGATTTGTATCAGGTAGGACCGTTTGTGGAGGCTAATCGTAGGTTGGTGAAGGGTGGGAAGTAAGAACTCTTTTAATGCGCTTCAGCGAGGAATGCGGTCGCTTGCTCAGGCGAGATGATCTTATAACGCAGTTTCAGTTCCAGGATGCGCTGCACGGAAGCATCTATTTGGGCTTGAGAAATTTGTCCATTTTCTATGGCTTGCTTTAGTCCGAAAATCATATTTTGGGTATCATGCAGGCCACGTGGGCCGAGTAGGAGGTCAGTGCCTGCTTTCACCGCGAGTACGGCAGCCTGGGCAAGGCTGTAGGTGTTGCTTATTCCACCCATCCAGAGAGTGTCGCTGATGATGACTCCTTGAAATTTGAGGTAGTCGCGCAGGAGGTTTGTGACGACATTAGGAGAAAGGGAGGTGGGGAGATTTGGATCAAGCTGCGGGTTGAGGATATGCGTCACCATGACCATCGGGACGATGCCCTCGTTTATCATCGCCTGGTAGGGCACAAGATCAACGGCTTTCAGTGTAGCGAGGCTGCGGTTCATGTAGGGCAGCGAAAAATGGGGATCGATACTCGCGCTGCCAAGGCCAGGGAAATGCTTGAGGCAGCCAATGATACCGCCATCCGTCAATCCTTTAAGGTAAGCGCGTCCCATGTTGGTGACAAGTGTAGGGTCGGAGCCAAAGGTGCGCATTGGCAAGCCGGGATTGTTGGGGTTGGTCAACACATCGACAATCGGCATGAAGTTGACATTCAGCCCTAGGGCTGCCAGGTCGGCAGCAGCGTTATGACCCGCGTTGTAGGCTACTTGGGGGTTACCTGATGCGCCAATGGTTGCCTCAGAAGGACGTTCGCCGGTGATCTGGCGCAATTCGTTTACGATACCGCCTTCATAATCGGTGGTGACGAAGAGCGGGATATGGGCAAGTGATTGCATACCATGAATGAGGCTGACGAGTTGATCGCGTGTCTGAGCGTTGCCGTTCTTATTCTCGATCAAAATACCACTGACCTGGTTGTTCTGGATCATTTGCATGTCATCGGAAGTGACTGTAGAGCCATAAAATTCGACAATCACCATCTGCCCCAATTTTTGATCCAGGGTCATTCCCTGCACCATGCGGCTGCTATGTCACTATCCGTTAATTGTTGCGTGGGCGTTGGCAGTGGAGAGTTAGCAGAGATGGTAGGGGTAGAGACGACAATGGTTGAGGTCGAGGTGCCCGAAACTCCTGAAAATAACGAAGCGCAGCCGCTGAAGATCAACGCCAGACAACACAGTAGGACAGCGAATTTTGATAGGTGAACGTAATACGGTCTCATGACTCTGCCCTTAACCAAAGCTTGGCACATTTTTCATCAAAGGACTACCATTGTCCGGTGGGCGATCTACGACTGCGACGGTGCAACGTGAAATGCAGATTAATTTATCATTTTCGTCGCTGATGCGGATGTCCCAAACATGGGTAGTACGACCACGATGTACGGGAGTGGCTATGGCTGTAAGCTGACCATCTCGCTTGGGGCGCAGGTGATTGGCGTTGATTTCGAGGCCGAATGCCATCTGCTTGGTTGCATCGATGTTGAGCACTGTACCAAGCGATGCCACCGATTTTGCCAGCACGACCGAGATGCCACCATGTAGATAACCGACCTGCTGGCGATGATTTGGACCGATGGGCATGGTTGCGACGACTTTGTCTTTCTCTGCCGATATCAGTCGAATATCTAACACATCCCAAACTGAGCCTTCACGTGTGTTGTTTATCTGCGCCACAATTTCTTCGCTGGAAAATTCCATGTTGTTATTGTCCTCTTAAGAAAGAAGCGAAGCCAGGGCGGGGACCAGCCCCGCCCCTACTATATACGGGCTTGGCAAACCAATTCGTAATATAGTAAGGGCAATCCTTGCGGTCGCCCTGGCTGCTCACCAGGCATTTATACTACTGTATGATACAATAAAATCTACCTTTTCCTTTGTAACGATTGAACCAGGAGGAGCGTCCGTATGTTTGACAAAAGCAAGATAGGTCAGAGTTTTCCAGCATTCACCATTGAGGTTGAGCGTGGGAAAATTCGCGAATTGGCTCTGGCCATTGGTGATGATAATCCGATTTATTCGAGTCGTGAGGCGGCTCAGGAGGCGGGTTATCCCGATGTACCGCTCTACCCTACCTCACCGACTACATTTGTGTTCTGGGGCAATACTAAGATGGTTGGACAGCTTGTCAGCCTGGGTATCAACGTGATGGGTATCCTGCACGGTGAAGAGGAGTATGAGTATCTTGCGCCGATTTATCCAGGTGATACGCTTACGGGTGTTATGACGCTAGTGGACGGCAAATCTCGTCAGGGACAAGGTGGCTCGTCAATGGATATTTTGACTACCGAGATACGCTACACTAACCAGCATAATCAACCCGTATTGAAGGCTCGTCAAGTAATTATTGTGCGCGGATAGGCTGCGATAAATCGCAACCCTGCATTTCTCTGAGGAGATAATTAATGGCTACAAATGCTCAGGTGCCGACGAAGCTGTATTATGAAGATGTGCAAGTTGGTGATGCTCTTCCGAAGTTGGTGAAATTGCCTGTCTCGCACTTGCAATTGGTGCGCTATGCAGGCGCGTCGGGTGATTTCAATCCGTTGCATACTGATCCTAAGATCGGTGAAATGGTGGGGACGGGCGGCATTATTGCTCATGGCATGCTGATTATGGGCTTTGTAGGGCAGTTGTTGAGTGACTATGTTGGACCTACGGCGCTACGCAAATTTGGGGTGCGCTTCAAGGGTATGACACGCATCGATGACGAGATTACGTGTACAGGGACGATCACAGAGAAGTATGAGGCTGATGGCGAGGGGCGAATCGCCGGAAAGGTGCAGGCGGTCGATCAGAATGGCGATGTGAAGGTCGCAGGGACATTTGTGGCAGCTTTGCCGAGACGCAGCTAACTGCCAGATATATCTAGTACGTGATTTTAAGGAGGGAAAGCTACATATGGGTATGCTTGATGGCAAAGTAGCTATTTTAACTGGTTCGGGACGTGGAATTGGAGGGGCGGCGGCCAGATTGTTCGGGGCAGAAGGCGCGGCAGTTGTTGTGAGTGATCTCGACCCAAGTCCGGCAGAGGAGACTGCGGCGGCTATTCGTAGCGCAGGTGGTAAAGCGATTGTGGTGGCCGGTGATGTAACGAATCCGGAATTTCCGGCTCAATTGATTCAAGCAACGCTCGATAACTTTGGGGGTATTGATATCATCGTTAACAACGCTGGCTATACCTGGGATGGCGTGATTCAGAATATGACCGACAAACAATGGTATGCCATGCTAGATGTGCATACGACCGCGCCATTTCGTATTCTACGCGAGGCATCAAGCTTTATTCGGGATGCAGCTAAGAAGGAGCAGGCGGCTAATGGTCGCGCCAATCCACGCAAGGTTGTGAATGTATCTTCGGTCTCCGGGGTGTATGGGAATGCAGGCCAGGTAAATTACTCTACAGCGAAGGCTGGTATAACGGGCCTGACGAAGACGCTGGCGAAGGAGTGGGGTCGCTATAATGTACAGGTGAACTGCGTCTGCTACGGTTTTATTGAGACGCGCTTGACGGCAGCAAAAGAGCATGCTGAGAAATTGCAGCGTGATGGTGAGGAGGTCGCACTCGGTGTGCCTGACCAGATGCGCCAGATGGCCCCATTGCTTATTCCCCTGGGTCGTCCCGGCACGCCGGAGGAGGCTGCAGGGACCAATGTTGTTTTTAGCTTCGCCGCTCTCGAATTATGTGTCGGGCATTGTATTGGAAGTGACAGGGGGACGAGCGATTTAGGGTAGTGTCTTGCTCTTGATCCATCCCTTGCCCTTTACTCCGCGCGTAGAATGTCAGCGACCTGCAGTCGGCTCAATGCTCGCAGAGTGGGGATGGATGCGCATGCAGCAACGAGTACCAGGAGGACCAGAGCGCCGAGCGCCAACAGAGGTGTGGGGAAAATATCCTGGGTCGCGTGTTGTAGGGACAAGGTCCACTGGGCCACCAGTACACCAGGGATCGCACCCATCACCGCTAACACCAACCCTTCCTGCACAAACAGCCGTTGCATCCATGCAGGCCGCCAGCCTATAGCCAGCAAGAGGCCGATTTCCTGCTGCCGCTCTCGTAGCTGGATCAAGAGCAGATCACTCACGCTGAGAAATGTCAGAGCGAGCGCTATCACGCATCCGGCGATCTGAGGAATTGCGGTCTGAAACAGCACATAATCGCCCAATAATGTTCCCTGGAGTGCCTGATGCAACTTGAGCACCGATGTAAACATCAACACCAGCAGGCATGCGGAGAGGAAGAGGCTCAACACGGTAATCAAGGTACGCACGCGTGAGCGGGCGAGGTTGTGTAGTACCAGTGTGCCGATTGGCATGAGCTTCCCAATAGATGAGCCTGATAGTTTAGATGTGCCAGAACTCAAAGCAGGACCTGCGCGTAAGAGTTCAGCAGGGCGGATATGCCAGATTTGCCACAGTGGGTACAGTATGCTGATGCAAGCAAAAGCGAGCATGAGAGGAATAGTCCAGATCACAACAAACTCCAATGGTATGGCACCCAGAAAGCTAACAATGAGCAACGCCAGACCTAACCCAACAATACCGCCTCCCATGGCCAACATCAGTGCCTGGATCAAGAGTAGTCGTATGGCTTGCCACGGTCGCCAACCAAGAACGTTGAGGATCACAAACTCCCGGCGTTGTGAACTCACCAATGCGCTGAAAGCTACTGCCAGATAGCCCAGGCACACGGCCAAAACAGTACCTAACAAGAGCAGCCGTGTAGATCCAAGTTGATTGAGATATGTTAAACCTACGCCAATGTGAATCCAGCGTTCTTCTACCCAACCGATAGGAGCAATATTCTGTGCTGCTCCCAGTTCTCCTGTCGAGATTCCAGGAACGTAAACGAGTGTTGGCTGTGGTGAAGAACCAAGCGTTACTACCACTTGTAATCCTGTTTGCTGGCGGATCTCTTGCGCCACTTGCTGGATATGCTTCCAGCTCTCTTGACTCGGAGTAACGACGCCTGCAACCCGCACACGAATCGCAGTGATGCAATGCTCGCCGACAAGCTCCCTGGCAGCAGCTATCGTTGTGAGCGCCAGCGGTGGTTGGACGACAAAACCCGCGGGATTGGTGGTCGGTAAGAACGTCGCCGGTGAGACGGGATGCCCATGCACGTCATAACGCGAAACCACGGGCGGAGCAGCATACGTGCTTTCAGGCAACCAGTTGAGGGGATTGCTGAACTGTGCCGCCAGGTTATTGTCAGTAAACTCTCCCACCGCTTCATACTCGTAGAAAGCATCGGGGCCACCTTGGTTCAGAGGGGAATCCGACTTGAGCAACTGCAAGGGAGTGAGATTGCGGAATGTTACTTCTCCACCTTGCATACCCTTTGGCACAAGCGTATAAGCTGTGCTGCCATCAGGTGCTTTTGCAGCTTGATAGCTCAAGCCGGCAGGAGCGGATGCTGAGGAAAAGTCCAGAAGTATAGTACGGTTCAATCCCTTTACTGGATGAAGATCGAATGGCCTGCCAGTTGTGGCCATCCCAGAGCAGGCTGGCACCGGAGAAGCGCTGGGGATCGTCTTGGACGAGCGGAACCGATCCATTGAAAAGTATCTGCCTGTTAGGGAGTTGTTGCAGATAAGGAATACCTCCCTTTGCTATGATCTGATCAGGGGTCAAGGGACCATCGTAAAGGAGCGTGAGCTTCGCATTGAGCGCAATCTGACCAGGGAGTGATCGATGAATCAGCATCGGGATTTGTACGTAGGGAATGGTCTTGTGCAGATCGGGATAATAGAATGGATTGCCGGGTATACTCTTGTCGAGGTGCATGGTATCTTGTTCGGTCAGCATACGACCACTCGTTATGCTCTTATCGAGATGCACCAACTGATTTTCTGCTGCCGGGTCAATAGCTGCAAGCAGAAATGTTCCTACGTCAGGTGTTGGCATAGACGCGGGATTATCGTCTACTTCAGAAATTGCTTCGCTGATCTGTCCGCCAAATGCCCCCAATGCATCGGGAGGTTGAGTTTGCGAATTAGCATTTTCGCCGATCGAGCTGGCACTATCACTGCTAGAGATGATATAGATTATGTCTCTCTCTTGCAATTCGACAATGTTTCGCTGCCCATTGAAAGCGCTCAATGTCCAGTCCACCTGGTAATAACCGGTGGGATAGCTGTGGTCTGAGAGGTAGATAGTCGGTACTGGCATGTGTATGTATCCAACATAGGCAATAGGAGCGGCAACCTCGATGCCGGGGAGGTTTTTGATCTGTTCATATTGCTGTACGCTAATTCCACCGCCATAGCCTGCAAGCAGATCAGATGGGACGGTTGGATTGGCGGGGATCTTTGCCTGTGGCGGCAGAACCACCAGGTCGTAGGTTGGCCGCCAGTTCTGGCTGATGATCTGGTTGCCCCGGACAAGGGTGGTTTGTGTCGTCGCGCTCAAGAGGATCAGCGCGCAGGCCGCTAAGAGGAACCCACCACTTACAAGCGCACTTTTACCCGGCTGTCGTCGCAGCAGGAGCAAGACGTATTGCCACATGTCCTCAGCCTTTCGTAGCTTGCCCACGGTAGGTAACCTGGTGGCTGGCTAGCAGAATGTCATGCAAAATCTTCTCTATTATAGCAGAAATGCGAAGTGGCCTCTTACACCCTCACATCCTTCTTCTTGAGGAAGTAGGCGATTGCTAAGCCTAGCAAGACGATCATGGCAGCCAATGCAAACCAGGTAAGGAATAGGAAAGCGGGATTATGGTTAAAGGTTTGGATATCGCCGATGAGTTTATCGCCACCGCTAAGATGGGTAAACTTATCCAATTGAACTGTTGAACCCAAACCGGCCATGGACCAGCGTACCGCGAAAAAGAAACCCAGGAACTGAATAGGCCCGGATGTCAGGGGAAAGATCGTTCCCGCGAAGATCACTTGCGGAATGAGGATGATCGGAATAAGACTCATTGCCCGGTCATTATTAGGAGCCACGGCTGAGACGGCCAGGCCCACCATCAACCCAGCTAATGAGGCAAGCGCTACTGTGATGTAAATTTCCAGAGCAGGTGGTAAGAAGATGCTATCGTTGAAGGGCTGGACTAGATTCACCATGAAAACTATGATGGCGCTTTGCAGCAAGCATAAGACACCCAGGACAACAATCTTCGATAACATATAGGGCACGATGCCAAGATTGACTGAACGTTCCCGCCGGTAAATGGCGGCTTCCTTGACGATCTCTCGCGCTCCATTAATACATCCGAACATCACAGCCGCGAAGGACATAACAAATAGCACACGCTCTGCATCTGCTGAACTGCCGCCAAACATGCGTTCGGCATCAAATGGAGTCAGACCGGTAAGTTTAGGAAATAAGGTGTCTGCACTATAGACCACTTTTGCGATGAGCATCAAGATCAAGCCAATAATGGGTGCCTGTAAAAGTAAGATGAGGAGATTGCCGACATCGTTCTTGAGCAATTCGATGTAACGCATTGAGAGCAAAGCAAACTGCTTCCATGGGTCACCGCGCTTAGGCGGTTTGATTACCTGAGTTTGTTGAGGGGCTCTGACACCACCGGCGGGGCCTTGCCGGATCAGTTCATCGACATACTTCTGATAGTCTGGCGAGGCTTTAAACCTTGCCTCGGCTTCAGCAGGGATGTTTGGATTTGCATCGCTTGGTTCAAGCGCGGTGTAAATCTCCGCGAAGTCGTCCTTATTGAAAAATTTCTTGGCATCATTGGGTGGCCCAAAGTAAACCAGGCGACCACCTTGAGCGAGGAAGCAGACGTAGTCGCAAGAGTTGATGTTATTGGTCGCGTGTGTGACCAGAACAATCGTCTGGCCTTTATCCGCAAGTTTGCGCAACAGGAACATCATTTTACGATCCAGGCCGGGATCAAGGCCAGAGGTCGGTTCATCCAGGAAGAAGACGCTCGGTTTAGCCAGCAATTCCAGTGCAATGGAGACGCGCTTGCGCTGCCCGCCGGACAGTTTGCTCACCAATAAGTGACGGCGATGTTTCATCTCCACATCTTCCAGTACCTCATCGATGCGCTGCTTGATCTGTGTTTCGGTGAAATCTTCTGGCAGGCGCATCTTTGCGGCATAATAGAGAGCACGATCGACGGTGAGGTCGCGATGCACGATATCTTCCTGTGGTACGTAGCCAAGCTGGGTGCTGAAGGCGGCAAGGTGGCGGTAGTAGTCCTGGCCGTTGTAAAGAACAACGCCTTGTTGTGCCGGTCGAAGACCATTGAGGGCGTCCATCAAGGTTGATTTGCCAGCGCCGGAGCCACCCACCAGGGCAACAAATTTGCGTGGAGGAATGGCGACAGTGATGTCATTCAGTAGGATGGTAGCATTATTGCCTGTCTTCTTAAGGCGAAGTGCGTCGATGCGAATACTGCCGCTTTCATCGTATTGGGTCAGCTCGGTACCGGTGTAGATGAGTTTGAAGGGGCCAATACGAACTTCATCGCCGGGATTGAGCTGTTGATTCGTGACACGCTGGGCATTGACATAGACATGGTTGGTGCTGCCCAGGTCAAGGATGCGATAGCCTGCCCCTACTCGCTCCAAGCGAGCATGATGTCCAGAAACCTGGGGGTTGTTTAGGACGACCGTATTGTCTGGGAGGCGTCCAATCGTAATGGTAGGCGCGCCCAACTGAATGGGGCGAATCTCTGGAACGACTTCCTGTACAGCGCCACTGCCATCATTAAAGGTGAGCGTGACGAGGGTGCCATGTTCATCGCCGATACGGAAGATATCGCCACGGGTCAGTACTTTGCGAAATGGCTGGTTACCCGCAATATGGCGGCCTTGATACAGCAAGCCGTTGAGGGTTCCTGCTGGTCGTGACGGGTGAGGATGCACGAGGACTAACTGGTTGCCTTCACGCACAATCTGGGCATGAAACCCGGAGACAACACGTTCATCGATGACGATATCATTCGAGGGCTCGCGTCCTATGTTGATGACCGGCTTAGTAAGTTGAGCAATCTGCTTCGCCGGGGAGATGTTGGTACTGATTTCGAGCGATGGTGTGCCAAATCCCAAAGGGGCGCGCTGTGTGCCAAATGCCATAAGTCCGGTGGCTGAAGGTGACTGTCCAGGAGCCAGGAAAGGTGGTGGCGGTGGAGTGGGTACAGGCGCTGGATGATTGAGATTGCCAGTAGGAAGTGTGGCTATTTTTTGCGATGCCATGCCAGTAAGAAAGAGAAATGTGACGGATGCTCCGAGACCAATTGTGTCGTGATTTTGAATGGTTTCCTGCCGTATGCTGCGTGAATTGACGGTAATGGTATTGCTTTGAGTAAGATTTTCGATCTTCCATTCGAAGCCGTTATTGACGATACGAGCATGATTGCGTGAAATCGATGGGTCATTCAGGATGATGTCATTCTGCGCTGGGTCACGTCCGATTGTCGTAACCGGCTTGCTGAGTTGGAAGGTACTTCCCGCTTGCGGACCAGTAAGAACCTGGATCGAACCCAGAACAGGTGGCTTATTTACAGCACTCACCGCTCTCTCCTACTACTTTTTGGGATGATTCAAATAAGCATGAAGCAATTGGATTTGCTCTAGGGGTTATTATACTGTAGTGTTGAATTGGTGGCAATATGCAGAGCAATAGATCATATGGAAGAGTTCAGTTGTTGCATTACCTCTTCAAACCACCCCTCCCCAAAGCTCAATGCCCCATACATCAACAAATTCGGCTCACCCGTCGCCGAAATATTGCCATGATTGCTCAGTACAAACTCTCTCAAATTTTCAGATGTCACCCTCAGAGAGAGTAACTCCTTAATTTCATCCTCCTCAGGCGTCCTCTTCTGTACCTCAGCTAACGGAATATTCAAGCGAGTCAGAAAGCAGATTTCGCCGTGGGGGGTTGCAACGTCGTAGACGACGCCGAGGCAGTATTGTTCTTGAATGTCGGCGGACTGGATTCCTGTTTCTTCGCGGATTTCGCGGCGGATGGCCTGGAAGGGATCGGGGTGGGTGGTCATGTCGAGTTCGCGTTCGAAGAAGCCGCCGATGACGTGGTAGCGACCATTGTATACGTCTACGCCTTGACGCTTGTTGAGCAAGATGTAGCCGTCGGAGGTCTCGACGACGGAGCAGACGGAGAGAGCATTGCCGAGTTCCTGGCGGGTGCGTCCCTGGGCAAACTCTGGAACTCGTGTCGTGACGTATTCTTTGTAGCTGGTATTTCCTAGTACCAGGTGTAGTGTCCCATTGGGCTGTGCTTCGGCGTGGATTAAGCGGAAGAGAGGTGCATCGAAAAGCGGAAAGCCTTTTTCGCGTGCGATTGCCAGTTTTTGTTGCCAGAGGGTGTCCATCCATTGCTGGATTGTAGGGGTGATGGGCATAGATAGGGATGGATTGTAGGTGATGTTGAGTTGGTCGGGGCGATAGAGGCCACGAGCTAAGATTTCGAATTCGAGCATTGTATAACCATTCTCAATACAGCCACAGCGGCTTGCGATCTTCTCGTCGATTAGTTAGTAGTGGCACTCCTTGCGGGTGCCATGCCGGATTATGCAAATGCCATGTCAGCTATTCCCACTCAATCGTTGCAGGCGGCTTCGAGGTGATATCGTACACCACGCGATTGACTCCGGGCACCTCGTTGACGATGCGGTGGGAGATGCGGGCCAGGAGATCGGGTGAGAGACGCGCCCAGTCCGCGGTCATGAAGTCGCCGGTTGTGACGGCTCGCACTGCTACAACGTTGGCGTAGGTGCGGCCATCGCCCATCACGCCGACACTTTGCAAAGGGGTGAGTACGGCGAAGGCTTGCCCAAGCTCGCGGTAGATACCGGCACGGCGAATCTCGTCGATCACAATGGCGTCGGCGGCTCGCAATGTTTCGAGGCGAGCCTCATCGACTGCTCCAATGATGCGAATTGCCAGGCCGGGACCTGGGAAGGGGTGACGCCAGACCCACTCTTCCGGCAATCCAAGCGCTATGCCGATCTCGCGTACTTCGTCTTTAAAGAGCATGCGAAGGGGTTCAACCAGTTTCAAGACCATTTCTGCGGGCAAACCACCGACGTTGTGGTGGGTTTTGATGCGTGTCGCGGTAGATGCGGTATCGTGGCTGGTACTCTCGATTACGTCGGGGTAAAGGGTTCCCTGGGCCAGGAAGGTGATTGGACCTGCATTTGGCCGATACATCGGCGTTGGGCGCGATACATCGGCCCCTACGGCAGTTGGGATTATCGTGATTATCGCCGATGTATCAGCTCCTACGGTCGAGCCCGATTGGCGAATTGCCTCTTCCTCGAAGACGCGGATAAACTCTTCGCCGATGATTTTGCGTTTCTGTTCAGGGTCAATCACATCTGCGAGGCGTGCCAGGAAACGCTGGCGGGCATCGACGACTACCAGGGGGATGTGCAGGTGGCGGCTGAATGTGTCAACGACCTGTTCTCGTTCACCGGCACGCAAACAGCCGGTGTCTACGAAGATGCAGGTCAGTTGGTCACCGATGGCACGATGCACGAGTAGGGCAGCTACAGCGGAATTGACCCCGCCAGAGAGTCCACAGATGACTCGTTCATCACCCACCTGCTGGCGAATTTGTTCAACTGCCTCATCAATCGCGGAACTGGTAGTCCAGGTGGGTTCACAGCCGCAGATGCGGTAGAGAAAGTTGCGAAGGATCGCTTTTCCTTGCGGTGTATGACTCACTTCGGGATGGAATTGCAGGCCGACCATGCCCTGAGCGTTAGCGATGACGGCTACAGGATTGCTTTCGGTACAAGCCAGGGTTTTGAAACCAGGCGGTAAGGTGGCTACACTATCACCGTGGCTCATCCAGACGGGTAGACGCAGGGGAGTGAAGGATGGTGGTGCATCCAATTGCTCCGTTTGTGCGGGAGTGGCAGAGATACCCTCAAAGATACGGAAGATTTGTCGATCACTTGCCGCTTCTGGCAGCACTTCGAGGGTTGCCGGGCCATATTCGCGATATCCGCTGGCGGGTGCGACAAAGCCTCCTAACTGCTGAGCCAGTAGCTGCATACCGTAGCAAATACCTAATACGGGTAAGCCGCTAGAGAGAATAGCGGGATCACAAATGGGGGCCTGACTTGTCGTAGACACTGGCGGGACCTCCTGAGAGTATGAAGCCCCGAATGTCAAGGTGTGGATTTTGCTGGAGTTGCGCGAGGGTCGTTGTTGCAGGCACGAGTTCGCTGTAGACATGCAATTCTCGCACACGGCGGGTAATCAGTCGGCTGTATTGTGATCCAAAATCAAGGATGATAATTGCCTGCCGGCGCTCCGAGGACTGCATGGTTTTCCTCCCGCAAGATTATTATCAAGGGCAGGTCCCTAATGTCATCCTGAGCGATAGCGAAGGATCTGTGTAGCTCCCGGCGAGAGATCCTTCGCTATCGCTCAGGATGACAATTATGAAGATTGACAGATGGCCTGCCCTGGTGTTTAGCTTCTGGGTCCACCGGCTACGTAGATAATCTGGCCACTTACAAAGCCGGCTTCATCCGAACAGAGGAAGCAGATGACGTTGGCAATATCGCGAGGCTGCCCGACGCGACGCACGGGAATAGTTTTCGCGGCCTGAGTCTGCATCTCCTGCGGGTCAAGTCCCATACGGCGTGCGGTGGAGCGAGTCATCTCGGTATCAATATAGCCGGGGGCGACCGCGTTGACGGTGATGCCAAATGGGCCAAGTTCAATGGAGAGGGTACGAGTGAGACCCTGCAAACCAGCTTTGGCGGTGGAGTAATTGGCCTGGCCACGATTGCCCAATGCAGAGGTTGAGGAGAGCGAGACGATACGGCCGTAGTTCTGTTGCACCATGTATTTCTGGGCAGCGCGGCTACATAGGAATGCGCCTTTGAGATGCACGTTCATCACCGTATCCCAGTCTTCTTCCGACATCTTGAAGAGCAGATTGTCGCGCAGTACCCCTGCGTTATTGACCAGAATATCCAGGCGTCCGAAATGACTTGCCGTTTTATCCACCGCATCCTGCACCATCGCGCTGTCCGCGACGTTGCAGGGAACTACGAGACCCTCTGAACCAAGGCGGTCTAGTTCGGCTGCGACCTGCTGACAGCCTTCGGTATCTACATCCGCTAATGCGACACGCGCACCTTCTTCTGCCATGCGCAACGCGGTTGCCGCACCAATGCCTCTTCCCGCTCCCGTGATAAAAGCGACACGCCCATCAAGTTGTCCCATGTATGACTGCTCCTACTACTTTATACAATGATACTTACAACGGTGAAACGAGGCGACGAGGGCAAGCACAAGGCCCCTACCCAGCATCTCCCTACCCCTTGCCCCTACAGGTACGAAGGGCAACGAGGGCAAGCACAAGGCCCCTACCCAGCATCTCCCTACCCCTTGCCCCTACAGGTACGAAGCCTGCACCTCTAGGAGTATACCACAAAATATGGATAGGAAGAGCTATCTTAGCGTTTTGCGCGTGTGCTTCCAGGCAGGTTACGCCGTGAGGACCTACCAGAGCACTATGGCGTACGCCTGGAGGTAAAATCATACAGTCGCCAGGAGTGAGATCGATAAAGGTCATATTTCCGGCAGCATCAAGGCCATCTGGGAGCACAAAACGAATGGAGCCACTCACACAATACAATACTTTTTCATAGCTATGGCTATGTACGGCATAGCTGTCGCCGGGACCATTTGACCATGTGTAAGGAGAGAGTCCTTCCTGTTGCATACGTCTTCGTAATTCTTGTTCCTGGGGCAATGTTGCCTCCTGCCAACGAACAACTTGCATGACCTTTTCTCCTTCCCTAATGAGATAAGTTTTCTTCTCAGTATATACTACGGTTGTGAAGAGAAAATGATACTCGTGTTAAGAAACATACCAGAAGCTGTGTTGAAGGCCTTGCAGTCATCCTATGAGAGAGATACAATTAGAATCTAAACCCCATCTCAGCCACGTCGTCGGTCGGAAAGGAGAATCATCTACCGATGAGCACGACACAGATAGCTGCGGCGCTTTTTCAGTTGCAGCAGCTTGATCTCGAACTGGAACGTGTCACAGCCGAACAGCAGGCAATCGTACATTCACTTTCGGGAGATTCTACGTTACAGAAGCTTCGAGCTGAGTGTAATACGGTGCAGCAACAATTACGTTCTGGACAACAAGCTCAGAAAGAGGCGGAATGGGCACTTGAAGACATAAACCGCCGTCTCGCTATGCAGGAACAGCGTCTCTATAGTGGTGCTGTAACCAATCCAAAAGAACTGGCTGCATTGCAGCAGGAGATGCAGCGATTGCGAGCGCAGCAGAATCGCCAGGAAGAATTGGCGCTGGAGATGATGGAGTCGACTGAGTCATTGCAAGAGATGGCCCAGCGTAAGGCAAAGGTGCTACAGCAGGCAGAGGAAGACTGGTCAAAGGGAAATGCTGTCCTGGTTACACGTCGCGACCAACTGGAGACGCGGCGGCAAGAGTTACAAACAAAGCGCACACAATTCACAGTCAGCATCGATGCTGAACTTTTGAAACGGTACGATGCAATGCGGCGTTCCAAGCAGGGACGGGCCATTTCGAAGGTTGAGCAAAATTCGTGCCAATGGTGCCGGGTGATTCTGACTGTCAGCGAGTTGCAGCGGGTTCGCATCAGCACGGAACTACAAACGTGCAGCAACTGCGGGCGCATCCTGTACTATGATCGGTAACGATGACTAACTTATGAGAGTTGATGCAATATAGGCTATTGTTCGGAATAGCAGAGCTATGATTTGCACGGTATCCATATGACAGAAGAGGCGTTTGAGCAGTTGATTAGTGTTGAAAGTCCTTACCGCTATGAACTCATTGATGGTATTGTTTACGATACGACTGGCTCAACCCCAGAACATAGTGCCATTGCTTCTAATATTGAGATCCTGTTACGCGAGCATCTGAGCACGAATGGTCCGTGCCGCACCCATCGAGAACAATATGTCGCCATTCCAGGTAAGCCTCCTGTCGTCCCAGATGTTGTGCTGACTTGTGATCGGGCAGATTGGGATAAAGATAAACGGCTGAAACCTTTCATGATTCGATCACCATTGATTGTCTTTGAAGTGCTTTCACCCAGCACCGAAAGGTATGATCGGACAGAGAAATTTGCCCGTTATATGCGCTGTCCCACACTTGAGGTATATATTCTCGTAAGTCAGGATGAGCAATATATTGAGGTATATCGGCGTTCGATGGGCTGGAAGCAGGAACGTTTTACTGCAAACAGAGCATCAAGCTTGAGCAACTTGATCTGGAACTACCTGTTGATTTAATCTATGAAGGCGTGCTGTAGGGCTTATCTTCCAGACTTTTTTCTTGACAAATATGGTATATTACACCTGTCCAGTGGACGATGTGCCGATGTAGCTCAATGGCAGAGCAGTTGCTTTGTAAGCATCAGGTTAGGGGTTCAAGTCCCCTCGTCGGCTTACAACTTAGTTCCTTGTGACCAGTGGTACCTGTTTTCAACATTCCCAAAATTCCCATATAACTCCAACTTTCTCACCGTACCTAATAGCAACTAAAACACTCTCTTTTACACCTCATGCTAAATTGAAGTGCTACCTGACGAAGAGCCGAGATAAGTAGTACAATAGAGCAATAGGGAAACGTAGAAAAGATGGTAGGAAAGACTAAAAAGGGAGTGACATCCAGTATGCTTACCATGCTCTTCGACAATCTCTATTTCGTTGGGATTTTCATTGGTGCGCTGGCAGGACAGGGAGTCTTTAGTATTTATCAGAGTCGTAGGCTTGTGCGTAGGACACGGGCGAGTAGGGAACGGGCGTCCTGGCAGTACCGGCGCTCTGTGCGCCTGGGCGGAGCATTTCTACTTTTTGCGCTGGTACTACTGATTATTTTCAGTATCGGCGGTATTATCCTGCATAAATCAATAGTGGCATTCCTGATTGGGGCCGCTCTCATGTTTCTCCTCTATGTAGGTCTTCAAATCTTTATTCACAGATCATTATGAATAAGCTCCATCGGACGGAGGAGCTAGCCGGGTGTATAGCACTCATCGCATACAATATACGGGATTTGACTATTGATGCTTTGACAGAGGGAGCAAATTCTCGTATGCTGCGAGACCTGTACGAGAGATTTCAGAAGGTCTTGCTTCCCGATTTGACTGTATCCTCAATTTGCCGATACGTTCGCTCAGACGCTTGTGTATGGTTTTTTTATGGCACGCCATATGCACAATGGCGAACTATCCTTCAATCGGCAGTACGCTATGAGCATTATTTCGTCCACTGACCCTCTCATGCTTTTTGGCACAATCACGGATGTTGGCCAGGATAACGAGCTTCTCATAAAAGCAATGGATGACCTGGTGCAGGTGCTTGCGGAGACTGACTTTCACGCGCTGACGGGTGGCTTCGAACGCCTGATACATTTCTACGAGATGTTTCTGACCTATTATGATCCAGGACTACGTGATTCACGCGGGGTCTACTATACGCCACAGTCAGTCGTCTCATACATCGTGCGTTCGGTCGACCTTCTGCTGCGATCCCGCTTTGGTTGCCAGGATGGGCTGGCTGATGCATCTACCATTCCTTACATACGCACAGATAAGTACGGCAAGACTATGCTGGAACATAGACCGCGTGTAGTGACACTTGATCCAGCGTGCGGCAGTGGCGCATTTTTACATGGCGTGATAGATCACGTTCGGGAAATGTATCGACGAACTGGCAATAATTCATTGTGGTACGAATATGCACGAGACCATCTGCTGCCAAGTCTCTCCGGTTTTGAACTACTTCTAACCCCATATCTGATAGCACACCTCAATTTAGGAATGCAGCTTGCCGGGCTAGACCTGTCAGAGTCGGAGCGTAGTCCATGGGCGTATGACCTCAAGGACGGCAAACGTTTGGGTATTTATTTGATCAATACGTTGGGGGAGATATTCCAGCGAGATGAAGAAACGCCTGGGCGTGCTATTCTTGATGTGAGCAACAAGGCATCCCAGGGGACACAAGAGTATCCGGTGATGGTAGTGCTGGGCAATCCGCCCTATGCAGGACATTCTCTAAATAAAGGTACGTGGATCACCAGGCTGATTGAAGCCTACAAGGATGGATGCCCTGAACTGAAAAAGCCCGCTCAGGCGAAATGGTTGAGTGACGATTACGTCAAGTTTATGCGTTTTGCGCAGTGGCATATTGAACGAGCAGGATATGGTATTCTAGCTTTCGTCACGAATCATAGCTATCTCGATAACCCCACGTTCCGAGGCATGCGCTACAGCTTGATGCAAAGCTTCGATGAAATCTACATACTCGATCTGCACGGCAATAGTAAGAAAAAAGAGGGCGCGCCTGATGGATTGAAGGATGAGAATGTCTTCGATATCCAGCAGGGTACCGCTATCGATATCTTTGTGAAATGGCGGGAAGTTAAAGATCATCATCCTGCGACGGTTCGTCATGCCGACTTATGGGGGCTACGCGAACTTTATGAGAGCGACGAACAGGGAAAGCCGATGCTAACTGGGGGTAAGTATGCCTGGCTTGCGCAGCACGATATCGATAATACTTCCTGGAGAACGCTCAATCCACAGGCACCGCTCTATCTTTTCGCCCCACAGGATACTCAACATCTAGCTGAATATGAAGCGGGATGGAAAGTTCCTGATATTTTCCGACCCAATGGAGACCCTGCTCCTGGTATAGTTACAACGCATGATGAGTTCGCAATATCGTGGAGCAAGGCCGAGGCGATGAGCAAGATTGAACGCCTGCTGGCAACGAATAATGAGGACGAAGCGCGGCAAATGTTCCGACTATGTACTCAGGATCAATGGCAGTATGCCAGTGCTAAAAAGGAACTGGTGGATAGTCAATGGCGTCAAGAAATGGTCGAAGTTCTTTACCGTCCCTTTGATAAGCGCTGGACGGTATTCAACCGACATGTTGCAGTACACCGACGCGAACGAGTCATGCGCCACATGCTGGCAGGAAAGAACCTGGGGATTACGATTGGACGGGCCGGGCAGGTAATCAATTCGGAGCAATGGGATATCGTTTTTTGTACACGCAACATCACCGAGTACAATCTTTATCGCAGAGGTGGCAACAATCTTTTTCCCCTCTACCTCTACCCTGATGCTTGGAATATTACCGGTAGGTCTGCATCCGTAAGGGAGAACATCAATGTTCCAGGAAATAGGCAAATCAACCTCGCGTCGGAGTTCATCTCGGACTTCTCTACAAAGTTAGGAATGAGATGGATGCCTGGTAGATTTGATGAAAGTGACGGTTGTGATGAGCAAGGTGAGCGCCAACAAGCATTTGGGCCAGAGGATGTTTTAGCATACATGTATGCCATCTTCTACTCACCGAACTACCGCAAAAGATATGCCGCATTTCTCAAGGTAGACTTTCCGCGCTTGCCACTGACCTCGAATGCCATACTCTTCCGTGCATTGTGTAACCTGGGCAATAAGCTGATTGGTTTACACTTGATGGAGGAGCAGGTCCCACTGATCACTTGTTATCCTGTTTGCGGCGATAATAGGGTTGAGATGATGCGCTACTTCGAGCCGACTTGCGATCACCCTATTTCTGGGCAAGTATGGATCAATAAGACGCAATACTTTGAGAACGTGCCATCGGAAGCGTGGGCATTTCACATCGGGGGCTACCAGGTCTGTCAAAAATGGTTGAAGGCCCGTAAGGGACGGACGTTGAGCTGGGATGAAGTGATGCATTACCAGCGAATTGTAGCCGTATTGGCAGAGACGAGCTGGGTGATGAGAGAGATTGATGAGGTGATTGAGAGGTATGGAGGATGGCCGATTGATAAAGAATGATGCGACCATCCCCTTATTTTCAGGCAGGTTCTACACAGATTCCATTCTCGCAGTTTGAGCCAGGTGGGCAGACATTGCCGCAGGCACCACAGTTATTGGGGTCGCTGTCCGTGTATGTGCAGTTCCCACCGCAGCAAGTGCGGTCAGGTGAGCAGACATTACCACAAGAACCACAATTGGCCGGATCACTACTGGTATCACTACATACACCGATACAGCAACTGAGGCCAGAGGGGCACAGGTTACCACAAGAACCACAGTTGTTGGGGTCGCTGGTTAAATCTGCGCAGTTGCCAGTGCAGCATGTTGAGCCAGGTGAGCAGATATTGTTGCATGTGCCGCAGTTGTTGGGATCACTGCTCGTATCACTGCAGATACCGGTGCAGCAATTCTGACCAGATGGACATGTATTGCCACAATCACCACAGTTATTGGGATCGTTGGTCAAGTTAACACAGTTGTTATTGCAACAGATTGGGGTGCCGGGTGAGCAGACGTTTTCACATCCACCACAGTTGATTGGATCGCTAGTTGTGTCGCTACAAACACCATTACAGCAGCTCTGGCCAGACGGACAATCCGAGTCCGAATTACATGTGTCGTTGGCTGCAGCCAGAACATGCTCTGGCAAGAAGCCGGTTAGCGCAGCACCAGCTAGAGTACCCATGATCAACCGCAACGTCTGACGCCGTGAAGTGCTCGTCGCTAGTGCTTTGGTGAGCTCATCAAACCTAATTGGGTCCATTTTCATTCCCTCCTTATGACAATGGATAGGGTAGCTCTAGTATGCCAACAGGACATAAAGCACCTGCTGATTTATTAGACGTGTTCATGACCTAAAATTAAAAAACTTTGTCTTTGAACTCTGCCAAAAAACCACCAGGCCTACAAGCACGTGCTTGTAAACCTGGTGGATAATGGTATCCAGGTAAATGTGGTTATGTTTAGAACTGCACCATCTTTGTTACCTGATCACAGGACCAGGCAGCGTTGCGACAGGCATTGGCGCAATCGTTATCACCCATTTGCTCGCATTCGTTGGCGCAGTGTGTGGCCACCTGGTTGCAGGCTTGCGTGACATAACCATACAGTGGAGAATTATGCTGCATGAAGTGCGCGGCTGTCTGGCAGATCTCGGCGCAGTCTTGCAGCATCGAAATGTGTTCGGACTTGGCGTGCTCGCCACCCGCTTGCTGGCAGTTTGCAGCCGTTTGCATGCAAACATCATGACAGCTCAGGCAATCTTGAATACATTGCTGTAACTCTACCTGGCCCATCTGGTTTCCCGCGTTCTGTGACATTGTTGTTTATCTTTCTAGATACTACCTTACGAGCCTGACGATCCGAAGGATAGGTGCGCTCGTATTTTATGCAGGTCCGCAACGGCGCTAGCGCGCCTACTGCTAACGCAGTCAGTAGACCTGAGAAGCTTGCGCGCGATTGCAGGCTCGCATTTCAGGGCTGGTTTTTGTTTACCCGTTGACTGACTGACTTACATCACTGCGTAAGTCGCTGACATGTACAGCACTCGGAGTTGACTCGTCCGGTCGCAGAGCCTCTGCCCCTTCTCCTGGCAAAATAGGGTTAGTCTCAATCGCGGCTCCTATCTTTGTGTCGGTGGTCTGGGATGGATAGGTTTGGCCTCCAAGCAGGTGTTGTAGGGGGAGATACAGCGGCTGAGGAAGCGAGTCCCAGGTAAACCAACCTATCTCCGTTTCTTCTTCGGGAGCGTTAAGCGTTGCTTCACCAGAAACGTATTTGGCTTCCATCCAGATCGTGACATAATGCCTTTTGTCGGCTTCAAAGACATCGTTGGTCATCGTACGAAACTTGAGATCGCTAATAGTCACGCCTATTTCTTCCTGTACTTCACGGGTGGCCGTCTCTTCCGGCAATTCGCCAAACTCCATGTGGCCACCAGGCGCTTTCCATGCTCCTGACCAGGGGGCCTTACTTCGTTTTTCCAGCAGTACACGGTCGCCGTTTTTGACGAGGACTGATACTCCTACCATAGGTTTGGGTTGCTGATTTGGTTGTTCTAGCATTGTTGTCCTCTCCTTATTATCGTTTGTCATAAACACCCACTACGATATATCACGTATAGAGCGGGGAAGGGGATGCAAAGATTATTCTTCTGACAGAGCCTGAAGTGCGTCTTCAAAGCATTGCATAGGTGGATAGACGATACCAGCGCCGATTTGCCCTACTCCTGGTAAGCGATGGGCGATACCCGTATTTATGACAGGAGGCATATTCAGGCGGCATACTTGACGGATATCAATGCCTGTAGGCACTCCGCGAAAATCGAGCGATGGTATGCCAAATAATGGGTTGCTGGTTACGGTAAGGTCGTACATCTCGGTCGTATAGCGCATAGCATCGGCAGGCGTGCCGCCAATAAATTGCACAATAGCTGGCGCAGCAGCCATCGCAAACGCCCCGATACCGCTCGTTTCGGTAATGGCGCTATCCCCAATATCAAGATTGGCATCTTCTGACCCATAACCAGCAAAATACAATCCTTCTACCTTCTGTGCAGGACCGACGAACCAGCGTTCACCGAGGCCACTGACCCGAATGCCGAAATCGACGCCGTTACGAGCCATCGTCACAACAACACTGCTGCGCGGCACATTCGCCCCGGCAAATGTGATGGCCTTAGCCGCAGCCATGCCAGCATTGAGATGGAAGTGATCATTGTTAGCGATGAAGCGTAGGACAGAGGCTGTTTCAGCACTGGAATTGCCTGTCTCGGCTATAAATGGACCTACCATACGCGCAAAAATGGCGCTAGCCGCTTTATTGCGATTATGGCACTCATCTCCCATCTGGATGGCTTGAGCAATCGATGCGCGTACGTCAAAGCCATCCATCCGTCTAATAGCGCGGCTGAGAGCTGGCCCCAGAACCTCTTGCATCCAATGTAAACGCTCCAGAACTTCGGACGAATATGCGCCATAACGTAGCACTTTGCCCAAACCCTCGTTAAGCGATGAGAAAGTCAAGTTGCCGTGTGTTTTGTCCTCAATAATGTAGACAGGCATGGATGGGGAGGTAATACCGGCCATTGGGCCAACGGCATGCGAGTGATGGCAAGGTTGAAAGTCAATGGCTCCCGATTCCGCGAGGTGAGTGGCTTCTGCCTCATCTTTGGCCCAACCTTCGTAGAGGCAGGCACCGATGACAGCGCCACGCATTGGACCGCACATGCGTTCCCATGTAATCGGCGGGCCAGCATGCAGCAGTCGTTGTTCTCGCAGAGCCGGAATGACCTCGCGCGCTGGTTGCACATCGACCAAGACAGGATGCGCGGCAAGCATCCGTTCACTGGCAATCTTGTTGGCTTCGTCTACCGTGGGATCAGCTAAAAGATGTGCCAGAGCAGATTGATCTCCTGCCGGTGGTCGCCATGCTACACGACTCACTGTTACGCCTTGAGCTTCGATTGCCTCGGCAAAGAGGTCCGCACCCACATTGATGACAGTCATTGGCTGCATGTTGCTAGTAAGATTATCCATAATAGTACCTCACGATAAGGCTTCAATGCAGCGTAGGGCAGCATCGGCATTGCTTGTAAAAACTTCGGCTCCTGCTTCGCGGAATCTGGCAGCTTGCATAGAGAGTCGCTGTGGGTCATCTTCTGTACCGCAAAGCGAGATAATGCAGGTGAGCAGGCGACCGTCGCGAATGGCGTGGTCACGAGCCTTGAGAATGGCCGGGGCATAGACGGATGCCGGATCGGGATGCGAACAATATCCAAGCACCATATCGAGTACGATCACTCCTACCTGTGAGTCGTCGGCGTCCTCCTGAAAACGCTTGAGGCGTAAGCTGGGATCGATCATCGGGTGTGGACGACCACGCGTATACTCGTCATCGCCAAAGTCAATTGCACTATGTCCCGGTGCGCGTTGTCCTATCGGCAGTTGCCATGCGGGATCGAGCGGAATATTCGAGTAAATTGGGCCTAGCCGTTCCGTCCAGATATGCATTGCTTCATCACATAATGTACCGCCGGAAAAGAGCGCAGAAAGACGAAGTGATGACATTGCGCTTCCTTGTGCGCCTGCCACAGAAAAGGCACTCGCGCCGGGCATGCCACTCTCAAGAGGAGCAATCACTATGTTACCTTCTTGCGTTGAAGGCAGAGGCAACCACTGTGGCACGGAGTCCGTCGGACTTCCTTGCCCGGTCGCCATCGGATGACCACTTGTACATATGTAGACAGCCTGTTGTGCAGCTTCCGCCAATGTGCGCGTTATCACCACTCGCTTACCATAGCGGTCCTGTAAGGCATCCTGATCCGCGCCAACGAAGATGACAACGACAGGTTTCCCGCCCGCGCCAGCTACCTCCAACACCTGCTCAGCGATAGCAGGTGCTGGAGGCTTAGAGATCAGCACGATCACCTGCGTCTGTTCATCATCTTGTAGGAGACGGAGTCCTTGCAGAGTTGTGATGGCAGCCACAGCTTCGGAGAGATCGCGTCCTCCGCAACCAATGGCCTGTGAAATGCCACTTCCCTGCTGCGCAATGAGCGACATCACTTGTTGAATACCTGTGCCGGATGCGCCTACAATACCTATCGGGCCGCGTGGAACGACGTTGACAAAACCCAGCCCTACGCCATTCAGCATAGCTGTACCACAATCAGGGCCCATCAATAAAAGGCCTTGTTCCCGCGCCAGGTGCTTCAAAGCGATTTCATGCTCAAGCGGGACATTATCGCTGAAGAGGAAGACGTGCAGCCCAGCACGCAGGGCGCGTTCAGCTTCCAGGGCAGCATATGAACCTGGGACGGAGATGGCAGCCACGCGGGCTTCGGGATGCAGTTGAACTGCTTGTTCTAACGAACGGGGTTGAGGCGAGGCAGTTAGTAGGGGCATCCCTTGCGGGTGCCCTGATTGGCCGGTCTTGGGACGTTGAGCAAGTTGCTTTTCAGCAGCATCTAATGCGGTCTGTGCACTAGCTTCATCGCTGGCCCGTACCACGATCAGGACATCACCGGGACCTACGGGGCCAGCATTCCCCTCAAAAGGAGTTAGCCCAGCTTCTGTTAGCAGCTGCAGATTCGGATCTGTTGCCATAATCGCAGCGGCATCATCGATACCATCCATCTCTGTTAAGGTGCGAGCGATCCTCATGAGGGTGATCGAGTCGAAATATGCATTGCGTTTCACGCGAGCCGAAATGAGCATAAGCAAATTCCTCGAAACTATTGCGTAATCAGGTAAAATACGGTATCGGTAGAGTTTTCCGCTTGTTATTGTGATACATGAGCATACCACGCGCCAAGAGCGGAAAGCAACCGAGAGAGAAATAGGGGGAGCAGTTCATGGGAATATTTGGGCCAAAACAGAACAACAAAACGATTGGGAAGATGAATTAGAGTGAGGGCGGTGGGGATCGAACCCACGGCCATCGATTAAAAGTCGATTGCTCTACCACTGAGCTACGCCCTCGTAGATTAATAGTATAATGCTGCTTTTATTTAGCATCATGAGCTACATCAGCACAAAGCTAATATACCACGAGGTGTCAAGGCTCTGGCATGATGAATACAGCTTGCTTGAAAAGCAGATCTATATGTATTACAATAGCAGTGGTTTATTAAGCGCAACCAGTTGAAACTGAGCAAGAGCTACAGGCGTGCAAATGATATATGAGCTATAAGTATCCCCTCTAAGCTTCCGATACATACAAGCGTGAATATTTTCTCTTGGGATACTCCTTCCTCTTCGGGTACAAATACGGTCTTCTGTCCATAAGAAGCAGAAAGGGATACAAAGGTGGACAATATTGATAGAGAAGATACCGCCGGTCAAAGAACAGATCGACTATTAGCAACACTTGAGCGGCTGCTCGAACTTCCAGCTACTGAGGTCGATGCCACTCTCAATCAGGCTGTACAGTTGGTAGCAGAAGTGCTCGAAGCTGACAAAGTAGATGCCTTCTTCTATGAACCTTCGGCAGAGACGCTAGTGGCACTTGGAACCAGTGATACACCGATGGGAAGACGCCAGAAGGCAATTGGAATGGATCGATTGCCTCTGGCTAATGGAGGGCGTACGGTTGAAGTCTTTCTGACGGGAACTTCCTTGCTCTCAGGACATGTAGACCAGGACCCTGACGAACTTATTGGTATAAAAGATGGGCTTGGCGTCGTTTCCCAGATGGCCACCATCTTCGAGGTTGAGACCCAGCGCCGGGGAGTTCTGCTTATCTCATCCAGTACCCCTGACTTTTTCACTCAGCAGGACCTCCACTTTCTGGAAGCTGTCGCTCACTGGCTTGGGATCTTGATAGGGCGTGCGGAGACTGTCGAGCGCATGAGGCACGAAGCTGTAGATCAGGGACGACGCCTGGCTGCCGAAGAATTGCTTACCATCATGGCTCACGACTTGCGCAACTACCTCACTCCTCTTCTGGGACGTATTGAGCTACTCCATCGGCGTGCGTATCGTGAAAAGCGTGTGCAAGATATCCATGATGCCGGTGCTGCCGCAGGCACTCTGCGCTTACTCGAACGGGTCATCTCAGACTTGCTGGACGTGGCGCGCTTGAACCAGGGCATCTTTACCATCAATCCACAACCTATGAATTTGGTGGATCTAGTGCAGGAGGTAGTTCCTGCCTTTAGGACCGACGAGGTTCCAATTCATGTCCATGCTCCTTCAGAAGTTGCGCTCTCGGCCGATCCAAATCGGCTCCGCCAGGTACTGGAAAACCTTTTGGCGAATGCAGCCAAACACGCACTGAAGAATACTCCGATCGAGGTGAAGGTCGATGTTGAGCAGCGGGAAGATGGCCCCTGGGCTATTCTCATAGTAAGCAATCAGGGACCAAGCATCCCTGCTGATCTGCTGGCGAATCTCTTTCATCCCTTTGTAGCAGGCTCGCACTCAACAGGTCTGGGCCTGGGACTCTATCTGGCGAGTAAAATTGCTGCTGCCCATGCTGGCAGCCTTACAGCAGACTCAGCGAACGGTCAGGGGGTACGTTTCACCTTCGCCATCCCAATAGAAGAAGATGTGCCAGAGGAAAGAGAACTCTTCTGACACCACCATATCATCTGCCATGCATGCTCACTAAAACCTCTTCTGTTCCTATGAGAATAAGATGCATTCATTTTGATACATAGCACATTAATATTGGCTAAGAACTACAGATTAACCCATGTTTAGCCTTGTTTGTTGGCTTTTAACATGATACACTACTGTTATTGTGGTACTGAACCACAGTACATTGTGTTGGTGACGACGACTAGGAGGCGACGTTTGCTCCCCAGACATTGAAGCATGAAGCAGGGAGATCATCGAGCGTCGATTGCTTGTGGCAAAACAGATACTTGTTGTTGACGACAAGAACGAATTACTTCACCTGATGCGTAGAGTTCTGGAGGACGAACAGTATCAGGTCTCTATTTTACAGGATGGTAAGCAGGCTTTTACGAGAGTCAAAACGCAATTGCCGGATTTGCTGATCCTTGACCTGAAGTTGGGAGATATTTCGGGACAAGATATATTGAAGCAGTTGAAAGATGACGCGGTAACTGCCGAAATTCCCGTTATTGTCTACACGGCGGCAGTGCTCGAGGCCGAAGAGGTGAATCGGCTCATTGCGAGCAACCCCGAGCACTACCAGGCTGTACACGTGGTACAAAAACCATTCGAATTGGAGAATCTGCTTGCCCTGGTACAGCAGGTACTGATTGAACCGGTCAGCTAGCTACCCGGTCAATTCTCTCACGTAGTTGCTGGCCGGAAAGCATTCCGGTCATTTTTATGCAATGTCTTGTGGACACAGGACTCCAACATAGTATGCCTCTTATGCAGCAAGCCAACGACGCCGCGCGTCTAGCAAAGAAGTCTAGGGGACTTCTGTGAAGCACTCAGGCTTGCTGAGAGGTAGTCTTTAGAAAGGATGAAGGTGAGCTATGAAGTTCTTCTTAGGATTACTTGTAGGATTTGGACTGGGCGTCGCCGCTGGACTCGTTATGGCACCTCAGTCGGGTGAGGCTACCCTCGCGCAACTTGGCGAACAGCGTGTCGTTCTGAGTGATCGCTCTGCCGGGGTAGTTGACCAGATTCGCAGTCGCGCCACAGATGCTTTGTCCCAGGGACGCGAGATCTACGGTCGCACCAAGGATGAGTTGAACGACCGCTACAGCAAGGCCAGGTCTGGGCAACTGTAATTTGCTGTTTGATGGTTGAGTCCACTTAGAAAACACAGGGACGCGATTAGGCGTTTCTTGAAAGACAGCCTGCTACCTCGTAATACGAGCTTGCAACGAGGCTACCGCCTCTACCGCTTCGCGGTCAGCAAGCTCGATAAGTAGTACGCTGCTAGCGCGGCTAGGAAGTCCCCCAGACTTCCCGCCCTTCGGGTCAGCAGGCTGCAAGGAACGTATCGCGTCCCTATTTTTCATGTTGTTTAATGATCTTCTCAACCATGTTACCGATCTCATGCCAGATATGATGCTGATAGTCCAGCATAGTAGCCTGGCGTAGATCGAAGTCCCGGTTAGACGGATCTCTCTTCGCGTTTTCCTCAAATTGTTTGGACATAGCGAACGTTTTATCGCCACGTCCATGCAAATAGCCCGCTAGCTCTTGTAAATCCGCAAGTAGTGCGGCAAGTTTCTCTTCACTGGTAGGCATGTTTCTATTCCTTTATTGTATTCGGAGGTGGAAGAATTTGAAGCGCATCAGCGAAACGGTTGAAGAAATTGAAGAGTCCAATTACGGTTGCAATCTCGACAATCTCACCATCATCAAATTGAGCTTGCAGTTCATCCCACAGATCTTCATCCACGTCACGAGCGCTGGTTGTCATAATCTCAGCGAAACGCAGAGCTGCCAGTTCACGAGCACTGAACATATGACGATGCTCGTCAATATGATAGAGGGCATCCAGCAGCGCCTCGCTTACACCTAGCTGCCTTGCCAAGGCAGTATGTTGTGACATTCAGTAAAAGCAGTGATTGACCTGGGAGACGCGCACCGCCAACAACTCTTTCAATGCCGGATCGACAGTTCCGCCACGCATGCTTGCTTCCAACAACTGTATACTGTTCTTCGCCAGTTCTGGACGATGCGCCATCGTGCGAAAAAGATCAGACATATTGCCAACCCCTGGTGCTTCTTCCAGGGGAAATGGGGTATTACCGACAGGTGGGATGCGCGGCATACTAAGTCATCTCCTACCATCTAGACTATTTTGATTCTATCAGACATTTTATCGTCATACGAAGTGTAGCATACGAGAAACAAGCCACACAATTGCACCACTATAATCATCCATATCATATACTAACTGAAGCAAATCAGAGAAACTGAGGTCAAATAATCCATGAACCAAATCACGCCTACAGAGGAAAAGAAGCCGGGCACTACATCGCACAAATTCTTTGCCGCTTATTATGAGAGGCTCTCACGCAATGGAGCAGATCGCAACTTTATGGAACCTCTGCGCAAGGAGATTGTTGGACAGGCTCGTGGCGTCGTCCTTGAAATAGGAGCAGGCAATGGGCTGAACTTCGCATTTTATGAGCCAGAGCAGGTGGAACGAGTAGAAGCTATTGAACCCGATACAGCAATGCTGCGCTATGCGCGAGAGCGTATGACAACAGCGCGAGTACCTATCACAATAACTCAAGCACCGGTAGAAGCCTTGCCCTTCGCCGATGAGACATTTGACAGCGTGCTTGCCACGCTCGTTTTCTGCTCCGTCACCGATCCAAAGCGAGGGCTACGTGAAATCAAACGCGTGCTCAAACCGAGCGGGACATTGCTACTAGTGGAACATGTGCGTGCTCAAGGAGCAATTGCATCTCATGTGCAGGATGTACTTGTGCCTGCGACGAAATTCTTCGCAGGCAATTGTCATTGGAATCGTGATACGGTGCGCAGTATTGTCGATGCCGGTTTTCAGATAACGTACAAGCGCGATTTGGGTGGAGTGTTGATACCGATGGTTATGTTGAAGGCGGCACGCGATTGAGAGTTCGCTATTGTCCCTTTTTGTGATCCTCTTCTTTGTGATGTTTCATCACTGTGCGAGCAGCAACTTCTTCGGCACGATCACCGTAGCGACCACTTTTCTTGGCAGAGTCCTTAATGTGCTCGTACATGCGCTCTTCTTTTGGGCCTACTCCGCTCAAAGGTTTGTCTTTCTTTTTCCCTGGCATACATGCACCTCTTTCTGAGTACTTTATGCGTCTACAAGCTGTTCTTAGATACAATTTACACGATTGCATGAAGGAAAAGGTTGCTGTACAAAATTGCTGTTTCCGATTGTCAAAATTTATCAGTTTCCGCATTTCCCCTTAAGACGAAGAATTCATTATAAATCTTTGCTATCGACGCCTTCGCCCAACTCTGATATAATGGGTGCAAGGTTTTATAGAACACTAGTTTCAGCCAGGAGTGAACCATGACTGAGCGGCTCGTTTCGCCGAAGATGAGCGAGGAGGAACAGGCTATTGAGGGAAGTCTACGCCCTCGCCGCCTCGCGGAATATATTGGGCAGGAGAAAATTAAAGAGAACCTGAGTATTTTATTGGAAGCTGCTCGTCGCCGCAATGAGTCGGTCGATCATGTGCTCTTGTATGGACCACCAGGACTGGGGAAGACGACCCTTTGTAATATTATCGCCGTTGAGATGGGTGTCAGCATGAAAACCACCTCGGGACCGGCTATCGAGCATGCAGGGGACCTGGCATCAATTCTTACCGCGCTCGCACCAGGCGAAGTGCTTTTCATTGACGAAATACACCGACTCGCTCGCGCTGTCGAGGAGCGGCTATATTCGGCGATGGAGGATTTCGCGCTGGATGTGATGATTGGCAAAGGCCCAAGCGCACGAGCGCTGCGTCTTTCGCTGCCACCTTTCACGGTTGTTGGCGCTACCACGCGAGTTGGCGCACTGACCGCGCCGCTGCGTGACCGCTTCGGTGCTATCTATCGCATGGAATACTATGACCCCGCAGCCCTCAAGCAGATTTTGATCCGCTCGGCACGCATCCTCAAGGCACCCGCGGACGAGGCGGGCATCGAGGAAATTGCGGGACGCGCTCGTGGCACTCCGCGTATCGTCAACCGTTTACTCAAGCGGGTGCGTGACTATGCACAGGTAAGGGCCGACGGAGTAATTACGCTGGAGGTGGCAAAAGCAGCGCTGGATGGACTGGAGATCGACCATATCGGGCTTGACCAGACCGACCGCAACCTGTTGCTCACGATTATCCAGAAGTTCGATGGTGGGCCGGTTGGACTGGATACGCTTGCCGCCAGCACAAGTGAAGACCCGGAGACAATTGAGGATGTGTATGAGCCATACCTGCTGCAACTTGGCTTCATTGCCCGTACGCCACGCGGTCGCATCGCTACGCGCTTTGCCTATGCACACCTGGGATTAACGCTGCCGAGTGAAGGGAATGGATCGGGAATGGGATTGTGGACGACGACAGGGTAGGGGCAAGCCCTACCCCTACTATAAACGGTGAGGGGAATGGATCAGGAAAGGATTTTTGGACAACACGAGGGTATCGACAAGCTCTATTCCTATAAAATGAGCGATTTTGATTACGACTTGCCAAGGGAATTGATCGCTCAGACGCCGATTGAACCACGCGACGCCTCGCGATTGTTAGTTGTTGATCGCGCATCTGGCACGCTGGAGCATCGCCATTTTCGGGATATCGGAGAGTATTTGCGCCCAGGTGATCTGCTAATCGCCAATCAGAGCCGCGTGCTACCTGCGCGACTCTTTGGACATCGGGCAGAAACAGGTGGAGCGGTAGAAATACTGCTGCTGGCTGAACGTCCTGATGTCGGACCGGATTGCTGGGAGGCTCTCGTTCGCCCTGGTCGCCGTATGCGTGAAGGTATGCAGATTGTCTTTGATGATGAAGCGTCCTCCAACGAGGATGGTGAGAAACAGGCAGCTTCCTTGCATGGTGAAATTCTTGAACGTACTGAGGCGGGGGGACGTATCGTGAGGTTTTCTGTTGGTCAAAGTGAGGACAAGGAGGACGGGCAGCCGACGGTACGGGAGCTCATTGAACGATTGGGGCGAATGCCGCTTCCGCCGTATATTCATGAGACGCTGAAGGATCCGGAACGCTACCAGACGGTCTATGCCCGAATCAGCGGTTCGGCGGCAGCGCCGACGGCGGGATTGCACTTTACACCGCAGCTATTAGAGGATTTGCGAGGGCAGGGAGTACGAGTCGGTTTTGTGACACTGCATGTGGGACTGGATACGTTCCGACCGGTTGAGGTGGATGATTTTCGTGAGCATAAGATGCATAGTGAGGTGATTGACCTGGATGCTCCTACCGCCGAATTGATTTCCGAGACGCAGCGCGCCGGTGGACGCATCATTGCGGTGGGAACGACGGCAGTGCGTGTGCTTGAAAGCGTTGCGAGTATTTATGATGGACGAGATTAAACCCTATTCGGGTGCTACACGCCTGTTCATCACGCCGGGATATCGCTTTCAGGTTGTAGACGGGATGATTACCAATTTCCACCTGCCGCGTTCAACGCTGCTGCTTTTGGTGAGCGCGTTTTCAAGCAAAGCCTTGATGGAGAAAGCTTACCAGGAGGCAATTCGGGAGCAGTATCGATTTTTTAGTTTTGGCGATGCGATGCTGATTGTGTAAGCTCTTTTATTCGCTAATCAGCGCCTCGGCTTCGATCTCCACGAGCATCTCAGGTGCAATCAGGCGGCTCACTTCGACCATGGTGGTTGCCGGGCGAATTGCACTGAAGAATTCGCCGTGTGCCTTGCCGATGGTTTGCCAGTCGTCGATGTTGGTGACGAAGATACGAGTGCGAACAACATCGTTTCAGGCTGGCACCAGCTTTGGCGAGAGCGGCTTCGATGTTTTTGAGGATTTGCACTGTTTGTGCGTATGAGTCTCCGATGCCGACGACCTGTCCATTTGCATCGGTAGCAGTTGTGCCTGCCACATGAATGACGTTCCCTACTCGCACAGCACGGGAATAGCCAACGATTGGCTCCCAGGGTGCTCCTGAGGAGATATTTTGCCTTTGCATGCTAATTTTCCCTCGCTTTATTTGGCCGGGCGTTATCCTTCCAGTTCCACCACTTCAGCAGTTCCGCGTCGTAGCTGTCGTTGGATGCATAATAGACGGCACAGCGAAACACGTAGAGCATGCAGCGATCGATATGCGTTCCCTGTTGAGCACAAAGCTGAAGGTACAATTCTTCGGGATCGCGATCTTTCAGGTCCTGGACTGAACGGAAACCAAGATTCCACAGGTCATTTGCAATGCTTTTGCCAACGCCTGGAATTTGTTGGAATTCTTTTAGGATGGAGTGCTTTGTAGTGTCGGGAACGGTTATCGCTTTCTGGTCTTTTAGGGTCGTTGTCATTGAGTCACCTCCTGGCTAGGATTGAGATCAGTATCTTCTATGCTGCAAGTATACTCTATACTAGTGACAACGGCATGGCAGCAACTATGAATGATTTTGATGATTGCGTAATATTCCTTCGGCTTCTTCCACTAAACGCTTGCGCAGCGATTCGGGTTCCAGGATTTGAACGTGCTGTCCCCAACCGAGGAGCCATTGAAGGATGTCGCGCTCTTGCCGTATTTGGAGCGTTACTAGCAGCCCTTCGAGATTTTCCTCGATGCTCGTCACAAAGTAAGAAGGGGATTTTCTACCCAGCGTGCTACGTCTTTGTCAAATAGAACGCGTACGAGGATGGGACGCGATTCGATAGGTCGTTCTTGCATTCCAAAGTTGGCGGGACGACTGAATATCTTTGCAAGTAATTCCAGGTTATCCATGCGGTCGAGCCGAAAGTTTCGTATGTCCTGGCGCAGGTGACAATAAGCGACCAGGTTCCAGGTTCCATGAAGGTGTATGAGGCCATAAGGGTCAGCCTCGCGAGTAGTGTGTGCAGGTTTTCCGTCCTCCGTATAGCGTGCATGGTAGTGGAAGCGTACAGTGGTTCTTTCAATAATTGCTCGCCGTAGTTGCTGAAGCATCTCGGCTTTGGGAGAATGCTCTAAAGTATCTCTTGAGATGAAACGAATGCTGCCTTGGAGGTAGTGGACCTCATCACGCAGTTTCTCAGGAAGTACGCCCTCAATCTTACGGCTAGCCGATTGCGCAGCCGCACGGTATTGTGCATCGAAATTCTGGGCCATAAAGTCGCTGCCCAACAGCAACATGGTTGCTTCATCGGTAGTGAAGCTCAAAGGGGGTAAGAAATAGCCTTTCATCAGGGCATAGCCACGTCCTGGTACAGAGACGAGCGGCACACCTGCCTGACCGAGAGCCTGAATATCTCGATAGATGGTGCGCTTGCTCGTTTCGAACGTCTCGGCCAGGTCTTCAGCGCGCTGCCTGCCCTTGCCCTGCAATTCAAGCACGATTGCCAGGAGACGGTCAGTTCGATTCATACCTTCTCATTGCCCCGCACGAGCGATGTAAGCACACCAATCGCGGCGATTGAAGCACAGACGATAAATGCGACGTGGAAACCGTTTGCGAATGTCTGTTGCAATGTACTGACTTGCGAAGGTGCAACGTGATGCGATATAAGCAGAGCGCCTGCTGTAGCGCCGCCAAGGCTAGCAAAGATTGCTCCTGCCAGGGCTACACTCACGCTCTGTCCAACAACGCGTCCGGTGGCTAAGAAACCAGCCGCACTTCCCTGCTGTCCACGGGGAGCAGCACCCATCAGCGCGCTGTTATTCGGGGACTGGAACATAGCCTGGCCCGCGCCAATAACTACCAATCGCCAGACAATATCCAAAATAGAACTTTGTGCATTGAGCTGACTGATGAAGAAAAGGCCAAGGCAGGCGAGCGCCAATCCCCCTGCGGCTAGCCAGCGCGTACCAAAGCGGTCCGCGAGCGAGCCGGTAAAAGGCGCGAGTACAGCGATGGTAAGGGGCAGCGGAGTCAAAAGTAGTCCTGCCTGTTCGACGGAGAAGCCACGCAACTCCTCAAGGTAAAAAGGCATCATAAAGCTGACGGCAAAGAGAGCCAGGAAGCTCAAGATGAGACTCACATTGGCCGAGAGAAAGACGCGGCGCCGCAGCAATGAAAAGTCGATGATCGGATGAGAAACGCGATGTTCCACAATGACCATGATCGTTAAAGCGATGACACTCACTAGAAGCGTTCCAATGAGCAGAGGCGAGTTCCAGCCCCATTCCTGGCCGAATGAAAGACCCATAGTCAAGGCTACAAGGCCGACGGCGAGAAAGATGGCACCCAGCGGATCAAATCGACCCTCCTGCCCACGGCGCATCCGTTCGGTCAAGACACGCAGGGTCGCTATAAAACCGATGATGCCAAGTGGAAGATTAACATAGAATATCCAGCGCCATGTGAAGTGCTCGGTGATGATCCCACCAAGCGTTGGACCAACGCTCACTCCAAGAGCGACAATCACAGCATTCAGGCCGAGCGCACGCCCACGCTCACTCGCTGGAAAAGCGCTGGTCAGCATCGCCGGGCTAATTGCCATAATTAGTGCGCCACCAAGGCCTTGTAGTCCGCGTGCGGCGATCAACATAGCGAGCGAAGTGGAAGCGCCAGAGATGGCCGAACCAATAGTGAAGATTGCCAGACCAACCGCCCAGATGGGCTTGCGACCGATCATGTCCGCTAAACGTCCAATCGTCAAAAGCACTCCTGCGATGACGACGAGATAGATAATGATGACCCATTCGACAGCACCGCTTAAAGGGACGCCAAAATAGGTTGCAATGGAGGGTAAACTTATATTGACGATGGATGAATCAAGCGTTGCCATAAAGATGCCAACTGCGAGTATGGCAAACACCGCCCACTTGTTAGCGCGTTCCTGCCCGTCATCTCGCATTCGGCTATCCGCAGAAATAACATTGGTGCCAGTTTCAACAGCATTTTTGTGTAATTCAGAAGGATATGCATTCGTTTCTTGTTGCTTCATATAAAAGTCCGTTCCCCAGAAATAATATTTTCATACACCTTTAAATATAACACGATTGAGGCGGGAAAAATGCCCAATGATACGAAGATGAAATGCGAAGGAGAAATTGAATGCGCCATCCTCAGTGTAGTAGGCGACGCCCAGCCGAATTACAAAGAGATCGGCGGGTCAAGATGGCCCGCCGATCTCTTCTCAAGCAGATTGTGGAAGTAAGGGAGCAGCTAGCTCACAATTGCAGTTAACCTGAGCCTGCTCGGTTGCCTGCAACATCAACCTCGTGCCCACTGACAACTGATGGTTTCTCCTGGCCAGCTAGAGCGCTAGACATGGCATACCAGCAGCCGTTCAGTCCAGCGAACGTAGAACTGATGCCCGCCATTACCAAATCAACGTGATCGCCGCTGTACACGGTATTTGGCGCAGTATCGAAGCGCCACATAATCTTGCCCTCGTTTTCCCACCACTTGCCGGTGTACGGGGGCGAACTGAACGTCCCATCGCTGCTCATTGCAATCAGGCCAGTACTATAGCTTCCTGAACAACCCCAATCATAATACAAGGTCCATTCACCACTGCCGCTCATAATGTCCTCCATTTCACTGTGTATGCTGAACAACAACCACGAAATTCGGTGTAGTTTACACCCTATAGAGTCTACGCATTGCATACCTCTTTTTTGCAGATAGCTTTTGTGATGGGATAGCGAAGGATAACTGCCCAGTGAGGGCGTTGTACGAGATGCGCAAAATTGATTCGAGCTTGCTCATGGACGTAGGAAAAAGTAAATGGTCATGCCAAAGCCGACCAGGATTACAAAGACTCGCACCAGTCGTGGATCAAGTTGACGAGCATAGTAAGCGCCAGCGTATCCTCCTATAATCGCGCCTATAACCATCAGGATTGCCTGCAGCCAGTAGACTTTGCCTGCAATTGCGAAGGCGATGACGGCCACGCCATTAATAAAGCTCGTCAGGAATGTTTTGAGGCCATTCATCTCGTGAATATTCTCCATCCCCATCAGACCCAGTGATGCCAGCATCAGAATGCCAATACCGCCACCGAAGTACCCACCGTAAGTGGCAATGATGAGCTGAAGCAGTGCTATACCGGAGAGTGCAAGCCATGAGGGCCGGATGAATTTCGGTTTGGTAGTCAGTTCGCTGCCCTTATCTACAGGGAGAGGAGAGACGGCATTCGCGGAAGTTGCGGCCTGCTCTTTGGAAACGTCATCTTTGCCGGAAACCATGATAGGAACTGCATTATTCGACATCGGAGGGTCACTCGCAGCTTTGTCATCAATTGTACGCTTGCGTGCTCGTAGCCGGGTCATGATCGGGCCGCTAAAGGTGAAGAGGAGGGTTGCCAGCAACAGGAGATAGGGAATTAAGCGCACAAAGGTTGCCTGCGAGGTGTTAAGGAGCAATATCGCACCAAGTACCCCTCCAATGAGGCTGGTTACACTCAGCACGAGCATAATGACACGATTCTGAGAGGCAATTTCTTTGCGATATGCCCCGGTGCTGGCGACCGAGCCTGGCCATAATGCGACGGTATTGGTTGCATTAGCGTTGATGGGTGGTACGCCTGTAAAGATAAGGGCGGGGAACGAGATAAAACTGCCTCCGCCCGCTACTGAGTTGAGGATGCCGCCAAGCATGGCGGCTATAAAAAGAACAATGCCCTGTAAGAGTGTCATACGTTCACCTCCCCATATACCACCTTCCCTCCCAAAATCGTCGCCTGAACACCATTCTCACCCATCTTCTCCTGGGACACGCTAAGCATATCCTCACGCAGCACCACGGCATCACCCAATTTGCCAACGGTTAGCGACCCTTTACTGTCTTCTTCAGCACCAGCGTAGGCCGCACCAAGAGTATAGGCCCATAGGGCCTGAGCGACAGGCAAGGCTTGATCTGGCAGCCAGGGTGGACGCTCACGAGTGGTAATATCGTTGCGAGTGGTGGCGGCATACAAGATGCGGAGAGGATCGAAAATCTCTACTGGGGCGTCAGAGCCGAGCGCGAGTGGAATGCCCATCTGCTGCATCGTACGATAGGCGTAGGCCCGGCGATGACGCTTGCCCCAGTAACGTTCAGCGATGTCGCGATCGGCGACAGCGTGAAATGGTTGCACGGAAGCAATCACCCCCAGACGGCGCATACGCTCCAGGTCTTCGGGAGCGATCAATTGTACATGTTCAAGGCGATAACGTAAACGCTTTGATGATGCTAATGATCCACCAGAGCGGGACCGATTCATCGCGATGATCGCGATGAATCGGTCCCTACGAGAGCTTGTTGCTGTGCCTGCTCAATGGCATCGAGGGCTACACGGGCGGCACGATCTCCGATGGCGTGGATGGCAATACTGATGCCCATCTCTGCGGCAGCGCCGACCGTCTCTTTCATTTCTTGTTCAGGGATAGTGAGGATGCCGCGATTGCCTGGGTTATTCTCAAAACTTTCCAGCATGGCCGCGGTTTGTGAGCCAAGCGTGCCATCGGCAAAGATTTTGATGCCGCCCAGGCGCAGCATATCGTCACCAAAGCCCGTTTGTAATCCTATTGTGCGTAACTCCGGCAGCATGTGTCGCGGCAAGATCATCTGCACGCGTACGCCCAATGCTCCCTCGTCGCGCAGTTGTTGAAAGAGAAGCAGCGAATCTTTCCCCTCGATGTCATGAATGGTGGTGATGCCGGAACGCTGCAATTCCTTGAGTATGCGCTCTGTAAGTACACGAGTCAGCACGGGATCGCGTCGATCAATGACGCGGTAGACGAGGTGAGTTGCCGATTCCTCTTCTAAAACACCGGTAGGATTGCCGACACCGTCACGCGAAATAGCGCCATTTGGCGGGTCTGGTGTCTCCTCTGTAATGCCTGCGCGTTGCAGCGCCAGTGAGTTGACCCAGAGTAAGTGACCATCCTTACTCCATAGAGCGACAGGGTGCTGCTTAGTTGTCGCATCCAGCGATGCTTTGGTAGGAAATTGTTGACCAGGCCAGAGATTTTTATCCCACTGGCCACCGAGTATCCATTGTCCGGCTGGTGTCTGCTCTGCTCGCTGGCGTACCAATTCTGCCACCGCGTCTTCATTCACGCATCCTGTCGCATCAATGTAATGAGCACGATAGGCGGCATCAAGCAGGTGGATGTGTGCATCAATGAAGCCGGGAAGAACGGTTTTCCCCCGCAGGTCTACCAGTTCGGCATATCTGTCGCCGGTACGCCGTACCTCGTCATTATCACCCACTGCTAGAATGCGTCCACTTATGGTATCGATAGCCATTGCTTGCGCGCGTGGCTGCGCTGCATTCATGGTGTAGATATTCCCATTCAGAAAGAGGATGATGCTCATTCTAGTTACCTTCTTGAAATGCGAGCTTGCAACGACGCTAGCGCGTCTACCGCTACGCAGTCAGCAAGCTCGATCAGTAGTACCTTGAAATGCGAACTTGCAACGACGCTAGCGCGTCTACCGCTTCGCGGTCAGCAAGCTCGATCAGTAGTGCCTCGAAATCAAATAGACACTGATCACTATCAGTATCCCACCTATGATGGTTGTAGGCAAGAGTTGGTCGTGTAGCAGCAGGATCGCGAGAAGGGTACCAAGCAACGGTTGGATGAAGAGCGCTGATGCCGCTGCTGAGCCATCAATATGAGCAAGCCCTTTAAACCAGGCGAGATAGGCAATTACTGTAGACATGAGCGCCATCCAACCAATGGCTAACCATGCAACGAGACCCAAGGGATGCCAGCCATGTAAGAGAATTTCTACGCCCGCAAGCGGTATCCAGAAGATGACGCTGCCAACGATGGATGCAGAAGTAATCAGGAGTGGCGGATGCTTTACCAGCAGAGCTTTGCCACGCACTGTATAAAATGCTTCAAAGATCAAAGCCAGCACAACCATCAGATCACCAAGGATACGTAATGCTCCGCCGCCACTCGGAATATTCGGAATGAAGCTGCGCTCAACGATAAGGTACACCCCTAGCAGTCCGAGCAGCAACGCGACCCCTGTAAGTGGCTTGAAACGCTCATGCAGCAACCACCACGAAAGGACGGCGGTATAAATAGATTCACTGGTGATGAGCAGTGCTACATCTGAGGCAGTTGTGAATGACAACCCGCCGTATTCAAGGAGCTTATTGATGACGAATCCAACGGCTGCCAGCACAACAAGCTGCGGAATATCTTTACGTGTCAGACGCAACTGTTTGCGCAGGGCAATGAGCAACGGTAGAAGGACAATTGCAGAGATAGTCATTCTGAGCGCTAGCATGATATCGACGGAGGTATCAAGCAGAGCAAACTTAGCCGCAACATAGCTACACGCCCAGAGCACATTCGCTGATGATGAGCAGAAGCCAGGAAAATGTATGGCGAGGTTGGCTGGTGGAACCCAGTGACATGTAGTACTATTAGTTCCCTTTGTCAGCCTCTGGCAAGTCAAGAAGACATTGTACTGCTTCTTGTAGCGTTGATACAGCGAACATTTTAGCTATCAGATTTTGAAGTACTTCCGGATCTTTGATAGTATCGGCCTCTTTCTTTGCTAAGGATACAACCTCTGGAAAACGCATTTGAACAAGCTTTATAAGTGTCTGACGTTGATCTTGTAACCTCTGCTGCCGTTCCTCCTCGCGTCCTTCCTGTAATATCTCTTGGTAAATCGGCGTTTCCCGTAGAATATCATGCATCTCACGAAACCTCCTTCTAAGCCATTCACGATCGTCTTCACTCTTGAACGCTAATGATGCCAAAACAAAAGCTGCTGGTAGTGACTCTTTTTTGCCAGCAATCTGGAGTCCCTTCATGATCTCTTCTGCGACTTCATGCGTTGCTCCTCCTTTAGTCAAGATCATTAGAGGTAATAAGCCTGCCAGTCCCGTTTGCCTCAATTCTTCTGGAGCAAGCTGTGCCAACTCAATACTTTGAAAGTGGAACCGCAGTATTTCCTTTCCATTTGGAAGTATCCACAGCAAAGGCGATTGTGGAGCCTCTCCAACATTGCGTAAATAAATTACACATGAGTAGACAGTCCGCTTATGCTCACGTCGCGCTCGAAAAGCGTATTCTAACATACGCTCAGGCATATCTGGATCGTTTTCCGATTGGAACTCGATATGCAATAATATTTCTTCGCCTTCCAGGATTACATCCAACAAAGCATCAGCCTCAACCTTGCGACCCGTAAACTCTGTAGAGCGTTTTCCTTTGACTTGAGTTCCCTTCAGTAACCATGACGCAAAGTCCTGTGGATTCTCGCTAATCAATATTTTGAGACTGTCATCATACGGTTTCGGCATCCTAAAAACTTCCCTACGTTTTTCTTATATCAAAAGTGTAACATAGCGGAAACAGGCTGTCGAGGGTATTTGCTTCCTAGCGGTCAGACTTAGTTCAGTGCTCGCAAAACCTTATAACGACTATTGCCACCTACCTCTTCAACCGTCTTAAAGCAGGCACGTAAGGTTGGCTCGTACTTCAGAAAGCGATTTGCTACGAGGTAGAAACGACCACGAGGGTGTAATACCTGCGCGGACTGACTAATGAAGCGTTCGGCAATTTCAGTGGTCTGGATGCCGCCCTGATGAAATGGGGGATTGGTTACGACCAAGTCAAAGCGCTGCGAAAGTACGGCATGTACGCCATCGCTTGGCAACACCCGCACATTAGTCAGACCGCTCTGCTCAATTGTACGCTGTGCAGCATCAACGGCAGCCAGGCTCGCATCGACCATCGTCACGTGTCCCTTCATGGCTGAGCGTGCGATATGTATGCCAATGAAGCCTGCTCCACAGCCGATATCTAATGCTTCATCCATTGCATGAACTTCCAGCGCTTCTAACAGGAGATGTGTCCCTTCGTCCAATTTGCCCTCGGCAAATGGCTCAAGCGATGGGATCTCTTCATTTAGATCCGACGTTTCATTCCTACGAGAGCATAGCACGCGTTGTCCTTTGCTTATTGTCAGTGTCTCGACGTTGCCAAAGTATGCCTGCATGCGCTTCGCCATGGATAACACACCGCGATCTTTAGCTCCCACAACATAGAGATGCCCGCCAGGTTTTAGCGCGTATCCGGCTACCCCTAGCCCGTAGGTCATCCAGGCATTGCTCGGCTGATACAGCATATTCATCACAGCGATATCGATAGTTGCTGGCGGCTCACATAAGATATATGTGTGGAAGGGAATATGCCTGTAAGCGCGTGCTGAATTTTGCTTTCCCTGCTTTGTCGTTGCACTTGATAGGGATACGGCTGGTTGATTTGATGAAGGTAATGCAGCGATATTGTCTTCGGCCAGCGTGATTTGGCCTGCGTGAAGTTGCTGCGCGGCTTTGAGAACAAATGGGTCAGCCGCGGAATTTATGACCAGCAAGTGTTGATCTACGGTAAGTTGTACTGTGTCAGATAGTAGTTGAGAATGAAGTAGCATAGATGGCCCTCCACATTTAGCCGATAAATCGGCCCATATGTCCTATTGCCAGGAAATTCGTCAAATTTTTGTCCGGTTCCGACCTTGTTAAGGATTGTAGCTAGTAGAAAGGCCGAGTTAGCACATGTCCAAAACCAAACGCAAGCGTGTGTTAGCAAAACTGTGCGGCCTGTATTGTTGAAAGAGTTGTACAATGGTGAGGCGTAACATGTATACAGTCCAGAATACACCTTCATTTGATCTCAGTAAACCCTCTCGAGGCAACACTAAGAGATGGGTATCTCTCGCAGCAAGCGGATTGATTGTTTGCATCCTTCTTTCATTTATAACGTCCTTTTGGGGAAACCTCCTGCATTTCTCTCCAGCATCTGCAAAGGGGAGCAAAGCACCAACATCTTCCGCATCACAGATTAATATACCGTATTTTAATGGCGCTGTGCCTTTTAATCAAACGGCTATTTTCTGGTTTGGTGATGTGTCCTCAACAAATAACTACGTCGACGTGCGCATCGGCTACAACAGCAGTGGGCTGTATATAAATTTGCAAATCGTTGACCGCTATCTATGGTACGACACCAATACGTCAGCGCCAAATCTCAACAATTACGATAATGCCAGTGTGTATCTGAGTACGGCAACCACCAGCGCCACCCTGGTTCCTCAGCAAACGTTCATGTTTCAGACCGGCGTTAATGGCTATAAAAAGCGTAGTAATTACCAGCAAGCTTATAGCGGAAATGGGACAACATGGTCTGCTGCCAAAATTCCGTTTACCGCTGTATATGGATGGAAGGGACATGGGTTGAATGGCGCAGATGACAAAGGATGGTCAATGGCCTATACTATTCCTTTTTCCTCGCTTGGGATGTCAGCTCCGTCTCAAGGAGCAGCGTGGAAACTGGCCGTTCAGGTCCAGAACAAGGATAGCGCAGCTCAAACACCTCCCCTAGCGGCCACATGGTGGCCGACAGCGGCAACTGCTACCAACCCATCAAGCTGGGGAAATATTGTGTATGGTCTGCCGACATATACACCGCCTTCTTCAGTAGGCAAAGCTTTACCTCCTTATACCATTCGTAATGGACTGAACAGCCAGGTTGTGACCGACGGAATGGTTGGCGGTGGGCTCGGCTGTGGAAGTAACGTCTCAGACGTCTGGACTCAATTGGGCGGCACAAGTTATACAGGAGCAACTCAGATAACTGTCGAAAATGAGGAAAACATATCGGATTGGAACTGTTTCTCCAAGATCTACATGACCTTCCCCTTAAGTTCGCTTCCCGCTGGGAATATAATAAAGGCAACGGTGACGTTGTATGAATATTCAAATGCCGGAACGCAGGGACAACCGAACCCCTCCTATATTCAGGTCGCAACAGTGGGCCAGAATTGGAATCCGGCAACACTTTCCTGGAATAATGCGCCGCAGGTGCAAGAAAACTTCGGCAGCATTCTCGTGAATACCAAGACAACAACAGGTGTCCTCCCTCCTCCAGGGCTACCGCAAACGTGGGATGTAAGCGCGGCACTTGCACAAGCGTATGCAGCAGGCGACCAGTCACTGCAGTTAGTCTTCTACTCAACCGATGACCAGCAACACGGTGGAAAGTACTTCTGGTCCTCTACTGTTGGTAGCTGGAATGCAGGCGGTAGACCAGAACTACAAGTGAGTCTTGGCTAGCTCGAGCGAAAGTTTCCAAATAGGGAGAGCGAGCCGCTCTGTCGACAGATGGCGGCTCGCTCTCCCTATTTTATATTCAATTTCCGCCAATCCTGAGTAAATTTTTCTATCGCCTCATCGGTCTGCGGATCACTCACCATATTCAACAATACTTGTGGAGCGGAAGTGATATCATGCGCACCCGCGGCAAGAGCACGCACAGCATCCGTAGATGATTTAATGCTGGCTACTAAGATACGCGTCGGCAGGTGCTGATTATGGAACAATTCTGCTATCTCCGCAATACGTTCGGAGGCATCGACCCCCACACGCTCGAGGCGGTTGTAGTAAGGGATAACGAAATCCGCCTGCACCATAGCAGCGCCATAAGCCTGAGCTACCGTAGTTACCGCCGTAAAAGCGATGCGTCGTCGTTCATGCTTCAATCGACGGGCCACGCGCATACCGGTAGAGTTCATCGGTATCTTGGGGATGACGCGATTGGGTGATGCTTGAATATATGCGAGGGCCTGCGTATACATCTCTTCTTCCTCAGTTGCGCCTGGCTGTATAAAAATATCCCCGCCCATGCTTCGCAACAATTCGCTCAGAACACTCTCTGGAGTTAAATCTTGACCGCGTTCACGCGCTACAAGCAAGATAGTCGGGTTCGTGGTGGCACCGGCCAGAGGAACTGTTCGTTCTACCTCGATAATATCGGGAAGATATGCGCTATCAACATAAAGGGCCATATGAAATGCTCCCTTCTCACGCTACTATGCAAAAACCGTCCTTCAGGACTCTATCATACCTACCCAACTGCCGTCAATTGGGAAACAAGAAGAAGTTAGTGGAAGAGATTAATGAGAAATTTGCGTACAAATTGCAGAAAATGAACAAACTGTAATACAGTTGTTTTCGCTTACATCCATCGAAGTGAAAAAAAGTTCATCCGGGAATTGTTTTTATTCAGAGCACCGTCAGGATAAAATGTTATAAGTATATCTTGGAACAAGGGGAAACAGAGTTCCGGTGCAGACCAGGTAGTAAAGTGATGAAATGGGGGAACTCGTTTCAGTGGCGGGCTGCATGTCAGGGAGTGTTCTACATCGTATATCTTGAACTTGTGAATGTTACGTGGAGGAGTAGAAGCCTGAAGAGTACGTTCCTTCAGGCTTTTTTCTTGTTTATCACCTACAAATTCACGTGTTCTCCAGGTTGTAGTGGACGAAAGTCGGTACCTGTATTGATAAACACAAGAGTTTGATTCTGGATATGCACAATCAGGTCGGGTTTCCCATCGCCATTCACATCGCGCACTTGTCCGGTGACGGGTGTTAAATCTTGCCCATCTCCGTACAAGACAGGGCCAAGATAAATGTGCGCATGAGTTCCATCGCCACCAGGAAGCTCTATGATCTCTACATGCCGGTTGAGGTTGATAAAGACAAAATGCGTGGGATTTGTCGCGCTGTCATTATGACCCACTACCGCGTCGAGCTGAAAGGTGCGAGGACGGCCATAAGTCACATCGTCCTGGTGGACGCGCCACCATGAACCAAAGGCGCTTAATCCAAACACGAGAAAGGCCATTACAAGCATACCCACCAGAATAGCAATCACAGGAAACTGCCTGCTATGTTGCCATTGCGATAGCCAGGACTTTTTCTTAGGTGCAGTGATAGCTTTCGATGTAATACCATTACTTGTATCGTCGGGCTTACTCGCTCGCCGTTGAATAAATGCCCCTTTGCGGATGGCAATATCATCAAGCGTGTCACGCTGGGCCGACTCAACCGGAGGCTGGTATCGACGCGCACTACTAGGCATGCGTGTTGTATACATTGCATCGTCATCATCAAGCTCGTAATCAAGCTGCTTGGGTTCTTTTTTGGCCTGTGCTGCTCCCATAACAGAGCCTCCATTCCAGATGAGTTAGAACATGTTTTCTTGTTAATGTTATATCAGAACATTTGTTCTGTCAAGTGTTTTTGGAAGCAGTTTAGCCGGATGAGGTTAATCTCAATGGAATGATTCTGCCTAAGTCATTTGTAGGAAAATCCGAGGAAACAAGCAGTACATGAAAGATCAAGTTGGCTCAGCTTCAGGAGATCTGGCGCTGCTGACTTGCGTTTTTCATGATTTTCTTTATGCGTGAGAAAATAGGAAATAGTCCCGCCAATTGACATGCCATCACGAGCCAGTGCTGCTCTATATCTCCGGGAAGACGTTCTAGAAGATAGGGATCGCTCTGTGGAGTATTTACTGCTTCGATTGTCGTTAAGGCCCAATTATATCCTGCGGCTCTTACAGCTTTTGGCACTTCTCTACCGATATGCTCAAATTTACCTACAGGATATGCGAATGTACGTACCGGATGGCCTAACCTCTGCTCAAGCACACAGCGGCATTCACTTACTTCACGCCTGACTTCCTCTGGGTCCGACAGGTAAGCCAGAACAGGGTGGTGCATAGTATGTGCACCAAATGAGACCAGTCCACTTTCTTCCATTTCGCGTACTTGCGCCCATGTTAAAGGTAAAGCAGGCCTGTCCTCCGCAGTGACGGTGGCAGGCACTTTCAAGGAATCACGTAGATGTTTGAGTAAGGCATCTCGTTCAGCAACAGACTTTGAATGGCGCAGAAGGGTATGGATTGTTCGACTGAGCCTGTCTCGGTCCTCCACTTGATTCAAGTGATACATCTGTCCCTCAATCGTTAGCTTTTCCACCTGTGCTCTTTTCACGAGGCGTTTTCCCTCGAGCCACGAGAAATACTCTCCACTCTCCAGGTAACCTGGAATGAGAAAGATAGTTATAGGAATCTGTAACCGACGTGCAAGTGCAAAACCGTAAGTATAGTTATCGCGGTATCCATCATCAAAAGTCAGCACGAGTGGTATACGTCTATCCCGCGCCTGTATCTTCTTTTCTTGTGGTGTATACAGTTCTTCCAGCGCTGCTTCCAGGGGCAAGATGCGATAGTGGCGCTGCAAATAGCGAAACTGGTAATACAGGTTATAACCCATAGCGCGGTGATAATTAAGAATGATCAGGCATGGTCTTGAACGTCGCATCCACCAGTGGGCAAGCGTTACTAATCCACTATAGTAGAAACAAGCGGCAACCAACACACGCAGTCGTTCACGCATGATGTTTAGTGCACCCTCAGCTTTCTCTGCAAACGGGATAGTCGCTTTTTGATTGCATTGCCTATCCATTGACTCATGAAGTCTTTTGATGCGATATAGGCGGGAACTGGGTCTTTCCAATCAAGGTAGTCGTAGCGCATGGGGACGAGAAAAGATGCGAAGAAAGCAAATACTGCCTAAATCGGCGGTGTTATACCTGGCCTACCACGCTGCTGTATTGCCTCAAGTGTTGTCATAATATCACCCCTGAGATAGCGCATCCAGCCACCCACACGATAACTCTGCACCCGATCAATTGCTTCCCCATTTGCCCATTGATAGAGCAAATAAGGAAAGTCAACACCAGAACGCACTGCAATTTCAACAGAGGCGGACAGACGAGGATTGATTTCCATGAGATAAGGAATTCCAGCGCTATCGCGGCGGAACTCGACCTCCGAGTAGCCATCCAGTTCGATTTCACGCACTAATCGTTCTGCTGCATCGCCAATATCTGTGGGAATAGCAATACTTTGACGTAGTACCGATTGACCACCTAACTGAGGCTCTGTACGTTTTGCCCATTGAGCAAAACGTGCATACATCTCACCATTGGCATACATAAGGCTTATCGCTTCACGTCTGCCTGTCAAGAACTGCTGGAAGAGGGTAGTTCCCCCAGTAGACGTTAGCTCTTCAACCGCACGTAGCGCCTCTTCAGGAGTTGTGACTAAGCGTGAAATAAACCGTATACCGCTAGAGTCGCTTTCGTCCGCATTTTCTAGCCATACCCAGGATTCTACAGGTTTGATAACAGCAGGTAAGCCAATTTCACGTAACGCAGCCTTAACTTCATCTGTCGATCTTACAGTAACACTTCGAGGAATAGCTAAGCCTAAGTGGCTGGCAATCTCTAACGTTTTTTCTTTATTTACTGCTATCTCCAGAGCAGGCTCTTTTGCCAGTGCTATGCTTACCTGTTTTTCCAGTCTCTCACGGTATTGACGTACAAGTGCTACAGTGCTATCTGATGAGGAGATCAAAACGCGAGCACCAGTAAGCTTAAGGAATTCTTCAAGGTAGGCAAGGTAGCCTTCTGTAGCCGGGCCTGATGGACAGACAAAACCATCTTGGCACCAGCGCGACGAGAAGGCAGGGATAGTATTGTGAGTATCAAGCGCTGCAATCCGTAATCCTCGGCTACCTAAGGAGCGTGCTGAGACAAGCGATTGTCGCAAGGAGGCATCAAGTATCAATGCATCATACGGTACCGTCTGAACGTGTTTTACTGAGCTTTGCTCCTTAATAACCAATGGGGGCACATTAAGGTCAGTTTCTGCACTGTTACTTGCCATAGACTACCTTTCACAGCAACCGAAGATTTGCAACCTTCCATAAGGAGAGAGAATTGCTTTATGCCAGAGACCTACACGCTGCTGTAGCTCTAGTTAGCTACCGATATTGGCTGACTAGAACTGCATTCACGGATATATCTCATCGTTTACGTATAAACCATTTCCCAATTGAGCGCAAAGCTACTTGCCGTGCTATTGCCCCCGCTACACGTCTTGCCGCGGCATCAGTACCTACAACGAAGCGAAAGAGTGGACCACAACTAGATACCGAGGAGTAGCCTATAAAGAATAGACCTGGAATATTGGTCTCGAACCGATTATTCAGAACTGGAGCACCGTGATACGTCTCTATGGATTCGATGAGCGATGGATGCAGCATTGGTAATTTCTTGATATCCATTATATACCCAGTTCCAAGAATAAGATGATCGACCTTCAAAGATTCACCATTTGAGAGCGTCAATTCCAGTCCCCCATCAACCTCATGTGTCTCTTGCACTCGCTGCTGTTCGTGTATTGTCACCTTTCCCAGGATGCGATCTTTCAGCCAGGCTGAACCCGCAGGACCGAAGCGGCCACGACCACGTAGGAGCCTATCTTTCTTATCGCGTGGAAGTCTCTGGAAGGCATAAGGTAGATGTTCAAATCCCCAGTTGTACCAACCCGGAGCAATGCCAGCTTTTGGAGCCTTTATTCGCTTGATAAGCGTTCGGTTTTTCATAGAGTCGCCACCAAGCCAGTGAATAGGGCTACGAGTAATCAGATCTACAGAAGCACCGCTTTCATAGACCAATGCTGTCGTTTCTAATGCGCTCTGTCCGCTGCCTATTATCGCCACGCGTTTCCCTGCGAAACGTTCAAACGTGTAGTGGTCGCACGCGTGAGATACAAGCTCAATAGGAAAAGAATCAAATTCAGGGGGACGGTAGGTGTAGTAAGCTAGACCAAGAGCCATTACTACAGCCGAGCTGGTTACCACGCGCCCGTCTTCAAGCGTCAATTCAAATGTCTGTTCTTTGCGCTCAATCACGCTCACATACGTTTCATCTACGTTAGGAACAACGTGTTTCTGAAACCACATTGCGTAGTCAATGAACGTCTCTATTGGTAAAGGCTCCCCTAAATGCTGTCCTGTAATCTGACTGTACTGTTTAAACCCATACTTCTTTTGTGGATCCGAAATATTGGTCGCCCACCAGTACGAACGCAAAAGCATTCCCTCCGGCATATGTTCACGCCAGAGTTTCAAGGGCTTTCCAAAGATTGCTACATGTAATCCGCGTCCTTGTAAGTGTGCCGCCGCTGCAAGTCCATAGGGACCAGCCCCCACTACCACGACATCATAATGTGCAGTTGGTACAAAATCTTTTGGTTCTTGCCTATCCAATGATAATTTCACTTCAATTTCCTCCCAAGTAAGACATAGGTATAAATTCCTAGTCTGTCCTATTTTCCCATTTAGTTTGATATTATAAGAAGATTACCATTTACGTGTAGGAGTATGATTTTCGTCGTGGTTGAGAATCAGTGATAATTCATGTAAGGTGTAGAGATGCAGTTACTCCTGCCCTGAAGCCGTCAGATTGAGAAGTCCGAGAGTGAAACAGAATGTGTCTAGCCAACACAAACAACCCATGATACAATAGACCCATTACAACGAAGGGGATAGTCACCGTAGAAACCTATTGCGCCTAAAACGGTGCTATTTGGAACGGACACACACATCTTACAATGCTGGATATGATCATCACGCTGGCGGAGGCTTTTCGCGCACAGCAGAAACAATTATATATGGTAGGGGGAACTGTGCGCGATGTGCTGCTGCATCGAGGACAATCCAATGATGCAGACCTGGCAACCGACGCTCATCCAGATGAGATCAAGCGACTGGTCGCACCCACGCGTCCCAATGCGGTCATCCTGGTAGGCGAGCGTTTTGGGACGGTACGCCTGCATTATGGCAGCGATATAATCGAGATCACCACGTTTCGCAGCGAAGTATATAATCCCGAATCACGTAAGCCAGAGGTCTGTTTCGGCACAAAGCTGCAGGAAGACCTGCGACGACGAGACTTCACAATCAACGCAATGGCACGCGATCCTTTGAGTGGGCAGATCAGTGATCCATTTGGGGGGCGACAAGACCTCGAAGCGCATATTTTGCGAGCGGTTGGCAACGAACCCGATAAACGCTTCGACGAAGATCCACTGCGCCTGCTGCGAGCTATACGCTTCGCAGCTCAACTCGATTTCACCATTGAACCTGAGACGAGGCGCTCAATTATACGCCAGGCCCCAAAATTGCAGAAGATTAGTCGCGAGCGTATCCGTGACGAGATGAACAAACTGCTGCTCTCTCCTCATCCCGCGAAGGGGCTTGACTTGCTTGTTGAACTGGGTCTGATGGAGTGGATTATCCCGGAAGTATTAGAATTACGCGGCGTTAGCCAGCAACCACTGCCAACAATACATTCAAAAGATGTATATGCGCATGTGTTACGTGTTGTGGAGCGTTCATCCCCGCGTCTGATAACGCGTTGGAGCGCGTTGTTGCATGATATTGCCAAGCCGCGCACACGTAGTGTCGAGGATGGTAAGGTACATTTCTTCGGGCACGAAGATGTTGGGGCATACATGGCCCGTGAAATTCTTAAACGCCTGCACTTTGATCGTGACTTCATTGATAGTGTTTCATGTATTGTACGCCTGCATATGAGGGCTAATGCTTACACCTCTGATTGGACGGATGGAGCGGTACGGCGTCTGATGTTGGAAAGTGGGAATAACTTTGCTGATCTGCTTGACCTATCACGCGCTGACATTACCAGTTATCGTGCCGATAAAGTTTCGCGGGCCGCAGCTCGCGTCACCGAACTGGCCGAACGTTGTCAACGCTTGAAAGAGGAAGCGGAGCGTGTACCGCTGAAGAGTCCTCTGGATGGCAATGAACTGATGGAGATGTTTGGTCGTGGCCCAGGGCCGTGGCTACGTCCAATCAAGGATCACCTGCTGAGCCTGGTAATCGACGGTGTGTTGTCATCAGACGATAAAGAGGAGGCAGCAAAGATCGCTAGAAACATGATTGAGCAGGAGGAAGGAGCGAACAATGACAAAAGTGAATAAACCAGGCTCGAATAAGCCAGAAGATAACAATTCAAAACCTACCGTTGGAGCGCAACCAACCGCCTCCAAAACCGAGTCGAATCCCCTAGTGGCCAGCAGTTTTCCAACAAACAAGGGCAAGCAGAGTAACAAGAATCGCAAACCAGTGATTGGTGGCAGCGCCGTAGCTGGAGCCAAATCCACACAACCCAAAGAAATCACCTCGACCAATCCACAACAACAGCAGGCGGAGAGCTACAACCGGCAAATGCGCCGCCGTATGGAACATCTGGGTACAGGACCCTATACGGAAAGCACCCCCGTAACTGCGCGTGATAGAAAAAGGAAGCGCCTTGAGAAAAAGAAGGAGGAGCGTCTCCAGGAGGTAAAGAAGGTTGTTGCGAAAGGTCCCAACCCCACCAGGGTCGGCAACCTCGGTCGCAAAAATACCTATTTTATACTTGGAGTCGTGGCCGTCCTGGTTATCCTTATTGTGATTTTTCTTATCATTAGGCACCCATTCTAGCGTAGCCTTTTTGAAGAGAAAATTTGACGCCGCTCATCACGAGGGGTTATAATCATCTGGATAAATATCCGCAAGTGTAGGGAAATAATCTATATCCCACTGGTCTTCTCTTTCTTAAGGAAACACAAATCAATGCCAAAAATGTATGGATGGGTGCGTGAGGTAGTGCCTGAAAGCCCGGCAGATCGCGCGGGTCTACAGCCGGGAGATCTTATTCGCACAATCAATGGTCATAACGTTCGCGATCTCGTGGATTATCGCTTTTATGTTGCCGACGAAGAGTTGACGATTGGTTACGAGCGGCAACTAAACCAGCACGAAGTACACATTAGCAAAACTATCGATGAGAACCTGGGCGTGCTCTTTGGTGAAGAACCTGCTCCTTTTATCCGCCAATGCGCCAATAAATGCGTCTTCTGTTTTATCAAAGGACTGCCTGAACGCTTCGCACCCCAACCTGGGCTTGCGCATGGAATGCGCTCCACGCTGTATATCAAGGACGACGACTATCGCTATTCCTTCCTCTTTGGGAACTTTATCACCCTGACCAATCTCAAAGAACATGATTGGCAACGCCTCGACGAGCAAAAGCTGACCCCATTGTATGTCTCCGTACACACGACCGATCCCGACCTACGCCGCAAAATGGTGGATGGGCCAAGAGCGGGAGATATCATCGAGCACATTCAGCGCCTTGGAAGCATGCACATCACCTGTCATACACAGCTCGTGCTCTGCCCTCCCATCAATGACGGCATACATCTTGATCGCAGCATCCAGGACTTAGCTACGCTGCGTCCGATTGTCGAGTCCATTTCTGTGGTACCTGTCGGCCTGACGAAGTACAACAACATGATCAAAACTGGCGACCTTCCACCATTGCGCCACTACACCCGGCAAGAGGCCGAGGCGATTATTGAGCAGGTTGAGGTTTATCAGCACCGCTTCGAGGCAGAAAATCTCGACGGCGACCCGTTCGTCTATCTTTCAGATGAATGGTACTATCTGACAGGCCGCGAATTTCCACCTGCAAAGCATTACGGCTCCTATGCTCAGATCGAGAACGGCGTCGGCATGACCCGCTACCTGATTGAGCAATGGGCTCGCACGAAATCTCGACTGCCACTGCGTTTGTCAGAGCCACGCAAGGTAACGCTAGCTACAAGTACGATGGCACAACCCGTCATCGAACAGATTGCGATGGACTTACGCCAGATTGAGGGCCTTGAGGTGCAGGTACTGCCAATCGTGAATCGCTTCTTTGGGTCAGAAGTCACCGTTGCAGGACTACTCTGTGGGCAGGATGTGCTGGCTGCATTGAAAGAGCAGAGCGATCTTGGCAGTCTTATACTGTTGCCCCGTGTAATGCTGGACAACGAAGGCGTGCGCTTCCTGGATGACATGACGGTGGAAGAGTTCAAGGCAAACTTGCCTGTACGAGCCGAATTCGTGCGCAACGCCCAGGAGACCATTGAGGCTATTCGCTCGCTTGCTACTCCTGGAGCAGCCACTTTCGTGCAAAAAGAGGCAGTGCGAGTACAATCACGAGCTTAAAGGAGAACAAGGGAAGAAAAATGATTGTACATTGTTCTGTCTTTTCTCAAGACGAGGAGTGCGCACGTGGAGAAGTGGTTGCCGTGCGATACACTCCTCAGTAGTACAAGCTCCTCGCTTCTCAAAACATGCGCATTGAATTAGTCATGCAAGTACTTCCGGACTATCATGCTTCGGGTCGTTCACCAAACGCGAAACCGCTCTTGCTGTCATTTGCTCGGATGGGTAGGGGGCAAGCCAGTGCAGCAGCGCATCTGCATCGTGAAGATTAGTATCCAGCCACAATTCACGAGCATCTGGCACAAGAATAGCAGGCATCCGGTTATGGATGGAGGCGACTACCTCATTTGGCTGCGTAGTGATAATCGTACAACTGCGTATCTGCTGACCATCCGGGCTTTTCCAATTATCCCACAGACCGGCGAAGGCGAAAGGCTCTCCACTTTTCATTGTGATATACATAGGGGTCTTGGAACCGTTCTCCTGCTTCCACTCGTAAAAGCCATCGGCAATCACCAGGCAGCGTTTCGAGCTTAATAGCCTCTTAAAGCTGGCCTTCTCCGCCAGCGTCTCCGCCCTGGCATTAATCATACGTGAGCCAATCGCTTCATCCTTGGCCCAAGATGGAATAAGCCCCCAACGAAGCTGCGCCAGATGATCTGTACCATTACGCACAATCGTGATCACTTCCTGCGTTGGAGCAACGTTGTAACGCGGAGTAGTTTCCAGAGTAGGTGCAACACCGAATACCTCGGAAACGGTTTTAATATTGACAGTGAGTGTATAGCGACCGCACATGCTATGTTCCTTCCTTTTCTCATGTGTAAATGCCTATCTTCATATACCCTACATATCTATCCTATCGTATTACTATTCTTTTTTACCATATCGTATACGGTTAGCACATTTCACATCTGGACAATCACCCTCTCCCCTGATACGATACGTGCATATCTATCTTCTAGAGAAAGGACACTTTTACTATGACCCAACTAGAAACGTACATAAGTGAAAACGAAGACCGTTTTCTCGAAGATTTGAAGGGCTGGCTTCGCATACCCAGCATCAGTACATTGCCAGAACACGCAGGCGATATTCGCCGCGCAGCAGAGTACGCTGCCGACCAGTTGAAGCGCATCGGCTTCGATGGAGTCGAAGTAATCTCGACACAAGGACATCCGCTCGTGTACGGCGAGTGGCTTAAAGCTCTCGGCAAACCAACAGTACTCATCTATGGGCACTATGATGTTCAGCCCATTGACCCAGTAGACCTATGGGAGTCACCCCCATTCGAGCCAACCATTCGTGGCGACAACCTGTACTGTCGAGGAGCCTGTGACGACAAGGGCCAGACAATGCTGGTATTCAAAGCGCTGGAATCGCTTATGGCAGTCAACGGCACACTACCAGTCAATGTACGCGTACTGATCGAAGGCGAAGAAGAGGCCGGGGGCGAGTCCATTGATCGCTACGTCAGAACCTATCCCGAACGTTTGAAATGTGATGCCGCCTTTATCTGCGATACACATATGCCTTCAAAGGATATTCCCGCACTCATCTGTGGCTTGCGCGGCATCATCTATACCGAGGTAGAGGTACGCGGCGCAAAGCAAGACCTACATTCAGGCTCATATGGTGGTGTCGCTCCTAATCCACTGCACACCCTGGCCATCATCATTGCCGGACTCAAGGACGCCGAAGGGCACATTCATATCCCCGGACTCTATGACAAACTGCATGAGTCGACGGAACAGGAAAAAGCGTTTTGGAAGGATGATCCCCTACACATCAACGAATCGCTCCTCGAAGAGATGGGCGTTTCACAGTTTACAGGTGAGGCAGAATATCCTCCTATGGAGCGTATCTCGGCCCGTCCAACGCTAGAGGTACATGGCATTGTCGGTGGCTTTACCGGTGAAGGTGCCAAAACAGTGATCCCAGCCGTCGCTAAAGCGAAGATCAGCCTGCGTTTGCCACCCGATTTGAAGTCAGCCGAGGTATTCACGCTCCTCGAACAGCGCGTGAAAGAGCTTGCCCCTCCAGGCGTAGAGGTCACGGTACATAATGTACATGGCGGCGAGTCAGCCCTGGTACCGATAGATACGCCACCAATGCGGGCAGCATCTGCCGCCCTGAAGGAAACATATGGCAAAGAGCCAGTATACCTCCGTGAGGGCGGCTCGATTCCTATCGCCGCGCTGTTCTACGAAATTCTAGGCGTGCCAGTTGTACTGATGGGATTTGGCCTGCCGGATGACAACCTGCACGCGCCCAACGAGAAATATTCTCTCAGCCAGTTCTTCAAAGGCGTGCGTACAGTCGCCCGTTTCTTGCAGAATATGGGGAAGTAGTAGTTGGGGGGACTATCACTGTCATCCTGAGCGGAGCGAAGGATCTCTCGCGGGGATACACAGATCCTTCGTTGCACTCAGGATGACAGAGGCCGAGCATTTATAGCTTTTGCCTGTTTGGAAAGTCTTGAAAGATCCTTCGCTTCACTCAGGATGACACTTCTTGACTCCCTATGCTTACCGAAGTCCTTGCTCGTCTGCGATCTGGGTTAAGCGGTTGCGCACCTCCCAGAGTTCAGGATAGAAGACATCCTTAAGGGTACGTTCCAGGATCTCCATAGGCGTGCCACCTGTGCCTATGGAACCTGGGCCGATCATACGCTGGGCCAGCTTGAAATGCTGCGAACGGAAGATCTGAAACACCTCGTCATAGTCGGTGAGCGCTTCGGCAAACGCCATTAATAATGGATAGCGCTCGGCGTGCATGTAGACATCGATAAGCGTGACTTGCTCATGAACCAGCAACGCACAAAAATCATCCCATAAAGAGGGTGAGAGGATCATTAACGAGTGAAAGCCAGGCGAGTCAGTGCCAGCGCCATCGTCAAGCGCTTTGCGGAAGTGATGAAAATCCCAGGGGGACATCGTTTCGAGCATGCGCAAGTTGTCCAGCATGAGGTACTGAATCTTAATCACACGCTGTAACAGGCGCAAGGCAGGCGGTACATCAAACTGCTGAAGCAGCTGGCGGATCGTGCGCAGCTCGAAGGCAGCCTCCTTCCACCACAATTCAAACACTTGATGCACGACCTGAAACTGTAATTCATCGTGATGCACCAGCTCGCTCTCAGGTTTTTGCAGAGAGAGCAGTTCCTCGGTTCTCAGATAACGCTCGTAAACGCTCTCCCCAGGAGCGTGTCTGGATTTGTGCGGGACAATATTCTTTACCATAGGGAAATGCACCTTCCTTCTCTGGGATGCCTTTTGGAGACTACTTCGTCTCTTAGAAAAAGCATAACACACAACATAGGAAGAGTGTAAGGGATAATGGTGCAGGTCTTATGGTGTAAAAAACACAGCAAGCGATTTACTTGGGTCGGGCTATTTCAATTGCTGCGCGAGCACATTCCGCACCACGTCCAACAATTGATGTTGTTTCAGCATTTTCAGTCGACACCGAACCAAAGATTACTGGGACGCCATTACAGAGAGCCGCCCACTGAAATCTCCGTGTTGCGGAATATTCCACGAGTACATGAGAGCGCCTCGCATCCTTCATGGCATAGCCAAAACAGATAATGGCAGCAAAGAAGTCGCGAGCAAGCATAGATTGAACAACAGTTGCTAAATCATGTGAACTCGGCACGCTGACCACGTGAATATCTTCCGGTGCTACTCCATTCTGGGTCAACGTCTCATAAGCCTGGCTAAACATAGTATTGATTTTTGATAGGTTGGAGCGTGCAACAATGATGCCAATCTTGAGACCGATACCGTTGAAGTTGGAAGTGGTCATCTGTGTGAATGGTCGAACCCGAGTATGCATTGAAGACCTGGGCTTTCTACCTCAAAAACATCACTCTATTCTATTCTCGCCTGATGGTACTACATCAAACACATCCATGTCAATGTCGCGTATCCTCCTCTCGTAATGAAATTAAATCGTGCTGAATTTTCAGCAACATCTTGCGCGAATGGACTGAAGCATATATCATAGGAGAAAGAAATGCAGATACGTTTATAAAGAACTGGAGTAATATATGGTTACCCTTCCTATTCTAGCCGACATTACTAATTGGGGCTGGCTGCGTATCGGACCGCCCTACATCTACATTAACATCGATCCCGTACTTATACATATTGGCCCGCTTGCGCTACGCTGGTATGGACTGATGTATGTAGTTGGTATCGTCATAGGCCTTTGGGTCATGCGAGGCTATGCAACGCGCAAAGGCATCACCCAGGACCTCGTCTATCGCATCCTCTTCTGGTGTATCGCAGCCGGTCTCATAGGGGGTCGCTTATACTTCGTAATTCAGCAGCCGAACCTGGTTTCATACTATCTCGCGAATCCAATCCACATCATCGCAACCTGGGAGGGTGGAATGGCCTTCTTTGGAGCCATCTTCCTGGTCATTCCCACGATTTTCTGGCGAGCGCGTGTTGAACGCATCAACCCCTTAGTAGCCATCGACTGCGGTGTAATCTTTGCAGCAGCCGGACAAATCTTTGGACGCATCGGCAACCTGATCAACGGCGACATTATCGGCTTTCGCAGCACCCTTCCCTGGTCAACCGTCTACACAAACCCTGGTAGCTGGGCATGTAGTGTAAATAATGTTTGTAATACACCCGTCCAGCCTGCCGCCGGTTATGAATTGCTCACGAACATTGTCCTGCTCGTCTTCATGCTCTACCTCGCTCGTCACGTCCGTCGTCCGGGAGTCCTGATGTTGGTCTACCTCTTTGGCTACGTTATCACGCAATTCTTCCTCTTCTTCGTGCGCGATAACACTATCATCAGCTTCCTGGGCCTAAACTGGGGTCTGAAGCAGGCACAATGGACATCCCTGGTAGTATTCATTCTACTCCTACCCATCACCTACCTCGTCTTCCGCTATTCCAAACCCGTACCAGAAGGCGAAGTAGCTGCTCGCTATGGCATCCCCCAGAAATCTCCAGCCGAGCAAGCCGAAGAGCACAAACTGGAACCCAAAGTGCTCGACACCGATACCGATGATGAAACGGTGGAAGACGGGATGGTTGCTCCCACAAATGAAGAGGCACAAGGCGAGAAAATGGAAACGAACACACTTGACGGTGGTCCTGAGATGAAAAATGGAAATAGGACAACTCAAGAAGCACAAACAACTGTAGATGGCTAATCGTTGAGATTAGCCACCGTAGAGGCTGATTTATCGTGCCCATAAGCAATTTATCGGCTCGTCATCTCTCAGTTTGAGGAATCAGTCGATAGGCTCGATCGCGTCGCTGATATAAACTATGGTATAATTGCTTCAGAGAAGGAGGCACGTACAGAGTGCAAAGAGAAATAGAACACATCGACATTAGCAATGTGCCAGAACTTTTACGCCTTGCTGAGGAAGTGCAAACTACCAGGCAACCACGCATCTTGACGCGAGATAGTGAAGATGTAGCTGTCTTAATGCCCGTTACTCCTTCTTTGCAGCAGCAAGCGAAGCGAGAAAGAACTCAAGCTGATTATGAAGCTTTTCTTTCAGCAGCCGGCAGTTGGAAAGGACTCGTTGATCCCGATAAGTTGATTGCGGATATTTATGAGAGCCGCAGGCTTTCATCAAAGCCCCTTGTTGAACTATGAAGTATTTAGTGGATAGTGACTGGATCGTTGATTATCTGGCTGGAAGACAACACGCTATTGATCTTCTTTCATCTCTAGCTAACGAAGGTATGGCCATTAGCCTCATAACCTTTGGTGAAATTTACGAGGGAATTTACTACGGCAGAGACCCACAAAGAAGTGAGGAAGGATTTCGCAAGTTCTTACGCGGTGTCGATGTACTTCCACTTAACCGAACAATTATGCAACGGTTTGCACGTATTCGTGGGGAGCTACGTCGAAAAGGTCAGCTTATCGGTGATCCAGATATTCTTATTGCCGCCAGTGCTATCCACTACGATCTAATCTTGCTCACACGGAATAAGAAAGATTATGAGCGTATCCCTACGCTTAAGGCGCAATTCTCCACTAACTTATAACTGGTACAACAACTTCCGGTGCATCACTGAAATCAACGTATCGGTCAGCGTCAGAATAGCCTCAAATTCCTGGGTCTGCTGCTCTAGCGGCAGACCTTCTTTCCGCCAGCGAGGATGAACATGTTGTTCAAGAGCAGCAAGCTCACTACGTACCAGTTGGCGTAGTTGAAAACGTATCAATGACGGCAACGCAATTGGCAGTCCCAGGGACTCAAGACGCTCATACACTTGGAGCAGCAGCACATCATCACCCGTAAATACAGCTTTACCTTCAACCTCCACAGGGAAGAGCAGTCCCTGCTGCGCCAACTCGTTAATTCGCTCAGCGCTCGCACCCGATTGCCGCATTAACTCTTCCTTGGAAAGGCGCACCTGTGAGCCAACGGAGGTAAGTGGCCGTAGTAGCCTTTGTTTGAGGGCCAGATTCATCTGCACATCCCCGTACTGTGCGCGGATCTCCAGCAACTGCCGAATCACATCCAACGGCAAATTTTGCTGCTCTTTCAATTCTTTTATGAGGTTGAGTACTAGCAGATGTTCCTGGTTATAATAAGCAACACGCCCACGCATAATTGGGGGCGGCAACAGACCTTGAGTGTTGTAAAAGCGAATTGTCCTGCTCGGCACACCCGACAGATGTGCTAATTTATCAATAGTATGCATCGCTACGTCGTTCTGTACCAATTGCGCTGGCCTCCGCTCACTGAAACACAACCATTGTCATAGAAGCATTCAAAATTGCTTATTAGCACATACTATGCCTCATCTATTGTAACATACCGACTGTTAGATTGACACATAATAAAAGTGCGGCCCGCTGTTCATCTTTCAAATGAAACAACAGGCCGCACCCTTATGCTCAAGCAATGGGGTAACTTACCAGCATCTACTCCATCGCTACCGCCCGATCGCCGGTCACCTTAGCGATGATCTGCTCATCAGTTACATCGCCTCTGACGGTTGCACGACCAATAAAGAAGAGCACCGCACCCACGATCAACGAAATGACGCCAATTCCGCCTATCCAGAGATCCCACTGGAAGGTATTGATCTGGATGGACGTGACTGACGCAGTCCACGGATTGGTAAACGTTACATAGACACCATAGGCTGTAGCTATCATGCCAACGATTGCGCACAGATAGAAGACCCATACCGGAGCCAATCGAATGCGAGCAAAGACCTCCTGAAACTTGTAGCGAATGATGATCACATCAACGAAGAGGATAACCATCGATACGCACCATATCACAGTTACAGAGGCTTGTAGGATTAAGTAAATTACCGTCGATAGGTCCGCCGGAACTTTGGTGTGGATGAATAGCGGAGCCAGCCCGAAGGCTACCACTGTGAAGAACGCCGAAATGCAACTCTGTACTAATACAGCTACCCATGGTACCCGGTTGGCATTCAGCTTGCTCATAACCGTAGGCATACGTCGATCCAGCCCCGATACAAACAGCAAGCGCCCGAAGGAGTAGTTGTAGACGGCTGTGTTAAAAATGAAGAAGCCGATGAAGATCAGGTTCACTAGAATGCCAAGGATGGTACCAGCACCACCAAATCCCTTCTGCACAGCTTCGGCTACCGCCGAGGGATTGCCTTGATCGGCTACCGGCACCGCTGTCATCACCCCAAATGTCCCTAGCAAATAAGCTACCATTACTACGATCGAACCCCACAGCAAATAGCGGGTGATCGCTCGCACATTATTGATCTCGACACCCATATTCAGCGGCACTTCAATACCCAGCAACGCCAGGATCACGGCGCTATAGAAGGTTGCAGTAGAGAAGGTCGGCAACCAGCTTTTCGGAGCATAGTTGACGTGAGCGGCATGTCCGCCTGTTAATGCGAGCAGCCCAGCTATGCCAATCAACAGAATAGCTCCTCCATAAGCCACAAAGACGACGTTAACAAAATTCTGTGTCACGCGGAAACGCAAGATGGAAAGGAAGAACGAGAAAGCGATCACGAGAATAATTATCAACCCCTGCTGCCACGGGTCACCCAGCAAACTGAGGTTGGGATTGATCTGCGTACCGAGTTGTTGAATGAGCGAGACAACCGCATCACCGGTAGCGATCATCACTAGTACGCCTGGCCACCACGCACAGAATCCCGCGAAAAAGCCCATGAAGGCTCCAAAGGCTTTGCTCGTCCAGACGTAAATAGAACCTTCTCCCGGAAACATCAAACCCAATTGCCCGGTCACTATAGCACCGGGAATGAGGAAGGTGATAAATCCCAGTCCCCAGTAGATATATGCAGATGGGCCAGCGCCCGCTGCGAGAACAGCAGAATTACTAATAAAGAGGACGATTGCAACGAAGATAGCTACCATGTCGAAGGAGTTTAAGACTTTCGGGAGAATGCCTCCCGCGATACGTTCCGAGCGTAAAACGTCGCCACCACCACTGCCTGCAGTTGTTGCCATTAGCTTTACCTCCAAGAACTTCTGTAGCCCAGGCATGTATCATACATTGGTGCTACAGAGGACGATGTCAGTTTCACCAAATCGACACAAATGAATGGAACGAAGTTAAGGTAAACGACCCTCCTTTCTTTAGGACTCCTCACTGCCTCTGGCAGCTCGCAAGCATCCTTGTGGGCTACCAGTTATACCTCTACAGAGAACATAACATTGCAGTCGATCTTTAGAGAAGCGAGTCACCTCAGACGACAAGAAAGTCCTGGGTAGTTACACTTTATTATCCAGTCTAATGATTCGGTGTACTGGTTCCTGTCGCGTTAGGTTTAGGCGTCGATTTTGCCGACGGGGTGGGAGTTGGTTTTGCCGTTCCATTAAGGATGGCCTGCTCGGCCGCAATTTTTCGCTTTAAAGCTCGCAGGTAGGACTGTGCACCATCCAGGTCGCTATCAGTAATCGCCTGCAATTGCTTAGGCATCTTTGAGACCTGGTTGACCCAGGTTTCGAGCACATTTTGCAGGGCAGCAAGTGTAGGACTGTCATGCTGGATCGCTGCCAGCCAGCCTCGCCCTGTAATCAGGGCGCTTAGTGTCACCTTCAGAAAATCTCCGGTAACCACGGCAGCAAGCGTCACTATCGGATTAACGAAGACATCATAGGCAATGCGCGTCAACTGAGCAGCGCCAACGGCACTATCAAGCGAGACACCTTCCAGGTTATCCAATGCATTCACAAAGTCTTTTCGCACCGCATCTGCGCCCGCACTAAATCCTTTATTGAAGGCATCCTCAATCTGATGCTCAGCGTTTACGCCAAGCTGCTCAAGCGCCTGAGGTATCTTGGGACCGAGTTCAACAGCGGCCACAGCGGTGCCGCCCAAGAGAATGCCACCCAGCAACAACTTCCTGCGTGACAAACCCTTCTTTTTCTGCTTGCGCTGTTGTTGAGGCTGCTCTTCCTCGACATCTTCTTCGTCTTCCTCGTAATCCAGGTCACCGGTCCTACGGGGATCAAGTCCAGCAGTACGAGGCGGGGGAGATTTCGCTCGCCCCGCCGTGGGCGAAACCTTGCGCCGATCAAACGGATCTTCCTCCTCATATCCCAGGTCGGGATCAAGGTATTCCATTTCACGTTCATCCCATTGCCCTTCCTCCACGTCTTCGTCTACATCGGGATAGCGCTCTCGCACAGGAGTATTTCTCTGAATCGGGCGGATGTTACGTGCCCGTCGATTGCTATAGAGTGTAGGATCTGCAGGCTCCTCTAATCCATCTACATCCTCAAAAGGCACAAGCTGATCAGAATGTCTTTCAATTTTTTGTGGTGCTTGTTCCAGCAGCCCTGTAGTGGTTCGCGACTTACTGGAGAGTATATTCTGACGTAAAATTTGCCTTGCCCTACGTGGATCAGGTCGTGGCCCAAGCAATCCAGTAGTAGTTCGTGCGGAAGTTTCCAATTGTGTTGAAGAGCGCTCACCAACTAGAGAGGAAACGAAACGACCAGTTTGACCAGTCTTATTATCATTCTGACTATGCAATGGATCGTAATCATATCCATACTGGCGTCCAGGACTTTTACGATAAGCCCTTCTTTCTGATCGATCCTTAATCATACTCTCCTCCCGAGCTGAAATAGGGGCTACAACTGGTGAAGCATAAACAAGTGCATGTTATACCGATTTTACCCTATCTTGGTACGTTTTGTCTAGCTTCGTTCACTACACTTTTTGATAAAACGACTTGTGAGGCGTCTTTTGTAGTAAAAAACCCACTATTTCGTTCACTTCCAAACAAATTTAGAATGTTTGTACTAATTCATTCTAGCACGGATTTGCTTCTGTTTCAATATTGTGGAGTACGGAAGTATAACCGCCAGTGGTTTGCCCCACCACGATACCTACCTGTACCACCCATCTACGATCAATTGTGCTCATACAATATACCCCAAAAATGGGAGTAATCGCAAGAAAAGGCATGTGCTATAATGTATTCCAACATTTCCAGCACTAAGCGAAAAGGAAACATACCATATGTCCGAGAAGGATAAAGAACTCACACCGATTGTCGCCTGTGTCACAGTCGGCGTATTTCAAGAGAATTGCTATCTCTACGGCTGTCCGCAAACGCTTGAAGCGGTTATCATTGATCCGGGTGACGAGCCGGAACTCATTCTAGAGCAGATTCGCCAACTTCATCTCATTCCCAAATACATAATTAACACACACGGCCATATTGACCACATAGGTGCAATCGATGCGATCAGCGAAATCTATCCTGTGCCGCTGGCTATTCATCCCGCCGATGTGTACATGTATACAGAGGAACGGACAGCAAAAATGTTTGGACGCCGGGCACCGCTTGTGCATAGGAAACCGGATATTTTGCTCAATGAGGGCGATCACCTGTCCTTTGGCACGCTTACCCTTGAAGTCCTCCACACTCCTGGTCACACCCCCGGTGGAGTGTGCCTGGTAAGCGCCCCTTACTGTGTATTCAGCGGCGATACCCTTTTCTATCGTGGCATCGGTCGTACCGATCTTGAGGGAGGAGATTTTGATCAAATCGCCCGCTCAATTCGCGAAAAACTGTACATGCTCGAAGACGACCTGGTTGTCTTCCCCGGACATGGCACACCGACTACCATTGTTGAAGAAAAATATGAAAATCCTTTTGTGACTGTAGAGGAGTGATGTTGTGGCAAATATATGTGTTATCGGTACCGGCTACGTAGGTTTAGTGACCGGTACATGTTTTTCCGACCTTGGAAACAAGGTTACCTGTGTTGATATTATCCCCGAAAAGATCGAGCGTCTTCAGCAAGGCATTCTACCCATTTATGAGCCGGGTCTGGAGGAAATGGTCGAGCGCAATGTACACGCAGGGCGCTTGCATTTCACGACGAGCTATGGCGAGGGATTGGATAACTGCGACTTTATTTTTATCGCCGTCAATACCCCTACCGGCACCATTCAGGGTGGGGCAGACATGCGCTATGTTGAGAGCGCTGCACGTGGCATTGCCCAGGAGCTCGATCACTATGCGATCATCATCAACAAAAGTACGGTACCCGTCGGCAGTGGCGACGTGGTGACACGCATTATTCGCAAGAACCTGGAGCGGCCAGAGATTTCCTTTGCAGTCGTCTCCAACCCCGAATTTCTACGCGAAGGCTCAGCCGTACTAGACTTCCAGAACCCTGATCGCGTCGTCTTAGGTTCAACCGATCCAGAAGCAGCGCGCCAGGTTGCGACCCTTTACCTGCCGCTGCGCGCTCCTATCGTCATCACCGACCTGTACACAGCGGAAATGATCAAGTATGCCTCAAATGCCTTCCTCGCAACCAAAATCTCGTTCATTAACGAAATCGCGCAAATCTGCGAACGCCTGGGAGCCGACGTCAAAGAAGTGGCCGCAGGCATGGGCTACGATAAGCGTATCGGACGCTCATTCCTCGATGCCGGACTTGGATATGGCGGAAGTTGCTTTGAGGCCAACGAAACTGTTTTCACCCTCAATAGTCCCAACGTGGCCGGAGAACGCTTCGATACGATGTTCGCTAAAGGCGGTGCGCCCTTCCAGGGAGATGTGGTAGAGCTTGTGCAGCCCTCCGATCAGCGTGTGCTCGCCTTTGATCTAGAGACGGGACAGCCCATTCTCGCGGACGTAAAAGCCATCACGCGGAGACCCTACAAAGGCACTATGGTGAAGATTCACACCAGTATGGGACGTACCATGCGTGTTACCGCCGATCATCCCGTCATCCTACATAAAGCTCAGCAGTCCACCATCCTACCCGCAGCAGCCGTTGTGCCCGGTGATCGACTAATGGCCTTGTGCGAATTGCCTTCAGTCGAGCAGGCTACAAACCTCAACCTGATCAATCTGCTCCGTGGCACCGACCTGGAAGCCGATGTCTACGTCAAACCCATCGATAACACATTCAGTGAACAATACCCGCAATTTGCCGCTGCGATTCCACAGCATATGCTCAAATATCCCGACGAGATCAAGCAGCATAACCGTATGTCGCTGCGCCTGTTCCGCTATCTCAGTGAGTCAGGCATGCTCAATGTTGCTGCCGAAAAGCTTCAATTATATACTGCCAAAGGTGCGGCAACTGTAATCAACGCTTCGATACCGGTCGGCGCCGATTTGCTGCGACTGTGCGGCTACTATCTTGCGGAAGGCTATATTGCCAAAGACACTGGACGCGCAGATGCGATCCGCGAACGTGTAGGCTTCAGCTTCCACGAGCAAGAGTCTGAATACATTGCGGATGTGCAGGGCATTTTGCAGCGTTGGGGTCTCAAGTTTCTTGAGCGCCGTTCCACAAATGCTCTGACAACTGTAGTCTCTTCACGCATCTTCTCCTGGCTGCTGCGCGATGTTCTCCACTGTGGCACTCGCTCGGAAGACAAGGCCCTGCCACGCCTGGTATTTAACGTAGCGCCAGAGCTACGCCTCGCTTTAATTCGTGGAGCCTTCAGTGGTGATGGTGCAGTTACGACGGTGCAGGATAGCAAGAATCTGATGCTGGAATATGCAACCGTCAGCAAGGTGCTGGCAGATGGTATGGCACTGCTACTGCAAACAATAGGCGTCATTCCTTCCATCCGCACACGTTGGATGAACAAATCGACGCAAGTGGCGTATATCCTGCGCGTGAGTGGCTACGATCAGGTAACCGCACTCAAAATGGCCTTCGGCAACAAGCGCCTGGCCAAAATTGAGAGCATATTGCAGGGCTACTCACGCCACATCGCGCCTCATGGCTATGAGCGGCACGGCACCTTTGCCACGTTCGTTGTCCGAGAGGTTGAGCATGAGGACGTTGAAACAACCGTCTATAGTATGGAGACCAGCACCGGAACCCTGATCGCCTCGTCCGGGCTGATCAGCCACAATTGTTTCCCTAAGGACGTACGTGCACTCGCCCACATGGCTGACGAAGCTGGACTGCACCCACAATTATTACACGCCGTCATGGACATTAACCACGACCAGCGCCGCCTGATTGTCTCAAAACTAACCTCCATTCTCGGCTCGTTACGAGGCTGTACGATTGGCATCCTGGGTCTAGCCTTCAAACCCAACACCGATGACATGCGCGAAGCTCCATCGATTGATATCATCCGCTGGATAACAAGCCAGGGGGCCGCCATTCGCGTCTACGATCCCGTCGCCTCAAAAACAGGACGTGAAGCCCTGGAAAAGCAAGGCATTCGCATGGATACCATCACCTTCTGTGAAAGCGCCTATGAAGTAGCGCAAAATGTTGACGCTCTGGTCATGGTGACCGAATGGAACGAGTTTAAATCGCTCGACATGCGCCAGATGCGCAGTGCCATGCGCCGCCCCGTACTCATCGATGGTCGCAATATCTACGAAGCGACCGAGATGAACAACCTCGGCTTCATCTACCGTGGCATGGGACGCGGTACCGGGCCCGCCCCCACAGTCCTACCTTCAGGAGACAGTACCACCACGATTCCACAGCAGTTGATCGAAGGAGGAGAGGGGAAATAAAATAATGGGCGATGACCAACCAGAGCAACCACTACTTTTCACCCCACTGGTGCGCCAGCCGGGTGTACCTATTCCTGATTGGCTATTTGGCCCAGCAGGTTTGGCAGGGTTGCCCACGCCGCTCAGCGTGCCACAAGGTGTAAACGTGGCGGTTGGCATCGACATTATCGAAGTTGGACGAGTGCAAAAGGTTTTCGAACACCACGGCGAACGCTTCCTCAACCGTGTCTTCACAGAAGCAGAAATATGGCAATGCCGAGGCAAAGCAACCCGTCTGGCCGGTCGCTTCGCCGCTAAAGAAGCGATCAGCAAAGCGCTAGGCACAGGCATACACGGAGTAGCCTGGCGCGAAATGGAAGTTGTGCAACTCCGCAGCGGTCGTCCCACCGTTCGCTTGCACGGTAACGCAAAACGCCGAGCCGAACTCCTCGGCCTTAGCGCCTTTGACGTCAGCATCGCCGACCTCAAAGAATTCTCGATTGCCATCGCCGTAGCCATTCAGACAGACATCTCACAAGGAAAGCCATAAGATGTTGTTTCCCATACAGGCATTAACGGTACGAGACATGCCGGGATCATCCGAAGGAGGATTCTATGCAGCTTACGGAACAAGAATTGAACCGGTTGCCGTTCCAATCATTTCGCAAGATTACTCCAGTAAAGGCCCGCCCACTTTCTAAAGAGGATTATCAACAGAGAGGCGGCATCATCCAGTCACTCGAAGGCCCAATTGGATTTCAACCCGGCGATTACCTTGCATGTGGCAATCAGGATGAGGAATGGCCTATCCTGGCGAGAGAATTTTCTACTCATTATCAACAAGTAACCAAGCAAGATACCGAAGGTTTCGCCTTGTATCGTAATACAGATATACGTGAAGCCGTGCAGATGCCTGAGAGCTTTACCGTCAAGATGAAGAATGGTGATACTGCAATGGGCAAGGCCGGTGACTATCTTGTTAGATCGGGGGATAGTGCTTGGGTCGTTGACCGCAACATTTTTCAGGACAGCTACGAGCAAATATCCTGATCACATCAAAGGCCTTTTCATTCTTAAATAATAGAACAGTTTCGATAACCTTGTTATGTTGCAACCACCGGAGTGATTGCCGTTTCATCATAAACCAGTTAGAAGTACTTTTCATGTCAAGACAAGGAACGTGAGAGTGCAATCCTCTCAAGCTCCTTGTCTTTATATTCTTGAGTTAAAAGTAGAGTCAAGTATTGATGATTTATATCTCTTGTATAAGGCAAAAAGGTTAAATAATGACACTAATTGAGGAGGATATACGTGCCTCAATAGGAGCCATCGTGTACTATGGATGAACTTGACATCCTCCCGATGTCTAACCGCACTTACTTCACTGGAACGACAGAGCGTAGAGGCATTTCCCCCTGCCTCTGTCATATCAATCCGCATCATCAATGATGAAAGGAGACATGACAATGGGTCGTTTTCTCAATGGTCTGCTTATCGGCGTTGGCATCGGCATGCTTGTTGCACCCATGAAAGGTGAAGAGATGCAGCGCATGGCACGCGAGCGCTTTGAAGAACTGCGTGGCTCGCTGCCCGACAAGGAACAACTGAAGCAAACCAGCCAACAGGTAGCTACTCGTGCATCACAAACAGCCAGCACGCTGAAAGATGCTGCACAACAGACAGCAACAAAGGTCGCCAGCACCGCCAGGCAAGGCACATCACCCCTGACGCAGGGCAAGCAGACAAGTACTACCATTCCTGATACAGGAATGGTAGACGTGGTCATTCCCGTTGATACGACAGCCCCATATGAAGGGGCAGGAGGCCTGACTACTAACTACTAAGTCAGCCTCGTAGTCCCTGGCGTTTCCAGGGAACTTCCTAAAAAAGGAAAAAAGGAGAATACACATGACAACACAACAAGGTATGGTAGTAGCTGTCTTTGATGACAACACCCAGGCCGAGCTAGCCGCCAATCAACTTGAAAACGTCGGCTTTAGCGCTGATCAGCTCAGATTTGCTGGATCCGGAGCTTCAACCGGCGGAATCGGTGAGAAGATCAAAAGTCTATTTACCGGGCAGCAAACCGGTTCAGCCTACGATGACCTGGTCAGCATGGGCGTACCGTCAGATGATGCCAGCTACTATCAACAGCAGTACGATGCTGGCCACTCTATCCTGGCCGTCCTTGCAGGCGACCGCATGCAGGAAGCTACAGACATTCTGACGCGTTACGGAGGATACAGTGCCGCTAACCGGCGTGGTACCCGGACAGCGGACTATGCTAGCACAAATGTGCGGGATACTACGACTGTCAACCGGGATGTCACCCAAACAGCGGACTATGCTAGCACAAATGTGCGGGACACCGGAACTGAGGATGCGCAAAGCATCAAACTTCGTGAGGAGCAGCTTCGTGTCCAAAAGCAGCCTGTCCAGACAGGTGAGGCTCGCCTGCGCAAAGACGTAGTGACCGAGCAACAGAGCATCGATGTACCGGTTACCCGAGAGGAAGTGTACGTCGAGCGCCGTCCCGGTTCTGGCCAGCCCTCCGATACCCCCATCGGCGAGGGCGAGACCTATCGTGTACCTGTCCGTGAGGAACAGGTCACGGTCGAGAAACAGCCCGTCGTACGCGAAGAAGTTTCCCTCGGCAAACGGGCAGTTCAAGATACCCAGCAGGTTTCCGACACCGTCCGCCGCGAAGAAGCGCGCGTCGAGCGCACAGGCGATGTGAACGTCCAGGGCGGCGATGTCCAGGACACCACGGACCAGACCACACCATAGGTGACAGCAACAGAAGGTAGTTGTTTGATATTCACCTTCTGTTGACTAGGGAGTGCTGCTAGCACTCCCTTTACCAGGAGATCCTGGTCGACAGAAACGTCTTCCGAAAGGAGGAAGCACACGCATGACAACGACGGAAAGTCCCATCGTGGTAGGTGTCTTTCGAGACCGCACTCTGGCGCAGCAAGCCATCGATGAACTTCGTCACTCTGGATTTCGAGACGATCAAATTAGCCTGTTGGGACAGGGCGCATCCTCTGGCGGTTTCGTCGAGACCATCATGAGCAAGTTTTCGGGGCAGGGAAATGCATCCGATCACCTCTACGATGATCTCGTCACTCAGGGTATGTCTGAAGAGGAAGCCCATTACTATCAGCGTGAAGCAGAAGCAGGTTATTCTATCGTGATGGTTCAGTCATATGGTCACCAGCAGGAAGCTAAAGACATCTTGCATCATCACGGAGCCTACAATGCTTCCATAGGCCTTGGCCAGATCGTAAATGAACAGATCGTGCCCTTGCGACAGGAGGAGCTTCAGGCCCATAAGCAGTTGGTTCAGACCGGTGAGGTCCGTCTTCGCAAGAAGGTTATCACCGAACAAAAGACCATCACTGTCTCCGTCATGCGCGAGGAGCTGGTCATCGAACGCCATCCCTTTACAGCTTCCACCGATCAGACCGATCAGCAACCCGACCAATCCGCGGACAAGATCGTCCAGATCGGTGAAGGAGAGACCTTCACAATTCCTCTTCGTGCCGAACAGGTGACAGTCATGAAACAACCGGTGGTAATAGAAGAGGTCGTTCTTGGCAAGCGCCAGATCCAGGAGACGAAACACATCTCAGGCATGGTTCAGCGAGAAGAAGCCTATTTCCAGCGCGAGGGCGATATACCTGTCCAGGCCAAAGGAGTGGAAGAGGTCCCGGACCCATCAGAATCAGGAACACAAACAACGTAAGGAAGGTTCATCTTGGCCTCCCTTGAAACATCTCTTGAAAGGAGAACACGTATGTCAACGAATGCACGTTCAATGGTAGTAGGAGTCTTTACAGACGAAGCTCAAGCACAGCAGGCAATGAATGATCTCCAGCAGGCAGGATTCAGTAACAACCAGATTCGCTATTCAGTACGCCGCAGTGGAACAGGTATCACCGACTCGTTGGAGAATTTGGGCTTGTCAGAAGATGAGGCCACTTTCTACAATAGTGAGTTTGAAGCAGGCCATACGGTAGTGACGATCAACACCAACGATCGCCAACAGGATGCTTACGACATCCTGCATCGCTATGGTGCCTACGACTTCAGTTCGCGCTCGGCTCAGACGGCTGATTATACTTCCACTCAGACGACTGATTACAGTTCCGCTCAGCCAGCCAACTACACTTCTACTCAGACGACTGACTACACTTCTACCGCTGGCACCGGCGCACAGCAATATGATACAGAGGATGCCCAACGCATCCAGTTGCGCGAAGAGCAACTTCAGGCACGCAAGCAGGCGGTACAGACAGGTGAAGTCGGCCTTCGCAAAGAAGTCGTCACCGAGCAGCAGACGATTGATGTACCGGTTACCCGCGAGGAAGTGTACATTGAGCGTCGTCCCGCTTCCGGCGAACCCTCTGACACCCCCATCGGCGAGGGCGAGACCTACCGTGTACCTGTCCGTGAGGAACAGGTCACAGTCGAGAAACAACCCGTCGTACGCGAAGAAGTAAGCCTCGGCAAACGCCAGGTACAAGAGACCCAACAAGTCTCAGATACCGTCAGGCGCGAAGAAGCCCATATCGAGCGCGAAGGTGATGTCAACATCCAGGGCGGCGATGTAATCGATGATCAGCGCTAGCTAGTACCCGAAGAAGTAGTCAATAAAGGTCAAGAATAGGGAAGTGCTTGTTGCACTCCCCTATTTTCATCTCAATGATCGGTTTCAATCAGTCTCCGTCACAGATATTGCTCCTGATTAATACTTTTCACTTGACATGTGTAAGGCCATTCTGTACATTCTTTATCATACTCAAATGAGTATCACTTTTGCTTGCTCACAGCGTGACCAACACTTGCCCGCTGTTTGCTAGAATTGAAGAATGTTATGCAGAAAATGTCCGAAGCGCTCCATCCGCGCCCGCAACTCACGCGTGCTCGCTGGATCGATTTAAATGGCCCCTGGGGTTTCGCGTATGATGATGCTGCCCGTGGCCTTGATGAAAAGTGGCAGGAGAGGGAAGAAGTATTTACCTGTACTATTCAGGTGCCCTACCCTCCTGAATTGCCTGCCAGCGGTATTGGTGATAATGGCTTTCATGCTATCGTCTGGTACCGGCGCACATTTGAAGTATTGCCGGAAGATACCGAAAAGCGGCTGCTATTGCACTGTGGCGCAATTGACTACTATGCCCAGATATGGGTGAACGGTCAACTCGTCGCCAAGCATGAAGGAGGGCAAACGCCGATTACCGCCGATATCACGACGGCGCTCCAACCAGGTGGTGAACAGGTTCTGGTCATTCGTGCTGAGGATGCGCCAAAGGATCTGACGCAGCCGCGTGGTAAACAGGATTGGCAGGAGCCTCCCCATGACATCTGGTATCATCGCACCACCGGTATCTGGCAGCCTGTCTGGCTGGAACCGGTTCCCTCCACCTATATTTCTCAAGTACGTTGGACACCCGATCTTGATCGCGGTCTGCTCTTTTTCACCGTGGCGCTTGAACGAGAGGAAGACACGCCCTTAAATCTGCGCGTGCGGCTGTACCAGGATGGGATGGACCTGGCCAATGATGTCTATATGATGCGGGGAACTGATCTGAAGCGTCAAATCGCTTTTGACCCGGCAGTCATGGTAGTCAGTGATCATTTGCTATGGTCACCTCGCAATCCAAATCTCATCGATGTGACCCTCACAGTATTCTCCAGCGACACAATCATTGATGAAGTGCAGAGTTATATCGGAATACGTGGCGTAGACGTTGCCAATGGGCGCTTTCTGCTTAATGGTCTTCCGTATTACTTACGCCTTGTCCTGGAGCAGGGTTACTGGCCAGAGACACACCTGGCTGCTCCAGATGGGGATGCGCTGCGCCGCGAGGTGGAATTGATCAAAAGCATGGGCTTCAATGGCGTGCGCGTCCACCAGAAAGTTGCAGACCCACGCTTCCTCTACTGGTGCGATCGCCTGGGCTTGCTGGTCTGGGGCGAAATGGCCAACGCCTACGTATTCTCTACCTCCGCAGTCGAACGGCTAACGCGCGAATGGATGGAGGTAGTAAAACGTGACTACAACCATCCCTGCATCGTGGCCTGGGTACCACTCAATGAGAGCTGGGGTGTCCCTAATGTAGCGCGCGATCCCGCGCAGCAGCACTACGTCCAGGCGCTCTACCATCTGACGAAGGCCCTTGACCCGACGCGCCCTGTGATTGGAAATGATGGCTGGGATAATTTCGTCAGTGATATCTTCGGCGTCCACGATTATACCTTTGAAGGCTCGGTACTGACTGACCGGTACGGAAGCTTTGAAGCGGTTGAGCGTACGCTGCTGGAAGTGCAACCGAGCAATCACGCGTTGATCCTCCCCGGCCACCGCCGCGAAGGCGAGCCAATCATGTTGACCGAATTTGGTGGTATTACGTTTGGCTCTAATGGCAATGGACCTACGTACGGCTATGGCATGGTGGCAGATAGCCAGCACTTCCTTACCAAGTATAAAGAACTTATTGATGCTATCATGAAGAGCCCGGCCATCGCGGGTTTCTGCTATACCCAGTTGACCGATGTAGAACAGGAGACGAATGGGTTGCTGACCGAAAATCGCGAGCCGAAGCTGGATCCTGCCGCCGTGCGTGAAATCACCACCCAGGTCTCGGCAGCGGTTCCCGGCGACGTCATCACTAAAATGCTACAGGCCCATAGCGTCACTTCATTTACCAGTGCTGGTCTCAAATCAAAATCGGGGTTATAGATTAGAGATGACCTGCCTGAAAAAATCGATCAAAGCATCAGCATGGGCATCAAATGTGAATTGCTCACGTTGATCCCATACATTACGCCGCAGTTGCGCCATTCTCTCCGAGTCGCGTAACTGCGCGCCTAACTGCTCTGCATCTTTATAGAAAACCCCTATATCAAGCTCGCGAACGAGCGCCTGCATTGCGACAATCGAACCTGTATTGTCGTACTGTATCAGCGGCACTCCGGCAGCGGCTAATGTTGCTGTACGTGCGGGATAATTCAATTCTTCCCAAGTGAGTTTGTACAGGTCGCCCTCGTTCTCGCTTTTGAACTGGTGTACCCACGCGGCATCGTACTTCGAAAATTCGGATACCCAACGCACCTGCCCAACCTGCGGGTGCAGGTGCAGATGATCGGGAGCCAGGCGCTGCACCTCCTCCACCCAGGAACGGTAAAATGCTCGATAAAATTCTCCATAGAGGTGGGTGTGAATATCCTGTTGGGCAAGCTCCGCTATGAGCAACGGTGGGATGCCGTGCGGACCACCTGGGATAAGCGTATGGATTTTGCCATCACTCTCTGACAAGCGCGGTGACCGCTCATGGGTGAACCATTCGCGCTTGGGCAGGTCGCCATCAAGCAAGAACGACCGTCCATTGCGAATGATACCAGGTGAAACCGTACCAAACCAGTTCCGTACTTCGGGGTTGATAAAGATTTGTCCATCAGCGCGCGTATAGAGATCAATGAGTTGAGACCACGTACCGTTGACGATACAGTCGAAAGGACTTTCTTTATAGTGCCAGACAAAGGGAATATCAGGGCAGGCTGTCAATACCTCGTGAGCAAATGGTACTGCATTCCAATTAAGCAGTGCGTAGATGATGTCAGGTTTCAAACGTTTGACTGCCTCACGCCATCCTACACGGGGAATATCCTCAACATGGCCAAACGGTAGCGGACCAACTGTATTGAACCATTGGAGATTGGAGGTCCAGAGGCCATAGAGCCGGTGACCGCGTTCCTCCAGTGCCAGCACTCGCTCAGGATTAAACGCCAGCTCACCCACAAGCAGAATCTTCAATCCATCCGTGGCAGGTGGTGTATCCTCTCGCTCACGAAAGCGCTGGTAGTGCTCGACCTCATCGATGAGGTTTCCAGTACTCGAGTGGAAGCGCAGCGGCTGTTTAACATCATAGCGCTGGCGATAGGGATTGATGCCGCCCGCAGGCTCTTGAATGACCTTGTGTCGCTGCTCAGGATGGTCAACCCACTGGCAAGAGATGCGATTGGTGCCAACAAATGCTCCCCTTTTTTGAAGCTTCTCCCAGAACATGCGCCCCAGATCGTCCGTGACCAGCTCTTCGCGCTCAATCCATTGGTCGTTGGTTCGCCGATGCATTACCTGCACAAGTTGAAGAACATAACCTTCCAATTGCCCTTGCGATGATTTGTCTGTGGTGCCCTTGCCTGGCATACGAAATTCATACCGTACGCCAGAATAGGCCAGCATCGCCTCCTCATGCGCATCAAGGATAGAGACAAGGGAGGTCAGATGGTCATGATAGTAAATGTCATCGGAAGGTAGGTAAGCGATGAGCGATGCCTTTGCCTGACGTAGAGCATGATTAAGCGCATTACCAAGTCCCTGGTTCTTATTTAATCTGTGATAGTGTATCCGCGCATCTGCCAGGTATGGCTGTACTACTGTTGGTGTGTCATCGGTTGAGCCGTCGTCAACGATCACCAACTCCCACCGATCGAGCGATTGAGCCAGCAGGCTCTCGAGAGCGCGGCGAATGAAGGCAGCCTGGTTGAACGTTGGCATGAGTACGGAGACAAGCGGGCTTTCCTCGCCTGAAATGTTTCTTTTCATCTTCATCTCTCTGGCTCAATGAGCGAAGGCAAAGCACTTCCATTGACCCTGTAAACTACTATACCGACCCCTCAGGTTGATTATTCGTCGGATTCGCCCCAGCAGCGCTTTCCTGACCCGCAACGGCACTTTGCATCAACAAAGAGTTAGGCAGCGAAATTGTTCGAAGTTGGCCACCTTCGCCAGTTACCTCAAGCACCGTATAAGCGCCAGAAGTTGTGCGAACCGTACCGCTATAATCACCAAGCGTCAGTTGCTGCCCCGGCCGAAAGTTCTGCCGCACATAATAACCCGCTATGACGTTGCGCGCCGACTCGCGTGATCCCAATGCAAAGGTGAGAGCGATTGACAATCCCATCGAGGCGATAATAATGGTGAGGCTCGTCGTCAGAATGGTCGTATCCACTCCCAACGTTGAAATCGCCAGCACGATCACAAACGCCACAATCGCATATTCGATAATTTTGCCCAGCGCGTTGCCGTACGTGATATTCACATTATCAGCTATAGCCGCGATAGTATTCCCCAGAAAGCGCGCAAGCATCGAACCAAAAATGATCAGCAAAGATGCCCCAATTGCTCTTGGAAGGAAGCGCAGCACATTGTCCAGGAGGTCAGCTACTTCAGTAAACGACATCAAGCGTACTGCCGAGGTTACGAAACTGAGCAGCAAGAAATAGAAAATGATTTGAGCTATGATTTCGGGCAATCCCGCATTTACTCGCAATCCTCTCATCGTATTGTGGATGCCAGTGCGTTCGGCTACTTGCTCAAACCCGATACGTCGAAGTACAAAACGAACAATCCACCGCACCAGCCAGCTTATGAGATAGCCGATAATCAGGATAATTAAGCCGTTAATCAGCCGTGGAATAAAATTAATGATCTCGAGAAGGGTTTGGGTAAGCGTGTTAAATAGTGGCTGAAAGTTCATCGCAGATCCTTTCCCCTTTCCAAATTGTAAATTATAGCAATATCAGGCACCAGCCGCCTGCGAACTAGCTGCTCCTGATACAGAAGTTGGGTTAACCAGACCCCCTATCAAATTAATCAGTTCTATCACCCACATAAGAAAAGCTCTCGATGATAAATCCAGCAACTCTAATCCGCCGCTTTGCCTATGGACTCGTGCAAGTAGCCTTACCTCAAACCCGGCAGGTACCTGAAGTTGAACATTCTCAGATCGAAGCGTTGCAAACAACGTTTGAATCTGGCGAGCAGCCTCTAGCTCTCGTCGGCAGTCCGGACATTGAGCCAGGGCCTCCTCGGCCTCAGCCAGGAGAGCCTCTGGAAGTGTACCGTCAACCAAATCCGGTAATAGTTGGGTTAATTCTTCACAGTTCATAGTTTCACTCTCTTTTTATTTGGCTTTCTCCTTAGAACTGAGGCTGGAGGAAACGGGAAAACTCAGATATCTACCGCAGAACTGGTTAAAAACTTCCTGGAAAGCCAGACGCGCACGGTGAATACGCATCTTGACCGTGCTCAAGCTTGCCGAAAGTGCTTTTGCAATCTCATCATAGCTCACATCGTTGAAGTCGCGCATTACCAGGAGGCGCGCCTGCTCATAATCCAGCTTTCTTAGCACACCCCGAATGCACTCCCTCAGTTCCGCCTGTATGACGCTCTCTTCAGGCCCTGCCTCCGACGTGGCTTGAGATCTCAGGGGATCAGTATCCTCCTCATGTTCAGTCGCTTTCCGGCTATTTCCAGCATGAGCAGCTTTAGGACGACGCTGAATTTTATCGAGAGCATCTAACGTACTGTTGGCAGCAATCCGGTATAACCAGCTCGAAAATGATGCTCGTTGATCGAACTTGTGCAAGCCATTGTACACCTTGACAAAAACTTCCTGGGCAATGTCCTCAGCCTCTTCCTTATTGGAAACCACCTGGTACACCTGACTATAAACCCGGTTCATGTGGCGCTGCACCAGCATCTCATAACTTCGCGTATCACGAGGCAACTCAGACTTGCAGCGTGCAACCAGCTCTTCATCCGTGAGTGCTGCCATACTATGAACTACTTTCTTATAAGAGTCAAATTTCCGTGCTTGAGCTTAGTATAACCACGACCGGGACTATTATACGCTTGGTTACATAGCCTGTCTAGCTCTGCTGAGTTCTCCACTGCTCGTACTCGACAAAAACGCCCTCCTCGATCACAAAAAAGCCAGGAAGGGTAGCAGTCCTCAGCGCAGCAAAGCTCATCTTCAGCTTCAAACGGTACATTGCCAGATCACTCCGGCCCTTTCCTGTGCTTCCTATACGATTTGCCTCACCACATACAATATTGGGTGTATCTCTAGCAACAATAGGAACGCTTCTCAATGAATACTCAAATACTGGAGGAGCATCCGCTATAGCAGGAAGATACGTTTGCTGAACCGATGTTAATATGCTCTGTTTGTACTCCATAGTGGCACCCTTTCTGTTAGAAAGTTTCAGTCTTTTGATATCTACCTACTCCCATCCTTGTCCGCAACAGAACCAAAAAGACGCACCATTTCAGCACCTTTCCGCGTAATGCGTATATCCGTAGAGCGCCTATCCATTTCATTGATAGAACGTGTCACCAACCCCTTGCTTTCCAGGCGATTAATCATTTTTGATGCGGCAGCATAACTAACACCAAGAGCAGATACAACCTCTCCCAGAGAACAAAACGTAGAACGTGACAACATTATCAGCACCTCAATTTGACGTGATGTCACTGTGTTAGAATTCTGACGAACCATAACCATTTTTCATCTCCAATACTTGCTAGCTAATCTCGACACAACTCATTCGAAACAGGCAGAATCCTTTCCGAAAGGATTGCCTGCGTCTCCCATCCTTTTCCATGCCTATTCTTCAGAAGGGATAGGATACCTACGATTAGACGGCAACTTTTTGAAAAAGTCACTCAAAAGGAGGAAAAATTCATGTGGCATACATATCTACTGGAATGCTATGGAGGCGAGCAAATAGACCATCACCAACAAACCTATCTGCACAAATGGGTTCCGCGCTTGCTGAAACGATTTATAAAGATGAAGAAAATCTGATACGCTTAATGACTGATATAGCCCACTCCCTGCCGTTCAGAGGTCGCCACAGGCACTCCATCTTGCCAATCAATCTCAAGCATTTTCCGCGTGTTCGCGAGCGAAGGAAGGAACCCAACCACTTTGCGTGTCACCGTATCAATCACATCGCCCGAGTCACCCACAAAGACAAAGCGTCCATCAACACTATGCTGCAACCACCCATCCTTGAGGCAATCATATCCACAACCCTGTTCATTGCCATTCAGAGAGTGCGCAAGTTGAATATCCGCAACCTGCTTAGGTGGACTATTCGGCACATCGCTCACATCAAAAACATGCACATAACCGCACGGAGAATCCATCACATACAGTTCCTTCTCATCAGGTGAAAGTGACACCCCATGACTTGGGTCGCTCGCGCCATTACTCGGGCAACTAAACCCCGAAATAGGAACCGTATAGAGTATCTTTCCCGAAGTAATGCTTCCCACCTGAAATCCTAAAAAACCCGTTGTTGAGGCATACACCAGCGTTTCTTCCCTGTTCACCGTAAACGGGCGCACGCCTTTAAGGAAAGGACCAACTTTTTGCGTGATTTGATTGGTCTTCGTGTCAGCCACATATAAATAGGTGGGGGTATCATGCATATTCCGTGGTCCCATATACACATGTGAGCCATTCACGCTCACTACCGTATCATGCGGATCCGAGTCGGTCGAAATTGTTCCCACATCATCTCCCGTCGCCGCATCCTCAACATACCAGAGGTCACTCCCACTATTCTCTCCCCCCGGCATATAAATCGTCTTCCCATCTGGAGTAATCGCCATACTATCAATCCCATGATCATAATCCTTCGTCCACACAATCTTCCCCGCCACCAGATCATACGCAAGCTGCGACCCTCCCGAACCGCTATCACTTCCATAGGCTATATAAAGCATATGGGTTGAGAGACTGAACGCAACTCCCCTCCCACCCGCCGAAGTTGGTAAACTCACATGCTGAACAAGCGCAAAGTTATGATCGATATCATATACATCCATGCCGCCATCGGGGAAGATGTATTCGTAATGGTGTATAGCACTGCCACCTGTCGTCGAAGGTGTAGGTGATATTGGTATTGGCGTCACAATAGGAGTCGTTGGCGTAACCTGGCTTGTTGCTGAGTTCGTTGCCCCGGCACAGGAAGCTAATAGCAAAAGTAGAAGAAGAATGCTGCCTCTCAGACTGCTCTGAACTCTTTTTGAGGCAGAGTGATTCTGTGACCCTAAAAGTTGCCGCTGGTTCATGCAAGCTTTCCTCTCGTGAGATGGGTGTTTTGGTATCATTTTATGCTATATGAGGAATAAACGTTGGAAG
>CAVZTX010000037.1:0-49304 GCA_963778375.1 uncultured Chloroflexia bacterium | reverse complement strand
GGCGAGTGCCGACAAGACCGGTGCCGTAGAGGGTGGTGCAGAGATGCTTGCCGCGCTCGGCGATCCAGGTGTAGGGATAGTCCAGCGGGTACATGAGCCAGAATACAAAGCGGTAGAGAGCCTTCTGTTCGGGAAGGCGGAACTTTTTGATAACGCCTACATCTTCGCCGGTGAGTGTCCAGGTTGGCTTGCCCATTTGCTCGAGGGCGAGTTTGAGATGGGGGATGTCGCGAGGGTTGACGCCAACGAGCTGGCAGCAGACGAGATCGACGGCAAGGCTTTCGCGGCCCGCGACCAGGACTTGCAGATCGGCTTTATCGCCATAGAGCGGGCCTTCACCATCCTGGCCAACGCTACCATCGACGATGGTGAGATCGGGTTTGATGCCAAGATTTATGTCAACGATGGACTGGTCGATGCCGAAGGTGTGCATGCTACGACGGTCGGGACGCGGCAGGATACCCATTGGATTTTTCATGCCGAGGGTCATGGTTGAGACAACATGAGTTTTGAGGACAGGCAGGTTGATTAGACGGGCTTCATTGAGGATGCGCGGGACGCGGAAGCGGCGCAGGCGTTTAGCACCGGCTGGACGCAGTTCAACCCAGTCCTGTTCGCCACCTTCAGGGTCGACGCGCAAGATACGAATGCCGTTCTCGGCGCAGAATTGTTCGACGCCGAGGATGGTGTAGGTGGCTTCGCGGTCAAACTCGGTACCGGGGGTTTCGCAGAGGACCGGTTCGGCACCACAGGCGCGTACTTCTTCGGCAACGGCTTTGAGCAAGGCAAAGTTAGTGGTTGAGCCGGTAGCGGCGTTGCGGCCCGCGACGAAGTTGGGTTTGAGGATGGCTATTTTGGCTCCTCGCATCACGGAGTCCATGCCACCTATGTGTTGAATGATACGGTGGGCGGCTGCTTCGATACCATCAAAGGTGCGTGCGACGGCGATTGTATTGGTATCAGGTTTTACTTCTAACATATCTATGATTCCTTATTCCATAATAGTTTGTCATAGGAGAACGATATTGATTGCGCACTGCTCGGACTTTGGTAGGCGATAGGCGGTGCTATCTTGTGAATTACTTGATAGATTGAGATAACGAGCTGCGAGTCATGGTCGTCGGCGCTGAACTGGGCACGCAGGACAGAATGATTTAGAGCCGTGTCGATTAAGAGCATGGGGCCACCGAAAGTTTTGATGTCATTGAGCATTTCGGAGTCGGCGACAATATAGTCGATACGATCATAGTTGCCCTGTAAGAGGCCGGTGTAGAGTTCGGGATCGTAGGCAATGTTAAAGTAGACGTGCGCGTAGGGATAGGTTGGGCCATCACCAACGCCTTGACCACCTGGCTCGCGTAAGTCCATGTAGAGGTAGCTGTTGATGACGATCACGTCGTTATGCGGCACATTATTGCGGATCCAGACCATGGCGTCGGTCTGGGCGGACGTGGGATGCTGGGTAAAGACGATTTGCGAGTGTATCAGGTCGTAGGGTATGATAGCCCCGACGACGAGCAGGATGAGCACGGAACGCACGAGTTCGAAGCGCACGAGCTTGCTCAGCCATCCCATGACAGTGTTAATGGCCATGGCGGCATTGATAGCGGCAAGTGGGATCAAAGGAATGATGTAGAAGGAGAGCACAACTCCACCACGCACGAGCAGGACCCAGAAGCTGATAGCCAGGAGTGCAAGGAATAATTGCTTGCGGTTCCACCATCCAACAATGAGATTAAAGATGACGGTAACGATGCTGAAGGCGACAAGCAGTATATCAGCCGATGTCCAGGCAGACCAGCTACCACTTAAGCTTCCCTCGCTTTGACTGCGCTGGGCCTGGCCCAGGAAGGTGTTGAGCAAACTTAGGTGCTGCGTATGATCCCAGGGAAGCCAGCCGCTTGGCAATAATTCGCCTTTGAGCACGGCCAGTAGGATGAAGGTTGAACCAAGCGCGACGATGGTGTAGCTGAAGGCGATAAGAGCAAATTTGCGCTGAAATTTGGTGGTATGCAGCCAGACGGCGTAGATCATGACGGGCATGAAGAGCAGAAAAATTTCTTTTGAGAGGAGGGCGATGCCAAAGGAAATGCCACCGAGTACGATATAGAGCAGGCGGCTGTTGCTACTCACGATGAGATAGATCGAGAGCAGCAGCCAGAAGGTTCCTACGTTATCAAGCAGTACTTGACGCTGATAGGTGAGGCTGATTGGCGAGAGGGAGAAGATGACCAGAGCCAGCAGACTCGCGCTGCGACTGCCACCCATACGTCGGACGATCAAATAGACGAGCAGCGAGCAGCCAACCGCAAAGAGCAGCATGAGTACGCGTCCACTATTCAAGGCATTGCCGAAGGTGAAAAAGCCACCTGTGAGTTGTATCCAACCGGCAATCTGAATCCAGGCGAGCGGGGGATGACCATAGCCATAGGGATAGGGGGTGATCAACCCATTGAGGATGGCCCAGGCGCTCGACATATAGGTGCCTTCATCCAACTCGTAGCGTGGGAAGTTGAACATATTATAGGCGTGCGCAATGAATGAAGCGAGCAACCCAAGCATGACAACTGTTGCTTCCATCCACGCGGGAAGCGCAAATCTTTTCGTGTGCGCAAGGTTACCGGTCAGGGTGACCTTTGGCATGAGGCGCGTTTCGCTACTGGCAATGCGCTTCTCCTGCTGAGGCATGACTTTGGGTAACATCGTGGTGTTACCTGTTGGGCGACGTAGTGGGTTCACTTTCTGACCGGCCTGGTAGACGGTACGCAGGAAGAAATTGGGACTGCGATGCAGGATGATGTTGCCATCTTCAATTTCTGCCTGTTCTTGGTGCGTCAGCAGTTCTCTAAATTTCCTGCTGCGGGCGATGGCGAGTTGTCGCTGTGTGCCAGGAGAGGCCATTACTTCAGAGTCTGCACGGGGTTCGTCGCCCTGGTCGCTGGGAATAAAGCCCTTCGTCACGGAACTTGGTAGTATGCCGGTTGGTTGATTTTCAATTGCCTGGCCAGGTGAGGGATTGGGCGCAATTAATTGCGCCCCTCCATCTTGGACGCGGCCGTTTTGGGTGTGACCGTTGGTTGGGGGGAGAGGACCTGTCGCCTGAACGGTGGGGTCGGACGAAGGATTAACAGAATTGGGTGCGGCGTCGGATGTAAGGTTGGACGCAATCAATTGCGACTTTACATTTTGGACGTGGCCGTTTTGGGTGTGGCTGTTGATTGAGGGCAGTGCCGGGTCAGACGCAATGAATTGCGTCCCTACATCGACTGTGTGGCCGTTGGTTGGAGGTAGAGGTGTTTTTGCCTTGCCGTTAGGGGCAGGAAAGAGAGGCATCACGACGCGGGGGCGATGAGGCACGGGGGTTACCTTACGCCTTGGGTGTGGCAGGGGCGATGCAGGTAGGTTGTTTTGAGATTTCGCTTCAGGTGATGTTTCGGTGCGAACGTTCTCCCTCACAGGCTTCACTATGCGTGATGGCTTCACCTTGAAAGCCATTTCTCCAACGTCGCTCTCGCTGCTAGCCTTCGGCTCAGGAGAAATGAAAGGTGGTACCTGAGCGATGAGTTTGCCAGAGTCGCTGCCCGCAAGGGGAGCCGCGATGATATCATCCGGTTGCGCTTGCTCCGGTTTCCGTGGGTTGTGATCTTGATCCTGGGTTGATGTATAGGAAGCTGTCATGCTTCCACCACCCTTCCGCGATGCTGGCCGATGTGGGCAGTTTTTTCCCAATTCGATGTGCCTTTGATATAGCGATAGACGGCTCGTATGGCTCCAAATCCCAGTATCCATTGATAGGGGAAGAAAGCCAGGATCATGATGATAGCTTCGCGCCAGCTCCACTTGCGTTTGTGCGCTTTGAGAAATTCATGTAGTCCTGCCAGGTCGATGAAGGCCGCCAGGACAAAGCAGTAGAGTGGCAAGAAGGTAGCCATAGCTAGCCAGACCGGAAGTTTGACCAGAAAGAACATGACCAGCGAGACGGGGATCAGCAGGGCAAAGAAGGCTTGCAGTTCCGGCAAAATGAGCACATAGAAGGCCAGCAGCCGCTGGGAAAGCTTTTCAAGTTTGAGCCATTCTCGTTTGAAGAGAATTTGAATGAAGCCCTGGTTCCAGCGCGTGCGCTGCTTGACGAACTGCGCGATGGTGTGCGGAGTCTCTTCACGGGTGACAAACTCGTCATCGTAGATGATGCGCATGCGGGCATGGGAGAGGCTCAGGCGAATGCCAAGGTCGGCATCCTCGGTCAGGCAATGCTCATCCCAGCCACCCAGTTGCTCTACCAGTTCGCGGCGCACGAAGACGGTATTGCCGCCGAGGGGCGTCATACCGATGCGCGCAAAGAAGTGCATCGAGGATTTGAACCAGAAGAAATATTCCAGCACGTTGAGGAAGCAAAACCAGCGGGTATTGTGGTTCATGAGCTGCACGCCGCTCTGCACGACGTCCACGTCCTCATTGAGCATGCATGTATTAATGATATTGAGGATGTCGGAATGTGGTTCATCCTCGGCATCGAAAATGGTGACGATATCTCCACGCGATACCTGCAGCGCGAGGTTTAAGCCATGCGGTTTGTTGATGGGTTTATCATTGAAGATCAGGAGTTGGACGTTGGGATCGCCCAGTTCATCGATTTTGGCCTGGGCTTCGATGATCGTGCCAGGGTCATCCTCGCGGCAGATAGCGATAATTTGCATCAATTCTTTCGGATAATTGAGATCATAGACTTTTTGCAGGGTTTCGCGGTAGACATCTTCTTCATGCCGGGCGGGTAGTAAGATGGTAAAGGAGAGACAAGGGTCACGATAGACCGTTGGCGCGTGATTGAGCCAGGCATGTTCTGGCGCCTCCCAGATGAAGAGACGCAGGCGTATATTGAAGATGGCTTGAAAGGTCATTAAGCCAATGATGAGTAAGTAGAGTATTTCAAAGATGTGCTCAAGTAGAGTGAAAACCACTGCTTCTCCCTTACATTTAACATGGTATATAGTTTGTCGGTGAGTTGGCTAAAGGATCAGATTTATTGCCGCACACGCTATATTTCAGCGTTTGCACGGTAGGATACTGGAGAGTAGGTACGACGAAGCTATAGGCTTCTGCTCCGGCACCCCGGTGCATGGTGACGACGACGATGCTGTACCCGAGCAAGCTGACATCCAGCGTATGCCAAGGGCTGACGCCAAAGAGTTGATTCTGGGCGCTCACCTGCGCAAGTTGTAATGTGCTAGATTTATTGATGAAGATGAGACTGACCGTTTGGTGCGAATCATCCTGGGTGGCATAGATACTAATGGGTTCGCGCTGCACATCGACCGGGACAAGGTTGGGTTGCAGATGAGAATATAACTGCATGACGCGGAACATTGCCGTTTGCTGTAGTGTGATCGATGCGCCGCCAGCGTTTCGCTGGTTATCGGTGGTAAAGAGCGGATAGGGACGTTCAACGCCCTGGGTCGAGAAGTAGCCGACGAACCCCACCTGCTGGTTCATGAGACTACCAAGCGTATCGGCCCACCAGAGCGAAGCGATGCCTGGTGTGGGAACGGCATTGTTCGGATTCGAGTTAACTTCTGTGACGGCGACGGGGACATCGCGGCCGAGGTCCTGGCGAATCAGTTGCTGCAAGGATGGCAGGAGGTAGTCCCATTCGTTGGGGCTGCTCATGAGCATGGCCGGAGCCTGGGCTGCGTTATCGAACTGGTAACGATGGAAGGAAACACCATCGAGCAAGACAACGTGGTTTGCCTTTTCGTAGGCGCCAACACCTTTGAGGAAGCCTTCCATCCAGTTGTTTCCAAGGGAGTCGGTTGGACCTGCGCCAAGACCATAGAACTGGCTAATTTCCGGTCCGAAGATTTTGATGGTCGGGTCGTTTTGATGCATGAACTTTGAATAGGCAATAAAGGCGCTGACGTAGTCGGCAACGGTGAAGGTTTTGCCGGTGGCGGGATTGATGAGACGATCAGGCTCGTTGCCGACTGTCCAGAACTTGATGGGATGATAGGGTGCTTTGGCGTTTGCGCCTTTGCGCAGATTGCTGTGGGGGTTGTTCATGTAGTCCACCCACTGACCCGCGAGGTTGACGCGCTGAGCCAGGTCGGCGGAGCCAGAGAGTCTTGCCTGGATCATACCGTCGGCACCGACTTCGTTGAGTAAGGCACTGAAATCATTGAGTTGCTGAATAGAGAGAATATGTTGCTCGCCCCACTCACCGCCAGGAAAGCGGAGGAGTTTGACGTTGATGCTGGTCAGGCCACTCACGATTTGCGGGGTGTAGGCCATAAAGCCACTATAGGGTTTGTCTAGTGAGCTGGTGCCGGACTCCGGAAAGGCATTGACGCCGTAGAGATAGGGACTGATAGGGAGGCTCTGGCGCAGATCAACGATGGCGGTTTGCTGGTTGCCGATGCGCACCTGCAACTGGTCGTTGCTGTCACTCGCGATGGTACTCACGCGCACCGAGGCGAAGATGAGCAGCACGAGCAATACTACGAGGCTGCTGGCTAGCAATCGACGACGTTTTTTGATGGATGATGATGAACGCTGCTTTGCACTCGTTTTCTGAGCTTCTTTCCAACCAAGCACAGGCGAGAAATTCTCTTCAAAATTTTTCGGTTGATTGTGCTGGGCCTGAGTGACCGCACCATTGAAGTTTGGATCATTATTGACAACCATGTCGATGGCTCCCTGTCTAAATCCGAAATATCTATCTTTAGTCTATATCTCTTATTCCGACTGCCAACGCACTAGGTGCTAGTGCTTCGCACTCAGGCAGTCGGATCAGTAGTCTATATCTCTTATTCCGACTGCCAACGCACTGGGTGCTAGTGCTTCGCACTCAGGCAGTCGGATCAGTAGTCTACTTGAGGTCAAAATAAGTTTGAGTTGGTTTTAGATGAGTAACATGTTCTAAAGATTTTATTCCGACTGCCAACGCACTGGGTGCTAGTGCTTCGAAAAGTTCTTATGCAGAACGGCAACGATGCTTGGCATCTACGCTTCGCGTCAGCCGTTCTGAGAGGAAGTACTTAGGCAGTCGGATCAGTAGTACCTACTAGTTCAAACGCTTGATGCAAGCTAACTGGCTGATACGGCTCCTTGCTAGGACATTTGGCACAGGCTGATTGCCGTTTCTACTATGTTCATTGAAATATTATCGACGAACGTACCCCTCGTCCGTAGGGACGGGGAAGGTAATTCATGTGCATTTGTGGGGCTTTGAGGCAGCGACTACCCCCAGCGTCTATTCTGCCTGTTGCAAGGGTAACAAAGCTGTGCACCGTGCACAAGACACGACGGTATCTGCATTGTGGCACATTGGTATCAATCGGGCTTGCTAAGGTAGAATAAGACAAGATACAATCTAAGACCTGACCCAGTTAGCAAGGAACGTAAGCGGGCTGGGCAGTATTTTTCGTGAAAAGAGGGTTGATGGTGACAACTCTAAAAGTGGTGACGACATTTCCATTTACTGCGACATCGCGAGGTGTGTTAGATGAAGCGGCGGGAGCTGAGGTGCTTTTTATCAATCGACCGCAAGAGCTTGGAGATTACCTTGCGGAGGCTGAGGTGCTGTGTGCGTATTCGATACCTGCCGATTGGCGCGAGCATGCCCCACACTTGCGCTGGTTGCAGTATCCGGGGGCGGGAGTGGATGCGCTACGTTTGAGTGGAGTGCTGGACGCAGGGAGTGGGGTGCTGGTGACGACAGCGACAGGCATTCATGCGACCACGATTAGTGAGTATGTGTTTGGTAGTATGCTGATGTTTAACTGGAACTGGCCGCAGATGGTGCGTTTGCAAGATCGACATGTATGGGCGCGCAGCGCAAGCTGGTATAATTTGGGGGGACGTGAGCTTGCAGGACAGACACTTGGTGTGGTGGGTTTGGGTCATATTGGGCGGCATGTGGCGCAACTTGGGCATGCCTTTGGAATGCGGGTGGTGGGCATGCGACGTTCAACCGGTACTGCCATCACTGACGAAGGATTGAAACGCGCTGCGCTCCGCTCCGCTGAGGCGGTAGAGGCGATCAATTGGCCGCTACGTACATCGGGAGTGGGTGAGGATGATGAAGAGTCGCAGACATATGACAGATCCCTCGCTAGTGCTCAGGATAACAAAGAGGTAGAAGGAGTGGATGCGTTGTACGCGCCCGAGCAGTTGCACGAGATGCTTGGTCTGTGTGACTATGTTGTGCTTTCGGTGCCACTGACGCATGAGACGGAGAGGATGATAGGTGAGGCTGAGCTACGGGCGATGCGCTCTCATGCGTATCTAGTAAATATTGCACGGGGGCATGTGGTAGATGAAGCGGTGCTGATACGCGCTCTAAAGGAAGGATGGATCGCAGGGGCAGGCCTGGATGTGACGGAGGAGGAGCCGCTGCCTGCCGACAGTCCGCTGTACTCTCTACCGAATGTGATTCTGACACCGCATATTTCAGGGGCAAGCGTGCACTATGATGCTAGACTGGCCGCGCTATTTGCCGAGAATTTGCGCCGCTACCGTGCGGGTGAGCCGTTATTGAACCTGTATGATGCAGCGCGTGGATATTGAATCTTCTGTGGTGAGAGAGAGGAGGAAATTTCGAGATGAGGATGAATGTAGGTCCTGTTGATCTGCTAGGTGCTGACGCGGTAGGCCAACCTGGTCAACGTCGTTTTCGCCTGTTTGCGCGTAGTCGCCGGGTGTCGATGCTGATATGGATTGAGAAGGAGCAGCTCAGCAGTCTGGCACTGGAACTTGATCGATTGCTAGCACAGTTGTCGGAGGGGCGTGTGCTACGTACCATCGCGGAGGCACAGGAGGCGGGAAAGGGCGCGACCAACCAGTCCACAGGGATGCCAGCGAACTTTCCGAAGTCACCGGACTACGAGTTGCATGCAAGCGGACCGAGTGGACAAGCAGTGCAGATGATTTTGTCCTATGACGAGGGACATGAGTTACTGGAGTTGCTGGCGGTGCCGGTCGATATTGTGCTACAAGCGGGACAGGAACCGCAGGCGGTGATTCGCGAGGATGACGCAGTCTCGCTGCTTTTTACGCAGGAGCAGGCACAAGAACTGTCCAACACGATTACGACACTGGTTTCCTCGGGACGACCGGTTTGCCCGCTCTGTCATACACCGTTGGATGGAGGACCGCATGCCTGTGTGAGGCAAAATGGGCATCGCGAGATTGTGATTGCGGCGTATGAGGAAGGGGATGAAGAAGATGAAGAGGAATAAGAGCAATACATAAACAAGGCGACCGCGAAGGTCGCCTTGCGAGCGCGCAATTACTCTACGATGAAATATTTGTTTGCCTTCGAGAGATAATTCTCTTCGTTTGCTTCGATCATGAGTTTGTGAAGCACAACGATATCGGCATCGGGTAAACTCTCGATGGGTTGGACACAGAGGCGCATAACGGCCCGGCCATGCTCAAGGACCTGGACATAGCCTCGGGAACGCGGCACCCGATAGACCCGCTCAGGCTCACTTGGGCTTTTCACTTCCAGATAACCACGCCAGACAAGCTGGTGGCATTGCTCAGGAGTGAGTACATCGCGGAGGAGACCTGCCGCACGTCGTTCAGCACGCGACCATGCCTTCAGGTATGGCTGGAATATGAGCCATACCATGGGAGAGATAGCAAGTGCAACGACGATCCAACCCAGAGTTGTGAGCACCTGGGTCAAGTAATTCATCCGCCAACGACTCGCGGGACGAGGACTATTTGCTCGGCCGTGCGATCAAACTGTTCGATGCGCTCTGCCGGTTTGTTGGGATCGATACGGAAGGCGGTAGCACCTTTGGCTCGTTCTTGTTCAAAGATGCGCTCCGCTTCGCGAACGGCAGCCATTGCTTCGGGGTTGCCCGCGATTACTTTCGAATCATCCCAGGTGACACGGTCATCACCGCGCCGTGACATCACCCGTAACATTCCCACAGTCGTTCCTCCTTCGATGTAGGGACACAATGCAGTGTCCTGACTTCCAGGCCGCGACGGATTGAAAGGGTAAAGGGTACCCGCAAGGGGCACCCCTACAGCTTTGCTCCGCTGAGAGGCCCTACATGATCCAGCCGAAAAGGTTGGACGCTCAAAGAACTACATGGTTGTAGATGAGCAAGTATCCTTTAGATAGCTCGCACTACAAGGTCGGGCATTGTTGTCATCTTTCGTCAGGGCAGGCACAAGGCACAGCCCCTACAGGATGACAAATTAAGTTGACAGCCCCTACGAGGTTCACGTTTTGATTTGGCGGATGGTTTCTTTCTGGATACGAAAGGCCTCATCATGGCCCTACATATCTCTTGTTATTATTGTACGCGAGGAAATGGCATCAGTCAATGGTTAAAGGGACAAAAAGCAGAACCGTTTCATGTAGCTTGCTGCAACCTGGTGCCACATTCGGCACAGAAGCGTGCAGTGTTCTCTACAGGCGAGGCACATTTAGGACAGAATAAATCGGGAAGTGGCAATTTGGTACCGCAATCCTCACAAAATTTTCCTGGCGGGCCCATACGGCGACAGATGGGACACATGACGGCTTGGGGATAACCAGGCGTGCCAAAACCCGCGATTGATGCTGGTGTTAGCACTCTTTGTGACTGCGGGACTTGCGATGGCTGAGCAAGTTGTGACTGCTGGACGTGTGGCTGCTGGGGTGCGAGCATATCGGGAGTGGCTGCCGATGGAATGGCTGCGACGTTGAATTGTGGGGATTGATACTGCTCTTGAATCTGCTGGCGCTGTGCGTCGATGTTCAATGAATGCTGGAATTGCGCACCATCGGCTTTCATATCGGGCGCACAACTGGGGCCGGTACAGAGGTTAAGCCTGGCGTTGAAGCAGCGCATGCAGACCGTGCGGTGACATTTGGGACAGAGATGAAATTCGTGCTGGATCTCGGCCCATGCTTTTTGCACGGCCTCAGCCTGCTCCTGGTGCCATTTGGAGCCATACATCTGTTCACCAGCTTCGGCGGCACGTCCCCAGAAGCCTCCTAGCAAGCCAACGCCGATATCCATGACGTTAGTAGCTGTGCTGACTTTAGAGCGAATGGGCCGCGTATCGATCGACCAGCGGCATTCCTGACAGATGAAACGAAAGGCAAAGTAGCCCTGGGACTGATTACTCATATCTTCATAGATGCTGGGAACGATGTAGCGTTGTGACATGCAAAAACACCCCTTTTTGATTACTTCGAGACCGCGGTTGCAATGGCGGCGGTACCAGGACCGGTATGGGTTCCAAGTACGGCACCGAGTTTATAGCGAGCAATGGGATCATGATAGGTCGTCTTTAAGGCTTCGGCCAATTGTTCGCCGGTCTCCGTGGTGGACTCAGCGATGGAGAGATACTCCAGTTTGCCCATTTCTGACACAAGCTGAGCTATACGTATATACGCTTTGCTGCGGGTACGAGGCTGCTCTACAGGTACAACTTCTCCATCTTTCAACGTGATAATGGGTTTGAAGCTGAGCATATTGCCGAGGAGCGCTCTTGCTCCGCCTATACGTCCACCACGCCTTACATACTCCAGTGTGTCGAGGACGGCTAAAATCCTGGTCCTTGAAAGCTCATCAAGCAGGTGCGCTTTAATCTCTGAGAGGGCCAGACCGGCTTTTGCCTCTTGCGCTGCCGCGAGAATGGCGTGCGACATGCCAATGCTAATACTCTTCGAATCGACGACCTCGATAGGAACCTTTTGTGTATCTTCTGGAAGTGTGTCACGAGCGGTACAAGCGGATTGATAGGTACCGCTGAGCTTGGAAGAGAGATGGATCGAAAGGATGGCATCGGCACCTTCTTCGATAAGGCAAAGAAAAGCCTCTTGAAATGCGGCTGGCGCGGGCTGCGAAGTACGTGGAAGTGTCTTGCTCGCTTGCAACTTGCGGTAGAAATTGGCGTTGTCGAGTTCGACGCCATCAAGGTAGGCTTCGTCACCGAAAAAGACGGTGAGGGGGACAACGGTAATGCCAGCCTCGCTGGCCTGCTCTGGCAGTATGTCTGCGGTACTGTCGGTGACGATACGAACGTTCATGGTTCGCCTCCAAATATCAAAATTGTAGCATTCTTGAGATCCTTCGCGAGGGCAGGCACAAGGCACTGCCCCTACAGGTTGACCAAGTTGACCAAAGCCTGGGCAGGCACAAGGCACTGCCCCTACAGGTTGACAAGCACTATTCCGCTGAGAGTATATAGGCGTAGTAAGGTTGACCGCCGTCGATGACTTCTATTTCGAGATGTGAGTGCAGCTTTTTAATGCGTTCGGCGGTTTCCTGGGCTTGCTGGGCGGTCACATCTTCGCCAAAATACAAGGTGACAATCTCATAGCGGTCGATGTTCATGCGCTGCAGCGTTTCACGAATGACGTGTTCGATATCCTGGCCTGCGATGGCGAGATTGCCGTTGACAAGACCGATAAAGTCTCCCTCACGCACGCGCACACCGCCGATTTGTACGGAACGCACGGCGGTCGTGATCTCCGCCGTCTGGATGCTATTCGCAGCCTGGGACATAGCCTTGCAGTTGGCCTCAAAGTCAGCAACGTAATTAAAGCCGATCAAGGCGGCGATGCCCTGGGGCAAGGTTTCGGTCGGGACGATATAGACCTGCTTGTCGGTCAAATTGAGCACCTGACGAGCGCTGAGGATCACGTTGCTATTATTGGGCAACAGGATCACCTGCTCTGCCACTACTGAGTTGACTGCCGAGAGCAACTCTTCGGTGCTAGGATTCATGGTCTGCCCGCCAGGGACAATCGCGCTGACACCAAGCCCCTGGAAGACCTTTTCAAAGCCTGTGCCTGAAACAACAGCAACGGTAGCAATCTGAGTCATCATAGGTGATGATGATTCTTCTTCGGACGCGATAAATGAAAACCCGGTATTGTCATCAGTAGCATGTTCGGCGGCACTTTCGGCAGCATAGGCCAGACTCTGTTCTTGCAAATTTTCGATGTTGATATCCAACAGACTGCCCAGGCTCACGCCATAATCCAGGATTTTACCGGGCCATTCGGTATGGGTATGCACTTTGAGCATCTTCTCATCACCTGCTACGACCGTGGACACGCCACCCATATCGATGATGGTTTGACGAATAGCCTCGACATCCAGTTTTTCGCCCTGGAGCAGGAAGACGACCTCGTAGCCAAATTCCTCTTCGATGGTCACGCGCCCTTTTTTCGGTTGTGCGACAGAGGTAGTACCGCCATTATTAATCTTCGTTGAGGATGAGGTTTGGGTTGCGAGTATAGAGGAAGGAGTTACACTAGCTACAGGTTCATCCTGTACATTTGTGGCTTCACCGCGAACATAACGCCAGATACCTTCCAGGATGGTGCAGAGGCCCTGCCCACCCGAATCGACAACGCCCGCTTGTTTAAGTGTAGGCAGCAGGTCAGGGGTACGCGCAACGGAGAGGCGGGCAGCAACAACGCTCTCCTGTAAGAGGCTTACCAGGTCATCGCCACGTTCGGCGCTTTGCTTTGCTGCTTCAGCAGTTTCGCGTACGACGGTGAGGATTGTGCCTTCAATGGGCTTGAGGACGGCTCGATAAGCCAGACGTTGGGCTTCTTGCAATGCGTTAGCAAGATCGGAGGCGTTGAAGGTCTGCTTTTTGTCAAGCCCTTGCGCCAGGCCACGCAGAATCTGGGAGAGTATCACGCCGGAGTTTCCACGCGCACCCAGTAGCGCGCCGTGGGCCAGTTTGGCAGCAATTGTGCCAGCGGAGGTTTCGTCGCTGTTCTGGATAGGACGAATGGCCGCTTGCATGGTAGCGGACATATTGGAGCCGGTATCACCATCGGGGACGGGAAAGACGTTGAGCGCGTTTATGGCCTCATGATGCTCTTCCAGCCAGGCAGCTCCGGCGAGTAGCGCCTTCTTAAGGTCCTGCCCGTCAAAGACGCTGATGCGCCGGGGACGGTGTTGCGTTCTTACACTGCGTGATGTCTGTTCCTGCATAGGCACCTTTGGCCGATGAATTCGGCCCTACACTTGGGTTCGGGGACGCGATAAATCGGGTCCCTACATATTTATTTGCTGGTGTTGCTGTCGCCGAGTCCCTGGATGTTGACGTTGACCTGGGAGACGGGAACACCGAGCATTTTTTCAATTGAGAACTTGACGCTACTCTGGATGTTATGGGCGATTGCGGACATGCGCAGTCCGTATTCCAGCGCGACAAACACTTCGACGATGATCTGGTCATTGACCAGGCGCACGCGTACCCCTTCGTTGCGATGTTCTGGTGGGAGCAGCACCGCCTGTCCGTTATGGAGGCGCGGGGCTGTGATTCCTACGACACCGTAACATTCGCTGATAGCCTGGACAGCAATCGTATGAATGGCATTGGGCATCACTTCGATTTTGCCAAGAGGGCGTGATCCATGTTGCGGCTGGACGGTAGATGGTTTGGACGTACGTATGTGCATTGTGTTCTCTCTTGCCAAACGAGCATTAGCGTGATATAATCGCGTGGCACGTTTGAGTTCTCTTCTATGTTATCACACGGTGGCTTCTCACCTGAAAGAGATTGAAAGCAAGTATATCAAAAGTATACGTCATTATCAAGGGAACTCACGAAGTGAAGAAGAGATGTAGAGGCAGGCTCCTACATCATTGAAATAGGGAGGAAGGTTTTTTATGTCAGGTCGTTGTGACATTTGTGAACGCAAGCCAATGCATGGCAATAATGTGAGCTTCTCGCAGCGCCGCACACGCCGCCGTTTTGTTCTGAATGTGCATCGCCGCCGTATCGAGGTGAATGGTTCTCCCCGCACGGTTAATATATGCACACGCTGTTTGCGCAATATGAGCAGGCAGCCAAAGGAACGATAAATCTACTTACCAATAACCAAAACGAAGTGACCCCAACCGGCATGCTAGTTGGGGTCACTTCGTTTTTTACTTAATGAACCATTTTGCGGTTCTTTTCAAAGCGCGTTCTTAATTGTCCGCAGGCCGCAGCGATATCGTCACCCCGTTCCGCACGCACACTGTTGCTTACACCGTGTTCAGAGAGAATGGCACGAAAGGCCCGAATAGCCTCTCCGGTTGGTGGACGGTAGTCGGCGGAGGTGGCATTGACCGGAATGCAGTTGACGTGCGCAAATTGCTTTAGAGGTGCCAGCAGTTCGCCAAGTTGATGGGCGTGAGTTGGTGTGTCGTTTACCCCTGCGAGGAGCACGTATTCAAAGGTGACCTGGCGGCGGGTAGCAGCGATATAGTCCTGGCAGGCGGCGAGTAGCTCTTTCAACGGATACTTGCGATTGAGGGGCATCGTCTGGCTGCGCAATTCATCGGTGGGAGCATGTAGGGAAATTGCAAGATTGACTTGCAGCGACTCCTGGCTGAGTTTGCGGATGGCAGGAACGAGACCTACAGTCGAGACGGTCATATGTCGTGCGCCAAGGTTGAAACCTTCCTGTGCATTCAGGATGCGCAGGGCCTGCAAGACGTTGTCATAGTTATGCAGTGGCTCGCCCATGCCCATCAAGACGATATTGGTGATGTGGTCGATGGGTGTGCTGCCGGGAAGGCCCGCCGCTGCCCACGGTGCTGCGCGTAGTTCACGTGCAAAGAACAGAACTTGCGCGACGATTTCTCCCGCGCTCAAATGGCGATCAAAGCCCATCTGGCCCGTGGCACAGAACGTGCAGCCAAAGGCGCATCCAGCCTGAGAGGATACGCAGACGGTGGCTCTTGCGCTGCTCTCGCCAAGGGGTGGATAGAGCATGAGCACCGATTCGACCAGTTTGCCATCCGCCAGTTCCAGCAAAATTTTGCGTGTACGGTCGTCCTTGGAGTGGAGTTCGCTACGCACGATCATTGGGCCAATACTAGCTTCTTCTGAAAGACGATTGCGCAATGATTGGGGCAGGTTGGTCATGGCCGAGAAGTCGGTGACCAGGTGCCGGTAGAGCCAGCTATAGATTTGTTTGGCGCGGAAGGATGCCTCTCCACGCTCGACGAGCCACTGTTCCAGTTGTGGCAGCGTGAGGCTGAGCAGGTCAGTTTTTTTGGTTGTATTGGTATTAGGATGAATTACTATGGGTGTGGACATGGTTTCATTATAGCACGTTTTTTCAGGCTTTGTCTGACGTTGGATAATCTATCTCCAGCGCATGTCGCACTTCGTCGAGAGAGACAGTATCCCCATTTTGTAAGGCTTGCATACCCTTACGAATTTCTTCCATCAGTTCAGCATCCTGCAAGATTTCAATGGTTTCTTGCATGGCTTCTATCTCCTGGCGCATTTTTCAAGCTCCTTTTGTGCGGCTCTTACTTGACTACGCGGAACCACAGATCGGTTCTCATCGGGGGCTCGAATACCTTCGTCCTTTCCAATTCCATCTGCTCATTGACGAGGGGATCGAAAAAGCGCAGCCCTTCACCCAAGAAGACAGGAACGATGCCCATATGGATCTCGTCGACCAGTCCGGTTCGTAGGCATTGCTGAGCGGTATTCGCGCCACCTACCACCATCACATGTTTGTCCCCTGCGGCTGCTTTTGCCTGCTCAATCGCATGTTGGATGCCATCGGTGACGAAGGTTACCGTCAACTGGTCGTTTACCCCTTTGATCACCTGTTTTGGAATAAGATGCGTCAGGACAAAGATCGGCACCTGATATTCGTAACCCGTAAGATCGCCCTCTGCCATGTCGTAGGTACGTCGGCCCATTACCACCGCGCCGGTCGTCCGTATTTCTTCCTGTAACATCTCGGTGCTTCGCAACGCTTCCAGATCTGGATATAAGCGGCTCACATCACCATTGCGGTCATTCATAAACCCATCCAGTGACAGCGTTGCACCGATAATAACGTTTCCCATAACATCTCCATAGAAGGAATCTACGAATGCAACTGCATCGTGACTGCCTCCTTTGCTGGCTTCAGCACATTGGGTCAGCACACTAATTATACTATGCCAATCTTAGATGTTATCATCTAGATTGAGATGCTTTGCTTTGGTACAATGACGTAGTTTTCTTTATTACAATGCATAGATACTAAGGAGCAAGCATTGTTCGCCCAACACCCCTACCGTTGTCGACTCGATTGGGGACGACGCGGCGTACAACAAGCAGCGGAGCGGGAAGATATCCTCGTAATCGTCGATACCCTGCGTTTCTCCACCGCAGTCGTCACTGCGGTTCATTATGGAGGTCTCATTTATCCATGTTCCCTTGAGGAAGATGCAGCAGCACTCGCCCGGCGCATTGGAGGTGAGCTTGCCGTCTCGCGCCGAGATTTGCCGGAAAGAGGCCACTTTTCGCTTTCGCCTGCTACTTATCTTGACATTGAACCCGGCACACGCGTAGTTCTGGCTTCTCCCAATGGGGGAACATGCAGTCGCTATGCGGGAGAGGTTCCCTACTTGTTCGTTGGGGCATTGGTCAATGCTCAGGCCGTTGCAGCAGTAGTCTCGTCACTGCTTAAGCAGCAGGAGTTGTGTGTTACGGTGATTGCATGTGGGGAACGGTGGAAAACTCCTTCGGAGGATGGTGAGTTGCGCTTTGCCATTGAAGATTACCTGGGAGCAGGAGCTATCCTGTCCTATCTACAGCAGGAGAAATCCCCGGAAGCTCGTGTGTGCGAGGGAGCATTTGTACAGGTTCGAGATGAATTGGATGCTGTGTTGTGGGAGTGTGAAAGTGGACGTGAATTGCGGGAGAAGGGGTTTGGCAGAGATGTCGAGCATGCTGCACGCTTGAATGTGTATGAGACGGTGCCTTGTATGCGCGATGGCTGCTTAGAATCTATCTGATTATTTTTTAGACTTTCTGACCCGCTCATTCGTTATAACTCATATGAGACCATATAAACTCATGTATTACTATGAAATAGCCGTACAAGTCATATATATAAGGAAACTTTGTGCATGTCGATTACAGTAGAAAGACCGCCGCAGGTAACCCCTCCACGAGGGGAAACCGGAAGTTGCTGGTTTTCGTGATGTACTCAAAAATCGTAATTTCTTGCTGTTGTGGCTGGCACAACTTATTTCGCTTACCGTGTTGAACGCGGCGAATTTTGGTATTATTGTGCTGGTCAACGATATCACCCATTCGGTTGTGATGGCGGGGCTGGCGATTATCGCCTTTACCTTGCCGGGAGTGCCTTTCAGTGCGATTGGTGGGGTAGTTGTGGACCGCCTGGATAAGCGGTCGGTACTGTGGGTGAGCAATATCCTGCGTATGATTACGATGCTGCTGGTGGTTGTCTCCCTGCTGTACGATCGCAATAATTTGTGGCCTTTGTACGTGCTTACCTTTGTAACGGCATTGATCGGGCAATTTTTCACACCCGCTGAAGCATCCTCTATTCCACTGTTGATCGATGAGCGAGAACTGGTTCCGGCTCTTTCGCTTTTTAACATTACGATGACGCTCGCGCAGGCTGTCGGTTTGCTCGTGCTAGGGCGCATTGTGGCAACAATTTTTCCACCCTTTACGCTCACACTTGGAACGCTTGTGCTGCAAATACAATCTATTGATATGCTGTTTGTGGTGGTGGCCTTCTTCTATTTGGTCTGCGCGGTGTTGATCTTCTTTATTCCCGGTCAGGCGTTTCATCCTGTTGATTTGCGAGAGCTGACAGATATATCTGAGGTGGGCGCGATAAATCGGCCCCTACGGGTCATCCAAGAGGAAGAAGATCGTTCTAAAATTGGGGCTGCATGGCAAATCGTGCGGCGAGATGCGGTCGAGGGTTGGCGCTTTGTGCGCAGTGATCGGCTCTTATTCTTTTCAGTAGTTCAGCTCTCCGCAATGGGTGTGATCGTGCTGATGATTGGCGAATTCGCGGGCATGTTTGTGCAACAAATTCTACATCGTCCGGTAGAAGATATGTCGCTGATCTTTATGCCCGCTGCTGTAGGGCTTATCGGTGCATCACTGCTTATGCCCAGTATTGCGGAGCGCGTCGAGAAAATGCGCCTGACCGTGATCGGCTTCATTGTAGCCTCCCTTGGCATCTTCCTGTTACCTCTTGCTCCCTGGCTGTTTTTACGACTTGATCCTGTGCATGGCTTGCAGAATCCGCTGGTGACGTTTGTTACTGTCTGCCTCACCTTTCTCATAGGAACAGCGGTAGCTTGCATTACGGTACCAACACAAATAGTTCTGCAAGAACATAGTCCTGAAACTGTGCGGGGGCGCGTTTTTGCGTTTCAGTCCATGGTTTACAATACGGGCTCGATTCCTGTGCTCCTCTTTGCAGGAATCATTGGTCAGTTTATTGGGATCAACCAGCTTATCGTACTGGTCACGGCCGGTATGCTGCTCTTCTGCTGGTGGGGCGCAAAATTTCGTAAGCTACCGGCAAAGAGATGGGGGTAGGAGTCTCATATCCTCAGAGATTCTTCACCAGGGCAGGCACAAGGCACAGCCCCTACGGATGACAACTTCTAGGATGCAAAGAAGGAGATAGCACTCGCATCATCTTAGTGCTAATAGGCTGTATCACCTGTTGCAAGATTTATGTTCCGTGTGCTATAATCCTCATGGTATGATGATAGTGAGAGCAGGTCGATGACCGCTAACGCAAGCATGGCGACTTGCGTTGAGGGCAAAAGTAAAGAAGATGAACAAAAATCAACCGCCCTCTGCCTGGGGATCTATGGCGTTAATGGGACAACTTGGTCTTACCATAGTGCTTCCTATGGCTTTACTCGCTATCGGGGGTTACTTCCTCGATGGTGCAATTCATACCAGACCTTTATTTTTATTGCTCGGGCTGCTGCTTGGCCTGATCTCGGGGATCTATGGGGCATACCGTTTAATTGCACCCTTGCTTAAGAGAGGATAGACGGGGCCTTCCACAACGAAACAGACCTGACGCGGCTCGGTGAATGAGGAGGATACCGAGTGATCTTCTGGAGACTTCCTGATATAAAACTCGCACCAGACGTGATCATTCCTCTATTTCCTGATGGTACCGGGATCACTAATACGCTCCTTTGTACCTGGATTTCGATCATTATACTGGTAGCACTCTTCTATTTCGGCACGCGTCGACGCAATTTGATTCCCTCTGGCATGCAGAATTTCATGGAGTGGGGCGTTGAGAGCTTACTCAGTCTTGTTGAAGGTGTAGCCGGCAAAGAAAAAGCTAAAAGGTTTTTCCCGCTTGTGGGAACCTTCTTTCTGTTCATTGTGGTGTCGAACTTGTTAGATGTGTTCCCTGGCGTAGACACTATCGGAGCAATTAATGGACCTGGAATTCAAGCTTTGCATCCAAGCTGCCAGCTATTCTTGGGCTTTCTACCGCAGTGCCAGCCGGCGGGACCTTTCCTCTTTGGAGCTATCTCGAACCAGGTCATTCCCTGGATTCGTCCCGCCACCACTGATCTGAACCTGACATTCTCAATGGCGCTGATTTCAGTGGTAGTGACCCAGATCTTCGGTTTCTACACGTTAGGAGCGAAAGAGCACCTGAGCAAATATTTCAACTTTAGAGCGCTGTTCAAGCTTAACTTGACGGGATTTATCGAGTTCTTCGTCGGTATTCTGGAGTTGATTACAGAGCTATCGCGTCTACTTTCTTTCTCTTTCCGTCTCTTTGGCAATATTTTCGCCGGGAGCGCCGTACTGGCAGTGTTTGCCTTCGTTGTGCCACTCTTCGCTGACGTCGCTTTTATCCCATTGGAACTATTTGTGGCCTTTGTGCAGGCGCTGATTTTCTCGCTGCTGACCCTGGTGTTCCTGGAAATCGCAACAACCAGCCACGAACATGCTCAAGGTGAAGATGTACATGAAGCGGAGCAGGAATTTGCACAGAATGAAGAGAGAGAAGCTATAGCCGGGCGTTCAGCAGGCCATTAATTCCGTAACATTGTGTGATTGCTACTCGCAGAAAAATTTCTGCGATTGCATAATAAATATTTGTAACAAAATAAGAGGCTTGTCCTCGAGGAGGATTTCAACATGTTAGCAATTGCAGTAGCGTTAGCCATTGGTTTAGGAGCCATTGGACCAGGCCTGGGTATTGGTATTGCCGCAGGTCAGGCATTCAATGCTATCGGGCGCAACCCGGAAGCAGAACCTTTGATCCGTATCAACATGTTCATCGGTCTGGCATTCGCTGAAGCTATCGCTATTTATGCACTGGTCATCGCCTTCGTGATTCCAGTTTTCGCGAGGTAATACTTCACCGGGGAGAGATGCAGCACGTATCTCTCTCGTGGTATTGACTCGCAACAGAGTACTACAATACATGATCTATTGGCGATAAGGAGAAACATGATGTAGCGCCTTTGTGTGCTATACATGAAAGATGTATTGATAGCTCTGACGAAAGGAGGCACAATTATGCACATGGCAGTGCATGCACTCATTCTAGCTCAGGGTGGGAGCCTATTCACCGGCCTCGGTATCAACGCGTTTGCCTTCGTCTCGCAGCTTGTCAGCTTCGGTATCGTTTTCTTGCTCTTATGGCGATGGGGATTTCCCGCGATTATGAGGACCATGGAAAAAAGGCAGGCGGTGATTCGCGAGGGCGTAGAGAATGCACAGCGTGCTAAGCACGATCTTGAAGAGGCGACAGCACGCGCTGAGCAGGTACTTAACTGATGCCCGCAGACAGGCACAAGAGACGATTGCCCAGGCCTCGAAGGCTGCCGAACGTGAGGCCAGCCGTATCGAGGAAGAGGCTCACACTCGCGCTGAGCAGATTTCGCAGCAGCAGGTTGCTCGTATTCAACAGGAGGCAGCTCGTGCTCGCGAAGAACTCAGTCGTCTGGTCGTTAATCTCTCGATTAGTGCCGCAGGTAAAGTCATTAGTAAATCAGTAGATAGTAACGATAACCGTCGCCTGGTGGAAGAGTTCGTTAGTGCCAGTTCGACAAACTCAGACAAAGGAACAGTAATGCTTAAGGGAGCGATAGCACGTCGCTATGCGGAGGCCATCTTCGACATCGCTCACAGACAGAATACCATCGATCGCACTCTCGATGATGTACGTGAGATAGCCAACTTGTTTGCTCATCGCAAACTGGCTTATCTGCTGCGCGAGCCGAAGATACCTGCACAGCGAAAAGAGACAGCTATACGTCAGGCGCTTGCGTCCAGAGTGCTGCCTACGTCGCTCAACCTTGCACTGCTCGTCGTCCAACGTGAACTGGTTGAGATTATGCCGAACATTGCCAGTGAACTCGAGCAGCTTGTGCTTGACTATAAGAATCAGGCAAAAGCACAAGTTACGACGGCAAAACCAATGGATGATGCGCAGCTCGCCGAGGTGAAGCAAGCGCTAGAACGTAGAACAGGCAAGACTATTCTTATTTCGACGAAGGTTCAGCCGGACATTTTGGGAGGAGTTGTCGCTCGCGTCGGTGATCAAGTTATCGATGGCAGCATCCGTACACGCTTGAGCATGTTACGGCAACAACTGCTGAGAGGCGTTGCAAACGACAGCGGTGTTGAATTCCTGGCTGAAGCAGGAATTGATGGACACTCTGCTGACGCCCAAGAGACAATGCAACATCCACCTTCCAATACGACTGAGCCGAGTAGGATTCAATCATCATAGGGGTGGGGACAGGCGAAATGTAGGGATAGGGGGTGGTTGGGTGGCTGGATAAGGGCCTTGTGCCTGTCCGGCCTTGTCTCCCCTGCAAAACTAGTTCACGAGGAGGAAACCGATGGCATCATGGGCTGATGAAATCAGTGCCATTATTGAGAAAAACATCGCAGGCTTTGGAGGGAACGAGACAGAAACAGCTAGCGTTGGCACCGTGATCTCGGTGCAAGATGGAATTGCTCGCGTCTATGGCCTGCAAGATGTGAAGTATCTTGAGTTGGTAGAATTTACACGCACCGGGATTATGGGTTTGGCCTTCAACCTTGAGGAAGAGACGGTCAGTTGTCCCATTCTGGGCGATTATACACATATACAAGAAGATGACGAAGTACGCACCACCGGGCGCGTGATCTCGGTTCCGGTTGGTGATGCGCTGATCGGTCGCGTGGTGAACCCTCTGGGGGAGCCATTGGACGACAAAGGGCCGATCAATACCGATAAGACCCGCTTTGTTGAGCGTGTTGCCCCAGGTGTGATTACACGCCAGGCGGTAGATACGCCGGTGCAGACAGGACTGAAGGCTATCGATAGCATGATCCCTATCGGTCGCGGACAGCGTGAACTGATTATCGGTGACCGCCAGACAGGCAAATCGGCGATTGTGATTGATACGATCATCAACCAGAAGGGCAAAGACCTGATCTGCATTTACGTTGCAATCGGGCAAAAGAACTCCACAATTGCACGAACAGTTGAGATCCTTCAGCAGCATGGAGCGATGGAGCATACTATCGTCGTGGCGGCCAGCGCTTCTGAACCGGCACCGCTCAAGTACCTGGCTCCTTATTCTGGATGCGCAATGGGCGAAGAGTTTATGGAAACAGGACGTGATGCGCTCATCATTTATGATGACCTGACCAAGCATGCTGAAGCCTACCGTAACATTTCGCTGATCATTCGTCGTCCTCCTGGACGCGAGGCCTTCCCAGGTGATGTGTTCTACCTGCACTCGCGCCTACTCGAGCGTGCTGCACGTTTGAATAAAGACTACGGTGGGGGATCACTCACAGCGCTCCCTCTCATCGAGACGAGAGCAAACGACATTTCCGCGTATATTCCGACCAACGTCATCTCGATTACCGATGGGCAGATCTTCCTTGAGACTGACCTATTCAACGCAGGTGTTCGTCCGGCTGTAAACGTAGGCCTCTCGGTTTCGCGGGTAGGCAGTAATGCACAAACACGTGCTATGCGACAGGTAGCAGGAACGTTACGCCTTGATCTGGCGCAGTTCCGTGAGCTAGCCGCATTCGCGCAGTTCGCTTCCGATCTTGATAAAGGGACACGCAGTCGACTCGAACGTGGTCAGCGCCTGACTGAAATACTCAAGCAGCCGCAGTATTCACCGGTTCCAGTTGAGAAGCAGGTGATGATCATCTACGCTGCCAACACCGGATACCTGGATGATGTGCCACTGGATAAGATTGCGGCATGGGAAACTGCGTTCTATCGTTACATGGATGCGAACCATCCAGAAATCGGTGAGGCGATCATCGAAAAATCGGTCAAGAACAAAGAAAAGATGCCCGACGACCTATTGAAGCAGATGAACGCCGCTATCGAAGAATATAAGCAGACGGCAGCGCCACGCGAGGATGAATTGGTACAGGCCAAGAAGGCTGAAGAGACTCGGAAAGCTGCGACCCAGGGAGCTAACACGGCTAGTACAGCGGATAGCTCAATGGAAACGCCTGCGCAGACCAACCAGGCTCGCTAGGAGGCAAACCATGCCATCAACTCTAGAGATCCGGCGGCGCATACGCTCGGTTAAAAATACGGCACAGATTACGAAGGCCATGCAAATGGTGGCAAGCAGCAAAATGCGTAGAGCGCAGGAGCGTGTGCAACAATCGCGTCCCTATTCCGAGCAGCTTCGTGGCCTGGTCTCGCGCCTTTCTAGCGTGACAGGTGATATTGGAGCTGGCTCCGAGATTGCCTTGTTGAAGCAGCGCCCGGTACACCACATAGGATTTGTGTTGATTACACCGGACCGCGGATTATCCGGAGCATTGCCGAGCAACATTAACCGTAAGGCAATGTCCACCGCCTTGGAGCAGCAAAACAAACTGGCGCAGCAAGGGCAGCGTCCAGAGATTGACTTTGTGGCGGTTGGCCGCAAAGGACGCGACTTCATTGTCCGTTCACAATTGAACATGCTTGCAGAGTTCACGAACTATGGTGACAAGCCAACATTAAGCGATGCATCGGCTATTGCTCAGGTCGCGGTAGATTCCTTCCTGAAAGGGGAAGTGGATGTTGTGTACCTGGTATATGCCAAATTTATCAATACCGTGACCCAGCAGCCGACTGCTGTGCAATTGCTGCCGGTGGAACCACCAACCGATCAGGATAAAGAGCAGGATAAGGTAGAATACATTTATGAGCCGGACCCTGAGAGCATCTACAAGGCTCTCATACCGCGCTATGTGGATGTGCTGGTCTATCAGGCAATGTTGGAGGCGGTAGCAAGTGAGCAATCGGCACGTATGGTTGCGATGAAGAATGCGACTGACAATGCAACAGAGCTTGTTACAGACCTCACCTTAACCTATAACAAAGCACGTCAAGCCGCCATCACAACGCAGATTCTTGAAGTTGTGTCCGGCGCTAATGCATGATAGAGATATGTGAGTGTACCAGGGCGGGGGCCAGCCCCGCCCCTACTATACAACGGAATAATTGTAAACCTTCGTAGTATAGTAGGGGTACCTCTTGCAGGTACCCTGTTCACAGGTTTACAAGAGGAGCAAGATTATGGCAACAGGCACGAAAGGTAAGATCGTGCAGGTTTTGGGGGCTGTCGTAGACGTGGAGTTTCCCCCAGAACAGTTACCCGAAATTTATAATCAGGTTCTTACGCGGCCTTCTGGAGCAGAGAAAGATCTGACGCTTGAAGTAGAGCAGTTGCTGGGTAATAACTGGGTGCGCTGTGTGGCGATGGGTCCAACCGATGGACTGCAGCGTGATGTAGAGGCAACGGATACGGGTCAGCCGATTACAGTGCCTGTAGGGCCGGAGACGCTGGGACGCATCTTCAATGTTCTCGGCGAGCCGGTTGATAATAAGCCAGATATTCCTGATGCTCCGCGTTTGCCTATTCATCGACCATCTCCTACCCTGGAAGAGCAGGCCGTGTCGATTGAGGTATTCGAGACAGGAATTAAGGTCATTGACTTGATCTGCCCGTTCATGAGAGGCGGAAAAGTCGGAACATTTGGTGGCGCAGGAGTCGGTAAGACCGTAATTATCCAGGAATTGATTAACAATATCGCAAAGGCGCATGGTGGTTTTAGTGTTTTTGCTGGCGTGGGCGAGCGCACACGTGAGGGCAATGACCTGTACGAGGAAATGATCCATGCAGGGGTAATTGATCGCCTGGCAATGGTGTTCGGCCAGATGAATGAGCCCCCAGGATCGCGACTACGTGTCGCGCTGAGTGGACTGGCACTTGCCGAATACTTCCGCGACGAGGAAGGCAAGGATGTACTGCTCTTCATTGACAACATTTTCCGCTTTACCCAGGCTGGCGCAGAAGTTTCGGCCCTGCTCGGACGTATGCCTTCGGCGGTAGGCTATCAACCAAACCTGGCAGAAGAGATGGGCGAACTGCAAGAGCGCATTACTTCGACGAAGAAGGGCTCGATCACGTCGATGCAGGCGGTGTATGTACCTGCTGACGACTATACAGACCCGGCTCCAGCAACGACATTTGCACATCTGGATTCCACAATTGTGTTGGAGCGTTCGATCTCAGAGCAGGGTATCTACCCAGCCATCGATCCACTCGCCTCGACAAGCCGTATCCTGGACCCACAGATTGTCGGGCAGGAGCATTACGACACAGCGCGTAATGTGCAGAGAGTTTTGCAGCGCTACAAAGACCTGCAGGATATCATCGCGATCCTGGGTGTTGATGAACTGTCGGACGAGGATAAACTGACGGTCGCACGTGCGAGAAAGATGCAGCGTTTCTTCTCACAGCCATTCGTTGTAGCACAGGCATTTACCGGTCGTGAAGGAAGGTATGTGCCGTTAAAGGATACCATCCGTGGCTTCCAAGAGGTTCTTGAAGGCAAGTACGATCATATCCCAGAGACCTACTTCTACATGGCCGGCGGCATTGAGGATGTAGTCAATGCCTACGATGCCGAGCAGAAGAAGGGTTAAGGAGTGTAGCGATGGCGAAACGCAATACGCTGCATGTTGAGGTAGTAACTGCCGAGCGTGAGCTCTACAACGGTGAGGCTGACCTGGTGAGCGCTCCTGGTTCAGAGGGACGACTTGGTATTTTGCCACGCCATGCTCCTCTGATTACGACGCTGGCCACCGGTGAGTTGCGCATTAAGCTCCAGGGAGCCGAGGAGCCATTATTTGTCTCCGGCGGCTTCCTGGAAGTACGTTCCAATGCCGTAACAGTGCTGGCAGATACAGCCGAGCATGCCGAGGAAATTGATCAGGCCCGTGCTGAGGAGGCTCGTCGTCGGGTGCAGGAGCGATTGGATCAGACCCAATCAGAGCAAGAGAGAGCAGAACTTCTAGGTGCGCTAGAGCGCGCAATGACTCGCTTGAGAGTTGCGGAACTGGCACGCAGGCGCGGTGGCCGACGCATTCAGATGCCGCAATCGGAACAATAGTTGTTCCTAAGAAGTTTGGGTTCAGTATAGGAAACTGCCTGTATATTCGTTGAGTAACAGAGAAAGAAAATCGGCCGGAGGAGCCTGTTGGTAACCAACAGGCTCCTTCAGTTTTGTCGTTTGTACTCTAGGTGATCACTCATCCACCACTGATAAATGGGATAATATGCACTCAATTCAATTTACTCTTCTCCCGGCCCCAGACATCCTTAAAAGGGATACGCCAACGAGAAAGAGTTAGAAAGGCTCTTCAGCTCTTTTTTGCTATACTAGAAGAGCAAGAGCATGGCATAGTTCAACGAGGAGGAGAAAAGATATGTTACAGTGTACGCCATTTCTGTTATTTGACGGCAACTGTGCCGAGGCAATGACCTTTTACCACCAGTGTATTGGAGGAGAGTTAACGCTCACCAAGCTTGGCGATACGCCTATGAAAGACCAGTTCCCGCCAGAGAAGCACCACAGGATGATCAATGCCCATCTCAAAAGCGGTGCGATTGAATTTTCTGCTACAGACTGGATGGCATCTCCTGCATATGAGCCAAAACAAGGCGATACATACGCTATATTTGTTATCGGTGGAGCATATGAGGAGCTAAAAACAGTGTTTGACAAGCTTAAAGAAGGGGCACAAAAAGATAGATTCCAGGAGTTGCATGATATGCCATTTGGAACGTATGGACAGTTTTATGATAGATATGGCGTTCAGTGGATTTTTAGAGGTGAGAAAAAAGCGTAAGGCTGAGGAGCTATTTAACCAGCAAGCGTCGTGCTGTTTTGAGAAATGGCTGGCCATACTCGCTTGCGCCGTAGGCCCAAATATACAACCCACTGGAGACGCGCTCGATAAAGCCCCATTCCCAAATGGCGGCTTCATCCAGGCCAGATTCCTTGGCGAGTAGTTGGCAGTATTCGTGGGCTAAAGCAAGAGGATCAGCCGCTGCAAGCAACTCCTCATTCCAGTCACGCAGGACCACCCCAAGATCATATGCTGGCTCGCAGAGGAAGCCCTCCGGATCAACAAAGACATAGCCTGATTCAGCTCCAGCACGTGGGGCACGGACCAGAAGCGCGTTCGCTGGATGGGGGTCTCCATGGACGACGACGCATAGTTCGGGGTCAAACGCATCCAGGCGCCGACGCGCATACTCCAAGGCCTGAGAGACAATGTTCTCCGAGCATGGCCGTTCAAGTTTGTTCCAGAGCTCGCGTATGAGCTGAGCCAATGTCTGTGCTTTGTACTCCCAGGCGTGAAGAGTTTGATCCGCACCAGGTGGTACGAGCCATGCTTGTTGAAGTGTCTTGCACAACAATTTTATTGCCTGCTTCGGTTCCAATTTCCTCTCTTGCATAGAGGGTCCGAGTTGCTCGAGAAGCAAGGCGCGACGCTCGTAGTCAAACTTTAACACGCGAACGTAGCCGTGGCCATTCGCACGAAGAAGCGTGTCTACCTCTTGCCCAAAGCCGTACGGGCCGTCCCAGATTGGCATAGCTATCTTTATGATCGCATGTTCGCTCGCAGTTTTGACTGGCGCTACGTATGCCGAAGATCCTCCGGAGAGCGGTTGGCCAATGCTCAGCTCCCATTCCTGCTCAACTTCGGCAAGAAGACCAGGAAGGTCTTTGAGCCATTGTCTTGTCTGATGGCCTGATTGCTCGGCCCTCAGCCGAACTCGCTCCGGTACAACAATGCTGCGTGTATGATCAGCTCTATTCATTAGGGCATTGTATTGCAAGGGTTGTCTTTTGTCGATAGTGCTGATCGGAAAGATTGAGCTATTCAGACACAGGGAGCAGCTAGCTCTGCATCGCTCAGTGCGGTGGCTAAAAACATTGAGCCACTGCTGTAGACCCATTAGAGAGAGTAATATCTGGCACTCGATCAGCAACAAGGGTTAAAAGTAAAGCCCTGCGTGCGCAGGGCCTTACACCATCAAATTCCTATACTCTGTCAATCAAATTCAGAAAGCGGATCAGAAGTTTCCTCCACCGCCTCCACCGAAATCACCACCACCCCCACCGCCACCAAAGTCTCCGCCGCCTCCACCTCCAAAGTCTCCTCCACTGCCTCCGCCGAAATCACCACCGCCTCCACCTCCAAAGTCTCCACCAGCCCCTCCACCAAAACTGCCTCCGGCACCACCACCAAAGTCGTTGCCTCCGAAGTTACCGCCCTGACCCTGCTCTTGAGCTTGCTGTTCGCCTTGCTCTTTTCCTAGTTCGTAGCCAACAAGACCTCCGGCTGCAGCACCCAGGCCTCCGGCTGCCCAGGGATTCATGCCAGAGCCTTGATTATAGCCGGGGCCATAATAGTTAGGCGGGTAGCCCTGATTATATGGCTGTTGATACGGTTGCTGATAGGGTGCCTGTTGTTGATAAGGGGCACCATAGCCACCCAGGCGCCTACGGCGGCGCATCACACCGAACAGCACAAGAATTCCTACTATCACCAGGATAGCAACTAGCCAACCGGAGCCGAAACCGCCTCCACTGCCACCACCCAAAGAATTGCGCAGTGAGTCAATTGCTGCGACGGCCGCTCCTGTATAATCCCCGTTATTAAAGTTGCTGCTGAACGCGCTCACCGCGCTGTTATACACGCCGTTGGATGTTGATACATTTTTACCACCAACAATTGCCAGGTATCTATCCCGAGTGTCAATAGCCATCACAATTAAATTAGGGTTGTTGCCAATATGGCTAGCAGTCTCCTGGTCAAAGTTAGCTTTCGTACCGTTAAAGCTGCTTACCGTATAGATGTCGATGGGATCCGATAGACTTGATGCTTCATTTTGCACGCGGTTCGCATCCAGCACACGTGCATTATCATAAATGTGAACCGCGTTACCTCCACCGCATGCGCTGAGCAGTAGCAGACAGATGGCAGCAATAGCGGGTATTGCTGCTAGTGGATTCCTTAGGAGTCGCCACAAGGGGCTTGTATGATCAGTCATAGTACTCTTCCTTCTCTGTGTATGACGGTCAGCGGATTTGTATCCTCATATACATTACGTTTGTGTACCGTGCAATGTTTTAATCTGGCTCGTAGGAAAGAGATAATCGTAACTTTTTCGTAACGTTTTTGGGACGCAGATATGGTACACTCAAGATAAACCGGCAACTCTTCAGAACTTATCGTCGCCTGGGGCAGTAAAGAGTAGGAAAGCCAGGAAGAAACTGTGAATAAGCGCTCGGCTTTTTGGTTAGCATGGTCCACATGGATACTTTATCTGGTAATTGCCCTAATTACGCTACTTTTTCAGGTGAAGAATGACGGGCCTTCAGGGTTGTTCAGTGATATTTTTGATGCCGTGGTTCTGTTGGCATTCGCAACGGTTGGAGCATTGATTGCCTCGCGGCGCCCACAGAATCCGATTGGCTGGATCTTCTGTGCAGGTGCTCTATTATTAGCGCTCGGCACTGTTCTGCTGGAATACACTTTCTACGCTTTCATTACGGTCCCAGGCTCGCTACCAGCAGGAGCATTGCTGGGGGCCCTTGGAGGATGGGCAAGATCGATAGGCTGGTTCCTGGTGCTCACCTTCTTGCTGCTGCTCTTCCCCAATGGGCATCTCCCATCTCCCCGCTGGCGACCACTGGCCTGGCTGATTGCGGGCCTGCTGGTCGCCTACTCGATTGCAGCTCTGCTCTCGCCCTATCCCTACGCCAATATCGATCCTCGCTTAGCAGCCGTACGCAATCCGCTGGGAATTTTGGTTGCCAATGACCTGTTTGATCAGCTTGCCAACTTTAGTCTCCTGCTCTTGTTCCCAACCATTCTCGCCTGTATCATCGCGGTTATCCTCCGTTTCCGGCGGGCACGAGGGGTTGAACGCCAGCAGATGAAATGGCTCACCTACGGGATGGCACTGAGCATCTTCATGCTCATCGTGATCGTTATCCTGATGTTTTCAACCGTGAATGGTGCCGCTGGCACGCTCTTTTATCTTGCAGTGGTCTGTATTCCGATCTCGGCAGGCATCGCCACGCTTCGATATCGCCTGTACGATATCGATGTGCTGATTAATCGCACGCTCATCTATGGCATATTGACGGCTGTACTCGCGCTTGCTTATACCATCTGCGTCCTTGTGCTGCTCTATCTCTTAAGCGGCTTTACAGGGGGTTCGCAGTTGGCTATTGTTGGTTCAACATTGGCAATAGCTGCGTTATTTCAACCGCTGCGACGACGCATTCAAAAGATCATTGATCGCCGCTTTTATCGGACGAAATATGATGCAACCCGCGCATTGGAGTCATTTAGCGCGACATTGCGCAACGAGGTAGATTTGCAGCAGTTGAGCGAACATTTGGTGAAGATCGTGCAGGAGACGATGCAGCCATCGCACGTTTCATTGTGGTTACGTCCGCCTGAACAGGTGGAGAAATTTCCAGCCGCATGGATGCGTACGCCTCCTGATTCCTCGTCTGAGAAGTGAAGGTAGAAAGATGCCTTTATTGCGCTCCTGTCCGTCTTCCCATCTCACTATTTTGATCACGATCGCGATGTCTACCCGCTAGTCGTTGTTCCGCATCGTAGTTCTCACCTACGCCACCTTGACGTGCATCGCCACCAAAGGGTGCCTGACCGGTTTTCTTTGAGCGAGTTACCGTCACTATGGCTAAGATGAGCACTATGATCAACAGCAGGGCTATGACGCCCAGGAAGACGTATAATCCAATACCTAACATAAAACTTCCGTTTCTAGTGTGCTGAATGAGGTATACGTCGCTTGTTTACACAACGTTATTCTGTAACTTTCCTGTTCTCGTACTGTAAGGAGAGTACGAAATAGCTTACAAAAACGTGGACAGAAAGGAACATAAAAGGCCGTTCGCAACTCGCACGAAGCCCCAATACCCTATCTCCTGGTTTTGCTCGTGATACAATGAAAAGGCAGAACAGTCATACACATAAACATTGATATGGAGCGAAACGACAAGATGAGCACAACACCTTCGAGGCGACCACGCCCGTTTGTCTTAATTGTAATGGATGGCTGGGGAGTCAATCCGCGCAAGGAGGGGAATGCGATTGCGCTAGCACACACGCCGAATATTGATAGGCTTGCACGTGAGTGGCCTCATACGACGGTGCGGACATCGGGGAAGGCGGTTGGTTTGCCAGAAGGGCAGATGGGCAATTCCGAGGTAGGGCATCAGAATATTGGTGCCGGTAAGCGCGTGCTGCAGGACTATACTCGTGTGAGTGAGTCGATTAAGGATGGTACTTTCTTTTCAAATCCGGCGCTGCTCAAGGCGATTGAGCATGTGAAGATGAACTCGTCGCAACTGCATCTATGCGGGCTGCTGGGGAATGGTGGAGTACATGCACACGAGTCGCATCTGGAGGCGCTTTTGCGATTGGCGCAGATGCATGATATTGAACGAGTGTATGTGCATGCCTTCACGGATGGGCGCGATACTTCGCCGACCGGTGGGGTCGAGTTCATGCAGTATCTTGAGGCTCGTGCGCGTGAAATTGGAGGGGAGCACCCGGCGAAGGTGGCGACGGTGACCGGGCGATACTATGCAATGGACCGCGATAACCGCTGGGAACGCATAGGGATGACATATTTCGCGATGACACGTGGGGAAGCACAGCAGCGAGCCAGTTCAGCGGTAGCGGCCATCCAGCAATCCTATGAGAAGGGCGTGACTGACGAATTTATTTTGCCCACGGTGATTATGGAGGACGATCATCCAACTGCTGTTGTAAAGGCTGGTGACGCGGTGATTCACTATAATTTCCGCCCCGACAGAGCGCGGCAATTAACCAAGGCTTTTGTAATGAAGGAGTTGCCACCCCAGGCCGAGGGCAAATTTGAGCGAGGGCAACGCCTGGACGACCTGGCGTATGTCATGATGACGGAATATGAGGAAGGGCTTGACGCGGAGGTTGCGTTCCGCGCGGACGAGGTGGACATGCCACTGGCGCGGGTAATCTCTGAGCACGGTCTGCGGCAGTTTCATACGGCCGAGACGGAAAAGTACGCGCACGTGACGTATTTCATTAACGGTCGGCGCGAGACTCCTTTTCCGGGGGAAGATCGTCTGCTGGTGCCTTCGCCGAAGGTGCCGACGTATGATTTGCAGCCAGAGATGAGTGCGGTCGGGGTGACGGATACCGCGGTGGAGCATATTCGCAGCGGGGTGTACGACTTTGTAATCATGAACTATGCTAACGCGGATATGGTCGGGCACACAGGTGTGATCGAGGCCGCGATTAGGGCAGTTGAGACGGTTGATACAGGTGTAGGACGCGTGGTAGAGGCAACGCTGGCAGTCGGCGGGGGATTATTGATTACTGCGGATCATGGCAATGCTGAGCAGTTAGTTGAGTACGATGGGCCGAACGCAGGCAAGTCTTTTACCGCGCATACCACCTATCCTGTGCCACTGTATCTGGTGGTACCAGAGCTGGCACAGGCACGCTTGCGCACCGATGGTATTCTGGCAGATGTCGCACCGACTATCCTGCAAATATTGCACATTCCACGACCGCAAGATATGACGGGGCGTTCGTTAATTGTATAAAAGTACCCAAAAATGCCTCTTCCAGGTATTCGAGTTATCCACATATATTATTGGAATATGTGGATAACTTTCTATGTATGTGGATAAAAACGGCTCGGATGAGTAGTCACAGCTATTATCCAATGCGCTCGATAAGCGTTAGTGGAACAACGAGCGTTGAGTTGTCCTCAAGCCGAAGGCGGGCTGCTCGGCTACGTATACCAGATGGAAAAACTTGCTGATGGCTGAAGAGGTAAGTGATCTCTCCAATCGCACCTTCGTGATCTCCACCACACACTCGTACCTGCGCGCCAGTCTTCAGAAGAGGATCAGGTTGCACGGGATGCCAGTTGTGCTGCGCCTCCGCGGGTGGCAGCGAGATGATGAGCTCAGGATAGATAGCTTGATGGATAGAAGTTGCGCCTGAGATCAATGCGATTGAGCCGGCATATTGACTGAGCAGGTTGATGGTAGGTACCGGCATGGCGATGGTGCCAAGACCTTCGGTGAGGAGCAAGGTTATCGGCGGAAGGTTGGTCTGTGCCAATTCAATGTCGGGACTATCAATCAATCGCACCAGGTCGGTACGCAGGAAGCCCTCTAGATCATGGGAGGAAATGCTGCTCGCTACCACACCTACAACTCCTGAGATGAGTGCCTGGCGCAACATAGCGAAGTTCAGCGGGCCAGGAACGATCAGAATGGCTCCTGGCGGAATTGGCTGTTGACCACGGCTAGCACCGGGAGATTTCCAGAGCGTGAGCACTCCGGCAACCTGGTTTCCAGCGCCAATAGTCCCCTGGATGACAGCAACTCGGCTCTCGATGATAACCCCACCACGGCGAGTAATATCCACGACACGTCCGCGCAGGCCGGCAGGAACCGTTTCGCTCACAGAGTGGGGGATATTCACTTGCGTTCCTAGGTTTTCCTTGACTGCCGTGACAGTCGGAGCGCCTCCGGAAGATAGAGCAGTCGAAGATTGCGAAAGGTTTGATAGTCCGCCAGAGGATGGATCACCTGGGGAAGAGACATTCGCGGGATTACTCGACTCCTCTGAAACTTGTTCAGTTTTCTCCAGGCGAATGACAGGCTGATCGGGCTGTACCTCCTGGCCTGGATAGACCAGTGCAACACCCCTGGTTTTGTAGCGACCTGGCCAACGCTCTCTTCGAATGAGGATCTGTGTTACGACAGACCACCCAAGCGGATACGTCATATATGTCCTCCGTAGGCATTAGATAACCTGTTAAGCCCCCAGAATTTGCATCCATTGTAGCAGGCGAGCACGGCGTTCGGCATCATCGGATGGTAAAGTTAGTGGTCTGCCACGTGCGTCAATAATGAGACCAACCAATCCGCCATCAATCTCTTCAGCCGCACGGGCACGCTCACCTGGACCAAGCCCCACATCTACTGTTGGAGCAGGGTATAGGGTGAGTAAGGCCTGCTCATTTGAACGTAAAGGTATGACCTCCATAGCGCCACTCATCACTTCAACCACGATTTGCCGTCCATTACTGTACTCTACTCCAACGCGCAATGCAACCTGATCTTTTGGTAGGTCGCCAAAGGGAACCACGCAGGTACCCAGACGATGCATGACCGCGTCATTTTCATTAACTTGCACAGCAGCTATTGGAGCGACCGTGGCTACCGCGCCCAGTTGAGAAATGAGCATGGTGCGATCCAGCACCAGGGAAGTTACGCCACGCGGCTGAAGAGCATCGAGCAACATAAGTGCTGCCTGTCCATATTTGGGCGCGTGAGAAAGAACACCTCCGGTAGCTAAAATTAAATCAGCATCAAATTCTTTGAGGTTGTTCTTTTTGATTGTATCGACTGTCAGGATGATAGCTTCACGGGCAAAGGCCTGTCCAATCTGAAGATCACGCATGCTCGTTGGTACTATCTGGGGATGCAACATACGATTCAGCACATACTGACGTAATTCGTCTTCCGTGATCTCAAAGGGCAGCCAGCGAGCCAGGCGTTGCACGCCAACCTGTTGGAGAACAACGCCAATGCTCGGGCCTACACCTACGCCGTAGTTGACCATGGGAAGAAACTCGCCTTGCTCACCTGCCATCATTACTGTAGTTGTCGCGCCACCTATATCTATAGCAGTGACGTTCATGGCATAGTGCTGCGCAAGAAAGCGAACCAGGCTGCTCAACGAACTGGCGGTTGCGGTAGGTGCGGCACTTGACCAGGAACGAGCACGAGTATAACCGGCTACATGCTGTATGACATCACGCTCATACAGGTAGGTAGCAGCCATACTCGTTGTACCGAGTTGCGCATGCGAAATCAGCGGATCAATTGGCATAACTTCAGCGTATCCATTGAGCATGCGCTGCACAGATTCTACATATTGCGGCGCACCGGCATAGAGCACTGGCAGAGGATGCAGCGCAATATCCTGTTGCAAGCTATATGCTGACCTGGCATTGGCAAGCGGTCCACCGCCATTGTGTGAATGCATACCATTTGACACATTCGAGGCAGAACCTACCGACCCGGCTGAGAGCATCCTATTCTGATGCTCATTAAGTTCTTGCACAGCATTGATCAGCAATTGGCAGGATTCCTGAAGGGGAGTTGGACCGGCCGGTCCATCGGCGACGCCGACAATTAATGCCGCGTGTGGCTGTAGTTCTCGTATACGTTCAATCTGGCGCTCCCACTCCAAAGCAAGCTGCTCTCGTGTCCATTGTTGAGCAGAAGGATACCCCGCAACACCTGGCACGCTATCAGCACCTATACCTGCGCTTCCAGCAACCATTTGTGGGGCAGGTGTGGAATGCATAAGATATGAAGGGGCGGGCAATGTCTGAATTTTTGCGTAGAGTCCGGAAACTGCTTGAGATGCAAGGGCCTCAAGTGAGGGCGTTACTGCCCCTAATACAATCAAGCGTAATGGATCACCAACGCTTATAGTTGCCACAAAGGCGTCTACTCCATCGCCTCCTGATTGCTCAGGAGAGAGTATACGTCCATCTGAAAGGAAGTGACGACCAGTAATAAACTCAATCTCATTAATCGCCTGGATAATACCCTTGGTAATATCTTCATGTGGAGCTGTTGCTGTTGTAGGTACCTCGCTTCGTGCCATGAGCCGGTATTGACCTTCGACGAGGCCAAGCAGTGAGACTTTAGTAAATACGTTGCCGCAATCAGCAACCAGTATTGAGTTAGCAGATGCAGGATTTGGGTTGCGTCTTCCAGCGTTGACTTCTCCAGTTTCTTGCTCATACTGTTGCTCTGAAGGGTTAAGTTCCTGGTGGCTTTGATTGCTGGTTGGACTTTGTCCTCCCCCTAGATACGATTGTGTATACATCTCATAGCTCCTCTGGTCTGATGGCTAGTGTATTGGGGACACCCCATGCCCCATTCCCAAATTAGTCTCTTGATTATGTGTTAGCGAGAGAACCAACTTCGAATTGTCTCGAGAAATCCACGTTTCGCTGGTTTGGAAGCTGGAGAAGGAACATTTTGTCCCTGACCTGGCATCATATTTGATCCACTGGTTGGTGGCTGTTGGGGCCATGCCGGTTGATTTCCCGTAGAATATCCCATATTGCTTGGCACCTGTGGTATTTGTGCCATCGGCTGCTGCGATTGCCCTGCCAAAAATCCTTGTGCATCGCCCAGAGCCTGGCTAGGCGGCTGAGAAGAGAAAGAGGGGGCCGTCGAAGCAACGCCTAGCATCGAAGAAAAGACATTCGCGGCTACTTCACTCTGCCCATAAGGTGCTACTTCACCTCGCGGACGGCTTGGCACGCGCATATTTTCCCCGCGAGGAGCCTGGGGAGGCGCGAAGGAATTGAAACGCACTCCGCTAGCGCCAGCGGAGACCCCAGGATTGCCCATATTTCCTCCACGCGTTGGCCCCATATCCGAGTTCTCTGAAGCACGCAACCAGCCGGGCAAGGCATTCATATCTATCAAAGACGCGGCTGCCAGGGGACCATTTGCGTTCGGCGGCTGTGCCTGTCCAGGTTGAGCAAATGGCTGTTGGCCCAAATCGGCAGGTGACGGGGATTGTCCTTGCGCAGACTCATTTTCACGCAGCCAGTTCGGCAATGCATTCATGTTGAGCAGTGATGACGCGGCTAGGCCCGATTGAGCGCCAGGTTGCTGATACATAGGCTGTTGATACGGTTGAGGAGGCTGCGAGACCTGCGGAGACTGTTGGGTCTGCTGAGGCTGAACTGGCTGAGCCGGTGCGTTGGTCGGTCCGGTAAGCCAGGCAGGCAATGCCTGCTGATCCACCAAATTATGGGCGGACAATGACTGTATAGGAGTGATTGGGTCAACAGCAGGCGGTACAGGAGGTGGTGTTGATCCAGATGGTGCTTGTAAGTTTCGCATCCAATTCGGTAAGGCATCGGGCTGCACGAGGCTTGAAGCTGATATGCTTGATCGCTGGGAAGGATTATTTTCCTGCATCCACGAAGGCAAAGCTTGCTCATCGATCAATGAACTTGCTGCAATTCCCCTTGGAGGCGAAAACTCGCCATCGGTTTGAGGCGGGGGCATTGAGGCAGGTCGCCTTGCTGAATACTGATCTGAAGCAGCTTTTTCGGGGGAATTGGCGTGCTCACCGCGCATCCAACCTGGTAAAGCCCCCTCATCAATAGGATCGGGGCCATTAAAACTTACTGATCCACTAGCAGGTACAGCAGGATGCTCACCGGTACGCAGCGATTCTAACCATGCTGGTAGCTCTGGCTTTTCAAGAGCAGCCATTTTCGGGTCTGCCACCAGATTCCCCGTTTGAGACAAAGCCGCTCCACAATTCGGACAATACGCCAGGTCTGCACGGGCTGGCGCTCCACAGTTGCTACACTTAGTCACTTTTGCTCCTCACTTTCGCCAGACCTCACCAAAAGAAGGTACCTGGACTCCCGCAGTCTATCATTGATTCTTGAGCTTGACAATGGTTATATAAGACCACTCGTTAAGCATGATAAAACATATTGATATGATACAATACATCCAATATTAACGCACCAAAAGTACTATATCCATGTAACACCTTCTTTACAATAGAACTGATCAGAAGACATTTCTGTAACAAAATGGACTATTTTATCTCAGAGGTACTAAAGTATGCTTAGACGCCTACTTAGATTTTCTAATTCCGAAGTGAGAGTAAGGCTGACGCTTGGCCTGGTATTCAGCAGCGCTATTGCTCTTGTTGCTTACAGGCGGCGCTCGCTCAACCGCAGCGGGGTTGTAGGGGCGGTTATGAGCGGCACAACGATTTACGGTATGGGCGGATGGACATGGGGCGTCTCGTTGATATTGTTCTTCGTGTCATCCAGTGTGCTTTCACACTTCCGTGAGCGGGACAAAGCACAGGCTGCTGCCGATAAGTTCAGCAAAGGATCGCGGCGCGACCTGGGGCAGGTGGTGGCAAACGGTGGAGTAGCTACGTTGATGGCGCTCGGTTATGGATTGACCCGGAGCCAGACACGACGTGAGTCGTTGCAGGCTGGCTTTATAGGTGCACTCGCTGCCGCGAACGCCGATACATGGGCCACAGAACTTGGTGTGCTGAGTACCCGGCAGCCGCGCCTGATTACGACCGGCAGGCCTGTCTCTCCAGGCACATCTGGCGGCATTACACCGTTCGGCAGCGCTGCTGCAGCATTGGGTGCACTTTTCCTTGGTACGGGCATGTGGGTTATGCAAGGATGCCGCAAGTCGCTTGCATCCCTTCCTATGATTGGGCTGCTTAGTGGGTTAGCGGGAAGTTTCTTTGATAGTTTTTTAGGAGCGACCGTTCAGGTTATGTACTACTGCCCGGTTTGTGACAAGGAGACCGAGCGGCGCGTCCATAGCTGCGGGACAAAGACTACACCAATACGCGGCATTTCCTGGATAAATAATGATGTCGTCAATTTTGCCGCAACCCTTTTTGGAGCAGTTATGGCAATAGGGTTGCATGTACCCTTTCGGAGCAGGAAATAACGTCTCTAAAGAAAAGATGCGCATCAACCTGACGAAAAAGGAAAAAAGCAATGCTCACTATCAGCAATATTTTACACTGCATCATTCGACAAAACTGGCGACCCGAACGTGCGGCTCTGGCAGGGATTTTGGCAACGACGACTTATAGCATAGCAATGGAAGGGGATATGTCGCTCACGGGCAGTCGCTTCAGCGATGTACGTTTCATCCAGGGAATGTTGCAGGGCAAGGCCGCGATCCATAAAAAGTTCTCTTTATTGGCATGGATTCTGCATTTCCTGAATGGGGTTATGCTTGCGGAACTATACGCTGCGGTTTTTAAACGCTTTTTACCAGGTCCAAACTGGTTGAAAGGGGCTATCTTTAGTGAGGTCTTCATTGTCTCTATGTGGGGGCTTACCCCGCTCGCGGATAGATATCATCCGTTGATTAAGAGCGGGGAATTGCCCAAACTCGCCACATGGACCGCTTTTTTCCAGAATATCGTCCGTCACCTTGTCTTCGGCTTAACCCTGGGATTGGTCTACCGCGACTAGGAAAATCGCGAGGACTAGTAACCGAGGTATTTACCAATGAATGGCAAACGATAGTTGGGTCGTAAGTAGGCCATGATCGTTAGCCAGACTGCCAGAAGAATCATTACCCACACGATCACCGCGCCTACAAGCCCTAAAACAAGCCCTGTAAAAAAGCCGATGAGTATGATATGGCCCAATAAAAATTGCAAAAAGTGTATCAGAGCCAGCACGACTGCTAGTGAGCCGAACACTACCATGGCTTGCCTTGCATGGAATTGTACATTGCGATTTTTCTCAAGGAAAAGTACCGCCAGTCCTGGTACCCAGGCAAGTAGCCAACCAAATGGAAGTAACCAGCCAAAAAGGAAACTGAGTGGGTAGACCAGGGCACGTTCGAGTCGCTCTTCAAGACCAAACGTTGTTGCTCCGGTGCTTGTCATTCTATTCCTCGCCATACGTTCTCTATTCATCATTTGTTCGCCTCGTTCCTTCTGAAACGCTCAGACTTCAGGCGTAGAGCATCTTCTCCTACGTTCTCCATTTATCAAAGCCCTGCGTTTTGTGTTTGTGCTTCTAAGATGTATACGTAGGGGAAAGTTATACGTTGCAACATTCAGGTAACTATTGGGAACTTCTCGTCACTTGTAGCGACTCACTCATTAGCTATGTGCCAATGAAACTCCTGTTGTCACGTCTGTCCAACTGGCGTATAATCTGAGTAGCAAGAATTAGACAAAACGCCCTTTATAGGAGGTACTGATATGCCTGCATTGATCATTAATCCAGGCGACGGTTACTTTATTGCAGATATCTTTGGGTTCATTCTCGCTCTTCCGGTGGCGTTGTTCCTCGCGTTCTGGATGAGTTCGGTGAAAAGACGCGGCGTCGTGGTCGCTGGCGCATTCCTTGGCGAACTGATAGGTTTTCTTTTTATTCTCGGCTGGGTTGATACGCTTATCTACGATACACCACTCCCTAATGCCAGCGCACCAGCAACATTTTTCGGCTCTCTGCTGATTTGTTCAGTACTGGGGCTAATCGGGGGTATCTTTGCGGACCTGATCGTTGCTCGCCTGACAAGCCGCGACTACCGCAGACCCACTTCCCTCACACATGAATAACTAATCGAAGCTTGAAAGACAGACGCCAACGACGCTATCGAATCCTTGTAATCCATCTCTGCAACGACGCTATCGCGTCTAGCCTTCGGCTCAGCAGAGATGCAAAGTAGTGTCTACCGCTTTGCGGTCAGGCGTCTGATAGGCACGTATGTTCTATCTTCTGCATGGCAATGACGAATTCACCAATCGCGAGCAGTTGAAGATGCTGCGCCGCCAGGGGGATTTTGAATATAACCAGGACACGTATAGTGGCGCTGAGGTCGATCTTATGACCATCATCTCCACCAGCAACACTATGCCCTTTCTCAGTGAACAGCGCCTGGTTATGGTCGAAGGATTACCAAAAAGGCGACGTGGTGAAGAGTCAACGACTGAGGGTGCAGATGCTGTAGAGAAAGCCAGCAAAGGTGAGAAGCGCGGCAAGGCTCGCAAAGGTAAAAATCGTGGTGAGTCCCGTGCAAGCTTTGAGAAGGGCCTGGCTGAATATGTACCTCAATTGCCTGATAGCACCGTGCTGATTATGGTGGTTGATGAAGAACTCAGCGAGTCAAGCCCTTTGCTCAAAGCAGCGCAAAAACATGGCAAGGTGATTGTAAGCACACTTCCTAAAGGAGCGGCACTGGAAAGCTGGATCAGCAAACGAGCGAAAAGCATTGGGGTGACGATTGAATCTGAGGCGGCTACGATGCTGGCCGATTTTATAGGCAATCAGCTACGCCTGCTAGCGAACGAACTGGATAAGCTGGCAACCTATGTTGGAGATGGAGGGATCATCAGCACTGATGAAGTACGCAGGCTGTCGGCGCAGGTACAGGAGGCGCGAGTCTTTGACCTCACCGACGCCCTCGCACAGCGCAATCGCAAACAGGCGCTCGACATCTTGCACGACTTGCTGGCTGATGGTGAACCCGCGCTGCGCCTCATCAGCACAATCACCTCCCAGGTACGCTCATTGCTGCTCGTCAAGGAACTCGCGGAAAAGGGCCAGCGCGCTCCACAAATCGCTTCCACCACCGGCATGGCTCCATTTGTAGCCGAAAAAGCCTTACGTCAGATTGGGAAATTCAACTGGCCTCAACTCGAAGGAGCCTATCACCAATTGCTCGCGACCGACGCTGCTCTCAAGCGCAGCCGCCTGACCCCCGACATGGCTCTCGATTTACTCGTCGTCCAGTTCGGCATGAATTGATTCAGGGGCAGAAAAACGTGGCATCTACCCCTCTGCAACAATTGATTATCGAACGTATCTCGCGAGAAGGCCCCATCTCCTTTGCCGAATATATGCGTATGGCCCTCTACGAGCCTGGCTATGGGTACTATGTTACCGAACCTCTCAAGATGGGATGGGAAGGCGATTACTACACCAGCGGCGACATTTCCGGTGCTGCAGGCATCTTCGCGAACTGCCTGGGACGGCAGCTTCGCCAAATGTGGGAGCATTTGAAACGACCTGTACCGTTTATCGTACTGGAACAAGGTGCCGGACGAGGAGACCTGGCTCAAGGAATTCGCGCATGGGCACAAACGCAGGCACCTGACTTCAGTACCGTCCTCGATTATCAGACCGAGGATATCCGGGCTGGACAAGACGTGGTGAATGCGTCGGACAAAGAGCTAACACCCTCCGTCATCCTCTCCAATGAGCTAATCGACGCCTTTCCCGTCCATGTTGTTGAGACCCACAATGGTCAATTGTACGAGGTGTATGTTGATGAGCAGGATGGCAGATTGTACGAAGTTCTGGATGAGCCAAGCAGTCCGCAAGTAGCCGCCTACCTGGACAATTATAAAATTCACTGGCAAAGCTTCGGCGATGGCTGGCGAGCCGAGATCAACCTGGATGCTCTGCGCTGGATGGAGCGAACGGCCTATATGTTGAAACGCGGGTTCATCCTAACTATTGATTACGGAGATAAGGCTGCCGCGCTTTATACACGTTATCGGAGACGTGGTACGCTCGCCTGTTACTTCCGGCATCAAATGACCGAACGACCTTTGGTACGTCCTGGTGAGCAGGATATTACTGCTCACGTAAATTTCACCGCGCTGATCAATGCCGGACGACAGCACGGTCTGCGGCTGAATCGCTTCACGACGCAGCGTCTCTGGCTGGAGGAACTGGGTATTTATGAGGAGTTGGAGAGCCGCCGCAAGCTGGAATTTTCGGCGGCAGATACGGAACGCGGCACCGATCGTGGTCAAGTGGCACTGCTGAAATGGTACGATTTGCGCCAGCGAGCATTAGCGCTGACCGATCCTGCCGGAATGGGTAACTTCAAGGTGCTGATCCTGAGGCGTTAAATTCATTCCTTCTTCAATGGCGGCATCATTCGAGCATTAATACTTACGAGGGAAAGTGTAGTTATCGTAGCTGTTGCTTCCGCCTGGAGCAATCCCTGAATTGGGCAATCCCGGATCACCAGGGTTCGAGTTCCCCCCACCCGCACTAGGAGTACTGTTTGTATTACTGACCCCTATTGGATCATTGTTGGAAGTACTTGATGAGTTGCTCACCCCAGATACATCGATATGTGATGCAGACGCGTTGTTCAACTGCACCTGTCCACAAGCCGTACTCGCAGATGACCTATCAGACCCCTGATGCACATCAACCCAGTACGTCTGTTGCGTTGTATTGCTAACATAAGGGACGGTGAAGGTTTTCGTCACATTCCCACCGGTATCGGTAGTAACCGGGCCAACATCCTTTACAACTGTCCCACCGCACTGATTCTGATCGAGGGTAATATCATAAGGCGATTTGGGAGTAAGGCCTTGCAATGTCACCTGGAGATTACTGGAGTTTCCTGAGGTACTGGGAACAACTTGTGCCACCCCATGCACAGCGGAACCGTTGATTGCGCTGATCAATGCATTCCCCGCGTTCTGAAAGAACTGGCTACCAACAAACAGGAAGAAGCCCAAGGCAATGAGACCAATGATGAGCAGCCGAGAGAGTAGCCTTAGCATCTGGTTCCTCCTTGTAGCTCTATCCAATCAAGCATATCCATGCGTCTATTCTATACGTATTATAGTCGGGAAGCAGCCAACTGTCCACTTTTTTCGCAAGCAAAGGAACTCAAAAATGAGCCAGAAAAAACGTATCGAACCAGCTCCTGGTCAGGAATCCGTCTGGAATTATCCCCGACCTCCTCGCCTGGAGGACAGCAACAAACACATCCAGGTCATCTTCAATGGCGTCATCATTGCAGACACCCAGCGTGCCAAACGCATACTAGAAACCAGCCACCCACCCGTCTACTACATCCCCCCTGAAGATGTCAAACTCGCGGAATACTTCACGCCCGTCCAGCGTACCACCTTCTGCGAATGGAAAGGTGCCGCTTCTTATTACACCATCAAAGTAGGAGACAAAACCGCCTCCCACGCCGCGTGGTACTACCGTCACCCAACTCACCCCTACGAAGCCCTGGCCAACTATATCGCCTTCTACCCCGGCAAAATGGATGCCTGCTATGTTGATGGTGAACGCGTGCAAGCGCAGGAGGGAGATTTTTATGGAGGCTGGATAACTGATGAGATTATTGGACCGTTTAAAGGGGGAATAGGCACGTGGGGATGGTAACATGTAAACTATGCCGTGCGTGAGTTCGTACTATTATTAGCTGATAAGATCATCAGAGATGATAGAAGGCAAAGCACAGGAATGGCAGGGAGAACGTTGTTTCGTTCTCTCGAACGAGTTCCAGCCATTTTTGTAGGAAAGAGGTTGCGCATGAAATACAGTATCGCTCTCCCAGGTGGCTGGAAGATGACTCTAGTGGGTATTAAGGATCCCGTTGAAGCGTATGAGACAATGACAAACGTGGCGAAGGCCGCCGATGAGACAGGTTTCGAGGGGGTCTGGCTGGTTGATCACTTCCATACGGTTCCCATCCCCACTCAGGAGGTGACATTTGAATGCTGGATGTCACTGGCTGCTCTGGCTCGTGATACGAAACGTGTCCGTATCGGGCAGATTGTGTCGTGCAATAGCTATCGCCATCCTGCCCTGGTGGCCAAGATGGCGAGCACGCTCAACGTGTTGAGCCACGGTCGTCTGAACTTTGGCATTGGCGCTGGCTGGTATGAGCACGAATATCGAGCGTATGGCTATCCATTTCCTGATGGGCCTGAACGCCTACGCCAGTTGCGCGAAGCCCTCCAGGTCATTCACGCCATGTGGGAGCAAGAGGAGGCGACGTTTGAGGGGCAGTATTACCAGGTGCGCGGCGCAATTAATCAGCCTAAGGGTGTGCAGAAACCCCACATTCCCATCCTGATTGGTGGAGGTGGTGAGAAGGTGACGTTGAAACTGGTCGCGCAGTATGGCGATGCCTGTAATGTGAGCGGCGACCTGAAGACGCTGGCGCACAAGCTCGCGGTACTCAAACAGCACTGCGAGTCAGTGGGGCGTGACTACGAGAGCATCTATCGCACTACCAGTGCGTTTTGCTCCATTGCCGATAGTGACGAAGAGGCCTTGGCCCTGGTTCCGGACATCTACAAACCAGAACTCAGAGAAACCTCCCTGGTTGGTAGTTCGGCGACGATTCGTCAACGTATTGCCGCCCTGGAAGCCCTGGGCGTACAAGAGATTATTCTGGACTTACCCAGCGCGACCGATTTGACTGTGCTGCACCGCTTCGCCCAAGAATTTATTGCGTAAGTACCGCGCGATACCTTCGAGTTTACTGCCTTTCGCAAACCTCGGGTGCATGATAGTGGGTGTAGATCTGGACATCTGTATGAGCTGGTTCCTCTTGAAAAGAGAACTTGCGTTAGACTATCCAGCTAAGAAATGCACATTGTGATTTAATCCGGGGCTGGGTGACAAGTGATGTTGTAGGGCCGTTTAAAGGAGGAGTGAGGACGGCTGGTTGGTAAAGCTGGGAAGCGGATTGATGTAGGCTACTACTTTTACTGGAATAGGAGCCATCCCGCTCTGACTACCTGTCCCAGCATCACATGCTGACGCTCGCAGATTTGTGGTTGAAATTGGGAGATATCGTCTCAATTTGGAAGAGGCTTCCCATCAGCAAACGACAGTCCCTTCACATTGAGAGCATCGCGGAGATGCTTAAGTGCATTTGGCCCAATGCCATGAAGCCGCTTGACCTCTGCCTCGCTAACCTTGCTTAACTGATCAAGTCGCACATAGCCAGCTCCAATAAGTGCTCTTCGAGCCGGAGCGGATAGTCCAACCGGGAGATCACTGTCTTGTTGTGCCATAATATTTTTCCTCCTCGTTTCTCATCCAGCACCCTGCTTGCTTATAACCTCTCCTACCCTCATCCTCCTCCCCTCATCCCATCCCCTAACAAAATCCTCATCCCCAACTTGCCCACGAGCTTTCGCCACTGTCCGCTCATAATCGCCCCGATAGACAACCGGAATAGGGGTACCAATCGCCTCACGTAGCGCTTCAGATACACCCCACAAATGTGCCGCCCAGACCAGCTCACCTTGCTCGGCTGCCACATTTGCCAGCCCTTCCAGGCAAGCAGGAATCAATTCTTGATATTGAATCCTTTGGAGGATAGAAAAGCTCTCCTGGTAGAGATCACGTGCCGCCACAAAGTCGCCTTGCATTTTGGCTACGCTGGCCAGTCCCATCATCGCCTCGGCCATGCCTCCCTGATCTCCTACTTCTTTGAAGGCGCTTTTGCTCTCCTCAAAGAGGGGATGGGCCTGTGCCGAGTCGCCCTGCTGGAGTGCGATCTGCCCCAATAGGACGAGCGGGTAGGCTTGTTCCCAGGGACTGTCAATCTCCCGCGACAACGTGAGGCTCTGCTCAATCAGGCTGCGAACGGCAGGGGTATCGCGCCCTGAGAGAAAGAACAGGCGGGCCTGTAAATAGTGTACCCAGACAAGTCGCTCCTTGTCGCCCAGAGTACGGTAGAGCGCCAGGCTCTGCTCCAACAATCCCTGCGCCTGATCATATTCGCCTTGTACGGTATTGATGCGGGCTAATTGCGTGAGGCAGCGCCCGCGCTTCCATTGCTCTCCCATCTCCTGGTAGAGAGTTGCTGCCTCCTTCAACTGAGGCCGGGCAAGCGTATACTGTCCTCTTCCCCAGGCGTCCGATCCCAGGATCAAGAGAGCATCCGCCATGCCAGCCTTGTCTCCCAGTTCCCGGAAAAGGGTCAGGCTCTCATTGCCCAGTTTCTCTGTTCGCTCCAGGTCGTCCACTAGAAAGGCCAGATTTGCTGCCGAGTAGAAGGCCTTTGCCTTCACAGGGGCTGATACGCTCTGACCAACCGCCAGGGCCTGCTCCAGGAAGTCTTGCCCTTCTCGAATATATCCACGAATGGACCAGAACCAGGACAATGCATTACAGAAGCGCAGTGCACGCTCCGCCTGTTGCTTGCTTTGCTCATTTCCTAGCCGTGCCTGTGCTAATAGCCAGAAGAGCGCAGCACGCAGGTTCTCATGTTCCTGCTCCAGGCGAGCCATCCACCCACCCTGCTCGTTCTCTGGTAGAGAAATGTGTGCTTCCTCTACCAACCTCAGGTAGTACTCGGCATGGGCTTGACGAGTCGCCTCCAGCTCTCCGTTCTTTGCAAGCTGTTCCAGCCCGAATTCGCGCAGCGTCTGCAACATCCAGAAGCGCGTCTCCCCTGCGGTCTGCTCCTCTTGTCGCAGCAGGCTCTTATCCACCAGGGAAGCCATCCCTTCCAGCATATCTTCCGCCAGTCCCCCGCGTGCCATGCAGATCGCTTCGGCGGCTTCCAGATTCAATCCATTTACAAAAACTGCGAGGTGACGAAAGAGCTTTTGTTCCTCCGAGGAGAGCAGATCATAGCTCCAGGCAATTGTTCCTCGCAACGTCTGCTGCCGGACAGGCAAATCGCGAGCGCCTCCCGAGAGCACGGAGAGGCCCTGCTCCAGCCGGGTCGAGCAGCATCTGCGGGGAGAAATGCTTGACGCGAGCTGCGGCCAGCTCAATCGCTAGGGGAAGCCCATCTAGATGGGCACAGATGGCCGCCACAGCAGGAGCATTCGCGTTCGTCACTGAGAAATCCGGCTTCATGGCTTGCGCTCGCTCGATGAACAGGGCCACTGCCTCGTAGTGCGAGAGGGTTTTGAGATCAGGCAGGTGTTTCTGTGTTGGCACAGACAGCGGCGGCACCACGAACTCGTGCTCGGCCCGCACCTGTAGTCTCATACGGCTTGTCACCACTACCTTCAGCCGCGGGCAAGCAGCGAGCAGTTCGGCCAGCACTACGGCAGCATCAACGACCTGCTCAAAGTTATCCAATAAGAGAACCAGGTGTTTCCCTTTGAGGGCAGCTTCGAGCAGTGAGAATAAGGGAAGATCGCTGGATTCGTTGATGCCAAGCGTCTGGGCAATGGCAGCAACCACCTGTTCTGGAGTATTGACCGGGGCCAGGGGCACAACGAAGACGCCATCAGTGAAGTCGTCCGAGAGTTCGGCAGCCACCTGCAGCGCCAGCCGCGTCTTGCCCACACCGCCTGGTCCGCTCAGCGTCACTAATCGCACCCCAGGTCTCCGGAGCAACTGAATGACCGCTGCCACTTCTTTCTCGCGTCCAATGAAAGGCGTTGGCTGGATCGGCAGGTTATTGGGATGGGTATCGAGCGTCTTGAGTGGCGCAAAGTCGGCAGGCAATCCCTCCAGATTCAATTGAAAAAGCTGGCTGGGTCGCTGTAAGTCTTTGAGGCGATGTTCTCCCAGGTCTTGCAAGAAGGTACCCGCCGGCAGGTATTGCGCAACGAGATCACGCGTAGTTTGTGAGAGCAGGATCTGCCCACCGTGTCCAGCACTCATGATACGCGCAGCGTGATGCACATCCATCCCAATGTAACCATCAAGGGTCAACCTTGGCTCACCGGTATGCAGCCCAATACGCACCCTCACAGAGCTATCGTCAGGCCAGGAGCGGCCTGCGAGCGCTCGTTGGATAGCTGCGGCGGCCGCAACCGCATCGCTGGC
>CAVZTX010000036.1:0-41794 GCA_963778375.1 uncultured Chloroflexia bacterium | reverse complement strand
CGAGCCAGGCAGGTAGTGATGCAGCCCACGCCAGGCGCTCCATCACATCATCGATCAATACTTCCTCGTGTTCGTTGGAGAAGAAGATATCTTCAAGCGGGCCGTTAATAGTAACGATGGGGGCAATCAAGGTCAGGGCGTCTACAAGGAGAGGAGCTTCACCAGGATTGGGTGGGTAGACGGCACCATATGCGCGCAAGAAGTGGTTGACGCGTTCAGGTTCAAATCCGCGCTTCACAAGTGGTCGATTTAAGCTCCGGTCGGTACGCCATTCCAATGCACAAAAATAGAAGAGGGCATAGGCAAGTTCAATAATGCGTTTCTCCCAACGCGATGCGTCCAGTCCAAGCACAGCGCTTACCCCTTGAGCATCAAAACGTAGGTTCAACGCGTGATAGTCACCATGAATATGAAACTCCGGCAAGCCACGAACTCCGCCGATAGCCATCATGGTTGCAGGTAGCACAGCCTCCCATGCATCAACGATGTTTGAGAGGGCTGCTGCAATTGCGTGTACCCCGCTCTGTTCCACTTTGCTACGTGCGAGATTGAGCCAGCCCTGGACTAAACCTCCTGCCTGTACCTCTGATGGCCATCGATGCTGGTGTCCTGGGTAATGACGGGAGGCTTGATGTAATCGGCCAAGCATTTCTCCGGCATTGGCTACCCATTCGAGGCTGCGCGAATCTGTCGAACTGAACAAGTCTCCATCTACCCACTGCTGCAACTCAAAGGAATCTTCGCCAATCGTCACCACAGGCTCCCCTTGAGGGGTCAACCACAATGGGGGAATAGGAATGCCTGCCTGCTGTAAATAGCGCTGGAAGTGATAGCGATGGCTGCTATCTTCTTCTACCAGTCCTTCGGCTCGCTCTTTGAGAATATAGTGAAGGCCTTCGATTTCGATCTGTAAGTTCAACAGTTGAGGATGGGAAGATGGAGTTGCAACCGGTCCAAGGTTGTTCCAGTTATTTACGCCAAAGGCCTGCATAATCTCGTTGAGATTCAGCAGGTCTTGCTGTTCTTCAATCTCGTGCTCATCCATAGGTAATTTCTAGAGTTCGGTCGGCAAATCTTGACGCTTACCCCATTCATTCCAGGAACCGTCATAGTTCGTCAAGTGAGGGTATCCAAGCATTGCCAGGCTGAAGAGGACGGTGGTTGCGGCAACACCTCCATTACAGTAGGCAACAACACGTTGTTCTGGTGCAATGTTCGCGCTAGAGAAAACATGCTCCAGTTCATCATTGCTGCGAAATGTGCCGGTTCCTGGATCAACAAGCTCTTCACGTGGGATATTGAGAGCACCTGGTATATGGCCGCGACGCCCGCTACCCCGTACCGTTTCACCTGTATATTGGCCAGTGTCACGAGCATCGACGAGTGACACGTCGTGCTGACTCAGTAAGGCCACTACTTCCTCGGCGGTAGCACGCAATTGTGGCTGGACGTCGGGTGTAAAAATGGCAGGAGGATAGACTGGAACGGCACTTTCTAACGGCAGGTTTTCACGCTGCCATTTAGGTAATCCTCCATTCAACACCACAACCTGATCATGCCCATAGTAGCGAAGCGCCCACCAGAGGCGAGTAGCAAATTGCGAGGCAGGATGGGCATCGTAGGCCACAACCAGATGCTGATCACCAATTCCCAGATGACCCATTACCTCTGCGAAACGCTCAGCAGGCGCTATCTGCGCCTCCACACTCCCATCTGGGTCAACAATATCGCTTGTCCAGTCAATATATAGCGCACCGGGGATATGCGCCTGCTCATACTCATCTCGTGCACCGACATATGTGGCTTCCTGCACCCCATCTTGTAGATTCACAGTGCGGACATAGCCACGCATATCCACAACACGCAGGTGTGGATCCTTCAGATGCTCAGCTAGCCACGAGGTCTCAACCAAAAAACTACTGCGCTCCATACATACCTCGCTTGCCTTATCCAGGCATTTGTCATCCTTCGCGAGGGCAGGCACAAGGCACTGCCCCTACAGGACGACAATTGTCACTATCGCGAGGGCAGGCACAAGGCGCTGCCCCTACAGGACGGACGACGAATGCCATCATAGTCTCTATCAGGAGAATAGTCCTGATGCCCCTGGATTATCTGTACTGACAAAATGGGCAGGAGTACCAAAGAGTGTACGCGGCGTGACTCCTGTAATCGTCATGGTTGCATTGGGCGTCTGGGTCGTGAAGTAGCGTTGTACCAGCAATCCTAGAGGGCGAGCAACGATGAGTGCAGCGGTCGATGCCAGAATCACATTGTTGGCGGTGTTGAATGGACGGCGCATCTTGGCTACCGTCATCGCGGAAAGGCCGGTCAGCATGCCGGAGACAGCAAGATTTGTACCGCAGCGTTCGTGAATCGCCAGCTCCGGTTTGGTTGAACGGAGCAATGCCAATGCTTCCTGCGCTGTCGGCAAAATGGCTTCGGTAGGCAGATCACCAAATACGAAGAAGCCTGAGGCAAAAGATATGCCGGCAAGCCGTACATCGGGAAACTGCTTACTCAGCAGTACAATTGTTGCATGCTCAAGGGCATGGTTTTGTTTGACAGCGCCTCCCAGCAGGACTTGCTGTGCTACTTGCACCAAGGGATTGATGGAACTCATCGAAATGATCCTTCCGTAGAGGCCGATGTATCGGCCAATTTTACCTATATGTAATGTTAAAGACTACAAGCTCATCACCAAAACTGATGAGATCACCGTCATTCAATTGCGCAGGTTGAAAAATGCGTACATTATTCACCAGGGTGCCGTTTGCACTCTGTAAATCTTCTAAGTACCAGCGACCATTGTCAAACCAGAGACGCGCATGGCGACGTGAAACGGTGCGACCGGAAATAATCAGGTCATTACCATTTGTCCGACCAATGGTTGTCATATCCTGATGAAACAGATAGGAACGACCTCCCATTTGTCCGTTCTTGATAGTCAAACGAGCCAGCATTGGACGGCCATTCGATCCTACAAAGCGATCAGCAGCCGCACGGCTATCCGACAACTCGTAGCCACAGGAAGTACAGAAAAGGCGAGTACTGGGATTCGCTGCTCCGCAACGGAAACAAGGAACCGTTACTGCCGCCGACTGTTCAGACAACGGCTGAGAATTCGCAGTGAAAGCTGCGAAATTTCCTCCAGGCCCGCTATTCGAGATGGGCATTTGACCCGAGAAAGCAACTCGCGGATCTGGCTGTGAGCCTAGAGATGGGATAGTCCCGCTTGCCTGCATACCACCTCGCCATGAACGTGGCATAGCAAGGTGAGAAGCAGCCAATGCATTTGCCAGCGCATCAATCAGTGTATCTGTGGATTGGTAGCGATCTTGCGGAGACTTTGCCGTCATCTTCAACACGACCTGCTCAATAGGAGTGGGCACATTCGCCACGCGCAGGTTCTCGATTGGTAAAGGATCGTGCAGATGCTTGACTGTAATCGAAAGTGGGTTATCGGCGGTAAAAGGTACGCGACCCGTCAAACAATGGTACAAAACAATGCCAAGCGAATAGATATCGCTGCGGCGATCTACCGGCTGGCCTGTTCCCTGTTCGGGTGACATATATTGTGGCGTCCCAATGCCCGTTCCCACTCTTGTGAGGTTAGTCGTCCCCTCAAGGATTTTCGCGATCCCAAAGTCAGAGAGCAGCAGATGACCATCCTTTCGCACCAACATATTGGCAGGCTTCACATCGCGGTGAATAATGCCATTGCTGTGTGCGCAATTCAATCCTTCAGCCGCCTGGATGATAAAATCCACCGCTTCAGAGGCCGATAAAGCCTGCTGCTTTAATCGATCTTTCAAGGTACCGCCATCCACATACTCCATCACAATGTAGGTAATCCCTTCCTGGTCACCGAAATCGTAAATCTGCACTATATTTGGATGTGCCAGTTTGGCAACCGAGCGGGCCTCTTGCACGAAGCGTTTCATAAAGATGGGATCGCGAGCATGATAGGCGGGTAAGACTTTGATTGCTACATAACGATCCAATGTCGGTTGATATGCTTTGAAGACAGTCGCCATGCCACCGGATCCAATCCTCTCGACTATACGAAACTGACCGAGCGATTTATTGACCAGCGAATTTAGCTCGTCAGTGTTTCCCCCCGATTGAGGATAAGGCTTCCCCGATTGCATAGACGCACGACTCCCTTTATTTCCTACAGTTAATGAAGGCGTTTGTTTTCCCCATAATTATACAGGCTGAAATTCGCAATGTCGAGAGTAAAGATTCGATCATTCTTAGCCTTCAAGCAGAAGCGTCTCTGGATCCTCTATCAGTTCCTTGACCCTTACAAGAAACTGCACGGCTTCGCGACCATCAACGATGCGGTGATCGTAAGAAAGCGCCACGTACATCATCGGTCGGATCGTGATCTGACCATTGACAACTACCGGTCGCTGCTCGATTTTATGCATACCCAGAATGCCTACCTGCGGGGCATTCAAGATTGGCGTGGAGAGCAATGAACCAAACACACCACCATTGGTAATGGTAAACGTACCTCCCTGAAGATCTGCCAGCGAGAGCGTATTATCCCTTGCTCGCTTCGCCAGTTCGGCAATCTCACGCTCAATCTGTGCAAAGCTCTTGCGATCTGCCTCGCGCAGCACAGGCACAACCAATCCCTCTTCAGCACCAACGGCAATACCAATATCATAGTAATATTTCAGCACCATCTCATTGCCCTGAATCTCCGCGTTCAAGCGCGGAAAGGCTTTGAGCGCTCCCACTACCGCTTTGGTAAAGAACGACATAAATCCAAGTGAGACATTATGGCGCTCCTTGAAAGAATCTTTGCGCCGACTTCGGACTTCCATGATGGCACTCATATCGATCTCATTGAAGGTTGTGAGCATGGCAGCATTGTGCTGAGCTTCAACAAGGCGCTGTGCAATCGTCTGCCGTCGCCGCGAGAGTCGGACGCGCTCCTCAGGTCCTCTTGGTGCTGCCTGAGTCGTCGATGGAGACGCTGATGGCACCGGCGCTACAGCAGGAGTAGGCGAAGCAGGGCTGGTAGGAAGTCGTGTTGATGGTGCTACCTGCGGAGGTGCCGTAACTGTAGATGTCGGTGATGCCACCGGTTGCTGTGTACTTTGCTCAAGATAGCTAATCACATCGTCCCTGGTTACGCGGCCGCTGGGGCTATGTCCTTTTACCTGCGATAGATCAACATTATGCTCAGCCGCAATCCTGCGTGCCAGCGGAGACGGCGATCTTTGTCCATCGGCCGTTACCACCTCTGGCTCGCGCTGCGAAGAGGGCTTCTGTCCGTCGGTTGCTACCTGGACCGGCTCCCGCTGTTCTGTGGAAGGTTTCTGCTCAGCGGCTGTTGCTGGTGCAGGCCGCGATTGCTGAGTAGCATCTCCTGTCCCCGCACTTTCTCCAATCATTCCCAGCACATCACCGACAGTAACGACCTCACCTTCTTGCTTGAGTATCTGCTGTAGAACTCCACTTTGCTCTGCGCTCACTTCGACGTTCACCTTATCGGTCTCCAGTTCAACCAGCACCTCGCCCTGCTGAACAGTATCACCCTGGTGTTTGAGCCAGCTTCCTATTGTAGCATCAACGACTGATTCGCCCATTTCTGGGACACGTATCTCAATGGACATGTTCGCCTCCGAGTTGTCGAATTGATGAGTGCAATGCTTCCTCCATGATCCTCTCCTGCTCTGCCTGATACAAATCCGAGAAGCCCGTAGCAGGACTTGATCGTTCGGGGCGGGAAATTACCTTTAGCTCCATCTGCGAACCTACAAGCTCTGAAAGATGTGGAGCGAGGTACGTCCACGCACCCATGTTGCGCGGCTCTTCCTGTACCCAAACAACCTCACGCACATTCGGATAATGAGCAAGTACAGCACGCAATTCGTCCGCCGGGAAAGGATAGAGCATTTCTACCCGCACGATAGCCACATCCTCGGCTTGCACGCGTTCCTGCCGCGATAAAAGGTCTATCGCTATTTTACCCGTGCATAGTGTCACTCGCCTGACAGCATCCGCATGTGAAGCCGCCTGCTCATCGTCAAGAACGCGCTGAAATGTACCCTGGGTCAACTCTTCCAGTCGTGTTGAGGCAAGTGGAAGACGCAGCAAGCTCTTCGGCGTCATGACCACCAGCGGACGAGGGTCGCTCTTCAGAGAAAACGCTTGCAGCCTCAACAGGTGGAAGTACTGCGACGCGATAGAGCAGTTTGCGACTCGCCAGTTGTCTCCCGCAGCAAGCGCAAGATAACGCTCCAGCCGTGCGCTTGAATGCTCCGGCCCTTGCCCCTCATATCCATGTGGCAATAACAAGACCAGGGATGACTTCTGCCGCCATTTAGCACGAGCAGAGGCGATGAATTGGTCAATAATCACCTGGGCCACGTTAGCAAAATCCCCAAATTGCGCCTCCCACAATACAAGCGCACTCGACGCGTGCACGCTGTAGCCATACTCGAAACCCAAAGCTCCGCTTTCGCTCAATGGGCTGTTATAGATTGAAAACGGCGCACGCGCCTCAGCCAAATGCTGAAGCGGAATATAGGTTGCTCCTGAATGCTGATCGTGCAGAACAGCATGGCGATGACTGAATGTTCCACGTTCACTATCCTGACCGGTCAGACGAATCGGCGTCCCATCCGCCAGAATCGAGGCAAACGCAAGCGCCTCGGCCTGTCCCCAATCGATACCTCCCTCTGGACCAAGCGTTGTAGCCCGCCGCTGCAACAGACGTGCCAGCTTCGGATTGGGAGAAAAACCCTCCGGCCAAGAAAGCAGTTCCTTATTGAAGGTAGTCAACTGCTCCACGGACACAGGAGGTGGTGTTTCAGCCTCCTCATGCCGACCATTTAAGCCGTTCGTCTCTTCCAGGTCAAAGCTCTGCAAACTTCCATCAGCCTGACGCTTAGCATCTTCCAACACCTCCAAAGCATGTTTAACCATTGCATTAGCTTCATCCCGCGAAACAGTGCCCTTCTGCTCAAGTTGACTTGCATACAGTTCTCGCACGGTGGGATGTTTGCGAATGATCTCATACATTTGGGGTTGAGTAAAAGCCGGTTCGTCACCCTCGTTGTGTCCCCAGCGACGATAGCCAACCAGGTCAACCAGGATATCTTTATGAAACTCGTCCCGGTAGGCGTGGGCCATCCTTATCGCGGTAAGTGCCGCTTCAGGATCGTCAGCGTTCACATGAATGATCGGTATCTCAAATCCCTTCGCCAAATCGCTTGCAAAGTGCGTAGAGCGGCTATCCTCCGGTTCAGTGGTAAAACCTAACTGGTTGTTTACAATAATATGAATGGTACCTCCGACCGAGTAGCCGCGTAGGTGCCAGAGGTTCAAGGTCTCAGCCACAATGCCCTCACCCGGAAATGCCGCATCACCGTGGATGAGAATGGGTAGGGCATAGTCAACATCCTGTTGAGGTTCTCCTGGAGCATCGCACGTTCTCCTGTGAGGCCCGCGTCATGCCTTCAACGACGGGATTCACATATTCCAGGTGGCTTGGATTGGGAGAAAGAACAATCTTCATATTCACCGAGGCACCCTCGCCCAGCACATGTTCGGCCCCCAGATGATACTTCACATCCCCAGTCCAACCAAAACCCCAGTCATCCGTCAAGGAAACCTTCTCGTCGCGTTTGCTGTGCCCAAATTCGCTGAGGATAGCCGCGTATGGCTTCTCAAGGACGTGCGCCAAGACATTCAGGCGACCGCGATGGGCCATTCCTACAATTACCTCATGCGTCCCCGACTCGGCAGCCTCACCTAGAATCTGATCGAGCATCGGCACCAATACATCGGTACCTTCCAGCGAGAAGCGTTTCTGTCCAGGGAACGTCTGTTGCAAGTAACGTTCAAAGCCCTCTACCTGCGTGAGCCGCTTCAAAAGCTTACGGCTAGCATCCACACTTAGGGGCTTCGCAAACAACTGCAAGCCTACGGCATCCCGCAGCCATGCTCGCTCAACCGGGCTTTTCACTTGGTCAAACTGGTAACTGATGGTGCCAGAATACATACCTCGAAGCGCCTGAATTGCTTCAAGTGCGTTACTCTTGCCTTCAGCAGCATGGCCTCCAACAATGCTTGGCGGTAGTTGTGACAGATCTGAATCGCTAATGTCATGCGTCTCTGGTTGCAGAGCGGGATCACCTAGCGGCTCACTCCCCAGCGGGTCAAGATGCGCACCTAGATGTCCGCGCTCACGAATGGCATGAGCAAGCGCGGCGGCAGCTACCACCTTGTCAACTTCAAAGGGAGGTTCTCTCCTTCCATGTCCACCCTCTATATACTCTTCGGCAAGAGGAGTTCGGTTATCCTGACCTGGTGCTAAAGATGGGGCTTCGGGCGACCACTTATCAAAAATTGCCCGTGTGATTGCATCGACGGAGGCAGGGTTCTGGCGGTATCGTTCATATAGTTCGAGGACGTAGCCTGCATTTGGTCCATAAAAATTTTCTAGTTCGTTCATAAGCGTGATAGTATTCCTTTGTTAGGCTGGATAGTTGTATTTTATCACGCGGAGGGGTGTGTCCGTATTGAGAAATTGTGACATTCAGTATAAATCAGAAGTCACGAGATTGAAGCAAGTCCAGATGCTCCATTAGCCCTCAAGACAACTCTTTCTCCGATGGGCATGCGGAGCCATGTGTCGAGTTATGACCGGATGTCAAGAAATTCACTTGCCTTTCCCTCCCCAATATGCTAGAATTAAAGCCAGCATAAACGAACAATTATCATAACCCTAAAACAGCAATGAGGGAGCCAGTAGGCTGCATATCCTTGTCACAGAGAGTCCGAGGTGGTGGAACCGGATACAAGAGGCAGGCCGAAGATCACTCCTGAGCCGCTAGCCCGAAGTAAATAATAGAGTAGGACTGGCCGGAACCTCTCCGTTACTCCGAGGGAACCAGCGATACTGTAAGGGTATAATGAGTTTCTTACAGCATGGTTGCGACACAGAAATGAGTGAGCCGAGGTAGTAGAGTGCAGACAAATACCCGGCTAATCAGGGTGGTACCACGGGAGTTCCTCTCGTCCCTATGGCGGGCGAGGGGATTTTTTATTGAGTATTGATGATCAAGTAATGAATGAATAGGAGCATGCGCCAATGAAGACAAAGCTGCTCTACCTTGAAAACAGTTTCATGTTTGAGTGCAGCGCCAAGGTCGTCGCGGTTGAAGGTGATGAAGTAGCGTTTGACGCTACCGTCTTTTTCCCTGGCGGAGGTGGTCAGATGCCAGATCACGGGACAATTATGTGGGATAACCGGCAGATGGAGGCACAGGTTATCGCGTTGAATAAGCGCGATGACGTTGTCTGGCATACCTTCGATTGTCTGCCACCGCAGGTCGGGAAAGAAGTTGTCGGAACAATCGACTGGGACTTCCGTTACCGCATGATGCGCACGCATACGGCCCTGCATATCCTCTGTGGCACGATCTGGAAGGAGTTCGGCGTCCAGGTAACAGGAGGACAGATGTATCCCGACCGAGCACGGATGGACTTTGCGATGGAAAACCTGAATAAAGAACGCATTACCTATATTGAGGAGAAAATCAACGAAGCAGTGGAAGCGGATTATCCTATCCGCGTCTATACGCTGCCGCGTGACAAAGCATTTGCGATACCCGACCTGATTCGCACAAAAGTTAACTTATTGCCACCGGAGATGGAAGAAATACGGATCGTCGAAATTGTGGGCCTCGATCTACAGGCCGACGGCGGGACACATGTGCGGCATACAAAAGAAGTCGGCGGCATTAAGATTACCAAGACGGAAAATAAAGGTAAAATCAACAAACGACTAGAGATTAGATTAACAGATTAGATGCATTTCGTCTCTTCCGAGTAAACCGTAGGGCCCGATTTATCGTGGCCACCGCCGATGTATCGGCCATCGTTCATCATCTATATTAAGGACGCAAACCCATTGTTAATGAGGAGGGTGTGATGTCAGTGAAATCGAGTGTATTCCAGCCCGTTACGGCGGCGGATCGGGTAGATTATCCCGCGTTAGAACGTATCATCCAGCAGTGGTGGGATGAACATGATGTACGCAAGCAATACTTGCAGCGTAATGACCACAGTGATAAGCAATACTCGTTTCTGGATGGTCCAATTACCGCGAATAACCCTATGGGCGTTCATCATGCCTGGGGGCGCACCTACAAAGACCTGTACCAGCGTTATAAGACCATGCAAGGCTACAAGCAGCGCTATCAGAACGGCTTCGATTGCCAGGGACTGTGGGTTGAGGTCGAAGTCGAGAAAGAGCTTGGCCTGCACAACAAACGCGACATTGAGGCCTATGGCATAGACGAATTTGTGCAGCGCTGTAAGCAGCGTGTCTTTACCTTTGCAAAGCGCCAAACCGAGCAATCGATCCGTCTGGGCTACTGGATGGACTGGGGCAACGACTACTACACCCTCTCAGATGAGAACAACTATACCATCTGGTCCTTCCTGAAGAAGTGTAACGAGCGGGGACTGATCTACAAAGGGCATGATGTCATGCCGTGGTGCCCACGCTGCGCTACCGGCATCTCGAATATGGAGATAGAATCGGAAGGCTACAAGGAAGTCAGCCATCTGAGTCTCTACGTGCGGTTTCCACTGGTAGATCGTCCCGGAGAATACCTGCTTGCCTGGACAACCACACCCTGGACACTTCCTGCCAACGTAGCAGCAGCAGTGCATCCCGATCTGTCCTACGTCAAAGTAGAGCAAGATGGTGAGTTCTACTACCTGGCAGAGGATTTGTTACCCGTGTTGAAGGCACTCAAAGGCCGCGACAAGGGAGATTACCATGTAGTGGAGACACTCAAGGGCAGCGACATGGTCGGATGGAGCTATCGCGGCCCATTCGATGAACTGCCCGCAGAACAAGGCGTTGTCCATACCGTTGTGCCGTGGAAAGATGTCAGCGCGACCGAGGGTACCGGCATCGTCCATATCGCACCAGGGTGTGGTCGCGAAGACTTTGGCCTTTCAAAAGAGTTTAACCTGGCAGTTGTTGCGCCTATAGACGAGTTCGGTAACTACGTCAATGGTTTCGACTGGCTCATAGGGCAAAATGCTGCTGACGTGGGACAGCAAATCGCGGAGAACCTAGCGCAAAAGGGTTTCCTCTACCGCCCTCAGAACTACAAGCACCGCTACCCAACCTGCTGGCGCTGCAAGACCGAACTGCTCTTTCGATTGGTAGATGAATGGTTCATCTCCATGGAAACGCTGCGCTATGAGATCATGGATGTAGTCAACTCGATCACCTGGATCCCGCAGTTCGGCCTCGATCGTGAACTCGACTGGCTGCGTAATATGGATGACTGGATGATCTCTAAAAAGCGCTATTGGGGCCTGGCTCTGCCAATCTATGATTGCCCGCAGTGCGGCACCTTCGAGGTCATCGGCAGCGAACACGAACTGAAAGAGCGAGCTGTATCAGGCTGGGAAGAGTTCGAAGGACATTCGCCGCACCGGCCCTGGGTAGATGCAGTCAAAATTCGATGTCAGAAATGTGGTGCAGAGACAACGCGCATCAAAGATGTCGGTAACCCCTGGCTAGATGCGGGTATAGTACCCTACTCGACGTTGCACTATCGTACAGAGCCTGACTACTGGCGGCAGTGGTTCCCGGCAGATTTTGTGACTCAGAATCGTTCCCAGGTCAATTCAAAAACTGGTTCTATTCGATGCTCGTGATGAGCACTGTCCTGGAGAATACGCGCCCTTACAAGACACTCTTTGCCTATGCCTTGCTTATGGGCGAGGACGGCACACCCATGCACAAGACGAAGGGGAATCTTGTCGTCTTCGACGATGCTGCTGAGCGTGTGGGTTCTGATACGATGCGCTGGCTTTTTGCCAACCATGTCCCTGAGCAGAACCTCAGCTTCCCACTCATACCCTCCGAAAAGGACATGCAGAAGTCGGCAGAGACGGGTCAGCCTGTGCGGCTAAGCGAGAAGTGGATGCTGGTGCGCAGGACATTGGACAAAATCTGGAATGTCTACTGGTTCTTTGTCACCTACGCCAATATCGACGCCTTCGATCCGACGCAGCACTCGTTGCCGGTAGCACAGCGCAGCGAGTTGGACCGCTGGATACTCTCCGAGTTGCAGCAGACCATTGGCGAAGTCACAGATGGCCTGAACCAGTACGACACTACAAAGCCAGCAGCAGCAATGCAGGAGTTCCTGGAAGATCTGTCGAACTGGTACCTGCGACGCAGCCGCGAGCGTATCTGGAAAACCGAGCTAGACAATGACAAGGTAGCAGCGTACCTTACGCTCTACGAGTGCCTGACGACGCTGGTCACCTTGCTCTCGCCTTTCATCCCATTTCATGACGGAAGAGCTTTATCAAAACCTGGTACGGAGCGTCAATCCGCAGGCATCGATGAGTGTTCACCTCTGCGATTGGCCAACGGTGAACGAGGACTTATTCGATGAACAGTTGACAAACGAGACCCAGCTTGTGATGCGCGTGGTTGGTCTCGGTCGCGCTGCTCGTGAAAAGGCGCAGATCAAGGTTCGCCAGCCGCTCAACGCCTTGTATGTGCGCGTCCCTAGCCTCGCTGAGGAGGAGGCTCTGATGCGTCTCAACGGTCAGGTACTCGAGGAACTGAACATCAAGCGGCTGGAACTGATGAGCGAAGACAGCGACATGCTGGCGTATACGCTGAAACCCCAGGTTAAAGTGCTTGGTCCTAAATATGGCCCATTGGTACAGAAAATCCTGGCAAAGTTCAAAGCACTCGATTTGCATGGGGCACACGAAGCAGCAAAACTGCTCAACGAGACAGGTGCACTCAGCTTCACCATCGAGGGCCAGCAAATCGAGCTGACTTCCGACGAGATCGAAGTGGTTGCCACGGCGCGTGCAGGATTTGTTACCGCTGAAGAGCGTGGATATGTTGTCGCGCTGGAGACGACGATCACGCCCGAACTGCGTGAAGAGGGTCTTGTTCGGGACCTGACCCACTACATACAGGATACGCGTAAAAAGGCGGGCTTCAACATTGAGGATCACATCGCCCTTGCGCTCTATACCGATGAAGAGTTGGCTTCGATCCTCAGCCGCTATCAAAAGGCGTTGCAATCGGAAACGCTCACGGATGCGCTGTACATCGTCACCGATGCACAAGAATGGCCCTCAATTCAGGAGGTATACCGTGAGTCTGTTTCACCGACCTCCCTCAAGAAGCTAGAGGGCTATACCGTCGAAGTGGTGTTGGGAAGATTGTAGAGCATGACAGGGCAAAGCATACCACTACCAACCTCGATCATTGGTAACCAATGGCGTTGGTAGTGGTATGCTTTGCCCTGTCATCTTGTTCACGAGCATAACTCAGTAAGTGTTCGTTGTTCGTTGAAGTTTGGACCACCCGATCCCAGGCTCCAGATCATTTGGGAACCAGGAACCAGGGACACGGCGAGAAGTGAATTATAGCCCGTCCCGGCATTGGGGCTATTCACCACATACCATGCGCTCCCGTTCCAGTGCTCAATCAATGTCTTCACATTTTCAGAGGTATTACCTTCTCCGTGGCTCCCTACAAACCAGACATCGCTTGCAGAGATTGCAACCACTCCGAAAAGTGCAGAAAATGGCTCTATGCTTGGACTCTTGACAATGCTCCAGGCGCTGCCATCCCAATGCTCAACCAGCTCCTGCGAATTAGTCGAAGTGCCCACGACTTCATGAACACCTACAGCCCAGACATCCTTCGCAGAGGCAACTGCTACCGCGTTAAGTGCCGAAAATGACCCGACATTTGGACTCTTGACAATGCTCCAAGTGCTGCCATTCCAATGCTCAATCAGCGTTTCACGGTTGCCATTGTTGCTATAGACGAAATTCCCCACGGTCCAGATATCACTGGGAGAGACAGCCGCTACTCCGAACAAAGTGGAAGATTTCCCCATGCTTGGACTCTTGACGACGCTCCATGCACTACCGTCCCAATGCTCAATCAGTGTCAATGTGTTAGACGAATTAGCCATGCTGCTTCGCAGGCCCACCGCCCAAATATCGTTCGCGGAAAGAGCCGTTATGCTATTCAGGACGGCATCCGCTCCTACGTCAGAACCCTTCACAATATTCCAGGAGCTGCCATTCCAGTGCTCAATCAATGGGCTGGCACTCTCATTGAAGGAGTATCCGACTGCCCAGACATTGTTTGTGGAAATTGCTGCTACTCCTGTCAAAGTGGAAGATGACGCAACCTGCGGACTATTCACAACACTCCAGGCGTTTCCATTCCAGTGCTCAATAAGCGCCAGGCCAGTGTTCTTATTGCCACTGATGCTATTGTTGTAGCTTCCCACCGCCCACACATCCTTCGAGGAAATTGCTGCTACCCCAGCCAGAGAAGAAGATGGAGTCATACTCGGACTCGTGACAAATCTCCATACGCTACACACACCATTTGAGGCAACATTAGAGCCTGTTGACCCTGATCGATGCGAGGCAAATAGCACAATGAAACTCGCAAGCAAAACGCCTACTATAAGAACAGCCGCAATATTTTGTAGGAATACAATAAAGCGCCTGCTGCGAGTGGAAGGGCGAGTCGGGATAGGCTTATCCACCTTCACGAGTGGAGATATCTCCAATGGCCTTTCCCTACCTTGCTGCATGCTTTCTCGCGTTTCCCTCCTCCCATTTACCAGAAATGCCCGCTTTTCATGTCCCTGCCCGGTCATGTCCTCCAAGGGGAAATGAGTAAACAAGAAATTCTGTACCTTTAAGAGATCATTCGGATGGACAGCTACGCGATCCTCATCCTGGTAGACATCATTGAACTCCAGTATCATGCGTTCGAGCACAGCATCATGTTCTGCCTCGTTCAATACAGCCGAGGCCGCGTCGATATCACCAGACTCCAAAGCGCGGGTATAGCGGTACAGTGTTTGCATGCGTTCTTGCATACGTGGGGTCAAATAATCAGGCATCGTCTTCTCCTTTTTGCCGCGTCATTTGCTGTTCGCGCCAGGCAGCACGTAGTCGGCTGAGGGCACGATGCAGCCGCATACGCGCAGTTCCAGGGGTCGTGCCAAGCCGTTGTGCGAGTGCGTCTCGCTCGAAATCCTCCAGGAAGGCGAGACGTAGCACCTCCTGGTCATCTGTAGATACAAGGGATAGTAGGGCATTGGCCTGCTCGTTCGCCTCAATTGTGATTTCTGGACTGGCTAAGGTGGTGGAAGTGATTTCATCGAGGAGGTCGCTCTCACTCATCGACTCTGGATAGAGCGTGGAGAGTTGGAGTTCCCTATGGTGGCGCTTCGCTAGCTCAACTTTCTTGCGTTTAATGATATTGAGAGCAATTCCTAGCAGCCATGCCATTGGCTGCCGGGTGGGAGTGAAGCGGTCGGCGTGAGCAAGCGCTTCGATCACGGTTTCCTGCAGTACCTCTAACGCAGCCGCGTGTACTGCCTCCCCTGAAGCCAGGCCCATACGATGGACATATGAACGTAGAGTGCCAAGCAACGCCGCTGCCGAGTTTTGTAGAAACTCAAGCAGTTGACGTTTGCTGTCGGAGGTCGCAGGCGCATTCTCACCGGAAACCGCGCTCTCAGACGTATCTGTTTCTCTGTGCAATTCTTTTTGCCTTCATGACGATAGTTTCAGGAATGTTCCTATTACATATTCAATCAAGAGGCACAATATGTCACAGGTCCTTCACGAGGGCAGGCACAAGGCGCTGCCCCTACAGGACGATGGTTGAGATGTGTCATCCTTCACGAGGGCAGGCACAAGGCGCTGCCCCTACAGGACGATAAGAATGATGATGAGGGCAGGCGCAAGGCACTGCCCCTACAGGATGACGCGCCAGGGTAGGCACGAGGGCAGGCACAAGGCACTGCCCCTACAGGGTGATAGATTCTGGGCTTCTTACAATCATCGTTCCGGCCCCTTTATCTGTAAACAATTCGCGCAGCAGGACATGCGGTTCGCGGCCATCCACAATGTGGACGCGAGGCACAGCCTGCAAAGCACTGAAGCATGCAGTTACTTTTGGAATCATGCCTCCGCTGATTACTCCCTCTTCTATCAATTGTCTGGCCTCGCCCTCGCTCAGTTCCGAGATCAACGAGCCATCATTGCGGCAAATACCGACAGTATTGCTTAAGAAGATCAGCTTTTCCGCGTTAAGCGCACCGGCCAGATGAGCGGCTACGAGGTCGGCGTTGATATTCAGGCAGATGCCATCAGGCCCTAGACCAAGTGGCGCGACAATCGGGATATAGCCTTGATCGATCAGCGTCTGTACCACGGTAGGATCAATTTCTTCAACCTCACCAACAAAGCCCAGGCGTTCATCGGCAATGCGGGCATGCACCATATTGCCATCGGTTCCGCTCAAACCAATCGCCTTGCCACCCATTTGTGAAGCCATCAACACCAGGCCCGAATTCACCTGCCCCAGCAGCACCATTCGCACAATCTCTAACGTCAGAGCATCGGTCACGCGCAACCCATTCTCAAAACTCGTAGGTACATTGAGTTTATCCAACCACTCATTAATATAAGGCCCACCGCCATGCACAAGTACAGGATTAGCGCCCAACGTGCGTAGCCAGATGATATCTTGCAGTACATCGCGCTGGTGCTCAAGCGTGCTTCCCCCCAGCTTTATGACGAGCGTCTTCCCTTTCAAAAAATTTACATAGGGAAGCGCCTCGCTCAACACGTGTGCGATCAGTTGCTGATCACTTATAATATCGCCTTCAGATGTCATCGAAAAAGTAAGAGCCATTACAGCAGCAACTCCTTCACCTACGGATAGAGAGGCATCGAACTCAATCCAGTAGCCTCCGCAAACCCAAAAAGTCGATTTGCATTCTGTATTGCCTGACCTGCGGCCCCCTTGACGAGATTATCCAGGCAAGAAATCACCAGTAGACGCCGAGTGCGCGTATCCACCATTGGATAGAGTAAACAGTTATTATTGCCATACGTCCATTTCGTATGCGGCGCTGCATCCACCACATGCACAAAAGGCTCATGTGCATAGTATTCTTGATAGAGCGAACGCACCTCTGCCGTTGTAGGAATGGGATGGTCTGTGCCAACATTCAAATCGGCATAGCAGGTTGCCAGAATTCCGCGAGTCATCGGTATAAGGTGTGGTATAAAGGTGACACGCAGCGAACCATTTACTGGATGACCACCCGCCAGTGCCGCGGCTTCCAGTTCTTGGATAATTTCGGGCAAGTGACGGTGCCCAGAGAGACTATATGCACTTACATCTTCGTTGGCTTCTGCATAGTGCGTCTCTAAGGTAAGGCTACGCCCGGCTCCACTTATCCCTGATTTACCATCAATAATGATATCCGGACTTATAATACCTGCCGCCAACGCTGGCATCAAGCCAAGAATAGCTGCCGTAGCATAGCAACCAGGATTGGCAACAAGTTGAGCTAACTCAATACGCTCACGATAACGCTCACATAATCCATACACGGCTGTCTCCAGCAAAGCAGGCGCAGGATGCGATGTGTTTGTACCACTCCTCGTAGAGTGCATGCATCCCGGAGGCGAAAATCGGCAGAGAGATCAACAACCTTCGTGCCTCGTTCGAGCAATTTCAAGACAGCTTCTGCCGCGGCTGCATGGGGCAAGCACACAAAAGCGAGATCAGTCTGCTCCGGCTCCTCAGTAATAAAGAGACTTGGATCAATGTTAGAGGCTGCCGCAACAGTAAGCTGTGAAAATACATCCGCCAATCGCTTCCCTGCCGCACTCCGTGCTGTGACAGAGGTAACAACAAACTGTGGATGCTGGGAAAGCAGCCGCAACAATTCCAATCCGGTATAGCTGGTCACATTGACTATTGAAACCGTGGTCATCGTCATTCACTCACTTACTGGAATCCCGTAGGGCCTGATGCATCCTGACTATTGACGAGGGATCGTCCGGCTATTCCTTACTCACACATAACGTACAATGCAATAAAAAGCTCCCGTCCCTACCTTCGACGACGAAGGGACGAGAGCGATGACTCTCGTTATACCAACGGAATGGACTGGAACCGCGCAGCAAATCACGACATTGTGATGCAAACAACTCGAACCTTTCTACAGATTATAGCACAAATCGCCCCTTGATCTCCCTCCTCCTCATGCTTATACTGCTAACAGCAACCATATGATCGCCTGGAAGGGAAACAAATCAAAAAGTAGTCGCTTACTGCCCACGCAACTTCTTGTGGTGCCCTTTTATCAATCCCAAAATGGTCAAGTCTTGGGAATTCCTTCGTTTCAGACCGTGGTAGCAACTCTGCAAGCCGCTCCATTGACAAATTTACCCATGTGCTATCGCTCTTACCGCCATACATCAACAGTACACCCGCAGAGATTTCTCGATAGTGATCATAACTATTATCAAGGCGAGCAACTTCTCTATGTTCACGCAGGTTTTCGCGCAGGAGCTGAAACATCTGCCGACGCTTGTGAGAGTTCAGGAAAAACATTAGCAACAGCTTCATGAGCCAACGAGGTGTTTTACGGGCCCGTTCAGGACCGAGTCCGGTAGTGAACTCCACAAATGCGTCGAAGTACTTTTTCTCGGCAAGCTTTTTCTCATAGCTCGGCATCCACCCCATCGGAATAGACCCATCAATGGACACTCCAGGTTCGTATACAGCTATTTTGCTGACAGATGGATTATTACGCGCAACTTCCAAAGCAACCAGCCCACCGAAGCTATGGCCAACGAGCAAGGACGCTCCGGTCTTTTCCCGCAAGGCAAGCACATCTTCACACTCTTTGACGATACTGTAATCATCACCCTGCGGGCCACTAAGGCCCCGCCCTCGACGCTCAATAGTGTGGACAGTAAAATGCTCAGCCAGAGACTTCACGAAGGCGGCGTAGTCAGCAGCCATTGATAGCGCACCGGGAATCACAATCACCGAAGGCCCATCACCTGTGGTGAGATAACTAATCGTTGTCCCATCCTTGGATAGGACGGTTTGCGTCGTATCTATGGTCGTCTTACTGTAAGTCTGGGTCATGATTGTTTCTCCTTCATGTTAACAACGAGCGTTTGATAAAGTTGCCTGGTGAGTGCGCTGTAGTGGTCGACATCAACACCCGCCTCCACCATTAGCTTATCAAAGTGCGAGTCCAGCAGTTGTCTCCCGCTTGCCACAAGCTCACTCCCCCCAGGCGTGATGGTAACGAGGCGCTTGCGGCCATGCTCTGGACTCGGTGTCGTTCTTACATAGCCATCTTTGGTAAGCACCAGAAGCATAGTACTGACGGCCGGATCGCTGTAGCCCAAGGCAGCAGCCAATTCATGTTGGGTGACTGTGCCGCACTCTTGCAGTACTACCAGGAAGAGTGCCCGATTGTACGATATACCCAAATGTATCCGCAGCAGTTTATCGGCACCACGGTCCATTTCAAACACGAGTTTATGTAATAGATAAGCAGATGATTCGTCCATAGTCCTCCATAATCTTAATCTCTTAATATTAAGATGTTAAGATATTTTTGGAAAATGTGCAACCCCTGTAAGGACCCTCGGATATTTTAATTTTCGAGGGGCGATAACAAGTTGACGGCTTAGGAGAAGGAAAAACAGATCCTTACGTTGGTAGTTATGGGGCACGATACATCTGGCCCCCACGGAGCCGGTATGCTGAATAGGGGAAATTCGCCAGCAGTAATTCATGTACTGTGGGCACAGCAACGCCCATGAAAATGACTTACCCACTCCCTATTTTCAGAGGAGTAGCTTAGATGATACAATGGGTATTCCCATGAGAAACTCGTCTACTCACATTTCTTGAAAAAGCCCATCTTGGATGATATCTTTGCAAGCGAAAGGAAGATCACCCATATGCAGCAGCAAACTTTGCTTCACAGAAGCTTTCCCCTCTTATTGGCTTTAGTAATGGTGATCGCGATAGTGATAGAGACTTCGTCAGTACATACAGTTTATGCAGATCCCATTAGCACCTTTCGTATGCAGAGATCAACTGCATCCTCTGACGACTGGACAACGTACCTTGGGAACAGCTATCGTACTGGCTTCAACGCCGCTGAGTCCATCCTCACACCCAGTAATGTCGCGAATCTTAAGGTCAAGTGGTCTCAATTTGCGGCGGACGGCATATCGGTGCAGCCTGTTGAAGCTAATAATGTTGTTTACTGGGGGTCATGGGATGGCTATGAACACGCCTTTACGACTAGTGGAGCTCATCTCTGGGATACGCAGATTGGTCAGACCACGGACTCTAACTGCAACCCGCAGACTGTTGGGGTTAGTGACACAGCCACAATTGGCAGTATCGGTTCCACTTCAGTCGTCTTTGTAGGGGGTGGCAATGCCACCTTTTACGCGCTCAATGCCAACACGGGCGCAATTATCTGGTCCATACGCCTTGGCTCGTCACCTAGCCATTTTCTTTGGAGTTCACCTCTGCTCGCCAACGGCAGTATATATATAGGCGTGGCTTCCTTTGGAGATTGTCCACTGGTGCAAGGACAGCTCGTTCAACTCAATGCCTCGAACGGAGCGGTCCAAAATATATTCAATGTAGTGCCTAATGGCTGTACGGGAGGAACGGTCTGGGGAAGCCCAACTCTTGGGGAATCGGGTATAGTGATCTATATCGCAACCGGGAATCCAGGTTCCTGTTCAAGCGCAGAGCCTTATGCAACTGCTATCATCAAACTAGATGCTTCTACCTTGTCAGTGATCAGTTCCTGGCAGATCCCCGTCGATCAACAAAACGGGGATAAGGATTTCGGCTCAACGCCGACCATCTTTGACATTCTCAGCGGTTCGACCGAAAACTATTATATTGGTATTGCCCACAAGAATGGCATCTACTATGTATTCAACCGGTCGAATATCAATGCCGGACCAGTCTGGCAAGTCAGAATTGCCAACGACAACGCCGATTGCCCTCAATGTGGTGACGGTAGTATTTCACCCAGTGCCTGGGATGGCAACACTCTCTATGCGGCTGGGGGATCCACAACGATTAATGGAACCAACTGTAAAGGCAGTGTACGCGCACTCAATCCGCTCACAGGAGCATTTCTCTGGCAAGACTGCTTACAGAACGGGCCGGTCCTCGGTGCGGTTACGGCCATTAATGGAGTGGTAATAGTTACTCAGGGGACCGAAGTCGACCTGCTCAAAGCGACGAATGGCAACACTCTTTTTACTTACACTGATACCAGAACTGGCTCGACTTTTTATGGTGGAGCAGCGGTAGCAAATGGCATGGTATTCCAGGGCAATATGGACGGCTATCTCTCCGTTTTAGGCTTGTAGCCTGCCTGGGTAAGGAGAAGATAGCCGACCAGACTCTTTACTTCGTGACGATGTTGACTATACGCCCTGGCACGTAGATTACTCGACTGATCCTTTGGTCAGCGAGATAGGGCCGAATCTGCGGGAACAGCAGTGCCTGGCGTTTGATTTCATCTTCAGGCGTATCGCGAGCTACCACGATCTGGCCACGTACACGTCCATTGACCTGCACCGCTAAGGTCATTGTCTCAGCCTCTAGAGCATTGGCATCAAAGGTAGGCCACGATGCTGTATGGATTGAGGAATGATGTCCCAATCGCTGCCACAATTCTTCCGTAATATAAGGAGCCATCGGGGCCAGAAGCAACAGCAGTGTCCGCAACTCCTCGCCCGTAACTGCTTGCCGGGTTTCCAGACCATTGAGATATTCCATCAACGCAGCAATGGCGGTATTGTATTTCAAGGCTGCCAAGTCTTCGGTAACACGTTTGATTACGCGATGCAGAGTACGTCGCTCCTCTCTAGAGAGTGCTTCGGTATGAGCACTTTCCGCTTGTCTTGTCACCAGCGACCAGACACGGTCCAGGAAACGCACGACGCCACCGATACCACGATCACTGAAGTCACCGCCAGCCTCATATGGCCCCATAAACATCAGATAAACCCGAAACACATCCGCGCCAAAGCGAGCAATATACTCGTCCGGGTTCACCACGTTACCCCTGGACTTGGAGATCTTCGCGCCATCCTTCGTAATCGTTCCATTCGCACGGAAGCGTTTGAACGGCTCCTCGAACTCCAGGTAACCTAGATCGTGCAGCGCCATCGCGATAAAACGGACATACATCAAATGCAGCACGCTGTGCTCCGCGCCACCAATGCACATATCAACCGGGAGCCACTTATGGACCATGACAGGGTTCCAGGGCTGGGTTTCATCGTCATGGGAAAGGTAACGCAAAAAGTACCATGACGAGTCCAGGAAGTTGTCGCTGACATCCGTTTCGCGTCGAGATGGCTGACCACAAATGGGACAGGTCGTATTGACGAAGCTCTCAATCGCCGCGAGAGGTGAAACGCCTGTACCTGTCGGCATCCAGTTCTCGACATCCGGTAAGACTACCGGCAATTGCTCCTCCGGCACAGCTACAGCCCCATGCTCAGGACAATAGATGATTGGAATTGGAGGACCCCAGTAGCGCTGCCGACTGATGAGCCAGTCGCGCAGGCGATATTTAGCAACACGTTTGCCGATGCCACGCTCTTCAAACCAGGCGACAATAGCATCTGCTGCCTCGGTTGAGGTCATACCGGAAAATTCGGCAGAGTTGATGAGTATACCCGGCTCTACATATGCCTCTACGAGATGTTCAAGCGAAATCGGGTTAGCACTAGCGGGTGGAACGACAACAACATGTACCGGCAAGCCTACAGCCTTCGCGAAGGCCAGATCGCGTTTGTCATGTGCAGGCACACCCATCACCGCGCCAGCACCATAGCCTTCGAGGACGAAATCGGCAATCCAGATTGGAATGCTCTCGTCAGTCAAGGGATGGAGGGCATATGCGCCGGTAAAAACACCCGTCATCGTATGTTCCGTGTCTGTACGCAGGCGATTGGCCGCTTGCTGGTAGGTAGTGACGGCATCGAACTGTGCACTGCTGGTAATACGCTCAATCAGCGGATGGTGTGGAGCTAGCGCTACAAATGTCATGCCGAAGATCGTATCTGGACGCGTTGTGTACACAGGTATACTTACACCCGGCATACCGTCGATCTCCATTGAAAATTCAAGGCCCTCCGAGCGGCCAATCCAGTTGCGCTGGATCGTTTTGACTCGCTCGGACCAATCGAGTTGATCGAGGTCGTCCAGGAGTCGCTGGGCATACTTTGTCAGTTTCAGGAACCATTGCTCTAGCCAGCGCCGCTCTACCAGTGTTCCACAGCGTTCACAATGGCCGTTAATGACCTGTTCATCAGCAAGAACCGTTTTGTCTTTGGGGCACCAGTTGACCGGAGCAGTCTTGCGTTCGGCCAAACCATGCTTGAACAATTGCACGAAGATCCACTGCGTCCAGCGGTAATAACGGGGATCGGTTGTAGAGACCTCATGAGACCAGTCGAAGCGGTTGCCGATACGTTTCAACTGCTGCTCTCGGAAACGTTCGACATTGCGTGCAGTGAGCAGGATGGGATGTATTCCACGCTGGATCGCAAAGTTCTCACTGTGGATGCCGAATGCATCAAAGCCCATTGGCTCAAAGACATCATATCCCTGCATGGCCATCCAGCGGCCATGAATATCCGAACCAACGTAGGAATACATATTGCCCACATGCAGGCCCTCGGCAGATGGGTAGGGAAACATCATGAGATTGTAGTACGGGCGCTCAGCATGACGCAGATCAACCTGGTAGAGCTTTTCCTGCTCCCAACGTTCGCGCCACTTCGCCTCGAAAGCCGCGAAATCATACCGAGGTGGACGCACTCTGGCGAGCGGAGACAAAGGTGCTTGTTCATTTTCTTGTGGTACTGCCTCGATACCGGTTGTAGCCGATTCCTGTTCTGACATACATTCCTCCTTGTAGAGCTACTAGTTTAGGCTCGCGGAGGACAAAAAGAATGCGCCCTCCGCCCTGACAAGGGCGAATAGTGCGCATAAACACTTTCGCGGTACCACCTTGCTTCGCGGCTATTTCGCAATAGCCACCTTTCTGGGTGCTAACACACCCGCTCTCTGTAACGGGAGTTCCCGGTGACAGCTACTTTCGTGCTCGAAAGAGCAACGTTTCACCATCACGGCTTACAAGGCAGTTTCAGTCCACTTCCGACCCTGGCTCGCACCACCCACCAGTTCTCTGAAGCCTGAATACAGACCTACTTTCCTCGCTCAACGCCTTCCATATGATCTCTAGACATGAAGGTATACTATCTCATGCGATTTGTCAAGTAGTATTTTCATCTGGAACTTGCGTTCGTATAATAAGTTGAACGCAAGTTCTTATTATCTATTGAATTGTCCAATATTTAATATCACGCATTCATTTTATAAACTAAAATCTATCACGTCTTAATAGATAAGAGAGAGCGAGTTTCAGTAACACGAAGGGGGTGTTATGACATATGACGATCAGTAGCGAGCATTTCACCGGAAGAATTCTCGGCACATGTAAACTTAAAAGATTGATTGGACGAGGAGGAATGAGCGTGGTATATCTCGCCCATCAATCACGTCCATCACGCGATGTTGCCGTCAAAATCTTATTGCCCAACGCCCCTGTAGGAAGTAACCTCCATAATGAATTTCTTGCTCGTTTCCAATATGAAGCTGATATTATCGCAAAACTCGAACATATTCATATCATCCCCATATTTGAATGCGATGAACAAGAGGGACTTGCGTACCTCGTTATGCCCTACCTCACGGGCGGAAGCCTGCGTGACATACTGGTACGACGCGGTCAGCTTTCCCTGCAAGAAACGTTGACCTACATTGAGCAAGCAGCACAGGCGCTCGACTATGCCCATACGCATGGAGTAATCCACAGAGACCTCAAGCCAGGAAATTTCTTACTCTATGCAGACGGGCGGCTTGTGCTGGCCGACTTCGGCATTGCTCGCATCGTTCAAGGGAATAGCAACTTCCTTCATTCAACCCTTACCAGCACAGGCATGCTTCTCGGCACTCCAGAATATATGGCACCTGAGATGGTCCTTGGTAGGCAAATTGATGCTCGTACCGACATTTATGAACTGGGCATTGTGCTCTTCCAGATGCTCAGCGGTGATCTCCCCTTTAAAGGTCGCAATGCCTTTGAGGTGATCGAAAAGCACCTGGAACAATCACCACCACTGCTGCACCAGCTCAACCCGCAGATTCCTCCAACAGTAGATACTGTGATACGCATAGCTACGGCGAAAAACCCGGCAGATCGCTATGAGTCAGCAGGGGAACTGGCTCAAGCATTGCGGGATGCCATCACAACACCCTATTATCCCACGCTGGCTGTTCCGTATAACGTGCCCTTGATTTTACCGGCTCCTTCAACCTCAACACCGGGAGTTTACCAGCCAACCGAATATGCCAAAAGGCCCGCAAATGGACATTTAACTCCTCAATACTACCAATCCACTCCTAATACCTCACGCAATCGACAAAGGAGATCCCGACTGTGGCTTATTCCCGTCGGAATGGCTCTAGTCGTAGCCTTTGCTATTACCGGTCTGCTTCTAGTATTTGCTAATACGCCCAAGAATCCACCTGCGCAATCTCCTGAAGTTGCAGCTAAAGCAGTGGTTGAGGAATTTTACAGTGATATTAATAAATGGGATTATCCCGCGGCCTACAACCTCGTAAAGGGTGGAAGCATCTATTGTAACTTCGTCGATGGTTACGCACACACCCTCTCCGACGACATTACAATTGGAAACGTGACACAAAATTCTAATGGTACATTTGAAGTACAGATATCTATCAACGCTTTGGAAAAGCTTCCGTGGGAAACTGCGACAACCACATATCAGGGGTATGAAACTGTGGGACAAATCCAAGGTGCCTGGAGAATTCTGGGAGGAAGTCTGCCCAAAACGAACAGAGTTGCAACACCCGAACTTCCACCTGCTACACAGGCAGATGCGACACCTTCCCAGCAGGCGCAAGCTTTGATCCAACAATTCCATAATGACATTAATAACCGAAACTATCCAGCAGCCTACAATTCATGGGGAAGCGCCTATCAACAAGCCACAGATTATTGTAGCTTTATCAATGACTATACGAACACCTTGCATGATGATGTGTTCATCGAGCAAACCACGGCACTTCCTGATGGCACTGTGCAGGTAGAAAGTCTTGTTAATACAACAGAAGAGGGTAATACACAAAGAAGCTATCAAGAAACATACCTCGTTGGACAAGAGAACAACGTATGGAAGATTCTGAAAGGGGCGCTTTCATAGAGTAAATACTAGAGTTTGCGTCAGACCCCTCCCTTACGCTACTATACCTCTGTGATGCATCGTGTAGCGATATAGTTGTGTTTTCTGGCATGATGCTGACGGAGGGACAAGTCACATGGCACAATCCGTTGTACCTTCAAACCAAGCCAGGGTTACTGAAACCCGTTCCACCCAGTCCCAGAAACAAAGAAAAGGACTGCTGCCTTGGGATCAGCGTGGACGTTCTATTTTTTATGGCATTCTGGCTGCGGCGCTTCTCACCTTGCTAATCGCTTTGGGGTCGCGGGGCTTTCATTGGTTCGACGCGGCGCTCATTGGTTATGCAGTGGCGACGATCTTTGCCGTAGCAGCAGTCACCTACAAATACACCTTCTGGCTTGCTCGCCCACCCACAGGTCGTTATTGGCGACGCGGCTGGCAACTATTTCTCTCCTTTGCAAACTTTCGCCGCTTCACACCCTTAATTCCGCAAGCAATCGTTAGCGATCTGCTCGTGCAGCGTTTTATTGGTAAACGCAGCACATATCGCTGGGTGACGCATCTGTGCATCTTCTGGGGCGTAGTACTCTCGTGTCTAATTACCTTCCCACTTACCTTTGGCTGGTTGCGCTTTACTCAGACACCCCAGGGACTGTACCAAATCTGGTTCTTTGGCTTTGCATTCTTTACCGTACCTGTCAATTCGATCTTCGCCTTTCTCCTCTTCCACGCCCTGGATTTCACTGCATTGTTGTTAATCATAGGGCTGATCCTTGCCTTCCACAGGCGTTTCCACGACCTTGCGCTGATCGCTGTACAGCGATTCCGTTTTGATATCATCCCCCTGGCGTTGTTAATGGCAATCGCGATTACAGGCCTCGCGCTTACCGCTGATAGCCTCTGGCTGGGTGGATCCTATTACTGGTATATCTCTCTTGTTCACGAAGCCGTCGTTGTGCTCTGGTTGATCTCACTGCCATTCGGGAAATTCTTCCACATCATTGAGCGCCCGGCAACCGTTGGTATGCGACTCTACTGGCGCACAGGGGAAAAGACTGAAATGCAGCGTTGCGCGCGATGCGGAGAAGAGTTTGCTCCTGTGCGCTTCATTCAAGACCTGAAGCACACGCTCTACGAGGTAGACGAAAACTATACCGTAAGTAACACACCGGCTCCTAAAGCGCCTATAGAGATTGGATCGGATAGAAAGCCCGCAGAAGACAGTGCTACAAGCAAACTCTGGTGGCAAGACTTCTGTCCTGCCTGCAAACGTGTAATGCGTGCCCAAGCTAATCTGGCCGCCCTCGGACGCGAAGGCAACCAATTCTTATGAAAGAATTTAACCTGTAACGGATTGTAGGCATGATTTACCAGCCAACCGAAGCTAGAAAGCCGAGAAACTGGAGACATCCATGAGTGTAGATAAACGCATATTTAGCAAAAACCGGCAAGAAGAAACGTTCGACTTTCACTCGGGTACGCGCGTGCCAGATTGGAAGTCCAATCAGGAGATTGACCGATATGTTCCCACGCATTGCTGTTACTGTGGGGTGCAATGCGGCATGTATCTCAAGGTAGAAGACGGCAAGGTCATCGGCGTAGAACCGCGTTCAGACTTTCCTTTGAACCACGGCATGCTCTGTCCAAAGGGGAGTACCGCTTATCAGACGGTAAATCACCCCGACCGCCTGACCTATCCATTGATGAGGCGAAATGGCAAAGATAGTCCACTGGAGCGTGCAAGTTGGGACGAAGTTCTTGATACCATTGCACAGCGATTCCGCTCCATTCAAGCACAGCACGGCAAAGACGCGGTAGCCATCTACAGTGGTTCGTCGATGACAAATGAGAAATGCTACCTCATGGGTAAATTCGCACGCGTTGCCCTCGGCACGCGCCACACCGACTACAATGGTCGCCTCTGTATGTCCTCGGCAACCGGCGCAAACGAACGCGCCCTCGGTCTCAACCGGGCAGCCAATCCCATCAGCGATATGCTTCACGCTGACTGCATTTTTGTCATCGGTGCGAACATCGGCGAATGCTTCCCCATCATCACCAGCTACCTCTGGCAGGCACGCGACCGAGGCTGCAAGCTTATCGTGGCTGATCCACGCCAGACACCAATTGCACGCACAGCGGATGTTTTCCTTCCCTTACGCTCCGGTACGGATTCTGCCTTGCTCAATAGCATACTGCACGTGATTATTCAAGATGGATTGATAGACGAAGATTTTATTCGCGAACGTACGAATGGCTGGGAAGAGACAAAGGCGATGGTCGAGCAGTACCCACCGGAGCGCGTCGCGCAACTCTGTGGACTGCGACCCGAAGCGATTATTGAAGCTGCTCGCATGTACGGAAGTGCTAAAGCAGCACTACTCTATCAAGCCCGTGGGCTGGAACACCAGAGCAAGGGCGTAGATAATGGGCTAGCGGCAATCAACCTTGCTCTAGCAACGGGCAACTTTGGTCGGCCAGGTGCAGGTTATGGCACGTTAACCGGGCAAGGTAATGGGCAAGGTGGTCGCGAGATGGGTCAGAAAGCTTCACAGTTACCTGGCTGCCGCGAGGTTGACAACCCGGAGGACCGTGCATATATCTGCTCGGTCTGGGGCATCGACGAAAAAGAGCTTCCACATGCGGGCTATCCCGCCACGCTCATGATTCCTGCAATGCTGCGTCAGGAGATTCGTGCCTGCTTCATGATCTGCTCGAATCCGATGGTCTCTTTGCCCGATCAGCATACAGTTGAGCGTGCATTGCGAGGATTAGACCTATTCGTGGTGACAGATTTCTTCCTCTCAGAAACCGCGGAGCTGGCCGATATTGTGCTACCTGGCTCCGTTTGGGCCGAAGACGAAGGCACGGTCACAAGCCTTGAGGGACGAGTTATCAAATATAACAAGGCCGTTGATCCGCCAGGAGAGGCGCGGGTGGACTGGCAAATCATCTGCGAGCTGGCCCGCCGTCTGGGCAAGGGACAATACTTCAACTTCCACTCAGCACGTGACATCTTCAACGAACTACGCCTCTGTACCAGAGGAGCGAAATCGGATTATTGGGGCATTACCTACGAGAAGATAGCGGAACAAAACGGCGTTTTCTGGCCCTGTCCCAGCGAAGACCACCCAGGTACGCCGCGCCTCCACGAGGATCATTTTGCCTTCCCTGATGGTAGAGCGCGCTTCCACCCTATCGAGTACATTCCACCTGCCGAGGAACCAGATGACGAGTACCCATTGATACTGACGACCGGGCGCGTCATCTACCACTACCTATCTGGCAACCAGACACGGCGCACACCGTTCCTCAAAGAGCAAGCTCCGTACCCCTGGGTTGAGATACACGAGCAGACGGCAAACAAACTGGGGATCGCGGATGGCGATTGGGTCAGCGTTCGCACACGTCGCGGCGAAATGACCGCTCCTGCACTCGTTGTGCGCACCATTCGCCCGGACACCCTGTTCATTCCCTATCACTATGGGCACACTGAGGCCGCCAACCAGCTTACCAATCCCGTCTTTGAGCCAATGATGAAGATCCCCGAATACAAAGTGTGTGCCTGCTCTGCCACCCGTACAGAACAAGCACCAGAATGGGCAAAACACGAAGATGTAAGCGCCCTCATTGCTGCCCAGAAACGCAGACGTGAACTACCGATGGCTCATGCCAAACCCAATCCAGTATTGCGCTAGGAGGAAATCTATGCTAGAAACCGTTAAAAGAATCTTCCTCGACCCTTCGCGCTGCATCGGATGTCGCTCATGCGTCGCAGCTTGCCGCGAGTGTGACTCACACAAGGGTGAGAGCATGATCTACATTGACTATGTCGAGCGGCATAACACCGTAGCCTCCTCTCCCACGCTGTGCATGCATTGCGAGGACCCATTAGCCCCTTGTGCGCAGGTCTGCCCTGCCCAGGCCATCCTCGTAAGTCCCGATGGTGTTGTCCAATCGGCAGACGAAACGCGCTGCATCTACTGCGAAAACTGCGGCTATGCCTGTCCTTTCGGCGTGCCGAAGTACGACGTCAAAGCTCACCTCATGCTGAAATGCAACCTTTGTTATGACCGTACGGCCCAGGGAAAAGGCCCCATGTGCGCAACCGTTTGCCCAACGCAGGCCATTTTTTACGGCACCTACGAGGAATGGCTGGCGGCAGGACGAGCACAGCAGGGAGCAAAGCCGGTCAATACATTCTATTTCGGTAAGCAGAGAGTGCGTACCCGCAATTACGTGGTAATGACAAAAGAAGACGAGGAACTGGATCTCATGGCATTGGTAGAAGAAGCCAGCCTGGGTAAGCCGGTAAATATTCCAGAACCCACGGCATCACGCAATGCCCGAGAATGGGTAGATGCTGAGACGGCAGGTATCCCACAACGTGAGATTCCCGCGCAGCCCTGGACTCCCCGTCCTCCTAACGCACCCGCCAAACCGGAGCCTGCACATGTGACCTCTTCAGCAGAACAGATTCCAGTAGTGCATGTACATACATCGTAAGTAAGGTCTACTTGGAGGAACATCATGGTACAAGAAGTCAATCCAAAAGATGAGCGGTCTCCCGCGCCACTTCCAGATCTCAAGGAAACCCAGAAGCCTGCGGGAGAAGCAGCTCTAGACAGTATAAATGCCAATGAAGAATGGCGTGCCGAATTCCCCTATCCCTGGGACGAAGATGAAATTATGACGCGCCGCGACACACTTCGCTTTCTCCTCGCAGGCTCCGGCGCTCTCTTCCTAGCAACCAGCGCTTTAGCAATTATTGGACATCTTCCTTCAGGCTCAAATGTGAAGGCTGTACCAATCGCAAAGGTAGGTGAACTGGCAGAGAACAAGTGGAAGGTATTTGACTTCCCCGACCAGTACGCTCAGGGCATCCTCATCAATCTGCCGGGGAACAAGCTTGTGGCCTACAGCGATGTTTGTACGCATCTATCTTGCGCGGTGGTCTATCAGGGAGATGGTAAACTGCATTGCCCCTGCCATGATGGCCTTTTTGACGCAGCTACCGGCAACGTCCTGGCAGGACCACCAACGCGACCACTCCCGCTCATTCAACTAGCTATTCAAAACGGAACAATCTACGCAGTGAAGGTGGTACCACGATGAGCAACAGGAAAGATAGCGGATATGAAGGCAACGAGCAAAACCTTCGCTCTCAAGAGAAGGATAGCCGCGCAAACGAACTGGAGACGATTGGGAACACCGGCGGTACAAGCATGCTTACCAGCCGTCGTGCAGAAAGGAGACGGGCAGCTAATCCTGATGATCCGATCGTACAGCGAGTACCGCAGGGCCCACATGGCCCCTGGCCCGGTCCAAATTATATCGGCTCACAAGGACGCACTGCTATTGTGCAAGGGCAGGTCTATCTCGTCGCCATCATCCTCATAATCCAACTCTGGTTGGTTACCCTTGCGCTTTATGAATTACTTTCAGGGCGGATAGGTCTCCTTATCTGGCTGGCACTGGCGAGTGCTCTTGGCTTCGCCTTCGCCCTTATCGTATCGCTCTGGCCACGCCGACGAGTCGAAGGATCGTAGCATGATCTCTAGGGGCCGATACACCGTGCTCACCTACGATTGATCAGCTCTCTACTATAGAGAAAGACCCAGAGGAAATTATGGAGCAGAAGGAAGTACAGCAGGAAACAAGTCAATCAGATACAGCGGTTCAACATGATGCGAACGTCCTTCTTTCGAATACAGCAGCGGGTAGGCGTTCATATGGTCGCATTGATCGCGAACACCCTATCGGTGGAGAGATGTCTGATATCCTGCGAGGCATCATCACGCGAATGCGCCTCCCCTGGCTCTTGCAGCATCACTCACGTGTGCCCGTCCTCGCGCTGTTCAGTCTGATCAATGGCTTCGTCAGTATTGGACTGATGTCAGTTCTGGCGGTCATCACACACTCACCTTTTATCTTTCCATCACTCGGCCCTACTGCCTTTCTCTTTTTCTATACCCCAACAGCGCCAGCCGCTTCCCCGCGCAATACAATCATCGGTCATGCTATCGGCGCACTCGCCGGTTATTTCAGCCTTGTAATAACAGGGCTGACGATGGCGGGACCTGCCATCGCAGTTGGAGTATCGTGGCCACGGGTCATCGCCGCTGCCCTCTCATTAGGGCTTACGGCCGGTTTGATGGTCCTGTTTAAATCCCCACATCCACCGGCCGGAGCTACGACCCTGATCATCTCGCTCGGCATTTTGACCCGCCCCTGGCAACTCTTGTTGCTTATGGGGGCCGTTATACTTCTGACCTTGCAGGCTCTCGCCATCAATCGACTTGCAGGCATTCCCTACCCCTTGTGGAATCCTATTCGCGAGCCCAGTCCAAGCACCGATGGGACAAAAGATGCTGGCAAACAGAAATAAGGCTTATTGGCTTCGCAATCTGAAACTGCTGGTTATTCAGCCCGTTAACAGATGATGAGGCACTGAAAACGCTTGTAAGGAGTACCCCTATGACGACCATTACTGATGAATTTATGCGGCAGATGATATCTACTACTCGGCAGTATTGTATCGTGATTTTGAAGACCGGACCAAAAAAACATGAGGAGGGAGTCGAAAAAATCATTTGGGAACATGGGCGAAGAAATTTTGCCCTCCGCGCAGATGGCGTGTTACCTATTGTTTGTCCGATCTCTGATGGAAGTGATGTCTCGGGCATTGAAATTTTTAATGCCCCTGCCGAAGAGGTAAAAAAGATCATGGATGAGGATCCAGGTGTGAAAGCAGGCGTTTTTGTCTATGAATTGCATCCCTGCCGAAGTTTTCCTGGAGCCAGTTTACCAGCGGAGGCAGTTGATACGTCGGCTTACAGGACTCAAGTGTAAGTTTGTACGATTTATCTTCAAATACAAGCGATTTCATCATATTCCTGAGATATTGCTCAATAGTAAGCAATCTGTTGGTTGAGCATGAGATTTTCCTTCTATCCACAAGGATGCTTCAGGAGCCACTCATCAGCAAGTCACGTAGCACAACTGCGTTATTATGTTCCATATCATGCGCAGCAAAAAGCAATGTAACCTGTTCATGCTTCGCTATATCTCGCAGCTTTGTGAGTGCCTTTTGCCCGCTCTCCGATGCCAACTCAGCTTCGTATCGGCGGCGAAACTCCGCGAATTTCTCAGGTTCATGACCGAACCATTTGCGCAAATCGTTACTCGGCGCAATCTCTTTCAGCCATAGATCAATACGTGCACGCTCCTTTGAAAGCCCACGTGGCCAGAGTCTATCCACGAGTATGCGTGTACCGTCACTGGTTTCTGACTCCTCGTAGACGCGTTTCAGCGCAATCTTCAAGTTCTGTTTTGGCATACGATTACCTCTCCATTCACGTCTGTCAAACAGCAAAACGAGAGTATAAGCCGACTCGCTAAACCCGTTTCTGACAGACATAGATCATCGAGGGAGAAGCGGCGGTCAGGGGTTCTTGCTGCCAACTGCCGTAAGACGCGCGGACCTGAAGCCCATTGTAGTAGAGCAAGGCTTCCATCTCTTGAGGATAAACGTAGCGCAGGGCTGTGCGCACCGTCTTCTCGTCTTGTTGACCTGTTGAATGAAAAAACGTGAAATGGCGGGTGTAGTGCTGGATCTGGGTCATAGGATCGTAGGAGTGCTGCTCCGTAATCACCAGATGTCCTCCGTCAGGCAGCGTGAACGTCTGCGGTTCTGGGCGACGGCCTACCACAAGATTCTGTGGGGTGGGATTACGTGTTTCAAAAAGAAAACATCCCTGTGGGAGCAAATGTTCCCGGACATGCGCCAACATCGCTTCCTGGTCCTTGCGCTTCAGAAAGAATTGAAACACATTCTCCAGCATATAAATGAAAGGAAACTGCTTCCCAAGATGGAATGTGCGGGCATCGGCCACCACCCATTCGATCGAGAGGTTTTGCTTCGCCGCCTTCTGGCTAGCCCATCCGATCATCTCCGGCGTGATATCCACACCTGTGACTTGGTAGCCAAGGTCCGCCATGCGCAGAGCCATGCGTCCAGTCCCACATGCTAAATCCAGCAAAGGTCCTCCAAGCGAACGCGCCCACTGCTCAGTTAAGGGAAAATCGTCATAATATCCCTCGTCTTCCAAGTCAAAGGTCTCAGGATCTCGAAATTCTTCAAGATTATCATGATCAATCACGGTTGTTCCTTTCGTACGCCCATGTGAACTTTGCCCGAAGAGGAGCTATAGCTACGACACCGTTGAATTAGTATACGCCTGCGCGAGATTTTGCATCGGTGGAATGATCTTCTGCGCTACCAGGAACTGCTCCATCGATTGCCAGGTAGCCGTATCGTTATATCCTAGCGCAACCTTGCCATTGCCCTGCCAAATAGGAATTGTCGCCTGTAAAACCCTCATAGCCGTGTCGGTGTTCAAATCCGCGATATAGCTCTTGCTGATTTGAATGGCTTCGGCAGGATTGGCAATTACATCACGTAGTCCCTTAAGTGTAGCCTGCACAAACCCTCGCACTATTTGAGGCTGGCTATTCAGTGTATCTTCCGTGGTGATGATGCCATTAGAGACAAGCGGCTGGTAATCAGAAACGTCGAAGGTACGCACTTTGAAGCCCCGTGCATTCAACTGAAGCGGCTCGTTGTTCGAGTAGCCCATCACAGCATCAACTTTATGTCCCAGCAATGCAGCTACCTGCGTAAAACCAATGGACTGCACATGTACATCAGAAAGGGAGAGGTGCGCATAATTCAGAAATGCCAACAATCCTGTATAGGTCGCACCATAAGGCCCAGGCACCCCAATGGTGTGACCTTTCAAGTCGGCGAGTGTATGTATAGAAGAGTCAGCCGGAACAATCAGGCTGACGGGGTAACGCTGAAAGATCGTTGATACATCAACCACATGCAGATTTTTGCTGCGTGCCACCAGTTCCTCATCACCCGAGGCAAAGACAAAATTGTCCTTACCCAGCACCATAGAGCCTATCAAGTCGTTCACATTACCAGGATGGAAGGTCACATCCAGACCGGCAGCTTTGTAGTAACCTTTGCTCTGAGCGACGTAAAATGGCGCAAATTGAATGTCGGGTATATAACCCAGACCAATCGACACCTTTTTTAGGGATGTACCACTGGCAGTATTCGTGTTAGCACTGCCACAAGCGGCTACAATCAATGCCAACAACAGGCACAGTGCTGAAAAAGATAACAAGAAAGAAGTTCGACGATAGTTACGCATGTGTAATACTCTCCGCTTAATAAACAATCTCAGCCAGCTTTATTAATAACCAGGAAGCTCCGTAGTAGAGCGCGGCCAGCACGGCTAATACGATGAGTGTTGCAAACAACAATGGTACGTCAAACTGGTCTTTTGCCAGCAACACCAGGCCTCCGAGTCCCGAGTCGCCTCCACTGACAAACTCACCTACTAATGCACCTGTAATGGAAAGGGTCAGGCCGGTGCGTACCGCGGCGAGAATGGCAGGTAATGCCAGCGGAAATTCTATATGGACAAGCATTGACCAACCGGAAGCTCCTTCAACCCGCGCTGCGTCGGTTAGAGAATGGTCGATGATTTGTACACCAAGGACGGTGGTAATCACCATTGGGAAGAGGACAACTAGCATGCAGAGTATCACGATGGGAAGCAGTCCATACCCTAGCCATATGACAAGCACCGGCGCAATCACGATAGCAGGAATTGCCTGCCCGGCCGCAAGGTAAGGCTGCACAGCGGCAGCAAAGAGGCGGGATTTCCCCAGAGCATATCCTAGCGGTAAGGCCACCACTAGAGCGAGCAGAAAACCGAGCAGGCTTTCCGAAATGGTCACTGTAGGCATTATTCAGGAATATTCCAGAACTGATACCATTGGACAAGCTCTTCCACACATCGCCAGGTGCAGGCAATATCAAATTGGAGACCTGTCCAGAAGCAGTGCTCAGGTACCAACCGAGCAATAAGATGATTGCTAATACGATGGGCGGTGCTATGGATAGCACCCGCTGTGTTGCATCAAGATGATGCACGTGCAGACCTGTTCTTACGAGACGGCTAAGTGGTTCCGTCACGTTGACGTACATCTAGTGATACGTCGTCCGGAGGAGTAGTGGAGGTCACTACCGGATTTGTTGTTACGCTCATTGACATCCCTCTGGTCATAGCTATACTGACAGGCATTTCCCAAAGACATAGGAAAAGCGTCAATTCAACTAACCTGGGGAGGCATGTGAGGGAGACACAAGAAGAGCATTACGGATAGTCTAATAAATAGATAGACTAACCACCCCGTTGCTACGATGCAACAAGGTATAACGATCCGCGCATATGCTAAACCTTCTCCCATCCGGACTGTACCGTCGGCTTCGGATTCGCACCGAATCTGTCAGATAATCAACTCCTCAACGAGGATTGACTATTGACTCGCGGGCTTGATACATGTCATCAGGCATGTATCACACCGCCGGTCGGGAATTGCACCCTGCCCCGAAGGTCTCTGTAATAAGTATGTCATAAAGTACATAGCAAATTCAAGGGAAGTAGCTTATGGATTTTCTGCACGATGAAATTCTTCGGCATACGTCACCCCATATTTGATACCAAGTTCAGAACTGCGAGTGCGAACCATCTTCTCTACCACCTCCGCAGTTCTGGCGAGATGCTGGCTTTCATGTGCAAGCAGCGCTGCAATCTTCTGATCCATCGTTGACGAGATATCGACGAAATAGTTAATCACCGGCGCTCCCATAATAAAGATTTCTGACACTTTGTGAGGCAGCAAGCCCTCGTCTAACAGTTCTGGAAAATCCCAGGGATTCTGCGACATAGGATAAATTGCCCCCAGTGCTGCCTGACCAGAGGCCAAGTGATCCGAGTGGTAACGAGGAATAATGAGTGTCGGTGTCCAGACTCTTTCGGGAGACTGGCAAATAACTCGTGTGGGTCGATAGCGACGCAGGACGCGCACTAGATCTCGCCGCAACTCAATCGTCGGTTGCAATAGTCCATCTGGATAATCGAGAAAGATCACATCCTTCAGGCCAAGTATTTTCCCTGCCGCCCGCTGCTCCTGCTTACGAGTTTCCGCGATCTCCCTTCGTGCTGTAGGCCCAACATCCGTTGCGGTATCCGATCCGCCGCCAACCGCATCAGTACAGACGACATAGTATGCATCCCACCCCTCTCGTACCCAGGTGGCAACGGTTCCCGCAGCGCCGAACTCAGCATCATCCGGGTGAGCAATGATCACCATTGCAACCTTATTTTGTTCCTGTTCGCTCAACTATACATTTCCTTCCTACATACGTTGATAAGCCGATTTGCCGTATATAATAAGGGCGCGGGTTTACCCTCATTGACTTGCCCCCGCCCTGCTAAACACTCGTCCCCGCCCTGGAAAGGGGGCTTACTCGGCCAGCACACTAAGCAGAGCACCAATCAAACCTAAATTCTTGAAGAATTGTGTTAGTTGGCTCTTGCGAGCTGTATCACTTTCTTCCTTCCAGAATGCATGGCCAACTACTGTCGTCGGCAGGAGGGTTCCGAGTAGAATAGCAGCACCAACCTTCGGCATGAGATCTAAACCCAGTAATACTCCACCAAGCACCATGGCTGCACCATTAAGTTCTACAGCCTGTTCCGGTGCTGGTATACCAACAGCGGCAACTTTATTAGGCCGTCCACCTGGATTTGCAAAAGCATCCGCCCCCCCTGAAATGAAGATCGTGGATATAAGTAAGTGACTCAGAGATCGTATCATGATACACTCCTTTCGAATATGAGCAAGGATAACTCCCTGCTCCCGCAAGATATATCTATCATATATACCGCTTTTGCCTACATTCAGGTTTCAGCAGGCACCTCCTTAATACTTTATAATTTGCAGTATAGCACTGACGGGCAGTATAATAGCAACATCAGGAGGACTATGAACACCGAAATACGCATTCTACCCGTTCAAGGCATTGGCGAGATTCTCCCAGGTAGCGACCTGGGCTTCATTATCTATAATGCTTTGCAAGCGCAAGGACTGACGCTACAGCAAGGTGATATACTCGTCGTAACACAAAAAATCGTCTCGAAAGCAGAGGGACGTATTGTGAACCTCGACGAGGTAGAGCCATCCCAGTTCGCGCAAGTAGCCGCCTTGAACAGCAAGAAGGATGCGCAGCACATAGAGGTCGTCCTGCGCGAAAGTCGCCGCATTGTGCGCATGGATCACGGAGTCTTACTGACCGAGACAAAGCATGGGTTCATTTGCGCTAACTCAGGAGTAGATGAGTCCAACGTCAACGGTGAGCGTGAAATCACGCTGCTACCAGTTGATCCTGATCGCTCAGCCCACGAACTACGCGCACGTTTACAAGAGCTTGCGGGGGAAGACTCATCTTTTGATGTAGCAATTATTATTACTGATACATGGGGACGCCCCTGGCGCAATGGGCAGGTCAATATGGCAATCGGGATGGCAGGCATGGAGCCGATTGCTGACTACCGGGGACAACGCGATCCCTATGGCTACGAAATGCAGGCAAGCGCCATTGCGGTAGCCGACGAACTCGCGTCAGCCGCGGAACTAGTTATGGGAAAGATTGATCGTATCCCTGTAGCCCTTATCCGCGGGTATACGTATATACCGGGTAAAGGCAATGCACAATCACTCCTGCGTGATCCCGCTACGGACATGTTCCGTTAACGAGATTATATAAAAGGTAAAAGATACACGTGGCAACACACCATCGACCGATAACGCTACCAGCTCGCACAGGCGATCTATCGGCCTTACTACAAAGTCGGCGAAGCGTTCGCAAATACCAGGTTCGTCCTGTTTCACGCGAACTGATTGAGCAAATTCTAGAGGCCGCACGCTGGGCACCATCACCACATGGCAGACAACCCTGGCGTTTTGTGGTACTCACGCGACAGGAAGCAAAGATGCAACTTGCCGAACATATGGGTGATACATGGCGGCAGAATCTGGAGATGGATAGGCAGAATGCTGAGATCGTGAATATCCGCATGGAGAAATCGCGTCAGCGCATCCAGAACGCACCGGTAATCATCATTCCGTGCCTGTACCTTGAAGACCTGGATCACTATCCTGACGAGCGAAGGCAGGCAGACGAAAAAACAATGGCAATTCAAAGTATCGGTGCCGCCATTCAAAATATGCTGCTGATGGCGTATGACCTTGGATTGGATAGCGGCTGGATGTGTGCCCCACTCTTCTGTCCAGAAGTCGTCTGCGAAGCGCTCGATTTAGATCCGCGCTTGATCCCGCAAGCACTTATTACTGTAGGCTATGCTGCAGCAGACCCACAACGGCGTGAACGTCTTCCTTTAAGCAGTTTGATTGTACGTTTCGATTAGGGGGATTCATGATTGTAGTTCTCGCAGGTGGAGTAGGTGCAGCGCGTTTTTTACAGGGATTAGCGCAAGTCGTTCCCCAGGAACGCTTGACCGCCATCGTCAATACCGGCGATGATCGTGATTTCTACGGGCTGCACGTCTCACCTGATCTCGATATAGTTATGTACACGCTCGCTGGCATCGTCGATGAAACTCATGGCTGGGGCATACGTAACGACACCTATAACACCATGCAACAGTTGACTTATTATGGTAACGAAGACTGGTTTATGCTTGGCGACCGCGATCTTGCCACCCATATCCATCGCACAAATTTACTACGTCAGGGTAAGACGCTCAGCGAGGTGACCGATAACCTGCGCACACAACTCAGCCTGCAAATGCGTATCTTACCCATGAGTAATGCACCCATCGCAACGCATATCTCAACACCTGTTGGACTGCTGCATTTCCAGGAATACATGGTCAAACGGCGCTGCGCCGACGAAGTATTAGATGTTTCCTTTGTAGGTACCAGCGAGGCCCGTCCGGCTCCTGGTGTCCTGGATGCAATCAAAGACGCTGAAGCCATACTGATTGCACCGAGCAACCCAATCGTCAGCATCGGCAGTATCCTGGCTGTCCCTGGCGTTCATGATGCCCTTCACGAAGCGAGCGGTATGGTGGTTGCAGTTAGCCCAATCGTCGGTGGAGCGCCAATCAAAGGACCTGCAGACAAGTTGATGCGCGGTCTCCACATGGATGTTTCAGCCATAGGCGTAGCTCGCTGCTACCGCGATTTCCTGGATGTAATGGTGATAGATGAACAGGATGCTCACCTCCTCAGCGAAATCGAAGACCTCGGCATCCCAGCTGTAGCCACCAATACTATCATGCGCGATAGCGCAGCCAAAGCAGCCCTCGCTCGAAGGGTCTTAGAAGCTTCCGGGCTGAATTTCTAGGAAATCCATATGTATTCCATATTTGATAAAACTACGACATATAAAGCACTGATTCCGGTGAAGTCGCTTGATACAGCCAAAAGTCGCCTTTATGAACACTTGACGCTCTGCCAACGACAAACACTAGTATTGGATATGCTTCATCATGTCCTACAAGTCCTACGAGAGAGCGAATTGTTCGAGAGCATATCGGTAGTCAGTCCAGATATGCGAGTGTTAGAGCGAGCACAAGCATGGGGTGCGCAGCCGCTAGTAGAAGAGCAGCATGGACATAATCCCTCACTACACGCCGCCGCTCTCAAACAATATGGCCCTGCACTCCTGACCATCTCCGCCGATTTACCTTTACTTCGTATCAACGATATACGTTGTCTGATAGAGCAATCTCGGCAACATCAAGTCGTTCTTGCTCCATCGCACGAAGGCACAGGGACGAACGCTATCATAACGCGTCCACCATTAGCAGTGCCTTATCTGTTCGGGCCAAATAGCCTCTTGCTTTATGTACAAGCGGCACGACAGCGACGGCTAAGCAGTACACTCGTTCATAGTCGCGGTTTGGCTACGGATATTGACACAATCGAGGATTTGCAAGAGTTACGCCATTTGGATTTCAAGTTCCAGGAAGAAGCTGAGTTTGCAAGCTGTGATTTTAAAGGAGTTTGTTAATGTCTACAATCCTTTCTGACAAAGCGCACATGTCACCCTTTCTATCGCTCCGTCGTGGAATCTACATAAGAAGAACCTCTAAAGTGTAGCATTGGGATATCTCGTGAAAACGATGAGAGGGAAACATCATGGACAGTGATACTCAATTGAATAGCGATACTGAACTGCGACAAATGCAACAAAAGGAAGAGATGCGGCTCGTCCAGGAAAACCGCAAGCCGCCACCTCATTTTGCCTGGCCATCCTCCAAACCAGGACCAGAGATAACTCCACCTCCACCCGGAGTAAAGCCTTCGCCTACACGAAAAGAGCAGATGGTTGAAGTTGGATATAACCAGGAAACTGGTAATCCTGCTACCAATGATCCCAGAAAATGGTATGCAGATGAAACAAAAGTTGGTACACCTGGCTTCGATGAGCTTCGGACTGCCCAGGAAGTGGAACGCGAAAGAAAGAAGTAACACAATTCCTCTTCACGCTCAAATTCGCTATTGACAAATATGCTTCTAGAGGGTTATTATTATGGCACAAAAGGACAAGGCGCATTCGTCTAGTGGTCTAGGACGCCGCCCTCTCAAGGCGGAGATCACGGGTTCGACTCCCGTATGCGCTACC
>CAVZTX010000035.1:0-76576 GCA_963778375.1 uncultured Chloroflexia bacterium | reverse complement strand
GGAGGCCCGTTCGGGATTGAAACTATCAATCTTGCAACATTATGCTGACCTCTAGTTGAATGGTCTAAATGGCTTGGGAGGCCCGTTCGGGATTGAAACTTGCACTCCAGTATCGGAGGCCTGAAATAGCCTGACTATGATAACAATGGCTAAATGGCTTGGGAGGCCCGTTCGGGATTGAAACGCATGAAACTGTGAATGTCATACGATCCTACTCTGTGGCTAAATGGCTTGGGAGGCCCGTTCGGGATTGAAACCATTGACGAATGTCTGCTGGTCAGATGTGACCGAGTCTAAATGGCTTGGGAGGCCCGTTCGGGATTGAAACAATCGACCTCCAATGCTACGCATACAGATCAGCATGAGTCTAAATGGCTTGGGAGGCCCGTTCGGGATTGAAACGCTGCAGTAGCATTGTAGAAGAGCATCGATCGCACTGGTCTAAATGGCTTGGGAGGCCCGTTCGGGATTGAAACAACTGCTCTTGCACGGCTTGACTCAGTGCTCATCTCCTAGTCTAAATGGCTTGGGAGGCCCGTTCGGGATTGAAACCGTCGCAGCTTGGTTCCGTTTCTTCTGGCTGGGTTGGCTAAATGGCTTGGGAGGCCCTTCTTTCCTTGATACTTTTTAGTATGCTTAGGACTGAGGCTGTAAGGCCGGATAGGCACAAGGCTTTCACTCAATCACCCTGCCCCTGCCTATGTATGTTGCTGGTACCACAGATCGCTGACGGGTTGCGAGTTGAGGATGGAGATGTCCCAGTCCCGCCCAGGGCAAGCACAAGGCCCCTACCGCCCGGCCCAGCCGCCCCTTGCCCCTACGGGGACGAGGGCGATGGGGTTCGCGGGCTGAGGTGGATGTACTTTAGAGGGTGTCGCCGCCGTCGATGACGAGGGTGTGGCCGGTGATGTAAGAGGCGGCGCTGGAGCAGAGCCAGATGACGGCCTGGGCGATGTCCTGGGGTTGACCGAGGCGTTGGAGGGGGATTTCGGAGATGATGCGGGCTGTGGTGTCAGGGTTGGTGCCGACGCGGCGCTCGTACATGGGGGTGGAGATGGTGCCGGGGCAGATGGCGTTTACGCGGATGTTGTGTTTGGCGTAGTCGAGGGCGGTGGCTTTGGTGAGGCCGATGATGCCGTGTTTGCTGGCGACGTAGGCGGGGATGTTGCGTCCCGCGGTGAGGCCGACGACTGATGAGGTGTTGACGATGGCTCCGCTGCCGAGTTTGAGCATGTGGGGGATTTCGTATTTCATGCAGAGCCAGATGCCTTTGAGGTTGATGGAGATGATGCGGTCCCATTGGGCTTCGGTGCTGTCGGTGATGGGGCCATGCTCAACGTTGATGCCTGCGTTGTTGAAGGCGTAGTCTAGCCGCCCGTAGGTTGCGATGGTGGTGTTAAGGAGTGCTTCGACGGCGGTTGCCTGGGATACGTCGGTGGGGATGAATTGTGCCCTGGCTCCGGTGTTGTTGATGCGGTGCGCGGTTTCTTCTCCGTCCTGGATGTTTGTGTCTGCTATGATGATGTTGGCTCCTTCTTGTGCGAATGCGAGGGCGGCGGCTTGTCCGATGCCTGTGCTGCCGCCGGTTATGAGGGCGACTTTGCCTGTGAATTGTGCTGCCATTGGTGTGCCTCCTGGTGTAATGGGTTTTGGTTGGTGTATATTGATTGTAAGATGTGGTTCAGTCAATTGCACTAGGCGAAAGGCCAGTTTTATTGTGTTGTTGTAAGCAGCAGAGAGGGTGTTTGATGATTCCTCATGATGATTTTACCCCGCATGGCTATCTAGATAACCCTTATCATAGTTGGAAGATGCATCCGAGCGGAGTTTTGCGTTCACTGCCTCCGCTGGGGATGGGGTGGCACGTGCCGAATCTGGGGAGTTATGTTAATAATCAGTTTCAATATACTGCGCATCTGACGGTTGGGTTGAAGATTGGTGATATGGTGCTGGTTACTACTGAAGATTTTCGGCGCTATAGGTGTGTGGTGAGTAGTTCGCTACATACGAAGAATCGCTTTGAGTATAGGTGTGTGGTGCCGAGGTATGGGCTGACGCTTTCGGTGCGGTATTTTCTGGTTTCAGAGGATGCGTTGGGGTGTATGCTGACGCTTGAGAGTGCGTTGAGGCAGCCTTTGCCTGTGACGTGCTATTTGATACATGTGCATACGCATAATCCTCATACGAGTCGTTTGTGGGAACATGGGTTGTACGCGCGGCAGGATCGCGAGAATGGGTTTGCGATGCTAGGTGTTGCGAGTGAGGGAGATGTGTTTATTTCGGGGGCGAGGGCAGCGGATGGTACGGCGCTGCGTGTTGATGAGATGGGGTATGGAGTTTCGCTTGATGAGGTTTCGGCGTGGGCGTATGGCGAGAGGGTGCCACGGCCCGGTGTGACGCAGCGTGAGGATAGGACGGGATGGCAATTGCGGACGGTGGCTTTGCCGTGTAGTTTGACTCTGGGAAGTAAGGGGATGGTTGGTGAGTTGGTGCGGTTGAATGCGGTGCTGGCACGGGGCGTTTCGCTGGATCAGGCGTATACGCATTATGAGGATGGGCTGGAGGAGATTGCTCGCGCGGAGGCGGATCACCGGGAGGATGATGAGGCTTTTTGGGAGGGTGCACCGCAGCTTTCGGGCGATTGGCCTGCACATTGGCGGCGCGGATTTGTTTATGACCTTGAGACGTTGAGGATGACGATTCGGCCTCCTGTTGGGATTATTCCGCATCCGTGGGATGGGATGCAGGTACAGGCTCCTCGGACTGTGCTGGCCGAGGCTGCAATGGATTGTCTTTTTCTGAGCTACGCGCAGCCGGAGCTTGCAGCCGAGGTGATGCTGGGGCATTTTGTGTCGGCTTCGCACGCGAATTTGCCTTGTATGCGGGAGGATGGCAGCTATAATATGGTGGCTGATGATGGGCAGATTTGTGGTACGGCTCCGGAGTGGGGGTTTCCGCTATGGTGCTGCGATCAGATTTTGCGGCGCACAGGTGATTTGCACTGGCTGGGTCAGCTTTATGCGAAGGCGGCTGCTTATTTGCGTTGGTGGCTGGAGCATCGTCGTGATGCTGAGGGATGGTTGGTTTATGCTTGCTCGTGGGAGAGCGGACAGGATGTTTCCAGTCGCTTTGGTCCGCAGCAGACAGGTGGGACGATGATTGAGCATGTTCGCCCGGTTGATTTGCAGGCGAGTATGGCTCAGGGAGCGGGGATCCTTGCGCGTTGGGCTGATTTGCTCGCGGGTGCTCGATCTGAGGAGGGTGGTTCCCAGGATGATGCGTACCGACAGGAGGCAGAATGGTGGAGGGATGTGGCGAGTGATTTTACTGCTAAGACGCGCTTGATGTGGCGCGATGGGTGGTTCCGCGATTATGATGCGGTGGCGGGCGAGTGGTCGACGCAGCGAGATGCGATGCATCTGGCTCCGGTGTTCTGCGGGGTATCAAGTGGGGAGCAGGTTGAGCAACTGCGGGGTGCGCTGGCACAACCGCCGCAGCATAGTTCGGGTTGGGCACCGCTTTCCTGGCCGCCGGTAGTGATGACGCTGGTGGGGGCGGCAGATGTTGCAGGTATGCCTGGCGATGCTGCTGAGTTGGCGTTCCGGTTTATTGATGCTTCGTACCGGAGTATTGATGGCCGTGAGCTTGATGAGTATGGCGGCATTCCAGGGGTGACACGGGAGTACCGGAGGACGGTGGAGGTGAAGTATGGGTATGATTATGCGAATGCTGGTATTGAGGGTTATGGATGGGGTGCTTTGAGTGTGCATTTATTGATGAGATATGTGTTGGGGTTGCAAGAGGTGGAGGTGGGCCGCGTGCTGGTGCGTCCGGCTGTGCCACAAGCGCTACGCCGGAAGGGGGCTAGCTATAAGGTGGGACCGGTGCCGTGGGGGAAGTATGTGTTGTCGGTGGAGTGTGTAGTGAAAGATGCGAAGGGGTACCGGGTTCGATTGAGGTGTGTTGCGCAGAAAGAGGTTGGGGAAGTGGGAGAAGGTTGGGAGGGTGGGCAGGAAGAAATTGTGCAGATGGAGGAGTTTCGGTGTGAGTGGGAGGGAGTGTGGGGGGAAGGGAGAACACTTTACCTCCCTCAGCTTACCATATCCTCGGTGAACCAGATCCAACCGCGAGAATCGACGTAGACGCCAACGCCTATGCTGTGGAGTGTAGTGCTGGTCAGATGGATACGGTGCCAGCCTGTTGGTGGCTCGTTGATCATGCCTTCTTGAACGGTGTAGACGCCGCCCCACGGGGATGGATATGGCCCCGCCTCAGCAATATTCTCACCGCAGTCGGTAAATTGGAAGCCTTCGTTGGCGATGCGAGTGCACTGGTCTATGCCGTCTGGGCAGGTGTGGCTAAAACCACAGTGAACCATATTCCAACTGTGCAGCCGTGCGCCGGCGGCGAGCGTGCTGTTCCAGACGAATGGGTAGAGTCCTCGGATGGCGCGATCGTGGTTGATTAAGGCGAATAGTTGTTGGGTGAGTTGCATTTCTTCTGATGTCAGTGGAGGTGGAGGGCCATAGGGGGCGGGACCGGAGACAGTGCCGACGGTAGTGACTGAGGTTGGGGGATCAGTGGGGACAGGTTTAGGGGTGGGTCTAGGTGTAGAGGTGGGTCTAGGTGTAGGTGTTGTTACTTGTTCGGGGATGGTTATTGCCGGAGTGGTTATGTTTACGCGCTGCTCCTGGATCTGGACACTGTCGCCCGTGATTGGCTGAGATGGTACAACTTGACTGCTCTGCCCCGCTTTGCAGGCGGCGATTAAGATGACGATAAGTAGACTAACCAGTACTCCGATTTTTCTGCGCACGTGGACAATTCCTCCGAGCGTCCGTGTTAAAGTCGGTGGACGCATCAAGATATTTCATATACGTGTTCAAAATATATTGTTTTTTGAAGTGTAGCATGCAAGTATGCAGACATACAAAACAACAGGTGTAGGGGGTACTTTTGGAGTATACAAATGTGATAGGTGTGGGAAGATATCAAGACCCCACCAGCGGGCACAAGGTCACGTCCCTACGGAGGGGAATTTAGAAGTGTGGATAGATATCAAGACTTCCGCAAGCGGGCACAAGGTCACGTCCCTACGGATGGGATGTTCAGAAGCGGTGGGTGATGACGATGGCGGTCATGTCGTCGGGTTTGGCGCGAACTGTTACGTAGCGTTCCTGACGGGAGCGGAGGATGGAATGCTCGACGAGCAGGCGGGCGGCGGAGGTACGGGGGCTTTTGCGTAAGATTTCTTCAATTTCGTCTTCAACCAGGTTGTCATGGATGCCGTCGGTACAGAGTAGGATGCGATCTCCTGGCATGATGGGGGTCTGATCAACATGGATTGTTGGAGGAATGGGTCCGCCTAATGCCTGGGTGATGCCGCCGCGCAGACGGAAGTAGTTAAATTCCGCGTCGGTAAGCTGATCGACGTGCATTGCTTGATCAATGCGGTGCGCATCTTCGTCGTTGACCATTTGATTTTCAATTAGCCTGCCTAGCAGCCCATCGTCGGTTGTGAGGCGTTTGAGGGGCTGTTGTTCCCTTAGCAGGTAGACACGGCTATCACCAACATGGGCATATACAAGAGTGTAGACATTGGATGCGGGATCCCGGCAGAGTGCGGTGAGTGCGACGGTGGTTGCGAGATCGTCCGTACCGGCCCGTTGTGCTCCTTCGTTGCGTACCTGTTCGTCGGCGCTCTGAAGGATCTGGGGCAGGAGTTGACATAGATCGACTTTGTCGCATTCTTCAAGAAACATTGGTCCATTGAAGTTGGGGTGTCTTTGGAAAAAGGCATGTTTCCAGCCGAGGAGTGTGGCGCGAGCGGCTGTTTGAGAGGCAATTTCTCCGGCGGCGCTTCCACCTACGCCGTCGAATACCGCGGCCATGCCAGTGCGCTTTTCGATGGCGATGCTGTCTTCGTTGCGTTGTGGATGTCGTTCGCAAGCGACGCTATACTGCGCAAAGGTGAACGGTAAACGTTCGTAGGGGGTACTACTACCCAAATTACGCCGGCTTGTTCTATTTTGCGACATCTGCCTCGCATACTCCTTGCAAATCCATTCTCCCAACTCTCCCTATCGGGTGCCCTCGTATTGAAGATCATATGGGATGTGTGTGCAAGTATAGCAGAAAGGAGGCTAAAAAGGAAAGAGAGATAGCCAACAAAACAAACAATGTTTCAAGGGTTGAGTATTGTGTTCCTTATCGTCTCTGTAAATTTGCACGTAGCAATGGTTTGGCACGCTGAAAGTAGGTTTTGGCTGTTGATTTTGGCATGTGAAGAACTTTGCCGATTTCGGAGAAGCTCAATTGTCCAGCATAGCGCAGCAAAACGACGGACCGGAATCGAGGCGGGAGCAATTGGATCGCGCCATGGAGCTGCCGCTGCGAATCGTGATGCAGCGTTACTTCCTCGGGAAGAGGACTGCTATCGGGGATATCGATTAATGATGGTGAGTCTTCATCATCAAACGCTGTCTCTAGTTCGGAAAAATAGACGGGACGTTTGCGGCGGAGTTCGTCCAGGCAGCGATTGCGTGCGACCTGGAATAACCAGGACTTGAGTGGCTCACCGGTGCGTAACTTGGGTAGAGAAATATAGAGTTGGAGAAATACTTGCTGTAGTATGTCGCAGGCCAGGTGATAATCTCCTAAAAAGTGGCAGATGAAGTTAAATAGGCCGGTGCTGTAACGACCGACAAGGACTTCAAATGCTGCCTGGTCGCCAGTAAGTGCCTGTTGTGCTAAGGTGCCATCGGCAATTTCTGGATGCTGGTTTCTTATATGTTCTTGGTTCTGCATCTCATGCCTTCTTCTATTGGGTTCTCGAGTTGGCGCTCCACTGTTCGTAATCTACAAATATGCCCTGTTCCAGGACAAAAAAACCTGGTAGGGTGATCACGGAGAGGTTGTGTCCTGCCTTGACCTTTAATCGATACATAGCCAGATCGTTGTCTTGCTTGCCTGTATAACCGACACGCAGAGCGATACCGCATACCTGATCGGGGGTATTAGCTAAAGCAACGGGTAATCTAGACATAGTATGTTTTACAGTGCTTCGACTAATCCCCACTGTTGGAATGTATGTTTGTTGAGGTTGTAGTGAAGAAGTCTGTATAGGGCGATTCAAGGATAAATATGCCCTTCTAGAAATGTTCCATGAAATCGTAGAATTCTCGGTACTTTTTCCATAACCTTCTATTGACACGGATTATAGATGGGAAAAGTAACAAGAATTTGTTTGAATTTGGGGCAATATGTAACCTTGAGCAAAATATTAGATTTAGTTCAGGTTGCCAGGGAGTTTGTGGCTTGCCGAAAAGAGAGATCCTGAGCGAGAGCGAAGGATGACAGAGAGGAGCGAAGGATAACTGAGAGACGTGAAGGGTACAAAGGAATAATTGTTGCCTGACGTTTAGACGGCTTCATTGAAGCTTAGCGGGGGGGGATACTGCAAATGATGGAAGCCATCCTTGAGAACATTTAGAAGCATCCTGGAAGTTTCATCGGACCAAAGAGATTGAGTGAGGGGGCGATCCTGGAGGATAGAGATACAGCGTTGGTAGCAATTGCTTACGTAGCCCGGTTCGACTTGATTATCTGTTCCGGTGACAAGTGAACTGGCTACGTTGAGAGCCGCTTGAAAACACTGGTTGGCATGGGCATAACAGTCGGCTATGTAGTCATCTGTGTTTGCAGACTGACCAAGCTCCTCGGCAAGCTCTCCCGCCGCGAAATAGACTTCGATATAGCTCATTGGACTATGAAGTAAGGCATCAGACTTCAAACAGCGATTGGAAGGGAAGTCTCTCAGATTGCCCAATTGTGGCAAAAACGCGTCCTGGTAAGCTATACCATTAGCTTGCATATTCACGACGGTATTTACTAATGTCCAGGGGATGGTATTTTCTGAAAGTGTCTCAAGTACCTGTTGGCAAAGATTGGCTGCCAGCAGTCGTTCGCGCAGAGCTGTATCCGCATATCCACTCAATCGTGATAGTCTCGCGTGCTGAATATAGGTACGAATGAGGTAGGCCAATGCGATATAAACGATTTTATCTATCTCCTCGGAGATATCGATGAGCAAGTACTGCCAGCTCAGAAGTACCTGGCGACATTGCTCTTCAGCGTCATTGAGCAAAGAATGGCCCTTTGTAGCAAGCATTGTGTTGCTATTCTCGGCCTTTTCCTCGGCAAACTGCCTTCTTCTTGTACCTAAGTCTAGCTTCACCAAGGCAAACGCGAGGCGGGCTTTAGCTTCTCCTATTTTGTTCCCACTTACCTGGTAGAGGATTCTGCTCTGCAAGAAAAAGTCGAAAGCGCGTTGAAACTCGCGTTCCATTGCTTCAGAGATTGCCTGGGTATCGGCGACCTTATTTGGCTCGGTTTTCTGGTAGGTAGCTGCATATGTACAATAACCGAGTTCTTGATAGAGTAATGCCGCTGTCTTTATATCTTGTTCAGGGTTCAGGCTCACGCGAGCAAGCTCATAGTGTTCGCATGCCTGCTCAAAGGCTCCTAATGCACGATAATCATTGCCACAATTGAATTGGATTTTAAATTGTAAGGCTGTGAGTGTTTCGTCAGGGGATTCTTTCTGTAAAAGCTTGAGTGCCCGCAAGTGATATCTCAATGCAGCACGATAGGATCGGGCCAGGTAATAGTTGACTCCTAATTCATCGAGAATTGCCACTTGAAGCCGGGTCGGTGCAAGAGCTAGAGCTTTCTCGAAGTTTTGCAGAGATGTAGAAAGATCCCTTTTTTCCTGGGCGATCATCCCAGTGAGAAAATAGTAGCGAGCTTGTTTCTGCAGTGGAAAGGTGTTGATAACCTCTGGAGAGAGTGTGGGAAGCTCGTAGCGGGCAGAGTAATTGTATAGCTCTGCACTTTCTAGCAAGCTATCTAGCAGGGCCAACTCCTCGTTATGGATGATTTGCTCATTTATGCTCGAATTACGCATACCCGGGATATTGATTACAGAGAAATGGCCTGTACTTTCGGACTGCTGAAGCAGATTTGTAAAATAGTCATCGGGTAGACCTAGTTGCTCGGCGAAGAATGCCAAGGCTTTTGGAGATGCTTCAATTTTGTCGCGTTCTACAGCACTGACATAAGATTTTGAGAAGTGCTCATCACCTAACTCTGTTTGAGTAAGATTACGTTGTCGTCGAGCTTGCCGGATATATTCTCCAATAGATTGGTCCATTTCATACTCCTGTGGAAGTCATTATTCCACTACGTGCTTCTTGCCGCCACAAATGCTGACCGCTATTCGCATCTTCCTTTTGTTTTATTCAGTGCATAGTCCATATTCACATTATCTTACCGTATTTTATGTAACTAAGTCAAGGAAAAAGGGATCTTCTGATGGAAAAATTCCAATTATTTAACTATTTGCCCTTCTGGTACGTGGCATGGCAGGCGGATGGAAAAGAAGGAAAAGGTGTTTTTCGGGATGACCCAAATGTCTTAGGGCAATATATTGCTGATCCTGAGAAAATTTTCGAACACTCTACGGGTGTGATCACGGTAGGTAGGGTAGTACTTACGACGGTCAGCTTCAAGCATACCTGGGGCATCAGGTCCCAAGATCCCAATAATTTCCTGACGATATTCTGGATAGTGTAGCCAGGTGTCGAGCATGCCGGGGGCTAATTCGATATGGTATTGGAGGCCGTATGCTCGTTGACCTACACGGAAAGCCTGGTTGGTGGTGTTCTGGTTGGTTGCCAGCCAAATGGCACCAGTGGGCAGGGCAAAGGTGTCCATGTGCCAGTGAAAGACGAGTTGATGGTCTGGGAGGCCGTGAAAGAGGGGATCGGTTTTTCCTTCAGTGGTGACTTCGATCTCAATGAAACCAAATTCGGTCATGGTGTGGCGTGTGACTGCTGCGCCGAGAGCGTGAGCGAGCAATTGTCCGCCCAGGCAAATACCAAGGAATGGGATGTCTTGCTCAACTGCCTGGCGAATAAGGATTTTTTCTTCTGCAAGGTAGGGGTATTGGTCGTCGGCTGCGGCATGCTGTGGTCCACCTAATGAGATGATGGCGTCATAACCAGTGAGTTTCGGCATGGGAGCTTCTTCGGCATTGACGATTTCGCAGGTGATGCTGTGCTCTTCGAGAATTTCGCCTAGATAGCCGGGTGGGTCATCCCAGCAGTGTTGAAGTGCGAGTACGCGTTTTGTCATGATGCCTCCTTGCTTCCGGTGCAGGTGATTTCGACGTTCCAGGTCTGGTCGGGTTCTAGTTCTATGGGCCAGAGGAGGGTGAGGCTGCTGCCCTGATGGTTGCGCTCAAAGCCAGCTTCGGAGCCTGTGACGGTTTCGATGGAGAAGCGCCAGAGTGTTGCCAGTACGCTTAGGGTAAAGCGGAGGTCTTGGGCGAGCCAGTGATTGCCGATATGGAATGTCGATACCTGGGGAACTTCTCCGGTGCTATCGAAATGGCTCTGCTCCTGACCGGGGATGCGGTAGTAGGCTTGATCGTTGGCACCTCCGCCGAGGAGATGGATATTCCATTCTATGGCAAGGTTGGTTTGCAGGCGGGATTGCCCTTTATTTTGGAGGGTATAGCGCACTGCCAGTTTTTCTTCAGCAAGTGGGATGAAGAGGGTTTTGGAAAGATGTACGGGTAGGGGTGACAATGCGCCTGCTCGTCGGACGTATCCATCGCGTGTGAGGTTGACGGTGATGCCTTCGGTATGCTGGTGGACCTCGGCCTCGTAAGGCTGTTCGACGAATGTTCCCATTTCTTCGAAGCGTCCTTGCGCAAAGGTTGGGAGGGTGACGCCAGCTGAGAGGAAATGGTCGATCAGGCTGGCACGACGATAGCGATCAACTACAAGGAAGCGATCCAGGTTGGCTTCCTTTGTGCGTACTGTTGTATGGGGTGAGGCGGGTTCTGTATTTGCCGTATCTGCTGGCGATGCTGTGATGAGTGCGGCCTGGGCTTCGTGCTTACGGCGCGCTTGCTCGTGTTCGCGGAGGGTTTGATGATAGCTTTCTTCGTGGCGTGTCATGACGGAGAGGAGGTTATGGGCACTGCGGCGCATGTCCCATTCGAAGAGGGTGCCGCCCCGGTGGGGGTCGATGTAGAGGTTTTGCTGGTCGCCTTCGATGAGCAATTCGTCCTGGCTGTCGCGGTCGAAGTCGGTGAATTCGTAACGCTGCCAGTGTTGGGTGCCGAAACGGAGGCGGTCGGCGGCGTTCTCGGCTTTGATGAGGTGATGGTAGATGGCGGAACGGACGTGGCCCATGTAGATACCGCCGAAGAGGCCATGCCAGTAGGTGTCGTTGGCCTGGGCTTTCCAGAGTTGCACTCGTCCGGCTTCCTCGGTGGCTCCTGCGCTATAGACTGCGTCATGGATGCGGAGCATTTTTTTATGCTGGTTGTTGACTTCGGGGTAGCGAACGAGAAAGTTGCGCCAGAAGCCACCGCGCATGAATTGCAGTTGTTCGTCGTGTTTTTCTTGCTCCAATCTATGCAGGAGTTTGCCGAAGGTATAGGATTTCTGGGGTGGGAGGGCCCACTCGGTCATTTCGATGTAGGATGAGGTTGGGATATAGATACGTCCTAAGGCGGGATGGGTGCGTGCATACTCGCCTGGTGGTATTGTGAATAGCCATGCTTCGTTTTGCTCAAGTTGGCTGAAAAATTCTTCGATCCAGCCGGAGCGACCGCCTGATCCCCAGCAGTATTCGTGTGTTCCGGGCCAGCTCCCGAATTTCTCGCCGTCATCGCCCATGACTACAATGCGCTTGCCGTCTCGGGTGGCGAGGGAACGCAGGGTTTCAATGGTTTCGTGGGCGGGACGCCAGGGGATGGTGTAGCGAAGGGCTTTACTGGTGGCGTAGACTTTCAAGACGGTGCTCTGATCTTCGGTGGCGTAGTAGCCGTAGAGGTCGCTGTCATCGAGTCCGACGTTTTTAAAATGTACGTCGTCAAGGATGGTCCATTCGATATCTGCTTCGCGTAGTATACGCGGAAGGCTGGGTTCCCAGACGCGTTCCGCGATCCACATGCCGGTGGCTTGTGTGCCGATGTGCTGGGCGATCCAGTCTGTGAGGCGATGAATTTGCCCAAGTTTGTCGCTGTCGGGGATGGATGGGAGAATGGGTTCGTAGTAGCCACCGCTGACGATCTCGGCTTGATTGCGGTGGGCTAATGCCGCGAGTCGCTGTAAAAATTCTGGGTGTGTCTCTTCCATCCAGTCGATGAGTGATCCGGTGTAGTGGAGTGAGAGGCGTACTTTGGGGTGTCGTTCCAGCGCTTCAATGAGGGGAAGGTATGATTCGTCGTAGACTTGCTGAAAGACCCAGGGGAAGTTGCCAACGGGCTGATGGTTGTGGATTAACAATCCGAGGTAGATGCTACTTGTCCGTCCTTGTGTCATTGACCTTGTCCTGAAAAGAAAGTTGCGTTTATTAATGAAGGGCACAGTGGACGTGCCCTCTCTATTCCACTATAGCCCAAAAGATCAAAGGGGTCAAGCTACGTTTGAGAAGGTGTATAGCTTCTGATTTATACGGGTTTGTAGACGACGTAGCCGTCGAAGTCGAAGCGCTGATAGTGTTGTTTGGAGTTTGCTATTTTCTTTGCGAAGATAATGGCATCGGGAGAGCCTTCGGGAAACATGTGAACGGCATGGGGATCGGCGTTTACGATTGCATAATACGGATAGTAGCGATCACTGCCTTGTGCGATTAACCCGTAGGGGATGGCACAGATGATGCGTTCCTGGCTCTGGAACATCATACGGAAACAAGTCCAGTACTCGACCCAAACGCGTGTCGCGTCGATGTGCAGGAGGTTTGAAATCAGAGCTTGTTGCTGCTGGTTGTCGGTCGCGACGGTCGGAAGTGAGGTGAATGTTGCTACCGTACCAGAGAGAATTGCGAGGCTGATCAGCACGAGGATGCCTTTTTTGAAGGCCATCAAGAGTCTGGTAGATTTTCGCAAGGAGGGTTTGAGATTCTCGAAGCCTATCCACAAGGGCCAGAGTATGGCGGGAACTGCTATCAGCAGTCCGACAAGGTAGCGCGTGCTGACTGGCTTTAATGCAGATAGCGGGCTGATGAAGTAGAGCAGAAGCGTTAGCCCAGAGGCAAAGAGTATCATGAGACGCGCAAAGTGAATGATTACAGCATGTCTTTCCTCCTGCGACCAGGAACGAGCCTGGGCCTTGCGCATGAGCCAGAGCTTCCAGAGTGCCCCGATTGCTAACAGGCTGGCGATGGTAAAGAGGACGAGATAGCCCAGACTCCAGGTACCATGAACGATGACGCATGGAAGCGTTCTGGCTGTTGGCGATCCATAGTAGGGTAGATCAGTGAGAGAGCAGACAGGAGTAAGGCCGGTCGCGATAGGCAGAGTCCAAAGGGTCGTTGCTATAACCTGCTTTCTAAATAAATGCGGGATAGGCTGACTGCTTTCAATACTGCCATTATGGATGCCTAATGTTTCGACAATAGTGTTGTGCGCCAATGGAGCATGAATGTTGTAGAGAATGAAAGGTAACGCGCCAATCAACAGGCCGAAGAGTAGCAGAATTGGTGCCCAGGACAGCATTTCACGATAACAGAAGAATAGCAGGATGAGACTTCCTGCCAGTACAAATGGTGCTACGAGCAGGTGAACCCAGATGCCAAGCCCAGCAGCCAGTCCCCAGGCACCATAGGCAATCAAGCGCCAGCGTTGTATGCGTGGCGTCGTTGTTTGTTTGGATGTGAGTGCTAACCAGGAGGCAAGGAGCAGTACGAGCGAGCCGAAGAGCAGAGTTTCGATGGCCCCGCCAACTGCCCGAAGCTGCTGGATCAGGACATCACTTGCTGCTCCAAAACCGAGCAATGCAAGCGTGAGTAACGCAAGCTTTTTTGTATATAGCAAGCTTGTTAAGAAATACATGCTGACCATGAATAGGGTAAACATAAGAAGCATGCCAATACGCAGGGTGAAGACCGAGACTCCGAAAAGATGGAAGAAAAACGCGGCAATATAAGCTTCCAATACTCCCATATAGTCCTGGCCGTAAAGAAAGACTGGGTGTTCACCTTGGAAGGCAATATGCATGGCTTCCAGGCCCATTGTGCCCTCATCGCTGTTAGCTTCCGGCATGTTTAGTGCTGTCAGGATAATACGTAGTATGACGGCAAGGGCTATAATTGTCAGGGCGGTTATCGCAAAGGAATGCACTTTGAAGTATTTCCAACGAACCATATATTTTCCTCAATACTGGCCTATAATGAGTTTTAATAAATGAACTGAGATAGTTGATAGATTGGCACGGAGCCGATACATCGGCGCTGGGCACGACACGTCGGATTCTACATTAGATCTTCTTGCGTTGCATCCTCCATAAGAGCAAGAGTACCACAAGAAGGGCTGTGGCGACGAGTATAGGCAAGAGGACTATGAGGATGATGTTGGTCGGCGATGCTGCTGCTTTTAGTGGAACGATGTTGCCTGGAGGGGGATAGAGGCCGATGATGATGAAATGCGGTGCGCCTCCGACAGGGATGGTTTTGATTGTGCGGTGAGCGGGAATGTCAAGCATAGCGATCTCTCCTCCGTTGAGTGCTACGAAAGCGAGTTGACCGTCGCTACTAATGGCGACTGCTTGCGGTGAGGCGTTCAGGTGGATTACACGTTCGGGTTCTTGTTGAGGTAGGATTGCTCCTATTGAAAAAGGGGAGAGGACATCGATCTGCTTCGCTTGCTGGTCAGGCACGAAGACCTCCAGTGTGATCGCATCGTAGTCCATTATGCCGAATTTCCCGCCTGTGAGCAGAGGAGGAGAGACTTGCAATGTATTCAGGTCTACCGCAACGACTGTTCCCTGGCGAGTTGTGACGTAGGCAGTCGATGCTGTGGGGATGCAGAGCGATTGTGGACCTCCTACAATCGGAACGCTGGCAAGCTGTTGCCCTTTCCCATTAAAAAGAAGGAGTGCGTTGGTCCCGGTAACCCAGAGTTGATCGATGAGGGTGTTGCTTCCAGTGGTGACACCGACGACTGCGAGGCCATAGATCCTGTCGTGCGTCTGGAAGGTCTCTCGCAGTGCGCAGGTTGTGGAATTGATCACGCTGATAGTCCCATCATTATCTGCTGCGTACAAGGTGATTGTATCTGTCCCGAGTGAGAGCAGTGTTGGGTGTCCAGGCAAATTTGCGGTACAGTATGTTTGGCCGGTTTGAGCAACGATGACTGCTACTCGTCCTATTGCCGGTTGCGTTGCATACAAGAAACGTCCGTTGAGGCTCAGTAAGATAGTGTGTGGATCACCATCTATGGCGATGCTGCGGGTGACTTTTTGTTGCAGAATGTCAATGACGGAGATCCCATGCGAAGTTCCGGCAATATAAGCCAGGTTTGGAGCACCTCCGTCGGCATGGACCTGGGGAGCTGAAAGGGTCAGGAAGAGTGTAAGCAGCAAGCAAATGGTAAGGAGTCGGTAACGGGCTGGTAGATCGGTAGTAGGCGCGATAAATTGGCCCCTACGGGATCTGTTGCGAAGGGTATAGTCGGTGTTTGAAATGCTAGTGGGTGCCATCCTTTCTGCCTTTGATCGATTATTAGGATTATCCGGTGTTTCGACCAGTGTAGGGGATATGGTGGAAAACGTCAAGTTTTTATCCCTGCCTTTCTCGGTTTCATCTCAGCATTTTAATTTATTGACAAAACAATAGATTTTACTTATTCTTTAATAAGGTGAACAAAATGATCCTCCTAGCCTGGAAATTCGGTACCGAAATGTGCGGATCCTCATCGTTTTGATAATGATGCCCGGAGCTTGACGGCATTTGTACGGGTCCGTTACACCGGCCTTACGATATGTGATCTGTTACATTGTTATTTTAGGTACTGTGCGCCATAATTCAGATGAGGAACTTCTCCCCTGAGGGCAGCCTCCGCATACAGTGAAGAGAAGAATCGAGGTGTATCATTATGGGTACGAATCAAAGCCATCTTGGGAAGTATGAACTACTGGAGCGATTAGGACGTGGTGTTGTGGGTGACACCTGGAAGGCATTTGATACTCAGGAGCGTCTCTATGTTGCGATTAAGATGATCCCTGTCAATGCACAGAATGACGTCGATTTCACTCCGCGTTTCTATCGCGAAGCGCAAATCCTCGTAACGTTACGCCATTCTAATATTGTGCCTGTACGGGATTTCCGCGTAGCACAAAGCGGTAACGAAGCCTATATTATCATGGATTATGTGGAAGGTGCATCGCTCGCAGACTATATGAGTACGACTGCTCACGTGGGAAAAATTCCTCCGCCCACCGAGGTGGTGCGGCTGATGACACCTATTGCAGCAGCTCTTGATTATGCCCATGCACGCAATGTGATTCATGGCGCGCTTAGGCCAGCGGCGATTCTGCTTGACAAACAGAGTGAAACAACCTCTGCAGCGGGAGAACCAAAACTGACTGATTTTGGATTGAATTCGATGCAGAATCCGCTTGCTCTCCCACAGGATGATGTGTCCTATATCTCACCAGAGATTGCGCAGGGTCTTGCGGGCACGGATCGGAGCGACCTTTACTCACTTGGAGTGATTCTCTACGAAATGTGTACGGGTGCACTGCCTTTCAATGGAGATACGGCTAGCGACATTTTGATGCAACATATTCATGGTACGCCTATGTCACCTGCGCTTATCAATCCACATATATCGCCAGCACTGTCGGCGGCCATTATGCGCAGCCTTGCCAGGGATCCAGGAGCGCGTTACCCCTCCGCAATGGCGCTGATTACGACGGTGGCAAAGGCGCTGAACACAAGAATGCCCGAGGGCATCAGCCAATCTCTGCCAGGAGGTGATGAATCGAGCACTTATCGTATGCTCAATCCACCATCCTTGAGCGGTGTTGGTAGCGATCCTACATGGGGGGCAAGCGACACGGATATGATGAATAGTCCAACGTATATCAGCCAACCGTCGCAGCAGCCTTTGTCTAAAGCACAATCTGTTCCACCAGTTGTGGCAAGCAGTAATACTCCTATGCTGTCTCCACCTCCCGTTATCTCATCTGCCACACCTGTCTTGCCTATGACGCCAACGGGACGATATGTACCAGCCGCTCAGATATCCCAGCCATCTCCTGCCGTCTCGGGAAGCGCTACTCTTCCCGCAACGGTGCCAGACCTTTCCGCGCCGTCACAAAAACCGGGACAAACAGGATTATCGCCTACGCCGCCGGTACAAAGGAGAAGACCTGGGTGGCTCACTATTGTACTGGTTGCAGCCGTGTTACTGCTTGTGTTAGCTGGCTCTGGCATATATCTCCTGCTTCGCGGTACATCTCCGGCTGCTCCTACGATAACAGGACATGCATTTTTTGCGAGTAGCGGCCTGTTGGCTGGCCAGGGCAGTAATCAAGGGATCAGCGATGAGTTAGTGATCAACTTGAAGAACCTTCCTGATCCTCAGCCTGGCAAAAGCTATTATGCCTGGCTGCTGAACGAAAATCAAGTGGGTTTGCCACCTGTGGCTATTGGCGCGTTGTCTTTCAATCACGGGCAGGTTACGATGACGTACATTGATCCACAGCACAGCAATCTGCTTGCCAACTACGGTCATTTGCTGGTCACCGAAGAGGATACGAATCCGCCTCCAGTGACGCCTTCTCTCGACACCACCACGTGGCGCTATTCAGCTACCTTCCCAACTACTCCCAATCCGGCGGATACCACCAATCATTTTAGCGTGTTCGACCACCTGCGGCACTTACTTGCCCAGGACCCTAAACTGATGAAGGTTGGGTTGGGGGGAGGACTCGACGTCTGGCTCTTTAAGAATGTCACGAAAATTGTGGAACAGGCAGGCAGTGCTAGAGACTCACAGAGCCAATGCACGTCCGCAAATACCGCTGCGTGCGACTTCCTACGCAGAGCGATCATCCGGGTGCTGGACTACCTGGATGGGAGCACGTATGTGCAAACCGAGGGGGATGTGCCAGCCAATACGCCGTTGTTGATTAACCCAACCATTGCTAAGGTAGCCTTGCTCGAATTTGACCCGCTAAATCAGCAGCCACCGGGCTACCTGGATCATATTGGGACCCATCTACGGGAACTATCGACTTCTCCTGGTGTGACGCAAGCACAAAAGACGCTGGCTATTCGGATCGGGCAGTCCATCAATAATGTGCAGGGATGGCTTGTGACGGTGCGTATGGATGCGATGAAGCTCATGCAGATGAACGATAACCAATTGTCGCAGCCCGCTGCCTTAACCATTCTCAATGACATGCTGACCCAGGCCAAGTACGCCCTGACGGGGCAGTTCGACCCGAACACCAGTACGGTCAAAGAAGGAGTCGCGCAAATTCACGATAACATCCAGGGGTTGGCCACCTTCGATGTGTCGCCCTGTACGATCACGAATGGGAAGAATTCCTGTGCATGAATTTCGGAGTGCCCTCGTGGCAGATCCTTCGCTGTGCTCAGGATGACAGCTTGCGAAGGATGGCACCTTAATGAGGAGATAAGCAATGAGTACACAACCACGACGACTCGGCAAATATGAACTCCAGGAGCGACTGGGACATGGTGGTATGGCAGAAGTCTGGAAGGCGCTTGATACGCAACTCCAGCGCTACGTTGCGATCAAGTTGCTGCATGCCAACCTGAAAGATGATCCCCATTTTATCTCACGTTTTGAACGGGAGGCACAGCTTATCGCCTCATTGCACCATCCCAACATTGTACAGATCCATGACTTTCAGGTTACCTCATCGGAGCAAGAAGGTACACTTGCCTATATGGTGATGGATTATGTGGAGGGCCAGACACTGGCCGATTACATTCACAGTACCTCGGGCCGAGGAAACTTTCCAACTCCAACAGAGATTGTGCAACTCTTTACCTCAATTGGCCTCGCAGTCGATTATGCTCACCAGCACGGTATGATTTACCGCGACCTCAAACCCGCCAACATTCTGCTCGACAAGCGAAACACGGTGCACAATCCTATGGGTGAACCAATTCTAACCGACTTTGGTCTTGCGAGACTGCTGGGACTCTCCGCTGGCACACTCACCGCTACTCAGTTCGGGACACCACTCTATATTGCGCCCGAACAGGTGAGTGGTTATGGTGGCAATGAGCGCAGTGACATCTACTCGTTGGGGATCATCCTGTATGAAATAGTTACCGGCGCACTCCCTTTCCAAGGTGACGATGCAACCGTGGTGATGTCGCAACATCTCAACACGCCACCGCCTTCTCCGGTCCTTATCAATCCGAACCTTCCCCCGGCGCTGGTCACAGTTATTATGCGTTGCCTTGCAAAAGATCCCGCGGTCCGCTTTCCCAGTGCCTCATCGTTAACTGCTGCAATCGCGGAAGCGCTGAATGTTCCGATACCGGAAAGCCTGGGCAATCCAGCTTATCCAGTGGACGCTGAGTATATGGCAACATACATTACGCCCAGTCCCTCTCATCCATCGCTTAGCGGAACACCTTCTTCACCCGGGCTGCCTATTGTGAAAACTTCAACACCGCCACCTTTGGCAGCATCGACAACTGATGGACAAAGCACACCTCCGTTCGCGATGGGCAGGGTAGAAGCCGATACATCGGCGATGGGCGCAATGAATCGGCCCCTACCTTCGCAATCATATTCGACAGCACAGACTCCTCCCTTGTCGTCTTCGCAATCGTATCCAACACCGTCGGGCGGCGCTCGCGGAAGTGGAGCTGTAGCACCGGCACAGTCACCGCCATCGTCACCACCGCCTATGGTTGCCTCTACTCCCCCACCCGCGAGGCAGCGGAGATGGCTGCTCTTCGGATTGATTGCGCTCCTCATTGTGCTGCTGGGCGGCTCGCTGGGCGGCTACTTTCTGTTCTTGCATCATGGCGCGAGTACGCCGATTGCACAGAGTGCACTTGTGGGACAAGCCTTCTATGTCAACAGTGGACAATTAGGAAATGGTGCGCAAGGTATTGCCGACGAGTTGCAGGTCGATCTGCACAATGTGAAGGTTCCTCCAGCAGGGAAGAGCTACTATCTCTGGCTTCTTGCTGATAAAGATGCGACACATAAACCAGATTTGCTGGGACCTCCACCAGTACAACCACCACTCCTGCTGACGAATAACTTGCCAGTGCAGCAGGATGGGAGTGTGCATTACATCTACCCAGGTGATGGCCATCATGACAACTTGCTCTCAGCCACCAGTCGCTTACTCATCACGCTGGATGTTGCAGGGCAAAATCCTACCAGTCCATCGACTGATCGCTCGACCTGGGTCTACTATGCGGAATTGCCACAGGCTGTGATTAGCCCATTGCCTGGTGACCCGCCAGGTTTGAGGGGGCTTGACCATATTCGCCATCTGTACTATAACGAGAACAATCTCCAGGTGCTTGCGCTCTATGGTGGACTCGACATCTGGGTCTTTAGAAATACAGAAAAGATTCTGGAGTCCGCTACCAGTGCCCGCGATGACTACAACGGCACAACAAGCAGTTATGGAGCGATGCACGACCTGGTTACCACCATCCTGGACTATCTAGATGGCATACCAAATGTCCATATTGATGCGCCTGGCGCACCTATCACTGCCAGTGCCCTTGATGCCAAAGTAAGTCTCCTGACAGTGGACCCGACACGCCAGGGGGTGGCACAGTATCTTGCGACTGATCCTCCCGGTGATCTTGATCATATGAAACTGCATCTAACTGAATTGAATAGAGCGCCAGACGCAACGTCACAGATGCATAGCCTGTCACAGGCCATTGTGGTTGCGTTGAACAATGTGGAGGGATGGTTGCAGCAAGTGCGTACGGATGCCAAACAGCTCTTCAATATGTCACCCGATCAGTTGGCACAGCCTGCCGCGCTGAATGTGTTGGACGACCTGGTCACACAATCCACCTATGCCTACATCGGCCAGTTTGATCCGATCACCAACAGCGTCAAGCCGGGTGTGCTTCAGATACACTATGACGTGCTGCAACTGGCGACCTTCAACATCACAAAAAATGTACCGGGCAGCCTGTAAGGATGAGCATGAGCGCTGAACTAAGACGACTTGGTAAATACGAATTGCGGGAACGCCTGGCACGTGGTGGGCAGGGTGAAGTCTGGAAGGCTTATGATACCGGGTTGCGACGCTACGTAGCAATCAAGCTTCTCCATGCCGATATGCAGTCCGATCCTGACTTCGTCTCGCGTTTCGAGGGCGAAGCGCGCTTTATCGCATCGTTGCGCCACCCCAATATCGTGCAAATACACGACTTTCAATTTATCCAGAACCCTGACTCTGACACCACTACCGCTTATATGGTGATGGATTATATCGAGGGACAGACGCTCGCCGACTATATTCGTAACACATCGCGCAAATTACAATTTCCGGCTGCGGTGGATATCGTTTATATCTTCACGAAGGTGAGTCTCGCCATTGACTACGCACATGGCAAAGGTATGATTCATCGCGACATCAAACCGGCCAATATCCTCCTCGACCAGCGCGCGCCCGGGAGGAACGCCATAGGCTTGCCAATCCTTACTGACTTCGGCATTGCCAAATTACAAGGAGTATCTGTCGAAAAGACACAGGTACTCGGCACTCCTCTGTATGTCTCACCCGAACAGGCCCAAAGGTTGCCGGGCGATAAGCGTAGCGACCTGTATTCGCTTGGTATTATCCTCTATGAGATGACCACCGGCGTTACGCCATTTCGTAGCGATTCCCTGCTGGCAATCCTGATGCAACATTTCCAGGAACTTCCTACCCCGCCTGCGCTGATCAACCCGAATATCCCGCCAGCTTTATCTGAGGTCATACTCAAAAGCATCGCCAAAGACCCTGATGCACGTTTTCAGAGCGCCTCTGCTATGACCATCGCGCTCGCTGAGTCTCTCAACATTCCCGTGCCGATTGAACTGCTCAAGCCTGCTACGACAATCAACATTGGCGATGGCGCGGTCAACCGGGCACCTGCACAAAACCCACTACAGCCTTCGCAGCCGCTGGGTATGACTCCATTACCAGCATCGTTGTCTGAAGGAAATGATAAACGTTCGGCTGAGGCAGTAAGCAACGTGGGGGCCGATCAATCGGCGCTGGGCGCGATACATCGGCCCCTACTGACGACTCCGGTTGATAGCGGGCTGGAGGGTATTTCGTTCTCAAAGTCGGATACAAATACGCCTGCTAGTATCTTAGCCCCTCCGTCTCAGGTAGCTTCACCGGAAGGGTTACGGCAGCCGACGAGGCAATGGCGAAAACTCTACATTGTCTTGATTGCTTTGCTCGTTGCTGTCATAGCCGCTTCAGGCCTTGCCTACGCCTTCCTGGTTCCAAAGGGCACCACAACACCCCCGGTAAATGCAGTGGTAGGGCACGTGCTCTTTCAGAGCAGTCCAAATGCTGTTCCGCCGGGCAACATCGACGAGGTTGAGGTTACTGTTCAGGGTATTAAGGCTGCACCTTCAGGCGAGCATTATTATGCCTGGTTGCAAAACAGCAGTGAAGGATCATTCCTGATCCACTGGGAATTAACACCACAGAATACTAGCCTGACCTCTTCCTATCCCAATCCGCAGCATACCAACCTGCTCACGAACCATCCTTATCTGTTTCTCATTACGGTAGAAACGGCGGATAATGGAACTCCTTCCTTTGATCCCAATTCACGTTTCTACTATTCCAAACTACCTGCTATTATCCGGACTTCGACTTCTTTTCCTATTCTACAGTGTCCACAGAGCGGTTCCAATAACGTTTGTTTCTCTTGATTGGGTAAAAAATGTACAAGATGCCGCAAAGTCATGACTTTGCGGCATCTTGTACATCGAGGAGAGACACTATTATGAATTTAGTTGCCGATGTAGCCTAGAATGTCGCTGCCGCCCTGGGTTCCAGAGGCTCCGGTATTCCAGTACATGGGGCGTTCGGCGACGAATGCGCCTGTGCCCGATTGTGCTACCAGGGATACTTCGTAGCCTTGAAAGGAATCATTGGGCGTAATCAGCGTTTGTAACACCAGGTTGGTGATATCTAGTGTAAAGCGGCTGTGAGCAACCAGGGTAAATTGTTGCTTGAAGGTGCGGCCTTCCTCGTTCACTAGCGTCAGCCCGATTGTTTCGGTAGTGGCGGTGGGGTTTTGTAAGGTGAGCCACTCATCATAGCCGAGATTGGTGTATCCTTCGGCAAAGCTGTAGGCGGTGCTGCCGGTGACTCCTTCGCCGATCACATCCGTACCACCCATCGCAGAGAGGCTTCTGCCATTTGCGATATGGGTATATTGGAAGTACATTTCACGCTGGGCAATAAAGCTAGCGTTGCCGGTGATATCGGCTGAGACATCCTGGGTTGGCTGGCAGGGCGAGGTATCACAACTACCAAGGTTGCCTGCTACGATAGCATTGACATTGACCATCGTCTGGTCGGAGGGTTGAATGCTTTCCGCTATCGTTTCGGTATGGCCATTGGAGAATTCCAGCTTCACGTTGGCGGTCACAACTGTGGTGCCAAAGTTTGCTAATACGAAGTTTTCCTGAAAGCCTGAACCTGTGTAACCTTCAGCAAAGAGCCACTCCTTCTGCAATGCCTGCACTCCTACCACTGAGGAGGCGCCGCTCACCGTCTGAGCATTGCCCGCGTTCAAGTGGTTGAAGTAAGTTGGCCGCTCCACTACTACCGGTTGGCTCGAGGTGACGGTGACGGCGGCATGCAGCAATGCTCCACTATTATTAGGGATGATGGTGCCGCGTGTGCCGCCCGCGACCTGTATGGTTTGGGTCTGGCTGCTGATGGTTGATCCTCCCACCACGAAGGTGGCGGTGACTGTAGCGGTGGTGTTGCCGGGGTTTAAGATGGTAAGGAAAGAAGCATAGCCGCCACCGGTAGGCACATCGGCAAAGTAGAAGTTGGTACCGGTATGGGTCGCGCCGAGCACATCGCTGCCACTGCTGACTCCCGCGAAGTTGGTAAAGTACATCGGCCGCTCTGCCACTACGCCTGCACAGGTGGTGGGATTGGTGACCGATACAATTGCCGAGTCGGTCTGGTAGGCGCTAGCGTTTGCAGGCGTGTTGAGGTCACTATTGACTGATACCGTGAAGCGGCTAGCATGTGGAACTGTGATTGGCGTATCGAGGGGGCTGCCAGTACCCAGCAGGTATTGGATATTGACCGAGCAATCGTTGATGGGATCAGGATTCTCTATGGTGAGGTACTCTGTGAAGCCATCTCCTACCTTGCCTTCCGCAAAGTACCAGGTCTTATTTGTGGGGGCGTTGCCCGGGTTCGGAGTAGGCGATGGGGATGGACCTGGACTGGGGGTCGTAGTTGGAGAGGGGGTCAGAGTGGGCGAAGGTGAGGGTGTTGGACTGCTCGAAGGTGTTGGCGAGGGTGGTAAGCCACCTAACCAGAAGGCGAACAGGTGCCCGCTCCTGCTTCCCATATAGAGCACACCGTTCGAGATGCTAGGGCTTCCCCACAATTTTGCGTTGGTTGTTGTATCCTGGTAGCTGAAGAGGGTAGTTCCAGTTGCTGCGTTGACGACTACCAATGTAGTGCCCGCACCTACTGCCACTAACCCCGGTACGACTATCACGCCACCAAGTACCGGACCGTTCAGACATGCTTCCCAGAGAAATTTTCCTGTGTTTGGATCCAGGGCGCGTAGTCCTCCCTGGCATGAATTTCCATTAATGGTTGTTGTTCCACCTGCCACATAGAGCTTGCTGCCGTCGTAGGCACTTGTGGAGATGCTGCTTCCGCCGGTGACCGGATTTCCTCCTCCTGCCGAGACTGTGACTTTCCACAATGGGCCAGCGCTGATATTGGTGCGGTCGAAGGCGTAGAAGTTGCCATCCTTGCTCTCCAGACCCACCATTGCACGCGAGGAGCCGCCAATCGTGGCGTTGAAGAGGGTCGGTGTGCTTCCAATGTCATTATCGGTAGCCCCATTCGAGGTGAATTGCCACGCGCTGACCTGGGTGAGGTTTGAGGCATTCAATTCGACAAGGGCGCTACCTAATGGTTCAGTGTTTAAACAGTTAATGGGGTCTGCGTTGCCGGTGCCAATATAAAGCATGCCAGTCGATTCGTCGATGGCGGGCGCAGACCAGATACCGGCTCCGATACAGCCATTGGGTACAAAATCGAAGGTGTGCTGGATTGTCCCGCTTGTGGCGCTTACCTGATATATGACACCCTGGACCAGCGGGCAGTCACCAGAGGAAGATACGCCTATATAGACGCTGCCGTTATACAAGGCTGGTGAGCCGTAGATAAGCTCGGCAGTCGAATTTCCGAGATTGGTTTGCCATAGAATCGAGCCGGTGTTGGCGTTCAAGGCGTAAAGATTGTCTTGTCCGCCGGCTACGAAGACTGTCTGCGTGGCAGTTCCATTGATGTTGACGGTCGAAATGGTTGCTGTTCCCTGGATTCCGAAGCTTTGTTTACCGCAAGAACCTATCTTCGTGCCCAGTTGTGTTGCCCAGTTATCCTGACCAGTTGTTGCATTGGTTGCGTGCATCAAACCATCCCATGAGCCCCAGTAGACTACGCCATTGACCTGGATTGGTTGGTCGCTGATGTGCCCAGCCGTTTGAGCTGTCCAGCGCAACTTTAAGTTGGGTGCCGTTGTCGGATTGATAAATGTTTCGGCAGCGTTATATCCAGTACGGGCATTATTGCCCATATATGTAGCTGTGATGCTCGTTGATGCCTGGACGTTTTGCCTGGGAAAGTGGATAAACACTATTCCCGTTATTGTCAGCAACACGACTAATCCAATCCAGGGTAGCCTTTGCTTCCAATGCAATCTCATGATTTTATTATCCTCTCCATCTCAATTGAGCTAAAACATTCAAAGTATTGCATATGTCTCTTTTATAAAGCTTTATACCTGGGTAGTGAATAGGTTGAGTATTGTAAGATATGGTTACAGTTTTATAACCTTTCGGTGGCACTCAGAACCTGTATACTTCGTCATAAAATGGGTATACTGTAGCCGATAATGATTTAAAAAGTGAACTATGAGGCTTCTGTGGCCGATACATCGGTAATGGGCGCGATCAATCGACTCCTACGAATGACTTTGAGGGATGCTATGGCTATAATTAAATTATTGCTTGTTGACGATCATGGGCCGCTGCGTAGAGCATTGCGGGAGGGGTTGCAGGCGACGGGCGCTGTGCAGGTTTTAGGGGAGGCTGCCACGGGTAACGAAGCGGTGACGCAGGCGTTGGAGCTGGATGTAGATGTGATTTTGATGGATGTGCAGTTGCAGGATATACAGAAGCGGCAGGCTGGGCGGAAGGCTATGAGCGGGGTGGGAGCGGCGGTGGCTATCCGGCGGGAACGGCCACGGATGCCTGTGGTTTTTTACTCTATTCAGGATGATGATGAGTATTATCGCGAATTTCGGGCTTCTGGCATCCTCACGCATTATGCTTATGTACGAAAGAGTAACTATTTGCTCCCCAGCATGCTTGTGCCGCTTTTACGTGATGCTGTGAACGGGCGCAGCCTGGTTGATCCTGAGATTGAGGATCGCGTGCAGGAGGTGCGCGATCTTGATGAGCAGTCGCCACGGGCTTTGTTGGAACCAAATGAGTTGCGTGTGGCTGAATTGGTTGCGCAGGGTATGACCAACGAACAGATTGCTGCACGGCTTAACTTGCATGATAAGCGTGCGGTGAGTCGTACGAATGGACGTATCTATGCGGCCTGGGGTTTGAGCGAGACGCCTGTTGATGATAAAGTTGCGCGGGCGAGGGCTACGTTGATTTATACGCTTAATCGTATGATTATCTGGGATGAAAACGGAAGGGCATTGGTGCAGGATCGCCGGAGTGAGTGGGTTCCGCTGTACAAAGAGGAGTAGGTATGTCTTTTTCCATGTTTCTTGAACCTCCTCACTTGCTGCAAACAATAGTGCTGGCGGTCTCCATTTTTAATATGGTGTCATTTTTCTGGCTGGCACTGACGGTGTGGCTGAATGGGGATCGGAGGGCGTGGATTGCCCGGTTGGGTGTGATAGGATTGAGTCTTTCTGCATTGTTTTTCTTCCTACATGCTTTGCTGATCTCGGGTCCTCTCACGCCATCTTCAGCTATATCGGGATTGATTACGCCGGATTTGTTGTGGCATCTGATCTGGGTACCCGCGCTTGGAGTGCCTTATATCTGGTTTGCTATCGGTTTGCACTATGCGAGCTTGATTAATCAAGGCTGGCGACGAAGGCGTCCCTTCTTGTTGCTCAGTAGTGGATTGCTTGGCTGTGGAGTGATGATACTGTTGATTCTGAATGCATCGACATTTACGTTTGTGGGGACGTTGAGTTTGCTGGTTGATGTTAATCCGCTGAGTAGAGATACGGGGCTGTTTTCGCCGTTTATTTTGATACTGACGCTGTTCTTATGTTATGTGACATTTTGTGCGATTGGACCCTGGTTTACTTTTCGGCGGATTGTTCGGCTGTTGCGTGTGCTTTGGAATGCGAGTGTGCATTTTGTGCGGTTGCGGGTATTACTGAGCTTCCGTTTAGCCGATACATCGGAGATGGGCGCGATCAATTGGCCCCTACGGAGAGCGTTGGTGGATGCGTTTTGGGATGATCCGACGGATGTGGAGCTTTTGCAGGAGCCGGATTTATCGTGGCATCTGGCACGGCCGTGGTTGTTGTTGGCCGCGCTGCTGATGGTGGGTCTCACTACTACGCTGGGGGTGTTTTGTATTGAGTCGATGTTTGATTGGCTAGTAGCAAGTACGTCTGCTGTGAGCAATGGTTTGGCAGGTCAATCGACGGTGGGCGCGATCAATCGTCCCTTACAGGGGATACCATTGAATTTGTTTGTGTTGGATTTGATTGCGGTGGGGGCAGTGGCGCTGATTATTCTGCTGATTGGCTATTCGATTGTTCGACATGGCATTTTGATTGAACGTCCTCTGGCAAGGCGAGGGTTCCTTGAGCAGTGGCGGGGGATTGTAATTGTTGCTACGGGCGTTGCAATTTTTATAGCGCTGCTGGTGACTTTTACGCATAGTAATCTGGGTGGTTTGCTGCTGATTACTTTGCTGGCAACGGGAGCGTATGCTCTTTTTACCTGGAGTAGCTATACCGCGCATGACCATTATATTGCTTTGCTGGGGCCGTTTTTGCGCAGTACGAGTTTACGCCACTGGTTGAATACTGATCTACAGAAGACTGAGCAGGAGTTGGAGAATCTATTTTTTCACCTGTGCCAGGATGTTCTGGCGGTACAGTGCGCGCGGCTGGTTATTATTGCGGGTTCGATGCGGCGGAGTTTTAGCTATCGCTGGCCGGAAAATGCATGGGTAGGTGAAACGAAGCGGGTGTTAGAGCAGCGTGCGATGGGCGTGAATGCTCATAGGGTTCAAATGACTTTGCATGGGCAGCCGATGATTTGTTGGATTTTTCCCATTTATGACGAACGTGGGCTGGTGGCCACGCTCTATCTCGGTCCGAGACAGGATGGTGGCGCTTTTACTGACGAGGATATGGATCTGGCGCATGCCTGTGGTCAACGTATTTTAGATACGCTTGGTGACCACGAGGCGATGCAGGCGGTGGCGGGCTTGCTGCGTCGTCGGATTGTTGATGTGAAGTTGTTGGGGGCGCAGCAGCGGCGTGTGCTACATGACGAGATTCTTCCGGAGATGCACCTGGCGCTCCTACGGTTGGAGACGGTGCGATCGAGGTTGAACGCGTCGGATGTGAGTGTGGAAGAGTCTTGCCAGGGTGATTTAGGAGAGCAGGCCAATACATCGAAGATGGGCGCGATCAATCAGCTCCTACGGGAGATGGAACAGGAGCAGGCGTTGGATGAGGCGGTGGGGATGATTAGTGACGCGCATAGAAGGTTGGCGGCTATGATGCGGGCGACGGCTCCGGGGGCACCGCATCGTTTGGAGCGGGATGGGTTGATGCTGGCTATTCATACGATGCTGGAGCAGGATTTTCAAAATGCGTTTGATGAGGTTGAGTGGTATGTGACTGATGAGATGGCTGCTTATATTGATGAGGTGACGCCGCCTGCTATTGCTGAACTTATCTTTGCGGCGGTGCAGGAGGCGCTGCGGAACGCGGCTCGCCATGCACGTGGGCCGGATGTGCATCGCCGCTTGCGTCTTGTACTGAAGGCATCGTGTAGGCGCGAAGAGCGTGGACGGTCGCATATTGAGGTGGTTGTGGCGGATGATGGGATAGGGATTGCTTCGACAAGTGCGGGTGAGACGACGGGGACGGGTGGTGGTCTGCTTACGCATAGTGCGTTACTTGCGATTGCGGGTGGCAGTTTGACTATCAAAAGTACTCCTGGTCAGGGTGTTGTTGTACGTATTCTGCTGCCTGTTGAGTGAGATGAAGTTACTGGACCAGGACAGGCGCAAGGCCCCTACCCATCTACCCAACCGCCCCCTGTCCCTACATTTCAGGTGACCCCGCCCCTGGCCTAGTGAGGGGTTGAAGGTAAGATGTAGTGACGCTTATAAGAGATGCCGGGGGATGCGGATTGGTTGTGTAAAAACATGAGCGTACTCATCTCTATAGATGTGTCCTGGCTCTCTGGTAAATGTGCGCCTGTGGGGTTATAGTGGTGATAGGTGGGCATGTAATGCAAATTAAGGAAATAATTGGGAGACACCTGTAGGAGATAAATTGATCGTGTCCTGTAGCTGGTCGAGGTGTGAACAGGTACGAGGAAGCGATCAATTGTGTCCCTACAGACAGACCATTGCTTCACTCGGCGGACACCTGTATCCAGTAATTTTGTTGAGGGTCAAGATTTCGTTATCGTAAGGAGTATAGATATGATATTGATTACGGGGGCTACGGGCTATATTGGGCGGCATCTTGTTGCCCGGTTGGTTGAGCAGGGAGAGAGGCCGCGTTGTTTGGTGCGGAACGTGAAAAGTGCAATAAGCATGTTTCCCACTGATAAGGTTGAACTGGTGCAAGGAGATACTACGCAATTTGCTGCGCTGGAGGCAGCAGTGCGTGGGGTGGATACTGTTGTGCACGCGGCTTTTATTACGGCCGATCATAAGCAATCGGCTGGCAATCATTATGGTGTAACGAATGTGCAGGGAACTGCGAATCTGATTCGGGCGGCGAAACGGGCTGGCGTCAAACGCATCATTGAAGTTAGTGGGCTTGGTACAAAGCCTGATAAGCCTAACAGTTATATGCAGGGGCGCTACTTGGCGGAGAAGATGCTGAAGGAGAGCGGCCTGGATTGGACGATTATCCAGCCGTCGGTGCTCTTTGGTAAGGATGCGCCTTTCATCAAGGGCTTGACTGATCTTATCCGTATGAGTCCGGTTGTACCGCTGATTGGTGGTGGCAAGATACTATTTCAGCCCATCTATGTAGAAGATGTTGTGACTGTGATTATGAAGGTGCTGGAGGACCCGGAGGGTACTGCGGGCAAGACATATACGATTGGTGGTCCGGCGTATTACTCGTTTACACAGGTGATCGATGCATTGTTGCATGCTATGCACAAAAGGCGAATTAAGGCCTATGCGCCAACGCCGCTGGTAGGTTTAGGCGCGGCAATGATGGAGATGGTGTTGCCGAAGCCGCCACTGACGAGTGCGGCTATGACGCTTTTCTCTTTTGACAATACGACTGATTTGAATAGTGTTGAGCGGGATTTTGGCTTTATACCTATGTCGTTTACTGCATATTTGAAAGAGCAGGGAGTATAGAAAGCCTATCTAAGGGGATAGGTAATCAGTTTTAGTTTGCTGTGCTATAATGGGTGAGCATGCACGTCTATAGAGTGAAGCTTGCCCACTTTTATTGTATATTTTCTTTCGTATAGCCTGATATGTAATGTGACATGCGTTGCTTAGGGACGGAGAGCATATGGCGACAACAAGTGATTCGGGGTGGAAAGCTAACAATGAATTGCGCTTGATTGGCGAAGGATTGATGCGTATTTCGCGATTGCTTCACGAGCATACGCGTAAGTTAGAGTTGGCGGTCGAGGGCACGTATGCTGGTGAAGGTAGCGATCCTCGTATCCGTTTGCTCGGCGACTCTTTGCGTGTCAGTCGTACTGCCGACCTGGAATTAGGGCGATTGAATCAGGCGGCACAGCGTGTCTTACTCACACTGCAAGAACAAGTTGGACAGGGTTTGCAGGCTTTCCCGCCTACTGCTGCATCATCTCCAGCGATTGCGGAACAAACTATCAATTTTGACCGGGAACGTGAAGCGCTCAATACCAGTATTAACAATTTGAAGCGCCAGCGTAACGAGCTGGAGACGCTGTATGAGATTGCGAGGGTGCTGAACTCGACGCTTGATCTGGATTCGGTATTGCAGTTGGTGATGGACCAAATGATTTCTGTCGTGAACGCCGAGCGCGGTTTTCTGATGCTGGTCAATCCAGCAACGAATGAGCTTGAGTTTACGATTGCACGTGATAAGCACGCGCATACGATTGATAAAAGCGAATTCAAAATCAGCCTGCGAACTATAGAGCGCGTGGTGCGCACGCGAGAGCCGCTGCTTGCCGATGACGCACAGATGGATACGGCATTGAAGGGGCAGGAAAGTATCATGGCTTACGGGATACGTTCTATCATGTGCGTTCCATTGGTTGTACGTGACAAGTGTATTGGAGCGGTGTATGTCGATAGTCGTATCAGCGCAAACCTCTTTGGACCGAAACACCGCGATTTGCTCGTGACCTTTTGTCATCAAGCGGCGATTGCCATCGATAATGCGCGGCTCTTTGCTGATCTTATGAAATCATTGCGTAAGATCAATGAAGATAAGCAATATATGGATAATATCTTTGGCTCTATCGGAAATGGCGTAATTACTACAGATTCATCGGGAATTGTTATTACCTTAAATGACGCAGCAGGCATGATCCTTAATCTAGATCCCCGTCAGGCTGTTGGCAAGCATTATCAGGAAGCGTTTGCTTGCTTGCCACAAGTAAAGATTGTTGAATTGCTGCGGGATGCCGCAGTGGAGCACGATCATGGCACGATTGTGCCGCATTCAGTTGAGTGTGAAATTCCGGAGCGTGGCTATGTGTATTTGAGCTTTTCAGTGAGTTCCCTGCGTGATACACAACACAATACTCCTATTGGTACGGTGCTGGTTGTGGAGGATCGTACCGAACTTGAACGACAGAAGGCGAAGGTGAGTGAGATTCGGCGCATCTTTGGCCGCTTCGTCCATCCTAATGTTGTGAAGCGGCTAATTGAGGACCCAACGGCGCTGAATCTTGGTGGAGAGACCAAGGAAATATCGGTGATCTCTGCCGACTTACGCAGCTTTACAAGTATAAGCGAGCGCATGTCATCGCAAGAAGTGATGACGATACTCAATAACTACCTTGATAGAATGGTTGAAGAAATCTGGAATGAGGGAGGCACCATCACCGGCTTCTGGGGCGATGAACTGCTGGCGATCTTCAATGCTCCACTACGCCAAGAAGATCATGCTTTACGTGCCGTACGCGCTGCGTGGAAAATGCGACAGGCTGTGTTGGAGTATCAGCGCGTTCAACCACACGACTTCCCTGTTGCGTTTGGATTTGGGGTGAATACAGGTGAGGCGATGGTTGGCAATATCGGTTCAAGAGAGCGTATCCAGAACTATACCGCGATTGGAGATGCTGTTAATATCGCCGCTCGCCTGCAAAAGAAGGCGCAGGATAATGATATCTGGTTGAACCATACGACGTTCACACGTGTGCGGCAGTATGCGCAGGTTGTTAAGTTGCCTCCTATAGAGGTGAAGAATAAGGCTCAGCCACTTGATGTATGGTGTTTAACGGGATGGATATCGTGAAGGTATGATCAAAGATACTTGCGTAGTACAAAGCCAACCTGTTGAATGCGGACGAAGCCGAACCATTCGTAGAGGCGGTGGGCGTGGATGTTGTCGTCCTGGGTATTGAGCATGATGCGTAGGACGCGGGCCTGCTCAAAAAAGCGTATTGCTTCTGCCATGAAGCGGGCACCGATGCCCTGGCTACTTACTGAGGGATGAACTGCTATACGCACAAGATAGCCGAATTCACCATCTAACGCGTTGAACTGGTACCCTACTACTTTGCCGTTGAGTTCCCCTACGAAAAAATAAGGGTGTGTAGCAGCGATGTCTTGAAAAGAAATTGCATCGTAGCGCCACATCTCCTCGAAGCAGGCTTCTTCGATGGTGAGCAACGCGGGGATATCGCTTAGCTCGAAAGGCCGGAGCTTGACCTGCGAGTTTCCTGGTGTGGGGATACGAAAATCAAACTTATCGTAGGAATAGAGTAAGCGATAGGGGGTAAATCCACGCGTCAGGAAAACGTCGCGTAGCCAGTCTCGTTCTGTGTCGTTGCCTGAGTAGTGTAGATAACGCACTCTTCGCGCAAGTAGGTGGGGGATCAGGGAATCAAGGAGGGTATTGAGTACGTTCAGGTAGGAGTTACTCTCAGTCCAACTGACGCCAAATCCCCCTATCCAGGCAGAGGGAGCATTTACGGTTTGGGACAGAAGAAAGCCTTTGAGCGATGATCCATTGAATAAGCCGACGGTAGGATAATGCTTGAGGAGCGATGGGAGTTCTTCTTGTGTAAAACGCTGGTAGACATATTCGGAGGTATACAGCAAGCGCCTGACCAGCGGAAGGTCGTTACCGGTCAGGAGGCGTATGTGTTCCGTAGCTTTCGATGGCATGCTTGCTCCCAACGATTATGCATCCGGGCCTTTGCCGGGGTGCGGGGTATCCCCGCTTTTCCCCATCTCTCGCCGCAGCTTTTCAATGTCTGGCTTTGGTGCGTTGCGCATACGATAGCCTTTCAGGTCATGAATGCGGCGCAACTCTGCAATCAGCACGTCGGTGTTGATGCGAAAGGGCTGGGTTGGAGCCTGGCCGAGGCTATCGACGGCGGCATCGTCACCAAGCAGCAAATTGATGCAAGTTGCGACACAGGCGCCCATTGCATTCAGGTCATAGCCACCTTCCTGCACCATCACGAGCCGCCCATCACACAGGTATTGGGCAAGTTCAATGATAATGCCTGTTAGCTTGGCGAAGCCTGCTGTAGAGAGATTCATACCTCCGAGAGGGTCTTTCCAGTGGGCATCAAAGCCTGCTGAAACGAGGATTAGCTGCGGTCGGAAACGGTCTGCCGCAGGTGCCATTAGCTGGCGGAAGATTGGTTCGTATGTCTCATAGCCGGTTGTTGCTGGCAATGGCACGTTGATGGTTGTCCCCAGTCCTGGACCCTCGCCGCGCTCATCGGAGGCACCTGTGCCTGGGTAAAACGGTGCCTGATGGGTCGAAAAGTAGAGCACTCGGGGGTCGCTGTAGAACGTTTCCTGGGTGCCATTGCCGTGATGTACATCATAGTCGATAATCATTACGCGCTCGAGTCCGTGATGATCGATGGCATAGCGCGCGGCGACTGCTACGTTATTGAAGAGGCAAAAGCCCATCGCCGATTCGTGTACCGCATGATGACCAGGGGGACGTACCAGGCAGTAGGCATTGTTTACTTCGCCATTCATGATAGCATCGATGGCAGTAAGTGGAGCGCCTGCTGCTTTGATAGCCGCTTCATAGGACTGCGCCGAGATGTAGGTGTCTGTTGCAAAAAAACGGGTTAGTTTGTCCTGTGAGTTGTGGGACATGGGTTGGTCAATATCGTTCCCGGAAGGTGACCGGACACCCACAAGGGGTGTCCCTACATCTTGGCTGGCTCCTCCTCCGCCTGTACGATGCTCCTGTTCCTGGGGCGTGATAAATCTGGCCCCTACATTGTGTGCGGCGGCTTTTACCTGTCTGATGTAGGGGCGGTCGTGGACGGCTGCCAGTTCGTCTTCGGTGGCGGCACGTGGAGCAAGCTGGACTAAACCATCTCGGTCCAGCCAGTGGAGCGCCTCTAAGACTTTGATGGCCATTTCCAGGCGCTGTGGCTGGTCGGGGTGGTTGCGCGGTGTGATGTGTTCTAAGAAAATTGGGTCATAGATCAGGGCTGTGGTCATGTGGTTTCCTTCTATGATACCTTTGCCAGAGCCTCTTTGACGAGATCAGAAATGTCGAAAATGGTGTCGGCGACTGGGACTCTGGCGGCTTGTAGGGCTGCGACTTTTCCCTGGGCGGTTCCTGTGTTGCCGGAGATGATGGCTCCCGCGTGGCCCATGCGCTTTCCGGGAGGTGCAGTGCGCCCCGAAATGAAGGAGACAACCGGTTTGCTCATGGTTTTGATGAACTCGGCTGCATCTTCCTCGTCACTTCCGCCAATCTCGCCGCACATTACGACGGCTTTTGTCTGGGGGTCGGTTTCGAAGAGTTTGAGGTAGTCGATGAAGGTTGAACCAATGATGGGGTCTCCACCGATGCCGATGCAGGTGGATTGGCCGATGCCAGCTTCGGTCAACAGTGCTACGACTTCGTAGGTGAGCGTGCCGGAACGTGAAATGAAGCCTACAGGACCAGGCGTAAAGATTTGATAGGGAATGATGCCAATCTTGCCGTGGCCGGGCGTACACATGCCGGGACAGTTGGGGCCAATGAGACGCACTCCATTTTCGCGCACAGCGAGGATGGCACGTGTCATATCAATGACAGGAATCCATTCGCTGATACAGACGATGAGATCGATGCCTGCGTTGGCAGCTTCCATGATCGCATCGGCAGCGAATGGGCCTGGAACAAAGATGCAGGATGCGTTGGCATCAGTGGCTGCTTTCGCCTCTGCAACGGTGTCGAAGACCGGCAAGCTTTCTACGGTTTCACCGCCCTTGCCGGGGGTGACTCCTCCGACGAGGTTTGTACCGGCTGCCTTCATGTTGCGCGTATGGTATTGCCCTTCGCGCCCGGTTATGCCTTGCACGATGACTCGTGTTGTATTATCAAGCAAAATACTCATTTTTACAATTCCTTTATTGTTCGGCTTGAATTGCCGCGACGATTTTTTGAGCGGCTTCGCGCATGTCTTTGCCCCATTCGAGGCCAGCGTCTTTGAGCATGTCTTTGCCTTCTTCCGAGCCGGTGCCGGATAGGCGAACGACAATGGGCATGCCTTTCGGCAGTTCGGCCTGGGCCATGATTACACCTTTTGCCACCTCTTCGCCACGGGTGATGCCACCGAAGATGTTGACGAGGATGCCTTTTACGTCGGGGTCGCGGGCTACGAAGGTGAGGGCTTTGCGCATGACTTCAGCCTTTGCGCCACCACCGATGTCGAGGAAGTTGGCAGGCTTGCCACCAACACGCGCTACCATGTCGAGGGTGGTCATGACTAGACCAGCTCCGTTACCAACGATGCCCACGTTGCCATCAAGCTTAACGTAGGTGAGTCCTGCTTGCTTTGCCTCGAACTCCAAGGGATTTGATTCTTCGGACTCTGCCCATGAGGCGTATTCTTTCTGACGGAAGAGGCCGTTGTCGTCGATGAGAATTTTTGCGTCGGCTGCCTGTACCTGGCCATCGGCGGTCAACGCGAGTGGGTTGATTTCAGCGAGGCTGGCATCGCTTTCAATGAAGGCTTTGGCGAGGGCTGCGAGGATTGATCCTCCCTTACTGATGACTTTGTGTGGAAATCCAGCGCGTGCGAGAATATCGCGCGCCTCGAAGGGCCTTAATCCCCAATGCATATCGATTGGCTGCTGGATGATCTTTTCAGGGGTGGTTGCAGCAACCTCTTCGATATCGATACCACCCGCTGTTGAGACCATGACGACGGGTGCCTGGGATTTGCGATCGAGGATGATGCCGAGATAGTATTCCTCTGCAATGTCCAATTTGGAAACGACAAGTACCTTTTCGACAGTCAGCCCTTTGATGTCCATGCCCAATACTCTTGCTGCCGCTGCACGTGCCTCTTCCGGTGTATTACCGAATTGGATGCCACCTGCTTTACCACGTCCACCCACGTAGACTTGCGCTTTGATTACCACCGGCCCGCCCAATTCGCGGGCAATTGCTTCGGCCTCCTCTGGCGTGCTTGCTACGCGTCCGGGCTGAATTGGGACCCCGTAGCGTGCCAGGATATCCTTGGCCTGATATTCGTGAATCTTCACTGGATACTTGCTCCTTATGAATCAAATAGTGAGAGTTTATGCGGGATGTGCTAATGAGTCTATGGACATGCTAGCACGCGTGGGAAGGGGGTGTCAAGAATCGTGGTAAGGCATCAGGCCCTCCAGTTTCCTCGGTGACTGACAGGCTGAAGCGTTACCATGATTCTTAAGAAAGTCAGAGGTTGTAGTTTTTCTATGCCAGGGACAATGCGACCAGGGAAGGGCTTGTGGCTAGAACACGAGGGAAGTGAAATAGCATTACGGGTCTTTCCTCGGACGGGTCAAGCATGCGAAGCTCACATCTATATGTGTCGCACTCCAGGTGTGCTGGAACATATAGGAGTTCGGGTGCGAAGTCTTGAAGTCGTTCCAATAGTTCCGAAGGAGTTCCTTCGTGAAACTTGGAAGATTGATCTCCCAATAGAGCTTCATCTATGTCTACAACGTACTGCGGGTAGCGATTTGCAACTGCCACCACGCAACTATATAGCGTTTCATCCAGCTTCATGGCTTTCCTCTCTCTAGCTGAAAGCTCACACTTTATTGGACATGTACGGGTGCTGCAATTCTTTTCCTGACGAAGACGAAGCTACGATATTTATCGGTTTATTGAGTTCCTTGAGGACTACAACTTGCTACAATGACAACGGGGAAGGGGAATGCTTATTGCTTTTTGTTGGGTGTCTACGGAGTTTTCTACTCATCCCATGCGAGCAAGAAACTTTTCCCTGGGAATTATACCATATTCCAGAAGTTTTTTGCGAGGTAAAAAGACAAAGTGTGTCACAAAACAAATACCCTAGTTCCATTGTACGCAAACCAGGGTATTTGTTTTCGGTTTTAGTTGTCGCCTGAAGTACCGATATTCTCGGTTAGTCCGACTACTTTCACCTGAACGGTGGTCCAGGTAGGTTGCAAGGTTGTGCCTTGAATGGTAAAGCTTGATGTTCCGCCACCAGGCACGTCATCGACGTTGAAAAAGGCGGTTGAGCCGATGATTGCTCCAGAAGCATCCAAGAGTGTTGCCTGGACGTAAATATCGTGTTGTTTGGTGTCGCCGTTTTTGATCTTACCGATCACCTCAAAGACGTGATGTCCTGAGACTAATTTGGCTGTGGGTTGACCAACGAGTGTCATCATCGGGAGCAAGGTTGTTACCGCGGCTGTACCTGATGCAGCAACTGAATTAGTCGTAGTTGGGTTTGAAGCTGTTGTGGATACGCTAGAAGTGGTGCTGGATGTCTTGCTGCCGCATGCTGCTAGCAAGAACAAAAGCAACAAGCCTACAAACATGATAAAAGATGTTTGACGTTTTACGAGGGCCATTCGCATGGATGCCTGTTCTCCTTCATTTTCCTTCGGTTAGGATTAGGATGGTCAATATAAAGATAGTGTGATATCAAAGCTTTGGCGGTTTCCGTCGGTCTGTTGTGGGAAACCGATGTGTCATAGTAGTTATGTGAGCGCTCTTGTACCAGTGACATTTGCTTTGTTCATTTTCAACAAACCGATTTTTGGGACGTTTTTGCAGAGGAGTTATTGGAGTATAGGGTTGTGGGGTGATTTCTAATAATGAATACCCTGGTTTCTGTTCTGAGTGTGCTACGAAACCAGGGTATTTTTGTCCTTGCGTACAGATGGAGGCGAGTTTTAGCTGCGAATAAACGATAGCAGTTCGTCTCGTTTCTGCTGCATCAAGGACTGGTCTTTGGCTTCGACGTTGAGTCGTAGGAGGGGTTCGGTGTTGGAGGGGCGCACGTTGAACCACCAGTCACTGAAGTCGAGGGTGATGCCGTCCATGTGATCAACAGACTGCGCTTGTTTGGCGTAGTGATCTTCGAGGGCGTGCAACTTGCCCTGGACATCACTCACGGTTGTGTTGATTTCGCCGCTGCGTACCCATTTATCGAGTGGTTTGAGCAACTCGGAGAAGGGTTTGTTTTCGATGGAGACGAGTTCCAGGATGATCAGGAATGCGATCAGGCCGGAGTCGGCGTACCAGTTGTCGCGGAAGTAGAAATGACCGGAGTGCTCGCCGCCGAAGATGGCGTTGAGGTTGCGCATTTCTGCCTTGATATAGGAGTGTCCGACGCGGGTGCGGACGGGCTTGCCGCCAAGCTGGTTGATCAGTTCAGGCACACTTTTCGAGACGATGAGATTGTAGAGGATGGTTGAACCGGGGAATTTGTGGAGCAGACTGTTTGAGACGGCTGCCGTTACCATTGAACCATCCACCACATTGCCCTGCTCATCTACAGGGAACATGCGATCTGCATCACCATCGAAGGCTGCACCAAGGTCGGCATGGACTTCGCGCACTTTGTTTCGCAGGTCTTCCATGTTTTCCGGCTCGATTGGGCTGGCCGGATGATGGGGGAAGCTGCCATCCAATTCAAAGTAGAGTGGGACGAGTTCGCAGGGAAGGTGCTGAAATACTTTGGGCATAATCATACCTGCCATACCGTTGCCCGCGTCGATTACTACCTTGAGCGGTCGAATTTTGCTTACGTCAATGAATGAGAGGGCGTGTTTGACATAATCATCGGTGACATCACGTTTTGTAATCTGGCCTTTTTGAGCCGCTTCGGAAAAGTTGCCATTGATTGCGAGGTCGCGGATATCGGCCAAGCCGGATTCCAGACTGATGGGGAATGCCTGCTCACGACAAAATTTCACTCCATTGTATTTACCGGGGTTGTGCGATGCAGTGATCATCGCACCTGCATGGTAATTGAACTTGCCCACGGCAAAATAGAGTTCATCGGTTGTTGTCAGGCCGAGGTCAATGGCATTAACGCCCTGGTCGGAGATGCCTCGTATCAAGGCGGCAGCCAGTTGGGGCGATGAGAGGCGCATATCGCGGCCAACCGCAATTTCCGGAACGTTCAAATATTGAGCTGCTGCCCGTCCGATGAGGTAAGCAATTTCGTCGGTAAGATCCTGCCCATAAATACCACGTACGTCGTACGCTTTGAAAATGGCGGGATTGATGGTGACATTGGAGTTGGTCATTGTTGAGTGTATTCCTTTCTATGGCCGATACATCGGGCCTTATGGTTCATTATAGGATATTTGTTTACTTGCGTTATTGAGTTACTCTCTTCCAGATTTCTAGGAGTATCCAGGGTTCGCCGGAACTACGGGGATCGTAAATTTGGCCGACTTCCTTGAAGTTGGCTTTGGCGAAAGCACGGCGTGCGGGCTGATTTGCTAAGGCAGTCTCGGCATAGATGCGGACAAAGCTGGGTAAGGTAAAGATATATTGCACGAGGGTGCGAATTGCCTCCGGTCCATAGCCTTTGCCCCAGCGTGTTTTATCGCCAAGTCCCAGGCCTATCTCAACCTGGCCTAGACGATAATCGACGTTAAAGTAGGTGATGGTGCCGATGGGAGTATGCCATTCATCCTCAATGATGAACCAGAATTGTCGCCCATTGCCCTGTACGTAGTTGCGCTCGAAGATTGGTAGAAATTCCGGTATGCTTTGAGAGTAAGGGCGATGGGGATCATAACGCCATACTTCTTCATCGCGTTCCCAGTGAAAGACGTAGTGAGCGTCTTTTATTACCGGACGACGTAGGTAAATTCGCTCTCCACGTAAGATTAGATTGGCATTTCTGTGTTGTGTCTCAGTCATACGAGTCCTATGCGTTGCGGGCAACCGAAAAGGTTGCCCCTACATTACAGTTGCTACGTAGTGTCTCAGTCATACAAGTCCTATATCCGATGCGAAGCTCGTGCCAGCTGCGAGCGGCTCAACGTGAAAGGCTTGTGCTAATGTTTGACCCAGGTCGGCAAAGGTGGGACGTACACCGAGGTTGACTCCGGCTCGTACTGGCTCACCGAATGCGAGTAATGGGACCTCTTCGCGTGTGTGATCGGTGCCGCGGTAGGTTGGGTCGACGCCATGGTCAGCGGTAAAGAAGATGGCATCTCCGGCTGCATGACCTGCTGTACCTGGGCAAACCAGGTATCTACGTCGCGTAATGCCTGCGCGTAACCCTGGCTATCCCGACGATGGCCCCATAACATATCAAATTCTACCAGATTGACAAAGAGTAGTCCCGCAAAACTTTTATCAAGCCAGCGAAGTGTTGCGGTCATACCGTCGCGGTTGGTTTCGGTATGATCACGCTGCGTGAGGCCGCGTCCGGCAAAGAGATCTTCGATCTTGCCGATGCCGATGACTTCTTTACCGCTGTCCTTGAGCACGTTGAGTAATGTTGTGCCCAGTGGTGCAAGTGAGAAATCACGGCGATGCTCTGTACGGTGAAATGAGCCGGGCGTACCTACAAATGGACGAGCGATAACGCGCCCAACCGCATGCTCACCGGTCAACATTCCACGCGCAGTCCGGCAGATATGATAGAGCTCTGCGAGAGGAATGACTTCCTGATGGGCGGCGATTTGAAAGACGCTATCGGCAGAGGTATAGAGGATGGGGCGAGCTGTACGTACATGTTCTTCGCCGAGTTCCTGAATGATTTCGGTGCCCGAAGCTGCTTTGTTGCCAATCACCTTGCGCCCAATAGCCTTTTCAAAAGCTTCTACGAGGTCGGCGGGAAATCCGTTTGGATAGGTCGGTAAGGGCTTTTGCAGGACAACGCCGGTCATTTCCCAGTGGCCTGTTGTACTGTCTTTTCCTGCTGCTGCTTCCTCCATGCGGCCATAGGCTCCTTGAGCGTTGGGAGTTGGCGGTGTGCCCAGAATAGGGGTGATATTGCCAAGGCCAATGCGTCCAAGGTTGGGCAATTCCAGGCCCCCAATAGCCTGGGCGCAGTGTTCGAGGGAACTGGCTCCGTCGTCACCGTATGTTTGGGCGTCTGGATTTGCGCCTGCGCCTACCCCGTCGAGTACGACGAGAATGGCTCTTTGAAGTTGTGTCATAGTTTGATCCTTTGGCCAATGGCCGATACAGCAGTCCCTACAGTTTGTATAGATAGTGCGGTAATGGGCCGCCAATCAATGGTAATGCATAGTCCTGGAATGCCTGGGTGACCATGGTTCGGCTGGTATCCAGGTAGTGATCGGGCATCAGTTTCTGCACGTTTGCTACCTTTGCAAGTTCTACCAGTCCGGTAGCGCAATGGTAGGAGGGTGCTTTCTGACGCTCCAATGTAATCATTTTATCGCTTTCGCCGTTCAAGAGGGCATGGACGCCCATTTTTCCTACCAGATATGCCTCTTCACGATCGGTAGGTGAGACAGTGGTCGATGACATGCGCTGAAGATCGCCCGGTTTGTCAAAACGCGCGCGTAACTTCAAATGCTGCATTACTAATTGTACAAGGTATTGGGCGGTACCACTCAATAGTGGGTGATGGAACGCGTCGGTTCCGACTTGCCCGATGGCTCCAAGTGGTTGGCCCTGCTCGTCGCGGATAGCTTCGGCGGCAACGATGGTTACGTAGCCCAGGCGACGATAGACTGCTTCGACCTGCTGTAGGAAGTGGTCGGTATTAAAAGGGTGTTCCGGCATCAGGATGATGTGTGGTGGGTCAGTATCATCGCGTTTCCCCAGCGCGGAGGATGCTGCTAGCCAGCCTGCGTCACGCCCCATTGTTTCTATGACTTTAACGGGATAGTGTGTTGGTATGGATATGGTGTTCATGGTCGAGTCAATGGTAGCTAGCGCAAGAAAGCGGGCTGCGCTACCATAGCCGGGGCAGTGGTCAGTAAAGGGCAGGTCATTGTCGATGGTTTTGGGAATGCTGATCGCCTGTAGGTCGTAACTTTCGTCCTGTGCGGCCAGCGCGATGCGATGCGCGGTGTCGGCCGAGTCGTTTCCACCAATGTAGAGCAGATAGCGTATGTTGTATTTGCGAAACAATGCTACAGCTTGTGCGGGGTCGTTTTCTTGTAGCTTGTAGCGGCATGAGCCGAGCGCTGCTGAAGGGGTGTTCAGTAGTTGCTGCCACAGGTTGGCGGGTTGCTGTCGCAGGTCAACCAGGTTTTCTTTCAGCAGGCCTTCGACGCCGTAGCGCATGCCATAGATGGCGTCTATGCGTGCATCTGCCATTGCGGCCTCGACAGCTCCGACGAGACTGGCGTTGATGACGGCGGTTGCTCCGCCTGATTGGCCGATGATGAGATTTTTGGGTGTTGATGATGACAATGGATTACCCCCTCTTCTTTTCCTGTTACTAGTACACGAACGCTCAAATAAAGACATGATAGGAATGAGCCTAGAGAGCCATACGAGATACATTTAAACTACAGAAGGATTTAAGCGTTCGTGTACTAGTAATTATAATCCATTAGGCATTGTGACGACTCCCCAGTGCTAAAGCGCAGGGCTTCTCAGGTTTCCCTGACGGCTCCGTCCGAGCCGAAGGATGTTTAAGGCGGCGTTGTGGTCACGATCGAGCGAGCAGCCACACTTGCACGAGTGCTGGCGCTCACTGAGTTCCTTTTTGACGACCGCGCCACAGCCGCTACAGATTTGGCTGGTATATCTGGGGTTCACGAACAGCACTGTCCTGCCAGCATTTGCAGCTTTGTAGGTACAGAACTGTTGGAACATCGCCCACCCAGCATCAGCAATACTTTTGTTTAATCCACCCTTCGCAGCGGCTCCATTTGGAAGATACTTTCCGTTTTCATCTTGTCTCGGTTTGGGGCGCTTGCTCATGTTGGCGGGCTGCAATTCCTCAAAGACAAGCGTTCCATAGGCATTGACGAGCTTTCGGCTGGCTTTGTGCAGAAAATCACGCCGTTGGTTTTTGACCTTGCGGTGTGCCTTCCCAACCAGCTTTCCTGCTTCCTTGCGTCGGTGCGAGTCGCGCTTTTTGCGGGAAAGGGCTTGCTGCAAGTGTGCTACTCGCTGTTCTGCCTTGCGCAAAAAGCGCGGGTTGTCTATCGTGCTGCCATCCGAGAGGGTAGCAAAATGCAGCAAACCCAGATCTATGCCGATGGCTGCCGTTTCTTCTTCCATCGGCTTATGTTCTACTTCACAGGCAAATACTACGTACCAGCAATCCCCTTCTCGCTTGATTGTACAGGTTTTGATTGTACCCTTGATCGCTCGGTGCGGCTTGACTTTGATGCTGCCAATCTTAGAGAGGCACACGCGGCTGTCAATCGTCAAGGAAAAGCCCGCTTGCGGGTAGGTGAAGCTGTCATAGCGGCCTGTGCCCTGGAAACGTGGGTATCCAGGTTCTTCACCATTCTTCACTCGCCGAAAGAAGGCATCAAATGCTTTCTGTACTCGCCTCAAGACATCTTGCAGCACCTGAGAATGGACATCCTGGTACTCTTCTTGGATCCCTTTGATCTCAGGCAATTGATTAGCCTGGCTGTAGTAGTTGATCTCTAACTCACGGCTCCGCTCTTTGCGGGTGGTTGCGTCATAGTAGTTGGGGTGCTGTCTCACGTGAAAATGGTAGGCATCGCGTCGTTCTTGCAGTGCCGCATTGTAGAGGATACGGCAAGCATCAAGTGTCTTCTGCAAGTGTTCACGCTGCTTGCGGGTGGGATATAGTCTGAATTTATACGCTTGCTTAGACATGCTTCTGATTCTCGATATACTGCTTGATGACGGCAAGTGGCGCTCCGCCCACCGTACTCACTAAATAGCTGTTTGTCCACAAGGTCGGGAGCCTCCGTTTCAATACAGGGCACTCTTGCCGCAAGAGCGGCCTTTGATGAGCCGTACCAACCGATGTATCCCGAATTGCGGGTTACACTCAATGAGCAGATGCACGTGATCGGGCATGACCTCTAAACTCAACACTTCTGCTTCATTCTCCTGGCACACGTCATGAATGATCTGTATCAGGTGCCCGCTATCGGCTCAATAAGGACCTTGCGCCGATACTTCGGGCAGAACACCACATGGTACTTGCACGAGTAGAAGACATTCCGATTGGACTTGTACGCTAGCTTGCTAATAGAACCAATATATAGCTTTATGCTGTATATTGTCAATAGTCCAGCACTATCCCGCCTCTCAAGGCCCAAAACAAGGATCTGCCTCAAGTATCTGTGGTTGAAGCCCATGGTTTTATGGCACCGTCTGATAACAAGAGTCGGTGGGGGCGTCGAGATGCAGGGAACTCTAAGTTATAGTGTGCTAGCCGTGGTACCCCACAACAGGTATAATTGGGAGAAGTTCACAGAATAGTACATGTTAATAAGGAGCTATGCTGATGACAACTGCGAAACAAAGACAAATTATTGAAGTGTTACATACAAAAGCGGCAATAGATCCGTCACAAGAAGTGGCTTTCCGAGTACAGTTCTTAAAGGACTATTTGATATATTCAGGCATGAACGGCTTCGTTCTCAGCATTTCGGGCGGCCAGGATTCATGCCTTGCTGGGCGTTTGTGCCAGTTTGCGGTAGAGGAACTACGCACGCAAACAGGCAAAGACTATCTCTTTATTGCTCTTCGACTTCCCTATGGTATACAACGGGACGAAGAAGATGCCCAGCGCGCTTTGCAATTTATTGCTCCCGACAAAATCTACACCATAAATATTCAGCCTGCCGTAGATAGTGCGGTTGCATCATTTGAAAAAGCAACCGGTCTTTCTATGACGGACTATAACAAAGGGAACCAGAAGGCGCAGGAACGTATGACGGTGCATTATCGCTTCGCCAATCAGTTTAACGTCCTGGTTGTAGGTACTGACCATGCAGCCGAAGCGGTAGCAGGTTTTTTCACCAAGTATGGTGATGGAGGCGTGGATCTGACCCCGCTGAGTGGACTCACGAAACAACAGGGTCGCTCATTACTGCGTTTTCTTGGTGCGGATGAGCGGATTTATACAAAACCGCCTACCGCCGACCTGCTTGATTATAATCCGGGTCGACTTGACGAAGATGAACTCAAATTCAGCTATAAAGTGATAGACGACTATCTCGAAGGGAAAGATGTTCCTGATGAAGTAGCGCAACAGATCGAATATCGTTACCGCGCCACCGAGCATAAACGAAATGTACCTATCACTCCTTTTGATACCTGGTGGAAGACAGAGAGGGGCAATGAATCGTTCCACCAATAAGTCAAGGCGACCACAAGGGTCGCCCCTGCACTATCAGCATCGTAACCCTCGGCACCTGATTGTTGGTGGAATCGGAACTCTTTGCGCTGTATGCTGCTTATGTTATACTGCTAAAAAAATGATAGATACGGAGAGAGCCTGTTACCAAGGCCAGTTCCCGAGATCACCGTATTTTACGATGATTGCTTTATAGAGCATTCTGGTTGTGACAGGAGAAAAAACCATATGAATAAACCTATACCAAGGTACCAACCCAACCTTGATCCCGGTATTCATAGCCGAACCACTCAACCTATGCAGCGCGTAATGCAGGTTCTGAGAAAGGTTCCGGAAATTACAGTCTACTTCTGGATCATTAAATTGCTGACCACCGCTATGGGGGAGTCAACGTCAGACTATCTGGTTTTCCAGATCAATCCATATGTTGCGGTAGCTCTCGGGTGTGTTGGCCTGGCTGTTGCGCTGATCCTGCAGCTCCTGGTGCGTCGCTATATCGCGTGGATTTACTGGTTAACCGTCGTCATGGTGGCAATATTCGGCACAATGGCTGCCGATGTTGCACATGTTGTGCTAGGTATTCCGTACCTGGTATCAACAATATTCTTTGCGTCCGCTCTCGCCATTATCTTTGTAATCTGGTACGTGAGCGAGAAAACGTTGTCCATCCATACTGTCTACCGTGGCCGTCGTGAGCTATTCTATTGGGCTACGGTGATGGCTACGTTTGCTCTTGGCACCGCTGCAGGCGATATGACCGCATCAACGCTCCGCTTAGGTTACTTTCCTTCGCTTCTGCTCTTTGCGGTATTGTTCGCACTCCCGGGCCTGGCTTACTGGTTATTTGGTTTGAACGAGGTAGCAGCCTTCTGGTTTGCCTATGTTGTGACTCGACCACTTGGCGCTTCGTTTGCCGACTGGGTGGGAAAACCGTATTTGGGTGGTCTCGGGTTGGGTGATGGGAAGATTGCCCTGATATTGACGATATTGATCATTGGCTTCGTCGGCTATTTGACAGTAACCCACAAGGATATGAAGAATCATGAAACATAAAGTCATCCTCGACTGCGATCCCGGCCATGATGATGCTATCGCCATACTTTTAGCGGCTCATCACCCGGATATTGAGCTGCTGGCGATTACTACGGTTGCGGGCAATCAATCAGTGGAGAAGACGACGCTGAATGCCTTGAAGGTGTGCTCACTTGCCAATATTCGGAATGTGCCTATTGCTAAGGGGATGGAGCGACCACTCGTACGGCCTGCACATCATGCGCCCAATATTCATGGTGAGTCGGGGATGGATGGCCCGAACGTTCCCGAACCCGATATCGAGCTTGCGCCGCAGCACGCGGTTGATTTGCTGATCGAACTGCTGATGAGTTCGGATGGGGATATTACGATTGTTCCTACAGGGCCACTAACCAATATTGCTGCCGCGATACGTCGCGAGCCGACGATTGTGTCTAAAATCGCGGCTATCTCGTTGATGGGTGGGGCGATAGGTCTGGGTAATACGACTCCGGCGGCCGAGTTTAATATTCATACTGATCCGGAGGCGGCTGCAATTGTTTTTGGTTGTGGTCGACCGATTACGATGTGTCCATTGGAGGTGACTCACCAGGCGCTGGCGACCGATGAAGTGACGAGCCGTTTGCGTGATGCCAACCGGCCTGTGGCGACATTTGCTGCTGATTTACTCGTCTTCTTCGCGGACCGGTATCGCAGCGTGTTTGGTTTTCCTGCCGCGCCGGTGCATGATCCGTGCGCGGTTGCTGCTATCGTTGATCCAAGTATTATACTCGGGCATGAGATGCATGTTGAGATAGAGACGGTGGGCGAGTGGACATCCGGCCGAACTGTTTGCGATGTTTATGGTAAGTTGGGCAAGGAGCCGAATGCTCGTGTTGGTTATGGGCTGGATGTTAAGCGTTTCTGGGATATGGTTATTAGTACACTGCTGACATATTAAGTTTAAATCTGATAGTCCATTTCCCCGTTCCACCCCTGTGTGAGTTCCTGGTGTTGCTTAAGGGGTTCGCCACTCTTTACCAGGAGTTCGGCGGGTTTGGCGGCAACGACTGAGTTAGCTGGAACTGATTCAAGTACCAGTGCCATTGCGCCAATTTTGCTGCCTCGACCTATGGTAATTGGTCCCAGGATCGCGGCTCCTACTCCGATGGTAACGTCGTCTTCGATGGTTGGGTGACGCTTTTGGCGGCGACCGGGGCCGGGTCGCCACCAGCCGGTTGCGCCTAGAGTGACCTGGTGGTAGAGCATGACGTTGTTGCCAATTACGGTTGTTTCTCCAATGACGACGCCTGCACCATGGTCGATGAAGAATCTTTTGCCGATTTGTGCGCCGGGGTGAATTTCGATGCCGCCGGTGATGAAGCGGGCAAATTGCGAGATGAGACGCGGTAAGAAGGGTATATGGGCTTTGTATAGGGCATGGGCGATGCGATGGTAGAAGATGGCCCATAGCCCCTGGTAGAGAAGCGCTTCGAAGATGTTGCGGCACGCGGGGTCTTTCTCGAAAATAACGTCGATGGCGTCGGGCCAGGGTGTTCTGCGACGGGGTATTCTGGTGGGTGCTGGAATGTAGATGCCGGGAGGAAGTTGTGGTAGTTGCGAGAGGTCGGGTTCATGTTCGGCATGAAGGGAAAGTTGGTCGCTGCTCGTTTCTTCTGGGATGCTTTGTGACATGCTTTTTACTTTCCTTTGCCTCTCAACTGGCTATCGGGTTGCTTCTCTTTGGAGTGTATGGCAGAGAAGGTGGATTGTCAAGGGGAGGAAGCGGCCAGTGACTGACAATGCGGGAGCGCCGTGGACCGTGATCCACGGCGCTCCCGCATTGTCAGCAATTGTTTGAGGTTATGAGCAGGTGGGGACGCAGAATGTGCCACCTCCACAGCAGCCCTGCGAGAAACAGACCTGGCCGGAGGCGCAATCCGAGCTTTTGGTGCAGCTTGTGCCGGTACAGATTGGATGTACGCATACGACGCCTATATCAACTGTGTCGACGCAGTCGCAGGCACCATTGGCTGGGCATGGGCTGGCGCAGCCTGGAGCTGTGCAAGGACACATGCCGTTATTGCAGACGCCGCCTGGGCAGACGTGGCCGCACGCGCCGCAATTGTTGGGATCGGTGTTGAGGTTCACGCAGGTTCCATTGCAGCAGACGGTACCATCAGGACAGCACGATCCGTTACAGCAGCTTCCAGATGAGCAGGAAGTGCCGCACGCGCCGCAGTTATTGGGATCGACGTTCAGGTTGATGCAGGTATTGTTACAACAGACGTCGCCATCCGCACAACATAGGGAGTTGCAACACAGGCCTGAGCGGCAGGTAAGATTGCAGATGCCACAGTTTTTGGGGTCATTAGAGGTGTTGACACATTTTCCATTGCAATCTGTGCTGCCAGGTGGACATTTTCTGCGAGCGAAGGCGTTGGGGATGCCTGTGAAGGCGAGTATTCCGCCTAATGTGGTTGCGGCGAACGTTTTAAGTGCCTGGCGGCGCGAGGTTTTGGTTGCGAGTGATTTAGTGAACTCGTCAAACAGGTTAGGGTCCATGCTCCCTCCCTTTGAGTTGCTGACAAGAGATGGTAGAGACAATGAACAAGTAGTAATCCGCAGGGTTCAATGTAAGTCTACCATAGAAATGGGGAAAATGTAAGTATGGGTTTAACTTGACGGGTCATGAACTATTGACATCCGGTGAGGCGTGGACTATACTGACGGTACGTGAGAACGTGTTGTGTGGTGACCGTAGCTCAATCGGCAGAGCTCTGGATTGTGGCTCCAGCGGTTGTGGGTTCAAGCCCCATCGGTCACCCTTTTCCCTCCTCTACAAAATTTCCCTCGGTTTGCTTTGAAAAAATCTCATTATGTTAAAACATGCAGTCCTGCCCAGATTGTGATATGACCTCGCTTTATTGTGAGATAATAATGGTGATATACATAAACAAGATTCACATATAAGGCGGCTTGAGACTCACAAGATGGGACACTGAACCTGTGTTGTGTCCCGTTGACGTGTAATGACTACAAGGAGGTAGGATGCAGATACCGAGTTATGTTACGAACGTGAAACTGCGCGATTGGGTCGAGGAGATGGTGGCGTTGTGCAAACCTGATCAGGTTTACTGGTGTGATGGTTCGCGGGAGGAGTATGATTACCTATGCGAGCAGATGATCGAGTCGGGGACGTTTATCCGGCTTAATCCTGAGAAGCGGCCCAATAGCTTCCTGGCTCGCTCAGACCCGGGCGATGTTGCACGGGTCGAAGATCGAACCTTTATTTGCTCACTGAGCAAGAATGATGCTGGCCCGACGAACAATTGGGTGCAGCCCAGGGAGATGAAGGAGACGCTGGGTAGACTGTTCAATGGCTGCATGCGCGGGCGAACGATGTATGTGATTCCTTTCAGTATGGGACCGCTTGGCTCACCAATTGCACATATAGGCATCGAATTGAGTGACTCGCCCTATGTTGTCGTGAGTATGCGCATTATGACGCGTATGGGACGGGCTGTGTACGATGTGCTGAAAGAAGATGGTGACTTTGTTCCATGCATGCACTCGGTTGGTATGCCACTTGAACCAGACCAAAGGGATGTTCCGTGGCCCTGCAACAATGAGACCAAGTACATTGTTCATTTTCCTGAGGAGCGCTCGATCTGGTCCTATGGTTCTGGCTATGGCGGTAATGCATTACTCGGCAAGAAGTGTTTCGCACTACGCATCGCATCGGTACTCGCGCTGGATGAGGGCTGGCTGGCTGAGCATATGCTCATTCTCGGAGTTGAGAACCCGCAGGGTGAGAAAACCTATGTAGCTGCTGCATTTCCCAGCGCTTGTGGCAAGACCAACTTCGCCATGCTGATCCCGCCTAAGGTGTTCCAGGAGGAGGGTTGGAAGGTAACGACTGTTGGTGATGACATTGCCTGGATCAAGTTAGGAGCGGATGGCAATCTGCGAGCGATTAATCCTGAAGCAGGTTTCTTCGGTGTTGCGCCCGGTACTAGTATGCAATCCAATCCGAATGCGATGGCGTCGATGCGCGAAAACAGCATTTTCACGAACGTTGCGCTGACCGATGATGGCGATGTATGGTGGGAGGGTATGACTAAGACTCTACCTGCACATCTGATTGACTGGATCGGCCGGGATTGGACACCAGATAGTGGGCGCAAGGCAGCCCATCCGAATGCACGCTTCACCGCGCCGATTCGGCAATGTCCGGTGATTGACCCGGCGGCCGATGACCCGGAAGGCGTCCCGATTTCGGCATTTATTTTCGGTGGCCGACGCTCAGATACGGTGCCGCTGGTCTACCAGGCATTCAATTGGAACTATGGCGTGTATGCAGCAGCGACGATGGGCTCGGAAATGACTGCTGCTGCTGTTGGCAAGCTTGGTGAGGTCCGCCGTGACCCATTTGCGATGTTGCCGTTTGTTGGCTATCACATGGCCGATTACTTTAACCACTGGCTAAATTTTGGGCGGCAATTGCCGAATCCGCTGCGGGTTTTCTGTGTGAACTGGTTCCGGCGGAACACGGATGGTAACTTCTTGTGGTCTGGTTTTGGCGAGAACTTTCGCGTCCTGAAATGGATCGTTGAGCGCTCGCACGGCCGTACATTCGGTATCGAGAGTCCGATAGGATGGATGCCTCGTTATGAGGATCTGGACTGGCGTGGGATGGAGGGTTTCACGCGAGAGCAGTTCAATGAACTGATGTCGGTTGACAGGGATGCCTGGCAGCGGGAACTACTCTCGCATGAAGAGTTGTTTATGAAGTTATACGACCGGTTGCCGAAAGAACTGTTGTTTATCCGCGAATTGATCCTCTCAAGCCTGTGGCGGTCGCCGGAGCACTGGGGTCTGTCACCGGAATAAGTGATCAGTCCAGTAGAACGTTAGTTTTGCATTGTCAGGAAGTAGTGGTTTGCGCCTGTTCTGGTCGGAGGAATGGGGTATACGTAATGCCGATGAGCAGGCCCTCCGGTCCTAAGAGCCGTGTGACAGTTTGTCCCCACGGCTCTTGCCTGGCTGCAACCAGCACACGGTAACCCTTGTTTGTTAGCTCTGCTGTGGCGGCCTCCACATCCTCGACGTCAAACTCGATCCAGCCCTGGGGTATGGGCAAATCATCTGGCCAGCGCTCTGTCCCGAAACAGGATTGCGCGGCTCCCGAGAGGGGCCAGAGTGCGAAGTGCTTTACACCATTGAGTTGTTGTGTGGAGAGATAGGACTCATCACCCTCAAGTGGCAATCCCAATGCCTCCCCGTAAAATACTTGATCTGCTTGCATATCCGAGACAATCGGCCCGAAGCCAGCGACAAACAAGACTTTCATAACTTTCTCCTTTTCCATTTGTGGTGGTATCGTTACTCTAAGATGAGTATACGGGAGGAATGGTGACAAGCCTATGTCACTATTCTACGTAACGATGGGCAATGTTCAGGGCAGCGTGGTGTACAAGGTGGCGCAAGGTATCAGGTGCCAGCACTTTAGCATCGGAACCAAGGTTGAGCACTGTACGTACTAACCAGTCGTACTCACTTGGAGGGCAACGAAAACAGAGGAGTCCTCCATCCTCATCATGTGGTTGAATAGCGTCACCCAGGTTACGGTCACGCTCCATCATCAGAACGCCACGTGCTGTCAGTTGGATGCGTACTTCTGGATGCGAGGGATGGTCGTAAGGAAGCTCTGTGTTTGAGAATTCAATGTGTTGCGGAGGTTGGGTCGCCTTCACTTCCACAAAGCGGTCAACGCGGTAAGTACGTTCTTCCCGGCGTTCAAGGGAGTAGGCCTCGCAGTACCAGAAGCCGGAGGCAGAATAGAGACGATGGGGAAGGATCGTTTGCTGCGAGGCTTGCTGTGCTGAACGATACGAAATGAGAAGCCATTGGCCTATGTGAGCGCTTTCCAGGAGCTGTTCAATAAACGGCACAGCGTAGGTACGCGGGGGAATGTCGAGGTGGATCGTTTGCAAAAGGTGTTCGGTATCTTGCTGATGCTGCGTGGGAATCAGAACCTGCATCTTGGCAAGCAACGACTCGCGTTCCTGTTTGAAGGGAGTATCGGCGAGCTGGGAAACACTACTTAGTGCCAGACGCAATAGGAGAGCTTCGCGCATTGTTAATTGGAGCGGGGCTAGAGAGTAATCCGGCATCATTGTATAGCCACCATGTGTACCCGATTCGGTTACAATCGGCACACCCATTTCACAGAGGGCTTCGATGTCGCGAAAAACTGTGCGCTTCGATACCTCAAAACGACGAGCGATTTCGCCAGCAGTACGTCTGCCTCCTTGTAGGAGTAGGATGATGGCAGTCAGACGATCAATGCGATTCATAGCTCTTCTATCATAACATACTCTACACAGGCTTACAATGGCGATGCGCGGCTCTTCCGTTTTATGTTCATTCAACCCAATATCGCTTTTATTGTTGTGTTTACAATATAGAATGCTGGACAAAACCATATAGAATCTTCTGGAAAATGTATATTTCGGCCGCACTGAATCGTAGTGTACATAGTGAAGATGGGTCTCTCGGAGGATGAGAAGGAAAAAAGGGCTTTGGTATGCGTGGCTTGAGATTGTTTGGTTGAGATATTTGTCTTCTCAACAAATGAGAGATTTTATGGTAAAGCTTACTTGAAGATGCAAAAGATAAGTTATCGACGTGCGTTTGTCACAGGGATACGTCATTGGTTACGGCTAAAAGATCATCTAGAGGACAAAACAGCGTATCCATCTGCTGATAACAGCCAAGCTGCGATAGAGCAAATGGATGGTTCCCTAGGAGAACGCCTGCTACCGATGGTTCTCCTGTTGGCTATGGCAGGCGCTATTTTCCTCTTAGATGCCGTCTTCCCTTTGCAGGGTCTTGGATTTTTTAGCGCGCTGCTTCCAAATAGTTGGTCGTGGACTCTTTGGCCCACTCATATGCTTTTTCCTCACGGGGCGGATATTACTTTGATGATAACGGCCAGCCAGCAGGTTGCCCTATCTTTTTACCTGCTTGCCTGGAAGGAGGCTATGTTCCTTTTTGGAACTTTCCTGGCGGTCTTTCTGATTTACCTTGGTGCTCTATACGTTCTCCCTCGAAGGATTACACACCGCTATTTGCTTATTTCTACCCTCCTTCTGGGCATAATGTATGTGCTTATTCCTATTGTCACATCGCAAGACCTGTTCTTGTATATTGGCTATGCCCGCATGGCTACGCTTTATCATCTCAATCCGTTCACTATTGCTCCAACGGCCATACATGCTGATCCTATCTACTCCTCTATCTTCTGGAAGCAACAGCCATCTCTTTACGGCCCAACCTGGGTTGGCCCGATTGCGGCACTGCAATGGCTTGCACTCAAGCTTGGCCTTACATCGATCTCACCTGTGGTTCTGCTGCTTCGCCTGTTTGGACTGATGGTACACCTGGGTTCAACACAGTTGATCTGGATTCTGAGTGGAAAGTTACAAGGTCAAGGTGGTTCTTTGTCACTGCTCGGACGCAAGCAGGTGACGCTGGCTTTTGCCTGGAATCCCTTGATACTTTTTGAGACATGTGTCAATGTCCATGCGGATGTGTTGATGCTTTTTCTGATTCTGCTAGCTATCTGGGTGCTTATGTATGGACAGGAGAGGAATGCTGGTAGTAGACCTATATTCTGGATTGGTGTTGCTGTCGTACTTGCCCTGGCTAGCGGCATCAAGGTAAATGCCGCGATCTTTGTTCCTGGTCTTCTGTTGTACGCGTGGTCTCAGCCGAGGAGATTTCGCGCTGTTCTGCTGATTGGGGCAAGCTACTTGATCACGGTGGTTCTCCTCTATATTCCGTTTTGGCTGCATGGGTCAACATTTACGGCGCTGTTTGCCAATCCTAGTACCTCTCAGAATGTGAATAGCCTGCCCGAATTTCTCACGAACCTTTACAAGAGTATCGTGCAACTGCGGGCGTTTTCTTCTACTGGCGTTTCCGCTGCCTCTGTCGAAAAGGTGACTCATATTCTAAGTATTCTGGGCTTTATTGGAGCGTACGGCTGGTTATGCTGGAAAGTCAGAAACAGCCTGCACACGACTGCGCATCTCGTATGTTGGATGGCGATTGCATGGCTACTTTACTGTATCTTTGGAAGTCCCTGGTTCTGGCCATGGTATACTATTACCTTCTTAGGGCTGCTTGCCCTGGCTGCATCCGTTGCGGTTGGAGCCAGACCTTCGTGGTTACAACGCTTTAGTATGATGCCACGTTTCCCGCTAAGCATATCCATTCTGACGTTCAGCATGTTCAGTCTCTATGCTCTTTTCACCTGGGGATTTCAGCACAGCTCGATTCCGGGGCTTCCGGGTTTTCACTGGTCGTACCTGCGTGGTTTGTGGCCCTGGTTTCTCCCGCTTGTCGCGATGCTTGTCCTTTCAATGGTTCGTCTAGTACACGGGAAAAAGGGGTAGAAAGTTGTGCATTCAATGCGGCGGGAGAGATTTATCATGAAAAGGAGGATTGGAAGAGCAGTTTGCTTCCCAATCCTCTTTCTTTACTCAGCAAGGTGAGCTTACATTTGAAAAGATGGTTCGATCAGGCGTGTGCTTCGAATGGTTGTGGGTCGCCGAGGCGGCCATCACTCCATGCTACATATGCGGTTTGACCGGTGAAAGGAGCAGCAGATGTAGCAATGGTATAGCTATCCGTGTAGTCGCCGAAGTTTGGGTTGATGTCTGAGGAGACCGCAAGCCAGTTGGACGGTGCGGTGGTCACCAGTGCGTTGCCGGGTGTACTTGTCGTGAGAGGGTTGACATTGAGTGCAGCATACACGTTAGTAACTGCTGTGTTTGCCGAAGCCCTGCCATAGAATACGATGTTCAAGTTACCCCTGGCGTTTGAGTTACGCAGGCCGGGTAGCATGTGCCAACCACCACTACTGCTATTAATTTGTACGGGTGTGGCCTGAATGCCAGAGAGGCTGGTCAGGTTGAAGCTCTGCATGAGAATATCGCCAGCAAGATGGAAACGAGCGTCATTCCAGACGATACTCACTGTACTTGTGGGGTCGCTTACCGCGATGCGTGGGAAGTCATTCATCGGGAAACGGTTATAGCCAGGGATCATTGCTGCCTCCAGCGAAGTGACACTGACTCCATTGGTCGCTGCTGGCCCTCCGCACTTTGAGAAGGCTGTAAGTGTCAGGCAGGGGAAGGGTATGTAGTTTACAATATTCTGCACTGGCTCGGAGAAGCAAGGGCTACCTGGAGCGCCAAAAATGCTAGTGCCTACGTTGTGCTCGTAGGCTACGTAGACATCACCGGATGAGATATCTACCGCTGGATACGCACCTTCGTTTTCACAGTTGTTCACGTCGGTCGGTGCCACAACAAAGTATGTCCTGGATGGATTGCTCTGTGAGCCGAGGCCACCATTGGAACAAATCGGTGCACCTGCCGTTCCGCCTGAAGACCCTGTACCACCTGTTGGAGTGCCGATATCACAAACAGCCAGGTTAATTGTGTCTCCGCCGAAAACTCCGAATTCTGTATAGGAGATATATAGCCGTCCGCGTACTGGGTCAATCGTCATGAAATCTTTGTCAAGGAAGTTGCAGGCAAAGAATCCACCACCTTCATTGATGCACTGTGAGCTGGCTGCGACCAGAATGGGCTGGCTACAGCTTATCGATGCTGACGAACCCGTTCCGGTAGCTTTACATGCGGCCAGAGCCATGAATGAACGGTTGTCGGGAGGCGGACCCGAGGGGGAGAATACAGGATCGTACATGCTACTGATATAGAAATATGCTACGCCGCCAGGACTCCAGGCCTCGACGCTTGGATCGCTCACATAGGTATCGTGAGTGCAGTTGTTATTAGGTAGGCCACCTTCGTCTGTGAATGATTTGCCACCATTCCCTGAGAAACCATAACCTGTCGCCTCCTCTTTGAACATGGGTGCGCCGCAACTGCTGAAGAAGCTCGTCGCATCATTCCACGCTTCGACTGCAAATGATCCGGTAGCAGCAATGGAGGTTTCTGATTGTCCAAATGCTTGCACTCCGGCGGGAGAGACATCCTCAGCCGGGTTAGCGGCATCAACATTGGTGCCGAACGAGGATTTAGACTGGCTCAGACTCATTTTATGCGCTGCTGGGCCATTAGGTTGAGGTCCGAAACAGTACATCTGGGCACCTACCGATGCCTGGTAGAGTTTGCCGAGATTGGCACAGAAATGGCTTTTGGTCGTGGACGGGGAACCCTGTCCGGAGGACATGTAACGACTTGAAGCCAGGGCTACACCTGGCGATACTATGCCGCCGAGGAAACTGACTGTAAGGGCAAGAGCGACTAGAATAGGTACGCTCTTCTGAGTAAGAAATCGTCTCATCTTAAAAAATCTCCTTCCTCTTCTGTGTCGATTACTGCGACGAACGAGCAAAAGGCTCTGCACTTCATCCAACCCTTTCCCGCCTCTACAAGCCTATAGCGGTAACGCCTCTATCCATGAGTTTTAACAACAGGCATAAGGGTACAAGACAGCGTTTAAGAACTGTAAGACATAGAGTGACAACCAAAGATTTGGAATCGCTGCGCCAGGGAAGAGATTGCGATATCTCGCTCAGCAGCTATTTGGCAATATGCCGGAGAGCAAGAATTCTAAGCCGTGAGATAGAGCGAATTTGTTGATGAACCGGTAGGTACAAGGACCTACCTTTACAGGACGAATAGAGGTGATAAACAGTACTGCCTTCATGGCAGATAGTATATTCCCCCAAAAGAAGAGTAGTCTAAAAAGATGGCTTTGTCAAGCGGCCAGGAGGGGTACATAGGTTGTGGAGACGAAGGATTGATAGGCACTTCACTTCGCTTTGCTGAGGTTCTAGGGGTGCATTCGTGTGATAGAATTATGGTCGATTGTCTATGACATGCAAACTATTGTCATACAAAACCAGAAAGGAAATGTGCCTCATGTTGCAACTGGAAACCGCTGATCGTTCGCTCATTGAGGCTCATCAACTGGCTCGATTGCAACTCGGTCTCACACGTATCCTTCAACGTAACCGTTTCTATGAGGAGAAGGTGCTTGCGAGCGGAGAGTCGATTACGGTGGAGAAATTAGAAGACCTTTCGCTCTTACCTTTTACTACCAAGCGAGAACTGGTGGCAGACCAGGAGATGCATCCGCTATTTGGAACAAATCTTACCTATCCTATGAGTGAATATATTCGTCTACACCAAACTTCTGGCACGACTGGGAAACCACTGAAGGTGCTGGATACTCAGGAGAGTTGGGATTGGTGGGCAGATTGTTGGACGAGTGTGTATCGAGCGGCAGGCGTTACCCGCGATGATACTGTTTTTCTAGCATTTAGCTTTGGGCCATTTATCGGTTTCTGGTCGGCGTATGAAGGTGCCAAACGTATAGGCGCGTTGACTGTTCCTGGAGGTGGAATGGATTCTCTGCAGCGCCTGCGAGCTATACAGGAGGTTGAGGCGACAGTGCTGGTTTGTACACCTAGCTATGCATTGCGCCTGGCAGAGGTGGCGCATGAGCATGGAATGGACATGCGCGAGTCGCACATACGAGTGACTATTCACGCGGGAGAGCCTGGGGCTTCGATTCCAGCTACGCGCGAACGTATTGAGCGTGCGTGGGATGCACGGTCCTATGACCATGCAGGTCTGACGGAGGTAGGCGCATTTGGTTTTGCCTGTGCGCAGCAGCAAGGAATTCATGTCAACGAGGGGGAATTCATTGCGGAAATTCTCGATGTTCGCAGTGGCCAACCGGTGAAGGAAGGCCAGGCTGGGGAGCTGATATTGACCAATCTGGGGCGCTGGGGAAGTCCAGCTATACGCTATCGCACGGCTGATCTTGTCCGTCATGGTGGTTATGCCTGCGATTGTGGACGTACATTTCTCCATCTGCCTGGAGGTGTGTTGGGGCGAGTTGACGATATGCTGATTGTACGTGGTGTCAATGTCTATCCATCAGCGCTGGCGAATGTCTTGCATCGCTTTCCGGAAGTTGCGGAGTACAGAATCATTGTGACGCGTGCAGGTTCTATGGATGAGATTACTTTACAGGTAGAATGCCCAGCGCAGGTCGTAGCCAAGATCGAGCAGGAATTACATGTGGTCTTGAATCTGCGCATTCCAATCGAAGCCGTGGAGTTAGGGACTCTTCCTCGCTTCGAGTTAAAGGCTAAGCGCGTCGTTGATCGCAGACGGTAGATTACCTTATGTACGACAGTTTTTACAGCGGCCAAAAAGGGTTAGTGCGTGTCCTTCAATGACAAAGTCAGCCTGCTTTCCAATAGCCGCGAATTGGTCTGCAGGGAGACAGATATCGATATCGACAATGCAATGGCATTGGGTGCAGGTCAAGTGGTGGTGGTGCTTACTTCCACCACAGACACGGTAGTGATGCGTTCCGTCCGCGAACTCGATGCGGTCGAGTAGTCCCATATTGACCAGCTTTTCCACCGAGCGATAGACCGTTGCTCGACCTATACGTGGTTCGGCCTGTCGAAGCTCCTGCCAGAGATCCTCAACAGTGAAATCCTCACCATTGGTGGCCAACTCTATCAATCGGTCTGCAATCAGCTTGCGTGGACGTGTATTACGCTGGCTCACCTCATCGAAAGCCGCATAAATTTTCTCCGCTATCATTCTACCTTCCTTTTGCTTACTTGCACCCGGCGAAATGAGATTTTGTCTCAATTGTTATTGACACGCTGTCTCGTTTAGTGCTATAGTATTGAGACAGTATATCATATGGAAGTTTATAGTGCCAAGGGTCTAACTCTGTTTGCTATTTTACGAAGCCTTAAGGAGAATAGTATGTCTCGCTCTCACATTTGGAGTTTCCCGCGTGCTCTGGTGGGAGTTTTTCTGCTGCTTCTATTGCCCCTTCTGGCTCTGGTCGCCTGTGGCACTAGCTTTGAGGCTTCTACTAGTGGGGATGGACCTGTGCAGGTGGTTGCGGCAGAAAATTTTTGGGGCAGTATCGCCGCTCAGGTTGGGGGCAGTCATGTGCATGTTACCAGCATTATTGCTGATCCGAATGCCGATCCCCATAGCTATGAACCAACCGCGGCCGATGCGCGGACGGTTGCTGAAGCTCAGTATGTGATCGTCAACGGGGCAGGCTATGATCCCTGGGCCGATAAGCTCTTGCAAGCGAATCCCGTGAATGGACGCAAAGAGTTGAACGTGGGCAATTTCAACGGCAAGCACGAGGGCGATAATCCACATATGTGGTACAACCCCGATTACGTGACGGCGGTGGCGAATAAGATACGTGATGATTTGAAAGTGCTTGACCCTGCGGATGCTGCCGCGTTCGATCAAACCGCGCAATCATTCTTGACCACCGGACTCGCACAATACCACAACCTGATTACAAGCATTAAAGCGAAATACAGTGGTAGCCCGGTTGGAGCAACCGAGAGTATCTTTTCCTATCTCGCGCCTGCGCTGGGGTTGAATCTGATTACGCCTTATTCCTATCTCAAGGCAGTCTCAGAGGGGCAAGATATTTCGGCTGCTGATGAAGCGACCGTTGAGCAGCAGATCAACCAGAAGCAGATCAAGGTGTTGATCTACAACGCACAGAATACACCAAACAATATCCAGGCTCTTATCAATCTAGCGAAGGCTAAAAATATTCCTGTGGCAACAATCACCGAGACGCTAACACCGGCAAATGTCTCGTTTCAGGAGTGGCAATCGTCTCAATTACAAGGGATTCAAAGTGCCCTGGCACAGGCTATGGGCAAATAATCGAGGGGCGGCAGGTTTTTGCTTGCTACCTCACAAGGAGTTGACGTTGTGATGACATATCAGTCGCCTGACACTTCACCCATATCTACCTCTGATCTCCTGCCTCCCGTGATTCAGGTGGAAGGGGCAGCCGTCACCTTGGGCGGCCGTACCATCTGGCAGAGGGTGGAGCTTTCAGTGCAGCCAGGGGAGTTTCTCGCTATCCTCGGCCCCAATGGGGCGGGCAAGTCGACCTTGCTCAAGGCGATCCTTGGGCTGGTTCCGCTCTCAGGTGGGACTATCTCTGTGTTGGGCGAGCCAGCACGGCGCGGGAATGCTGCCATCGGCTATGTGCCACAACGACGCCATTTTGAATCCGATGTGCGTGTCCGTGGGCGCAGCATCGTGCGGTTAGGACTGGACGGAAGGAATTGGGGCGTGCCACTACCCTTCCTTCAACGGGACAAAGCGCGAGAGGCTATGCGCCGTGTCCAGGAGGCCATCGAGCTGGTTGGTGCTGCATCGTATGCTGATCGGCCCATTGGGGAACTCTCCGGGGGAGAGCAGCAGCGGCTGTTGATCGCGCAGGCGTTGGTGAGGCGACCGCGCATTCTGGCTCTGGACGAGCCACTGGAGAGTCTTGATCTGCGAAACCAGCAAGGTGTTTCAAACGTGATCCGGCAAATCAGTCGGGATACAGGTGCAGCGGTACTGATGGTGGCACATGATATCAATCCCATCCTTTCAGCAGTCGATCGCGTCGTGTATATTGCACATGAGCAGGTTGAAGTTGGGACGCCGGAAGAGGTAATCACTAACGAGACGCTTTCACGCCTTTACGCTACTCCTATCGAGGTACTGCGGGCTAGCGATGGACGGATCGTGGTGGTAGGGCAACCGGAAGAGGAGGTGAGCTACCATGCTCATCGTCTTCGCTGACAACATCCAACCCAGTTGGGATCTCGTCGCGGACATTCAGATACTCCTGCACTACCACTTCATGCAAAATGCCTATCTTGCCGGAACGCTGGTGGCGATTACTGCTGGAATTATGGGCTATTTCATGGTGCTACGCAGTCAGAGTTTTGCTGGGCACAGTCTGGCCAATGTTGGATTCGCGGGAGCAACAGGAGCGGTCCTCTTCGGCATTCCCCCAGTCGTGGGCCTCTTTCTAGCAGGATTGCTTGCCGCGGTGAGCATTCAGACGCTTAACGTAGCTGAGCGAGAGACCCGCCAAAGCGATATCGCGGTTGGGGCCGTGCTTACCGCTTCACTCGCTCTTGGTTTTCTTTTTATTCACCTGGCGACATCGGAATATGCTGCTAACGTCTACAATGTGCTATTTGGCAACGTGCTAGGGATTCGGGATGCGGACATAGGCGTAATTGGTATCTCGACGCTCGTGCTCGTGGCTGTACTCCTCTTTATCGCCCGGCCTTTATTTTTTGCCTCACTTGATCCTGCTGTGGCAGTGGCGAGTGGGGTGCCGGTACGTCTACTCTCCCTTGGATTCCTTGTGCTGTTGGCGTTGGAGGTTGCTATAGCTGTGCAGGTCGTAGGGGTGCTGCTCATCTTTGCACTGCTGGTCACGCCTGCTGCCATTGCACAGTATGTTACTACGCGTCCAGCTATAGCTGTAGTGGTTGCGGTTGCCCTGGCGCTGATCTTCACGTGGGTAGGATTGGCTGTTGGCTACTTTACACCTTACCCTGTCGGCTTTTTCATCACCACCTTCGCCTTTGGGAGCTATATCCTTGTACGTGGTGGACGTTATATTTTTGATCGGAGAGGGCGGAGCAAGCGCGTGCTAGTTCGAGGATCAGATGTGGGAGGTGAGGTATGAGTGCTGTGTTAGCAGGGGTGCTTCCTCCTTTCAGCTTGAACCTCTGGCAGGATGTGCAGTCGATGCTGCAATACGACTTCATGCGGCAGGCTTTATTCGCCGGTACTATCCTGAGCCTCGTCGCCGGGCTGGTCGGCTATTTTGTTGTGCTACGTCACCAGGCCTTCGCGGGCGAGTCGCTTTCAGATGTAGCTTTTACAGGAGCGTTGGGTGGTGCCGCGTTGGGCATCAATCCGCTTGCGAGCCTGCTGGTGACCACCATCGGGGCAGCAGTCGTGATGGGAGGGTTCGGCGAACGCCTGCGGGGACGCGATGTGGCTATTGGGACGGTGTTGGCCTGGGTGCTGGGATTGGGTGTGCTCTTCCTGAATTTGTTCACCTCGCATGCTAGTGGAACGGGTACGGGCTTTTCAGGCGTGACGGTGTTGTTCGGGAATATCCTAGGCATCTCTGTCGAGCAGACGCGGACTATTGCACTCATCAGCGGGCTAGCGGTGCTGGCCTTGCTCCTGATCGTACGGCCATTGCTTTTCGCCTCGCTGGACCCGGATGTGGCGGTGGCGCAAGGCGTGCCAGTGAACGGACTAGGCCTCTTCTTCATGATGCTGTTAGCAATTACGGTTAGTGAAGCGACTCTAGCAGTAGGTGCGCTGCTGGTGTTCGCGCTACTGCTCTTGCCAGCAGCAATCGCGAATCAGGTGACTGGTCGTCCCTATGTGGCACTCGTGGTGGCTGCCGGACTGGCCGTTGTCTTCACGTGGCTTGGTATTACCATTGGTTTTTATGCGGGGTATCCCAGTAGCGTCTGCATCAGCATGCTAGCCTTTTTGAGCTATGTTGCAGTAGTTGGGAGCAGCTATCTAAAAAACATCTCGCCACAACGTATATAATACTCCTCAAGCTGTAGGGACAGTGCCTTGTGCCTGTCCGGTCGTAAAGTACATCTTGCCACAGCGCATATAATATTCCTATCCCAAGTGATAGGAGGAACAATCCCGGTGTTCTCAGGTTTATTGCAACTCAACTATATGCTTTTTCAGGAAATTAATGCTCCCGCAGGTGCACATCCCTTCTATGATGCAGTGATGGTTTTCTGCGCCAATTCGCTGATTTTCTTCTTTCCGCTTTTGCTCATAATGGTGTGGGGAGTACCGCTCAAATGGAGAAAACGTTCATTGCTTCCAGGTGAGGCTGAATTGTTACAGGAGCGGCGGGCGCTTGTGTTGTGGGTGGCGCTGGCGTGCCTTCTGGCGTATGGTTTGAATCTTTTAATCGAGCAGTTTGTGTTTGAGCCGCGTCCATTTATCAGCCATAAGGTGCATCTCCTGGTCAGTCATGCTGCCGATGGGTCGTTTCCAAGCGATCATGCGGCGTGGGCATTTGCGGTTGTGGGAATGCTTGTGCTTGTGCTCTTGCCGCCATTGATCTCTGCATGGCGCAAGCGTACAGCAGGTTGGCGTACATCAGGTTTTGCATCAATGTTAGTACTATTTCTGCTGACGCTGGTTGCAGTTGTGGTAGCATGTAGTATTGGCTTGGCGCGTATTTATGTGGGAGTGCATTATCCAGGGGATATCCTTGGTGGCGCGATAGATGGCCTGATTGCGGCCTGTATTGTGACAGTGCTGCGTCGATGGCTACGCCAACCTACCAACGCGGTGATCCGCTTTGCTCAAACGCTGCGCCTGGCTTGATGAGTATTCGTTCCATCATACATTGAAGATCGGCTGGTAGGGCGACCGCAAGGGTCACTCTTAACTATACATGAAGGAAGGATGAGGATACGATGCAGTCTGTTCCAGGTTCTTATACAAGTCCGGTGCGCTGGGGTGTGCTGAGTGTCGCGAATATTGGTGTTAAGCGCGTAATCCCTGCCATTCTGTCTTCTTCGAATAGTGAGTTGGTGGCGGTCGCGAGCCGTAACCCTGAACGTGTGCGAGAGTTATTCTCTTCAATGCCCAATCTTCGTATTTATGGAGACTACGAAAGTCTGATAAATGATCCCGAAATTGAGGCTATTTACAATCCTTTGCCAAACAGTCTGCACGCGGAGTGGTCTATTCGGGCTATGCAGGCGGGTAAGCACGTGTTGTGTGAGAAGCCTCTGGCTATAACTGCTAAGCAGGGTGCGTCAATGGCCGAGGTTGCACGTGATAATGGGGTGCTGCTGATGGAGGCATTTATGTATCGCTTCCATCCGCAGACGATATGGGCATTGGAGCAGGTTGCTGAGGGCCGCATCGGCAATGTTAAGTTAGTACGCTCGTCATTCTCCTTCAATATACTGTTGCCACCGCGCCCTCAAGATATTCGGCTCCAGGCCGCGTTGGCCGGTGGATCGTTGATGGATGTGGGGTGCTACCCGGTCAATTTCTGCCGTGCCGTTTATGGTCATACGCCTGTTGCGGTGGCAGCTCGTGTCTACATGCCGAATGAGGGTCAGGTGGAGCGTTCCGCGAATGCCGCGCTCGATTTCGGTGATGGGCGTTTTGGTCTGATCGATTCGAGCTTCGAGCTTCCTACACGCCAGGTAGCCGAGATCATTGGGGAGCAAGGAACGATTACAATTCCTGTGCCATTCACACCTGGAAATATCGAGCCGGTAGTCATGCTTGCCCTGGAAGGCCAGACCATCCATCAACGCTTCTCCGCAATCGATCAGTACCGGCTTGAGGTTGAGCATTTTGCCTCATGCATACGTTTCGGTAACTCCCCGGTTCTGAGCCTGGAGGAGACGCTGGAGAATCTGGCGACGATTGAGGCTATCTACCAGTCGGCGGGATATGCGTGGCCGATTGGGTAAGAAATCAGCAGGCTTGAAAAATCGGTAGTCATAGCGTCTATATTGATGTTGTTACAGCTTGCGTGACATAATAACCCCTGTATTCAAGCCAACCGTATGCAGCCCTCCGAAAAATCGGGCATGCTCTATCTTGATGCAGCGATTCTGGACAACTATTAGACCAGCTTGTCTGGCTCTATCGGCGGCTGCCTCATTCCGTATGCCGAGTTGCAGCCAGAGGACCTTTGCGCCAATCGCTATCGCTTCTTCCGCCACGGGTGGTACATCCTCTGCGCGTCGAAAAACATCAACTATCTCAATCGTTTCTCCCGCCTCTTTTGCTTCGGTCAAGGTAGCATAGACACGTTTGCCCAATAACGTTTGCCCGGCGTAGCGTGGGTTGACGAGGATGATATTGTAGCCCTCTGCTTGCAAGTAGATGGCAACGAAGTGGCTGGGGCGATATTGGTCAGCAGAGAAGCCGACAACGGCGATGTGGCGGTACTGCTGCAAAAATTTTAAGCGATCGTGCATGTCAGGTATTGAGTTATTCATATAGCCATTCCCTATCGTATTTCTAGTTTTTAGTCAAAACGCGAGGGCCGATATGGATATTCACAAACTACTCCAACCCTCCTGTAGGGACCGATTTATCGTCTTGTGGGGCTAACCACCATCTATCCAGGTTGAACAGATAAAACCCATTATTGGTCCCTACGTTGATCTCAATGCTTGATCTAAGTCCCATAGTATGTCCTCTATATTCTCAAGCCCTATAGAAAGACGGATCAGGTCGGGGGTGACACCTCCTGCCAACTGGTCTTCTTCCGAGAGCTGCTGGTGGGTTGTGCTGGCGGGGTGGATAATCAGGCTGCGAGCGTCACCAACGTTGGCAAGATGTGAGAACAGTTTCACATTGTTGATGACCGTCTTGCCTGCTTCGTAGCCGCCCTTTACGCCGAAGGTAAAGATGGAGCCAACGCCTCGTGGCAGATAGCGTTGAGCTAGCTGATATGATGGGTCATTGGGTAGGCCTGGATAACGTACCCAACTGACGGCGGAATGCTCCTGTAAGAACTGTGCGACCTGTAGGGCATTCTGGCAATGCCGTTCCATGCGCAGCGAGAGGGTTTCCAGTCCTTGCAGGAGGAGGAATGCGTTAAAGGGGCTGATACATCCACCGGTATCACGTACTGTTTCGCACCGTGTTTTCATGACGAAGGCGAAGTCACCGAACGTTTCGTAGAAGCGGACGCCGTGATAGCCGGGCGAAGGATCGACGATGTGCGGGAAGTTGCCGTTATCCCAGGGAAATTTGCCGGATTCGATGAGCACGCCCGCAATGGATGTGCCATGTCCACCAATAAATTTGGTAGCAGAGTGGACGATGATGTCTGCCCCATGCTGGAAAGGTCGGCACAGGTAGGGTGTGGCAAAGGTGTTATCTATGATCAAAGGGATACCGGCTTCGTGGGCAATATCGGAAACGGCGCGGATATCTAACACGTCTCCGCGTGGATTGCCAATGGTTTCACCGTAGAAGGCGCGTGTGCGCGGGGTTAAGGCCCGACGATAGTTTTCAGGGTTGGTACTATCGACAAAGATGGTGTTGATGCCCCAGGTGCGTAGGGTGATATCGAACTGCGTATGCGTCCCACCATAGAGGCTGCTTGAGGTGATGAGATCATCGCCCGGACGAAGCAGCGTCATGAGGGTTGCCATCTGTGCGGCCATGCCGGAGGCTGTTGCGACTGCACCAGTGCCACCTTCAAGGGCGGCGATGCGCTCTTCAAAGGCGGCAGTCGTTGGGTTCATGATGCGGGTGTAGATGTTGCCGAATCTTTGCAGTGCGAAAAGGTGGGCTGCATGGTCGGTGTCGTCAAAGACGAAGGAGGTGGTTTGGTAGATCGGTACTGCTCTCGCTCCGGTAGCAGGATCGGGTCGCTGTCCCGCGTGGACCGAGAGGGTGTCGAAGCCAAATATATGATCGCTATCGATTTCTGGCATGACAGATTTACTCCTGTGCTAGATGTGACTACTTGTAGTATCCTATCACATGAGTGTTTGTGGCAGTTAGCATCGTATAAAACAGGGAATTCAGAGCGTCACTACTGCCCTGAATTCCCTAAACCACTCCATCTCGTTTGCATGGAGGCTGCATTAATTGTGCTTACTACCTGGCTCGATACTATTGAATGGGACACTCTACGTTGTGGATGGCGGTTGCTACTTGCCGTTATTGTGGGACACAAACCACCAGATGCCTAGGCCCAGCAGGACCAGGATCAGCGCTATGATCGCGATGGTAGGGAGCGTATTTGATGGAGGCAGTGGTGGTGATTGATTGTCACTGGGAACAATAGGTCCGTTGCTGGAAGAGAGAATGGTCGGAACCGTCCAGCCAGTTGTCTCGTCAAACTCGTAGCCGACAAAGTAGTCATTACCCTGTGTTGGTGATACACGAGCAATCGCTTCGAGCTTACCTGAAGGGTTTCGGGTAAGCGAAACGTTAGTGATTTGATCGCCAGGTGATGGGAGCGTGGCGAACAGTATCCAGTTCCCTTCCTTTATCGTTGCACCATCATGTCTGTAATGGTTGATCACATTTCCTTGGGGAACAAGTAGCTCTAATGGTCCCTGGCCAAGCTGGATGATATCTGGAGTACCAGTTACTTGATCAATGGTGCCCTGGAAGCTGGCTGAACGGTCAATAAGCCTTTCGCCAGCGATGATGGGGAAGGGTCCTTGCCATGCCCCTTGATCAAACTCGTAGGCGACGAGGATATCGCTTTCCGCATTTGGTGAAGGTGTTATCCAAGCAATCGCCTCGAGTTTGCCCGCTGTGGTTGCAATAAGTGAGACACCATTGATTGCTATTTGCTCATTATTGCTAACGGGTGGAAGTGTAGCGACTAAGCGCCAGGATCCTTCCCTCAATGTCTGGGGGTCGTGTCTATAGTGGTAGATGACGTTTTTACGTGGGACTAGCAATTCGAAAGGCCCCTGTTCATCCTGGATGAGCGCCTGAGAACCTGTGATCTGATCGATAGGTCCATTATTGGCAGTAGCTATAAAGGGGCCGTTCCAACCGCTGTTTTGGTTGAGTTCGAATGCCACGAGTGAATTTGTGCTGCCATCCGTTACGCGGGCAAGTGCCTCAAGATTACCCAATGAGTTTTGGGCGATTGAGACCGATGTATCCTGTACGAGGTCGGAATTGGGGAGGTCCAGGTGATGAGCAAGCTCCCAAATCCCCTGCGATACTGATCCCTTGGGGTGCAGGTAAAAGCCAAGCGAGGTTTTTTGCGGCACTACCCAGGCGAACGAGCCTTGTCTTGCCTGAGTATCCTGTTCTCTGCCTGAGATTTCATTCAACGCCAACGCCTCGACTTGCTGTGCATTCCCCGAAATGTTATGGAAAAGCAAGGTTACCGCACTGCTATTCTGCGATGAGGAAGGAGTCGTAGTTATCGCCGTTGCCGGATACGAGTCCTGGATATCTGCTCCATTGCGCAAGTCATGGATTGTGTAAAGGTACGTGGTATTTGCTCTGAGAGCACTATCGTTGTCTGTATAGTCGTTAACGTAAGGGCTGTGCATACTGACTATGATTGGTAGGTCCTTAGCTTGCGTCAGATTCTTCAGTGACCGATGCACCTTCGCATGATCGGCACTGTTGACGTCAGTCCATTCAAGATATACGCTGCCGTACGATGCCTCCCAATATGTTATGGCTACAGTGTTGGAGGAAGCAGGAGCGTTTGTTGCTCTGCTGTTTACTGGGTCCCGTGATATTTGGCTCATACATGTCTCCTGATGGAAAGTTATTCTGCTCTCCCATACTATACAATAAAGTGAACCGTCATAGTAGACGCACGAGGATGAACGAATTTACATATGACTTTCAATTGGTGAAGGATGATGAAGCAATGTTCGGACAAACCGGATTGGAGTTAGCACCTTTTAAAAACTGCTGTACCTCTGTATCATTCAGATTGCGATTAGCTATAGCGCATGCATGCTCTTGCCACGCATTGATGCTTATGTCCCAAAGAGAGAGGTTGCCCTGACCAGGAGCAGTTTTAAGGGTCGCAACCGTTGCCAGTTGCTGCCCATTTGGGCTGAAAGCAAGACCTGCCTGATAGAAATTGTCTTCAGAGATAGCGTGAGCAAGCGGTTCGCGCATTGCCACGTCCCATAGGATAAAGCTCAAGGAAGAATCCGATCTACTATATGAGGCCAATATGTTGCCATTGGAGCTAAACAAAAGGTTGCTATAGTAATCAAGACCAACGGTATTAGTAGGAGGCAAAAGCATCTGATGTGTAGGGGAGTTTGTGGTAATAGCACTCCATAGAATGATACCATCATGAGCGCTAGAGGCCAATGTGCGCCCATCTGGGCTGAATGCTACGGCAGAGACAGGAAATTGGTGGCCGGTGAGTGGGTGATAAGCGGCCTTCCCACTGCTCACATCCAACAATTGTACTTGCGTCGGATCGCAATTTGCGTTGCTTCCCTCTCCACAGCCGCCTACTGCCAGTAGTTTGCCATCTGGACTTAGTGCGATAGGAAGGTATCGCAGTGGGCTAGCTGCATAGTAAGGCAGGACATGTAGTCTGGTTTCTTTTGTCACGTCCCAGAGCGAAATGGAATCCTGTGCTCCACTGGCAGCTAGAATATGACCATCAGCGCTCAGGAGAACCTGGTTTAACTGGTTGGGATGGACAAACTGCGCAAAGACTTTTTGAGTCTTCATGTTCCAAAGGAAAATCGTACCATCCAACCTGCCAGTGGCCAATATCGAGCCGTCTCTACTGAGAGCAAGACTCACGATGGGACGTAGGTTATCGGGTACTGATTGGCTGGTTGAATAACGCATTGTGTCAAGCGTATCGACAAGTTTTCCTGTTTTTACATCGAAGAATAAGACCTTGCCATCTCTGCTTCCTGTAAGTATGCGTGTTCCGTCGGGACTGAATATGGGACTTTGTAACATGCTTGTGTCCGCCAATTGGCGACTGAAGGTGTTCTGAGCATCCAAATTCCAGAGGAGAAGCGTTCCATCGTCGCTACCAGAAATCAGACTTGCTCCATCTGGCCCAAATGAAACACTCCATTGTGCCTGTCCATTGCCATTGAGTGTAAAGAGACGTTCAAGTTGTGGTGAGGCGATATTCCATACAGAGATGGTTTTATCTTGACTGCTCGCTGCCAGTTTTTGTCCATCGGGACTGAAGGCCAGATTCGTAAACGAGTGAGCCTGATTTGTGAGAGGTGTACCAAAGGGTTGACCTGTTATCAGGTTCCAAAGCTCGATGGTTGTTTGACTGCTCGCTGCCAGTTTTTGTCCATCGGGACTGAAGGCAACGTGTTGAAGTGAGCCAATCTGACTTGTAAGGGGCGCGCCAAGCGGTTGACCCGTCGACGCGTCCCAGGTCTGGATATTGACCCCATCGTTCGTTGCCAGTTTCTGACCATCTGGGCTAAAAGTAGCTGTGTCTCCATTTGCCTGGAATGTGTGATAGCTTACAAGCTGTCCAGAGTGTACATTCCATATAGCGACCTGGGTTTGAAGGCATTGAGGGATGTCCTGATTAGTGGCATATAGGCTGCATAGGGCAGATTCTATACGTTGCCCATCCGGGCTAAAGGCGAGAGCAGTGGGTGCCTCACTGCCGAGAGAAAGATTTTTGACAGTAATATCAAATTTATGGAGCATTGTTCGTGTTTGGATATTCCAAAGCCATACACCAGAAGCACTTGAAAGCGCGAGCGTTCGATTGTCCGGGCTAAGAGCAATAGCACCTACGTAGTTGTACTCCTGGGTATTGGAACTGAGGAGCTTCCCTTGCTTTGTGTTGGTATCCCAAATATAGACTCTAGAGCCATCAGAGGCAATAACCGTATGTCCATCGGAACCAAATGTAAGAAGTGAGATTGGAGCCTTATATTTACTCCGTAACATCGTGACGATTTGAGGGCTATCTTGCAGGGCACTGAGAAGACTATCGCGTGCTTCAAATGTATGCGCCGTCTGATAGGCCTTGACACTTAAGAGTAACGCCAGATCAAGCTTTCCTTGTAATAAGGAAGTATTGGCATTTGCTGCTAGAGCGCGTGAAGTGGCGTTTAATGCCTCAGCCACTGCGGTTGCCTTGTCCTTGTCATCCTGTACACGTAGCACTTGTAGTACGGAGGCGAACACAATGCTAACTACTAGAAACAATGAGAGTACAGCGACGAGGCTACGCAGTCGATTTACGGTCTGCCGCTTCAATTTCAGTTCCCGTGCCTGCCGACTTTGTTCCAACTGCTCCTGGCGCTTCTGTTCCGTTACACTGGCATTGAGAAATGTCATCTCCTGTATACTTGGTACATTGCGCTTTGCCCAGGCAAGGCTCTCGGTAAGTTCGCTGCCAGAATAGACTCGATCATCAGGGCATCCACGTCGCTCCCAATCGGCTGCGTCTGCGCTAATGATCTGTTGAAGAGGGATATCCTCACGCGCCTCGCGTAGCCATTCTGCAAGACGGGCCCATTCACGGATAAGCGCTTCGTGACTGACTTCAATGGTAGTGATGCCTTCAATCATGTTTGTAGTGAGCAAGCGGGCTGCGATGAAGGCGTCGACTGATTCTCGCATGAGAGTTGTGTGCTTGGGGTCGGGTAGCGAAAGCTCTGGCAGGGTAGCACGGCGACGGGTGGTATCTTGCTCTGTTATCCCTGGATCGATCAGGCGTAGAAAGAGGGCGCGTGCCAGTCGGCGATGTTCTGCCGAGGGGAGTGACGCATAGGTAGACTCGGCTTGCTTTGCCAGCGCACCCTTTACTCCGCCGATTTGCTGATAGGCCTGCAAGGTCAGCCAGTGACCCTCACGCCGCTGGAATAGTTGGTTGAGCGTGAATTCTAAGAGTGGTAGCGCCCCGGCCTGCCCCTGGGCATCGAAGAGCATGTCGCCAACGAGATTGCCTTCGAAGGTGAGCTGGACATCTGGCAGGGCTGCGGGTTGCTCGATAATTGCTCGCAGGTCTTGTATGTCCATTGGAAGCACAAGGTGGTGATGCTGCTGAAGCAGTTGAGCCAGTGCTGGATAGGATAGTGGGCGGTCGTAGAAGTCGGCTCGTAAGGTGAGAATGACCATAACGGGACCGCGTGGTTCTGTCACAGCAGTGACCAGGACATCGATGAATTGTTGCCTTTCCGCTTCAGGAATGGAGGAGGTGAACACTTCCTCAAACTGGTCGATCATGAGCACAACCCTGGCACCTACTTGTCGCTCCATTTGTGTCGCGAGCAGGTGCAAGCCGCGTCCTGAGTCGTCTTCCAGGTCTTCGCGAATGGTTTTCAAACTCCTATTGGGCAGGTGAGGAGCGAGCGTGAAAGCCAGCGACTCAAGCGGGTGTTTTTCGGGTACCATCGGCTCCAGATATGCCCACTGCTCGCTTCCAGGAAGTAGTCCTTTCGACAATTGTGGCAGCAGACCGGCCATAACCAGGCTCGACTTGCCCGATCCACTTGGCCCAACCACAGCCAGCAGCCGCGCTCCTCGTGCTTCTGGCTGTGCTGGTGCGAGTGTATGTTGTATAGTTTGCGCGAGTTCTTGAATGAGCGCATCCCGTCCGAAGAAGTCGGAGCTATCCTCATTCGTAAAGGCTCGCAGTCCTTTGTACGGATTGCGCGGCTCACTTTGGAGAGGCGCATGCATCGGGCCTCTTGGTGGTGTATCGGCACGTACAGGTTCTGTGGAAAACGACCCCTGCGAGAGGCGCGCTACTATCTCCTCCAGTGCAAGCTGATAGCGAGCTTCTCGTGCATCAATCAGGTCAACCACAGCAGACTTTCCCCATGCTTCGGGAAGCAGGGTGGCCAGGTCATCGCCTGATGCCCAGACAAACACCAGTTGTCGTTCGTACATACCGATAATGCGCAACTGCTCTTGAACTGTACGTGAGGATCGCGTATCTGGCGAAATCACGACCAGGGCGATATCTGACGCACGAATTGCCTGTCGTATGGCCTCTTCCCGGGAGGAGTCTGAGGTCTCGTGACCATCAGATGTGTCACGTCCTCGCACTATGGGCACTCCACGAGCTTTCAGCTCTGCTTCCAGGCGTGCGGCGAAGGCATCATCAGCAGGAGAGGCGGAGAGAAAGATGCCGCGTGGGGTCTTCTCGGAGAATGTGGCAAATGGTGAATCTGAGTGCACGCGTAGTGGGGCAGTTACTTCTGACTGGTCGAGATTATCAAGCGTGCTGACCGAACCGGCACGCTCTAGCGCACGTGCAAAAGCCTGCACACTCACAAAGCGCTCCTGCGGGTCCTTTGTCAGCGCTCGCAGCACCACCGACTCAACCCCAGCAGGCAGTTCAGGATACCTCTCTCGCAAAGGTGGGGGCGCGGTATGGACATGTGCATGCATAATCTCCCAGGGACTTCCTTCAAAGGGGCGTCTGCCACACAGCCATTCGTAGGCAACGATACCTAATGCGTACTGATCACTGGCAAAGACGGCTCTTCCCCGCAACTGTTCAGGCGCGGTATAAGGGAGCGTTCCGGCCATGTCTTGCGTACTGAGCAATTCAGGTGAGGGCGCAAGTAATGCGATTCCAAAATCGCTCAATAGAATGTGCTGGCCCGATCCAATCAGTATATTTTCGGGTTTGACGTCACGATGAATGATGTTGGAATTATGCGCATATTGAAGGGCCGCCGCTATCTGCTTGATGTAGCTCACCGTAGTTGTCAATGACAGGCATGAGCCTCGTGGAAAATGCGCCCGTGCTGTCCCTCCTGACGCGTAGTCCATGATGAGTACCGGTGTGCCTCGTTCAACCACAAATTCCAGCACACGCACGACATTTGGATGGATCAGGTGCACCAGTGTTTGTGCTTCTGAAAGCAACCGTTCCATATCTTCATCTTTGACGGAAGTGCGCAGTACTTTGAGCGCGGCGTGGCTTTTAAGATAGCGATGTTCGCCGAGATAAACCTCCGCGAATGCTCCCCGTCCGAGAAGCCGAACGAGGCGATAGTTTCCGATTTGTTGTCCGGTGCGATCTGACATTATTGTTATTCCCTGAAAGAAGTGTATCTAATAGACGCTGATTGAGGGAAATTTTTGTGGATGGCTTTTTCAGTGGAATAACTAGTCGGTTCTGGAGGTTCTAGATTGTAGTAAGCTGTTCTTGTGTATGAAGGAGATACTTTGATGCCAATGCTTGAAGATATTTTTATGGGCCCAATAGCTTCGCCTTCAATTACCCCCGAGTTGCGTTATCGGTGGGAGGATAGTCGCAGGCGAGTGCATGTTATCTTCAGTGATGTCACTGTTGCCGATAGCAAGCGGGTCATGCTGCTGCTTGAGTTTGGGCATCTGCCGGTCTTCTATTTCCCGCTTGAAGATGTGCGAATGGATGTGATGGAGGCAAGCAATCACCATACCTCGTCGCCCCTGAAAGGAGAGGCATCTTATTGGACAATCCGAGTTGGTGACCGCGTGGCGGAAAATGCGGCGTGGAGCTATCGAAATCCGCCTCCCGATGGGCCACAGATGCAGAACTATATGGCGTTTTACTGGAACATGATGGATGCCTGGTATGAAGAGGATGAGCGAGTCTTTGCCCATGCACGCGACCCGTATAAGCGGGTAGATATTTTGCCCAGTTCCCGCCATGTGCAGATCGTCCTGGGAGGAATGACTATCGCGGATACAAGGCATCCACGGCTTTTGATCGAAACAGGTCTTCCAACTCGCTATTACATCCCTCAAGAGGATGTGCGCATGGACCTGTTGGAGGCAACAGAGACGACCACTCGTTGTCCATACAAAGGTATGGCATCCTACTGGTCAGCCCGAGTCGGCGATACGTTCTTTGACGACATTGTTTGGAGCTACCAGGAACCGCTACCCGCCTGTTCGCCGGTCGAAAAGCTGTTAAGCTTTTTTAATGAGCGGATGGATGCGATTTATGTGGATGACGAGTTGATGGAGGTGCCTAAGACGGCGTGGTCGCGGTGAGTGGGTTTTTCCATTCTATTCAATCCATCCTAGTTTCACGTTCTCGCAGATAGCGGTCAAGTGCGTCATCCAGGGATGGAAGAAGCTGGCCCCTCTCACTACCAAGCACGCTGTACAGAGGACGTGGGGCTGCAAGGCTTAGCTCTAAAGTTGGGTGTGCCTCTACTCGACAGGCATCGAGACCTGCGAGTTGGGCTGCACACTTTGCCAGATCGGCCCAGGTGATCGAACCTTTATTGGCGAGGTGCCATATACCATGCTCTCCATCAATGAGTAGGTCAAGGCTTGCATGCACCAGGTCTGGAACGTAGGTAGGCGAAACGACGGCATCCTCAGCAGCGATAAAAGAACCGTTTGTCGCTAGTTGCTTAAGTGCAATGGTCACAAAGTTGGTGCTATCCCACGGCCCAAAGAAGGCACTGGTGCGAACGACTAAGGCCTTTGGATAGAGGGCGAGTACTCGTCTTTCCCCTTCCGCTTTCGTGCGTCCGTAGACGCATAATGGGTCGGGAGTATCGCTTTCTACATAGGGGATGCAATGCTTGCCATTAAAGACGAGATCTGACGAGAACGTAACTAGCTGGATGCCTAGTTGAGCACAGACAGCGGCAAGTATGGCAGGACCTTGTGCATTTGCCCGGTGACAGTCCTCATGCTCGCGTTCCGCGTCATCGACGCGTACGTAGCCCGCTGCATTTATGACCGCCCAGGGCTTCAGTGCTTTGAGCGTTGTAAGGATTGATTGCAGGTTGGTAATGTCCATCTCCTGGTGGGTTAAAAGTTTGTAGGGCAATCCACGTATTTCGCAGATACGAGCAAAGGCTTTCCCCAGAGTCCCATTTGCTCCCGTGATGACGAGTGGGCGTATGTGTGTTGCATGTTCGTTTCCTTTTTTCATTTGCGAGGATGATATATCCGGTTCGCTGGGGGGATGATAGAAGCGCATGGATCGATGCCACCAACCAGGCGATGCGAGGACGGGATGATTTGGGGTCTCACCTTTTGCAAGACTACGTACAAGGGAGGCTATGGCGGTAGGACGGGGGCGAGGTCCACGGGTATCAAATGCTCCAGGCTCATAGAAGTCACTGAGCTTGACGAGGAGAGT
>CAVZTX010000034.1:0-132656 GCA_963778375.1 uncultured Chloroflexia bacterium | reverse complement strand
GCCATTTCCTTGCAACCGGCGGCAGCCACGCTTCGCGAACTGCTTGCGGGTTATGCGGCCTCTGTGCCGCGTTCTGGATTTTGACCGCTTTCTTCTGCCGGCGGATGTGCCGTCGAGCGTTGGCGCCGGTCGCGACATGGCCCCCGCCGCCCGGAAGATGCGCCGCCGATCTCGATCAGCGCTTCCCGACATTGGCCGCCAGGATGAATTGGAAGATTTACGGAAGGATTTCGACGGCTTGCTCGACCGGGTGCATGAATCATTCGAGAGGCAAAAGCGATTTGCCGGCGATGCTTCGCACCAATTGCGGACGCCTCTGACGGCCATGTTGGGGCAGATTGAAGTTGCCCTGCGAAGGCAAAGGCCCGTCGAGGAATACCAGCGGGTTTTTGGCCCTGGTTCAAGGCCAGGCCAATCGTCTCCGGCATATGATCGAGACGCTGCTGTTTCTGGCGAACTCGACGCCGAAGCCCGCCAGCCCGAGCTTCAGCCAATCGACCTGTGCGAGTGGCTGAGCAATCAACTGACATGCTGGCGCGACATTTGCGCGCGCCGACATCAAAACCGACTGCTCGACGGGATGTGGGGCCTGCGTCAACGTGCATCCGTTTCTGCTCGGGCAGCTCCTGGACAATTGCTGGACAACCGTGCAAGTACAGCCAAATGGGAACACCAGTCGATATTCGCCGCGTTTGACAACGCCTCAGTTTTCCTAACCGTCGAAGATGCCGGTTGCGGTATTTCGGCAAAAGACTTGCCCCACATCTTCGAGCCTTTTTATCGTTCCAACGAAGCACGGCGCGACGGAATCGGCGGGGTGGGGCTGGGGCTGGCCGTCGCCCGGCGGATTGCTTCCGCTCTGGGCGGCCAGCTCAACGCCAGCACCATCCCGCCTCCGGAACACGCTTCACGCTCGAACTGGCGCAGCGCCGATCGGAACGCCGATCAGTGCCCTGTCGAAATGCCAGGACGCCGTGGAAGCCGCAGCCGATGAGTCAAAGTCAATAAGAGCCGCTACGTGGGAGACCGGCGTGGGGCTGGCTTTGGAGGAATAGCCCCCGAAATGCTGTTCGTATTATCGCTTTGCCCCCGATAGCGTGGAGAATCAGGGCACGAGAATGAAATTCGGTTTTCGCAAGCCATCGCTGCGGAGAAGCATCGCGGCCCGCACTTCCCTAAAAGAAGAATGCGCCGATCGCGGGATTTAGGCGCTGCGCGGCTGGGATGGCTCGCCAACCCCAGGAAGGCCGCGTACAACCGCATTTACTACCGAACGACCTTTGGATGGCAAAGTCTATTCAAGACCCGACGACGCAGAGCTTTGCGGGGCTTCCTCTGATGATCGCTCTCCTTGGACCAGTCGTGGGCGTGCCTTATTCTGGGCGGTGCGGGCAATCGTGAATGTATTTTATTAATGGCTTGACCCCCCCCCTCGTCGGCTCATCCCAAGCCTGCTCGCCCGGCTGCTCAGGTGTCGTTGCGCACGCTTTGGGCCGGAATCGGCGGCAAGCAATCCAGCCGACTGATCCTCGAGCAGCACTCGCATTGCGAAGTGCCCGCCGGCTGCGGCGGGGTGGTGCCGTGCTGGCGATCAGATATTTCAGAACTTCCTGTCTACTTGAACTTATCAATCAGGGAAACGCTCCGTCCCCGCGATTCAACTAGTCGAGGACGGAGATATCGGCTTACCTTCGCTCCGGCCAAACTTTACGAACGGCGTGGTCATTGAGCCGGAAAAATCGAAAATACTCTGAAATAATCGGCCAGCTTTTTCGTTTGGTTATTGTCTGGTATTTGGTATATTGTGGCCGCGACCGTGGAGCACTGCGCGGACGACCCTCGACAAACCCAGGACGGGCAAAAGAGGCATTTATGGCAAAAGAAGCAAAGGCAATGAAATGGAGGGAGCCAGCATTGTGTCGCGGAGGGTGAAAAAAATCGCAAAAAGTGGTGCATTGGGGTGCGTGACTTGTGGAAGAGTTTCAGCGGCCCACAACCTGTGGTGTTTGGCTCGCAGCCTGAAAGGCCGCGTGCCGAAAGAGATCGAAAAATGATGCATTTGATGCATTGGCGGACAACGAATGTTTCTCCGCGCCATGCGCGCAATGACTCTACTTCGTGGGCGGCTCTTTCGGCGACCTGTCCCGAGCAACGTCGAGAGGATGCAACATCCGCGAAAATGCCAAAAATGTTGCATTTCGTTGCATCTTGTTCATCGGACAACAAGTTGACATGTGCGGCGGAAAAAACTCGAAAAGTGATGCAAAACGATGCCTCGACTTTTGCACTTTTGCACCTCAGGCGGCGGCGGCGAGGTGGCCCAGCAGCCAATCCTGCACGCGGTTGGGTAGTTTTGTTACGAGGCTTCCGCCGGGGGCATGCAACAATATCACCTGCTTCCACAGCACAGTCCGCACCGCCGCCAACGCGTCGGCGAAGGTAACGGTGGTCTTGGCATAGCAGGGTGTACGATGCACCTTCACCTTCGAGCTCTTGGCCAGCTCGGCATAGATCACGGCGATCACGCTGAATAATCCCATGAGGCATGGCCCCGATCGCAGCACCGAGTTCTGGCAACGCTGGCGCGTGGATTCAAAACCCAAAAGGCCCTTGGCCTCCTCGAAGGTGACCTCCACGGCCCATCGAGCGGCGAACAACTCGACGATCTGCCGGGGCGTGAGGGCCGGATCGGTGCTGTAAAAGTAATCGTCGCGTTGCTGTTTGGGATCGTGGGCACAAACCCATCGCACCGGCACCAGTCCCGCCTTGCCGTTGCCCCGGCCGCGATACCAGTTTCCGCAGGCGCTGAGCAGTTGCATGTCCCGCTGGCTGTTGCCATACCAACGCAGGCGATGGCGGGCGCGTTGACCGCCGGCCGCCGCCACCGATTCGGCCGGGGAAGGCAGCTTCGCGCCTTTGCGTTGGCGGCGTCCAGGACCCGGGCGTTTTGCCGGCGGGGCGGCGGCGTACAGGTTCATGTCCGATCGCGTTCGCGCAATGAGCGTGAGACGGTCGCGATGGCGATGGCAAAACAACGCCAGATCATGCTTGGCAAAGCCCCAGTCTCCCAGCAGGATGAACTTTCGCTCGGGAAACCAGTGCAAAAGCACCGCGATCATCTGCCGGGCCTGCGTCGCGGGCGTCTTGCGGGGCCTTCGTTTGTCGCGGGCTTTGCGGCGTGCCTTCAGCTTGCTCCAGGGCTTGGCTTTGCTGGCTGGCGTGCTTTTTTTAGTGGGTTTGGCTTTCTTCGTTGGTGGCAGGCTCAGCGCCACCAGCACCGGCAACGCCCAGGGACGCAGGCACAAGGGCAAGCGCACGTTGATCGCCATCACCACCCATTTGTGGCCCCGCTTGAAGTGGGTCGTGCTCCGCGAGGAGCGGACCGGATCCCGATACATGCCCACGCCAAAAACCTTGCGTCCGGAGTGTCCGGCGATCGTGTCGTCCACATCCACGATCAGCGGCTGGTCCTTGGCGCCAACGCCACCACCGCTTTCGCCAGCACCTTCGCCAGCGGCCAAAGCGACCATCGCGAGGCACAGAACAAGCGGCCATAGCTGCTGCAATGGCCGTCGCGCAGGCCGGGAATCGAAAACAAAACGTGGCTGACGGTTCGCCGGCCCATCGTTACAATGGCTCCGACCAGCAGCGTGCAGAATCGTTCAAAAGTGGGTTGGGTGAATGCGGGCGCAATTGCTCGAGAATGCCCGCCTCCTGGGGCAGCCGAAACATAGGCCGGACTCCTTTTTTAGGCTTGTCATTAAAATGACAAAGGGTCCGGCCACGCGCCAACCGCAATTCCAACGGCTCAGTCGGCTAAAAAGTGCAAAAGTCGAGGATGCATTTTGATGCATGGCGGGGTCGCCACCCTCAAAATCAGGCGAATTTTGGGGGTGGGTGTCGCGAACGATGCATCATCCTTCGTTGAAAAATGGTGCGTTTGATGCATTGCGTTGCATGGAGTTTTTCACTGAACTTTTATCTGTCTAGAGCATCAAAAGGATGGACCTGCTCACGCGAGGTAAGGTGCAGTGGATGAACCGATGGACAAGGATCGGCCAGGAGTTGGGGAAGCCGAGGTTAGCCGCGATGCGATAGCGGAGCGCTCTCCAGCGCTGGGAAACCACTCCGCTTCGCGTCGCGGCTAACCTGGGCTGGATGTATCGTTACCCGCAAAGCATTTGTCCTGAAAGTCGAACAACAGGAGTTGGCACATGAGACATGCGACGCGCAAATGGGTCCTTGGGGCCGCGGTGGTGGCTGCCCTATTCCCCTCCAGAAGCTTTCAGCACAGGTGGGACCTGCAAATCCGCCGGCGGAACAGCATCCTGCCGTTCATGAGCAGCAGGCGGTGCCGGTCCGGGAAGTGGTGCTGTTCAGCAGCGGCGTCGGGTACTTCGAGCACTTCGGCACCGTGCAGGGCAACGGCAGCACCGAGCTGCGTTTCAAGACCGACCAGATCAACGACATCCTCAAGAGCCTGGTGCTGCAGGACCTGGACAGGCGGCAAGGTCGCGGCCGTCACCTACCCCAGCCAGGACCCGCTCGCGAAGACGCTCAAGAGCTTCCAGGTCGACATCACCGCCAACCCTGCCTTGCGCAGATTCTAGCCAGCTTCGCGGCAACCGGTCACCGCGATGCTGGCGGACGGAACAGGTCAGCGGCACCATCCTGGGCGTGGAGAAGAAGCAGAAGCCGGCCGGCGACAAGGAAGGTGGTCGACGTCTGGGTGCTCAATCTGCTCCAGGCCGACGGCGAGATCCGGCCGCTCGACTTGGACCGGATCGATCAGATTCATCTGGACGACCCGCGACTCCAGCAGGAGCTGGCCAAGGCGCTGGCGGCCGTCGCGGCGGCGCGCGACCAGGACAAGAAGCCGGTGACGATCCACTTCACCGGCGCCAGGCGAGCGGCACGTGCGCATCGGCTACGTGGTCGAGACGCCGGTCTGGAAGACCAGCTATCGGCTGGTGCTTTCGCGATGCGAAAAACGAAGATCCCAACGCGAAGCAAGAGGCCAGGGAGGATGCCGGTAAAGCACAACAACAATCCCCGGCAGAACAAGGCCGCCGACGGCGGCACACTCCAGGGCTGGGCGATCGTCGAGAATCAGACCGACAACGACTGGAACGACGTGCAGCTTTCGCTGGTCAGCGGCCGGCCGATCAGCTTCATCGAGGATCTGTATCAGCCGCTGTACGTGCCCCGGCCGGTGGTGCAGCCGGAGCTGTATGCGAGCCTGCAGCCGCAAACGTATGAGGAGGGAATGAGCAGGAGACAGCTCGGACGAGTGATGCGAAGGCAGTTGGCATCCGCCTCACCGAGAGCGCGCTGGCGGACGTCCGGAGGCTTGTTTGGCGGCAGTGCGCAATCAGGTCGGCAACCTGGCGTGATTCAGTCGCAGCTTGGGTGCCACTCAGCGCCGATGAATCCCCTCGCCTCGGTCCTCCCCGCCGCTTCCGGCGCGAAGATCGGAGAGTTTTTCGAATACACGTTCCCGACGTCAGCCTTCCCCGCCAGAAATCGGCGATGATTCCGATCCTTACCGACGGCGTCAAAGTCCGCCGGCTCAGCATCTACAACCCCTCCGTCCTGGCGACCAATCCGCTGCTGGGCGCCCGCCTGACCAACACCACCGGCAAGCTTCTTCCCCAAGGCCCGCTGACCGTGCTCGATGCCGGCGTTATGCCGGCGACGCGAAGATCGACGACCTGCCGGCCGGGCAAAATCGCCTGTTTTCCTATGGCATCGATCAGCAGGTGCTCGTCCATTCCGACGACAGACGAAAATCCATCGGTCGTCACCGGCAAGCATCATCAAAGGCGTTCTCGAAGTGACGCACAAGCAGATCTTCAGGCAGAACTACGTCGCGGACAACAAAGGCAAGACTGATAAGACGCTTCTGATCGAGCATCCGCGCCGCGCAGGCTGGACGCTGGTCGATCTCAAGGCCGATCGAAACGACCGACCCGCTTTATCGGTTTGAGGAAACGCTGCCGCCGGGCAAGACGAACACGCTGACAAGTCGAGGAGCAGTTGATCAGCGCGCAGGGGATCGCGATCCTGCCGATGGACATTGCCACGATCGAAAGTTACCGCAAGACCGGCGAGATCCCGCAGGCGGTGAAAGATGCTCTGGCCAAGGCCGCCCAGATGAAATCGGCCGTCGCCGACACCGCAGCGGCAGATCAGGACAACCAGCAGCACCTCAACGATTTCAACACGGAACAGTCCCGCATCCGCGAGAACATGAAGGCCGTCGACCAGAACACCGACTACTACAAGCGGCTGCTGAAGGAACTCGACGAGCAGGAAACGACCATCGAGCAATTGCATGCCGACTCAAGACGATGCAGGAAAAAAAGCGATCGCAGCAGAAACAACTGGAAGATTACCTGTCGACGCTGGACGTGGGGTGATGCGACGACCGGTTAGCCGCGACGCACAGCGGAGCGCTATTGCGCTTGCAGCGATAAACGCTCCGCTATCGCGTCGCGACTAACCTTGGCTGCTGTTACGGTACTGATGTCCGCGCGCCTTGCGCGTTTGCGCGGCCTTTTTACCGGCTTTCACGCGCGTCGCGTGCGTCTGATGGGCCGATCCTTTCGGCCGCCTTTGCGCGATGGGGAATGGTCCTCGGCTTTTCCGCGGCCTGATCCGCTGCGCTTGCCGCCGTGGGTTTCTTTGTTGACCGTTGCCCAGGCGCGGCGTTGCGCTTCTTCTTGGAGGTCCCGCGCTTTTCGTAGCCTTCCTCGATATGCTCCGCCTGTCGTTTCTGCTTGCTGGTGTAGGATGATTTATCGCCTCTGGGCATGATGCACCTCGATTTTGAAAACGGTCGAACGAACGACCTCACTGAACTTGCACGTTCACGCGCAAAGCACATGCCATGCCGATCGGACCGATTGATGGATATTTTCTCGGATTTGGATTGCATGATCGGATAGAATCAAGCGATCGGCCCGACCATCCTTCTAAGCAAAGAGGCGCAGTCAGGTATCGATGCACTGATCGAAGGCAGGACCTTATGGAATGGTATTACGGGAAAAATGGTCAGCAGCATGGACCGGTTTCGGTGGATGTCATTCGCCAGCTGATCGGCAGCGGGCAATTGCTCGGACAAGATCTGGCCTGGCGCGAAGGCATGGGCGACTGGCAGCCGGTGCAGAATATTGCGGAGCTGGCGCCGCATCTTCCAGCGCAGGCGCCGCCATTCCAGGCAGCCCCGACCTCTCCCGTGCCGCCGCCCACCATGGCCAGGCCCGTGCCACCGGCTTACTCCGCGCGACCGACTCCTTTCAATGCCCAGGGCACGCCCGTCGGTCCAACCGCGAGCAGCCATGCCGGCATGGCTTCGGCATCGCTGGTCCTGGCGATCCTCGGATTGTTCTGCGGCCGACTTATCTTCGGCATCCTCGCCATTATCTTTCGCATCCATCGCGCACGGCGGCATGCGCCGCAGTGGTAACATCGACGGCAAAGGCATGGCTACCGCCGGGTTGATCATCGGCATCGTCGATATCGTGTTTGGCGTGGCCTTTATTCACGCTATTTTCTTCCATCCGCATCATCACATGTACTTCCGCTGGTAGGTTGTGAATGGTGCGCGTCATCTTCCCGCGTTACATTCGCGGGATCCTGATGCGAAATGACTGATGGCAGATGTTGTGCGCCACAGCCGCGCAACATTAAACTTGGAAAGGTGTGATAGCGGAGAGAGAGGGATTCGAACCCTCGGTACGGGTTTGAACCCGTACAACGGTTTAGCAAACCGTCCCCTTCAGCCACTCGGGCATCTCTCCAAACGGACGCGGGAATATTATCCGAACCGGCTTCCCGCGTCAAAACCGCTGTTTTCCCCGCGTTTTTCGTATGGACGGCGTCGATGGGATCGTTTGCAACCGTCGCCGTCGGTACTTCGCCAGACTTCACCGAACTACGCCGAATATCACCGTTAGGTGACAAGTCAGGTGACAAGCGAATCGGGCCGTTCGTTCCTGTCGCCAGGGCCGCTTGCCGGATCGGTGCTGACAGGTCCGGCAGCGAATCCAGCGCCGTCGCCATGTTGTCCGCGCCGCAGGTGCGTGTACCGATCCATCGTCAGGGTAATCGTCGAATGACGTGCAAGGCGCTTTGCCGTCTTCGGATTCACCCCGTTATTCACCAGCCCGGAAATGAATGAATGTCGCAAGGCATGGAAATCAGCCCAGCGGCCCGATTCGTCCCGATCCGACAGGAATGTACTCGTTGCCGCGTCCGATTGATCCTTGGGCAACGTCAGCGAATCCAGCCACGCCGTCCGGGCGGCGGCCAAGTCTGCCCGGAACATATCCACGATCGCGTTCGCGATGGGCATATTGAATGCGGGAGCATGGGGCATCTTGCCGGCCAGGTGCGATGTCAGCAACGCCGCCGTGTCTGACGTCAATGGCAGCGTGTTGTCCCGCCGATTTTTGGCATACGCCGCGCCGATGGTGACAGTCGGCTTGTCACCCTCCATATCGAAGCTCCCCCGCGTCAAGCTCCGAAGCTCCGCCGCCCGCAGCCCGGTTTGAACCGCCAGTCGGTATAGCAGCGACCGATCCTGCGCCGGACATCCCGAACCGTTCGCCGGCCTTTCCCGTGGTATCCAGCAACCATCGAAGCTCATTCGGTTCGAAGCGCCCGACGATCATGTCGGCGATCCGTCTTGACGTTCATTCCCTTCAAGCTCGCCAGCGGGTTTTCCGATGCCCGCCCGTCTTGAACCATCCACCGCCCGAATTGCCTTACCGCTTGCAGGTAAAAGTTGGAAGTCTGGCGCTGATGCCGCGCACCACCGATTCATCGGCCTTGCGCCGATCTGCCCGCAAGCCTGCCAAGTGCGATTGCATCTTGCTTGCCGACAGGTCGGACCATAGCTTGAACCTACACGCGTCAAACGCCGTTGCGGCCCGGCGCGTGACAAGCTCGGCATGTTTGGCTGTGTTTCCCTTCGCCAGTAAAGCTGCTTTCCAGTCGGCGATATGTTCGATCAAGGGCTTGCTCGCAGCCACGCTGCGCCGCCGACAAGATGCCCCATTCCGCCAACTTCGTCCGGATGCCCGGTGGCATCGTGTCAACGTAACGTGTGAGGTCCGCCGTCATCATGTCGCCGCCGGCGCGAATACTGTTCAGCCGTTCGATCTTTCGGGCAAGCTCTGTACTGGACTTTTTGTCTTCCAGCAGCGGCAGGCGGTGCAACGCCTCCGACCAATCGACGAAAACCGCGTACCACTTGGAAGACATCCGCTTGACCTTCTGGCCTTGGGCGTCAGTCTCGTAGAAAGGCATTTGCCGCAGTTTCATTTGTCACCAACCTTTCGCAACTCCAATTTTAGATAAACGGCCACGCGATCCGCGATGGCCATGCGTAAGCCGGTTTCGCCATTCACAAAACGCGACAGTACAGCTTCGGACACTCCCGCTTCCTTGGCCATTCGATACCGGCTCACGGGAGCCGACAGAATCGCGGCCCGCAATTGTTCGCTCAACGTCTTGGCCCGTATTGCCATGCGGGCATGTTACCATGATACTTGCTGTTTAGCAAGTTCGCAGTTTATGATTTAGTCGCGGCAACACAATGGCTTTTCCTATTTCCGGTCTGCAATCGCGCCGACAGTTGCTCCGTTCGATTCGCAGTTGACGTGTTGACAGTTGACACTACCCACGCTGGCGCTGTTGTCATCAGGGGTTCCGTCAACTGTCAACACGTCAACGCCCGCCTCCGCGTCCGGTTGTGTCAGCAGGTGGAACACTCTCGCCGGATGGCCGCCGGCAGCGCCGGGCTTCGGGTTCTGCCACCGGCCCTTGCCGGCTTCGGCCAGTTTCTCCAAGGCTTGTTCCCAATCCGCCGCTCTCAATGGATGACATAACCAAATGGCCTTTTCAAAAAGTACTGATTGCCAATAGAGGAGAAATTGCCATCCGCGTCATTCGGGCCTGCCGTGAACTAGGGCTAACCAGCGTAGCTGTATACAGTGATGCCGACCGCAATGCTCTGCATGTGCGTATGGCTGACGAAGCGTATCACATTGGCCCCTCTCAAGCGAGTAAAAGCTATCTGCATATTCCCACCTTGATAGAGGTAGCAAAGCGTTCGGGTGCGCAGGCAGTTCATCCCGGCTATGGTTTCTTAGCAGAGAATGCCACGTTTGTCGAGACCTGTATCGCCGAAGGGCTGATTTTTGTAGGTCCCTCAGCAGAAGCGCAACGTGCTATGGGCGAGAAGACTGCCGCTCGTCGTTTGGCCCAAGCGGCGGGAGTGCCAATTGTGCCTGGCACCATGACCGATATCGAAGATGATGCCAGAGCACTGGAAATTGCCGAGCAAATAGGCTACCCATTGCTATTGAAAGCCGCGGGAGGTGGAGGAGGTAAAGGCATTCGATTCGTACGCGACCCCAAGGATCTGCTCCCATCGCTGCGCATCGCACGCAGCGAAGCCAAAAGTGCTTTTAGCGATAGCCGCGTATACATGGAGAAGGCTATCTCTCCAGCGCGACACATCGAGGTTCAGATCATCGCCGATACTCATGGCAACGTCGTACACCTTGGCGAGCGCGAGTGCAGCATACAGCGCCGCCATCAAAAACTTGTCGAAGAGTCTCCTTCGCCAGTAATAGATGAAGAACTGCGGGAACGCATTACATCAGCCGCGGTCAAGCTCATTCGTGCTATCGACTACGTCAATGCTGGGACGGTTGAATGTTTGCTCGGACCCGACCGTAACTTCTATTTTCTGGAGGTAAATGCGCGTATCCAGGTGGAACACCCGGTGACGGAGCTGTGTACAGGTATCGATCTCGTGCAAGAGCAGTTCCGTGTTGCTGCCGGTTTACCCCTCTCTTTCACACAGGAGCAGGTTCGATTTCGTGGCTCGGCCATCGAGTGTCGTATCTCGGCGGAAGACCCCGAAAATCGCTTTCTACCCGCCACAGGGACAGTACAGGCGTTGCAAGAGCCATCTGGTCCAGGGGTACGCCTGGATAGTGGGTTGTATGCAGGATTGCAGGTACCACTTTTCTACGATCCCTTACTATCAAAGCTCATTGTCTGGGCTAGCGATCGTCAATATGCAATCGCCCGCATGCGGCGTGCGCTGTCCGAATATCACATAATGGGCGTACGCACAACTCTGCCCTTTGTTCGTTGGCTTATGCAACATCCGCGCTTTATCGCTGGTGATATGTCCACTGACTTCATAGCCGAAGAATGGGACACCAGAAATATTGACACTCCCTCCGTAGGGGAAGATGCATCGCGCCTAACGGCGATTGATCCGCTACCTATCGGGGCTAACGGAGCTTCATCCGATGAGAAAGAGCCTCTCGCACCCACTCAAGTTGCCGCTATCGTTGGCAGCCTTTTAATGAATGAGGAAACTGAAAAGGAAAAACTCCGACGGCGACCGGCAGGCGACAACGACACCGAGAGAAGCCGTTGGCGCGACCTGGGTTGGAAAGAAGCTGTGCGCAGAATGTCATGACCACGGCTGTTTGGGGAAGGTCGGGTTTTCCGCCGCGGCGAAAGATGGATACACAGGTATAAAGTTTCCACCTTGCCATTGGAACAGATATGCCAATCCCAACGTGTTTTGACCTGTCGCATCGAACTTCACCGCTCCTTGAACGCTGTTGAACGTATCCGAATGAAGTTCATTGATAAGCCTGGTATTGTCGATGCTGTTAATTTTGGTAACGGCTTGTTCCAGCACCTGGCCCACAGAGTATGCCTCGGCAACATCCGCATTAATGGCATCAGCAGTGGTACCTGGATGTTGAGCCAGGTAGTCTTGAACCATGTGAGCGTTCTCGAAGTTGTTGGCCTGGGGATACCAGCCATTTGGAACGAAAACCCCTTCTGTGGATGAGAGGCCGACGGCGTTGATGAAATCCTTACCCAGGTCGGGGCCAGCCGTGGCAATAAGCGCCTTTGGATTGTAGTGCTGCTGGCGAAATCTTTTGATATAGGTAGTGATGTCGGGCAGTAGCGTGCCAAGAAGGACAACATCCGCACCTGAGTGAATTACTTGATCGGCGTAAGGTGTAACGTCCTTTGTCGTGTCCGCGCTGTAAACCACATTATAGACAGTGCGGACTCCACCATTCTCTAATAAAGTTCTTGCGACATCCAACTGTGGTTGTGTAAATGGGTCATCCGAGGTAGCATAAGCGGCTGTCTTGGGTCGCTCATTCTGTGGTAGCGAGAGAATATACAGCGCAAAGGTGGTCAGGTTGTTAGCGACCGGGACAGAGGTGTCAAAGATATTGTGCAGTCCCCTATTAAATACAGAAGGCCCGCCGCCCGAACCTTCGACCATCGCATATCCGTAGTGCTGGGCAACTAAGGATGCAGGTTTTGTCAGCAAGGAGGAGAAAGGTCCAAATACAAGGTTAACGTGATCAACGGTAATGAGTTGCTGATAGACCTTTGTGGTTTGATCGGGATCAGACGTATCGTCGTGGTAGACTAACTGCACAGGGTGACCAAGCAGACCGCCTGCTTTGTTGATATTGTCTGCCCAAAGTTGGTAACCCTGTAATGTTGCCTGCCCATCGGCTGAAAAATCTTTTGTAAGAGACACCGAGAAACCAATTTTAATCGGTGTTCCACTGACAGTGAGAGTAGGAGTAGTTTGCGAGCACGCACTAAATCCCACAAGCGCTAAAATAACAACACTGACGATAGAGAGGGATTTCTTAAGCCGTATAGTAGACACTTCTTCCTCCTTGGTTACCAATTGACGAACATCAATTATTGTAGAGGCATCCCAAGAAGGTGTCAAATTAGCTATGCCATTTGTGCTATCTGCTTACTGATGCACCTTTGCAAAGACGCTACCGAAATTAGGAAGCAGGCCAAAGTTATTTTCACCGAACGGCCAGTAGGTTAGCGCGGCTTTCCCAATAATATTTTGACGCGGCACAAAGCCCCAATCTCGCGAGTCGGAGCTATTGCCGCGATTATCCCCCATTACAAAGTACTCGCCTGGCCCCACAACACGGTTTGTAATCGGACCAAAGGGGTTAAACAGGTCATCTTTGTTGATGTATGGTTCGCTCAACGTGACCCCATCAACCTTCACCGTCTCGCCAACAATGGTAATAGTATCGCCAGGAATTGCGATGATGCGCTTGATATAGTCTACTTGAGGATCTAGAGGGTATTCAAAGACAATCACATCGCCACGATCAGGTGCATGAAAGAGGTAAGCTGCTTTATCAACAAGTATGTATTCCTGATCATGCAGACTGGGTTCCATGCTCTGCCCATCTACACGATAGTTCTGCACAGCGAATCGGAGCACCAGGAATATCAAAAGCGTGAGTAAGATCGTCTCGACAATTTCGCGTCCCGCGTTGGATCGCTTCTTAACATTATGTTCCTGGCTCAAAGCTTTACCTCTATGCTCAGTCTTGTCATCCTATGAATAGTGCAAGGAGCGAAGCGGATTTCAAGTGTTCGCCCCATTCATCTTCTTTTTGATACGTATGAGCTACGCATGAAGTTACGAGAATATCTTATTTATGACGAATGCGCCGTACAAGTTATGCCTGCTTTGCCTGTGGCAACGTGAACAAAACTTGTACGGCGCATTCGCTATTTTCATTTTTCTTCAACAGGAGGAGGCAACTCAAACGCAGGTGGAGTTTTCCCACGTCGCTTTGCTGCCTCAGCCTTTAAACGCTCAACCGCCTCATATGGGACATGCCGTCCACCAAGTGGGGTAGGATGGATGCCAGGCCCGTGAAAATCGGTCCCACCTGTCGGAATAAGATGATACTCATTGGCCAGTGCAAGTAGTTCTTGCTCGATCTCGGGCGTATACGGACCGTAATATGTCTCCAGGCCGACCATACCAGCCTCGCACAGATCAGGCAACCAGTTACGTAGTTCCGCGATACCAGGTAGATCATAGGGATGCGCTATTACCGGCAAACCATTAGCGCTGGCAATCAAGCGTACAGCGTCATCCGGTGTCAGTCTGTAACGAGGAACATATGCAAAACAGCCCGTACCGATGTATTTATCGAAAGCCTCTCCGATAGTCTGCACATAGCCAGCTTCCAACAGCGCCTTAGCGACATGTGGACGGCCAACTGCGCCCTGAGCTATCTGGCGCACGCGCTCCCAGGAAACATTAATACCCTGTTCATTTAAAAGCTCGACCATGCGTTGTCCACGTCGCTCACGCGCATCGCGCAGCACCTTCAATGTCGCCTGAAATGCCGTGCGGGTATACTCTGGGAAATAGCCAAGGACGTGCACTTCGCCACCACTCACATCAGTATTGATCTCGATGCCGGGAATGAGATCAATATCCAGTTTTCCCGCCACCTGCGCAGCCTCTTCGAGTCCCCCTGTGCTATCATGATCGGTCAGGGCAAGCACCCGTAGCCCGATATCTTTGGCACGCTGGAGCAGTTCAGTAGGTGAGTAGATACCGTCAGAAGCAGTTGAATGCGTATGAAGATCGATATAATTGGTCATTACAAACACTTTCTAGAGGCAAATACGAGCATTTGCCTCATCTCGCATAATCTATTGCACGCTTGGCGAGGGCAGGCACAAGGCACTGCCCCTACAGGATACGAGCATTGGTCTCATCTCGCATAAGCTTGGCGAGGGCAGGCACAAGGCACTGCCCCTACAGGATACGAGCATTGGTCTCATCTCGCATAATCTATTGCACGAGTCTCACGCACCACACACACTTTGATTTGCCCAGGATAATCCAGGCTCTCCTCGATTTTGTGCGCGATCTCGCTGGCAAGCTGGTTCGCTGCAAATTCGTCAATTTCTTCGGGTTTGACGATAATACGCACCTCGCGTCCAGCCTGGATAGCGAACGATTTTTCCACGCCGGTAAACGAGTTTGCGATACCCTCAAGCGCCTCCAGGCGCTTAATGTAGAGATCAATGGTCTCACGCCGTGCGCCAGGTCGAGCAGCAGAAATTGCATCCGCCGCCTGCACGATGGCAGCTTCCAGGCTCTGAGGTTCGGCTTCAGTCGCGTGGTGTGCTACCATCGCGTGAATCACCTTGGGTGACTTACCGAAACGGCGGGCGATTTCACCACCGATGATGGCGTGCGGTCCTTCAACCTCCTGGTCGATAGCTTTACCCATGTCATGTAACAGCGCGGCTGTTTTACATACATTCACATCGGCTCCTAGCTCGTGAGCAATAGTCCCGGCCAGGATGGATACCTCTACCGAATGCGCAAGCACGTTCTGACCGTAACTTGTGCGGAAATGTAAACGCCCCAGGATTTTGAGCAATTCCGGCTGCAAACCAGGAACATTCGCCTCCATCGCGGCACGCTCGCCCTCTTCGCGCACAATCGCATCTACTTCCTGCCGCGCTTTGGCAACGACATCCTCGATACGAGCCGGATGGATGCGCCCATCCAGAATCAACTTTGTCAATGCAAGACGAGCAACCTCACGACGCACAGGGTCAAACCCGGAAAGAATCACCGCTTCTGGGGTGTCGTCAATGATAAGATCAACCCCGGTCGCCGCTTCTAGCGCACGAATATTGCGTCCCTCACGTCCGATGATACGTCCCTTCATCTCGTCGTTGGGCAGTGGCACAACCGAGACTACCGCCTCCGCGACTTGATCTGAGGCGCAACGTTGGATTGCAAGGGTAATAATCTCGCGGGCGCGGGCTTCCGCCTGTTCACGTGCCTCTTCCTCAATAGCACGGGCGCGTTGTGCGGCTTCTGCTCGTACCTGATTTTCGATGCGTGATAGCAAGACATCTTTGGCCTGCTCTTCCGTCAATTGGGCAATGCGCTCAAGCTCACTCAGTTGTTTGCGCTTGATCTCTTCTATCTCTTCGCGTGATTGTTCAAAGGAACGCTCACGTGCCGTCAAGCGGCGATCTCGCTGTTCAAGCGCCTCGATCTTGCGTTCGAGCGTCTCTTCTTTTTGCTGCATGCGTCGTTCCTGACGCATAAGTTCAGCACGCCGTTCGGCATTCTCGCGCTCAATAGCTGCACGAATACTCGCCGTTTCATCACGCGCTTCGTGTAGTGCCTGACGCTGCTGAGTCTGGAGATCCAGGAGCCGCTGCTCGCTAGCCTCCTTTTCAGCCCGCAGGCGTTCTTCAAATTGTTGTCTATTGCGCATCGTCCCAACAAGATATCCGGCAATCAGAGCAATAGTTGCTCCTACTACCAGAACGATCAAGACGAGGACAATTATAGTTGGTGACACGTTGGTCTACCTCCAAATAGCAAGAGCCTTTAAAAGGCTGTAAAAAGGTATAATCAAATTAGGTAAAAATGCTTGATTACGAAAGGTGTACTATCCGCCAAGCTTACTATATAGGAGCATCCTGGCTCTGTCAAGAAGGAAAAATGGGGATGGAACAGTTTTTAGTCGGCTGTGTGCTATGCTGCCGTCAATAGCACAGTACATAGCACACATAAAAACCCATCGCAGGAGTAGAAAAAATGAATCAGCAACAACAATCTTTGCGCCCAACACATGTGGTCACTTGTTTTCTTATGCGGTTAGATAGTGGCGAACCTCGTATTCTTATCGTGCAACGCAGCAATCGTGTTGGCAGTTATCATGCGCATTGGGCAGGCATAAGTGGCTTTGTCGAGCAAGGTGTAACTCCCGATGAGCAAGCTTACACCGAGATACGCGAGGAAACGGGACTACAACGGGAGCAAGTCCGTATGCTCAAAAGAGGGGCTGTCGTAGAGTATGAAGACGCCGCAATAGAACGGCGCTGGTATGTCCATCCCTTTCTCTTTGAGGTACTTGCTCCAAACACTATTCGCCTCGACTGGGAGGCCAAGCAGATGCGTTGGATAGCTCCATCAGAGCTTTCGAATTATGAGACTGTGCCCAAACTGGTGGAAGCGTTTGCCTCAGCTATGAACGGAGAAACGATCTAATGCCGCAGCAACTTTCGAGGCAACCTGGTACCAACCCAGACAAGGAACAACAAAATCGATGTCATCCCGAAACGTCTTACACGCCTAACCCATTGTTCCTGTGCTCGATCATCACTGGCACCCAGGTGCAATCGGCGGACGATAGTTCGCACCAAGGTTGGCTGCGCAGCCGGAGGTGGAACAACAATGGTAGGGTGAGGTTGATCCGCCTCGAACAATTCATCGTCCTCATTTACCTTGACATGCGCAGGAATAGAGGGCAACTGTTGAGCCAATGCTGTAAAAAATTCTTGAATGAGTAGCTTGATGGCTCCCTTTACGAGGGATGCAGACCTCTTAGCCTGTTTCCCCAGATTCACGCTTGCTTCGTAGGCGACAACAGTATGTTGCTCGTACTCATCCAGCACGATGGTCCAATCGCTGTGAATCTTGCGCTGCTTCCCCTCGCCTTCAAATATGAAATGAAAATGGTGAGGATTTTCCTGTTTAAGCACTGTGGCGTGACCGGAGTAGCGTCCAGCCAGTGGGCCATGTCCAATGTTTAGGGCAATGGAATATTTCTTCCCATCAACGGACTCCAGTTGTTCGGCTCCTGGAAGGGTACGCAGCAGTGTTTGCGGATCCGCCAGGCGATTTCTTACATCTTCCGATGTCGCCTGAAGTGTATATGTTCCCTCGATATCCATGAAAACGTCCTTCGTTGTTAAATTAGTATGAGTCAAAATAATATCTCCCTCATTATATGGGGAGCAGGAGGCAAGTCGCAATGGGTATCGTGTACGCGAAAACTTGCGTTCGCCTCATTCAAGGTGTATACTGTCACCCGTTACATTGAGATGAGGAAGCTCCAGCAACCACAAAAAGAGTTGCTACATTTCCAAATAGATCGTATGAAAGAAAATGTAGGGTGACCCTTGCTGTCGCCTATGAGTTTCCCCTACGAGGAGAGCATACATTCATGAAAGTAATTCTTCTACAAGATGTTGAGGGCCTAGGCAAGGCCGGTGATTTAAAAGAAGTGGCCAATGGCTACGCACGCAACTATCTTTTGCCAGGCCAGTTTGCTGCCGCTGCAACTCCGGCGCTGCTGGAAAACCATAAACAACGCATAGCAGCTCAGCAGCGCAAAGCTGAGAAGCTGGTCGAATCGAATAGACAACAGGCAGAGCGACTAAGCCAGATCTCGTTGACCTTCAAAGCGAGAGTTGGTCGACAGGGTCGACTCTATGGCTCGATCACCAGTCAGGATATTGCCGCTGGCTTGCGCGAAGCCGAGGGGATTACGGTTGATCGACGCGTGATTGATCTGCCAAATCCAATTCGCACAATCGGTACCTACCAGATTCCTGTGAAGATCGCACAAAAGATAGAGCCGAAGATTACAGTCAACGTCGTTGACGAAGCAGACACCGCCGCTATAGCTACTTCCGGAGCTTCAGAAAGCTCTGAGGGAGTCACTGCTGAATAACTGAATAGGGTGGTGCCTCGCATCCCGGTGACAGGCCCGGCCCACCCTCATCTATGGGGATGCCATGCCACGGTGGTTTTACTTTTCACTCATTACGGCCATTTTTGCGCCCATCATTGCACTAACATGGGGACAACAGCAGGAAATGGCCATTTTTATCTGTTCAGCTATTAGCCTCATCCCTCTTGCTGCGCTGATTGGCCGTGCAACCGAAGACCTGGAATACTATGTCGGGCCTATCGCAGGAGGTCTGCTGAATGCAACCTTTGGCAACGCCCCTGAGATTATTATTGGCATCTTTGCGTTACAAGAAGGACTGATCGCAGTCGTCAAAGCATCCATCACCGGCTCAATTATCAGCAATGCTCTGCTTGTGCTTGGCAGTTCGCTAGCGCTTGGAGGATGGCGTTGGGGTAAACAATACTTTAACGCGCGCGATGCCGGACAATATTCCGCAATGATGGTCCTGGCGGTTGCGGGATTGCTCATCCCAAGTACTGCACCACTGGTGATTAAAGACCCCGGACGCATTCAATGGGTCAGCAGCGTCATCGCGATAATCTTACTGCTTGTCTATGGTATGTATCTTGCTACCCATGTCTTCCATGTACGCTCAAGCCGTCGAAATCTGAAGCATTCGGCAAAAACAATTCCTCTTTCTCCTAAAGATGTGCCTGAGGAGGAAGAAGAGGTGGAACCTGTAACCGGTGGACTTGATCCTCGAACCCTGAAGCAGCCGCAGCCCCCAAAGGTATGGCTTGCGGCAGTCATGCTGCTGGTTGCTACTATTGGTACCGCCTGGAATAGTGAACTGCTGGTGGGAGCGATTCGGCCGGTCACTGAGCAGATTGGCCTCTCACCCGTTTTCATTGGACTGGTCATTATTCCCATCGTTGGCAATGCGGCTGAACACTCAAGTGCAGTCTATATCGCTTTTCGTGATCGCGTAGACCTAAGTATGGCGATTGCCGCAGGTTCATCGATTCAAGTTGCTACACTGGTTGCTCCCTTGCTCGTTCTCGTCAGCCTTTTCTACACATCGCATCTTGACCTCGTTTTCCAGCCCCTGGAACTGGTAACGTTAGGGGTCGCGACAATCCTCTTTACCTTTATCAGTCTTGATGGCGAGTCATCCTGGCTGGCAGGAGTGCAGCTCGTGGCCGTCTATGTGATGGCCTGTGTCGTGTTCTTCTTTGTGCCCGGCTAAGCTGAGGTTTCTTTTCGACTTTGCTGGCATTTCACCATTGCGCGCGGTATCCGATCAAGTAGATCAGATGCTAGCAGACCAGCATTACCAATGTCGACGCTGACCAGCTCCGAAGCAGCAGTGTGCAAATGGACCGCTGCACTCGCGGCATTGAAAGGTTCTACCTTTTGCGCCAAGAAGCCAGCAACCATGCCACCTAATACATCGCCGGTGCCAGCCGTTGCCAGTGCGGGATTAGCCTGCCAGTTAATGCGTGTATGGCCATCCGGTTCTGCAATGATCGTACAGGCACCCTTAAGCGCAAGCGTGACTTGCCATTCTTTTGCCTTGCTGCGTGCCAATTCTAGACGATCAATATTTCCTCCTGATACCTTTAGTCCACCGCACAAGCGTCCCATTTCTCCCGGATGCGGCGTAATCACTGTTCCAGACGGGAGCAACGTCCACCAGTGTTCTAATGCCGAAAGATTATTCAAGCCATCGGCATCAACAACCAGATGTGGACGCTTTTCATCTGGGATCGCTCGCAGTTCCTCTAATACCCTGAGAATAACCTCGCGAGTGTAAGGGGATTGGCCAAGTCCTGGTCCCATCAGCAGCGCCCGGTACCCCTCCAGGTGATCCATCAGTGTCGTCACCCGCTTGAGGCTCCCAGCCTCCTCTTCAGGCAGCAGCACAAAAGTTGCTTCATGAAACGCACTGGCGTAGATAGGTAGCATCTTTTCCGTCACTGCCAGAGTCACTAAACCAGCACCAACTCGTCCCGCCGCACTTCCCGCGAGAAATGCCGAGCCAGGATAGGGCAGTGAGCCGCATAACAGCATTACCTTGCCAAATGTTCCCTTGTTGCTGTCAAGCGGACGCTTCGGCAAGAGGCTGTTCACCATCTTACCCGTCAGCATTTCTGTTGAAAGGCCGTGTGTCATCTCAAGCGGTAGCCCAATATCGGCAACATGTAACTCACCGATATAGCCGCGACCAGGAAAGAAGAAAAATCCTTGTTTCGGGCAAGCCATTGTGATCGTCATGTCACCAGGAATTGTCCCCGGATCGACCTCACCTGTATCTGCATTCAGGCCCGTGGGCAGATCAATCGCCACAAGGCGTACAGCGTCTCGCTTCTCCCGCTCCTGACGCACTCGACCCAGCAATGTACGCATACTATCAGGCAGTGGACGCGAAAGCCCTGTGCCGAGCAGGGCAACCAGAATATAGTTGGCGCGTGAGATCGTCTCCTCTAACTTCGCCGCGGTATCCGCTTCAGCAATATCCTGTCCATGCACTGTAAGTCGTTGCTCTTTCCATCGGTAGATGCTGACAAACGCACCCCATTTTTCCAGGTAGCGTGCCATCACTAATCCATCGCCCCCATTATTGCCAGGCCCGATAAGTAGTAAAAATTCAAGTTCGCTCACCGAACGTGTGTGGCGGATGTTCTGTACCAGAATATCTGCGGCGCTTTTGCCCGCGTTCTCCATCAGTATCTGCGAAGTAAGCCCATATTCCCGCTCCGCCCGCACCTCCAACTCGCGCATTTCAGCAACAGTGACAATATGCATAGGTGTTCTCCTGAAAAGTTATGATAACGATCCTTGTGAACGTAGTTCGGGAAATATGATCCCCGGATTGCATCTGAGTGGTTCCTGCAAATTTTGTATATACATCATTGTAATCCGCAGGAATGCAAGGACGCAATTTATTACATCAGCATAGAGAACCAAGGTAATTTGGAAAATCACCCTCTGAGTGCTACGAGAGGAAGATACATACATGAAAGATCTGGTACGCGGGTAAAGTCGCTATCTATCGTCACTAAAGTAAGTATTGTCTCATAGGTATTCCATCGGTGGCGTTGGAGGGTTGGCATGCCGAAGTTGATCAAGCTCTTCAAGCATGTTGTCTGGAAGGTCACGCCAGGCTCCCGCAGGATCTTCCCATCGCTCTGTCGATTGAAGCTCGTGTGGAGTATGTTGAATGCGATCAGGCATAAGACTCGTGTGCTGCAAGTGACTCGATATAGGTTGCTGCCTCTTCTTGGGCCTCTGGTGGAAGTTGTTCCAAGTATGGCAATATGTCTTGTAAGCGATCAATCATGAAAACACTTCTTTAGGATGTACCTTTCTGTAAAGGTCTTTGCTTACCGAGTAGTATAACATAACACAAGTGTCTTCTCCATTAAGAGAGAAGCGAAACACTTTTAACTATCCTTGTCCACTCATGTTATACTTCTCCCATGAAACTTGCGCTCAAAATCACACCACAACGCAATACACAATATGCCAATATGACCGAGACATTGGCTGCACCAGAGTTACTTGCCAGTCCACTGGGAAGCGCCATTACATACCTCGAACCTGCAACCCTGGCAGGTCAGGCTTACCTGCTCATGGACATCGATGAAGGAAACCCGCATTGTCATCCTGAGCGCGGAGAAGGATGTGGAATGCTTGAAATCCTCTCACGGCTGGGAGCAACAAGCGAAGCATACGAATATTTTGAGCGTGTTGGCGAAATACAAGGGCCACTCTTGCGACCCTTGGAGCCACAATTCGCCCCCTTTGTACCACTGCAGATGGCTGAAATTCGCCGCTACAAAGGGAAGACCAACGAGATGTTCACACGGGTATTGCTCAATCTGGCCGTTTTTGCCGGAGCCTATAGTGAACAATTTTGCGGAAGGCTGAGGATACTTGATCCACTTGCAGGTGGAGGTACAACGCTTTTTCTTGCGCTGGCGGCAGGCTATGATGCCTTTGGTATAGACCAAGTACGGCAAGATATTGATACAACGGGCGTTTTTATTCGCCAGTATTTCAATAGCGAGCACATTCCCTACAAAGAAATCGACGAACGAGGGCGACGAGCGGGCCGTCGATATCAATTTGAGGTTGGTCGAAAGGGCAGCACACGTATGCTAGTGCTAGCTCATGGCGATACTTTACAGGCTCTTCAGCATATGCAGGAAGTACCTGGTGGTCCGCACATGCACGCAATTGTTGGAGATTTGCCGTACGGCATTCAGCATTTCGGTGAAATCGCGGATTTGCTCAGCAAGGCCCTTCCCACCTGGGAACGCATGCTATTGCCAGGGGGAACACTAGCATTGGCCTGGAATGCAACTCGCATCGAACGCGCTGCCATGGTGGAACTGGTGGAGCGCTCAACGCATCTACAAGTGCGTAACGATCCACCGTACACACAATTTGCGCACACAGTGGATCGTGTCATCAAAAAACGCGATATCCTGGTAGCTACAGCAATTCCATTTTTAAGAGGAAATCAGGGGGAATAAACAAATAGGGGGTAAGCAAACCTCAAGCTTGCCTACCCCCTATTATTAGCAATGGCTCACACATGAATAATCATGCTGAGCGAGGAAACAAGTGCAAAGAGTATCACGAAAACAATCGTAATGTTGAAGACCAGGCGCTCTACTCCACGCCGTGTTTTAAACACCGAGCCTGCGCTGGTGCCACCGAAGGCGCTACCCAGTCCCGCTCCGCGTACCTGCAACAGTATAAAAATGATAACAGATATGCTGAGAATAATCTGCACTATTCGAATTGCCGGAAGCCATGCTGCCAAAGTCTCATCCTCCCTTGTATGTACTTGCCTTTCAATACTCACCACGTCCAAACGATTTCGCTGCGATTATACCACACTATGCATCAACCGTTGAGACATATGACGATTTTATTGGCATATTTGTCTTAGCACGCTTATGAGCGCGCTCATGGCATGTTGGGCATAATACAACAAAGTTACGCGGATTGTAGCGATCGAGCAGGTTCCGAGCAAAATGGACGGTGTGGAGTTGCAGCACATCATAAGATTTCCCACACTCCGGACAAGCATAGTGGGCCTGCTTGCTCAGGGAACGTTTGAGAGTGTTCATTCTCGTTATATGGAAAGTATCGAGACTAACATGAAAAAGCAGACCAGCGAGAATCAACCATAACATCCTTGAATGTGTGCGAGCAGCCAGAATTAGCAAACCAGCCAATATTACTGGATGATGCAGAAATTTTGCCTGCCCTTGCCGTGGTGGGTTAGCCTGTCCAAAGTAGCGCACGGCCGCACGCAGACTGAGGGTTCGATGGATTGCTGCATGCCAGAGATAATGGTCAACGTCAATTAAAATGCTAGCTGTAAATGGAATCCAGACATCTTTCTTCAACCATGGTAACACGACAAGTGCTGCTCCGGTCGATAACTTAACATGTTCTTGTATGCGCATATCTACCTCAAATATCTAACAAAAAGAGTAACTATTCAGTCGTTGCAGACTATGAGGAGTCAAGAAGATCATAGCCTGGAATAGTTACTAAACAGGAAATTTGCCCAACTTAGCGTTTGTATTATTGCAGAGAACGATCTAGATGGCAACATAGTACTGTCATCCTGAGCGATAGCGAAGGATCTCTATCCCCTGCGACAGATCCTTCGCTATCGCTCAGGATGACAAAGCGGGTCGTGTTCAGGACGGCAAAGCGATGAAGCGTTGTTATATTCTCAACTATATTCGGAGATCTATAACCATATCTTAACCATCTTTTTCTTTGCACTATTGGGTCTCAATAGTATACTTCAGTCAACATCTAAATAGGCTGCCTGCTATACATACAAATAAAGACATATATGCATAGACAGATACCAAAGGCATAGTTTCATGATACGGTGGGAGCTTGAGAATAGTAACCGTGCAGTGAATAATATTGCCGCAAGATAGTCTGGCAAAGGAGATGCCTTTCATGGCTACGAAGATCGGCAGTGAAGTTCAATTAGAATATGTACAACAAAGTGAAGGCGACGAATATATAGGGTGCAGCATTGGCATTATGGCCTATAACGAAGAAGCCAATATTGCCCGCACACTGAATGCCGTGCTCAATCAACAAGGCCCATCTATGAGTATCGAAGAGATCATCGTTGTTGCAAGTGGCTGCACCGATCGAACCGTCTCCATCGTCTCAGAAATAGCCCTTAGAGAGCCACGCGTCCACTTGTGTGTGCAGGAGAAACGCGAAGGCAAAGCTTCCGCGATTAACCTCTTCCTCAAACAAGCTACCAGTCCAATTGTTATATTGATTGGTGCTGATGTTATTCCAGAAGAATCGGCCTTCGAGAGTCTTTGTGCTCCCTTTAAAGACCCTATGATTGGTATGGTTGGAGGACGCCCCGTTCCGGTGAACGACCCTTCAACATTTATGGGACATGCCGTCCACCTCCTCTGGCGTTTGCATGACCGTGTGGCTCGCGTTCATCCCAAACTGGGTGAAGTGATCGCCTTCCGCAATGTTATTTCAGGTATCCCAACCAATAGCGCCGTTGACGAAATCTCTATACAAGCGCTTATTTCGCAACTTGGCTATCAGCTCATCTACGAACCCGAATGTGTTGTTTATAACAAAGGTCCCATCACAGTACGGGATTTTCTTAAACAACGACGCCGCATCTATGCCGGTCATCTAAAAGTACTGAGCCAGCAGAAATATGAAGCTTCGACTATGAAGGTGACTCCTATAGTGCGACAGCTTGTAGCTTGTCACGACTTCACGATGAGTTCTCCAAGGCAGGCCCTGTGGACATTGGGAGCAGTGATCCTGGAGGGATATGCGCGTATACAAGGGCATTATGACTACTGGCGCAAGCACGAACACAACATCTGGCACGCTGTGACATCAACGAAAGATTTAGAGGCAGGCCAGCGCAAGGTGCGCCGTATCTGCAACGCACAAAGTGTGATCGTCTTTCGTTTCATTCTAGAAGGCGCGCAGGGAAACGATGTGAACCGGGAGCGTGAAGATCGCGAGGCAACCGAAGTTGCACGCAAATGCTTACCATTTATACGCGCCAAGATTTGTAAAGAAGATATGCTCTCAGTCAATGGCCCCGGTATCATGACCGCGGTCATCCGTGCAGAGCAACAAGGGGCAGAAATCGTCGCCCAGCGCATTAAATCGATAGTTGAGGCACTGCCCATGCGTGTTGGACCACGCAATCGAGAGGTTAAGGTAACCATTGCCTATAGTTCCCTTACCTTTGCCTCTAAAATTGGTAGTAGGAGTCCGGCCTTAAATTTTGTATCCTCCAAGGCTACTGCTGATGTAGATGATTATAGATCTCCCTTATTGACGTAGTAGTGACACAATGTTTGAGCTATAGCTACCAATTGAGTGGCCCCGGCACTTTTGGTGAGTTAAGAATATTTGCTTGTATAACAATATACATACATTGCATTTTAAGGATAACAAATTTAGTTTGCGATCACTTGTGTAATGCTTATGGTTGTGGTATACTTTCTTGCGGGTGAGGACCTCTGTCCTCGCCCGTGATTTTTAAGAAAAGAAAATTTGTAGCAGCGGGAATTTTTCTTGTCACCTTGCCTCATGATTTACATGTTTCTAGTAAAACCACATCAGTTGGTTTCATTAAGGGAGGAACCAGTAGATGAACGATCGAACACCGTATTCAGATGGTCTTCAGCCGCAACAGCAGCCACACGAGGATTTCCCTCCTCCAAGTGGACCGTATACGCCTCCTCCGTATGGCCAACAACCTGGTTTTCCTCCACAGGTTGGTAGTTATCCTCCGCAGCAGCCATATGGCCCTATGCAGTACCAGCAGCTACAATGGGGCCGGCAACCACCAATCTATCCTCAACAACAACAGATGTATTCGCCTCCCCAAGCGCCAATATATGAACAGCCATCTTTTCCCCAGCAGCAGTGGCAACAGCAACCTTTCCAGGGCAATGCAGGTTATGCACCTCAGATGCAGCAGCCGATGTATCCTTATCCACCCGTTCAGCCGATGCTGCCTCAGCAGATTGTGAATGTGAACATTCAGCAGCACCAGCATGGATTGCTCATGCGTGCGCTGTATTTCATTTTCATTGGTTGGTGGGCCGGTTTGATCTGGCTCAATATCGGGTACTTCTTTGTGTTGACGGTTCTTGGTTTACCACTTGGCCTGTTGATGCTTAATCGTTTACCTATGGTAATGACGCTCAAGCCAGCCAGCCAATCGGTGAATATTAACATCAGTGGTGGCACAACAAATATCAACATTGGTAGAGCGCGACAAGTAAACTTCCTGGTCCGCGCACTTTACTTCATCTTTATTGGTTGGTGGGCAGGACTGTTCTGGTCGTGGATCGCCTATATGCTGTTCATCTTCATTGTGACCATTCCTCTGGGAGTCATGATGTTTAATATTCTGCCCGCCGTGATCACTTTACGCAGAAACTGATACCTGTAGCTAAGGGCAAGATACTTGCTTGCTCAGCTTTTTCAGAAGAAACATAATTGCTACCCACTTGTAGAACACCTATCCGTGTGGTACAATATCAATCGGGCGAGGACGATAGTCCCCGCCCGAACTTATGAGAAAAGCGAAATTGTAGCAAACATATGGACATTTCCTGGCTCGGCCACTCATGCTTCTTGCTGCGTGGCAAGAACGTTACCCTGGTTACAGACCCGTTTTCTCCTCAGCTAGGTTACTCGCTGGGCAAGATCAATGCCCCCATCGTTACCATCAGCCATGACCATCCTGGGCATAACTTTGCTATGGGCGTAGGAGGCAATCCCTATGTCGTGCGTGGCCCTGGTGAGTACGAGGTAAGCGATATCTTGATAACGGGCGTAGCTTCCTATCACGATAATAAGCGCGGTCAAGAACTTGGGCGCAATACTATCTATGTCATCCATATGGACGACCTGGTTATCTGTCATTTAGGCGATCTAGGCCATACACTGCAAGAAGAACAACTGGAAGAGGTCGCCGACGCGGATGTCTTGTTGGTACCGATTGGTGGAGGTAATACCATCAACGCAACGCAAGCAGCGGAGGTAATCAGCCAGGTAGAACCACGTATTATCATTCCTATGCATTATCGCTCTTCGGACGGTGAAACTCCCAATCCCCTCGACAAATTTTGCCGTGAGATGGGAGTTGAAACAATTAATACACAACCAAAACTTTCAATAACTCGAAATAATCTGCCTGCCGAAACGCAGGTCGTCATTTTAGAATCGCGGAATTGTAGTTAAAATTCTATCTATTGTTTGCCCAGGCTCCTGATAAGGAGGAAAGAACATATGTCAAAATTTATCTTTGTGACAGGTGGAGTGGCATCATCTGTAGGAAAAGGTATCACCGTTGCTTCGCTAGGCCGACTCCTCAAAAATCGTGGAGTCTCCGTCTCCTTAATGAAATTAGACCCCTATATCAACGTTGACCCCGGCACCATGTCCCCTTATCAGCATGGTGAAGTCTTCGTCACCGATGACGGTGCCGAGACCGATCTTGACCTGGGTCATTACGAACGTTTTACCGATGAACCCGCCTCCCAGGCTAATAATGTTACCACCGGCCAGGTCTACGCCGCTGTCATCGGCAAAGAGCGACGTGGTGAATATCTAGGCGGCACGATCCAAGTCATTCCACATATCACCAACGAAATCAAGGACCGCATTCATAACGTGGCGCGGCGTTCTGATGCAGACGTGGTAATCGTAGAGGTAGGGGGCACCGTCGGTGATATCGAAGGCGAACCATTTTTGGAAGCCATTCGCCAGATGCGCAAAGATGTCGGACGCCGTGATGTTCTCTACCTGCATGTCACCCTCCTGCCCTACCTTATGGCGACCAAAGAGTTAAAGACAAAGCCCACCCAGCACAGCGTAAAAGAACTGCTGCGCGTAGGCATTCAACCCGATGTTATCCTCTGTCGTTCAGACTATCCTTTGAGTGACGAACTGCGTGAGAAAATCGCTCTCTTCTGCAATATTGAAGAACGTGCGGTAGTTCCCCTGCTTACTACCGATACCATTTACGAAGTACCGCTTATCCTGGAAGAAGCTGGATTGGGCGAATTCCTGGTGCAAGAACTAGGACTGTCCCAGCATGAACCACAGATGCAAGAATGGCGTGAACTGGTTGCCACCATCAAACGGCCTCGCCCTGAATTAACCATTGGTCTCATCGGTAAATACGTTGAACTACACGATGCCTATCTCTCGGTCTCCGAGGCTCTGCGCCATGCAGGCTGGTACCATGATGTCGATGTACAGATCAAGTGGATCAACTCAGAAGCACTTGAGAGAATGGGCGAAGGCTATACCGAAGTGCTCGAAGATGTATCGGGTATTGTTGTTCCAGGTGGATTTGGCCATAGGGGAATTGAAGGCAAGGTCAAAGCTGCTAATTTTGCCCGCCGTATGAACATCCCCTACCTTGGCCTCTGCCTTGGCATGCAGGTTGCGGTCGTTGAGTTTGCGCGTAATGTATTGGGTCTTGAAGATGCTAATAGCACCGAATTTGATCCGCAGACCTCATATCCCGTTATTGATTTGATGTCCACACAGCGTCAGATCGCCGATAAAGGCGGCACAATGCGCCTTGGAAACTGGGTCTGTTGCCTGACACCCGGAACCAAAGCGTATGCAGCCTATAGTGAGCCTATTGTTTTTGAGCGACATCGCCATCGCTATGAATTCAACAACGAATTTCGTAAACGTATAGAAGCTAATGGAGTGGTAATTAGTGGTCGTTCGGCTGACAACAGCCTGGTTGAAGTCATTGAACTGGCCAATCATCCCTGGTTCGTCGCTTCGCAGTTCCACCCTGAGTTCAAGAGTCGTCCCACTCGCCCGCATCCCTTGTTCCGTGACTTTATCGGAGCGTCCCTGCGCTTGCAGCAAAAGGCGCAGGTAGCCGTCGGGAGCGCAGAGTTGGCACGCCAATTGAACGAGATATAGATGTAATCCATGCTCTACCTCAGTCAAATCCTTAACGCACCCGTGGAGGATATCTCCGGTGAGCGTATAGGCAAAATAATCGATGTGTTCGCCCCACAAGGTGATTCGCCCACTGCAAGCGCGTTGTTGGTAGAGGGGCAGGAAGAACAGCCCTGGCAAGTCCCTATTGAGACAATAGAATCTCATGGAAACGCTTTTCGTCTGCGCGTTCCGCTAGAACAACTTCCGCCGCGAGCGAGCGCTTCATCATCACAAGAAGTGAGCCTGGCGGAAGAGATACTTGATAAACAGGTCATTGACCTGACACGAAAAAAAGCTGTGCGTGTGAATGATGTTTGCCTGAGCGATGATTGGCGTATTTTAGGAATTGATAATAGTACCCTAGGCCTGGTGCGCCGACTCGCTCCCTCCTGGCTGCTCGGTACCAAAAGCAGACGCTCCTCCACGAATTTGATTCCTTGGGATGAGATCGAACTCATAGGCACCCAGCGTCCCGAAGAAGAGGGCTCTCTCGAAGCACAATCGGAAACGCCTCCGCAGCTCCCGCGCATCCAAAGTGGTCAGCTTGCAGAACTGCACCCTGCCGACATCGCTGACATAGTCCATCAGCTCACTCCTGGACAGGGGGCACGACTAATTGAGGGTCTGGACAATGAGACGGCGGCTGATGCGCTTGAGGAGATCGATACCGAACGGCAGAGTCAAATTCTTGAGAATATCCAGGTAGATCGTGCCGCCGACATCCTGGAGGCAATGGAACCAGACGAAGCTGCCGACCTGCTTGCCCAACTACCGGAGGAGCGTGTCCAGGAATTGCTCAGGCTCATGACTCCAGAAGAATCGGAAGATGTACAGGAGTTATTGGAATACGGCGAAGATTCGGCCGGTGGACTCATGACCACTGATTACATCGCCCTCAATGAAACGAAAAGTATTTCCGAGGCATTAGAGACTGTGCGCTTTAGTATCCTTGAGCAGGATATACGGAGCGCATATGTCTACTGCATCGCTGACGAATCCCAGGAGGAATGCACTCTTCTAGGCGTCGTTTCGATCTGGGAATTGCTGGTAGCTAATCCCGCGCAGTCTTTGCAGGATATTATGGAAATAGATTTGATTACTGTGCAACCAGATGCCGATCCACAGAGTGTTGCCGAAATCATGGCAAAGTACAATTTGCTCGCTGTACCGGTGGTGAGTCAGGAAGGCTATCTTCAAGGTGTGGTAACGGTTGATGATGCGCTAGATGTTCTCCTGCCCAACGAACGACGCCGCAAGCCAACAAGGATGTATTAGTGGACCATCCTTAGAGGCCGATTGATTGTGCCACCACCGATGTAGCGGCCTCATCTCCAAAACTTTCTAAGTGCGTACGGCATCGAGGGCTTCTAACACCTGCAAAATGTCCTGGCATACCTCCTCCATCACCTGTGGCAACCACTCTTCGGGACGCGGGTTATCAGCTACGACCTCGTCCAGGGCATCATCCTCGTCAATTTCGCGACGGCGACGCTGCCCAAAACGTCCTGATCGAGCATGCGGATCGTCATGCAAGCCTCGCATCCCATCAGGATGCCAGATTGGCAACTCTACTCGCTGTTGCAGCGTTAACGCCTCAGCCTGCAAACGATTTTCATGCAAAGCCATAGTAATGCCTGGTCGTGTCTCGATAGCACGGCTGCTGTGTTCACTTGCACGCAGCTTTAGCGACTGGATCAATGAAAGCAACATTGTGTCAGGTAATGTAGTCCCGTTGAGTGCCAGGCTGTAAGAGAGATCAAGTACCAGTGGGGGGATATCGCTTGTATGCAAGTGCGGGCAAGTATCTTCAGGTTCGTGGAAAAAGTCACACACTCCAACAGGCCCTTCCAGTGAGAGCGCCGTATCCAATGTACCCCACGTAAATGAGAGAGTGCAGGCACTATGGTATTCTGCCTCTTCACAGGTGCCTATGTGACAGGTGCAAGCAAATTCACGTTCGAGCGAACGCGAGTTGATCCAATATTCAGGATGCGTCACAAGCGAAACGCCGCTTGCCGCCTGCTGAAAATACCTGGTCACATCTTCGTAGGTCAACATGTCATTACTCCTCGCCGCCCATCTGCATAACACAAATTATGTCGGCTCTTCCGTTGCAGCGTGCTTCTATATTACCCATGCAAGCAAGAAGTGTCAATATCGAAGGAAGCCGCTTGACAAGACTCCTCTAATTTTGTTATGTTTCTATCGTAGTACGACATAAAGGTGGTATAATGCAATCAAACGAAGAAATGTCTCCAACCGAATATCAGGCTCTGGCCGAATTTCGCTATCAGCTTCGCCGTTTTCTGCGTTTCAGTGAGCAAACCACTCGTGAATTGGGTCTCGAACCCCAACAACACCAATTACTGCTTGCCCTCAAAGGATTTCCAGAGGGCAGAAACGCCGCTGTTGGCGACCTTGCCGAGCGACTACAACTCCGGCATCACAGTACCGTCGAACTTATAGATCGACTCACTGAGCATGGTCTCATCGAACGCAGCCGCGATGAGAATGATCAGAGACGCGTTCTCATCAACCTTACTTCCAGCGGTGAAGAAGTGCTGCGAAAACTTTCGGTACTTCATCGTACCGAACTACAATCAACAGGCCCCGCCCTTGTTCAAGCCCTCAACAAGCTTATCAATGGCGACCATGATAATTGAAAATGAGTAAGTATATCAGAACATCTCAGGGAGAATATAGTGAATAATGTATTTTCTAATCTTTGGAAAAAATTTACTCAAACACTAGGCAACCTTGGAAACCACGAAGCGCTGGGCAAACTTGGCGACTTCACGACTTCCCCACGCATAATCACCATATCTATCATGGCCATCGGCATAGGTGTCCTTAGTGCATTCGTAGCCCTTATTCTTTTACGCCTCATTGGGCTATTCACCAACCTCTTCTTCTTCCAGCGTTGGAGTACGGCCCTGGTTTCGCCCGCCGGTAACCACCTTGGCTTTTGGGAAATCCTCGTACCCGTCATAGGGGCTCTCATCATTGGATTAATAGCTCGCTATGGTTCAGAACGCATTCGCGGCCATGGCATTCCCGAAGCTATCGAGGCTATTCTCATTAATGGAAGCCGTGTAGAGCCTAAAGTCGCATTCTTGAAACCGCTTGCTTCTGCCCTATCCATCGGCTCTGGTGGTCCCTTTGGTGCTGAAGGCCCGATCATCATGACCGGAGGTGCCTTTGGCTCGATGATCGCCCAATTTTTCCATCTCACGAGCGCTGAACGCAAGATACTACTGGTTGCCGGAGCTGCCGGAGGCATGTCCGCGACATTTGCCTCACCCATTGCCGCAGTTTTGCTGGCAGTCGAACTCCTGCTCTTCGAGTGGAAACCTCGCAGCCTGATCCCTGTAGCCCTGGCAAGCGCCACCGCAGCCGCGGTACGCATCTATATCATTGGCATGGGACCGCTTTTCCCAACGCCTCCCCATCCCGCGTTTATCGGCCCTGTTGGATTGCTTGGTTGCGTGCTGGCCGGTCTGCTGGCTGGTGCGCTTTCAGCCCTTTTGACAATGGCAGTCTACGCCAGTGAAGATGCTTTTCGTCTATTACCAATCCACTGGATGTGGTGGCCAGCCATTGGAGGACTGGTGATTGGCATCGGTGGTTTAATCTTCCCCCAAGCCCTTGGAGTGGGGTATGACACCATTGGCAAACTTCTGCAAGGAAACGTAACAGCTCAAGTGATCCTTGGCATATTGATCGTCAAATCAATCATCTGGTCCGTCTCGCTAGGTTCAGGCACATCGGGAGGCGTTCTTGCTCCACTACTTATGATGGGAGGTGCGCTCGGCGGCCTGGAAGCCATGATCCTACCGAACGAGGGTCTGGGGTTCTGGCCACTTGTAAGTATGGGAGCTATTCTCGGCGGCACTATGCGCTCGCCTTTCACCGGCATCATCTTCGCACTGGAACTCACCCATGATATAAATATGCTCCTGCCGCTCCTTATCGCCGTCATCATCGCGCATGGCTTCACTGTCATCGTCATGCGTCGCTCGATCCTGACCGAGAAAGTTAGTCGGCGTGGCTACCATCTGAGTCGAGAGTACGCAACCGATCCACTGGAGATTATCTTTGTTCGTGAAGCTATGCGTACCAACGTTGTAGCCTTGTCCGACAAGATTTCCCCCAAAGACCTCGCCCAATCCCTCCATGTCGATCATAGTCAGCGTAATCAGGTGCAACGCCTATATCCGGTACTGGACGATAAAGAATGCCTGATAGGTGTTGTGACGCGCAAAGATTTGCAACAATTCATACAGAATGCGGGAGATGGCAATACAGTAAGTGCGTGGGTAGTAGAGAAGGCTAGAACAGGTCCACTTGGTGTTGCCCATAACGAGAGTTCTCAACTTGCCGAATTGATACATAGGCATCCAATAGTCGCCTACCCGGATGAACCTTTGCGTGCTGTGGTATACCGTATGGCTGAAACAGGCTTCACGCGCTTTCCCGTGGTTGAGCGTGACGACCCGCAACAATTGGTGGGCCTCATCTCGCTCAATGACCTGCTAAAAGCTCGAGTGCGCAACCTGGAAGAGGAACGCCGACGAGAGCGCGTTCTACGCATGCGTCTTTTCTTCCCATCACGCACAGCCCGCAAGGTGTAGACTATACCGGATAATCTTCGTGCCAATCCCGGAAAAGTGCGCTGATAGAGCGACCCTGATGTAAGCGTAGTACAGTTTCGGCCAACAACTCAGAAACAGAGATGACCATCGTCTTGGAAGCAAGAGAAGCTTGATGTGGAGGAATGGTATCGGTAATCACAATACGTTTAATCTCTGGAATGGCCAGTTTTTCCTCGGATGAAGGACTTAACACCCCATGAGTAGCTATTACGCTGATATCGGGTAATGCACCGGCCTCCAAAAGGGCCTGTGCACATGTGGAGATTGTAGTGCCGGTTGATATCATATCATCGACAATGATCGGGCGTTTCCCTTCTACCGATCCAACAATCGCACCAACCTCAACAGTTTGTCCATACTCTCCAATGCGTCGCTTATGCATCACTACCAGTGGCAAACTCAGTAGATTGGCGTACATATCAGCGACCTTCACTCGTCCCGTATCCGGCGTTACTATAACTGCATCCTGCAAATCCACGGATGTATGCAGGTAATTGGCCAGCAGAGGAATCGCCGTCAGGTGTATCATGCCGATATCAAAGAATCCTTGTATTGCGGGCGAATGCAAATCAATGCTAACAACCTGGTTAGCTCCGGCAGTAGTCAATAGATTCGCCACAAGCTTTGCCGTAATCGGCTCGCGTCCTCTCGATTTCTTCTCCTGGCGAGCATAACCATAGTAGGGGATAACCGCGGTAATGCGAGCTGCTGAAGCCCGCCGGAAAGCATCGATCATGACCAGCAGCTCCATCAAGTGCTCATTGACAGGGGAACAAGTCGATTGCACGATATAGATATCTCGCCCTCGGGCGTTCTCCTGTATCTGTACGTGACATTCACCATCGGGGAAATGGTGCAAGTCACGCCTTCCGAGTGGGCGCCCCAATTGCTCAGCCACCACTCGTGCTAGTTCCGGCGTAGCTGAACCACAGTAGATATCAACATCAACCGGCTCTTTTCCGCTCCTTCGATGTAATGGTGCTGCTTCTGTCATTCGTTATACCTTTTCGTATCCTCAGCAAGATGCAAACGCATCCATACTACTATTCTAACATCTTCATAAGCGCGTACTCAATAATTTAGTGCCAGCCCTGATTCCCCTAAAAAAACGATTGACCAACGTCATCATAAAGTGGTACACTACCCAGGCGTTTTTGTGACCAATCTATCGAGATGGAAGCAGTAACGCAAAACCGACACGGGGTAGACGTTGGCTATCCCGCATAACCGCATGTCTGCAAGACACGAATAAGGAACCAGAACCCCCATATACAGAGGGTTGCTGGGTTTTTGTGCTGGAAAAAACAGGAGAGGACGTGATGCTGCGTTTCTATATAGAAGTAGCCCGCACAGCCTTCCGGCGGCAGCTCATCTATCGCTGGGCCAATATTGCCGGGCTGATCACCAATATCGTCTTTGGCATCATCTTCAGCTACGTGATGATCGCCCTTTTTCAGGTTCGTTCAACGGCGGGCGGCTATGATGTACGTGACGCCTTGCGCTACGTCTGGCTGGTGCAATCGCTGGTCATGGTCGTCCTAACCTTTGGCTGGTACGATCTGATGCTCACCATCCGTTCGGGTGAAGTCGTCTCAGACCTGGGCAAACCCTGCGACTTCTATTGGTACTGGTTCAGTCGTGAAATTGGGCGCAGTTGCTACTACGTATGCTATCGTGGGCTTCCGACCTACCTGGCTGGTATGCTGCTCTTTGGCTTTGGCGCGCCCCTCGATTGGCGGCTCTGGCTCAGTTTCATGCTTAGCCTGCCGATTGGCACTATGATCGGTATCGCCTACCGTTTTCTCTTCAACATTGCCGCTTTCTGGATTCTTGAGGCTCGCGCCCTTGGCACACTGGCTACCGTTATCGCACTGGTTTTCACCGGAAGTTATGTTCCATTACCCTTTTTCCCTGTCGTGGCTACAGACAATCGCTGATTGGTTGCCCTTTAGCGGCCTAATGAACGTTCCCGCTCAAATCTTCCTGGGGAAACTCAGCGGACTTCTAATGTTCCTTGAATTTCTACGCCAGTTGTTCTGGCTGGTCGTCTTAACGCTGATTGTTCGTGCCGTCACTACTCAGGCGACGCGTCGCGTTGTTGCCCAGGGCGGCTAAGAGGAGAGACACAATATGCAAGAGATACTGAGCGATCTGCGGCTCTACAGACGCCTGATTGTCATACAAATACGCGGGCAGATGCAATATAAAATCAACATTGGAATAGATATCCTGACCTATTTCGCTGTGACAGGCCTGGAATTTGTTACCATGCTCCTGTACTTTATCCCGTTCCCCACCATGCTTGGCTGGCATGTCGGTGAAGTGGCTATGCTCATGGCCGTCACCTCATTTAGCTTTGGCATGGCCGAACTTTTCGGCGCGGGTATCGATGTCTTTGATGAGACTATTCGCCGGGGAGACTTCGACCGCGTGCTCTTGCGCCCTGTGGAGGCGCTTATCTTGGTAGCTAGCAGCGAATTTCGCCTGCGCCGCTTGGGTCGTATCACTCAGGGCATCCTCGGTTTTGTCCTCGCGCTTGTCCTGCTCCACGGCGTAAACTGGACCCCCCTGAAAGTTATGGCATTGCTGATAGGCACTGTCAGTGGTGCTCTCATCTTCATCTCTATCCTGCTTTTAGGAGCTACCATGTGTTTCTGGACCGTCCAGACCACCGAACTAACGAGCAGCCTGTACTATGGGGGACGCGAGATGCTGAGTTATCCCATCACCATCTATCACCAGGCGGTGCAGCATTTTCTACTGTTCGTAGTACCCCTGGCTTTCGGCACATTTCTCCCGACGTGTTACCTGCTGAACAAATCACTGCCGCTGGGATTACCTGTCTGGGTAACATTTCTTGCGCCAATCGTTGCGTTTGCGTTCACAAGCGTCGCTATATGGATTTGGGGATTTGGCGTGAGAAGGTATCAGAGTACCGGCAGTTGATTTGTAGTGACGCGATTTATCGCATCCTACCACATAAAAAGGAGCTATTCCCAATGGAAACTATGATCGAGGCCGAAAATCTGAGCAAATCATTCCGTATTGCGAAAAGACGACCGGGCTTGCTGGGTGGATTGCGCAGCGTGGTTGACCCACAAGTGCGTATCGTCAAGGCCGTGCAAGACCTTTCGCTGCATATCGAGCGTAGCGAAATGATTGGGCTGATTGGACCGAATGGGGCGGGCAAGTCCACAACCATTAAAATGCTTACCGGTATCCTCCAACCGAGCGGTGGAAAGGTCAGTGTAGCCGGACTCAGCCCTATGCGCCAGCGTAAAGAACTGGCCAGGCGTATTGGCGTGGTCTTCGGCCAGCGTTCCCAACTGTGGTGGGATTTGCCGCTCATCGATTTACTGCACCTGCTTCGCTACCTGTATCGTGTGCCCGAAGAACGTCACACCATCAACCTGGATCGCCTGCGTAGTATGCTCGCCCTGGACGAATTTATCGACACTCCCGTGCGCCAACTCTCATTGGGGCAGCGTATGCGAGGTGATTTAGCTGCGGCCCTGCTGCACGATCCTGAACTACTTTATCTGGACGAACCAACGATTGGGCTGGATGTCGTTGCAAAAGCACGCATCAGGGAATTTCTGCTCGCGATTAACGCCCAGCAAGGCGTTACCGTGCTCCTCACTACGCATGACATGGACGATATCGAGATGCTCTGTCCGCGCATGCTCATCATCGATCATGGCCGTAAGCTCTACGATGGCACCGTCAGTGATATTCGCACTCGTTTCGGCGGTGAACGTACCTTGATTGCCGAACTGAATTCGACTGAATTGATGAACCTCCCACGTGATGCTAAAGATCAACTGGTCGTCGCCGATCTTCCTGCCGGTGTGCACCAGGGGCAGGCTGAATCACCGCGTATCTGCCTCAACTTCGAGCGCGATGCCATCCCAGCCCATGAACTTGTCGCCTGGCTAGGTGCCCGTTATCCACTACGCGATGTTACATTTCAGGAGCCAGAAATTGAAGACGTGATTCGTCGCATTTATGAAGAGGGGCTGTTATTACAGGAGGATGCAACTTCCAGACGTACGTAATAAAGATGATCGCAGCCTTTTATGAGCACTTGCTGTATGAGTTTTGTACAATAGTACAAAGATATAAACAGCTTAAATATTCATATGAAAGGAAGTTTTTCATGCCCGATATTCGTCTACAACGCATGGCGCAAGTATTGGTGCGTTATTCGCTCGGCATAAAAAAAGATGAACGCCTGGCTATACTTACAAACCCTGGTGCCACACCGCTGGTACGCGAGGTCGTGCGCGAAGCCCTTCGAGCTGGAAGTTATCCCGAAACCTTTATCGTGCTTCCAGAGGTGCAAGAGCTTCTCCTCAAAGAAGGTTCGCCTGAGCAAATTTCGCATATTCCTGTTGCCCAGCGCATGATTTATGAAGAGTATGAGACAATGCTTCAGCTTTACTCTCAGGACAACACAAAGGAATTGAACGGTGTTCCTCCAGCACGAATGGCGATAGCGCAACAGGCGCGTAGAAGCCTGATCGAGACCTACATGAGGCGTACGGGAGAGGGCACATTTCGTTGGATGCTTACTATGTTTCCAACAAATGCTTATGCCCAGGATGCTAATATGTCGTTGAGCGATTTTGAAGACTTTTTCTATCGCGCCTGCTTCCTGGATAAAGATGACCCCGTTGCACGCTGGGAAGAACTTTCCACACAGCAGGAACGCCTCATCCAATGGTTAAAGGGCAAGCATACCGTCCACCTGCGCGGCCAGGATACCGATCTCACTTTCTCAATCGACGGGCGTATCTTCGTCAACTCCGATGGACACTATAATCTACCGGATGGGGAGTTCTTTACAGGCCCGGTTGAAGATTCGGCCAATGGCTATATTCGCTATAGCTTCCCAGCTTCGCATGCTGGTCGCTCCGTTGAAGATGTACGGCTGCGTTTCGAGAACGGGGTCGTTGTTGAGGCCAGTGCAGGGCAGGGACAGGATTATCTCGAGCAGATGCTTTCAATAGATGAGGGAGCACGTCGATTAGGTGAGTTTGCCTTCGGCAATAACCGTTACGTTGATCGCTGTACCAGAAATGTCCTCTTCGATGAAAAGATGGGTGGAACTGTTCATCTCGCCCTGGGCAAAAGCATTCCACAGACACTTGGCGTCAATGAGTCGGCATTGCATTGGGATATGGTCTGTGATCTGCGCACAGGTAGCGAGATTTGTGTTGATGGTGAATTGTTCTGCAAAGATGGACAATTTGTGGTATAGAAAGGCGTTGGGCGGTATGCCGCCCAACGCCTTTGCAGAATTTATAATATGGGACGAATTGAGCGAATAGTGTAAGTTGTCACCCCGCCAGGAGTTGAAACACTGACCTCATCGCCCGCCTGATGACCCATTAGCGCTTTCCCCACCGGCGACTGATCGGAGATCAGGCCAGCTTTAGGATCCGCTTCAAAGGTCTCCACGATTTTGAACGTGCGTTTCGCACCAGAATTGGTCTCTACCTCTACTTGCATGCCGATACCCACCACAGGTGGGCCACTAACAGTCCCATGCATATCAGCAGTCATAATTTCGGCCACTGCAAGCAAGCGCTCCAGTTGTAAAATCTCACCTTCAACCTTGGCCTGTTCGTTTTTTGCGTCCTCGTATGCGCTGCTTTCGCTGATATCACCGGCTTCTTTCGCCTCGTGGATATAATCAGCAATCTCCTTACGCTTCACAGTGCGCAAATAATCCAGGCGCTCTTTTTTCTTAGCAAAACCTTCAGGCGTCAAATGGTATACCTTTTGCTCTGACTTTTCGACCCCCCTGGCCTCGCTTTGTCCACCAATACTCATAACAAAAACTCCTCTCTGGTGTTGAGGGGAAATGGAGGAAGATCGCAAGGATCTCATCCCTGCGGCAAGCCTTGCAGGCTGCCCTTGCTTCCGCCAGGTTAACAATAAAACACGCGAAGGGGAACCGGTTCCATGCCAGGCTGCTTTCTAGCCCCCAGTTTCCCTTCCCCTCTACCTCTCCCTCACCATTTCATCAATATAGTAGGGCGACCACATGGTCGCCCTGATTACTCGTTAGCAATGCAGATATGAACGAGATTATACGTCCTGAAATAGTGATCGTCAAGTGCTTTCGTAACCTTATGGAGGTGCTTCCCTATGCGAAAGATATTCGTTCCACATACTGAGTATCTTTTCTGTAGAGCTAACCTCCCATTTTTCGTGGTAACTTCACCTGGATTCTGCATCCGTGTCTTCTTTGCTTATTTCCTCTTCGGCCCATGCTTGTATGTTGGCAACCACTATATCTGGATGTTCTTCGTGGACAGCAATGCTGGCATCCTGTAAAAGCACCACTTGGCTACGAACCGGAAGCCGTTGTTGATCTACACTTGAGCCAGCAGTATGCAGTGCCCGTTCTCCCCAGAGAATCAAGATCGGCTGTTGCAAAGCCTCAAACTGCTGCGAAGCATTATGGGCCAATTTGTCCGCAAGTAGTGCCATTGGAGCATATTGAGCGCCAAACTGGTGCGTCGTAGCATAAAAATAGTCACGTTCAATCTTAGAATCGCTCCCCATACCTCCACCTAATACCTGATATGCCAGTCGGGTGCTCAACATTCCATACAGTAACCATGTAACGATAGGAGTCTCTAACAAGGTTCGCCTAATTTTCTGTAGAGGTGAGCGACTTTGTGCCTGTTCGACTTGCTTCTGTCCGTTATTCTGCCCCATCATATCTTCCCTCTTGTCTCCGAGCAATCTAATCGGAGAAATAAGCACGAGGCGCTCACAAAGCTCTGGAGTATTTGCTGCAACTGCTACGGCGTAGTTACAGCTCAAGCAGGTTGCGAGTAGCGTTGCCGGCCTTACTACTACCTCACGTATAAAGTCGTGGCAAAGCTTGATATACGTCTCAGCCGAGTAGTTTATTTGTGGACGGTCTGAAAGGCCAAAACCAAGCAGATCGGGAGCGTACACACGATAATGCTGGGCAAGTGGCTCTATAATCGAGCGCATCTCGTATGCCGATGCACCGATGCCAGGGGTATGGAGAAGGACGAGTGGAGGCGCATCTGTTGAACCAAGCGCTTTATAGAAGATATGGCCCCATTTCCATCGATAGATATGATCTTCCCCTGCTAATGCACTGGCGAGTCGTTGAGGTGTTTCAAGCTTGTGCCGTACGGCTATGATAGCGGCAGCGACAAGCGTACTTACAATACTGATGCGTGTTAAGCGGGCCGCTATGCGCAAAAGACGACCTACTATTTTCGCCATATCAACCCTCCTCGTCTACTCTAGTATAACATGGTTACTGTTGTTGACGCTATACGTTATGGAAACTACAATACGCTGTAATATTTACCGCTATGCGTTGATATACTTGAGGGAGATGCACGTCGTCCGTAAGGGCACGGATAGGCGAAATGTGGGGACAAAAGGTTGGTTCAGGATTAAAAGAAATTAGATCTTGTGCCTGTCCAGATTCCGAGTTGGGAGCCATATGCGCATTATTGATAACCTGGACGAGATGACCGAAACAGCTCGCGGCTGGCTTGCTGGCGGATCAGTCGGTTTTGTACCTCTACGTAATACGCTCCATGCAGGCCATCTCACGCTCATACAGACAGCACGACAGGATTGTCAAATAAGTGTTGTCAGTATTGTTGAAAATCCGCTGCCATTTACTCCTGACCGGGTTCCGCTTGCTCTACCAACTTGGGCGCAATCCCAGCGCGACTTATCGCTAGAACTGCGGCAGTTGAGCAGCGAAGGTGTCGATGTTGTTTTTGTGCCACGCCTGAAAGATCTCTATCCCTCGCAGTTTTCCACTTATGTTACACCTACAGGTCCACTTGTGGAACGGCTAGAAGGTGCCTATGCTCCTGGATATTTACGTGGGGTTGCCACAATGCTTACCAAGCTCTTTCAGCTTGTACGTCCCGATATCGCTTATTTTGGCCATAAGCATGCTCAAGAAGTAGCACTTATCCAAAGGCTTGTCTCTGACCTGAATATCGATGTTACTCTTCGTATTCTTCCAATACTGCGTGAGAGTGATGGGGTAGCAATAAGTAACCGTAACTCCGAACTTTCTTCCAAAGAGCGGAGAGCGGCTCGCGTCCTCTATCGAGCGCTGCTCCTGAGCAAAGCGCTGGTTGAAAATGGAGAACGCGTTCCCGCAGTGATTGAAAAGGCGATGGCTGACTTCGTAGCAAAAGAAAGTCTGGCTACACTGGAATATGCCTCGGTCTGCTCCACAGATGCCTTTGAGGAAGTCTCACAACTTGCACCGGGCAGCATGTTCGCAATCGCGGCTCATATAGGATTTGTCCGCCTCATTGACAATATTCTATGGATGCACGATGGAAACTGGCTGACATAAAGAAGGCATGAAAACGCCATTTTGCCTGCCAATCACGAGGTTTGGCAGGCAAAATGGCGTTTTCATTTGTTTACTTCTACCGCACAAATTGCTTCAAAACTTCATCGACTCCGGGGTGTGCGCGGTTCAGTCTCAGATCCTCAGCCCCGGTAGAGTCAGTCTGTAGAATTAAGATATTTTGCTGAATGCAAGCGTTCAGCAGTTCACGTGCAGACTCTCGGGTCAGACGTCCACGGAAGCGGTTTTTAGGATTTACCGGGTCACCGATAAAATTAGAGACGCCAATAATGGTACGCCACGACCAGTTGCGGTCAATATAGTCAAGAAATTGCAAGAATTGTGGGTCAAGCACATCCATCGTCAGCGGCGCACCTGTAGATGCGATGCTATACTGCTGGTACTGGGGAGTTGCTGCACTCGGAGAAATGGCGGGCATAGCTCCGGTAGTCCCACTCGATGCCATAGACCCAAAACTACCATTACCTGGCATCGGAGCTTGGCTCCCGCCTGGTACTAATGGCACAAACTGGTTGGCGCTACTTATAAGATCTCGGCTGACGGTTCCTGGAATACCTACAACAATAACAGTTTTGTTTAGACGTAACTTCAAACGGGCACTGATACGAGTGAAATCCTTATCGCCGGTCATCAGAACGAATGTAGAGATAGTAGGACGATCAAAAACAGTCTCAATAATATCCATCAACATATTTAAATCGACCGTACTTTGCACCACGGTGCTTTGTACAATCGTGCTTGACCCTCCTGCACCGACTGCCGGTAAGTGACCTGTATTTCCAGTATGAACGCTGGGATAGCCCAGGGGACCAGTGCTACTGCCCTGACCAAGAGGGCCTGTAGGAGCAGGTTGACCGTAAACGTTCGAATACCTTGGATCACGCTGTGGGTAATCAGCTATGCCATAACCTTCATCAGGCGCTGGCTCATCTGTCTCTGGCAGAAGATTCTCATCGAGCTCCTGCTGCTCAAGTTCCAGGGAGGAAGGCGGTAAGGGAGATGCGTAGGGTAGAGATGCATCCTGATAGGCAGAGAAACCATTTGCTAACCCACCAGAGGTGACCGCGGGTAATGGTCCAGAATTGCTGAGTGAACCACTAGGCCATGGCCGTTGAAAACTGCCGGTTGGCTGTTCGGACGAGCCTAGCGCCCCTGTTGGTGAATTTCCTGCCGCATAATGAATCGTTCCCATACGTATCCTGTCCCGTTGCTTCGCGGGACAATCGACACGGTCAATCATTGCTGCTGTCAGGCTACCCTTAAACGGTTCTGGTTGTCTAGACCAGTCGGCGTAGGCGCGGGCAACCATCACAGTTCCATAGCGGCGAGCAACGGCGATAAGCTCCTGTGGATCAGGCTCCCGCCGCTGAATATTCAGCATGCTATAACGGATGTTCTCAAAATCAATGAATAGAGCTATATCTTCGGGCACAATCTTCTCCTCTCATAAGGGAGAAACCGCGCAGACCAAGATGTATGGATTGTTCAGGTACTCAGGTACTATTGTGGTGGGTACTCCTAAATTCGGGGCACCTGTGTAACAATATAACCGTATAACTATGAGCATATCATACTTTATGGGTAAAGTCGAGAGGTCTACGCTTTACTTTACGTAATGACTATGATATATTCTAAAATATTCGTAAGAGTGGGCCTTTTTATACGCAATCAACTTAGATCGTGTAGCCTGGTCGCCCGCTCACAGACAAACATGGTACATGGTATGGAAATAACAACCTCGAATCACCTCGATAATGCGATCTGTCCGGTCGCCCGCACTGCCAGGATCGTTAGCGGGAAATGGACGTTGCTTATTATCCGTGATTTAGCCTCCGGTGTCAAACGTTTTAACCAACTCGAACGCTCACTTTCGGGTATTAGTCCCAAAACCCTCTCCGAACGATTACGCTCCCTTGAAGAAAAGGGCATCATTTTCCGCCAAATGTTTGCAGAGGTGCCCCCCCGTGTAGAGTACTCTTTGACCGAAAAGGGACATGACCTGATAGATGTAGTTGAGAGTATGCGCAGTTATGGCCAACAGTGGCTATGTGACGAGTCCTAGCATCATTTATCTATACAAAAACCGGGGGGAACCCTGTCTGGATAGGTAACTCACCCCGGTCCTTCTGCTTATCTACTCATAGGGGTATTGAAGCGGTAGCCGGGAAATCGGCAGTGGCCGTAATCAACTGAGCCCTACAAACTAGAAATGGGGGATATATTAGCGGGAAGCACCCACCAGTTCTCCCTTGTGTTCAACGAGGAAGCGATGAAGAATTCCTTCATTTTCCACTGTTGAACTACGCTCTTCTACATGATCCTCGGTTCGACTCACCAGTTCATAGAGACTGGGGATGTCATAACGCATCTGAACTTGAAGCTGCCCGTCACTGTTGAACCCTTCAACGAAGAGTCCATCCTCTTCTTCGTGGATTGCGATGCTTTTCACGCCGATTTGATCGAGCACCTGACCAACAGTGTGCAAGATGCTGGCATAACTGAACGTGGCCCGCATGAATTCCTCCCTAAGTGTGTTGCTGGAGATAGACGATCTTTGTACTTTTGTGGACTGCATTGTCGAACGGCAATACGCATGACTGTAGGAGTCCGAACGGATTGAAAGGGTACCCACGAGGGTGATCCCTCGGCACATTCCGCTGGCCCCGAAAAATTTTCAGCCTTACATCACACCAAATAAGTTTACCATACCATTTAGCGAATCGTCAAGTCAAGAACATGAATTAAGCTCAGCAAAAGTACAGGTTAGCTGCGATGATTACCATTAGTAACCCCGGCAGGTGGTATCCATTGGTTGCTATGTCCTAGAGAACTGGTGCCCATCGATTGCCCCTCATGGGTCTCCTGCCCTTGTCTTCCAGATGTATTCAGAATCTCAATAGCCTTGAGCCGCCAGAAGCGGGCACTTGCCGGACGTTTCAATGAAAGATATTCCGCCAGCGCCTGGTCAGTGATATGCGGGTTTGCCTTAAGCGCCTCAATAGTCATCTGAAGTTTGTCAGGATTGCCTTCACTAGATAGAAAGGCCGCTGACGGATTTCCTGCTTGCTCATTCGTCGAAGTGTAGGAGCCATGGTTTGTCCCTACCTCCCCGCCAATCGCGACAATCTGACCGGTAATCGGTGTATTTACATCGCTGGTGGCAGACGCGAGTGGAGTGTCAGGAACAGGTGAAGTAGCAGTGACAGTTGTTGGTTCTGAAGATGTGTGTTTGGCCATTGCCAGTAAACTCGCAGGATTGAAACGACTTCCACTTGTGAGGGCACGGCGCAAAGTGGTGATTGGCAGATTTGTCTGTTTGGCCAGTTCTGTCAGTGCCGTCAATTGTTGGGCTTTTTCGCGTTTCTCCTCGGCCTCTGTCTCAGTGATAGTCTCAGCCATCATCGTATAGACAATGCCGAGCAAAGGAAAGGCGCTGGCCATGAAAGGGAAGATGCTTGTTAACCAGGGAGCTGCCGTTTCGGCGGAACTCAACATGGCCGTGTTATGAAACTGCTTAGCATAGGCCCAATTGACCGCCCAGGAGAAGATGGTGCACATCACGATGAGCAGCCAGTGTTGCCATACGGCTTTGGGTGTGCGGTAACGCCGATAACGTTGAAAGGCCGTCCAGGAAAGGAGATAGACGGTAACATCAATACTAATGGCAATAGCATAACTCACTCCCCACCACCATACACCTTCAGACCCCTGAGATGGTTCAAATGAAGCAAAAAAGTAGGCCACATGCGGAATTGAGGCTGCAAGAAAGACTGCGAATGCGATCCAGAAAAAATATTTCATGATGGGGAACTTCCCTCCACAAAAATTAATACCCCTTGTGTACTCTATGACCAAGCATAGTGTCCCGATCAATGTTCGTCAATCTTTTCTAGTACATTCTGGCTAGTTTTACTCGTTCAAGGAAACAAGCGGGCTTACCCGATCTTGGTCAAATTGAGGAAGTGATTCTGCGGTGGGTGTGTTTATATTTCCAGTGCACAGGATATTTCTTTCTGTACTTCGGCATCCTCTTCATCTTGCAACGCATCTTGCAATGCCTGTTTGGCCTGTTCTCCTCCAATACGCCCAAGTGCCCAGGCCGCGTGTGCACGTACGAGTGGCTCAGCATCATGCAGTGCGCCAATCAGTGCCGGTACAGCCTGTATGTCACCGCTGTTTCCAAGCGCAACGCATATATTGCGCAGCAGCCCTCGACGTTTTGTGCGCCGGATAGGACTGAGGCGAAATTGCTGGCGAAATTGTTCTTCAGTCAGTGAAAGTAGTGGGATGAGTTCAGGGTTGCTGCCTATGCTCGCACGTGGTTGAAACTCTGCACGGGGATGAAAGTGCGCTGGCTGAGTTGCCGGATTACCCTCGCCCGTGCTCTTACGTAGGCCGAGGCGTTTCTCAACAACTTTGTTGACAGGGCAAACTTGCTGGCATATATCGCAGCCGAAAATAAGGTTGCCCATCAACGGGCGCAGCTCCAACGGGATGCTGCCGCGTAGTTCGATAGTCAGATAGGAGATACAACGCGTGTTATCAAGGACATAGGGCGCAGGTAAAGCTCCGGTGGGGCAGGCGTGAAGACAGATTTCGCAGTTGCCACAGCTAGCTTTTGAAGGTGAGTCGTAAGGACTTGCATCCGTGCCACCGAGCGGCAGATTGGTAACGATTTCTGCCAGAAAGATCCAGGACCCCCAGCCTTTCGTGAGAATGTTCGTGTTTTTGCCATACCAACCAAGTCCGGCTCGCTGCGCGACTGCGCGATCCACCATGCGCCCTGTATCTACAAAGAGGCGTGTCTCAACCTCGCTCACTTCACTACGAGCGTACTCATGCAGCCATGTAGCGAACTGGTGCAATTTGGGTTTGATGATCTCGTGATAGTCGTCACCCCAGGCATAGCGAGAGATACTTCCACGTGGTTCTGTGCTGTCGTCCTCTGGTTCATCAGGCAACTGCGTGAGGTAGGATACAGCGAGGGCAATGATCGATTGCGCGCCGGGCAATAGAGCATCAGGGTGACAGGAGACATCAGCGCGTTCGGCTGTGAACCAGGGGAGTCCATCCATCAACCCTTGTGCGATACGCTCTTTAATGATACGCTCGGCTTCTGGGAAAGCTTGGGAATTGGTGATTCGAACGATGTCGAAACCGAGGGAGTAAGCGTATTCTTTGATAGTCAGAGTGTTTAACATGCTGACATTTTCGCACATTTTCTAAGGTCGCGGCAACAATATTCTCAATTGCTTGCTTTTTTATCTCGACAGAATCTCTATGAGTGTGCTAGACTATATGTCATAAGGATGCGATACAATCAGAATTTATAGCCTTTTTCTTAGACTGATGTATATTGTGCGGCATTCTTTGATCCCAGGCTAGATATCCCGGCATTATTGTTTTATTTCTCTTTTATCAAGGAGACTTGTATTATGAATGCAGTATTGAATGGGCCATTTGGACCAACAACGCTTGGGCCTGCTGTTCTTACTATGGGGCGTGCCGCGACGAATGCCCTGGTTGTGAATGACGCGAAGGCTTCATCACATCATGCTGAGATTAGCCCAGCGGGACCTGGGTACACTATCGCTGACATGGGTAGCACCAATGGCACCTTTGTCAATGAGGAGAGACTCGAAAGGAATGCTCCTCGTGTGCTTAATCCCGGCGATAGGGTGCGCATTGGTGATACGGTCTTCACATATGAGGCACCTGGTGGATTCGCACAAGATGCAACCATGTATGCTAATCAAGGGAATAGTCCTGGCTATCAACCAACTGTTGCCGCCCCACCTCCTTATACCAGTTACGATGCAGGGTACGCGCCACCACAACAAGCATATCCACCCCCTCCAGCTTCTTATCCATCTTATGCACCCCCTCCAGCCCAACCTGGATATGGAATACCTGACTACATTGGAGCTGGAGCCGCTACGACGACTGCACCGAGGAGGAATTGAAATCTTCTCTACGGTCTGATTGCTGGCGCTGCTATCGTGCTCGTGCTCTTGATTGTACTGTTTGCGGTTGTACTGCCTTCTACGCCGACCAAGACACTAACTAGCTACTGTAGTGATGTCAAGAGCGGAGATTTCCATAGTGCCTATAGTTTGACATCGAACAGTTTTCAGGGCCAGGTCACTGAATCACAATACACGAGTCTTGAGCAACAGAGCATCGCTCCACTCGGAGGAGTGAGTGGCTGCGTTGTGAGCAACGTGAACCAGAATGGCTCCGCTGCCACAGGCACGATTACCTATACCTTTAACGATGGTAAATCAGGCCCGGTTAACTACACACTGGTGAATGAAAATGGAGGTTGGAAGATCAGCAGAGAGGGTAGCTAAGAAACAGGAGAACTATATTATGGAAGCAATGCTGACCAACCCATCCGGCCGTATGACGCTTGGTTCAAATGTGGTGAGGATTGGAAGTGCACAGGATAATCACGTGGTTATCAACGATCCCAAGGTGGCACCATATCATGCTGAAATTCGACCGGGGGGAGATGGAGAGCATAGCCATACAATTATAGATCTTGGTAGCACGACTGGTACCTATGTGAATGTACAGCGACTCGATTACTATGTTCCTGCGTTGCTCCATCCCAATGATACAATCTACATTGGTGATGCTGTTTTCAACTACGAAGTGATCGGCGCTCCTTCCGGAGACCGGAGGGAATTAAAAGATGGTCCACCTTTTGATCGCCATCTAGACCCGACTGCTCCATCCAGCGCTTCAATGGGTGGAGGAACACCTCAGGTGGAAAATGCTCCTAATGGAGATCCAGGTCAGGTAGATGCCGCAGGTAGCTTGTTCCCCCGACGGGATTCCAATCTGGTGCAGCCACAAGACCCTTCGCACCATTATCCGTTCGCTCCAGCCTCTCTCTCTTCGGGACGCGAAGAGGCTGTCCCGTATGCTCCATATGTACCAGCGCCGACAGGAGGCATAGCTCCGGCAAGTCCGCTCGGTTCCGGTTCATCTCTGAAATCTTCTGAGCATCCTACTTACACGGTGGCTTCGCTCCTCAAGAAGGAAAACCGCCGCAAGATCTGGTTTGCCGCAGGCCTCACTGCGCTTGTTATACTCGTCGTCGCTTTTCTTTTCGGAAGCTTCCACTCCCCTGCTAGAGCGCTCGATAGCTTTTGTAGCGCTTTACAAAGCGAAGATTATCAAGCGGCCTACAATCAATTATCTCCCGGTTTGCAGGGGCTAGTTACCGAGGCCAGCTTTGCCGACTCCTTTGCTAGCAATAGGATAACTACATGTACGCATAGTTCTCCTAATGTGTCTGGAAATAGTGCCATGGCAACGCTTACCATGAATTCGCGTCCTGCCTCGACGGTCTGGTTGATTCAGGATAGCAACTCTAATTGGAGAATTGATAACCTGTCTGGCTTGTAAAGTGAATAGAACCATACTCTAGGCATTAGAGGAGCGTAGAATGGAAGCTGTGCTGAATAGCCCCTTCGGACCAATAATTCTAGAACATGCGGTAGTGACAATTGGCAGCGCCTCAGATAATCAGCTTGTGGTGAGCAACTACACTGTCTCGTCACATCATGCTGAGATTCGGCCAGAGGAGAAATCTATCACTGATTTAGGAAGCGCTTTCGGCACCTTCGTCAATGATCAACGGCTTGACTGGAATGTTCCCTACCCGATCAATTCAGGAGATACGATTCTCATCGGTAATACAAAATTTACTTATGAGATAAGAGAAACTTCCCAGGAAGGTACAGCAGGTGATGCAGTTCCTCAGAGCGCATTTCCAACGTTCTATAGACAAGCACAAACCCCTTTGTCCTTGCAGGATGCTCACACCACTTATGGATTAGATTTGCCAGAAGCATATCAGCAACCTAGCTATTCAGCATCTTCTTCATTAGATAGAGTTCCCTTACAGTCCTCGTATGTTCCGCAGGCCGGGACTATGACGGGTGTACCTCCTGAAGAGGAGCGCGCGATAAACTGGGAACCTGCACGAAGAAGGCGTCGCAGGCTGTGGATTCCAATAGGTATTGTTGGTATTGTACTGTTGGCGAGTGTGCTGGTCTATTTCTTTGTGGTACGCTCTACACCTGACAAAACGCTTGACGCTTTTTGCAATTCAATGCAAAAAGGAGATTATCAAACTGCGTATAACCAGTTCTCGCCTGCACTCCAAAAGATGCAGTCTGAGCCGCAATTTCAGAATGAGAACAAGGTTACTTCATGCACGCATGACTCATCTGCCCAGTCTGGAAACACCGCGATGGCCCACCTGACGACGATTTCCTCTTCAGGTAGCAGATCTAGTGGCCAGGTTTCTCTAGTGCAAGATAACAATAACAACTGGAAGATCAACGCGTTGCCATCTACCCCCTCGATAACCCTTGATGCCTTCTGCAATGGCATTAAGGCAAGAGATTACCAGACGGTGTATAACCAGTTGTCTGCCCGAGTACGGGGTCAAAATTCAGAATCTGACTTTGCCACTGGTTTGGCTCAGTCTGGAATTGCTTCTTGTATACACAGCACACCCGAAGTATCGTCCACTACTGCAACAGGCAGTATGACATTTTTTAGTTCTACCGGGCAGTCAGCCGTTTATATTGTGACTCTGGTCAAAGAGGGCACTATCTGGAAGATCGATGATCTTACTTCAGGGTCATAGCGAGCTTACTCTATCATCGGTATCTTGATTCCCTGCTCCTTTGCAAATGTGATGGCCTCCTCGTAACCGGCATCCACGTGGCGCATTACGCCTGTCCCCGGATCATTCGTCAGCACCCTTGAAAGCCGTTCCGCCGCCTCTTGTACCGTCAGCAACGATCACCTGACTGGTGCGATAAATATTTTCGGGATCACCTGAGAGCGCTACCCAGCGAAATGGACCTTTGCCGCGACAGAAAAGCGGGCGAATATAGGCAGGAACGAATCCTGGAAAATCCAACGCGTGCGTCTCGCCAGCCGCTAATGCCTGCCCACGTAGGTTCTTGCCATAGCTCAACCTCAATTGCGCCCATCTTCTGCATATCCAGCATCGCCCGTACATGCGTCACCATAGACTCAAGAGAGCGCGCAATATATCCCTGTGGATCGCGTTTGCGCAATTTGTCCGCCTCCTGTTGAGAGAGACCGGTAGGAATGTAGCCATTCAGCGTATCATGGGCAGATGTTTGATCCGTCACCCTATCAGGAATAACGCCACGCCTCAAGTTAAAGTTACACCTCTGCAAGATTGGCAAAGTCTTCAGAGTCTGGCCGATCAGGCTTAAATTCGCCAGATAAGCGCCATATCGAGGACTTGCTCTTCTGACCACAGAGCCAGTCGCCAACAGCGATGAATATAATATGAATCATCTTCATGACTCGGTTAAACTCTTTATTTATTGTCTGCCGCAGTGCTGACATCTCCCGCCAATGCTCTCATACAGGGCATAGTTGCGACTTTTTGAATTTCTTTGCTTGGCACTACGACAGCGTTTTCCGTTCAAAACTTGGATCTTCTGTGCTGTGTATGGTTGTATGCCTCTTGATCGCCGGATTGGTCGGGTACAGGGCGCTTAAACGAGCCTGCGCAAGACTCTTCAGCAACAATCAAGAGGTCCATCCAGGATAGCTATCGGTTGCCAAACGCCCTTCCACAACTTACGACACGTACTTGTGCAGTTCCACCGATACCCCCTCGCAACCAGTTCCAGCGTCTCATCCTACCGATTTCCCGCCCAGGACAGCTAACCACCCTCTTTTCAGGTCGTCAGAACTATCGAGGAGAAGAGCAGGCTATACCTTCCGTCGAATGGCCAGAAACGTTCTGATACTGGCGGTTATTTCATCATGAACATGCAGAAATTCCGTTGTAGATTGGGAAGGCGCCTCTTTCTTCTCCGCTACCGTGGCTTGCTTGGGAGCAGGCGAGGGAGGAAACGGGTCGCCGGGAGGCAGTACATCAGGATGAGTGTGCCTCAATCCAGTCCAAGAGCTCGTTGATGGACACGCTTGGAGTGTGATTTTGCTAAATCCAAATCTGTAGAGCCATCACCCATGATGGAAAAACATAGACCTTGGTCATGTGGGAACCGAGCATCTGAATGTCACGTTCCGACAGATCGCCCTCGATTTGAACAGTTTCAGCTTTCCGTTTGCTTTGGAAGGATGGCATGTGTGGATTTCAACCGTTCCTCTTTGTACTCCATATGGGCAGTGAGTGGGGATCACCGGGCAGAGTCACCATCACCTTTATCTTTTTCGTGCCACAGCAGGCAACCTATACGCTCAAGGCCATCATGCCTCTGTGTCAGGGATTTCTGTGACACTGTTTTTCGTTCTACAACGGTCAACCGTTCACCTTTCAATGATGCTTTGCTTCGTCAGTACCAAGTATCGCCGCTTGATTGTCTATTCTGCCTGAACTCGCCTCCGCTGTTCGGGCTACCTGCTGTATTTCTTGACTCCTTGCCAGAGCGTTGCGATATGGTACAGGTCGAGGTTCATGATGAGTATTCCCATCTTAAAAAACCATCGGCAGATTGAGTCCCTTTTCCCTGGCACATTCGATAGCTTCTTCGTAGCCCGCGTCGGCGTGGCGCATGACGCCAGAGGCGGGATCGTTGGTCAGCACGCGCTCCAGGCGTTTTGCCGCCTCCTTCGTGCCGTCAGCCACGATAACCATGCCCGGCATGTTGCGAAAATCCCATGCCGACGCCGCCGCCGTGATGGAAACTTACCCAGGTCGCACCACTCGCGCAGTTGAGCAGGGCATTGAGCAGCGGCCAGTCCGATACCGCGTCGGAGCCGTCCTTCATCCCTTCGGTTTCGCGGTTGGGGCTTGCGACTGAGCCGGAATCGAGGTGGTCGCGGCCAATGACTATCGGCGCGCTGAGTTCCCCTTTGGCGACCATTTCATTGAACGCCAGCCCAAGCCTTGCGCGTTCGCCAAGTCCAACCCAGCAGATACGGGCAGGCAACCCCTGGAAATGGATTTTCTGGCGCGCCATATCCAGCCAGCGGTGCAGATGCGGGTTATCCGGGATCAGTTCCTTTACTTTGGCATCGGTTTTATAAATGTCTTCCGGGTCGCCGGAGAGCGCTACCCAGCGGAACGGGCCGATGCCACGACAGAATAACGGGCGGATATACGCGGGTACAAAGCCGGGATAATCAAACGCATTTGTCACACCCGCCTCATACGCCACCTGCCGAAGGTTGTTGCCGTAATCGACGACCGGAATGCCCTGATGGTGGAACTCCAGCATGGCGCGCACCTGCTTCGCAATCGATTCCTTCGCGCGCTCGACATAGCCTTCAGGGTCACGCTGGCGCAGTTCCGCCGCTTCCGCAAGGCTCAAGCCGGCAGGGATATACCCATTCAGGACATCATGCGCAGACGTTTGATCAGTGACCATATCCGGCTTAATCCCCCGGCGTACCAGTTCGGGATAGATGTCAGCCGCATTGCCCAGCAGTCCAATGGAGAGCGGTTGTTTGAGATTAGTTGCTTCGCGGATCTGATCGAGCGCCTCGTCCAGCGTACTGGCGATTGTATCGCAGTAGCCGGTATCCAGACGGCGCTGAATGTGTTGTTGGTCTACCTCAACGGCAAGCATGGAGGCGCCTGCCATTGTCGAAGCGAGTGGTTGCGCACCGCCCATCCCTCCCAAACCCGCAGTCAGTATCCATTTGCCGGATAAGTCGCCGTCGAAATGCTGGCGGCCCATTTCTACGAAGGTTTCATACGTCCCTTGCACGATACCCTGGCTGCCGATGTAAATCCACGAGCCCGCTGTCATCTGGCCGTACATCATCAGCCCCTTGCGGTCGAGTTCACGGAAATACTCCCAGGTTGCCCAATGCGGTACGAGATTGGAGTTGGCGATGAGCACGCGCGGAGCGTCAGGATGGGTTTTGAACACGCCGACCGGCTTGCCCGACTGCACGAGCAGGGTTTCGTCTTCATCCAGGTTTTTGAGCGTCTCGACGATGCGGTCGAAACATTCCCAATTGCGCGCTGCCTTGCCAATGCCTCCATACACAATAAGTTCGGCCGGATTCTCGGCCACATCCGGGTCCAGGTTATTCATCAGCATACGCAAAGCAGCTTCCTGCTGCCAGCCTTTGCAAGAGAGTGTTGTTCCTCTTGGTGCGCGAACGGTGCGCGGTCCGGTTTCATTCTGTGCCATTGCCTCATTGCTCCTTTCTATTACATGCTACATTTTATCGCACCCATCTTGACAACCGCCATCCTCTCTTCTATCCTCACCCGTATAACAATAGAGGGGTCAATTTATACCGCTCATCTAGCCTGATTTATTGAGGAAACTTCTTATCAGTCACTGTAGGGCCTGATCTATTGGCCATTGGAGAATTCATTATGAACTTACAATCACTCGTCCAAAACGTAGAAAGTTACGTTGCGCAACATTTACCAGAGTATATCGAAGAATTGCGAGAACTTTGCGCGATTGACTCAGATAGCTATTCCAAGTCCGGCCTGGATGAAATGGCCACTCGTCTCGGCACTCGGATGCGAAGCATGGGTATGGATGTGACCATCATCGAGCGCGAACAATGGGGCAATGATCTGCTCGGCGTAATAAAAGGAAATGGCAGCGGTAACGTACTTTTGCTAGGCCATATCGATACAGTGTATCCTGCTGGCACTGCCGCCACCCGCCCTGTACGCGTGGAGGGAAATACTGTCTATGGCCCAGGAGTCTGCGATATGAAAGGGTGCATCGTTGCAGCCATTTACGCAATCGAGGCATTGCTTGCTCTGGATTACCGCCCGTTTGGGGAACTGCGTTTTCTCTGCGTCTCCGATGAAGAGATCAATACCCGGCATAGCAAAGACATCATAGGCCAGGCATGCCAGCATTGCCAGGGTGCTCTGGTTTTAGAGGCAGCGCGTGAGAATGGCGATATCGTAAGCGCCCGGAAAGGCCACGCAACATACACACTCACCGCCTGTGGCCACTCTGCTCATGCAGGTGTTGAGCCTGAAAAAGGGAGCAATGCCATTACCGAGCTTGCTCATCAAATCCTCCAATTTCAAAGCCTCAACGGCTGGCGTGAAGGTATTACCATCAATCCAGGCGTTATCGCAGGTGGAACAGTACCGAATGTCGTGCCAGATTACGCACATGCTCAGTTCGATTTACGCTTCCTACATTTGGATGACAAAATTGCTACCGAGCGTCGCTGGCACGAAATGATGCAGCAGCGCATGGTCCCTGAGGTAGAGTTAAACTTGGAGTCGTCGCCGGACATCAAGGAGCCAATGGTACGTACTCCTAAAACCCTACAATTGGCGAATCAAGCACAGCACATCGTAAACCTGCTAGGATTCTCTATAAATCACGTGCTAACCGGCGGTGCCTCAGATGCCAGCTATGCCACTCACTACGGCGTACCTGCGCTCGATGGTCTAGGACCCATCGGTGGTCTTGACCACAGCCCCTCCGAATACCTGTTAGCAAATAGCGTTGCTCCTCGTGCCGCACTCCTAGCCGGACTTATCATGACGATTGGAGCCAAACCTTCACTGCCTAGCTAACTCGATAGGAAAAATGGATGTAAGCCTAGAGAAAGGCCTAGCAAAGCTCTTCAAAGTATGTTATAGACATATTCATAAGTGTGCTTACAGGAACGACTCCATAATCACAACCAGCCAAACACACAAGAAACTCAATTGAAAGAAGGTATCCTCTGTGAAGCGAAGAGTAATCATGCTCTCTCTCCTTCCTCTGCTAACACTTGCTATCGTAGCAGTGGCTTTCCTACGACCATTCAGCGCGAGCGCAAATGCAGCCCTTGCTCATAAAGCTCATCCCTTTGCAACGAGTGCTCATGCCAAACGCGCTGGTAACAACGTTGTCTATCACGGTGGTCCTGTCATGGAAGGTACCGCCAATGCTTATGCTATCTTCTGGGAACCCAGCGGGTCATTTGTTAGCTCTAGATACAACAGCCTGATTCTGCAATACTTCAGTGACATTGGTAGTTCCCGCCTCTATCACAACGATACCCAATACAAAGACTCGACCAATACCGCCCCTACCGGTGCTGTGCTGGCAGGCTCCTGGGTTGATACCACTGCCTATCCATCGGGGACTCTTTCAGATGGCCAGATCCAGGCAGAAGTGACAAATGCACAGAGTGTCAATGGTTGGTCATCCAACTTCAACAACGTCTTCTTTGTCTTCACTGCCAAAGGAGAGAACCTTTGTATTGATAGCTCAACATGTTTTGGTAGTACATTTTGTGCCTATCATGGCAACTTTGGCAATACGCTCTATGCTGCCATGCCATATACCGGCACATACCTCGCTGACTGCGGCGTTTCGCATAGTCCCAATAACGATTTTGATGCAGATAGCACCATTAACGTCACCTCCCATGAACAAAACGAGGCAGCAACCGACCCCCTCGGAACCGCCTGGTACGATCCGGCTGGTAACGAAATTGGCGACAAGTGTGCCTGGAACTTCGGTAAGCTCACCTCCGCTGGAGGTGACGTAACCTGGAACGGCCATTCCTACGAAGTCCAAAAAGAGTGGGATAACAAGACAAAAAGTTGTGTTCTTTCTGGTCCATAAAGTAAAGGATCAGGCTTACATGCATGAGGAGCGGGATGCGTGGGATCGTTAGCAATACCTGAATTTACACCCTCTCGTTTGCCCATCCGCCTTGCCCACTATTCCCACTCATGCTATAATCTGAGAAGAAATGTACCCTTACAGTACATGTAATTCATACAGATCAAAAGACAAACCACTAGACATAAACCAATACCATACCTCTGCTTCTCATTCTGGCTGTAGGATCCGACGTATCGCGTTCCTGGCTCATACAGAATGTTGGATGCTCAGGAAAGGAATTTCCCATGATTGATCCCGATAGCGAACTGGAACCAAGATACCAATCGGTTATCGCTCCCCCTGACTGGTACCAGACAAATATTCCTTGTCAGGTTGGATGCCCAGCTCATACGGATGTTTCAACCTATATAGGCTTGATTTCTCAGGCTCGTTTCGACGAAGCCTATCTTATAAACCGCAAATGCAACGTCGTACCGGGCGTGCTTGGCCGCACCTGTGCACGTCCATGTGAACCGGTCTGTCGCCGCAATAAGATTGATGGCAAGCCAATTGCGATTTGCTGGCTAAAGCGCGCCGCCGCCGATCACCGCGAATATCGGCACCATGCCGAGCGGCCACCAATTACGAAAGACAAGAAAGTAGCCATCGTAGGTGGTGGTTCTGCCGGACTTGCTGCTGCTCGTGACCTGCGTGAAATGGGCTATCCCGTCACGATCTATGACGACTATCCTACCGCTGGCGGTGTGATGGTCAATGGTATCCCCGTCTGGCGTCTGCCGCGCAGCGTCACGTATGAAGAATGTGACGAATACATGGCGGATATGGGCGTGGAAGTATATAACAATACTCGCGTTGGACGTGATGTTATGCTCACCAACCTGCTCAAGCAGTACGATGCGGTCTATCTCGCCGCCGGCTGTTATATCTCAAACCCCTTGACGGGACCCGACAACAAGATCATTCCTGGTGCCGACCTCGTCGGTGTTGAAGATGGTATCAAACTATTAGCTAAGACCAACTATGGTGAGCCTGCATTTATAGGCAAACGCGTAATCGTCCTCGGCGGTGGATTCACTGCAATGGACTGTTGTCGCACCTCGATTCGCTTTGGTGCCGATAAAGTCTACGTCCTGTATCGTCGTTCAAAGGAAGAGATGCCCTCCGACGAATACGAAGTCGACGAAGCCATGTTGGAGCATGTCGAGTTTCAATACCTCGTCACCCAGCTTGAGGTCATGAGCAATGATGGCGTGCATGTCAGCGGCCTCAAACTCATTCGCAACAAGCTAGGCGATCCCGATGCCAGTGGTCGCCGTCGTCCTATCCCCATCCCAGGCACCGAATTTGTGATTGAGGCCGATACCATCATCCCTGCCTTCGGCCAGTACAGCGATCCATCCTGGTTGCAGGCCGACGAACTGAAACTCGAAGTACGTAAGAGAGACGGTGTCCCCCTGATCGACCGCGAAACCTGGATGACCAGTTATCCCGGACTTTTCGCGGGCGGTGACTATACCGAGGGATCGCGCAACCTGATCTCGGCCATCGGTGATGGTCGTGATGCCGCGATCACCATCAATCGCTACCTTGGCGGCGCAGACAAACCTGCTGAACCGGCGGAAGAGATAGAGTTGCCCGACTACCGTCGTGGAATGGTTGACGACTACGAGTCCATCCCATTCCAGTTCATGCCTGGCTTACCTCTGAAAGAACGTTATAGCAACACCCGCGAGACGGAAACTGGCTATACACCGGCTCAAGCAGTAGAGCAGGCACGTCGTTGCCTGCAATGCCAGTTGAACATCATGATCGACCCCTCTATCTGTATCCTCTGTTCTGGTTGCGTGGACATCTGCCCATACGACTGTATCAGCATGGAAGGGCTTTCACGCGTCGTCAAGGGCGATCCCATGCACCGTGGAACCGAGACCTGGACAGGTGGAGCGGATATGATCATTGACGAAGAAAAGTGTATCCGTTGTGGCCTTTGTATCGTACGCTGCCCCACCGATGCCATCACGATGGTACAATTCGAGGTAGCCAGCCCCAACGATCGCTGGACCGTCTCCAAAATCCCGGTCATAAACGTGAAATAATAAATGGAGGGGCAGCCCTTGCGGCTGCCCTTCTTCAGATCAACAGCCCTTGCACATTATCCATCCTTATCTCCCACAATGACTCCTAAAGAACTCAAAAATGATACTTTTTGCCTTCTCCCTTTTCCATCAATTTCGTATGATAGTAAACGTTAGAGATTAGGCTAGTATTGTTAAATGGGATAGAAACATGTTTATATCACGCCTGAAACGCTTGATGCCGTACATCGCCCTATTGTTACTCTTCATCCTGGCTGGCTGTAATACCCAGGAAAATACAAATAGCACAACAGGAAATGCTAATTTACCAGTATCAAGCCCAACTCAATCGCGGCAACCACTAGAAACTACCGCAACGGTCCCCCCGCACAGCGTTCCTATAATCATTCTTTCTCCAACCCCCGTCTCCGGTGGCAATCCAAACAGTCAAATGATCACACTACCGGACCGCACTATCATTCTCAATAATATCAGCAAACAGCCGGGCGCAGATGTGAACTCAACAGCTATCGTTCTAGCCATAACCATTAAAAATACTGGCACGAAATCCATCATGAACGAGGTCAGTTTTTTCCAACTGATTAGTGCTGAAGGAGACACATTTGGATTGCAATCAAATACCACAACCAGTTTCTTTGGCACTATCGCATCAAATTCCTCGCGCAATGGCACTGTCATCTTTCAAATACCAACCGCTGCCGTAAATGGCCTTCGCCTGCTTTACCGTTCTGAAATAGCTACAGAAACCGTATTCATCTCACTGAACGTATAACACCTCCCAAAGTGCTTGACTTTTCGCGTTCTTTCAAGCAAAATTGTTATGAGACCATTCCGTGTAGGGATGCAATTCATTGTTTGCCTTGAGAGATTTTGTTCTAAAAGAACGTATATCTTCATGGGATGGTGAGTGCCCCACCGATCAGGTATGTTCCTAACCCACTGTCCGTATCTTCAATGTACGTCCTCTCCTCGCTTCGCTCCTAGGAGCGAAGCAAAGGATAAGTGCCGAACATGCAGATATCGGAATATTTTAGGTATGAAGATAAGCAAACAGGACGCCCACAAGAGGTATTCCTACTATGGACGAATAGCGACGAGGCTTCTAGTGTAGTAGGGACAGAGCTTGTACCCGTTCTGTAAAATGCAACCGGGTACCAACTTGCTGGAGGGTGGCCAGCAAGAGAAGTGGAAGGACATACTCAGGTCTGCAAGGAGCAAGCATGGTGCGACAAAGTTGGTCGGATGAAGAGCTGGCCTTGAAGTTGCGCGAACGCGATCCTGAAGCTTTGGAAACGCTTATATCGCGATACTCGCGGGAAGTATTTTACTTTACTCGTTTGGTATTGGATGGTATCGGTGTCGCGCAGGATGCCGAAGAATGCGTCAATGATCTTTTTGTCGCTGTTTGGCAAGAGATCGATACCTTTGACTCTGCGCGTGGCACGCTTCGTACATGGTTAACTATGCGTGCAAAGTATATCGCTTTGGATCGTCGTCGCCAATTATGTCGGCGTCAGACCCACAATGTACAATCAGCAGATGAAAACCGCCAATGGAATGCATCAGATGGTAGTTGGGGAGGGAATAGTGGGCGGAAGACATCAGGGTGGGGTGGGTACGACAATGAGAGTCGTGCCACACTTCCTCCGCATCCCGAGTCCAGTATGGAACATTTGCTGGAACAAAGTGAGAGGCGAGAGGAACTATACCAGGCCTTGGCGACGTTGCCCGAGCTTGACCGCCAACTTATTTATTTGCGTTACTTTAAGTTCGCCAGCACGGAAGAACTTGCGGCGAAAACTGGTTTAACCAGGCACGCAGTTGATACCCGACTCTGGCGGGCGCGGAAAAGCTTACGCGAGGCGCTCAAGGAGCATGCATATGAGTATGAGCGAGTTTGAAAAAGAATTAAATGGTGGGGAAAGTGGATTTTCATCGCTCTCTACCCAGGACCTGGACATTCCTGCTGACTTCAGCGAGGAAGATATAGAGTTTGTCCAAGAACTCAATACACTCTTCGCTCCCCAGGACGAAGAGTTACCGCCTTACTTCGTGCAAACGCTGCTAGAGCCGGATGAACCTCGCTTCCAACCGGTTGAGCATGGATTTGAACATAAAACCTCTGCACGCGTTTTTCGTCGCCTCAAATTGCGCCGTCGTCTCTTCCCTTCGCGTCCTGGCTCCTTGGGTACCGTGATTAGCGAGATGCAAGCACTACCCGTACGTCGTTCTGTTTTTGCCTTGACTGCCGTTCTCATATTGTTTATGATCGTAACAGTCGCGTTTACCAGTACATCCTTCGCTTCGGGGCTTGAGATATTGCTTCATGGTGCACCAAGTGGCGTCTACCAGGTCAATAAATATCCAGGTATGGTCCGTCACTACTCCGCTGTCAGCAACAATACACGGAACCGCCCCAAGGAAATAAGTTTATCGACCGCGCAAAATCAACTCATGCATTTCCCGATGTACTGGCCAGGCTCGCTTCCTCAAAACTATAGCCTGACCGGCATCTATTTGTATCCTCAGGTCGATCAGAGCATGTTCGATGGTCCAATTGTGGACTTAGAGTATGATTTCTCCTCCCCTGATGTCATACCAAATGGCACTGGACAGATCATCATCCGTGAATTTAAGCCAAGAATAAATATCGATCAACTGGTGCAGTCGGGTTCCGCATACCCTTTGCAAGTCGATCAAATGGGCCGTGCCACATCTATTTATGTAGATGGGCAATGGGTCAAGCACGGCAGATTTGTTCCCCAATGGATTAAAGGCCAGCGCAGTGAACTCATTTACCAACAGAATGGAGTCGTCTTCTGGATCGTCGGTGACCAGCGCGATGGCATCACCAAAAACGTTTTGATGCAAATTGCTCAATCGCTTCAAATCGTCAGTCTCAGCCATTCTATGCTCGTGATGAACGATATGGATTACATGGTTCAACTTGTCGGCGAATTGCCCGGACCGTTTGCCAATGATGTTCTTGTGGTTAATCCAGACGATAGCACAAACTCGCCATACATGGCGACTATTGGCAATAACCAACCTCTTCCAGATAAACCTATAAAAACTGTCACACACGCACAACGATCCAGTTGAGCAGCTTTCTATCTATGATCGTCCCTGTCATTCTGAGCGGAGCGAAGGATCTCTCTACCCATCGAGAGAGATCCTTCGCTCCGCTCAGAATGACACTGCCTCCTTGTCCCTGGTCGCTTACCCTCCTTATCCTGATATCTATCCTTGTCTCCTGTAGCGATATCCCATCTCTCCCTCCAAAACTACCTCAATCACTTCTCCTTGGGCCCTACAGCTACACACCTCCTCCTTCTCATCAGCAGGGCACCATTACCTTCTCCAGTACCCAATTTCCATCTGCCGTCAATCCCCTCTTTTCTGGCTCTTCAATAGACCTTCAGATAAGCACTGCACTGTGGTCTGCTCCCATCATTTACGATCAGCGGTTCCACGTTCATCCCAATCAACTCACTGAAGTGCCCTTACCCGAAAATGGTGATGTGCGAGATGGCGGCAAAACTATCATTATGCATCTACGTCATGATTTGCGCTGGTCCGATGGCCATCCCATCCTTGCCAGCGACTTCCAATACTGGTGGCAGTTGGATCAGAACCCCAATACAGGTGCGCTCATCACTAGCGGTTACGATCAAATTGCCAGTATCAACACACCCGATAACTTTACCGTCATACTACACATATGAAGCATCCTCTCGGCCCCTATTTGCTCTACCTGCCCTATGCTGCCCCGAAGCACGCGTGGGGCAAGCTACAACCTATCGCCCTGCAAAATGATCCCAGCGTTTATCTGGCCCCAACAGTAACGGATGGCCCTTACAAGCTCTCAAGCATTGAAAACGGTCGCAGCTACACTATGGTCTCAAACCCCTACTATACCTCAAGCACCTTTCACGGTCCCTTTCTCTCGCAGCTCATCTATCGCTCCTATAGCAGCTTACAGAGCCTAACCGCAGCCGTATACAACCAACAGACAGATCTCTCTGAAGGCTATATGGAAAATGACCTTCCTGTCATGCTGATCGAAGCAAAGCATCTATCCTCTAACGTCAAACTCGTAGAAACGCCCGCCGCTTCCTATGAGCACCTCGACTTCAATAACGCCAATCCGCTTTTGCAAAATGTAAACGTGCGGCGCGCCATCGCTATGTCCATTGATCGGTGCGCCGTCATTATGAATGCTCTGCATATGCGCAATTGTTCTCGCCTTGCAAACTCGGTCGAGCCTCCACCTTCGCTCGTTTATGATCCCAGCATCGCCCCAATCCCCTATAATCCAGTTGCCGCCAAAAAGTTGTTAGCCCAAACAGGATGGTTACCTGGTCCCAATGGCATACTCACCAAACAAGGCCAGCCCTTCGTCTTGCGCCTCGTCACTACCTCAGATAATCCTTTGCGTACTGCCGCTGCCCAACTCATCGCACACGATCTACAGGCCATTGGCATCACCGTTAAAATCGCCTATTACTCACTCAATTCCTTCTTTGGCCTCTACAACCAGCGTGGTATCCTTGCCACAGGTGCCTTTGACCTGGCCATGTTCGGCTATGCAAATGGCCCTGATCCCGATGAGGAGTACAGCGCCTTCCATTCCTCGCAGATTCCAACAGCCGAGCACCCAGCCCTGGCCAACTACGCACGAGTGAAGGATCCTATCATCGATACCGCGCTCACTTCTGCACGCAACACGGCTACCTTCTCACAACGAGTACGCTATTATCACCAATTCCTGGAGCAACTCGCTAACCAGGTCTACATCCTTCCCCTCTATACAGCGGTCAATAGCCTGATCGCCAATACCCACCTCCAAAACGTCGTTCCCAATCCTAACATAGTCGCCAATACCTGGAATGTCGCAGACTGGTGGCTCCAATAGACCTATTTCGCTGGACAAGCGACCCTTGATCTGGTATGCTTTATGTATAAGCAGGAGTTAACCAACACAACTCTTGCACTCGGCCCAATTTCCAGCAATGGCGCTGAGAAGAAAGAGGGGCCTGATAGGACCTCAAAGGAGAGGATCAAATGAAACCATATGCCTCGCAGGAGAGGATCGCAAAACACCATCATGGCGTCCCCAATCTTCGTATACTCCGGCAACGTAAAGGATTGAGCATTGGACAACTGGCTGATATGACCGGTCTGCGTCGTGAAACAATCTCTCACTTCGAAAATGGGCGAGAAGACCCCCAACCCTACCACTTGCGTCTCCTTGCTCGCGTTCTCGACGTCCCCCAACTCGATCTGGTTTCATAAAAATCTCTTGACTTTCCCTTTATTTTCAAGTACACTATTATTAATCGGCCAGTCAATTAAATACTCGGAAATATTAAGAATGGTTAAAAGTATGGGCAGAACGCCTAAAGTTGTAGAAGATCGCCGAGAGCAAATTATTGACGCTGCAATGCGTGCATTCTCACAAAAAGGTTTCTCACGGGCAACCAACAAAGATATTGCACGTGAAGCCGGGATCACACCTGGCCTCATTTACTATTACTTCGAAAGCAAGGAGGCTCTACTCAACGCAATTATCGAAACTCGTTCACCCATCCGGCTCATGATGACTTTGCCGCCACAAATGTTCACTATGCCGCCGCCGCTTTTCATGCGCTATATGATCCAACAAGTGCTTGGTATCGTTGAAAGCGAAAACTTTGTCGGCCTGATCCGCGTAATGCTGCCCGAAGTAGTGCACGGCGATAACCCGGAGATGACCTCAATATTAGGAAGCACCATCCTACGTATCATAGAATTTCTGGGCAACTATCTTGAGACAAAGATGCAAAATGGTGAGCTACGTCATGCTGATGTGCCACTTACTACCCAGATCATTCTAGGCAGTGTTATGGCATTTGTTTTGCGACGTCAGATCATACGTGATCCGGCATCTCTGGTATTTTCGCATGCACAAATCGCCGATTCTATCGTTGAAACAGTGCTTGAGGGACTTCTACCTCGTTAATATTTTTAAAACTTCTATTAATTGGTTAGCCAGTTAAAATAAAGGGTGCCCCTCTGTGAGGCATGAGCAGAGGTAGTTACAAGTATAGTACTACTTATTGAAACGGCGAGAAAAAAGGAGGACCATCATGAATCTCCACCAGGAACAACAACGCAGTCAACCTGCCGGTACTATGGGGATAGTGCTGCCATTTACCTCCATTCATCGTAATATGCTCGCGCTAGTCGGTGGGAAGGGAGCTAACCTGGGTGAGATGACAAGTGCGGGGTTACCAGTACCACCTGGATTTTGCATTACGACCGCCGCGTATGAGCAAGTAGCAACGGAGGCGGGGATTAAGGCTGTTCTGGATACGCGAGGAGGGCATACTGGCAATCCCGAACAGCTTGCAGAACTGGCACAAGTAGCTCGTACTTGCATCCAGAACGCCGCTATTCCAGAGCATGTAGCCGCGTCTATTGCCGAAGCCTATCTCATTTTGGGCGCTGGCGAACCTATCCCTGTGGCTGTGCGTTCTTCCGCTACGGCTGAGGATCTGCCCTTTGCCAGCTTTGCAGGTCAGCAAGATACCGCCCTCAATATCGTCGGTACCGAAGCGCTGCTGGATGCCGTACGTCGCTGCTGGGCCTCCTTGTGGACCGGCCGCGCCGTCAGCTATCGGACGAGTTTGGGCCTCGATCAACGCCGCGTGCAGCTCGCGGTAGTCGTGCAGCGCATGGTAGAAGCTGAAGTGGCAGGTGTGCTGTTCACTGCCAATCCGGTAACCGGAAAGCGTTGCCAGGCAGTCATTGATGCCAATCCTGGCCTGGGAGAAGCAGTCGTCTCTGGCGCGACCAATCCCGATCACTTCGTGGTAAATACCGCTACCGGAGAAATCGTCGAACGGCGGTTGGGCGACAAGCGCCTCGTCATCAGGGGCACCACTGACGGTGGTACTACCCGGGCTGAAAGCGGCGATAGTAGCAGCGTAGCCTGTCTCTCAGATACTCAAATATGCGATCTGGCGCGGTTGGGTGCAAGGGTTGAGGCGCATTATGACGCACCACAAGATATCGAGTGGGCCATTGATGCGGTAGGGAAGGTCTGGCTCACTCAATCCCGACCGATAACCACACTGTATCCACTGCCCGCTAACGCCCCTGGCAACGATGAGGAGCTGCGTGTCTACCTTTCGCTCAACGTTTTCCAAGGAGTGTTGCGGCCATTCACCCCGATGGGAATAGCTGCCTTCCGGTTCCTTGGCTCCACTATGGCCAGCTTGTTTGATCTGACGCCGCGCGATCCTTTGAGCGGTCCCGGCATTCTGGTCGAAGCCGGTTTCCGTCTCTTCTTCGATGTCACAGCCGCTCTACGTACAAAAATTGGACGCAGATTGTTGATAGGAGCCATGAGCTTCGCCGAGGCACGTTCAGGTGTTCTCCTCTCGCAGCTTACCACCGATCGACGGCTCTTCCTCAGATCTATACCGCGCTGGCGAGTGATACGCGCTTTTAGTTCGCTTGCCGTGAAAACGAGAACGCCACTGTATATCACCCAGGCGTTGTTCAAGCCTTCAACTGCAGTAGAGCGTATACAGCGAGCCAGGGCAGGATTAGAGGCACTAAGAGCAACATCCCTGGAAAGCAAGATCCCCAATCCTACTGACCGTTTGAAGGCTCTTGAGCAGCTCATTCCAGATCAGCTAAGGCCTCTCTTCCGCGCCCTTCCCTCTACCTTGGGCGCTGGACTTGGCAGTTTGGGGCTGGCAAGCAGGCTCCTGAAAGGTATTGCCACTCCTGGTGAATTGCAGATTGTGCTGCGAGCGTTACCACACAATCCAACGACGGAGATGGACCTGGATCTATGGGCACTCTCTCGAAGAATAGCTGCTGATGCCACAACAGCTCTCCATGTCAGCGAAACCCCACCTGAACAACTGGCTCAGGAGTACCGTGCGGGCGCGTTGCCCCCAACCCTCCAGCAGGGACTTGCCGAATTTCTGTATCACTATGGGCATCGAGGCGTGGCCGAGATTGATCTAGGTCTACCGCGCTGGAGCGAGGATCCTACGCACATCCTTGGCGTGCTTGCCAATTACCTGCAATTAAATGACCCTGCATTAGCGCCTGATGTACAATTCCAGCGTGGGGCACAAGAGGCCAAGGCAATGGTAACTGAACTCACCAGACGAGCCTCTCGTAAAGGCAGATTGCGTGGCATGCTTGTTGGTTTCTTCCTAAAACGAGCGCGAGCAATGGCCGGTTTACGCGAAATGCCTAAATTCTGTCTGATATTGGTCCTGGCGTCTATGCGTGAGGTGCTCCAGTCAGTTGGAAAGGAACTCGTCGTGGCCGGACGCCTGGAGAACGACGCAGACATCTTCTTTATAACCCTACGAGAGACACACGCAGCTCTGGCGGGCGAGGATATGCGCGAGATCGTCCGCCAGCGGCAAGTACTCTATGAATACGAGTTGCAGCGTCGCCATGTGCCCCGTGTGCTGCTTTCCGATGGCACCGAGCCAACTCCGGTAGTGACAGATAGCACCGAATCTCAAGGTATGCTGCGGGGCACACCTGCATCACCGGGTAGTGTTACAGGACGAGCGCGAGTCATTCTCGACCCCACAGGTGCCCATCTGGAACCCGGTGAGATACTGGTTGCGCCCTCAACCGATCCAGGCTGGACACCGCTCTTCCTTACCGCTGGTGGCCTGGTGATGGAAATGGGCGGCGCAATCTCTCACGGCGCAGTCGTGGCCCGCGAGTACGGCATTCCGGCGGTCGTAGGTGTGGCAGGAGCAACGGAGCGTATCACTACCGGTCAACAGATCACCGTCGATGGGGCTGCCGGAAAGATCATCCTCGAAGAGAGAACTTCATAGAAGAATCAGGAGCTACAACCATGCAAAACGAAATAACCTCACAAACACCAGAAAAAGTAGAACAAACAACGTGCTGCATCGTAGGCGCAGGCCCGGCCGGAGCCGTTCTTGCTCTCCTGCTGGCGCGCCAGGGCATACCCGTAATGCTGCTTGAAGAACACATGGACTTCGACCGTGACTTCCGTGGTGACACAATCCACCCATCGGTCATGCAAATCATGGACGAAATTGGCCTGGCCGACCGCCTCTTGCAAATACCTCACTCGCAGTTGGATAGCATACCTGTGCAAACATCTGCTGGCATCGTCACGCTGGCCAACTTTCGCCGCCTCAAAACTCGCTATCCCTACATTGCGATGATTCCCCAGGTATATTTCCTCGAATTCATTACCACCGAGGCGAAAAATTACCCGAACTTTCAACTGGTCATGGGTGCAAGGGCGGAGAAATTGATCGAGGAAAATGGGAAAATTTGTGGCGTTCACTATCGTAGACAAGATGGCTGGCACGAGGTGCGAGCACTACTTACAGTTGGTGCCGATGGACGCTTTTCTCGTATACGGCGCCTTGCGGGATGGGAGCCAATCAAAACTGCTCAAGCTATGGATGTCCTATGGTTTCGCCTGCCTGCCAAACCTGGGGATTCAGATCAATCCAGCGGTCGCATTGCTAAGGGGCACGTCCTGATTTTCCTGCATCGTCTGGCACCAACTCACGTTGCTACCAATACCAACGTGTCTGTGTCCTCTCAATCAGAAGCTGTACAAGAAGAAGACTACTGGCAAATCGGCTACGTCATTCCTAAGGGCGGCTATCAAAAAATCCATGCTGCTGGACTTGAGGCGTTCCGCAATGAAGCGGCCGAAATGATGCCCGAGTTCGCGGATCGCCTGAATTCCATACAGGCATGGAAGCAGATATCGGTGCTCTCAGTCGAATCAAGTCGGCTCCGCCGCTGGTATCGTCCTGGCTTGCTGCTCATAGGCGATGCCGCTCATGTAATGTCCCCCGTCGCCGGTGTTGGCATCAACTATGCCATTCAGGATGCCGTTGAGGCCGCAAATGTGCTGAGCGGTTCACTCAAGCGGGGCCACCTGGAAGCGCGGGACCTGGCTGCTGTACAGCGCAAGCGAGAATGGCCCACGCGTATTATTCAGGGATTTCAAAATCTTATACAGCGAAGGTTCGTCTCGGGTGTCCTCGACTCTGACAAGCCAGTTGTGCTGCCATCGAAAATGCGCTTGCTCCTTCGCATACCAATCCTGAGGGACCTTCCTGCGCGTTTTATCGGTTTTGGAGTCTGGCCCGTACACGTGAAAAGAGTCGTCACCCCCACCAGAACGAGACAGCAATAATACCATATAGCCCGATCAGCGCCAGCCCTTCAAGCCACGTCGATTCCCCATCATATGTGATGACCGTACTCAAAAGAGTAGTCAGGAACAGTGCCGCTACGAGCAGCGGTTCCAGTACAAGCGTCAAATGCACGCCTCCTATCACAAAACTCAGTAGCACTAATGCCGGAATTAAGCCTAAAGCTATCTGAAGTGAGCTATTGAGAATGACGCTAATCGCATAATCCGCTTTATTGCGCGCTGCAAACTGAATGCCGACAACATTTTCCACAGCATTGCCGGCCAGTGCGACGATCACCAGACCGGTGAAAGCAGGAGAGATGTGCAGAATCGCAATTGCTGGTGTCAAAGCTGCTACGAACCAATCCGAGACAAAGGCAGCACCAACACCTGCCATAAGCAATAGCACTCCGGCCAGCCACAGCGGCCAGGAAGGACGCTCTATAGATGTGTCAGACGCCTCCTTTTCGGAAGGAACGCCCAACGGACCGCCCTTTAAAGAAATAGGAATGCTTGCAATAAATACCACCAGCAAAATGATTGCGCAGGCTACACTAAGACCTTCCTCGTGTCCGAATGCCGGAGTATGTAAGCCGTGTACGAGTGTAGGCACTGCTAGCGCCGCCACGGCAAGCAGTGTCAGCGTCGCAATCATACGCGGCGCTTCCGATCCGAAACGCTGGGTGCCATTGCGTAGACCACCAACAAAGAATGCAAGGCCAAGCACGAATAAGCTATTCCCTAGAATAGAGCCGACGAGTGCGGCCTGCACAACACCGATCAGTCCTGCGCGTAAAGCAAAAATCCCAAAAAATAATTCAGGTAAGTTACCAAGCGCTGACTGTAAGACACCCGTCGCACCCGGTCCAAGTCTCGATCCCAACTGATCGGTTGCCGCTCCCACTAGTGCAGCGAGTAGAGCAAGCGCAATACCCGTTATCACAAAAATAAGCACCGCATTTGCTTGCAACGCTGTAACAATACCTCCCAAAATCGTTGCAGCAAATGATCCAGCAACAATGATCCATTCATTGCGGCTCAAAAGACCACGCACATTCTTTGCTTCACTACGAGACACTAATTCTTCTCCTATACGAGATTGTCATTCTTCGCCATATCATCCAGGGATAAATCATCCCTCGCTATGTCATTCTGAGCGAAGCGAAGAATGACAGTTTATCTTTCTCCGTTAAGGGTATATTCTATCATACCCTTGCTTGGTTTAGAGCATTCTCTACGAAAACATCTGAATCACCACGTCCACACTCTTTTAAAGAGTTCAGGATAATTCAATACCAACCCATCCCGGTCCACAGGAAGCTCGGCAGCAAACGAACTCACTCCATGCTCAAGACTTTCGTAGAGGTATCTTCCTCCAGAAGCGGTCACTTCTAAGCATGTATAGCGCTGCTGGGTAGCCTCGACATGCATCTCAGGAATCGCGATATATGCCATCCTGAGTATGGTATTGGTGCCTGGTTGAAGTGCAAGTCGCCGAATCGGCAACGTGTTGGTGAAAGGTGTGGCCGAAATATCTACATCTAAGCACCCTTGCAGCGAGGGAATCGGCTCCCTTTCCCCCGTTGTCCAGACCCCTTCTCCATCTGTGAAGAGATCAAGCGTTTGAGGTGATTCACTCAATAAACTTATGTGAACAGTGCGTAGTCTCCATTGTGGAGTGCAGTGAAGTTCATAACGGACGCGAAATGGACCTTGCTCCTGCACGCCAAGAATAAAGCTATCGGCAATGATGCCATCCTGTTGTTGAAGCAGGCGCAGATGTTCTAACCCTGGGCCTGTCCAGGGAGACCACATGATTTGTCGTTCCATATCTAGCTCCTTCCCACCGGAAGCTATCAAAAGTGCCAGGTCAACTGCACTGAAATATCTCATTATATCCTGCTATCCGCAGTATCCTCCATATTCCCCTGTAAGAAACACACATTTCCTTCGTGTAAAGGTATACATCAATTCTCTGAGAAAAAGACAAGCCCAGGCAGCGTGGGTACTACCTTGCACCTCGCCTGACTGCGAAGCAGTAGCCGCGCAAGCGTCGTTGGCGAGGTGGCTTACAAGGTAAGTGCCCGCATATTTGAAGGAGCGTCATGCAACATACTCAATCTTCATCTTCTACCGAAAAAATAGAAACCTCTACAAGCCCGTCCACTCGTTTCTTTGCCAGGCCTTTGGTCGCACGCGCCCTTGCTGCTTTAGGCGCAGGCCTGCTGGCGAGTCTGCTAACCGTAGTGCTTATGGGAATCTTGCGCCTGGTGGCAGGCATACCCACCCCTGTAGAGCTTTTTGGCGATCATGTACTCAAACTGATACCGGCGGCTTACTTTGTCGGCATTCTCGTCGCATTTGCCCCGAACTCCAAAACCATCCCGCTTGGCCTGGCCTTACTCGGCATGATCGGCTTTGGAACAGTGCTGGGCCTGCTCTACGCTGCTATCGTTCGTGGAATACTGCCAGCCAAAGGATATCGCCCATCACGGCGCGAATGGCTAACGGCAGCGGCAATGGCTGGTCTGATGACACTGCTCGCCGTCCTATTATTCTGGGTCGAGATCGGACAAAATTTTCTCGGACTGCCAATCGGTTGGGCCATGCTGGTTACCTCCCTCAGCTTATTCGCCGAATTCAGCCTCTACAGCATAACACTCTGTCTTGCCTATCGGGCATTGTTGCCCAAAGAACGCGTTCCAGGCGCTCATGTTGCTATGCAAAGCCGTCGCCAGTTGCTCGCTCGTGCTAGCGTTGCGACCCTTGGCGTAGGTGCTGCCGCTGCATCATTTGGCCTCGTACGAGGGTACCTGAGCCGCTACGCTTCTTACGACGGCTTAAGCGCACGTCCACGCAATGGCATGACACCTCCTATCACACCGAACAACGAGCACTATGTCGTGACACAAAACCCTATTGATCCGACCCCTAATCTCAATGTCTGGCGGCTGGAAGTTGCGGGGCTGGTGGGTACCGCAGGTTCATATACCTATGAGGAAGTGCAGAACCTGCCCTCAACGTCACGCGCCATTACCCTTGAATGCATTTCGAATGGCCCGAGTGGCGGACTGATCAGCACAGCCATCTGGCAGGGTGTACCATTGCGCTCGTTGCTAGAACGTCATGGAGGAGCCCAGCCAACTGCCCGTTACGTCGCGTTCCAAAGCGTTGATGGTTACATCGTTAGTCTACCCTTGGATGAAGTGCTGGCCGTCGATGCGCTGCTGGCATGGCGCATGAATGGCGCTGAGCTTCCTGCGCGTCATGGTTTTCCCTTACGCGTGCTTGTGCCTGGACGCTACGGCGAAGAGAATCCCAAATGGCTTACCCGCGTCGAACTGACCGACCACTTTGTAGGTGGACTCTACTCCGATCAAGGCTGGTATAACGGTCCATTGCATACCATAAGCCGTATAGATCGTCCACATGGTCATCTTCCCCTGGGCCAGCAAATTGAAATCGGCGGTATTGCCTTCGCGGGTTCTCGCGGCATTTCAATGGTAGAGATCAGTGTTGACGGCGGCAGCACCTGGCATATCGCAACACTTGATCCCCCGCTCTCACAAGATACCTGGGTGCTCTGGAAGTGGGAGTGGACGCCATCCTTGCCGGGAAAGTATACACTCACCGCTCGTGCCACCGATGGAACAGGAGCAGTGCAGACCAGCTTCATGCAGGGCAGCGTGCCCAATGGCTCTACAGGCTATCATCGAGTCACGGTGGAGGTTGGATAGTGGATCTGCAACCATCTTATGTCTCTCCATCTCACAATCTCTACAACTCAACCTGCCTGGCACCTGCGGAAGCATTACATCAGATGATGTCTGGTTTTCGGGTCACACAATTGATCTATGTCGCGGCAGAACTCGGTATTGCTGATCTTGTACAGGATACTCCCAAAAATGCTGACGAGCTTGCACGCCTTGTCGGCGTAGAAAGTGAAGCGCTGTATCGCGTCATGTGCGGTCTCACCGCTATTGGCGTGTTCATTCAACAAGAGGATGGTTGCTTTGCACCAACACCATACAGCTACTATCTTCAATCGAACGTTCCTGGTTCCCTGCGTCCCAGAATCCTCTTTTGGGGTCAGGAGTGGAACCAGCAAGCCTGGAGCAATACACTGCAAACCGTCAAGACCGGCGAAAGTGCCTTCAACTCGGCCTTTGGCATGGGATTCTTCAAAAGTTTGGCTCAGCACTGTCACGTCTCTCGGAGATTTGATGAGCACATAGCTAATCGTACCAGAACATTTGCCAATGCAGTAGTTGCCGCCTACGATTTCTCACGATTTGACAACATCGTAGGCGTTGGAGGTGGATATGGCGCACTCATCGTCCCCATTCTGCAAGCAAATCCTCGCATGCGTGGAGTCATCTTTGATCTTCCCTCAGCCACTGAAGTTGCCCAGCAATACATCGAAATCTCTGGGCTGACAGAGCGTTGTAGCGTCATGGCAGGTGACTACTTCACATCTGTACCCGCAGGTGCTGATCTCTGCATCCTCTCCGAGGTCATTCACAGCTATGATGATGATTCTGCCCTAGCCATCCTCAACAACTGTCGCCAGGCAATGGCAGCACAAGGCAGAATCCTCCTTGTCGAGAAATTAATGACTCCTTGCAATGCAACCTCATTTGAAATGGCAATACAACACCTCACACTTTTGCTAGAAACAGGCGGTCGGGAGCGTACCGAAGACGAATATACCGCACTCCTGCAAGCAGCAGGTTTCAGCCTCACAAAAACCATCCCAACCGCATCCCCGCTAAGCATAATCGAGGGTACGCCTTTAGAAGTAGGGGACCTTGTGTCCACCTGTGGGTGGGGCGATGTTCTCAATAGCATCCAGGAGGTACATCCCTAAATGTCAGCCCCAAAAATTGCCCTCGTTATTCCAGCACTGAACGAAGAGGTAGCCCTCTCATACCTATTTGCGGAGCTACCCCGTGATATTGCCGACTGGATCATCGTAGCCGACAACGGCAGTACTGACTCAACCGCTGCCGTTACCAGAATAGCAGGTGCCATAATCGCGAGCGAACCAATCCGTGGATACGGTCGAGCCTGCTTAAAAGGCTTTGAAGCAGCTTCCACCCTCGGTGCCGACATCGTGATTTTTATGGACGGAGATGGCAGCGACGATCCCGCCGATCTCCCTATGATGCTCGCCCCAATTCGTGAAGGCCACGCAGATCTTGTCATCGGCTCGCGTGTGACTGAGCGTTCCGAACGTGGAGCAATTCCACCCCAGGCTCGCCTGGGCAACTGGATGACCAGCCGTCTACTCAGCCTTTTGTACAAAGTAAATCTGCACGATATAGGCTCATTTCGCGTCATCCCCTGCTCCCTACTAGAAGCATTACAAATGAGCGAAATGACCTTCGGCTGGCCCGTCGAAATGCTGGTGAAGGCAGCACGTGCAAATTATCGCATCGTTGAATTACCCATCCACTATCGCCGTCGCAGTCATGGCCGCTCAAAAGTAGCTGGCACCCTCTCCGGCAGCATCAAAGCCGCCTACGCCATGCTCCGTACCACCCTGCGCTACTCCATAAGGATCTCAGCGAAGCAAAGCGGAGCGCGTTTCAATCTTTCGTGCCCATCGCCGATTGATCGGTTTCATACCTATAGACACCTCAAAAGGAGAACCCATGTCTAATACCGCACTTATAATAATGGCTCGTTATCCCGAATCTGGTAAAACCAAAACACGCCTGGGGCGCACCATCGGAAACGACCGCGCTGCCACCCTCTACCAGGCCTTTCTCACCGACCTCGCAAATCGCTTCGCTGGACAAGCCTATGATCTGCATTGGGCATACACGCCGCCAGAAGCCAACTTTCCCTCCTTCATTTCGACCCTCACGCCATCCTATGCCCAATACATGACATATTTCCCCCAACAAGGAGCAGATCTTGGATCACGTCTGCACCACGCGTTCAAGGAGACATACAAGCGAGGATTTGAGCGCACTATCCTGATTGGCTCAGACTCGCCACATATCAGCCTCGCCACTATTGCCAACGCGCATAAAGCGCTTGACGAAGCAGATATTGTCCTCGGCCTCTCCGAAGATGGTGGCTACTATCTGATCGCAATGCATCAGCCGCACGATGTCTTTACGGGTATTCCCATGAGCACCAGCGTAGTATGCCAGATGACGATTGAACTGGCCCAACGCCAGAAATTACTCGTGCATTTACTGCAACCGCTACTTGATGTCGATGAACTACCCGACTTGCTGCGTTTAGCCGACTTGCTGCAAGAAAATCCTGCCCTTGCACCCGCTACCGCTGCACACCTTTCTTTCGCGCATCCATTAGGAGCGCGATAATGCAAATGAACACAATGAATGGAATACTACAAATGACGACTATGACCCTTGTGCCCACACTGCCGCGCTCGATCTACATCGAGCCTACCAGCCGTTGTAACGAACTCTGTCAACAATGCCCACGGACGCTGCTCTCGCGAGAGGACGACCGCGACCTGAGTTTCGACAACTTCCGCTATATCGTCGATCAATTTCCCGTACTGGATCGCGTTGTCCTGCATGGCCTGGGCGAACCACTACTCAACAAGGATCTGCCGCACATGATCCGCTATCTAAAAGATCGTGGCACCTACGTCCTCTTCAACTCCAACGGCATCGCCCTCAACGCCAAGCGTGGCCAGGCTTTAATCGATGCTGGTCTCGACGAGTACCGCCTATCAATGGACGGCTCAACACGCGAAATGTACGCCCATGTACGCGGCGTTGACGCCTTCGATAAAATCTGGCGCAATATCCACGCCTTTATTGCCCAGCAAAAAGAACAAAACGCCAGCAAACCCGCCGTCTCCCTCTGGTTCACCGCCCTGAAAGAGAATCTGCATGAACTGCCCGGCCTGATCGATTTAGCCAGCGAACATGGTATACCCGAAGTGCACTTGCAGCGCCTCGTCTACTTCGAGCAGGGATTAGCTCAATCAAAACAAGCCCTCTTCCGCCGCTCTACCTCTGAAGAATTAGCACTTGTGCATCGTTGTGAGCAGACCTGTAAGGAGCGCGGCATCACCTTCAGCGCTGCTGGTGCCACTACACCTTTAGAGAGCCTCGTAAGAGACTTCGGAGATCGCCCCTGGTCAGGCTGTCGTCGTCCCTACACCCTCACCTACATCACATCCAGCGGCAACGTTCTCTCCTGCTGCTTTGCTCCCTTTGGACACCGCAGCGCAAAAGAGTATCGCGAGGAACGCGTCCTCGGCAACGTCTTTCAAGAACCAATCGAAGCTATCTGGAGCGGCGAACGCTATCAAGCCTTCCGCCACGCCTTCGAAAGCACCCACCCTGCCAAACACTGCTCCCAATGCGGCCTCAACTGGAGCTACTAACCATGTCGCTCACTAATAAAAATCAAGATCTTTCCCTCAGTAGAGGTCGATTGATCGTGCCCACCACCGATGTATCGGCCGCGTCTCCTAAATCACCTGGATATCTGGAAACCCCTACTAGGCACTCCTGGCTACGCACCCTTCTCCTCCTCATCCTCTTACTACTTTCAATCATCCTCTACTTATTTCTGTTCAATACATCCTTATCAGGCTATAGCAAAATCACACCATTTCTATCCGTCTGGGTCATCTGCTTTCTCCCCTATTTCGCCGCCTGCGCACTCATTCTCACTACCAGACCCGCCACACGACACTGGCGCTGGATTGAGCTAGCCATCATCCTGGCAGGCGCCCTCATTCTACGTGCCATGCTACTCCCACTCCTACCCAATCTCTCACGTGACTCCTGGCGTTACATCTGGGACGCACGCGTCATCCTCCACGGCTACAGTCCCTATATCTACGCACCGGGAGATAAAGTGCTGGCGCCCCTCCGCGATGCCCTTATTTTCGGCAACAGCCGCTTTCGTGACGTGCCAACCATCTACCCACCTGGGGCAGAACTTATCTATGTGCTGAGTTACCTGCTCGCACCCAGTAACCTCTTCGTACTCAAAGGCATATTCGTCGGTTTTGATATGCTTACCTGTGTTGTCCTGGCTCTACTACTCATGCGCAAAGAACTTGATCCGCGCCGCATCATCATCTATGCCTGGTGCCCATTACCCATCGTCGAATTTGCCATCGAAGGCCATGTCGATGTCCTCACCCTCACATTCACCGTCCTTGCCATACTCACCGCTTCCAGTATCCGTCCCAGTTCCCGTATAGTAACCGGCATACTAATTGGCTTGGCCACACTTACCAAAATCTATCCCATCCTCCTACTCATCGCGGTAGTGCGTCGCAGAGATACAGCAAGAGACTGGCTCGCTCTGCTCGGTGCCTGTTTTGCAACTATCATCCTCGGCTATATCCCCTTTCTCATCCTCAGTCACAGCCTGCAAGTCTTTGGCTTTTTCTTCACCTATGCAAACCAGCAAGGAGCAAACGCCGGGATAGCCCAACTACTGACAGACCTGATCCTTCAACCCTTCCATCTGAAGCCAGCACCCACCACTCTAGTCAAACACATCGTTGACCTCATCCTGCTCGCAACCCTTTCAATCGTAGTCCTGCTCCAACGCCTGCGCGAACGCATCAGCATGGAAACTGCAACCTTATCGTTGCTAGGCGCAACCCTCGCCATCTCCTCCTACGTCTTCCCCTGGTACACCACGGCCCTTCTCCCTTGGGTCGTCATCCTGGCCCGTCCCATATGGACCCACAAAAAGCTAAGCAGCAAAGGATTAGCAATTGCGATGGCCTGGTATCTTCCCATCGCCACCCTCTTCAGCTACTTCCTCAACGTCTTCTCAAGCTGGCTCCCCTACTATATCAGCGTCTACGGCCTCACATTAGTAGGGCTAGCAGTAGCAGCACATCGCTTTCAGATACCTTTCAAAGTGCGCAATAAATTTTGAACTGCTGAGCTAGGAAGACGATAGCCTTCAGATACCTTTCAAAGTGCGCAATAAATTTTGAACTGCTGAGCTAAGCGGATAGTAGCTTTGCAGATACCTTTCAAAGTGCGCAATAAATTTTTGGAACTGCTGAGTTTGATGGGGAGGAGGAGCTTTCCAGAGCGTGAAGCGAGCTGAAAATTGCTGGGTAATGCTTATGGAGTTGTTGGAGATGGAAAAGATATGCATGTTACCAGTATACTGCATACGACTATGGGGATCGCCCCTACGATACGCGAAGAATCAGTTTCCGAGGTCTGTATAGAGCAGGAGCGGGACTTGCCCCAGCCTGGTAAAGAGGTCGCTTCGTACAGCGTTTTCGAGTAGTTCTCGCATTCGCCAGCAGGGTCCTTGTCCGGTCAGGCTACTCTACTCAAACGTGGATTGTGACGGCTAATTCCATTTTTCTTTCTGCTCGTCTTGAGGCTTCCGCAACCACAACGACACATGCGCGGGTTGCATCGTCTCCTGCACCACCGCTATCAACTGCTCATTCAACTGATCCAAGTCCACCTCACCACGTAAAGTCGCGCTAAAAGCTGCCAGCGTGCGAGCGCATCATACTTGTGACGATAGAAGCGCCGGTCGATACCTGCCTGGATGCGGCGTCTCAATGGCTGGAACAGTGCCGCAATCGCCAGCGTAGAGCTAACGATAGCGATATCGTTCGTCTGGCTCACAATACCGCGTAAGAGGAATTGCAGCAAAAGAATCAAGCCAACGTAAACCAGCGCCACAATGCCTGTCAGCGAACCATAAACCAGCGTGCGGTTGATCAGGCGATCAACATCCCACAGGCGAGAGCGCAAAATCGCCATCGCAATGGAGATTGGAAAGAGGAGCAACAGCCCATCGAGGAAAGTATAGCAAATGAGGAAGATTACCACATTGACATTGAAGACCTCGCGCAGGAGACCAAACACCACGAGTATTCCTATCAGGTAGCCCCCAAGCCCTAGCGATGTTCCTAAAACAACCCATTTGGTTTGCTGCCGCTCAATCGCACTGGATAGCCGTCCGATAGCGATAGATTACTACCACTAGCACGCTACTCTCCAGAAGTAGAAACAGCACGAAGTTGAGCACTTGAACAGGCGCTCGGGCTGAGGAAGGTATGAAGATTTCAACAATCCAGAATATCACCTGCGCAACTGCTAACCAGCGTATCCAGCGGAGTGCAAAACGTCCATTCGGGAAAAGTAAGGGGTTTGTACCTATCTGTGTGCGTAAAAGGCTCATCTTTGCACCCTGTTCTCTGAGAAGAACAACTCTGCTTATGCCATATTACCATAATACTCAACGACCGTCCCAAAAACGTTACGGAAACCGTTACGAACTTTTTGAAAAAACTTCCCACTCAACACAAAAGCGGAAGTCGCCTGGACTCAGCCAGGAACAACTTCCGCCCTTGTCTTAATAAGTTAGAGTTACGCAGCAGTAATAGCCAACACCTGCTTCTCAAAATTCTTCCAGAAATGATTAAGTGCCATCTTCATTGCCCCATTTAGAACCATGTCGGGAACCGAGGCAAACTTCCCTTCCAGATCAGCATGTGCATTGTAATTCATCAGTGTCCCTTCGGCATCATCTACCAGGTCAACCGCGCAAGTCGCCTTAACGGATCCTTCGGAACCTCTCGGCCCTGCAAGGAACACGATCCGCGATGGTGTCACTACCTCAGCTGTCTGCAAAAATACCTTATATGGACCCTTTAGCCCAGGAATACTTGGAGAAACCTTCAGCTTAAGCTGCCGACCGGTCGGAAAATCTACAAACTCCGCACTATCACAGCCCGGCACGCTATTCTTCAGAACTTCCGGATTAAGCAATGCCTGAAATACTTGTTGGCGTGGTGCCTTCACCTTGTGATTACCATTGACATCCATACGTACTTTTAAACCTCTTCTATTAGTTTAGTTTTTCTCGCATGCTAGCTAATAGACAAGGAGATTTCCTCCCAAAAAATCTGGTCATCTTCTAGCCGAGAAGTTTACAAAAAGCATCAAATGCTTTGCAGGGTGTATTATAGTCCAATCTACCGATTGTCCTCAACGCATTGGTCATAAGTACTATATCGAGGCAATTCCAGAGCCTATCATGGTTGCAGTTAATTAACCCTCTTAGGATACAATAGAAGCAGACAATTTAGTTGGTCACGTTCACCTGAAAAGGTGAGCAGACGGAAGGAGTTTGAAGTATGCCTACCACAGCCTTTGGAGGCCAGTTTCATTCAATCTCAACCAGCGGGATGATGCTGTTTCAACAGGGCGCGTTTAATTCCGGTATGGGTGGGGTGGTTCTCGATCTGGCGAGTGCACCCATTGAGCCAGGTGAGTATAATCTGGAGGTCAATGCAGCTATGGGAGGGGTTGAAATTTACCTCCCACGCTACGTCCAGTTCACCATTGACGGTACCTCAGTATTTGGCGGCACGAGCATTCACGAAGGGTTAGGTTGGTGGAAGACGATGTTGGCAAGGTTTCGCGGGACACTCAATATCCCCAATCAGGTTCCCGAATTTGCTGTTGCCTCTGCTGATCCAGAGCGACCCGTCAAAATTCACTTCCACATCAACTCGGGCATGGGTGGCGTCAATATTTACCGACTCTGACACATGTCGAGAAGCGTTCTTTCCTGGGATGGAGAAGGCCAGAGCAATCCGCGGTTCAATGGCAGGGAGTTTCCAAACTCCCTCGCCTTATGCTTTTTTACATATGAACGCTTGCCTCGTCCCCATCAATCTGTGCCCTCTGGAGCTTGCACAAAGCGGCAAGCTCCTAGAGAATGCTTTTATTGAGCGTTGCAAGGAACTCCATGTTATTGCTGGTCTTAGACATGTGCTGTAGGAGCGCCTCCATTGCCTCTAAACCGCGCTGGTCGGCTAATGTAGAGAACATGCGGCGCATCACGACAACAGCACGCAGCGTCTTGTCGTCGAGCAGCAGTTCTTCGCGGCGAGTACTGGAGAGTCCAATGTCGATGGCAGGGAAGACACGACGTTCGGCAAGTTTGCGGTTCAGCAGCAGTTCCATGTTGCCGGTACCTTTAAATTCTTCGTAGATCACATCGTCCATGCGGCTACCGGTATCAACAAGGGCAGTGGCGATGATTGTCAGGCTGCCGCCCTCCTCAATCTTACGTGCGGCACCAAAGAAACGCTTAGGCGGAAATAGCGCGCTTGGATCAAGACCGCCGGAGAGCGTACGACCGCTCGGCTGTACAGCCAGGTTATACGCACGGCTCAGGCGCGTAATGCTATCCAGTAGCACTACCACGTCGCGTCCGCCTTCCACCAGGCGCTTAGCACGTTCTAGCACCATTTCGGCGACGCGGGTATGTGCCTCGGTTGGCTCGTCGAAGGTGGAGCTAATGACTTCAGCCTTTACCGAGCGTTTCATATCCGTGACTTCTTCTGGTCGCTCACCAATCAAGGCAATCATGAGGTGGGCGTCGTCGTAGTTTTCGGTGATAGAGTTGGCGATGGACTTGAGAAGCATGGTCTTGCCAGCTTTAGGAGGAGAGACGATCAGTCCGCGCTGTCCGCGTCCAATGGGTGCCACCAGGTTGATGATGCGCCCAGAGATGTTCGAGGGTGCTGTCTCAAGATTGAACATCTCACGCGGGAAAATTGGTGTCAGGACATCAAAGTGGGGGCGGCGTTTGGCAATTTCGGGGTCTAAACCGTTAATGGCCTCTACGCGCAGTAAACCATAGTACTTTTCGTTATCCTTTGGCGGGCGAACCTGGCCAGAAACCATGTCGCCGGTGCGCAGACCAAAACGGCGAATTTGTGACTGGGAGACGTAGACATCCATATTACCGGGAAGGAAACGCTCTTGTCGCAGGAAGCCAAAGCCATCTTCTACGATTTCCAGCACGCCTGCGCTGAAAATGTTACCTTGTTGCTCGGTATGAGCCTGGAGAAGTCGGAAGACGAGGTCTTGTTTTTTGAGGGTGGTGTAGCCGGAGAGTTCGAGGTCGCGAGCGATGTCGCGTAGCTCCGTAATAGTTTTTGTTTCTAGTTCAGTGATGTTCACGTTGTTATAGGGCGGACCAAATCCTTATAGGAATACACGCCCTTTCTCCTTTCTGTGTTGAACTCAAACTAGAGAGTATGGTGGGAAATAGCAGGTACAAACAGACCGCATTCGGAAAATGTTCTGAAAAACATGTGGTGACATTGAAGCTCACGATGGATGAAAGAGGCGTTCGGCCAATATATCTAACACAGTGTACAACGCAACGACATACAAATAGAAACCAGCGGGACTATTGAATGGTGCGGTGCATACCTTAGGAGCTAACATGAATATACCACATGCGCGATATGATGTCAAGGGATTTTTCTTGCATACTACAGAATTTGAATATTCAAGCGTTTTGCGTAGCTACGTCATTATCTCAGCATTTAGGTTTATGACGATGGATAGGACGGTGAGCGCCAGGAATACCAGCCCAACCCGATTCACGCAGCATATCATAAAATGGAAACCACTCTTTGTCAATCCATTCGTCGCATTGATGTGCATATTTACCTAGTCCGCGTCGTTCGAGTTCCCGATCTACTACATTATTGGCATGTGGATGCTCATAACAGCGCGGCAGTGGTGAACCAAATCCATGTGCATAATGCATCAGTTCGTGTGCAATCGTCGTAATCAGCACGTATTCTGGCACTTGGAAATGCTGAAGTAAGGCATTTATCCCAATAAACGAGGTTTTGTTATCAACTGTCATACGAATAAGCCAAGTCGACGCTTCCAGGGTTGACAGTAGGCAATCTCTACTTCATTCGCTCGGAGGATATCAGAAAAATGCCGCTGCCAGATGCGATCAAGGTAGACATGAAGATTGCGTGTAGTTGATGTTGCACTTTTCAGATTCGTGGTGCTAGCTAGTGACATAATACCAGACTCCTTTAGCAAATAGCAAAAATTGTGCTTGTGAGTCTAGTATACCGAGGAGTATGAAATTGTGGGCGTTAATTGTGGTTCTCTTCGCCCTCCTCGAAAAGATATTGTTGTGCTTCCTCAAAAGTTTGGGCCGTACTCATTTTGAGAATCAGGTTTTGTAGAACTTCTGGGTCTTCAGTGATAGCTGCCAATCCTTTCGTCAGACGTGCCAACTTAGGAAAACGTACTTGAACGACCGTGAGAAGGACCTCTCGTAGCGCTCCTAGTTTCCCTTCTTGAAGTCCTTTTTCAAGCCCTTTTTCAAGCCCCTCTTCAAATCCTTCTTCAAGTCCCTCTTCGCGGCCTTCCTTCAATATCTCCTGATAAAAAGGACTCTCACGTAGTATATTGTTCATTTGATGCAACCTCCTATGTAACCATTCCAGGTCGCCAGCATTCTCTTTACTGAATATTAACGATGCTAATGTACTTCCAATGGTCATTAACTCGGTTTGTCCAGAGGTCTGAAGACCTGTGAACATCGTATCTACTACTTCGCGTCTCGCACCACCCTTGGTCAAAGGTAGTAGCGGGAACAATCCTGGTTGATCCATGTGGAGAAGCTCTTCTGGCGAGAGTTCCCCGAGTTCAATACTCCCAAAGTAAAAATCAAGCACTTTTTGCCCTGTAGGAACTGTCCACCTCAATGGGGACTTCGGAATGTTCCCATCTCTGAGCAAATAGATTACACAAGAAAGCACTGGAAGATGGTACTCACCTCGTATCAATACATTATAGCGCAGAAGACGTTCGTCCATATCGGAGTCGTTGTATGTTTGGAACTCGATATGCAGTAACATCTCCTGCCCATCGAAGGTGGTCTGTAGGAGCGCATCTACCTCCAATTTCCAACTTTTTAATTTGTCAGGAAGCTCCTTAATAAATTGCGCCTCACCGAGTAACCACCTTACAAACGATTGTGGATTGGCTCGGACGAGTTTTCTCAAACTATCATCCCAGGGTTTATCTACAGTTTTATCCATACGAAATACGCTCCCACACAAATCTCTTCTTTGCATAGTGTAACATAGCGGAAATGCGCTGTCGAGGGGCATGAAGAGGGATCAAGGAGAAGATGTACAATCAATACCCAGCATTCAAAAAAGCCCAGCTAATCAAGCCACGAGGATAAAAGTACCCATTCCACGCCAGTCCATCATCCTGCACACCGTCATCAAAGCTTCTTGGTAGAGAGAGATTGAAGTTATACACTGTCTGGGTTATGTCCAGATGGGCACATGCGGTGCATCCGTGCGAGGTATACACCATAGCGGCGATGATGCCAGAGAGCATCACCTTACTGAACCATTCGTAGCGTAAACAAATGCCATTTTTGCACTGGGGATTCGTGGCCCGTGTAGACTCCAATGTGATCATCGAGGGGTTGGAGAGCGTATCCGCGCTCAGATCGGCTGGATATTGCATTGCCAGATCATGCAACAGCGTGGGATTCATCGCGCTATCCTGGCCGATCAGGTGTAGGTAGAACAATCCTTCCCCAAGGACAATGGAACGTCCATTGCAATTGTTATACGCCTTGTTATTCTCAGCGAGTGGGATGAAGCCGTGCTTGTCGTATTCTTGCACCAGCGCGTTTTCAATCTTTGCTGCTGCATCTGTCCAACTAGGGGCGTTGGCATTATCAGGGACAAAACCGTTGAGATAGGCGACAGCGCGGTAGCCAGTAGCTTCCTTTAATCCCTGGTAGTAGAGATTTCCAGCATTAGGAGCGTAATTGTGCAGGCAATCTTTCATATGGTCATAGGTAGTAGCCGTATCCTGCCCGTTATAAGCGATGCCGGTGTTAGGGTCACCTACTCTCACATTATGCATCATTGCAGCGTCGATCAACTGAATATTGCTTGTCGCCAGCGACGTATCGCCGGTGAGACTGACATAATAAGCCGTGAGCAGTACAACATCATCGTTCTCTTCGGTAGGCATGGGTACCGCAAACTTGGCATATGGGGGTCCATAGCAGGTGGATCGCAGCGTCGGTATGCCATAACCGGGCGCTGTACAGATACCCTTGCTATCGATGTCGCCTCCCGAATTGTGTTGAAAGTAAGTGCCGAAGGAATTGCGAGTGGCGTTTGCAAAAACAGTAGTCATCTCACTTCTAAAGAACCAGGGAACGCGGTTTATCTCGAAGTATCCGTACTCGTGCAGCACATCGACCGTTGTCAAAAAGCCGAAGTTCCCTTCATAGACCGCCGCGTCATATCCTCCGCCAGCGCAGCTTTGTCGTCCTACCAGCCAGCTACTCGCCTTGTAGCTTTGTAATGAGTTGGCAATTACCCAACGCTGCGAGGGTGCCAGCACATCGTTATTGATCAGGACATTTTCCATCGATTGCGCTCGAGAAAGCAAATTGTCTCCCGCCGAGAGGTTGTCAATGGCAAAGTCAACCACAGCTCCCTGCGATGACCACTCTTGAACTGGGTAAAGAACCTCTCTTTGGCAGCCAATAGGTAATTTTGTGTTGGCAAATAAATTCTGGCTGGGATTCCATGCACCTAAGATGAGATAAGCTGTATGCGTCTGACTTGCCCCAATACTATAATTCCATGCCAACCCGACGCGGTCACTATTAGAGGTATTGCAGCTCCAAAGAGACTGTTCACCTGCAAGAAAAAGCGTCCCACCTGTAACATCGGCACGCCTATCATAGGAGAGAACGTTGACGGCAGTACCGCTAGCCGTGGTGCGCTGGATGCATGCGTTGTTAGAAGGCAGTTTGCGATTGCTACCGAAAAGAAATTTCCCTGTCTGTGTCTTATTGCTCATATTGTGCAGGCTTACGCCGACCATCAAGACCGGTACCGTATCATCCTTCACCGAATTGGCACATGCAGAGATATCGGTACAGCCAGGCTCGCCTAAAAATGTATCGATGATATCGACTGTCAGGTGCAATCCTGATCCATCATTGGCATCGCCTTCCCAGCGCGTTGTATCCAGCCCCTGTGTCCAGCGTTCATTCAGCACATATGTATCACCTAGCGAACGGTTCAGTGCTCCCATGTGAAAAATAGATGCACCCTTCATGCCTGCGGGATTGATGCCGACAATATAACTAGCAGCATTGTCATGAAATATGCCGTCGGTACCACTCCTAACCGAGGCCGTTTGGGGTGTGATCATAAAATCAAAGCGCGAGCCAAATTTGGCATTGATGATATTAACACTACTCGAGCCTCTGTATGTTTGGACCGGCAGTCGATTGTCTAATTGGAGTGGGTGCGTTTGAGCTGATGGTGTGCTCATTGCTATTGGCTGGTGTGGATGAGACGCGAGTGCAGGCGAAAACCTTATTTGAGAAATAACCAATACACATACCAAAAGCAAAGAAATAGTGATGACCACGGGACGAAACAGTCGCACAGCAATACCTTTCCATGGATAGACTCTCATAGAGAGATACGAATAGTATACCTTGAGTAGGGGATGAAGGGGACTTTTGGGCAGGGTGGGGGTATTGGTTGTATCTTGACGTAATCCTCTAATTGGCGTAGTGTATCATAGAGATGAGCCTCGTATCTCATTATCTGCTACGCTAAACTGAAGAGGTATCTTATGCAGGAGCATCGAAGAAGGCCGCAAATCCCTTTGCGTACCGATGGAGGTAATACGCATATTACTGCCGCCGTTGGTACGGAAGAAACTGTTGGACGCCTAAGAGCCAGGCGTGGTTCGCTCTTTACAAAGACGGTGATCTGGGTGACAGGCTTGATTTGCCTTGCGTTCTTGCTTGGCTCCTTAGCCCAGGCCTGGTCAAACAGCCAGCTTGCCCAACGCGTGCAGGCTGAGCAGCAGCAGACACAACAACTTCAGGCATATCATGATCATCTGACACAGCAGGCACGACACTATCAAGACCCCTCTGTCATCGAACGCGAAGCTCGCGAGCAGCTTGGCTACATTCGTCCCGGCGAGCATTCCATCGTCATCGTAAGTTCCGGTAACTCAGCAGCGCAAGATTCCTCACACTCCACGCATTCATCAACACATCAAGGATTTTGGCAGGATTGGTGGAATATTTTCTTTGAAGGATGAGCATTTGGCCTGCGGACGGGCTTGACATGCGTCGTATGATAAATGTAGTCCCATTGTAATAGCAACGAGACATATTGATTATCAACTGGCGAGTCATTGCTTTTAGCGGAACGCACACGCCAGCGTTCCGTTTTTTTATTACTGGCATGCGCCTCGTCCTAGCTACTATAAAAACGTCTTTTAAGGAGTAATCGTATGCGTCCACTTATTGGTATTCCCTGTCATGCGGACTATCGTGCAGGAACTGGACGACCAATCTATTGCAATAATCGGACCTATGTCCACGCCGTGGAAAGTGCAGGTGGGGCGCCTATCCTCATACCGCTACTTGATAATCTACACAGCCTTGATACCCTGCTTCCGCGCCTCGATGGTTTGTTGTTGCCAGGTGGTCTTGATGTGCGATCTACCTATTATGGAGAAGAGCCACATCCCTTACTCGATGAAGGTGATCCACAGCTCGACAAGTTGGAATTAACGCTAGCACATTGGGCACTCCAGGAAGATATACCGACGCTTGGTGTCTGCCGTGGCATGCAAGTGCTCAACATCGCTATGGGCGGAAGCCTCTATCAAGACTTGCTGGATCAGTATCCAGGCAGCATGCAGCACTGTCAGCGAGAATTGCCTCGCACCCATATCGCTCATCGTGTGTACGTGGAAGCTGGTAGCAGGATGGATAGGATACTGGGCTCACGCGAATTCTGGGTCAATAGCCTGCATCATCAGGCCGTCAAGACCCCCGGTAAGGGCGTACATATTAGCGGGCGTGCCGAAGATGGCGTGGCAGAGTTACTCGAAGCTCCTGAATATCGCTTTATAATGGCAGTTCAATGCCATCCAGAAGAAATCTACGCGAAAGAGCCTGCATGTGCTCGCCTTTTCTCCGCCTTCGTACAGGCCTGTAGCACAGTTGTGCCTATCGAAGAAGAGGAGCATGTGGAAGCACATTATAAGGGTTGATGTCTGCTTTCAGCACTACTCTTCACTTGGAGGTCGATACATCGGCCCTTACAGAGGCTCGGTGATCGCTTGCTCACAAACAATTCGTATCCTCAACAGAAAGAGCGTGATGGCAATCCATCGCGCTCTTGGTATACAATATCAAGTATGGCAACTCAACCAGAAGATACTACATTCATCGAGTCCGCGCATGCGCAAGATATACCATTGCAGGCTCAGCATGAAGATACCGCCTCACTGTTGCGCAGGAATCGCAACCTGGCCATACTCTATGCCATCGCCGGCCATCTGAACCGCAAAGTGGATGTACACGAGGCGTTACAGGAGGTCCTGGTGCAGGTGACGAAACTGCTTGGTCTGCAAACCGGCTGGGTATGGCTGCTTGATGAGCACGATACCCCCTATCTTGCGGCAGCGCAATCACTTCCGCCCTACCTCGCCGACTATCCCAGGCGCATGACCGGCTACTGCCTTTGCCTTGATACCTTTCTGGAAGGTGACCTTGAGGGCGCGGCCAATATCGACGTACTGCGCTGTAGTCGTCTGAAGAAAGCCGAGAATGAGCATGATCCTTCCTCGCTCGGATTGCGCTTCCATGCCAGCGTGCCCATCTATGCCGGTACCACACCGATTGGCGTGCTCAACGTTGCGAGCGAGGATTGGCGTGAGTTAGAGACGGAAGAACTGCAACTGCTGCATATCATCGGCGACCAGATTGGCTTAGCCATACAACGCGCGCGGCTTTCTACAGAGCACACGCTGGCAGCGACGCGACTGGCTACCATTGAAGAGCGTAACCGCCTGGCACGCGAGATTCATGATACCCTTGCCCAGGGCCTTGCCGCCATCACCCTTCAGCTCGAAACAGCCGACGCGATCGCCACTACTCGCCCCAAGCGCGCCCAGGAAGCAATCCGCCGCGCCCTCGGCCTTGCCCGGCGCAATCTCGAGGAGGCCCGCCGTTCGGTGATGGACCTGCGCGCAGTACCATTACAGGATAAAACGCTCCTTGAAGCATTGGCCGCGCTGGTACAAATTGGCCGCGACGAAAACGGGGTGGACGTGCAGTATACCTATTCTCCCGCCCCGCATTTTCCCGTGCTTCCCACACGCCTGGAGGCAGCTCTCTATCGTATTGCTGAGGAAGCGCTGGCCAACGCCTACAAGCATGCGCAAGCGCGGCATATTTCGCTCTCGCTCACGGCCGAGGAGAACGCGCTCACACTGATCGTGCAAGACGATGGGCGTGGCTTCGATCCTGACAACGTGGCACAGGTGGTGCAGGAGGGTCATTTCGGCCTGGCCGGTATGAGTGAACGCGTCAAATTGCTCGCAGGCACGCTCTGTATTTCGAGCGAACCGGGGGAAGGTACGTATATTGTTGTTACTGTCCCGTTGTAAGGGAAGCAAGAAATGATCCGCATTTTGCTGGCTGATGATCATCCCATCGTGCGCGAGGGACTACGCGCTCTCTTGGAGACACAGACCGATTTCAAAATCATTGCGGAAGCCGCAAATGGTGAAGAGGCCCTGCATTTGACTGCGCAGTTGCAGCCAGATATCATCTTGCTTGATCTCGAAATGCCCCTCATGGATGGCGTTGCGGCCATTCGACGCCTGCGCCAGCTTTCTAGCAGGACAACTGCAAGCAGCGCCGCCCCTCTGATGCATACGATCCATATCATTGTCTTTACCGCCTTTGATAATGACGAGCGTATCATTGACGCATTGCAGGCAGGAGCCAACGGCTATCTCCTGAAGGATGCTCCCCGCGACGACATCTTCAATGCCATCCGTGTGACTATGCAAGGTGGCTCGCTCTTGCAACCGATTGTTGCGTCCAAGCTCCTCCGCCACATGGGTCAGCACGCCATGTCCCCACAAGAAGCAGCGGCACGAATTGCCAGTTCCCATCACTCTCCTTCTACCTCTACAGTGGTGCCTCTCTATAAAGGCCCATCCGTCGAAACTCTCACAGAGCGCGAACTCGAAGTGCTTCACCTCCTCGCGCAAGGTATGCCAAACAAAGAAATCGCCGCTCAATTAACGATCAGTGAGCGCACCGCCAAATTCCACGTCAGTTCCATCATGGGCAAACTCGGTGCCACCAATCGCACCGAAGCCGTCTCTCTTGCCGCCCAAAGAGGACTCATCACTCTGCATTCGTGAAAAAGCCACCACGTGTGGTTAAGAAAGCGGTAGCTGAGGTAAGACATAATGGCTAATTTTTCAGTACGCATGCATGCGATGAAACGTATTGATATACAATAACCTCCGTAATAACTCTGTATTAGGAAGTTGAGTTCCATGATGTTTCCTCGTTTCGCTGCTGCTCTCTTTGTTGTCGTGCTCATCGGCATACTAGCAGCGGCGTGTATTGGTGGATGTATTCTCTTAACGCCCATGCTCACCCATGGAAACATGCTGGAGCACGCAGACGGCAAGATCGTCTCGCTAGGACCTGGCAAAGACTTCGTGCTACAGACAGCAACCGGCACATCTCTGCATTTTCGGTGTGACAGCGCATGCCACGCCTCACTTCCGCATATGCAACGTCACCTGCACGAAGCTGCTCACACTGACGTTTACTACGTGCTAGGGACTAAAAATAGCTTGCTGGCCGTCGACGTAGACTGATCCGACCATGCAATACCTAACTATACTGAACCGTAGAACTGAGAACCGTAATGACTAGCCAAAATACATCTGATGGAGGGACCCGATTGATCGCGCCCTCTCTTGATCGCGCGGATATCGTCATCGTAGGCAATGGCATCGCCGGGCTGACCGCCGCGGTCGAGGCCCGTCGACTCGCACCCCAAAAGCGCATCGTCATGATCACCGAGCAGAGCCATCCCACGATCAATACGCCTGCCCTGAAACAGTTTGCCATCAATAAATTATCGCGTGAGCAACTGTTGGCCTATCCAGCAGGCACCGAACGCGCTCAACAAATTCATGTCATTCATGCACGCGTTGAAGAGATAAAAGCCCAGGGAAAATATGTCTGCCTGCATGGTGGCCAGGCGTTTGGGTATGACTCCTTACTGCTGGCAACCGGCAGCACGCCCGTCGGTCTTCCTTCCAGTCTCCCTGGACGCGACTTCGATGGTGTGCTCACGCTTCACCGCCTGCATGACTACCTTGACCTGCGCCGCAGACTCTCCGAGGTCAAGCAGGCAGTCGTCATCGGCGGCGGTACCCATGCCATTGAAACCGTTCGCTGCCTCTCCCATTGGGGCATTTCCGTCTCCTGGTTGTTCCGCGGCGACACCTTTCTTTCCCACATGCTCGACCGTCCCGCCTCGGACATGGTCCTCGAACGTATTGTCCGCACCGGCGTCAAGGTCTACACCGAAACTGAGGTCGTTGGCATCGTCGGTAGGGTTGGCACAGTCGTCGGCGTCGTGACCAACTCGCACAAGCTGCTCCCCTGCCAGCTCGTCGTCGTCTGCACCGGCACTGCCCCCCAAACCATGCTCGCCGAGCACTGTGATGTCCCGCTTGCACACAAGCACGGCATTCTCGTCGATGATTTCCTGTGTACCAACGTCCCCGATATCTATGCTGCGGGAGACGCTGCCGGCCTCAAAAACCCACAGACGGGAGCCTACGCACCACGCGCACACTGGTATGCCGCTGTGCACCAGGGACGTGTTGCCGCCGCCAGAATGACCGGCCACCAAGAATTTGTGATACCCTTTGGTGTCCCCTGGCATGCTACGCACCTGGGTGGGCTCTCCCTCCTGACTGCTGGCAACCCCTTAAGCTGGGTCGAAGGAGCCGCAACCCTTACCGATAGCAGCAAAGGCAGCTATCGCCGCATATCGATCTGCAATGATCGCCTGGTTGGCTATCTCTCGCTCGGCCCTACCCAGCCTGATGGCCTTGCCATCAAACGCCTGATTGACGAAGGCCATCCTGTCCGCGAGATTACCAAGGCTCTGCTCAAAGGCGAATTCGACGCCCGCCAGTACTTCTCACGTCAACGCTCCAACGCTGCCCATACGATGGTTACCACCGGGAAGTTGGTCGCCCCCGCTGTCATCCCTTCGCTGCTCTCAGGGCAGGCACAACACGATCCTATCATCCTGAGCGCGAGCGAAGAATCTCTAATAGCCTCATATTCGCCACGCCATACCGACTCCCTGACACACAATACCATCCATCGCGCCATTGCACGCGCCATTGCTCATAACTATGGTGATGAGGAGATGAGCCCATTTACCGGCAATCTCCCCGTACCCATGACCGAGCCACTTGCCGTCCCAACACAAGCGATGATCGAATCGACCCTGGTGGGGTTGCCCACCCGCACATCCCGCCGGAATTCACGTGGCCTCTGGTCCTTTAGTGACAAAGTCCCTGCTGTAAGTGTAGAGGTCGAAGCCTCAAGAAGTGAAGCGAGTCACCGACGCAGCGAATAGCGAAGGATGACAGACAAAGGAAGAATACGAGATGTTGAAATACCTCGAAAAATTGCATACCGCCTCCCCTGTCCTTCTGCATAAAACCGGCCCTCAGGTCGCGCAGGAATTGCACGCCTGCATCGGCTGCAACGAATGTCTCCTCGCCTGTCCGGCACTTGCCGAACCCATCACCATCGACGTGCTCAATCGTGAAACAGTGACCGGCCCCATCTCGGCGCCCGTGGCTCGCTTTGCCCGCGCGTGCTATCAATGTGGCGCGTGTGTTGCTCCCTGCCCCGTCGGCCTGCACCGGGATGCCATGATGATGTGGCTCAAAGTGCGCCTGCTGAGCTCTAGCATGGAAGCATAACGTATGAAGCAGTCAACAGGCGAAAAAGGCGCTTCTCTTCTCTTCTTCTTTAGAAACCCTTCATGGCGCATCGCCGCTCTCGTCACCTTTCTAGTGATCAGCATCAGCAGTGGGTTCTACATCTGGTACAGTTTGCACACCAGCGATGCCGCACCCGACAGCATCGCTGGCTACATCTATGCCATCCTGGGAACAGCCTTTCTGCTCCTCGCCACAATACTCTACAGTCTGCGCCGCCGCTCGCGCAGGACACGCTCCCTCGGTCGGCTCAATCATGCCTTACACTGGCATATTTCCTTCGCCATCATCGGCGTGGCCCTGCTCTTCATGCACTCCTTTGGCAACTTCAACCCGCGCACCGGCACCTATGCCCTCTACGGCTTGATCGCCCTCGTGATCAGTGGTATCATCGGTCGCGCCCTTGATCGACTCGTGCCACGTCTCATCGCCCAAGAAGTACACAAAGCCTTGAACGCCCAGGGCGAAGATCGCGTCGAAACCCTCTCTCAGCAGTTACAAGCCATCGTCGCCCACAACAGCGAAACCCTCACCAGCCTGCCTACCTCCTCGCTTTCCAGGACCAAGATCCAGGCTGAGGCCAACCTCACCTCTCCGCTGCACCGCCTTGATGGAGCGAGCGAGGACAGCCCTTTCACACCGCTAGATTTCGAAGCACAGCCCCTACATACCTCCTGGGACCTTGCCTACATCTCCCTCGAAGCAACCCCTCAGGAACTCGACCGCGTTGTCGCACGGCAGCGACTCATCCCCGATCAGCAAAGCGCCCTCACCCGCCCAGTAGCATTGCTGCCTGGAGCCCAGGAACACATCTCCCAACTCCGCAAAGTACAACGTGCCATGCAACGCGAACAGTGTTACCGCTACATCATCCGCTACTGGCGCCTCCTCCACATCGCCCTTGCCCTGCTCACCCTCGCCCTCCTCACCTGGCACCTCATCTATGCTGCTCAGTTACTCCTTCATTAACCAGGCTTGTCACTCTTTATACCGCCTTGCTTATACATTCTCACCAAAACCTTCACTACGTTTCGTACGTAATAGATTTATGGGCACAAGAAGTATGCCCTATGATTGAATAGAAGGATGAGGAGAAGAGCGCAGAAGAATTGAAGGAAACTCTTCATTGAAGAGTGGCCCTCACTAAGCGCTTTAACGATGATGCAACAACAAATATCCAACCGGTGGTTTTCGCGTTATAGACCTAAGCGTCGTGACATCTTTTTACATGCAGGTAAAACATTTCGATTGATCGGCGAATTGATCACGGATCGGCGTGTGCCTCTTTGGCGCAAAGGTCTTTTTCTCGGCTCAATCCTGGCGCTGTTAGTAATACTGCTTTTTCCCGATGCTCTTAATGAGCTTGTCTTGAGTACGCTCTTGCCTTTTGTAGGCACAGTATTCGGAATTCCAATTGATGCAGGCTTCGACTGGGTAGCATTTGCTCTCGCCGTAGTAAGCTTGCTGCGTTTCTTCCCTGCCGATCTAGTAGCAGAACACTACATGCAGATATTCCGCTGATCTCTCTAGCAAACCTACACATGCAGAAAGCATTCCTAATGCCCGTCATTTAGGTGGAATAAACTGCGTCCCATTATTGAGGAAAACAATCACATTATCCTGGAAATAAATCAACATATCTGGCTTCCCATCATGGTTCACATCGCGAAATTCCAGCGTGATCGGAATCAAATTCCCATCCGTCTCATAAAAATGGGGGCCAGTATAGTTGATCGAATTGGCCGGATTGCCAGCGCGCAACTCAATAATAATTACCTGCCCACTCAGGTTGAGGGCAATAAAATGGCTTGGATGCTGAGGACTATCCCCTCCATGACCAACCACCGCGTTGGTCTGGAAGGTGCGTGGATTGCCATACGCAATATCATTATATTTCGCTGATCCCCAGGCCACCAATGCAGAGCCAACCACCCATAAAGCAAGCGCGGCAACCATACCCACGCCTACATACAACAGCCAATGGATGTTTCTTGACTGCTTATTAGGTTCCGAGGGAGACTGTGGCGCGGTAACTGTCCGCGTTGGACGACCCACCATTGCGCCTGGTAAGGGAGAAGGCCGACGCATCTCGTCCACTTGACCTGTACGGCGTGCTGGAATAGGCGTAGGGGCGCGATTGATTCCGCCCTGCGTCTGCTGCATCGTCGTATTGACTGCGCGCCGCGCACCCGTCAGGTTCGTAGGATTATTCAAGCGGCTCCCACTAGAAGAAGAGCGCGCTGGACCCGCTGCCCTCAAATCGTCTTGATCGTCTTCGGCAAATACCTCTTCCTCCGGCATCGCCGGGCCTTCGTCAACCGCTTCAAAAGTACGTGGAGACAGTTCACCCTTTCGGAGACCGCCGGACCGCTTCTGCCCATAGCCCTGCTTATCGTTGCCGGACATAGCACTACCTCTCTTGTAGTAGCAACCCTAACATACAATCCATAACACGTTGCTTCATTATCATATACGCTTCAATATATGTCAATATGTGTCAGCTAGCTTCTTATTTCGTAACCACACATAAAGGCGGCTACATGAGCCGCCTCAAACATACTAAATGATGTGTCAACCTGAACCGGTTTATTATCCAGAGCGAGAGCAAAGGACCTCTCTGCTCCTTCGCAGGAGAGCCCTCGTGCCCCCTCAGGATGACCTGGCAGAATAAAGTTTCCAACTCCTAATCATTCTACCGCATCTATCCCCCGCTCTTCCAACAGACGCCTCATCTTCTGTAATCCCAACCTCATCCGTCCCTTGACTGTACCCAGCGGAATGTGCCATTGCTCTGCGATCTCAGCATGCGTAAAGCCCCCAAAATACGCCTGCTCGATCACCAGCCGTTGTTCAGCAGGCAATTGCGCTAAAACGGAACGAATAGCCCGTCCTTGTTCTCCATGCCATGCCTGCTCCCATACATCCGACTGCTGGCTTACAGGCTCTTGCTCAGTTTCCGTCGCGTACGGCCCCTTCGTCCATTGCTGCTCCCGAAACGCAGCCGAGCGTAACTTATCAATAGCGCGATGATGCACAATCGCCGAAATCCAGCTATGCACACTTCCATACTGCTTTTGATACGAGCTGGCCTTGCGCCACACAGACACAAACACTTCCTGTACAATATCTTCGGCAATCGAAGGATCATGCAGCATACGGTACGCCAATGCATAGGCATAGCGGAAATGGCGTTCATACAGTAACTCCATCGCCCATTCCGCACCATCACAGATCGCCGAAATAAGCTCATCGTCAATCAGGTTTTCTTTGACCCCAACTTCAACCGTTGACTCCGCTTTCGTCACCCGCTCCACCAACTGTAGTGGTCGATTGATCGTGTCCATCGCCGATGTATCGGCCTGCGCTTTCATTCCAGGGATCAGCACAAACCGCGAAGGTTGGCTCACAAGCATCACAGTAGTCATCTCATACCTCACTTGATAGTTCACTGCATTAATACATCTCTTTATGTGCAAGTGTACTCGTGAGGTATTACCTTGGCATTGCCCTCCGATTACCGCTGGATTACCGCATCCATTCCCACCCATGCGGTCGGCCGCCTGCTTAAGTAATGACATAAAAACTGAGAATTGCGAGGGATAGAGAGTCTCTAAGTTTACATAACGTAACTTGTAGGATTACACAGAATTGAGCAAAAGGAGCATACCCGAAATCACATCGCGTCCTGAAGTAGCGCCCAAAGCCAGTACAGCCTCTGCCGATTCAAAAAGTTGTTGTTCATCGTCCTGGGTCAAAGCTTCCAGCAACGCGCATACAGGCTCGGCGACATTGCCCTCAGCAGCATACCGCAACCAGCATTGGCTTAATAGATGTGTCTGGAGTTTCGCAACTGCCACAATCTGCTGGCACGCCTCGACAAACCCCGGCTCTGAACCATACAGAAGCCAGCCAGCAGCCATCCATCCCGCCAGCATATCATCCCCAGCAGGTGTCAACCCCACCCCCCGGCCACAAAGGGATTGGGCCATCACATGAATAGAAGGGAAAGTATCATTCTCTGAGGGTAACCCAAGCATCCTCTGGTGGTATGTAGAGGCAAGGGTGGCTAGGTGCGAAGGTGAGGCCCCTTGCTGGGGGACTCTCACGCCCTCCACATAGTTCACCAGTCGTTCCCTATTCTTTCTCACAATCTCCACATCCACTACCTCAGGACGTTCAATATGGGGACTCCATTGGCTACAGAGGGAAAGATCAAGCGAACAACCGATTGCCTCTATATGCAAGCGTTGAGCACCAAAAAGAACAGGCAAACCGGTATGCAGCGTGCTAAAAGGGTAGCAGCCAGAGGTAGCGGAAAGTTGCAGACCATTTGGCATACGAGGACTGGACTTATAGATCGCACCCATCACCGCTGGATCGGTTTCATATGTGGAAGAGGCCGCGTTCAACGAAAGAACGAAATCATCGGGAAAAACGATATTGGCCGCGGCAGCAAACGCGCTATGGATGATACCACGTTGCGGCGCACCCATCACCGCTGCCGCAACACATGTACTGTAAGAAGTGGCCTTAAGCAATGGCATAACCTGGTAATCCGTCAAAGTGCATGTGACTGGGAAATGTAGTGGCACTCCTTGCGGGTGCCAGGTTTCCCTCGCTATCCCCGACCCTTACTTCCATCCTCTCGCCGATTTCCCCTCACCCCGCCGATGTATCATCCTCTAGGCGTCAGGTGGCTCCGCTGGCCGCGATACCACAATATGCAGGAAACGCTTGAGGGCAGTAAAGAGCAAGCCATATACGAGCATACCGATCAAGGTAGACCATTCAAAGACATGCGTTCCGTTGATACCAAATCTCGGATCTGTCACAATCCCCTGGAAGATCGCGAGAAAGGCACCGGTCAGGCTATAGAGAAAAATTGCAAAGGGATTATTACTGTTTGCTCCAATCAGCATGAGGAAGAAACGCAGGAACAGCAGCACTTCCAGCACGAGAAAAATCCATCCAACGTAGTCATTGGCCTTAGCAATCAAGTAAGCAAACGTATGGGCTTCTTCCTCCCCAGCTGCGGCTGCCTCTATATCTTCTCCAGAATGGGAGACACCCTCATGAAGAGGAGGTGTCGTTGGTGGATACGCAGCAACCTTTGGCTGCAATGGTTCCATAGGATCTGCTTCGGTTGGTTGCATATCGATGGGATCGTCTGAATAAGGGTAATGTTGCATGTCGCTCTCCTCCATGATATAGGGGCCTGATTGATCGGCCCTCTCTCAATTTTACCCTCGATGCAAGCTATTGATAGCAATCGGAATATGCAAGAATGCCTGACCAAAGTCATTCTCTCTCAATTTTACCCTCGATGCAAGCTATTGATAGGGCATGCGCCAACGACATTGTGCGTCGCGTTGGAGAGTTGCGGTCGCCCCTACGCGTCCAACTGAGCAAACCACTTCCTCATCAATACCATTATAGCATGAATCTCAACCGAGATGCTACAGGCGCTATCTTAAGACCCACTGCTACATTACCCGCCTACATAGCAGATAGGAGCAACGCCCTCCCTGAGCATCGGTTGTCAGCGATGTTGCCTGGCAATCAAAAGAACAACCCCTTCAGCGCGTGCTAACACGCGGAACTGCCCTGAAGAAACCAGTTGATTGATTTTACTGGTGGTCGAGACTTGATCTTCAGGATAAACACTGTTGAGATCAACGATAACGTATTGCACCGTTTGATTGCAATGGGAATCCAAACACACTGACGGAAATACCGCTAAAAGTTGACGCTCACTCAAATGAGGATTAAGGGTTTCACCCGCCGAGACCGAAGCATCTGCTGGAATCATCGCCAGTAACTGCTGGATATGCTGTTCATGGCTGCCCGGTGCATGATCGGCCCAGAAACCACTCAGCAGGGTAGCCGCCATCAAGAAATTGACCAGCGCCATTGCCACAATCCAACTCAGCATCACCCACTGCAAACGTCCGATCGAAATCTTCCTGGCAAGCGGTACGAACCGCTCACTGAAACGACGCCATTGCACCTGCCTCCATACAGGAAACGTACAACGGTACACATGCCCCCAAATCGAAACACCCATGTGTTTGAATAGTGCAACCCATACGAAAGGCCCATTTAAGCTTATTGTACCCTGTGCAGCGGCCCTGTGTGATGCGGCAGAACTTTCCAGGGCGCGAGTAATCCCAATCCCTCCCATACTCCTTTCAGCACTCTCATTCCGTCTACCGTAGGGGCGACCCTTGCGGTCGCCCTGGTTCTTATAGTCGCCCTGGCCCACACCTCCGGCGTCCCGGCTCACGCGCGTGCGCTGGCTTCCATCCCGGTCATCCTCGCTTTCGCTACCGTCCCGGCTCGCGCCATCGCCGAGAAGACTTCCCGCACCATGATTCTGTCCAATACTCACTCTCTCTTCCTCAAGTTCATCTTCTCCGCGCCAGTCATACCAAATCAGCATCAAGCGTCGTGTCCCGTGAATTGCAGCCAGCATCACAAACGGAATAATGGCCGCATTGTAGTGATAGACACCGCTATAGGTAAAAGGATCCGTGCTCAGCAGATTAACCGCCAGGCTCGGTAAAGCAGGCAATAACCATTCAGGAGCAAGCAAAGGCAGAAAGCCGGTGCTACGTAGAAGCCCGGCGAGATAGTACACCCGATCCATCGTAATAAATGTCGCGAAAAAGAGCCAGGGATGGAGAAAAAGATTTGCGATTGCCGCCCCCGGCGAATTTCCTAGCGACTCGTAACGATACCAGAAATTGTTACTCTGCGCGCCTGGGTAGAAATGTGGAATAATCACGGCAAAGGCCAGAAAGCTCCAGAGCAGACCGCCAAAGAAGAGCATGAAACCCAATCGGCGCTGTTTGTACTTCCAGATCACTAGAATGCCTAACATGGCAAGTGCCAGCGGAATATCCTCTTTACATGCCCCCGCGAGGATACACGCTAGAATAAACCAGACATAGCGCTTGTATTCGAGCGCAAGTATAGCATACAGCAGCAACGGCGTTGCCAGACTGACAGGATGGAAGTCAAAAATATTCAGGCCCAGCAGCGCAGGCGAAAGTAAATAAGCAAACACCATAATTGCCGCGAACACAGGCCACTGTGGCAGGTACTTGCGTGTCAGCAGGAAGACGGGCAATGCTCCCGCTACCAATGCCAGCGTCTGGAAAACGAGCAGTATGCGTGGATCAGCCCCAAAGGCATAGATCAAGGAAAGCGGTACAATGATTGGCTCAAAATGCACAGCAAGACGTGTTGGCGGACCATACCAGTCAATGGCCTGGTTCGTAAATTGAAACCAGCGACCATGCAGCGTATTCCACAGCACCTGATCCATATTGCCAAGATCAAAAGCGGTTGCTTTGAACGTATCGTAACGCAGGACAGCTTGATGGCTCATCTCAAGGGCATATGCAAGCATAAATAGCACGAGCAAACCCCATGCCAAGAAGTTTCCCGAATTTCCTGCCCATTGTTGGATACGCGCATCAAACCGTTTCATAGCCTTCAAACCGTAATCATAACCACTGTCATCCTGAGCGAAGCGAAGGATCTGGTTCAAACCGTAATGATCGATTGGAAGATACAGACACCTACCACAATCATAAATGTCCAGACGATTAAGAACTCTCGCCAGCTACCTGTGCGAAAACGTAGACGCGGACTCGGCGGAAAGCCGAAACGTTTGTGGTTCGGCCAGAGTAACGGAACACCACCCTCTGTCAGTCCATCCGCCGCAATATGCATGATACAACCAAATAATACAGCAAAAAAGACCAGGTGCGAACCTCGCACAAACTGCGCGGGAACAATAAATCCATGCGATGCTAACAGAAAGCTTACTAACTGCTCCAAACCAATCGCCAGCAGCGAGCCAATTGCTAAACCCAGCAGGCTATGAAAGAGGGTACGATGACCCGCAATATGCTGAATTCCTTTACTGAACCAGCCAAGTTTGTGCCCCAAGGTGCTATGCGCGTTATCGATATCAGGCAAAAGCGAACCAAATCCCACCATTCCATAATAGACAGCCTTCTTCACGATCAGCGTCAGGGGTACAACCTTGGCCATAGTTAACGGGTCGCCCGTCAAATGCACCGCGCTATCGAGCACTACAGCAGCAGTCAGGCCAACCAGTAGATGCGATCTACCCTCCATATGTGTTATATCTCCTCTAACGATATTGTTCCTGGTTCGCCATTGTAGAGACTTTTAGAACAAATATCAAGAGGCAGGTATCTATTCGTCAGGAAGACTGATCAAAATTGACATACCATCTATACGTACAGGATAGGTCTGAATATCCTGGCGGGCGGGACCACGTAGCACCTTGCCCGTGCGAACATCGAACTGCGCACCGTGCCAGGGACAGGTCAGCACCCCACCATCAAGCTCACCTTCGTTGAGCGGCCCCCCAATATGCGTGCAATCATCGGTAAAAGCATAGACAGCCCCTTCCACCTTCGCCAGGCAGACCGGTTCGCCGTCTACCTCTAACGGCAAAAGTTCGCCCTCTTCTAAATCACTCTGTTGCGCAACTTTTATAAAATTAGTCATTGAAATGCCACCCTACACATCGTCATCTGGCGGTTTTTCCAGTCCAGCCAGTGCCAAACTTCGATGCAGCACACGCAGGGAAAGAAATGCACATTTTGTGCGAGCCGGACTGATAGCGATACCAAGCGCGTCCAGCACATCATCCTTGCCCAACTGAACCACCTCTTCCACAGATTTACCCTCGATCATCTCAGAAAGCATGGAAGCCGCTGCCTGGCTGATAGCGCATCCCCGTCCACGAAAACGCACCTCCTTTACCTGATCTCCTTCAATATGAAGATCAATTGCGAGTTGATCTCCACACAGAGGATTTGAATCTTCTGCATGCGCCTCAGGATGCTCTAACTTACCATAGTTGCGCGGATTTCGATAATGATCCAGTATGTATTCTCGATAGTCCATTGCCATGGGATTTGCCCCTACAGTTTAAAAATTTGCTGTGCTTTGTGCAATCCCTGCACCAGCACCTCGATCTCTTCTGGTAATGTATATACGTAGAAGCTGGCGCGTGCCGTTGCGGCCAATCCAAAACGCTCCATCAGCGGCTGCGCGCAATGGTGTCCGGCACGAATCGCAACACCCACTTGCTGATCCAGAATGGAAGCCAGATCATGTGGATGAATATCACCCAGCGTAAAAGATACCACACCGCCTCGTTGCTCAGCATTTGGCCCATACATAGTCAACCCCGGCACGCTTTGCAACCGTTCCATCGCATAGTGCGTAAGCTCCTGCTCGTGTCGCAAAACATTCTGCATCCCAATCGCGTTCAGGTAATCAACCGCTGCACCCAGGCCAATCGCCTCCGCAATAGCAGGCGTGCCAGCCTCGAACTTCCACGGAAGATCATTCCACGTCGATTGGCGCAATCCAACCGTGCGAATCATATCGCCGCCCCCCATAAAAGGAGGCATAGCTTCCAAAATATCTCGCTTGCCATACAACACGCCGATGCCCGTAGGTCCAAGCATCTTATGACCGCTAAAACAGACAAAATCAGCGTCAAGCGCCTGAACGTCAACCAGTAGATGGGGAACACTCTGTGCTGCGTCGATCAAGGCAGTTGCGCCCGCATCATGCGCCTGCGCGATCATCTGTTGCACAGGATTGATCGTCCCTAATACATTGGACATATGCGTGAAGGCAACTAGCTTTGGCTCCTGCCGCAGTAGTTCTTCATACACATCTAATCGCAGCAAGCCATCGTCGGTGACAGGTACAAACTCAAGGCGAGCATTTGTGCGCTGGGCAAGCAACTGCCAGGGCACAAGATTGCTGTGATGCTCCATCTCGGTTAGCACAATCAGATCGCCCGCTTGGATGTTCGCATAGCCCCAACTATAAGCAACGAGGTTAATGCTCTCGGTGGTATTGCGCGTGAAAATGACCTGTTTGCTCTGGCGAGCATTAATGAAACGGGCAACCTTCACACGCGCCTTTTCCATCTTTGCCGTCGCCTCTTCGCTCAGCTCGTAGACCCCACGATGAACATTGGCATGCGTCGTCTCGTAATAGCTACTCATAGCATCAATGACAGCACGAGGTTTCTGTGAACTTGCCGTGCTGTCAAGATAGACCAGCGGTTTCCCATGTACCTGGCGTGACAGGATAGGAAAGTCCTTGCGAATTTCCGCGACGGTGCGATGACCAATTTCCAGAGTAGGATTATTGATTTCCAGGGCGGGGACCAGCCCCGCCCCTACTATGGACGGGCTGGTGGCTGTTGTGTTTTGCACCGTTGTTGCCGGTACTTCATCGGAAGTTAGCATACTTACCTGATTTCTTCAATAGAGCTATTGCTGCAGGGCGGGGACCCGGGACAGACAGGGCGGGGACCAGCCCCGCCCCTACTATGGACGGCTCTGCCTGCCGTGGTTGCTATATTAATATTCCGTCAACTGAATCTCTTCATCTGTGGGATTGCCGCTCAGTTGTACAGCGTACTCATCGACGCCTTCAACCTCCCAGCGTTCCTGGGCATCGACCCAGGTGTCAGCCTCGGTCTGGTAGCTTCCGCTCATACGGCGTACGATACTGCGGCGCAGGCGTGTGCGCAGATTCTCCAGTGGGATACGCTGCAGTACAGGCTCAAAGAAGCCCTGCACGATAATTCGCTCTGCCTCCTCACGAGGAATGCCGCGCACCATCAGGTAGAAGAGTTGCTCTTCATCAATCTTGCCTGTAGTAGCACCATGGCTTGCACTCACTTCGTTGGCACCAATCTCCAGGCTTGGAATCGACTCCGCACGGCACTTCTGGCTTAGCAACAGCGTGTGATCCGAGAGGAAGGATGCTGTCTGCTGCGCCCCGGGCTGCACACGAATCATACCTATAAACTCCACACGTGACTCATCGGTGAGCACACCCTTCACCAGCGTCTCAGCATTAGTTGAGAGGGCAGCATGATCCGAGAGGGTGTTGATGGAATAGCGCTGATCATGGTCCGTGAAGAAGACTCCCACCAGTTCAGCGGCACTCCCATTGCCACTCAAACCCGCACCAATGTTAGAAAGCATTACCTTACTACCCAGGTCGGCCAAAACCCAGGTGGTGCTGCCATCCTTTTCGTGGACGGCATTCTTATTCGTAATATTCCAGACGTTCAGGCCCAGGTCTTGCATGCTGCTAAACTCAACGTGAGCTGCATTCTTGGCATAAACTTCAGTGACGCCATCAAGTAATGAGGCTTCCTCACCCTCGAAGTCCGAATTCAGCTCTTCTACAAAGCGTACACTGCTCTGCTCGTCCGCAATAATCAGCGTATGAGCAAAAGTAGCCGACACAGGTACATCAATCCAGAGCTCCGCCAGGATGGGATCTTCAATCTCGATACCTTTAGGAATGTAGAGGAAGACACCACCGCTCCAGAAGGCCGCATGCAGGGCGGTATATTTGTTGCTGTCCACTGGTACGCAGGATGTCATGAAGTACTGTTGTACCAATTCAGGATAATCACGCACGGCAGTGTCAAGATCGGTCAGAATAACGCCCTGGCTCTTCAAATCCTCATCCAGTTCGGTGCGTACAACCGAGGCATTGCGCTGCACGATTAGGCCAGCCTGCGCATCCACCAGGCCCGCATGAGCATCCACCAGGCCCGCATGAGCATCCACCAGGCCCGCCCGCGCATCCACCCCAGGGCGGGGACCAGCCCCGCCCCTACTATGGTACGGGGACTGTTCGATGGGAGTTGATAATGAACCATTGGCGTTGGATGGAACGTAGGGATTGAGTTGTTGGAACTTGAAATTCGAGAAGGTGCGGAGTGTACCCAGGTCGCCACGACGACCGAGTGGGGTCGGCATATTCTCGTAGATCTCCCAGGCCTGCAGACGCTTTCGCAGCATCCACTCGGGCTCACCCTTCTGACGCGAGAGTTCCTCCACCGCGTCACGAGTGAGCTTGCCTGCTAGCGTATTAACCATTGACGCCCACCTCGTTCTCTTCATCGACGGGTTTGAGCCATTCGTAGCCCTTTTCTTCGAGTTCGAAGGCTAGCTCTTTGCCGCCAGATTTAACGATGCGGCCATCGAACATCACATGCACGTAGTCAGGAACGATGTAGTTCAGCATGCGCTGGTAGTGAGTGATGAGCAGGATGCCCACGTTTGGCCCTCTCAACGCGTTCACGCTATCGGACACGATCCTCAGCGCATCGATATCAAGGCCGGAGTCGGTCTCATCCATCAAGGCGATTTCCGGCTCAAGCAGCGCCATCTGGAGAATCTCGGCGCGTTTCTTCTCACCACCCGAGAAGCCGTCATTGATGGAGCGGTTGATGAAGCTGTTGTCTACGCGCAGCAGACGCATCTTCTCTTGCAGCAGCTTGCGAAACTCACCTGGGGGAATGCTCCTGCGCTTGGTTGCCTTACCTGTCGGATTCTCGCCTTCCTCTAGAGGTTTATTGCCCTCGCGCACGGCTTCCAGCGAACGGCGCAGGAAGTTTGCCACACTCACGCCAGGGATGGACATAGGATACTGGAAAGCGAGGAAAAGGCGCATGCGTGCGCGGCGGTCCGGTGAATATTCGAGAATATTTTCGCCCTTAAACCAGATTTCACCGTCGGTCACTTCATATTTTGGGTTGCCCATGATGACATTTGCAAGTGTGCTTTTACCGGAGCCATTGGGTCCCATCAACGCGTGGACTTCGCCTTGATTAACAACGAGGTTAACGCCACGCAGGATCGGTTTTCCTTCGATATTTGCATGAAGGTTTTTGATAATCAGTTCTGATCCCATTATTAGAACATGTCCTCCTTAAATGTTCATCCCACTTTAGGCTGTCATCCTGTAGGGGCAGTACCTTGTGCCTGCTCTGGCGAAGGATAAAAAATCTGATGCCCTATATTCGGCGAGATGAATTATAGTCCTTAATTCGTGGCTGAATTTGCCACGCGAATATCTGAGAGAGCAATGAATTGCCCGGTTGACGCACGATTTACTCCGCTGAGAGATTCCTGCTCGGATTCAGCGTCACCCATCAAGTCAGCTAGTGACATAGTATCGATTGTATGAGCTACAGCGTCACGTACTTTCGCCCAGAGAAGTTTGATCCGGCAAGAATCGAGAAAGCCGCAGATTTGCGTCATTTCGCCCTCTGTCGCGCAGATCATGGGAGCAATTGGGCCTTCCAGGACGCGCAGGATTTCACCCATTGTGATTTCTGACGGATTCCGGCTCAGTTTATAGCCGCCATGTGCACCGCGTGTGCTAGTAATCAGCGGCGGGTCCGCTTCGCGCAGCAGTTTTGCCAGTTGCTCAAGGTATGCCAACGGCAGCATCTCCGCCTGGGCAATATCACTGAGCGAGCGGGGTCGTTCACTATAGTGGCGAGCGAGATCGACCATGATCCGTACACCATATTCGCCTTTTGTAGATACTTGTAACCACATGGCCTGCTCCTCTCTCACCGAATAGTTAGTAAGCGTTGCACGTTGCCTGAATTCGGACAAGATAAATTAATCCGACCTATTCACTAGGATATATTTTAGCACTTCGAAGGGATAGCGTCAATCTTTTCTTTTGCGTGCCACCACGATCTGCCTTGTTCCTCTGCCGAACGGCTGCCAATCATAGCCACCATAGATTGCCTCAATGCTGAAGCCCGTTGCCAGGAAGAGCAATTGGAGTTCACGTGGGAAGAAGGTGTGCATATCAAGCTTGGTGAGGTAGCGTTCGTTCTCTCCACTTTCAAAGAACTTTTCATGTGTCCAGACGATATGCTGCAATTGCTCAAACGTGTCATATTTGCGGCTGGTGTAGAGCAACATAGTAAATTCGCCATCCGGAGCTTCAATCTCATCCTCTAGATAGACGTATGAAGGTCGATTGAGTGCATCACTCAGATAATCGATGTCGGGGAGAAATGTATCAACGACGAAGCGTCCACCTGCTGACAGGTGATCATGAGTATTTCTGAAGGCATCAAGTTGCTGTTCAATCTCATAAAGATGGGTAATCGAATTAAAAGGAAGGAAGATCAGGTCAAACTGGCCTTTATGTTCCAGGTGGTAGTCGCACATGTCGCCTTCATGCAGTGTGACACGCTGTTGCACCGTTTCCGGCTCTTTCGCCAGCTTGTGCCGGTACGCGTTCAGCATTTCTGGCGAGATATCCAGCCCTTCCAGATAAAATCTCCCTGGGCTATGCAGTAGTTCAATGCCGATACGCCCACTACCGCAGGCCAGTTCCAGTACACGTTCCGGAGTGTAGCGCATGAGCAGCTCGCACCAGAACGGTACATCCTGCATCGTTTGGCTCTGGTATTCAAGATCATAATCATTGACGCGTTCGTAGTATTCTCCCATATCATAGGGCATAGGTTATCACCTCAGAAACAAAAAAGATAGAGAAGACATGTATACATACAAAGATAGGATAGATATGCTAGAGTCGGTGCAGGCATGGCGAGGATGCAGTATCGAGCACTATCTGGTGCAGAGCTTAACATAAGAGGTAAGGCTTGTGCAAGAGAAGTTAGCAAGGCATCATTATAGGTGCCCTGCTAAATAGCCTTTCTATGAAAGGGTACTTTGCAGTTCCTAGTTCTCGCAAGCCGAGATATAAAGCAAGCGTGAGACTGAGCCAACCCCCACCAAACAAATAGCCACCCAGTACATCAGTCGGCCAATGATCTCCCAGGTACACACGAGCGGGCCCGACCAGAACTACAGGCAATGCAGGAAGGCTGAATAGAAGCTTTGTCCCCAAATTGTTTTCTTGCCTCATTAGTCCGAGCACACCCAGCCAGCCCCATACAATCACTGCTGAACTCACATCTCCACTGGGAAAGCTTTTCCCGTCAGATTGCTTAGTTACCTTCACGAGCAAGGGATTTGGGCGTGGACGACCCACCAACCATTTGATGCCAATTCTAATTAGGCCGCTAGTCCAGCAGGTCGCAATAGTCATCAGGGCTTCTAAACGTAGCCGCATTCTCCACAAGAGCGCGGCAAGAGGAACGACGAGTATGTTCAAGGAAATGCCAGAGCTCAAGGCGAAGTTTATCCCCTTAACCAGGCCACGCACACCAGACTGGCCCTTCTTTTGCACAAGGTGCGTAATAGCAATGTCGATAGGAGACTGCCGATGTTTGTTCGCCCAGCGAGCCAGGGGAATCAAGAAAGCAAACTGTAGCGCCGAAGCAATCAGTAGAAAGTAGTAACGCTTCATATTCTCTCCTCTTCTGAGATATCTTTCTCCGTCTTTCCACCTGCGGCTGAGACAACTTATCCAATGAGATGAGTTATACTACTTGCACGATTTCGTTTGACGCTTTGTTTCGTTTGGTTAAATACCCCGAACATAAAACGTAGTGGTGCTGCTCTATAAGAGTAGGAATATGGCGGGATTGTGATATACTTTCAAATCATCTGAAATATTTTAACATGCTACATTAGAATGCATAGGATATAACCATGCCTTACACCTCCATCCAACAAGCCTCACAAGACCTTCGTTCTGGTCTTGTAACACCAACCGAACTGCTCACCGAAACCTTGGAGCGCATCGACCAGCTTGACGATGAGATCCACGCGTTTATCACACTCATGCGCGACTCGGCCTATGAAGAGGCTGAAAAGGCAGAGCGTGAGCAGCGTACCGGTTTCTTTCGAGGGCCGCTGCATGGCATACCCATCGGCATTAAAGACATCATCGCAGTCAAGGGAGTGCGTACAACGGCCGGGTCAAAGGTGCTGGAAGACCATATTTCGCAGGAAGATGCTACAGTAGTTGAACTGTTGCGCAAGGCGGGAGCCATTATTCTTGGCAAGACGAACACGCATGAGTTCGCATATGGCACCTATACACCACAAACGCATAATCCCTGGGACCGAACGCGTATCGCTGGTGGCTCCAGCGGCGGCTCGGCTGCTGCACTGGCGGCAGAGATGTGTCTGGGTGCGATAGGTAGCGATACAGGCGGCTCGATTCGTATTCCATCAGCATGTTGTGGAGCCACCGGTCTCAAGCCAACCTATGGGCGCGTCAGTTGCTACGGCGTCATCCCTCTGAGCTGGTCGCTCGATCATGTCGGGCCACTCGGTCGAAGCGCGGAAGATTGTGCAATCCTCTTTGATGCCATTGCTGGTTATGACCCACGCGACCCCAATAGTGTCTCTGGGCCTCCTGGCCAGACCAGTGCAACCTTGATTGATGGACCGGAGGGACGCGGACCGCTCTCACTCCAGGGACTGAAGCTTGGAGTACCTTCGGAATCATTCGTTGCTCCACTTGATTCCGAAGTACGCTCGGCCTGGCAGGCAGCGCTGCTTGTGCTGAAAGAAGAGGGAGCAGAAGTTGCGGATGTGAATGTGCAGCGGCCCACGATGCAGATGTACCGCACCATCCAGATGCCTGAAGCTTCCCTTGCGCATATGGAGCAAGGCTGGCTGACCGAACGCCTTGAATCTTATGGTGAGATAACGCGCAAACGCCTGCTGGAAGGACAGAATATCCCTGCAGTCGACTACTTACGTGCTCAGCACGAACGTCGAACCTTCTCAAGTAATCTGCGCGCAGTTATGCAAAGGGTTGATGCGCTGGTACTACCGACACTGCCCGTCCCTGCCATTCTGCGAGAGCAAATCTACCAGGACATCAACATTGATGGAGCCACTGAAAATGCCACGTCAGCCCTTCTAAGGCTGACATACCCCTTCAACCTCGCGGGCCTGCCAGCTATCTCTCTTCCCTGCGGCTTCACAGCAAATGGCCTACCTATCGGTTTGCAGGTGGTAGGTAAACCATTTGAAGAAACAATGGTGCTGCGTATTGCCCACGCATATCAACAGTTGACGGACTGGCATCGCAGGGAAATAAGGTAGAAAATCTGTTGACAAATCCCTATCTCTTCTTGTACTCTGTAAACAGGAAAAAGACGTTCGCATAAGTTCTGGCTTAGCCAGTATTAAGGAGGTGCAGATGATGAGAAAGCACGTTTATGCATCAGTTGTGCTTGTATGCACCTTGTCTACCCACTGTGACGGTAACGAGCGAACGCTGCCTGGCCAGGACACCCAAATACGGTTGATAAAGAAAATACCTGGTATCCGCTAAAAGGCAGAACAAGGCTCACTCCCTCCACACGGTAGACATCAAGACAGTGAGAAATTGATTGAAACCGTGTTTTTTTATTCTCTCAGGAGGGAAAGCATTGATTGAAGACCCGGAGTCACTCACCGGTATGGTATTGAACGGCGCACATGGCATCTACGACGTTCATACCGATAACGGCATCCTGCGCTGTACGCTGCGCGGAAAACTCAAAAAAGCCTTTGCCCAGGCTCAATCCACAAAATCAGTTGGCAAGATGCGCCCCCGCTACGACAAAATGTCTTACTCTACCCGTTCCCAACGCGAAGAACGTGAGACGAATGTCACATTATTACCTGTGCGGCTGACCATTGGCGACTTTGTGAAGCTTCGTCAACTCGATGCCAAAACAGGATTGATCGAAGAGATTTTGCCGCGCCAGAGCGCACTGTCACGCAAAGACGCAGCTTCGAACGACCGGGTATCCATCCAACAAACCATGCTGGCTAACCTTGATCAAGTAGTGCTTGTGTTTGCCACTGCGCAACCAGAGCCACATTTTGGCATGCTCGACCGCTATCTTGCTATTTGCGAGTCAGCCGAGATTCATCCGATCATCTGCTTCAACAAAGTCGATCTTCCCCATGAGAAGCGCGTAGAGGAGGCAGCAGACCTCTATAGCCACCTTGGCTATACAGTAATCTGGACAAGTCCAAAGACCGGAGCAGGGATCGATACCCTCCGTTCCCTCCTAAAGGACCATACATCGCTCTTTACAGGGCCGTCTGGTGTCGGCAAATCGTCGCTTGTAAACGCGGTAGAGCCAGGCATGGCTATCAGGACCGGCCTCATCAGTGATGCAACTGGCAAAGGCAAACATACCACAACCGGCTCGCAACTCTATCCTCTATCCGAAGGTGGCTGGCTTGCCGACTCAGCAGGTATTCGTGCACTCGCAACCTGGAATATCGCCCCTGAAGATCTTGCAGAGTGCTTTGTCGAATTCCGCCCCTACCTGGGTGAGTGTCTCTACACAAATTGCATGCATATCGATGAAGAGGGCTGTGCTATTCGCCAGGCAGTTGATGATAAAGTCATCAATGAGAAACGTTATACGAGCTATGTACGTATGGTGTTGGGGGAAGAAAGGTAACGTAGGAATACCTTTATCTTACATTCCCTATCTCCTCCACCAATGCCTCCAATAACTCTTCATCCTGCTCCTCCAAAACCGTGCGGGGATCGAGCAGCAGCGAATCGCGCGAAATGCGAGCGATTACAGGCGTGTGCCGCAATCGTAAGCGCTTCGCCAGTTCGTCAAGGGAAAAAGGGACATGGGCAGCATCGAGAGCCAGCAATGTAGTTGGAATCGTCTCTCCCGGGAGCGAACCGCCGCCGATCGTTGAGAAGCCTCGCTGCGTGTGTGCCACAATACCGCCTGTTTGGAGCTTTGCAGCCCAACTTGTGGCACGGCTGGCAATCTTGGCGGGTGATGCCGAGATCATGCGCCAGATAGGAATATGGGTTTCTGCCTCGCTACGCTCGTAGTGGCGCAGCGTTGCTTCCAGTCCGGCTATAGTCATCTTATCGATACGTACCGCACGCATCAAGGGTGCTTGGAAAGACGAGCCAGGATATCGGCTTTGCCGACAATGATACCGGCCTGTGGTCCCCCCAGCAACTTATCGCCAGAGAAACAGACGACATCAGCGCCAACCGCAATACTTTCCTGAGGCGTAGGCTCATGTGCTAAACCATAACGTTCGCTAGCAAGTAAACATCCACTACCAAGATCATTCATTACCAGCAGTCCATGCTTGTGAGCAAGTTCGGCCAGTGCGCTCAAAGGGGTTGATTCGGTAAAACCAGTGATCGAAAAATTGCTGGGATGCACCGCTAGCAGCAACGCCGTCCGTTCACTGAGGGCCGCTTCATAGTCGCTCAGGCGCGTACGATTTGTTGTACCCACCTCGACCAATTGACATCCACTTTGCCGCATCACGTCAGGCACGCGAAATCCACCGCCAATCTCAACCAATTGTCCCCGTGAAATGATCACCTCGCGTCCCATCGCTAAGCCCGTGAGTGCTAAAAGTACCGCAGCCGCGTTATTGTTTGTTACAAGCGCATCTTCAGCACCCGTCAATTCGCGTAACAGCTTCGTAACGTGGGAGTGACGCGAGCCGCGTTCTCCCGCATCTACATCATATTCTAGATTAGAATAGCCGCCAGCAACCTGCTGTACTGCCTGGATAGCTTTCGTGCTCAATGGTGAACGGCCAAGATTTGTATTGATAACGACCCCTGTAGCATTGATGACCGTTCGCAAGTTCGGCTGCTGTTCTGCTTCCAACACCTGCTTAGCTGTCGTAAGGAGATCATTAGATGAAGGGCAGAGACCACCATTGCGAATAGTAGTTCGTGCCTCTGCAATAACTGTGCGCACTGCATGCAGCGTGCGAGGGCGCGAGTAGAAGCTAATAAGCCGCTGACCCGCATCCGATTGCACCAGTTCATCGATGGAGGGCAGTTGTCGAAGTTGTTTCAGGTCAACGTCCATATGCCACTCACTCTATAGCATTAATGCAATGAATAGTACATTGTAATAGCCAGACTATTAGCAACCTTCCCCATAATCGCTCGCAAGTCTGGATCATTGAGCTTACAGATAGCGTACTGATCAGCTAGTAGGCTGCGTAGCACGGCATACATCAATTCTGTCTTTACCAAGCTATCAGTGTCAAGTAGGGGATAATCACGCTTTAAGAGCAGGTGATGGTAGGGACGAAGCTTGCCACGATAAGAGGTCAGGGCTACAACATTGACAGCACCGGCATGGCGACAAAAAGGATCTCCTGAAACAACAAGTGCGGGATGCCAATCGAGGATACGTTTTTCTTCGATACCGGGGGGGAGGGAAGGATAGCCAAAGTTTACCCAGTAAACCATGCCGAATTGCACAGGTGTTTGGTAGGTCAGTGCATCCGATGCAAGGTCTGGTGGGTGGGGCATTGCTACACTACATATCTTCTGTAATTACGCGATAATTACACAATCAGGGACGAGCATAGGCTACTGAGGCGTAGGCAGGAACTTCGCTGGACTCTAGTTGCCCATGAAAGCAGGTACATGTCAGTGACCAGGAGCGTTCTACAAGGCCTAAACGCTCTTCACGTTCATCCTGACTTTCCTCTTGAAGGGCCACAGCTATGAGTTCCATGTCATGCTGGTATTGTTCTGTAAGCAAGGAAGAACGCGTGAAGTCACAATTTGTTGCCATATAGATTCCCTCTTTGTTCAAAAGTCCATGTCGCTGCACTGCGCATAGCAAGGGCAAAACCACAGGTGTGAGGATGTTTTTTAATCTCTAACTTTCGTGATTATACCAGCAAATTGTGCATTTCGCAATAGTTTTTCGCGATAATTTTAAGGCTTCTCAAAAGTCACAAAATGCTTGACATGACCTAAAGCGTCGGCTATAATGGTCTAGTCGATCACTCAGGAGGTACTGGCACGTGCTCCTTGTGACGAGTGTAGCAGGGTTTGAGTTCTTCGTCGGTCCTCTTCTTCGTCTAATTGGCCTGGCTCAGGAGTAAACGGTACGGGCAAAGTGGACGCGGTTGTTCCTATATCCGGCGAACACTTCTCATCCTGGGCAGTTACCAAAGTGGCCAAATGGGGCTGACTGTAAATCAGCTGTCTTCGACTTCGGGGGTTCGAATCCCTCACTGCCCACCTAAGACCTGCCCGTGTGGCGCAGAGGTAGCGCACAGTCTTGGTAAGACTGGGGTCATGGGTTCAATTCCCATCACGGGCTCCTGTGGTTTCTAGATGATGCCTCTTCATGAATACCCGTAGCCCCGTTTGAGGGGACTGCAAAAACAGAACGCATCTTCATGAATACCCGCAGTCACCCCGCTTGAGGGGCTGCAAGCAAACAAGGACGTACAAGGGCTTTTGCTGCCGTCTTCTGAAGAGATCGTCACTTCCTTTGTTAGCCCGTTTGAGGGCACTATAAAAACAAGAGTAGTGCGGAAGTATATCAAAACAGGCGATCAGTCTATCAGGGGACGGCTGCTGCATGTCCTATAAAAGTTATTATCTGATCGCAGAGAATTGCAGAAGGAGCCATTTGAGAACATGGCAAAGAAGAAGTTTGAGCGAACGAAACCGCATGTGAACGTGGGAACGATCGGACATATCGATCATGGCAAAACCACGCTGACGGCGGCCATCACCAAAGTGCTGGCCAAAGCCAACGCCAGCAACAAGTACATCGCCTTCGACCAGATCGACAAAGCGCCCGAGGAGCGCGAACGGGGCATCACGATCGCGATTGCCCACGTGGAATACGAGACCGAGAAACGGCACTACGCCCACGTGGACTGCCCAGGGCATGCCGACTACATCAAGAACATGATCACCGGGGCAGCCCAGATGGATGGCGCGATCCTGGTGGTGAGTGCGCCGGATGGTCCGATGCCCCAGACGCGCGAACACATCCTGCTGGCTGAGCAAGTCGAAGTGCCGGCCATGGTCGTGTTCCTCAACAAAGTGGACATGATGGACGACGAAGAACTCCTGGAACTGGTCGAATTGGAAGTCCGCGAACTCTTGAGCAAGTACGACTTTCCCGGAGATGATGTGCCGGTCATTCGGGGATCGGCGCTCAAAGCCTTGGAGAGCAAGGGTGACCTCAGTCGCAGCGACAGCGATGCCGCCTGCATCTGGGACCTGATGGACGCGGTCGATAGCTACATACCGACCCCACCGCGAGCGACCGACAAGCCGTTCTTGATGCCGATAGAAGATGTCTTTGGCATCAAAGGACGCGGCACGGTGGGGACCGGGCGAATTGAGCGGGGCATCGTCAAAGTGGGCGACTCGGTCGAGATTGTAGGGATGAAGGAGGAGACGCGCAGTGTGGTGGTCACAGGAGTGGAGATGTTCCAGAAGACGCTGGATCAAGGGATGGCGGGAGACAACGTGGGCTGCCTGTTACGAGGAGTTGAGCGAACCGACATTGAGCGAGGGCAGGTCTTAGCCAAGCCGGGGTCGATCAAGCCGCACAAGAGCTTCAAGGCGCAGGTCTACGTCTTGTCGAAGGAAGAGGGAGGACGGCACACGCCGTTCTTCAATGGGTATCGGCCGCAGTTCTACGTGCGCACGACCGATGTGACGGGAGCGATTCGTTTACCCGAAGGGGTCGAGATGGTGATGCCGGGGGACAACATCGAGATGACGGTGGAGTTGCTCCAGCCGGTGGCGATGGAAGAGGGGGTCAAGTTTGCCATCCGTGAGGGTGGACGTACGGTGGGTGCTGGCATCTGCACCAAGATCGAGAACTAAAAATTTGCATTTGTAGGACCTGATACGCTAGTACTGTATGTTGACATAAAGCGCTGCGAACCAGGAACCTACAAATTGAAAGGCAGAAAATATGGCTGCTAAAGGTAAAGAAAATCGTATCGTTGCTACGCTAGCATGCACCGTGTGTAAGCATCGCAACTATGCGACCTCAAAAAACAAAAAGAATAATCCTGAGCGTCTAGAGCTTCGGAAATTTTGTCGTTACTGTCGCGTACATACTGCCCATCGCGAGACCAAATAGAGAGTAGTAGGTATGGGCCCTACTGATCGAGAAAGGTTGAACGTGGCAAATAAAATGGCCGACAAAAAGAAAAACGCCAGCCAGTCTAAGATGGTTGCTCCTGCACCGCTTGCGAAGAGCGGCGAGAAAGAGCAAGAACAGAGCAAGACCGTCAAGGCGGTGGCTCGCGAACGCGATGACCGCAAAGAGCGAGAGAGCAAGTCATCTGGGCGATCTGAGAGCAAATCAACCATCTCAACTCGGCAGCGTTTCCGCAATAACCGTCTTGTTCGTTTTGTGCGCGAAGCTTACTATGAACTGCGCTATAAGGTGACATGGCCTACCTTCGAGGAAGCGCGAAATATGACCTTCGTTGTAATTGGGCTTTCATTCGCGGTTGGCATTATCTTATGGATAGCGGATGTAGGACTTTTTCAGCTATTCCAATTGATCAATAAGTAGCGTAGCATTATCGCCCAGAAAAACATGAGGATAAGACCGTGGTTACTGAGGACACCAATAAAGCTGCTTCAGATACATTACCGGATAGTACAGAGCAGAAGTCTGAAACAAGAACAGGAGTGGGTGAGCCTGACTGGTATGCTATCCACACCTATTCAGGCTATGAGAATAAGGTAAAAAGCCACCTCGAAGCACGCATTGCATCGATGGATATGCGTAACAAAATCTTTCGGGTTATTGTGCCTATGGAAGAAGAGGTGGAGATCAAGCAAGGCCAACGCCGCACTGTACAACGCAAGGTCTTCCCAGGCTATGTGCTGGTGGAGATGATAATGAGCGATGAAGCCTGGTATGTCGTGCGTAACACCCCTGGCGTCACCAGCTTTGTTGGTTCTGGCACACGTCCCGTTCCTCTGCAGGAACATGAGATCAAATCGATTCTGAAGCAGGTCACAAAGGAAACAGAGAAGCCGAAAGCAAAAATCAGTTTCTCTAAAGGGCAAAGTGTCCGCGTTATTGATGGACCGTTTACCGAGTTTATCGGCACGGTCAGTGATATCAATATGGATCGAAACAAGGTAACTGTGCTAGTTTCTTTCTTCGGTCGCGAGACACCTGTCGTACTGGATTTCCTCCAGGTTGAGAAAATATAACGCATCTAACTAATCTTGAGGAGTTTGAACTAGAATGGCGAAACGCGTCAAGGCTGTAGTTAAACTACAGATTCCGGCAGGCAAGGCTAATCCTGCGCCACCCGTAGGTACCGCGCTTGGTCCTCAGGGCGTCAATATCATGGCGTTCTGTAAGGAGTACAATGAGCGTACAGCAGGCCAGGTGGGCATGATTATTCCTGCCGAGATTACGATCTACGAAGATAGATCGTTTGCATTTATTACAAAAACACCGCCAGTAGCGGACTTATTGAGAAAGGCTGCTGGTATTGAGAAAGGGTCTGCAACCCCTAATAAGACCAAGGTTGGCACGATTGATCGCACCAAGCTGCGCGAGATTGCCGAACTGAAGATGAAAGACCTCAACGTAATTGACATTGAGGGTGCTGAGCGCATGGTCGAGGGCACAGCACGTAGCATGGGCATTACCGTCGCTTAGCAGTTACCCTAGCATTACTATCAATAGAGTAGGCAATGCCCGAAAGTCACTGCGGTTCTTTCAGCCACAAGGAGGGCTTGAATAATATGGCAAAACACGGAAAAAAATATCTAGAGGCCGAGAAGCTAGTTGATCGCGAGAAGCTCTACGAGCCTCAGGAAGCGGTCTCACTCCTCAAGAAAATCAACTACGTAAAGTTCGACCCCACGGTCGAGGTTCATATGAAGCTTGGCGTTGACCCTCGTCATGCAGACCAGCAGGTACGCGGAGTTGCGATGCTGCCAGCCGGCACAGGTAAAGAAGTCAAGGTGCTGGTCTTCGCGCAGGGCGAAAAAGCCAGCGAAGCAGAAGCGGCTGGAGCTGACTTCGTTGGCCTTGACGACCTGATTAAACAGATCGAAGGCGATTGGTTCGGTTTTGATGTCGCTATCGCGACTCCAGATGTAATGGGCAAAGTTGGAAGACTTGGTAAAAAGTTAGGCCCCCGTGGACTCATGCCCAGTCCTAAAGCCGGAACGATCACTTTTGATATTGCGAAAACCGTTCGCGACGTGAAGGCGGGCCGCGTTGAGTTCCGCGTCGATAAGACGGCACTGCTGCATGTCCCGGCAGGAAAACTCTCTTTCAGTGATGATGCGCTGATGGCAAATATTACCTCGGTTGTCGATGCAGTACTGCGTGCGAAGCCAACCGGGGCAAAAGGCACGTATGTCAAGAGTGTAGTGCTCTCATCTACAATGTCACCCAGCGTTCGGTTGGATGTGCCTGCCGCGCTGGCACTGAAACCAGCCTAAACTTTCACAATCGAATAGAGCTGACCGAAGACAGCAAGTATGCCGTAAGGCATGTAAATAGCATCATAGATGCTGGCTTGCCGAGGAAACATTGATATATCCTGGCATGAGCATGCTACAAGTAATTATACGCTTGAAATGCTCTGTCAGATATGCGAACTCATCATGGCCTTCGGTTCTTTACCAAAGGCTATTTTTATATATTGCACATTGTGGCAATACTTCTGATCTTCCCAAGAAAGGAGGGAGAATCTATATGCCAACAGCAGAAAAGGCAGAAAAGATTGACGAACTGACCGAGAAGTTGGGTCGTGCAACAGTAACAATTCTGGTGCAGACTCAAGGTTTGAATGTCAAGGATATGACCGATCTACGCAACAAAATGCGTGCTGCCAAGATAGAGTTCAAGATCGCCAAAAATACGCTCCTGCGTATCGCCACCGAGCGTAATAACATGACGGAACTCGACAAGAGCATCTTCAACGGTCAAACGGCTGTTGCCCTCGGATATGACGACGAGATAGCTGCTGCCAAAGCGGTAGCCGACTATGTACGAACGTCCAGGATAGCCGTACTCAAATCTGGTATTCTAGGTGGCCGCGCACTGACCGCCGATCAGGTTGAAAGTCTTGCCAGAATGCCTGGTGGTAAGAATCACGCGAAAGCCCAGGTTGTGGGCGTGATTCAAGGTCCACTAGCGACGACCTACAGTTTGCTCACCGCGCCCTTGCGTGACCTTTGTTACGTCATACAAGCCCGCGCCGAGCAATTGAACGGCGGAGCGTCACCCGCCGAATAATTTTCAGTTACAAGATTATTGAAAGACGTGCTCCAACACACTAGCTCAGGAGCATGCGATGAACGAAGAAGGAGACTTAAAAATGTCCGTAGAAACCATTATTGCTGATATTGAGCAACTCAATGTGCTTGACCTGGTAACCCTCACCAAGACCTTGCAAGAGAAGTGGGGCGTAAGCGCGGCTCCAGTAGCTGCCGCTGCCGCACCTACCGCCGCTGCCGAAGCTGCACCCGCCGCCGCTCCCGTAGAGGAACAGACCGAGTTCGATGCTGTTCTGAGCGAGGTCGGACCGAACAAAATTAACGTGATCAAAGTTGTACGCGAACTTACTGGCCTCGGTCTAAAAGAGGCGAAAGCCGTTGTTGATGAGGCCCCCAAGCCCATTAAAGAAGCCGTCTCCCGCGATGAGGCTCAGAAGATCGCTGACAAAATGGCCGAAGTCGGCGCAAAGGTTACTATCAAGTAGTCTTATAGTATTGACCGGCGATCAATTGATCGCCGGTCAATACCTAGACGCCTATCGACTCGCATGTTATAATGCGAACGGATAGTTCCCTTGTCCTATTTGGCACACAGGAGGTGAATAACAGAGTGCCCCTATCAATTGAAGAAAAGGCGGAGATCATTGCCGATTCCCGCGTTCATGAATCTGATACTGGTTCGCCAGAGGTGCAGGTTTCGATCCTCACCCGGCGTATTAATCAGCTTACCGAACATCTCAAAATCCATAAACATGACGTGCATTCTCGTCGTGGCCTGATGAAGTTAGTTGGTCAGCGTCGCCGATTGCTTGCCTACCTGGGCAAGAAAAGTCCTGAACGCTACCGCGCATTGATCGCGAAACTTGGCTTGCGTCACTAGGCGTTTAAAGGTTGTGTTGGGTGCGGTCGGAGTTAGTCATGGCGAGAAGTGCCACGATAGACTTTATAACGTGTTGGCCGACCGCGGCTCCATTTCCCCCCACCTCATGAACAAGCGCAGCAGATTGAAGAGAGATTGTAAGAACGAAAACGAAAGAGCGAGCACAGGCAATAGCCAGTCCCCCAACGTCTATCCCAACAATATGCGATGATCGACGCACACAAGTAAAAGTAACGAGAAGGTAGTAGTTAAGTAAGTCCGGGGCCGTTGATCGCCCCAATCAAGCACCCCTTCATGTAACATATGAAAGAATTGAAAGGGTACCTGTCCCTAGACAGGCAAGTCATATAAGGGGTGCCAGTTATTAGATTAGTACGGAGGAAAGATGATTTACCGTCAAGAAGCTGTCATCGGTGGCCGGGTCATGAGTATAGAGACCGGGCGCGTGGCAGAACAAGCCAATGGCGCAGTTTTAGTGCGCTATGGCGAAACCGTCATCCTGGCCACTGTGGTGGGCAGTAATGAGCCTCGTGAAGGCATTGATTTTTTTCCATTAACAGTTGATGTAGAAGAACGTATGTATGCCGCCGGAAAGATTCCCGGCGGATTTATTAAGCGCGAAGGTCGCGCTAGTGAACACGCCATCCTTGCCTGTCGTCTCGCTGATCGTCCCCTGCGTCCGCTCTTCCCTAAAGGTTATCGTAATGATGTTCAGATCGTTATCACAGTCCTCTCTGTAGACCAGGAGAATGATTCTGATATCCTTGGTATCGTAGGTGCATCCGCGGCCTTGGCCGTCTCTGACATTCCCTTCGCCGGTCCGGTCGGTGCTGTCCGCGTAGGCTATATTGACGATCAACTCGTCATTAACCCGCTTGAATCGCAAATGCCCCAATCCCGCCTCGACCTGGCTATTGCCGGTACGGCTGATGCCGTCATGATGGTCGAAGCAGGAGCCAAAGAATTGCCCGAGGATATGATGCTCCAGGCAGTGCGCTTTGGTCAGGAGGCCCTGCAGGACATCATTAAGATGCAGGAAAAGTTGGTGCAGGCTGTCAACATCGCCAAGCGGTCATTCGCCCCTGCACCCGTTGACGAAGCATTGAAAAATAAAGTGGCGGAATTTGTACACCCACGCTTTGAAGCAGCCGTAAACAATCCCAATAAGGCTGCACGCTCAGCAGCACTCAATATGGTGCAGGACGAACTCATTTCCACGTTGGGCGTAGAGTTTCCTGATCGGCTGAAAGACATTATCACTTTCTATGAGAAGGAACTGAAGTCTTATGTGCGCAACAACATTCTAGATAATGGCATGCGCCCTGATGGCCGGGATCTCAAGACGATCCGCCCCATTAGCTGCGAGGTCGGGCTCTTGCCACGTACGCATGGATCCGCACTGTTTACCCGCGGCCAGACGCAGGTGTTGAGCGTCGTAACGCTTGGCTCCCCCGGCGAAGAGCAAGTGCTCGACGGCCTGGGAGTAGGCGAGAGCAAGCGCTTTATGCATCACTACAACTTCCCACCATTCTCGACCGGCGAAAGCAAGCCCTTACGCGGCCCAGGTCGTCGTGAGATTGGTCACGGCGCACTGGCTGAGCGAGCGGTCGCGGCAGTCATCCCAACGCAGGAAGAGTTCCCCTACACTATCCGTGCAGTATCCGATGTGCTTTCTTCCAATGGCTCGACCTCGATGGGATCGGTATGTGGTACAACACTGGCATTAATGGATGCCGGTGTGCCAATTCACGCACCGGTCGCGGGGGTAGCTATGGGCCTGATTACAGGTGAAGGCGAGCGATCTGGCAAATGGGCCGTCTTGAGCGACATCCAGGGAATTGAGGATGCCCTCGGTGACATGGACTTCAAAGTTGCAGGCACCGCCGATGGCGTAACCGCCCTGCAAATGGATATCAAGGTCAAGGGCATCACCTACGAAATCATGGCAAAAGCTCTAGAGCAGGCACGCGAAGGACGCATGTTCATCATGGAGAAAATGCTTGATACCATTGATGCTCCTCGCGAAGAGCTATCAGACTATGCCCCGCGCATCCAGACCATCAAGATCAATCCTGATAAGATTGGTGCTGTCATTGGACCAGGCGGAAAGATGATCCGTAAGATTCAAGAAGAGAGCGGAGCGAAGATCGATATCGAGGACGATGGCTCCGTCAATATCTCGGCGAACAATGGCGAGGCTATGCAGCAGGCAATGGATGCTGTGCGAGCGCTCACAGAGGAAGTTGAGGTTGGCCGCATCTATACGGGTACGGTACGCCGCATTGTAGACTTTGGCTGTTTCGTAGAGATTCTGCCTGGGAAAGAGGGGCTGGTACGCACATCGCAACTGGCCGACTACCAGGTGATGCGACCAGAGGATGTCGTCTCAGTAGGCGATGAGATCACCGTCATGGTGATTGAAGTCGATCCGCAGGGACGCGTCAACCTCTCGCGCCGTGCAGCTCTCAGCGGCGAGATGCCCACGATGGCCGAAATGGACAGCGACCGAGGACCTGGACGTGGCCCGAATCGTGGAGGCCCAGGCCGACCCGGTGGTGGCTACGGCGGTGGACGCCCTCGCGAAGGATCAGCTCCTGGGCGCGGCCCTGGCGGTGGCGGCTACGGTGATCGTGGCGGCGGCTATGATCGCGGAGGGTATGGTGATCGTGGTGGTCGTTCTGGTGGCTATGGTGATCGTGGTGGCAATACCGGTGGCTTTGGACAGCGTCGCCCAATGGGCCCTAGCAGCCCTGGTGGCCCGAACCGTGGCCCAAATACCCCACGTCGCGATAATGGATTTGGACAACGTCCCCCAGAGCGCCGTTGGTAGCCAACTGCTAAATGTAGTGACACCCCTTGCGGGTGTCATTCCCAAACTTTTTGGTCATGCCGAAATTTCCGGTTTGGAGGGACACATGCTTTTGTGCCCCTCCAACTATTTTTAAAGTGAGGCATATATGTCATCGGAGGAAATTCTAAAGGAAGTAGCTGCGGAGGTATCTACCTGCGAGAAATGCGCCCTCTGGAAAGGACGCACGAAGGCAGTTCCGGGCGAAGGGAACCCTCACGCAAAGGTCATGTTCATCGGCGAAGGCCCCGGTTTCCACGAAGATAAACAGGGACGCCCATTTGTTGGTCCCGCCGGACAATTCCTCGACGAATTGTTGGCGAGCATCAATATGAAACGTGCAGACGTATTTATCACAAACGTAGTAAAGTGCCGTCCCCCCGAAAATCGCGACCCGAAACCCGAAGAGATTGAGGCATGTAGCGACTACCTCGATCGGCAGATTGCCGCAATCCAACCCCAAGTCATCGTAACCCTGGGCCGCCATTCTATGGCCAAGTTTTTCGGAAGTGAGAAGATCAGCGCCATTCATGGCCGCGCCCGCAAGATAGACGGTCGTATCTGTTTTGCCATGTATCATCCCGCCGCCGGTCTCCACCAGGCCAGCCTCAAGGATACCATTCGCGCCGATTTCAAGAAAATCCCGCAGGTAATCGCCGAAGCCGAACGCATGGCAGCCGAAGGCCAGGTGAAAGCCGAACCACCCAAACCCAAAGAAGAGCCACCCCAGCAATTATCCCTATTTTAAAACATGAGCAGGGCGGGTTTGTCGCATAAGCGTTAATGTAAGCCCATCCGGGCATCGTACCTGTAGAGGCACCCCTTGCGGGTGCCCTGCTGGAGCGGTGTGGTTGGCTTACTGGGGTGGGCGGGTGGCTTACGTTAACGCCTATCGGCATCGCTATTCTCCAGGTGTAGCCCCCACCACAAACCCATCAACCTCCGACAGCTTACCACGCCAATAAGGAACCTTAATGCGATGACCCCCACTCATAATCGTCACATCGCGCATATGGATATGGCGAGAGAGCACAGGCAGACCCTCTGGCCCAATCTCCGGTTGGTCATGTGGAGGCACAAGAGCCGTATAATACTCGCGTAAAGCATCTGCCGTTTCAGGCTCGTTTTCGCGATGTAGCTCCTCGTTCAGATCAATGTAGAACTGCGCGTATCGCAGTGTACTCACCATCACACCAAAAACGAGCATCCCATGCATCTGGAGCATCATCTCGATCTCCAGGTCTTGCTGCTCTACCAATCGAGCCCACATCTGCAAGGCAAAGTCCTGGTCCCCGTATTCTTTGAGCCAGAGGTTGCGCCGCTCCGTGCGACTCACAGGCCGGAAACTCGCACTTGTCTCCACAGGCGAAGCCACGTCTCCTAGAGGAGATGGAGCAGTTCCTTGTAAAGCTACATCACCCTCTGTCTCTTCCGTAATCTCTACTTCCTGGACATCCTCACCTCGCTCACCCCCCTCACTTTGTCGATTAGCACCGCTATTCTGCTGCGGTTGTCCATTTGGAGATGTTTGATCTGAAGCATTAGCCATACAATGCGACCCTCTCTATCAGTCACCCATTATTATTGTCATCACCCGTTGGCGGTACGCCATCGTTGGTTGGTGGGTTGCCACAGTTATATCTATAACAGGTAGGTTGTGGATTGTAGGAATAGCCGCCATAGATAGTTGGCATTGTACCATCGATGAACCAGTCGGTCACGGTTGGCTCACCTGGTCGCGGCAGAAGGCCCGTAATCGCGGAGACCGTACCGGCATGTACATCAGGCGGTCTGACAAAGTCGTCCGGTGGGTAATGATAGTAATTGGAGGCATACTCCGTAATATCATGCCAGATAGGACCGGCACCCGTAATACCTATCACATTGTTCATAATGCTGTTATCGCTGTTCCCAGCCCAGACACCAACCGCGAGATAAGGAGTATAGCCCATAGTCCAGTTGTCGCGGAAACTATCGGTCGTGCCTGTTTTGGCAGCGGCGGGGCGATCCAGTTCAAGCGGATTCCCTGGCGAAAACTCGTGGTAGCGTGACTGCTTATCCGAGAGAATGCTGCTCATCAAGAAGGCTACATCCGCACCCATAGCACGTTCACCATAGGGATGCTGGGCATCGTACTTATACAGCGGATGCCCCTGGCTATTGGTAATCTCCAAAATGGAGGTCTGCGGTACGCGTACCCCTTGATTAGCGAAGGTAGCATACGCACCTGTCGAATGCAGCAGCGTGACTTCAGCGCTGCCAATCGCCATAGATGGACCAAGCGAACTGGCAGGTCGACTCGCCACCTCAGTCAATCCCAGGCGAGCAGCCATATTCAGAACGTTGGGAATACCAGCAAATTCAATCGCATCGAGGGCCGGAAGGTTGAACGAATTGGCGATAGCGTTACGAACGGTCATAGGGAAACCACTATGAAATTGTCCACCGTAGTCTTGCGGCGTGTAGTAATTCGGCTGTGTCGGATTTTTCGGATCCGGTGGAAGCAGGACAGGGAAGATCGTCTTGTGATCCTGCAAGATCATGGCCGGGTACCAGCCCATCTCGAAAGCCGTAGCGTAAACGATCGGCTTAAAGGATGAACCAGGCTGGCGCAGCGCCACAGCAGCATTATATTGTCCCTGAACCTGGGGGCTTGTATCGTTATAATTGGCGCTGCCATCCATAGCAAGAATTTCCCCGTTGAAGGGATTTTCTACTACCGCGGCAGCATTATTGACGTTATTCTGGATGTTCAAGGGACCATAGCAGCCCAGGTAGTTATCGCATTGCTCCTGATAGAGATGGCTATACACGATCTGCTCCACCTTTTTCTCCAGGTTGAGGTCGAGCGTCGTATAGATGTTATAGCCCCCATCGAGCAGATTTTGCGCGCCAAGCAGTGGTACAAGCACCTGATCGATCACGTAATGCACGAAATGCGGAGCCTGGATACCATGGTCATACTCGTGGAAAGTGTACTTTGCCGTCTCAGCTTCTGCCTGCAGTGCATCCTTTTGAGTAATCATCCCCAGATCAACCATTGATTGTAACACCAGCTTCTGGCGTGCAAGGGCAGCGGGCTTATTGGTGAGAGGGTTATAGTACGATGGAAGCTGTGGCAGACCGGCAAGTAATGATGCCTGCGCAAGATCGAGTTGCGCGGCAGCAGGTATACACTGTGTTTTTGTGCACTTCGGTTGAATGTTGAAGAAGCCTTGCGCTGCAGCCTCAATCCCATAGTTCAAATCCCCGTAGTAAATCGTATTCAGATACATTTCCATGATTTTCCACTTGGGATATTGCTGTGTAAGGCCATAGGCGAGGAGAGCTTCCTGGCCCTTAACTTGAAGCGTACGAGGCTGGTTCGCAAAGAATTGGGCCTTGACTAACTGTTGTGTGATGGTGCTACCACCCTCGACGGCGGTATGGTTTTGCAGGTCCGTAAGCGCTGCACGCGCGATGCCTTGAAAATCAACGCCGCCATTCGTCCAGAAGGTGTGGTCTTCGGCGGCCACCGTCGCGTTGATCACGTTCTTCGAGATATCAGGGTAATTGACGTAGGTGCGGCGACCATACTTTGGATCATAAAGTTCATAAAGCAATTGACCATTACGGTCATAAATCCGTGTCGTCTGGAAGAGGGTATGATTGGCGACATCGCTCAATACAGGCGAATTGACCTGGTAGAAGGCAAAGGCTGCGCCAATTCCACCGCTGAAGATAGCGAGCAGGATACCTAATAGCACAAAAGCAGTAATCATGAGACCCGGCACAGCAACACCACTTCGACCGGACCGTTCGTGCCGCCGCCTACGTATAATCATGTGGTTAATATGTGTGCGCCGAAGAGCATAATTTTGTGCCCCTAGTTGGCCTGAAGGCGTTCTGGTAATTGTAGGAGTATAACTGATAGCACTCCCATTCCCTTCGGAATGCTCCATCAATTCTTTTCCATTCATTTCTTCCAATGGAATGAGATCTCGTGACACACCATTCGATGAAATAGGAAGATCGGAATGTCCATTCTTCGCGCCATTGAGCGACTCATTTGATGCTGCTTGCGAAGCTTCTGTGTTCTCGTTATGTTCATCCATACGTTGGCCTATCTTTCTCTAAAAAGATATATACACTTTTTATCATACCAGAAAGGATATAAGCATCTTTTTGATGATACTACATCCTTATCGTTTACATCATTGTAATGGGAAAACAAGGGGACCATATGGCCTATTTGACACATACCACACCATTATAATATAACGCATTGAGATGCTGATGCGTTTCATGACGTACATTTTGTATCATAACGTGTCACAACTCTTGTATCTAGATTTCGTAGATACTTATGAGAGATTTGTCAATGCGTTACCGGGATTCGGAGAGCAGAAGACAAAGGAGACTATACCATGAGCCAACAAGAATTTGTCCCAAGGTCTGTAGGGGCGCAGCCTGGTGCTCGCCCTGGACAGGATGCCTTGAACGACGAAAATGAAATATATCAACCACAATATCCTTACCACTGGTCAGGCAAGCTCAATAATGAAGGCGCACCTCGTGATGAGCCACCATCGAGCTATGCCGAGCCAACAATGCAGCGAGGCTACCAGGCACAGGACTATACAACAACCCCGAAACAACAGAACAGCGTGCCAAACAATGGAGGCCAGCAATCATCCAGAAACCAGAACCGGAGTTCAGGATGGCAATTCAGCCCTGACGGCGATGCCTTCGAGCAAGGCTATCGCCCGTACAACACCTATAATACCGGGCAAAACGGCCAGAGAGGGCAGTGGAATGTACCGCCCTGGGCACGGCCACAGCCGCGTAAGCGCGGTTCAATGGGCTGGCTATTCATCGTGATATTCCTCTTTTTTATGCTCAAACCGATTCTCGCGGTCTTCGGCCTACTGCTTGGAGGCCTTGGCGCATTAGTCGGCGTGACCATTTTCGCGCTTGCCCTGCCCATCATCCTCATCCTGATGATGCTCAGCATCTTCGGCTTTATCCTGCGCTCTGCCTTCTCCGCCGGACGCTATCGGCGTGGCGGAACTTATTGGAACCGGCGTGGCCCTTTCTGGTGGTAGAAGACGTTGTAAAACGACAAAACGAATGAACAGGGCGGAGCTTGCCTCCGCCCTGCTGACTTTCACCATCATAACTTATAAACAAACTGTAATGCTTGGGGAATAGATTGACAGAAATAAACCAACTTCCTACTGATGTACGCGAAGAGATAGACCTGACGAATATACAAGAGCTACGTCGCGTCCTATATGCGCATCATATGCGCCCTAACAAATCCTTCGGGCAAAATTTCTTGATTGATCGCTCTATATTGATGCGCATCGTTGATGCAGCAGAGATCGCTGCGAGCGACACCGTATTAGAGGTTGGAGCGGGAACCGGCGTACTGACCCGAGAACTCGCGAAGCGTGCTCAGCGCGTAGTAGCCGTTGAGTTAGAGCGAGATATGCTCACCTTGCTTGCCGAGACAACCTCCGCCTATCCGAATGTTGAGCTACTTGCTCGTAACCTGCTATACCTGAATCCGGTAGAGGTATTCGGTCAAGCTGCGTATAAGCTGGTGGCAAACCTCCCGTACTATATCACCGCCCCCACCTTCCGGCACTTCCTTGAAAGCGCCAATCGACCGCAATTATTGGTAGTGATGGTGCAGTACGAAGTTGCCCAGCGCATCGTCGCAGGCCCCGGCGACCTGAGTCTACTAGGGGTGAGTATACAGTTTTATGGACAGCCAAAAATTATCGAGCGTGTGCCTGCCATTTCATTTTATCCAGCCCCGAAGGTTGACTCCGCCATTCTACGTATAGACGTGAATCCCCACGTACCGCTTACACCAGAGGAGCGCGAGAGTTTCTTTCGGATTGTGCAGGCCGGCTTTTCGGCGCGACGTAAGCAACTGCATAATTCCCTCACACACGGACTGCATCGCAAAAACGAAGATACACGTTCCTGGCTTGCCGCCGCTAACATCGACGCCGCCCGCCGCGCCGAAACATTGAGCATCGCGGAATGGTTACAATTGTGGGAGCGCGTGAAAGATGTGCTATGATATAATTGATGGAAAATATTGATGAGAATAATCTCTAAGAAGCTGAAGATTTTGCATGACAACAGAGGACAACCAACAATTTTGTGATAATTGTGGGGCGGCCAATCCCCCTACAGCACGCTTTTGCCAGCATTGTGCTACCCTACTACCCTTCACACATACTACCAGCACCCTTCCAGAGCAGACCTTGCTTGCCGGTCGCTATCAACTGATCAGTCGTATTGGGCAAGGTGGCATGGGAGCAGTCTACAAAGCCAGTGATACGCGTTTCAATAATCGCCCGATTGCGATCAAAGAGATGAGCAGCGCGGGATTGCCTCCTGCCCGCTTGCAGGAAGCGGAAGCCGCCTTTGAACGCGAGGCGCATCTGCTCGCCGACTTGCTGCACCCCAATCTGCCGCGTATCTACGACAACTTCGCGGAAAATGAACGCTCCTACCTTGTCATGGACTTTATTGAAGGCGAAACCATTGAAGAATACCTGGAACATATTGGTGGTGGACCGCTTCCTATAGACGTGGTGCTCAAATGGGCAGAACAGCTCTGCGACGTCTTGAACTACCTCCATACCCATCAACCGCCCATCATCTTTCGTGATCTCAAACCCGCTAACGTCATGATCAGCGAAAATGGCCATCTCTATTTGATTGACTTTGGCATTGCACGTATCTTCAAGCCCGGCAAACAGCATGACACCGTCGCCCTTGGCTCGCCCGGCTATGCCGCGCCAGAACAATATGGCAAAGCCCAAAGCACACCTCGTTCGGATATCTATAGCCTGGGAGCCTTACTCCATCACCTGCTGACCGGCGTCGATCCCAGCGAGCAGCCCTTCTTCTTCCGACCCGCCTCGCAGCTCAACCCGGCCATCCCCCCCGACCTTGAAGCCTTACTCCAACAAATGCTGGAAATGGATGCCGAAAAACGCCCGGCTAGCGCCCAGGAGGTTTTGAGCCGCCTGCAAGGCAAGGATTCTCATGCATCGCGCCCACTACGTCAGTCCACCATGACATTAGCCATGAGCAGCGATCCTGTACTCGCCGATGCCTACAGGCTCTATACGCAAAAACGCTTCGCTGATGCCCTCAAAGCCTACGAGAAAGCAGTGAAAGCCAATAGCAACAATGCCCTCGCATGGCAGGGTTACGGACTGGCTCAGCGCATGCGTGCTCAGTACCAGGGAGCATTAACCTCATTTGAACGTGCACTACAACTGGATTCATCGCTCATCCCTTCCCTAATTGCTAAAGGGACCGTTCTCAGCATACTCAATCGTCATCAGGAAGCGCTTGCCGCCTTCGAGCAGGCTGTGAAACAGCAGCCCAACAATGCTGCCGCCTGGAATGGCAAAGGCGCCGCCCTCAGAGCGCTTGGCCGCTCCGACACCGCGCTCAGCGCATTTGATACCGCCCTGCGCCTCGATCCGCAGCTCATAGAAGCCTGGAACAACAAAGGTCAATTGCTTCATATACTCAACCGCCAGCGTGAAGCCATCAGCGCATTTGATACCGCCCTGAACCTGAACTCGAACTATGCCCCCGCCTTATTCGGCAAGGGCCAGGTCTACTACGATCAGCGCAAATTGAAGCAAGCCCTGCGTATGTTTGAAGCAGCCACCCAGATCGACCCCCAATACACCGAAGCATGGAACAGACGCGGCAACCTCTTGGACGAACTGGGCGAACCCGAAAGTGCCCTCCAGGCTTACGACACCGCCCTCACCATCGACCCCCGCCATGTCCGTGCATGGGTTGGCAAAGCAACCGTCTTGCGCCAACTTCGCCGCTACTTCGATGCCCTCAAAGCATACGAATATGCCCTCACCATCGACCCCAACTACTCCTATGCCTGGAACGGCAAAGGCAACACCCTCTACAACCTGGGCCAGTACACCGAAGCCCTCACTGCTTACGATCGCGCCCTGAAACTGAATCCCAGCTTGACCACCGCCTGGCACAACAAATCCCTCGTCCTCTATCGCCTCAACCGTTACGAAGAGGCCCTCAAAGCCGCCGACGAGGCCATTCGCTTGCGCCAGGACGATCCCGATCACTGGCTACGCAGGGCCGAAGCCCTCAAAGCCCTCCGTCGTCGTCCTGAAGCCCGCCGTGCCGAATCCGAAGCCATACGCCTACGTGGCACGTCTTAACCCACACCCTTCAGCACATACATAAAGGAAAGCACAATGCCAAATGAATTAGCAGACTTAGCCCAAGAAGACTTCTGTTACTTAACCACCACCGGTCGCAACTCTGGTCGCCCGCACACCATCGAAATCTGGTTTGCCCTCCAGGGACACACCCTCTACCTGCTTTCCGGCGGCAGAGACAAATCAGACTGGGTAAAAAACGCCTTCCGCCTCCCAGACGTCACCATCAAAATCAAAGATCAACTTCTAACCGGCAAAGCCCACCTGGCCAGAGACCCCCAGGAAGATGCCCTGGCTCGTCGACTTCTTTTCGAGAAATACCAGCCCTCCTCCGAGGACGACCTCACAGAATGGTCCAAAATTTCCCTACCCGTTCTTATTGATCTTGAAATCTAAGCAGGTACATTTCGGGTAGCTAATAGATATTGAGTAAACGAAATCTGCCACCATTCCCTGGGCGCAGGTCAGATGAGAGCTTTCAAACATCTTTCAAAGTGCGCAATAAATTTGGTATTGCTGAGCTAAGTAGATGAGAGCTTTCAAACATCTTTCAAAGTGCGCAATAAATTTTGGTATTGTTGAGTTGAGCAGGAAGAAACATTCCAGAGCGTGGAGCAAGCTGACAATGTCTGGGTGATGACGATTTGGTTGTGAGAGCGAGAAGCACTTTGCATGCTACCAGTATACTTCATCGCTCTATCCGAGCATTTGTGGGGAAAGAGCAACACGAAGGAGCTAGCCGCTTGTTTAGCCAAGGAGATAGCTAAAAAGGCGCTTGTACATTTGGATAGCTCAACCGCCACAATCCAGTAGTAGGATCAGATTTATCCGCTGCTATCCCGTGCCTTGATGAATTGCTCATATTCAAACACCACATCCTCTTGTTCAGGCGTCTCAATCGAGCCAGGTCTCCATTCCCGAATTGTAATAACTGCCTTGTTTGCCTCTATGTTCATCCCCACCAGGTAACAGGCAAGAATCGTACCTGTTCTCCCAAGACCAGCCATACAGTGAACCGCAACAGGCATACCCCTCTCAAGACAAGAGGAAATCACCGCAACCGCCTCTTTCACCTGATCCAAAGTGGGGGCCGTAAAATCTGCAACCGGAATATGTCGAGTAAGCATACCAATTTTATAGGGAGCCTCATATGGATACGGCACCTCAGAAAGATTCAGCATCGCCCGAATACCCATCCCATCTAGAAGCGTAAAAGCATCATCCGACTCAGGATAGGGCATAGCCGCAACTTTGTCTTCAAACAGCCAATCGAAATTAGGCAAAATAATTTGCCGCCTCTCATCTTCCGTCAGATCATACTCTCGCAAGAACTGTAATGGACTCCTCATCAGCCGCTCTCTAAAGCCCAACTCCAAATTTGCCCTTACCTTTATAAGCCGCATCGTCTCAATAGACATAGACACCCCCAGCTTATTGTGCTACTCAACTATAGAGAGTATAACACGCGTCTACATACTGATGCTGTGACCAAAGAAGGAACCCTCGCGCCCAATCATCCTTCAAACCTCTCAAATGTCATCCTGAGCGATAGTGAAGGATCTGGATCGCCCACCACGATCCTTTGCATTCATTCAGAGCTTATCCCAGAGCGAAGCGAATGAATGACACTCCTGTACTAACTTCGGTTGACCCGTAACGCATCTTATTTGAAATGATTGGGATCAAAGACATTCCGACATCTCGCGTGTAACAGCACATCTTTCAATTCCGCCCTCGGACGGGTGCAGTTCATTTTTTGCAAGATCTGCACGGAGCTACGCTCAAACGAGAGATGCTCCAGCGTGGTTGCCAAAATTTGAAT
>CAVZTX010000033.1:0-18942 GCA_963778375.1 uncultured Chloroflexia bacterium | reverse complement strand
CCAGCCTATCCCACACTTCGCAAATTTGCTGGTGATAACGTGCCACAAATTCTCGTGGAGTAATACCTTCACGCTCTGAATCAACAAGAATAGGCGTACCATGCTCATCGCTTCCAGAAACCATCAGTACCGCGTTTCCCCTCATTCGATGATAGCGTGCAAACGTATCGGCAGGTAGATAGGCACCAACAATCTGGCCAACATGCGTAGAACTTTTTGCATACGGCCATGCCACACAAACAAGTATATGCTCAGTCATAATGACTCCCTTAAAAAGAGGTGAAGATAAGTTTCAAATGAATCTTGCGTATTATAACATAGCTTATAAGGAGTACAAGCTTTGTCACATGCCAATATAGCGTGTGTAAACTGAACGTGCCACCTGCGGGTCGTCTGTGCCTTTAATGATTGCACGCGCATCGGGGAAAACCGTCAACTCGTAGCCATCAACCACAAAGCGTAACAGAAACTGGTTGTAGCTCACTTCCCCAACTGGTTGCAGTCGCCCGGCTAACGCTGCTAAATCGAGCGATTGACCTCGTCTTCCGCCTCGTACCTGTACAGCATCACGTCCACAAAGGCTAGTGCTACTGCTCCCAGCGAGCGAATCGAGAAACTCGTAAGAATGCTGTCCGCAAGCTGGGCAATCGGGTTGACGTGGCACCTCCATACGCTCACTCGTGTTCTCCCACACATCCATCCAGAACATTGCTCGACTCACCTTCTCACTCTTCAGCAGAATCTTAAGCGCTTCGGTGGAGGCAACGCCAGTAATTGCCGCTACAATCCCATTCAGGACACCGGCTGTATCGCAGGTTGCAGTGGTCCCGGGTAGTGGCATATCGGGGAAAATGCAGCGTAGACAGGGGGTATCACCAGGGATAATATTCATTGTGACCCCGTAGGAGGCAATAACGGCGCTATATATCCACGGCTTCAAGTATTTCACACATGTATCATTGAGCAGGTACCGCGTTTCAAAGTTGTCGGTTGCATCAAGTACCAGGTCTACATCCTGCACCAATGATTCAATGCCATCGACATTAATATCTTCGACCAGCGTTTCGATCTGCGTTTCGCTATTCACGCGACGTAGCCTCTGAGCAGCAGCAATCGCTTTTGGCAATCTTTGTGCGATATCGTCCTCATCAAAGAGAAGCTGCCGCTGTAAATTGTTCAACTCGATGTAGTCACGGTCGGCGATTACCAGTCGTCCAACGCCAGCACGGCACAAGTTATTTGCAAACGCGGTTCCCAGTGCACCACAGCCAATAATGGCGACCGATGATGCCCGTAGGCGTTCCTGTCCCTCCTTACCAATAGGCGTGAATAAAGTTTGCCTTGAATAGCGGTCAAATGCAGTCCTAGCAGGCATGTCAATTAGCTCCATAATCTCTTGGTCAATTCGGATATTGTGTACTTTATTCTAGCACAAATTGGTTTCTGAGTACGGAGAATACAATCACAAGACGGGTAGCAAGTCCTCATCCCCCTTGACAAAAACGTCGCTTGCTTGCACAAAGTGAAAGGAGAGAAATAGCAAAGAAATCGCACTATAGAAATGGGAACATTGGTCGATAAAACCATACAGATACTAGTTCTTATGCAAAAGAGCCAGTACTGAAGGAATTTTAGTTGGCAGTGAGACGTAACTATGTTACAATGCCAAAGGGTAGGGCTGTCCTTTCATAAACTGCCGTATTGTATGAGACAACTTACCATCGCAGGGATATCATGAAAAAAGTATTGGTTATCGACGACAATCCGACCATCGTAGAATTGATTAAATATGCTGTGAACCTGCAAGGAGCATATCAAGTCGTCGTCGCTTATGATGGCGTACAAGGATTAGAGCGTTTCTACGCTGAACATCCGGATTGCGTGATTATCGATGTGAAGATGCCACGCATGGATGGCTATCAGTTGGTACGTTGCCTACGTGGAGATACTCGCACAGCGAATACGCCAATGATTATCCTAAGCGCAATGACGCGTGAGGAAGATAAGATGACCGGTTTGCTCTCAGGTGTTGATGAGTACCTTACGAAACCATTTAAACCAATCGCGCTGAATGCAGCTATTGAGCGGGTCTTACGTCTGACGCCTGCCGACCGCCAGCGCCGTATGGATTATCTGGTGCAGACGCAGGCAGAGCGAGAATAGCAAGGTTTTTTTCACTGAATGGTGCGTGGACTCCAGCCATTACGTACACTACACATTCTCCTCGTAGAGAACGATCCGAACGCATGCAGTAGGATACAGCAGGCCTTGGGAAGTGGCTTTATTGTGCGTAATGCTCAATCGCTCATGGAAGCCAAATTATATCTTGAGGAACGTATGCCGGATGTACTCATTTGTGAAGTGCTACTTGGGCAGGAGAGCGGCTTAGATCTCTGCCGCTTTATTCGCAAGACATCGTATTCGCCGCTTCGTCGTATTCCGATCATGCTCCTTACATCCCTGACCACACTTCAAGATAAAGTGGCTGGCTTTGACGCTGGCGCTGATGACTATGTAGTCAAACCATTTGATGCGCGTCATTTAATGGCGCGCATCAGATTGCTCTCGCGTATAAAACGTCTGGAAAGACAGAACGATGATTAAGCGCGCCTGTTCTATCCAGGGAAATGGCATGCCGCGTAGTGATTTGGCTGTTTCTCTTCCAGCGGAGGAATAACCTCGCGGCAGACTTGCTGTGCTTTCCAACAACGAGTATGGAAGTTACAGCCAGAAGGCGGATTGACAGGACTCGGTACGTCACCTTCAAGGATAATACGTTTTCGTTTCGCCTCGACCTCGGGATCAGGTACGGGAATAGCTGAAAGCAAGGCCTGCGTATAGGGATGCAGGGGCAGCTCGTACAAGTCTTCACTCTTGGCCAGTTCTGCCACACGCCCAAGATACATCACTGCCACTCGATCACTGATATGTTTCACCACCGAAAGGTTATGTGCAACAAACAGATAGGTGAGGCCAAACTCTTCCTGCAAATCTTCTAAAAGGTTCAACACCTGTGCCTGGATCGACACGTCAAGGGCCGATACCGGCTCGTCGGCTACAATGAAGGAAGGATGCAAAGCTAGTGCGCGTGCGATACCAATGCGCTGGCGTTGACCTCCGCTAAACTCGTGTGCGAAACGGTTGACAACGAATGGGTTCAGTCCTACTACCTCGAGTAAGTGCTCGACCTGATCGCGGATCTCTTGTGGGTTGCCCCGGTTGAAATTCTGTAGTGGCTCTGAGATACTCTGGCCGATTGTGAAACGAGGATTGAGTGAACTGTAGGGGTCCTGGAACACCATCTGCATCTTCTCGCGCGTTTTGCGAACCCCGTTTGCCGAGAGGCTTGTTAGTTCAACTCCATCTAATTTCACACTACCTGCCGTAGGTTTAATCAATTGAAGGATTGCCCGTCCTGTCGTCGATTTGCCGCAGCCGCTTTCTCCTACCAGGCCCAGCGTCTCGCCACGTTTGATAAAAAAATCAACGCCGTCGACTGCTTTGACGTGAGCAATGGTCTGATTGAGAATACCCCCTTTAATGGGGAAATAGACTTTTAAGCCTTTGACATCAACCAGGGTCGTTCCTGTCGATGCCGGCGTTGCTAATTCTTGCGCCATGGATATCCTTTCCCCTTTAATCTGGGTAGAAACAGGCCGCTACTTGTTCGCCACGACCTACTGGCATTAATTCTGGACGTTCTGTCCGGCAACGGTTTTGCACTTTAGGACAACGTGGAGCGTAAGGACAGCCAACCGGTGGGTTGGATAGATCGGGCGGTTGTCCCTTGATGGGCGTGAGTTTGATACCTCGTTGGTCATCGAGGCGCGGAATAGAGTGCAGCAACCCGACTGTGTATGGATGCGCAGGGGTTTCAAAAATCTGCTTGACCGGAGCGGATTCTACCACATGTCCAGCATACATCACATTAACATGCTGGCACGTTCCAGCAACTACTCCCAGGTCATGACTGATCAGCATCACGGCTGTACCAAATTCTTTTGAAAGGCCATTCATGAGTTCGAGCACCTGAGCTTGAATCGTCACATCAAGGGCAGTCGTCGGCTCATCGGCAATCAGCAACTGTGGATTACATGCGAGAGCAATGGCGATCATGACACGTTGACGCATGCCACCACTAAATTCATGTGGATAATTCTTTGAGCGCCGTTTGGCATCTGGGATACGTACCAGGTCGAGCATTTCGACGGCACGTTTCCATGCCTGATCATTGCTGAAATCTTTACGATGACGTTTGACCGTCTCGGCGATCTGGAAGCCGACCGTAAATACTGGATTTAGCGATGTCATTGGATCCTGGAAGATCATAGAGATTTTGCTGCCGCGCATCTCGGTAAGTTCACCCCTGTTCTTTTCTAGGATGTTCTCACCATTAAAGTTGATTTCACCGCCAACGATTTTACCCGGAGGATTCGCCACCAGGCGCATCACGGAGAGAGCCGTAACGCTTTTACCACAACCACTTTCTCCTACCACACCTAATGTCTGGCCTGGTTTTATCGTAAAGGAAACATTATTGACGGCTTTTACTACTCCTGAACGTGTAAAGAAGTAGGTTTTAAGATTATTTACCTCGAGCAGGTTCTCTGGCATGTTTCTATCTCCGCTCACTAATCTTTTGATCGAGGGTCAAAGGCGTCGCGTAGGCCATCACCAAGGAAAGATATTGCCACCACAATTATCGCTAGTACGATAGTTGGAACCAAAATCTCCCACGGATAGACCTGTACCGTATCGGTTCCTTCGGCTATCATCAGGCCAATGCTGGAGCCTGGTGCCTGTACACCCAGACCGAGCAGGCTGATACCTGCCTCACCCACAATCGTGTTGGCTATGTTCAACGTCGAGGCGATGAACACAATGCTAAACAGATTGGGAATGATGTGGTGTATTATGATGCCTGCACTGCCTGTGCCCGAGGTTCGTGCTGCCTCGATAAACTGCTGTTCTCTAAGTTGAAGCGTTTGTCCGCGTACATACCTGGCCATCAACGGCCAGACTGTGAACGCCAGGGCTAACGAGACAAGTAGCAAGCGAGAGTTACCATTCTGACCAAGGAATGGAATGCCACCAAACCAGGCATCAGCATTAGTACCAAGAATGCCGGTAAGCAGGATTACGAAAAGCAGCCCGGGGAAGGCGAACATCAGGTCGGTGAAGCGTGCAAGCACCTGGTCGACCCATCCTCCAAAGTAGCCTGCCAGCACTCCGACGGTGATGCCGAGCGCAATATCCACCACCTCTACCAGGAATGCTACTATTATCGAAATAAGCATTCCCTCCATCAAACGGCCCAAAATATCGCGTCCAATGTCATCCGTGCCAAGCCAATGCATTGCTGAAGGACCCTGGTCCTGGCTTGTGAGTTCCTGGTGATAATAGTTGTGGTACTGATCTGGACCTATCAACCCGGTTGTCGGGCTATTGTACTTCCCTCCGACATGTTGATAGATGACAGGACCGAAGATCGCAACTAAGATGAAAAACACAATGATCCCTACACAGACCATTGCGCGCTTGTCGCGTCGCAGTCGCTTCATTGAGTCTCGAAATGGAGAACCAGGTTTCTCCTTTTTGGTCTCCACTTCGACAGGCACTACCGGTGACTCGGCTATCGTTTCGTGTACTTCGGGTATACCGCCCGTATCGGGGGTCATTACTCCTGGGGAGTTAAACTCCGATGGAGTAGACATTGCTGGAAGATCCGATGCGTTGAGCTCACTTTTTTCCTTCATATCCATCTGGGTGCTTACCTCCTATTCTGCCTTGATGCGTGGATCAACAACCGAGTAGAGGAAATCTGAAAGCATATTTCCTAGAACGACTGCAACAGCGAATATGACTACTGTAGCCTGAATGACGGGATAGTCGTGGTCGAAGATCGAGTTGAGCGAAATGCGACCAATACCCGGAATGTTGAAGATCAGCTCAATGAAGAAAGAACCAGCCACAAGGAATGCTATCGACAGACCCAGGACGGTGATCAAGGGGATCATGGCGTTGCGTAGCGCATGCTTGTAGACGACAACGCTTTCGTGCAAGCCCTTGGCACGTGCCGTGCGTACATAGTCCTGGCGTAGTACCTCCAACATGCTGGTACGAGCAAGGCGAGCGAAGTAAGCGAAGCCAGCCGCCCCATACACGAGGATGGGCACCAACTTGTACTGGATGTCAGTAAAGGTGTACTGCCACGGATTGCCCCATTGAGAGACCGGCCAACTGGCACCAGTCGCATGATCCAGCCAGAGGATCAGGACCTGGGCGAATACGGCTAAGACAAATACCGGCAAGGCGTAGATGACCAGCATGATAGACATGTTGAGGGTATCAATCCACGTATTGGCTTTTAGCGCGGAAAGGATGCCCAGCGGGATGCCTAGCAGTAGTTCTACTAACAGCCCCCAAAAACCTAGCTCGACTGAGATGGGCACGCCTGATTTCAGGATGTTCCATACAGGCACATTCTGGTAGTGGAAGGAGAGGCCGAAATCGAAATGTACGAGGTGAACGAGGAAGTTCCAGTACTGTGTAAAGAAGGGTTGGTCCAGACCATAGGCGTGGCGGAGTTGTAGCCAGAGGCCATACTGGAAATGGACGCCCATTTGTTCACGGATCGGGTCACCTGGGGCAAAATAGCCCAATGTGAAGGTAATGAATGTGACTCCGACAACCACAAATATCAGGCCAATCAGCCGTTTGAGTAAAAATCGGATCATGTGTGTCCTTCGCTCTCTCTTGTGCTAACTAAGTCACAATTTTTACGAGATGACGCTAATACTCATGCCCGCTTTCAAAGAATATCCGTGAAATGGCACGTTCACGGAAAAATCCTCTGTCTGGGATACGTAAATACGGAAAGTTACATAAATCAACTTAGAGTATTGTAAAGTGACGTAGATACACTTGTCAAGTAAACTATACGGAGCTTGAATACAGGTGTAGGGACAATGATCAGTTGACCACTGCCCCTACTTTGGTTTGCCTGTCGAAGAAGATCATCGCACTCTTGGACAGGCAAATGCTGTATGATTAGGAAGCGACATAGATGTTGGCCCAGTTGTCGGGTGCCTCGATCTCCAAAGCATTGACAAATGGGTTGCCCACCAACTTAGGATTGAGCACAGCATGACCTTCGGACTGGTACAGCGGGATCCAGCCGACATCATTGATGATCGACTGCTCTGCCATATTGTAGGCCGAGAGGCGAGAGCTCTGATTCTGGTTCACATCGGCCTGCAACAACTGCTGCTGTACTGCCCCTTGCTCTGAGGCCAGGGCAGGATTCAGACCATAGTTAGAGTCGTTGTAGTCGGCACCCTTCTCGAAGAAGGTGCTTAACCAGTCCTGCGGATCAGGATAGTCTGCTTGCCAACCACCTATCCACATCTGCAGGCTCCCATTACCGACGGTAGCGTTCTCCAGTTGGATCAACTTGTCAAAGAGGACAGCTTGTGGCTTGATGGTCGCACCCAGAACGGTCTTCCATTCCTGAATGAGCGCTTGTGCTACTAGTGGGATGGCCGTGTTATCGGTGTAGTAGCTGAAGGTGATCGTTGGCAGGGCCGTTAGACCCTCTTCCTTCAGACCTTGCGCCAGCAACGACTTGGCCATATTGGCATCGCCGGTGGTAGCCGATACTCCGGCAGGGCCGGTCAGGCTGGAGTTGTAGCCTACCATGCCTTGCGGCACAATGTGGTTACTGGCCATCACTGACCCTCTCAAGACGTTTGTCGCTATCAAATCCTTGTCGATGGCCAAGGCAAATGCTTGACGAATGTGGATGTTGTCGAAAGGTTTGACCAGGTAGTTCATCGACAGGTAGCGGATTACGAGGATGCCGTAATCATGCTCATCTTTTTGAGTACGAGCTTTGGCCTGAGCAAGCTCGGCGGTAGGAACAGAGGCCCAATCAAACTGGTTGGACAGATACGCGTTGTAGGTTGTATTTGTATCACCAGATTGGTTGAACTCAATCTTCTGCAGCTTAGGTGCCTTGCCGTAATAGTTGGAATTCGGCACCACGGTCAATCCTGTCGAATGGGAGTAACTCTGCACTTTGAAGGGACCAGCGCCCCCCTGACCACCATTGTCGCCCAGATGATCGGTCCAACTGGTTCCATACTGGTCAACGACCTTTTTTTCCACCACAAAGTTGCAGACATAGGTTAGTGCCTGCAAGAAGTAGGCGGCAGGCTTGCTAATGATGATCTTGACTGTGTTGGCATCTGGGGTCAGAATGCTATCGCCGATCACTGTCGGGATCTTGCCGGTGGTGACCTTATCGTAGTCTTTGATCAGGCTGTCATAGTAGGCCACTTGCGACTTGGTGGCGGGCAGCAAGGTGCGATTGATGCTGTAGGCTACATCGGCCGAAGTGAGCGGGGTGCCATCACTAAACTTCAGATTCGGCTTGAGTGTGAAGGTATAGGTCAGGCCATCCGAAGAAACGGTATGTGAAGCTGCGAGCTGATCAATGAGTTGGCCTTGATCGTTCAACTGCACCAGACCAGTGAAAATCGTCTGAACCGCCTGGTTATCGGTAACTAACTGAACAAGCGCTGGATCGAGGGACGAGAAGTCGGTTGCCCCAATCGGGTACTTCATAACTTGCTGGCTGGCTGGGGCGGCAGATCCGCCGCCACCATTGCTACCGTTAGTGCCGCTACTGCCGCCGCCACAGGCTGCTACCAGCATAGACAGTAAGACGATGAATGTTGGCAAAAGGATGAACTTTTTCTTGCCAAGTTGCATGTGTCATTTCTCCTTGTTATGTGTGTCACAAAATAACTCTGTGAAGAGGCAATACTGCCTCAATTTTGGGGTCGGTCTTCCTACTTTCTCGCGCCGCCCCTTAGAGTACCGCCTCCTTTCCTCATAATGATCTAGGCAGAACCTTCTGATTTTGACCGAAAAAGGGTAAGCATCCATGCACAAATAAACATGCATAAAGATCCCCTTAAGCAGAGCAGTATGCTGGAAAAACGTTTGTGCGAATAAGCAATTACAAACGTTGGCAATTATTACTACGTTAAATAGCTATCGAATCTCTCACATATGGCGAGAAAATTTTGAGGAGGGAGAGAGATAAGAGGGCCAGAGAAGCCAAGGTAGAGCTTGTTCTCACCATGATGTCATCTGGATCGGCTATTTTCTCAATGCTGCACAATATATATATTGGCCCAGTCGTTGGGAGGAATGAGTCCTTGCGCGTTGTTAGCGATACCAATCACGTAGGGTTTACGCAAATAGGTTGCGGTTATCTGTTCCATTGGGAGCCATGCGACATCGTTTACTAACTGCTGCTCGGCCTGTTGGTAGGTTTGAAGACGGGTGGAGGGGTGTAGATCTGCGTCGGCGTTTTCCAGTTGCTGCTGGATCATCTGCTGTACTGCCGCGTCATTGCTGGTGTTCTGGCCGTAGTTCATGCTGTTGTTTAAGGCCCCTTTATCAAACTGGCGGGTTAGCCAGTCTTGAGGATCAGGGTATTCGGCGACCCAGGAAAGTCCCCAGAACTGCAATCCGTGCGCATTGTTCGTGGCTGCCGTAACTTCCGCAAGTAAGGTGTTGGAGTCAACAGGATTAGGTGTCACGGTAATATCCAGGACACTCTGCCACATGGAAATCATGGCGGTGACTTCCTGATCGAAATTGGAAGTGTTTGTGGCATAAGTTAGCGTGATGGGTGGCATTTGGGTCACGCTGGACCAGCCTTCTTCCTGAAGCCCTTGATTGAGGAGTGCTTTAGCTTTGGCAGGATTTCCTTGCAGGCTTTGCGTGCCATCAGGGCCGGTAAGATGAGGATTATAGGCGTTCATGCCCTGGGGCACAATATGATTTGTGGGTAGGACGGTGCCCTTCCAGACATTGTTTGCTATGACGGTTTTGTTGATAGCAAGGGCAAATGCTTGACGAATGTGAATGTTGTCGAAGGGTTTGACCAGGTAGTTCATGGTGTAGTAATTGGTCCATAACTGGGGTACCTGATGAAAGTCGGTACGCTTCTTATCGGTCGCAAGGGCGGAAAGAGGAACACTCGTGGTATCGACCTGGCCCGCTTGATAGGCCTGATATGCAGCGCTTGCCTGGCGATAGAAGGGAAATATGACCTTGCGCAATTGGGGAGCGTGACCATAGTAATTGGGGTTGGGCACGAAATCAATTTCCTGGCCGTGAATATATTTCGAGACCTTGAAAGGGCCTGCACCTCCGCCTGTATCCAGATGGTTGGTGAAGGTCGATCCATAGGTGTCGATGAGCTTTTTTTCGACGACGTAGGTACAGGGGTGGGTTAGCATGTCGAGGAAATACGGGGCTTGTTGTTTGGTTATGATTTCAAGTGTGCTGTTGTCGGGCGTAATCAGGCTATCGGCAATGAGGGTTGGGATCGTGCCAGCTAGCAGCTTATCGGAGTCTTTCAAAAGATTGAGGTAGATGGGAGCAACGGTAGAGCGAGTGGTAGGCTGGAGTGCCCGGTCAATGCTATAAGCCACGTCGTGCGAAGTCAAGGGTGTGCCGTCGCTGAACTTCAAGCCGGACCTAAGATGGAAGGTCCAAGTTAGGCCATCGGGGCTGAGGTCCCAGGACTGGGCAATTTGCGGTTGTACTTGCATGTTGTCGTCAAGTTGGACCAGCCCTGTGTAGACCATCTGGATGGCTGTAATTGAGGGTAAATCAAATGCAAGAGCTGGATCGAATGTCGTGATATCCGAAATGCCGATCTCCGGGTCAATATATATCTGCTTGGCAGGCGGCGCTTTTACAGGTGGGCCGGATTGGTTGTTGCCACCTCCAAAGAGATTACAGGAGGTGAGAAACATGATTAACAGGCATAAGAATACAAGACGGGTTTTCTTAAGCATGCAGTACGTCCATAAAATCAAGTTTTCTGTAGACTTTCCGAGCCACACCCTGTCTCCCCGGCGGGCGGACATCAAGTCCGCCTCTACAGATGATTACATGTTGTCAACCAGGGAATTGCGTTTGGCGAAGGCGGCGGCCCGCAGCGCTACGTGTAAAAATCCTTCGATGTTGGTTCCGCTGAGGGCGGAGGGCCATCCTATAAATTCTTCGCCTGCGGCCTGCACAATTTGCCAGGTATGTCCCATGATCGGAAGCAGCGTCTGCGTGAGCGCTGGCAAGGGCGATTGCGGCGAAGAGACCACGCGCATCATATCCAAGCTGGAGGTAACGACGACCGGTGCTATATGCTCCGTTGAGGTCTTGTACGTCTAGCTGCTCGCTAAGGGTATCCAGCAGAGATGGAGCGATCAGACCACCACCCAGAATGTTGGAGCGAGGTGCGGCAGCCTGGGGAGCGCCAGTTTGTGCTGACAGTTCCTTTTGGAGGGCATTAATGAAAGCAGCAGAGGTGAACAACAGTGGAAGGGCTTCCAGGTCTTCTATCTCCCTGTACACCAAGCGTACTGCTGAAGCGAAGAGCAATCCATGGGCGGCGCGTATAAAGGCATCGCGGTCACTATCATCTACTTTCTGCATGAGATCGGTGGCTGCTAGAGCGATAACAGAGCCGATGCTGCGAGATGAGGCACCTTTGGTTATGAGTGCATCATATACTGCCTGGCATACTTGCGGCGTATCCGCATTGCTCAGCACAAGGCTGCGTAGTGGCAGGGCATTCTCTTCCTTTGGGGTAGCAAGGCGGGTGCGGTAGCTCTCAAGGCTGTGGTGTGAGTCGGAGAGAAAGGCACGTACCGTGTTGACCCATGCCGGTTCCTCAGTATGTAAAGGTAGGTGGGGGGCAAGCCAGTGCAAAATGTTGGGTACTCGATCTCCCCATTCAACTGTATCGAGTAACTGGGTACCGCGAACCGCGAAAATCAATGGGTGCCCAGCGTGCTGGAAAGTGGTGGAGATACCGTCGTAGGAGCGTATCTGCATAGTACGGTAGTCAGCGCCGGTGCCATACAGCCCAAAAAGCAAACGCTCAGCCATAACCGGATCATTATTATAGATGGCGTCGTGGATTTTGGAACTGACGGTTTCTCCTTCAGAGAGGTCGCTGGGATAAAATGGTTGAGGATAGGTATCATGCGCTGAGTTACCTGCGCGTACTGCTGGAGCGGCGGCTATCAAGGCCTGTACAAGCAGGGGTAGCGCTCGTACAAAGCTCTGCTGTTCTTCCCCCAGTACTCTGGGCAGATCATCAATCCAGCGACTAAGTATGTTTGCGGCGTCCAGCATGGTGACGGTATGTCCATCGCTATCACCGTGAGCGGCGATCATGCCGATGCGTCCGAGCAATTCCGCGGCGCGCCCATCTTGTTCCAGAAGGGGGCGTGCGACGGCGCTTATCTGGTGGGGGTCGGCTGTAATGGTAGCATCGACCAGCGGCGAAATATCAGTTCTTAATGCGATTGATGCCATATGTTTATCTCCTGCGTCTATATTTGTGCGTTTTTCGCACCAGGGCGACCACAAGGGTCGCCCCTACAGATGTTATGATTGTAGCACCAGGGCGATCACAAGGGTCGCCCCTACAGATGTTATGATTGTAGGTCGCGAATGGCACGTTCGTTTTTTTGCACGAGGGCGGCCGCAAGGGCCGCCCCTACAGATGTTATGATTGTAGGTCGCGAATGGCACGTTCGATGTTTGGAATTTCTGCGTATTCTTCATCGAGCAGTTTGAACCCTCGTTCTAAATAGAGTTGGGCGAGTCTGGCTCCACGCTCACCAGGGTCGACGGCGGCATTCACTAGCTCGTTAGCGCGATATTTGTCGGCAAGAGGGTTAGCGATACGTTGCATACGGCGCTTTGTGTCTTCTAATAAGCGATTATCATGCCCTTCAAGGGCATAACGAGCAGTACCTACGAGTTTGCCTAATTCTGCCAGACGCTGCCGATCATTCATAGTTTGGATCAGCAATTCTTCAGCATCCAGGTCATCCATTGCGAGAGGTTCATCGATGGCTTCAAATGTTGAAATAGCTGGAGCTTTGGCAAAGGTGGAAGCAAAGCCTACGTAGAGTTGCCCGTATTCCTGGCATCCCTGGGCCACCAATTGCATGCGTGCTGCTTCATCCCTTGGGTTAATGGTGCCAATATCGCAAATGTCGTCGTCTCGCCGATCTGCTAGCATCTCAAGATGCTCAAGCGTGCTGCCTTCCTCGAGCATTGGCGGAATGGGCATGACCGGTACGTTGGTTGCGTCGTGTAACTCTTCGGGTGATAGCTGGGCGGCTAAGAAAGAAGGAAGGTACTTTGCTAGTGATAGGGGCATGGGCGGTACTACGCAGTAGGTACATAAGATGGTACGCGGATCATTGCTGCTCCGTGCGATAAAGATGGCGTGCCCCTTTGGCGCTTGTGGGTTACCACGCAGGAAACGCATATCCATTGAAATTTCCTCCCAGGAAGTCTATGTTTATTCTCATATCTGTCTTGTTAGTATACATGTTTCTATCATAAGCTCTTGGCTGACATATAGCAAGTAAGGTGATTGACGATGGGGCCGATACATCGGCGATGGGCGCGATAAATCGATCCCTACGGAAGCGTCGGAGTATGTTGTTAAACTGCATAATCGGCCCTTACAATTATTTCAAACATCCCATCACAATCCTTTACGTAGTTGTTTGAGCCGTTTGAGCAGGTCGGTGTTTGCGCGGATTTCGTCCTCGGACATTTCGTCACCGCTGGTAGGGATGGTGTCTTCGTATGCTGTGAGATGTTGGACGATTTGGGTCGATCCGGCAATACGTACGAAGGATGTCAGGAGGGTGCGTGCCTGTGCATCCGAATTGAGGCGTACTCCGGTGATCGCGGCTTGCGCGTATAGCTCGGCGTACTGGTTCAAGAATGTGCTCCATTGCTGTGGTGTGCTTAGAGTATTCATAACGCGTTCGACGAGTGCGATAGCGGAGGACAATTCGTGCATAGCTGCATTGAGTTCACCACGTACCAGGTAGATGCCTGCTCGACCATAGCGGGTATCGGCTTCGCCTAATGGCTGCTCCTGATCCTGGTAGAGCTTCAATGCTTGCTCAAAGTCGGTAAATGCTTCGTCGGGTTCTCCTTTGCCGCCGTGGGCCAGTCCCATAGCAAGCATTGTATCTGCCTGCCCGATCAAGTCGTCGCTTTGATTGAAGCGGGTAAGAGCGCCTTCAGTGTGTTCGATGGCTTCATCCCATGCTTCTTGTCCGATGAATACCTGGGCGGTGCCTAGCATAGCGGAACCGTCACCGTTCACGCTTTCGATCAACTGGAACTCGCGTCCAGCTTCAAGGAAGGTGTTTGAGGCGGCATCCAATTCTTCCCGTGATAGGCGGGTACGGGCAAGGCCGAGGATAGCCTCAGCGGAAATCAGGGGCTCTTGTTGTGCTTCGGCCGAGTTATGTGCATCAGTGAAACGAGCTTCGGCCTGTGCGAAGTCCCCCTGAGTCAAGAGCAACTGGCCGTGTACGAGGAGTGTGAGGGGAAGTACCTGCGCAGCGAGCGGAGTCGATTTTGTGGTTGTGTTGACTGCCGCAAGATGCGAGGCTGCTTCATCGAGGCAACCGGTGAAAACTGCCAAGCGTGCGAGACGTACCGCAGCTTCGGCGGTACCTACTGCTCCAGCCGGGCCGCTCAGTGCTTCCATGCGCCTCTGAGCATCACTATAGAAATTGCGGGCCTGACGAGTGCGCCCTTGCTGGCGATAGATATCACCGATGCCTAGCAAGGCTCTGGACTCAACCACTTCGTTGCGCATTGCGTGCGCAAGCTTGCGAGCTTCGTCAAAGGTCTTTAAGGCGCGTTCCAGAAATCCTCTTCGACGCTGAATTTCTCCCAGTCCTGCTGTGGCTTCTGCCTGGCCAACACGGCTTGAAGTGGCTTTATATGTACGCAGAGCGCGCTCCATCAAGCCATTGGCGTAGGAGAGTTGTCCTCGCCGTAGATTGATCTCGCCTAGAACGAGGCTGGCATTAGCAGTGCCTAACGCGTTGTGCTGATCGGTATAGCTTTGAAGCGCCAATTGAGCGCTCGTGAGAGCCTGGTCTACCTGACCATGCAGGAGGGCAACCTCTGCTAATCCAAGAATAGCATCGGCTTCTCCCAATGCATATTCTATAGTACCTGCAAGGGAGTTCGCTTCCGCAAAAGTATTGGATGCTTCGTTGAGTCGCCGAGCATCCAGGTAGATACGGCCCAAGCCCAGCAGAGCATCAACAACGCCATAGTTATCCTTGCTCGAGCGGTAGACTTCCAAAGCACGTTGGTAGTCTGCTTCTGCTTCATCAAAGTGGCGGGCAAGCCGGTGTAGATCCGCGAGGCTACGGCGGGCATCAGCTTCATTGATAGGGTTGTTGGCGCTTTCATAATCGGAGATGGCCTGTTGATATTGGTCGATGGCCCGTTCAATTTTACCGCGCTGAAGCTCAATATGGCCTAATGCCAGGGCAGCATTGCCCTGTCCCAAGGGATTTTGCTGCGTGGTATAGAGATTCCAGGCGTTTTCGTAGGCTTGTTGTGCGCGGTCTAGATGGGTCTGTTGTCGTTCAATATGTCCCAGCGCAAGCGCTGCACCGGCTTCACTCAAGGGACGGTCGGCGTCACGATAAAACTTCATTGCTCGCTGGTAGCTGATGGTTGCCTGCTCAAGCTGGTTATTTTGACGCTGCACATCCGCGAGCATTGAGCGACTATCGCCTGCGCGTTTGAAATCACCGAGTAGGCGAAAACGTATTTCCGCATCGCTAAAGGCTTCTGCCGCACGGTCCAATCTACCATCGTTAAATGCATCAATACCTGCCTGGAGGCGTTTCTCTGCTGCTGTAACGTCCTGTGTAGCCATGAAAATTTTTCCTGGTCTCTCTTCAAGTTGTGTGGGGTCTTAGTGTTTTCTAGCTGTCTATTCGTCCGTCTTCATTGTAGTGCGTGATGGGAAGAAAGTCAAAATGTGGATTCTCCTCTCTTTCGTAAGATGATTTAAGAGGATTGGTCAATACAGTGGCAATAACTGTGATACGTGTGCACGAATGATGGGAACCTCACATAGTATGGAGGCGTGATTGCCGAATAGATACAAGAGGAAGCTCCTCTCTGATACGTGTATAACATAGAACAAGTTAGCAAGCGAGAGGCGATTGCGAGAATAGGCGATATTTGTTCGTCTGCTTTATCTCGTCCCTTGTATCCAGTCGAGATATCAACAGGTACGAGGGGCGCGATAAATCTAGCCCCTACGGAATTATGAGGAGATGTGATAGAATAGTGCCAGAGGCAAAGCTATCCCTGTGTGAGGGAACGTACTGCCTGACTTATCGTCGTGTCGGACTCATGGAGAAAATGTAGTTCAAAGGAGTTCCTAATTTATGTATGAAGACAACCTCAAACGCGTTGACCTTTTCAGCGACCTGACTAACAAGGAACTGGGGGAAATCGGTAGCAGTCTCCAGCAGCGGACATATCCTGCGGGCACAACCTTAATCAAGCAAGGTGATACGGGTGTGGGACTCTATATTTTGACACAGGGTAAGGTGCGGGTTACCCAGGCACAAGATCCCGATAGGGCGGAAAAAGACCTTGGAGTGAATGGACCGGGAGATGTCTTTGGCGAAATGGCGCTCCTGGATGATTTGCCTCGCTCGGCAACTATTACGGCTATTGACGATGTGACGGCTTTGCTGCTGCCCGTATGGGAATTTCGCACGACGTTACGTAACCATCCAGAAATTGCACTCAAGCTTCTTTCTGTTCTGAGTCGTCGTTTACGCCGGGCACAATCTCCTGAGGCGAATCGGTAGGAATTTATTTGGTGAAATGTAGGGGCGCTTTAGCAGGCGCAATTCATTGCGCCCCTACATTTGCATTATTCCGATTTTTCTCGATTCAGGAGGTTTTGTATTTCCTCGAACATGGTTTCGACGTCACCGAAGGAACGATAGACGCTGGCGAAGCGGATGTAGGCGATTTTGTCGAGGCGTCGCAGGTGTTCCATGACTAATTCACCGATGACGCTGCTTTGCACTTCTTGTCTACCCAGGCTGTAGAGTTCCTGCTCAATCTCTTCGACGGCGCTTTCGATTTCACCTACAGGAAGTGGACGTTTCTCGCATGCTTTGCGAATACCAATGGCGAGTTTCTCGCGATCAAAGGCTTCACGCCGTTGGTCACGTTTGATGACCATCAGATGGGATTTCTCGACGCGCTCGTATGTGCTGAAGCGTCCTTTGCAGTGTTCACATTCGCGCCTGCGATGAATGGCATCTCCAATGTCGCGTGAGTCTTTGACGCGTGATTCGGTACCACCGCAGTATGGACATTTCATGAATGTCCGCCCTTCTCCGTCTAAATAGAAGTATTTTATCACAAATAGCTACCTATGATGCGGAGAGAGGTTAACGATTTTGCCGTGGATCAGAATGGATAATTCTTGGGCGATTATGCCAAAACGGTGGCTGGTTCTTCTAGCTTAGCATCAGTTTGGGACCTGTCCGAGGCTTTGCGATCTCTCTGGATCCTACGCACTTGAGACAGGGCTGGGGTAGGGATTTTTAATGCCGCACTGGCTGCTAGCAGGTCTTCGGAGAGTTGAGCGGTTAATTCTGCTTTGGCTTCTTCGTCCGGGTGAACTTTGCCGATGTAGCCTGAGCGCAGACGCGATCCTTCACGCCAATATGCGTACCAATATGGGCCGTGGCCCAAGCCAGTGCGGCAGGTACCGCAAGTTGATTTCCCGCATTTGCGATATTGATGTTGATAGGTGATGTGTAGATCGTCAGGCAGATGAGTCATAGCGCTTGTCCCCCCACAATGCGATGAGTAGATACATTCGGATGCATATCATGGACAGCATACCATCATTGTATGAACATTTTATGAATTTATTGAGTACAAATATGAATTTTTCTTCATCTTTATGGGGAACATGTAGTGGAGTAGTGTTGGTTTCGCTATCACGTTTTTCATTTATGCGAACATTTGCTTCAACATGTTTCTTTTTGTTGGGAAAAATTGGCCCTTTTTTGGAGTGAGGAGGTGAAGTCTAGTAGGAGATTTGGCGTAAGCCATCTTTCTTTGGGAAAGAATGGTATAATGAATGTATGTACACGCCCCTGAAGTGAAGAAACCTCTATTCCGTTTGTTTTGTCTGTCATGTTGTTGGATTGGAAAGAGAAGGCAAAACCATGAACATCATCATCAAAGGTCGGCAGATGGAAGTTTCGCCCCGTTTACGTCAGTACATTGAGCAGAAGGTGAAGCGGCTTTCACGCTTTGTCAGTGACGATACCCGTATTGAGGTAACTGTTGCTGATGAGAAGATCCGCAGTGGTCGTGGCCGCTATACTGTACAACTAGCGCTCACTCAGACGTCACACCCCATTCGCAGCGAGGTGAGTGCAATTAACGCGAATACAGCCCTTGATCTTGTGTTGGATAAGGTAACTGCGCAACTGGGTCGTCATAAAGATCGAAAGACGACCATACGACGGCATCATACTCCTGCTATGAAGGTGCTTTCGCTCTCACGCGCGGGCACTCTTACACCGGTGGAAGTGGACGATGAGAACAATGATGGTGCTATGCAAGATGAGATCGAGGATTCATTCGACTCGCCTCTTTCTGAGGAACGGAATGAAGAAATCTGGTCGCGTATCCTGGAGATCCGGCATATTCCTCCAACGCCGATGAATGATCAGGAGGTAATTGAGCAGATGGAGACTCTAGGTGCTTCGTTCTATCCGTTCTTTAATCAAGAGACCAATAGTGTGAATGTGATGTACCGGCTTGAGCAGGGGGGGTATGGGCTGCTTGTGCCTGCGTTGGAGTAGGCGGTCAGACAAGCAGGACAGTTGTGTGATCCAGGGCAAGGGAAGGGTTTTCGAGGGGAAGTGCAGGATTTGGCAGGTTCAGGGCAAGATTTTCCAGGGCGGGGGCAAGCCCTTTCAAGTATAGGTTTTTAGGAAAGAAGGTTGAGAA
>CAVZTX010000032.1:0-66222 GCA_963778375.1 uncultured Chloroflexia bacterium | reverse complement strand
GTTTCAAGGTAAAAGTGCTTCCCTTTCCAGGTGTACTCTCTACCTCAATGGAACCTTCATGCTCTTGCACAATACTCTGTGCAATCGTTAAACCCAGGCCTGTGCCTCCTCGGTCGCGAGAGCGTGCTCTATCTGCGCGATAAAAGCGCTCGAAGATATGTGGGAGATCATCCGGCAGAATACCGATGCCGGTATCACTTACCGTAACTATCGCAAAATGTTCATCGGTAGTAAGTGAAAGCGAGACAGAACCTTCATAGGGGGTATATTTAAAAGCGTTGTTGAGCAGAGCTACCAGTACCTGTTTCAACTGGTCAGTATGTCCATAAACCTTCGCGGGAGTTATATCCTGAAGTAGAACGCGTGGACCTTGCTGCTGCCGAGCAGCACTTCCGTTCTCACTGAGAGGTCGATACAGTCGGAAGACCTCGAGTAGGAGGCTATCCAGGTCAACCGATTGTTTTTGTTCAGGAGCCATTGAATTCCTATAGCCATTGACTACAGATTCTTTACGCGTGGTGTCATCTGAGCGAGCTAGCGTTAGAAGGTCATTGACCAAGCGGCCCATACGATCTGCCTCGGCTCGTGCATCATTCAAAGCTGCTTGTGCCTCTTCAGGAGGAAGGTCGGGAGCCTTTGCAAGCAGGTCAAGATTGCAGCGAATTGAAGTGATGGGGGCGCGTAGCTCGTGTGAGGCATCGGCAACAAAGCGCTGCTGGCGTTGATATGATTCCTCCAAATTTGCGAGCATTTCGTTGAAGGTGATGGCCAGAGTGGCCAGTTCGTCGCGTCCTATCAACGATTTATTAGGCACTCGCTGGCTAAAATCACGTGAGGCGCTGATGCGTTGTGCCGTGCTAGTCATGTTCCGCACAACCGCTAGTACACTCCAGGTAATGAGCCATCCTGCAACAAGTGCGAATGCAAGGATAATTGCTCCTTCACGGAAGAGTAAAGAGCGCAGATCACTCAATGACTGCTCAATATCCTGCTCGGAACGTGCTGTTTGAATGATATGTCCGCCGCCAAAATCATTATTCATTAAGGTGTAAACACGCACATGCTGGCCCTGGTATATGATAGTGCTGTACATTGAAGCCGCTGCACTTCCTGAAGTGAGCGATTGTTGTAGGATCGAATGTGCTGCCTGCGCATCCCAGGGAATCGGGCTAGAACTGGAACTACCTATAGTTGTTGTTGGAAATTGAGCACTTGAATTACTGACGGTGGTTGTTGCCAGCAATTTCAGTTGATTATCCAGCACCTCAATAGCGACTCCACCTGTTCCCAGTCCATCGACGCTGGGCAGAGTGAGAGGAAGTTGACGCGAAGTTCTGATTAGCCACAATATCTTTACCAAGTCGCACGCTGGCTGCCCTGCTGCTTAACGTGTTATCAAGATCGCGATAGGCGCGTTGCCCCGCCTGCGTATAGACAGTATCCCCGAAGAACCAGAGTGCTAGCCCCAGCAAGACAGCGTATAAAAGTGTGAGGCGAAGCTGTAGAGGAATATACACGCCCGTTACCTCCTATTCCACGGTACGCAGGACATATCCGGCTCCGCGTACTGTCTGAATGAGCCGTTTTTCACCGTGCTGCTCAAGCTTGCTGCGCAGGTGGCCGATATAGACTTCAAGCACATTAGGTCCACCTTCAAAATCGTTGCCCCAGATGCGATCCATGAGCACGGTGCGTGTAAGTACGATGCGTGGATTACGCAAAAACATTGTCAGCAGTTCATATTCGGTTGTGCTCAGTTCGATTGTGCGATTGCCTCGGCAAGCCTGGCGCGTAGCGGTATCCAGCTCAAGATCTTCGAAATGCAGCACTTCACGGACGATATCGGGAGGATTACGTCGCCTCAGTAGTGCCTTCACCCGTGCAAGCAACTCTTCAAGCGCAAATGGCTTCACCAGGTAGTCATCGGCACCGGTTTCAAGTCCAGTCACGCGATCAGCTATCGCATCACGCGCTGTCAGCATGAGTACCGCTATCCCATCATCTGCAGCCCGTAATCGACGACACACCTCAAAACCATCAATGCCTGGCAGCATCAAATCGAGAATAACAAGGTCCGGTGGCTTATTGCGTGCAACAGCTAACGCGCCTTCGCCATTTGCCGCAACAGAAACCGAATAGCCTTCATATGCAAGTGTGCGCCGTAGTGCGTTGGTCACACGTGTATCGTCATCGACAATCAGGATATGTGCGCTCATGATTTTCGTGTCTCGTCAGGTGTTCTTCAAACCGTAAGCTGTAAGCTGCCCCGATTCATCGGGAACATACATATGCCCGTTGACCACAATAGGACTTTGCCAGTGCATACCGCCGATCGACCCTCCTGCTGATGCCTGTTTACTGTTCCATAATATTGATCCGGTCGTTGGATCTATGACGTGCAGTAGACCCGAACTTTGTAGAAAGAGCATACCATCGGCGATGAACGGTGAACTACCATTCATTGTGTTCCAATAAGCCAGTTGCAAGGAACTGTGTCCATTGGCGTCTGTCACTACCTTGAAGGCGGCAAAACCGCAGAAGTTGGCGACAAATACCCAGGTAAGATTGTTGGCATCATTCCAGGCAATTGGGTGTGTATCCACATCACATTTCTGTGGTAACCTCACAATTTGTAGTTCACCCCCAAGGTGGTTTGGTCCACCCTTGCCTGAAAGATTCTGCCGGTTAAGCAGCTTTAGCACAGTATCTTTGCCTGCCTGCACTGCCATATAGGGTGTCGAACTGTTTGCTTGCTTTGGAAGCATAAGTGGAGCTGCACTGCCAAGATCTGTGTCATTTTCATTGAGCGAGACGTAGTTGAGCGGCGTATAGGTGTCAACAACTTTGGTTAAGTCCGGGCCGAGTTCGATAACAGTATCGCCATAGTCATGCCCACCCACATTAGCATTGTAGGGACCATTGCCCGTAGTGACAAAGATATTGCCTGTCACGGGGTCTATTACAGCGCCAGCTCTCGCCCAAATACCAGATTGTATGTCCGGGCAATAGTTCGGATCGGTTGGAATATCATCGAGAAGTTGATGGATGTTGGAACAGAGCGAATTAAAGACTGTTTTGTTGCCTGTAGCAAGGTTTACGGCTACAACGTGCCCTTCGTAGTGTCCGCCATCGCCAATGTAGCCACTTGTCGTCACATACAGATAACCGTTACCAATGTTGAGCGATGAGGAACCTTTCTCAACATCGGTCATGAGCGTCATGGTCTCTGGCCATCCTCCAGAGGTGATTTCACTGCCAGAACCGACCGCGTATTTATGTACCTTGCCATCAATGCCGTAGCTATACACAAATTTGCCGGAGGGATCGATGGCGGGCGAACTATTCGTAATCTTTGGCCCAAAGGTGTTCTGTCGCCATACCAACGTGCCCGTAGCTGCATCTATAGCCAGCAGACTTCCCTGCAGCGTTGTGACAAAGAGAAGCGTTTTCGTACCCCCAGATGTTTTGACATTAGGCAATACAACGGGCGAGCTATCGACAACTCCGGGCAATGTTTGCTGCCAGAGCCGCGTTAAACCGCCTATATTGCTTGGCGTCAGAATCGTTTCTGCTGTGTTTATTCCACTACGCGATCCCCCGCCATCAAAAGCAGGCCACACTATAGGAGAACTATTCACTATTGTTGGAGAAGGCGTTGATGTGGGCGTACTTGCCGCCGTAGGAGTAGCTGCTCTCGTCGGTGACTTCGCAACCGGAGCAGTAGTCCCTCCTCCCGACGAGCAAGCCGTGAGGATCAAGAGAAAGAGCAGAGAGGTCAACTTTATACATTCTCGCCATCGATACTTCATCAATACATCCATTCAAATCCCGGGAGCCTTTGCAGCACTCAAAATAACCTGCTGAATTCGCTCCATTACAATATTCAATCATGGATACCGGAATGCCACGTGCATAATAACATATATTAAGGGAGGTGGACCTATTTATGGTGTTATAGTACGGGGGGCTGAAATGAATATAACTGACTCCTGAATCTGAACTGAATTACTTGTGGTTGTCAAAATCAGGCTTTCCCCAGTTTAGGAGGTTTATCTAGCGGACCTGGTAAGACTGGAAGACCTGCGAGAATCATGTGATGATCGAAGGCAAAGATTGCGTCTATATCTGGACGTGACTGGATTAATGCGATGGAGAAAGCATCGACATACGAGAGGTTCTGGTCGTGAAACCTGTCGATCACTCTCCGAACTCCAAATTCCATTTGAGAATCTGGGAAAACGACCTGGAGGAAGCCTTGATGTTCGAGCGATTCCTTCAGAGTCAGCCAACGAGAAGCCTCTCGACTTCCGACATGATAGCGAATCCAGGTAAATGTCTCGGATACTATTTCCCAAGTCGTGATGCGAAGGGTCATGGGAGCAAGGTTTTTGTGAAATGTAACGGCCATTGCATGATGGCGTTCATTTTTATTCATGAGATTAATCCAGGCAGATGAATCAACAAACACTCGCTGGATATCAGCGGTAGATGTCATCATGATCTACCTCAGATGGCCCTTCAAACATGCCGATAAGTTCAGCGAAGGGATCTTGCGTTTCAACAATGCCTTCTCTCGCAAGAAACTGATCTAGTGCCTTACGCAGGATATCAGCTTCCGTTGTTCTCTGCTGTTGCGCCAGTCGTTTTACCGCCCTGTCTTGTGCAGGGGTAATGTAAGTTTGTTTGCGTACTAACTCCATATCTTTTACCTCCCTGATGTCAGTATACAACATCTTGGAGATTAATGTAACTCTTTGTAGACCATGCGGTAGGAAGTCAAAGTTAATAAAAAAGCCGAGTAGGTCTCATAACTCCTACCCGGCTTCTATAAGTTTAAAACTCTTGCTACTTCTCAGAAGCACCAAATACGCGACGTACGATGAAATATGAGGCAGTCGCTACCGTTGCCAGAGCGACCGGCACGACCAGCCAGAACTTCAAGCCCCAACCCTTTTTCGTCGTCTCCTCAACCTCACCGATAATTTCCATTGTTTCCAGTTCCACATCACTTAATGTCTTTGGCATGATAAATACGTCCTTTCAATTCAATATGGTGATATGCAATCACCTTCATTTAAAAGTATTTTTATGATATTGCGTAACCCTAATGCATGTAAGAGGCTACTGACATTTTTATTATACGCAGAGGTTATAATCATTTTCCCAAATGTAGATTCAGATGCGTGGTTGATCAGAAATTTCTTGCTCTGTACCGTATTTGTGGTGTTGGTGTAGTTCATGGATAGTGTGCATCACCTTGGCTAATGAATCATCCAATGGGTTGGAAGTATCAATAACGCACCCCCCATCATCAAAATTCTCAAAGCGCGGTTTCCACTGTTCCCATTCCTCCCACGAGGTAATCTGGAACTCTGAAACTTTCCCTTTGCGGCCCTCCAGGCGGCGTTTTTGCACCTCAGGTGGGCAAATGCAATGGACAACTAACATGGGTGTATGGAAAGCTCTTGCCAACTCCTTTGATTGTTCATAGGTGGTGCGATACGTAAGGGGTGTGTCAACTACGACGCTGAGACCGAGCCGCAGTTGTTCTCTTGCAAGTGCAAACATGAGTTCATACGAAAAATGTCCAACCTTTGGCAAGTCTCCGAAAATGTCTACAGCCATCTGACGGATGATATCTCTATCGATTAATGGAGCGTGCAGTGCTGTAGCTATGGCTCGCGCAATTGTACTCTTACCAGTACCAGGATATCCACGCATTACGATGAATGTGCTAAGAGTATGCACTGTGATGATCTCTCTTCTTCTGCAAGACAGTGAGCGAAATCTCTCTTCCCCCAGGGTGTATAGTTTCTTCAGTATAGCGATATTTTTTGTGCTTGTCCAGATTTCTAGAACTATTGTAGGGGCAAGCTGCGGTGTGTTACTGAGTGGGAACCTGCGCCTGCTCGGTAACTGCTTGACGCCTGAACATGATCACGCTATCATCCTAATTGCATATATACAAATTATTAATGATAGGCAAAGGGATCATGATATATGATGAATAAGTTGCGGGGGCGCAACCTCGCGCATCCTGGCTGTCTGGTAGGAGTGACAATCGGGTTGACCTTGGGGATTGTGCTGGCAGGAGTGCTAGCTTCAGTTTTTGCAGTTGCACTCAATACAGTTTTGCTAATATGGCTTGGTCTCACTGTTGGCCTTGGAGCCATCGGCTGGATTATTGGAGATCGTCTTTCCTCACGATTTCCCGCTCTAAAAGAAGAAACTTCAGACTCACCTCTTCCACCTACCTAGCACTTTGCTCTAAAATATGATATAGTGTTCTTGCATCGGTAGGAATATGATGTTTTGCCTCTACCTTTTACCGGTGAAAGGAGCGATGCCGCTCCTGGGCGATGATGCGCGTTCTTGTAGCAACCGTATCACCGTGGACTCTCCATTATTGTTGACCACTGGATACATGTTCCCCTATGTGCTGTCTCTTGTCTTGTCTCTGAACACTACCAATCGAGCTTGCTGAGTGCGAAGCGGTAGACGCGCTAGCATCGTTGTAAGCTTGCATTTCAAGGTAGTTTCACTGATCGGCACGAATGAGGAGGATACCTTATGTTGAGCGATGAATTTCGCAGACCTGTTTCTGTTGACACTGCCCCACGTGGCAGCCGTTGCGAATGGTGTGGGAAGCCTGCCGAGCTACAATTAACAGCTATCGGCGGAAACTCTCATAACGAGGGCGGACTCTTCTGCCGCTCCTGTGGTGAAGATTTTTCTCGCGCCGTTGCCAATTCTGCCGCCGTCACAGCAACGAAGAATGCAAGTCTACAATCTTAACTAAAATAAATTGTTAGCCCAGGGATAAGTTTAGGCGTTTATCCTCATTGGACAGAGAGCCACCCGGCTTAGACCTGGGTGGCTCTCTATGTTTTCAGGTAATCTCAGGCTAAGAATGGAACCAACTTAAAAATTGATTCCATCTTGCTTTATGCATACCGAGACATGTATTTGTCAATATCGAACTCTTTGGCCTGCTGTACTAGCTGGTGGGCTGCCTGATCCATAGTGGGACGTTCTTCCTGATAGAAAAGACCCACGTAGGGCTTCTCCGTCTCCATTGCTAACTCTAACGCTTTGAAACGATTATGCGTATCATGATCGGTAGGAATTGCTGTCACGTTTGTCTTCCATGCATCCATTGTATTGTGGAAGGTCGGGCAGGGACTGAGCACATGAATGAAGGAGAAACCACGATGATGCGTCCCTTGCTCGATCAGTGCGGCTAGTTCTTTCGGCTTCGAGGAGAAGCCACGCGCCACAAAACTCACGTTCAACGTGAGTGCGGTCGCAATCGGGTTGAATTGCGAAGCGAGCAGGCCATAGGGTGTCGACTTCGTTGTGTGTCCCGTAGGCGATGTGGGCGAGGTTTGGCCCTTCGTCAGGCCGTAAATCTCGTTATCCATCACAACAACCGTAATATCAATGTTGCGCAGCGCGGCATGCACAAGGTGACCAACGCCAATACTGAAGAAGTCACCATCACCACCGACCGCTATCACATTGAGGTCAGGGCGAGCCATCTTCAACCCCTGAGCAACCGGTAATGCTCGTCCATGCACGCTGTGAAAACCGAAGGTTTGCACGAAGTGCGGCAGACGCGACGAGCAGCCAATACCTGAAATGACCACTGTTTCGTCGGCTGGTATTTTGAGGCTCGCCAGTGTATTGTAGGTGGCATTGAGTACACCAAAGTCACCACACCCGGGACACCAGGTCGGCTTAACCTCGCTTTTAAAGTCTTTTGGAGTAAGAACAACTGATTGAGTCATGCGTTAGCTAACCTCCTCGATAGCCCGCAGAATTTCGCCGGCGGTGAACGGAATACCACCGAACTTATTCACGCGAATGGCTTGTAGCCCATATTTAGCACCCAGTAAGTTGGCCAACTGGCCGGAGTAGTTGGACTCCGGTACAATCACTTGCTTCACCGAGTGAATGAATTCTAGAATAGTGCTGTCAGGAAGTGGAGAAAGAATCCTTGGGTGTAACGACGCTACCTTGTAGCCCTTTTCCCTGGCCCGGTCAACCGCTTCCTGAATGGTGCCTTCAGTCGAACCCCAACCAATAATGCCAATCGTCGCATCCTTGTCTCCATAGCGCTGCGGCTTTGGCAGCTCTTCAGCGGCAGTTTGCAATTTGCGGAAACGCTTCTCCATCATTGCTGTATGGTCTTTTGGTTCATAATCAGGATGACCGTGCTCGTCATGTTCCAAGCCGGTCGCGACATAGGTCATCGCGCCAGGTCCAGGAATAGTGGTTGGAGAGATACCGCTCGCGGTATAGGCGTAGCGTGCATAGCTATGTTCGGCTGCCTCAACGGTGGCATGTCCATTGCTGGAATTGCCATTGGCGGAGGCACCATTTGCTCCGTTTTCTGCCCATTGAATGCGTTCCTGGATTTCCATCGGTTTGAAGATGCCGCGATCGACGCTCTCCACACGAGCGCTCAAGGATTGGTCTGTCAGGAAGAGGACCGGCATCTGATAGCGTTCGGCCATGTTGAAGGCCTCGATGATCAAGGTATAGCAATCGGCGACATTGGCCGGTGCAACGACGATGCGTGGAGTATCACCGTGACCCGCAGTTAGAGCAAAACTCAAATCAGACTGCTCCATTTTCGTCGGCATGCCAGTACTAGGGCCAGCGCGTTGTGCATCTACGATCACCGCGGGCAACTCCGCCATCGATGCCAGGCCGATCAGTTCGGTCATCAACGAGAAACCTGGTCCGGAGGTCGCCGTCATTGCGCGAGCACCACCAAAGGAAGCTCCCAGCACTGCTGCGAGCGCCGCCATCTCGTCTTCGGCCTGCATGAAAGTACCACCAACCTGGGGCAACTCTTTTGCCAGGCCTTCCATAATATCGCTGGCTGGAGTGATAGGATAGCCAGCGAAGAAACCACACTTCGCGGCTAATGCCCCTGCCACCAGAGCCTGGTTGCCATTCAAGACCACACGATTCGCCTTCTCGGCTGGTCCCAACTGGTACGGATCACGTTTCGGCAGATGCTCCTCGACATATCGTTTCGCAACCTCTAGCGCCAGCATATTCTTTTCCATCAAGATGGGATTAGATTTGCGCGACCGAGAGAGCTTTGACTCGACTACCTGGATGATGGCTTCCAGCGGAGGGCCAAACAAGGCCGAAATGGTACCCAGCATAACCATATTCTTCGTCTGGAAGAGCTGAACTTCTTTGCGAGCAAGTTCATTGAATGGCACTGGGTAGGTAATGAAATCACCTGCCTCAGGTGTGAAATCAGACGGATCATAAATCAGGACACCGCCATGACGCAAATCAGCAATACTGCGATCATATGCCTCTTCATTCAAGCAGATGAGTACATCAGCGTAATCACCCATTGATCGAACATGTTGGTCACTGATACGAACCTGGAACAAACAGGGTCCGCCGAGGATCTCGGCGGGAAAGGTGCGGAAGGTATACACATGATACCCCCAACGTGCGGCAGCGAGAGCGAGAATGTCTCCACCTGAGATGGTACCTTCACCTGACTCACCACCAATGCGGATCGTTACTTCATTCAACATTGAATGTCTCCCTAGAAAAATGTTTGACCGCGCTCTCTATAGGGGCCTTATTTATTGCGCCCCAGCGCGGTCCCAAGAAGTGAATTTGAACTCTGAAAAATAAATGCACATAAGAGACGCCTTTAGATATCTTTCCGGTGAAACCGTGATAGTATGTGGTGTTACACCTTACATATGGCTTTGGTCATTATATCATACTTTGCAGGTTACAGTGTATGGGCAATAGTTGATTTTTAGGGCAAACTGAGCAAATTGGAGGAAAATTGCCTCTTCCCAATTTGAGAAAGGTATGATAGAATACGCCTTGCGAGGGCCCATAGCTCAGCGGTTAGAGCAGTCGGCTCATAAGAGCGCCCATGTGCCTTTACATTCCATGCCTACAGAGGTAGGCGGCACTGAGGTTAAAGTGTCTAAAGCAGGGTCTTACCTGGATGGGAAACTTGAAGGGGACAGTAGCATGACCTGCAAAAGTCTGGTTGGAAAGCCAGGCAGCTACGCTGTATATGGTTAAGGCTGAATTGTTTGAACCCTAGTCTGCGCGATGTGGAGTTAGCAAGCGGGGTTATGAGGTTTGCTAAAGACCTCCTCCACAGCGATGCTTGATGAAAGCAAGTAAGACGAACGGGGAACCTACGTACAGACGTGGTATGTAAGGGAACTTGGGGATCGCCTACACATCGAGAGATGCATGGCGACGGAGTGTCCATAGTACTCAAATGATCGAGGTAATGCTCGATACATGGGGAAGGGACACAGGTAATGCAATCGATGATCGGGGAGTTTGAAAACTTCCCCTTTACGAGAGCCGTTACTGGAGAGCCGTGTGCGCTGAAAGGTGCATGCACGGTTCGGAGAGAGGTAATTGGAAACTGGCTGGTTATCTACTCTACCTGATTGGTCGAAGGTTCGAATCCTTCTGGGCCCATTTATAGAAGGAATCTTGTGATGATGGCTGATTCACTGATATACCCTTTCCTTTTTGAATCAGGGCTTCCTCTTCCGAGCGGTCCCATGTGCTTCCCCTTGTTGCTCATAGGCCATGCTTGCCAATAGATCATGCCCTACTTATACGCCGACAAAACTTTCAAATACCCCTTCTCATCTGCCTCCCCAAGTTCTCCTAGCAGACTCGCGAAGTTAAGCGGCTCTCGGCTAAACGTAACCACCCCATCCCTGCGTGGCCACTGGCTAGGATGGCGATCCCAGGCTAGCTCGATCCCGTTGAAATCTGGATCATGCAGGTAGATGGCCTCATGGGTCCCGTGGTCGGACGCACCATCGATTGACCAGCCAGAATCGAGCAGGCGTTTGAGTGCAGTGGCCAGGTCTTTGCGCTGTGGATAGTTGATGGCGAAATGGTACAGACCCGTCGTACCAGGAGCCGGAGGCTCACCATCCTTACTCTCCCATGTATTGAGGCCAATGTGATGATGGTAGCCACCAGCCGAAAGAAAGGCTGCATTCCCCATGTTGAAGAGCAAATCAAAGCCCAGATAATCACGATAGAAACCAATAGCCCGCTCCAAGTCAGCAACTTTGAGGTGGACATGCCCGATGCGGGTCTCAGCAGGAATGGGTGTGTCAGTCATGGATGACTCCTTCTTTGCTTACCAGTGTAACGCTCCTCTTCATTTATATGGTAAGAAAGTTTCTTCGTCAAGATCACCCCGATGTAAGTTTCCATCCCTCTATGTAGGTCAATCTTAGGAACCAATTGATCGCGCCCCATACCTACTAACCCAGCCTTCCCTTCTCCACGTGTACTGGGCTATGCCTCAGCAAGTAATCCTCCAACACATCACGTAAAATAGTCGGCATCTCATAGCGAGGTTTCAGCCCCCACTGAGGATCCAGATAACCTCCATAATCCGAAAGCTCCCAATCACAACCGGCTACTCTATATTCCTGTTCTGGCTCGACTGGCTGATCCCCTATCAGCAATTGTCCATTGCGCATCCTGGCACCACTAAGATGCATCAGACCTCGTGCCCGACCACGCAGCGATCGTCGGGCGCTCCTGAGCAAAATCCAGATCAAGCCCTCGTGCCACCAGTGCAGTCAATTGTGCACCTGTCATCGTCACCACAGCAGGATTTCCAGGCGTAGGACATGCCTCCCACAGCGTCACGCGACGCAGAGAACCGGCAGGAAGCGGGCCAGCACAGGCCGCGCCAGCAGTAATGATCGCCACATCAGCATGCATACGCTCTCGCAGAGCATCCGCCATTAGATTGACTGTCCCACATTCACGATCTGGGGCGTAATCTAATGGCTCAGTCAGTTCCCCTACAATCCCTTCCAGGAAACGTAGCACTTCGGCCTCTATTACGTCGATCTCACTTAGCACGCGAACTGATGGCTGTGTTGTCTCTGGAACCGGCTGGATAGAGGCACGTTGTACCATCAATTGCTCTCCGTTCCAGGTGAGATCCAATCGTCCCAGGTGTTGTGCATACTCACCTGCCTGCACAATCAAGACATTTCCAATCCGCTCACCTTCTGGCAAAAGATTATGCGAGTGTGCGCCAATGATCATCGAAACTTCCTCTTGAACGTCCGCAGCTAACTTTCGGTCATCATCTAGTCCCAGGTGAGAAAGCAAAATGACGGCTTCAGCACCTTCTCTGCGCAACTGTGCAGCACACGTCCGGATTATCGTCAGCAGATCAGGCGTCTGGAGGCCAAACTCACTGTAATAATTACCGGACATATCATCACCAATAGCAGTCACTCCGATCAGACCCAGCTTAAGCGATCCTACAGTTATGAGTGCTGTAGGTTGTACACCTGGCACCAATTCTCCATCCGACGTATACAAATTAGCGAGTAGCAGGGGATAACGGGCTACCGCACTATACTCTGGCAGCATCTGATACCCGTAACTCAAAATGCCTCCATTACCAACTGCCGCAGCATCACAACCACTTGCACTCAACACGCGATGCATTGCCACCCCTTTTGTCAGGTTACTCAACCGAACTGAATTATCCTCGATATCCCCACCATCGAAATACAGGACTGGAAAGTCAGGGTTCTCCGCCCGAATCTGCTCAACAAGTGTGGCAATGCGTGCCAGCCCTTCAATGCGTCCATGAATGTCGTTGGTGTGGAGGATGATGAAAGATTGCATATACTTACCTCTATTGAAATCAAGAACTGCGTGCCTCCAGCCACATACACTGATATGGTTCAAGCCGCAGTGGTCGCTCTGCTGTAAGCGTTTGACTCCTGATCAGATCGGTGAAGCGATAGGCTGCCCCATACATTCGCAGATGGTTCTCATCCATCTCCTGGAATTGATTAGAGAAATTTGCCACAATCAAGAGTCGCTGACCTCTGCCATAACGGATATAGCCAAAGAGATGCCCATTGTCGATCTCGGCGAACTCCGTGTCGCTATCGTAGATCGCCGGCTGCTGCTTCCGCAGCGCAATGAGTCGCACCAATTCCGCGAAGATGCGCCCATGGGGCGAGCTAACATCATCCAGTACCCTCTCCTGCCAGGCCCACTTCGTCTTAGGACGATGCACCCAACGACTGTCTCCAGCCTTGTAAGGATCATGGACGAACGAATACTCGTTCAGCGTGCCAACCTCATCGCCCAGGTAAATCAATGGGATACCTCCAATGCTCAGGATGATGCTGTACAGCATCAGGATGCGTCGCACTGCCAGCTCCATCTGCTGCTCGTGAGCCAATTGGATAGCCTGCTCCAACCCGGCCAGTGAAGCCAAGGTGCCCGAAATACGGGCGTCGCCGGTGTCCGGGTTCTCCTGGAACGGTACGCCGCGAGCAAAAGAGCCGGGGAAGCGACCGATGTAGAACTGGTTCAGGAACGCCCGATGGCCGCTCGGATCGATCCACTCCCAACGGGCATCGTTGTCGTCAAACGTCCATCCGATATCGTCATGTGAGCGCAAATAGTTCATCCAGGCTGTACCTGGCGGCAACCGGAAACGGTGGCGCATCGAGTGATCAAGCAGCTTAACCTCGCTAGTCGCTAGTGACTCCCATAGTAACGCCATGAGCAGCGGATTGTAGCTGATCTGGCACTCTTGAGGACTGATATAGCTCATTACGTTGTCGGGGTGGACGATCGCCTCGGACTTGAATAGCATCGCCGGGGCAGCTATCCTCACGAGGGAATTAAATGCCTGGATGATCTGGTGAGCTTCTGGTTGGTTCTCGCAACTAGTTCCCATCCGCTTCCAGATGAAAGCGACCGCGTCGAGCCTGAGGATCTCCACACCTGCGTTAGCGATGAAGAGCATCTCCTCTGCCATTGCACGAAAGACTGCTGGGTTGGCATAATTCAGATCCCATTGGAAGCTGTTGAAGGTCGTCCAGACCCACTTGTGGATGTCCTCACGCCACGTAAAGCTGCCCCGACGCAGGGTCGGGAAGATTTCACGCAGCGTATGCTCGTAGGCGTCGGGAACTATCCGGTCAGGGAAGAGGAAGTAAAAATTCTCGTACTCGGAGTCGCCTGCCTGAGCACGTTGTGCCCACTCGTGCTCGTCCGAAGTGTGGTTGAAGACGAAGTCAAGCACTAAGCTAATGTCGTGCTCCTGAAACTCACGGGCTAGTTCGGCCAGATCTTCAACCGTACCAAGCTTAGGATTGACGTGACGGTAGCTGCTTACAGCGTAGCCGCCGTCACTATTTCCCTGGGGTGATTCGAATAGCGGCATCAAATGCAGGTAGGTGAGTCCAAGCTTTTTGAAATAGGGCAACCGATCGCGCAAGCCATTGAGTGTCCCGGCGAATAGATCAACGTAACACATACCGCCAACCATCTCCTGCGACTGAAACCACGTAGGATCGGCTTCTCGCTGGGCATCCAACTCCTTGAGCCAGGTTGGACGTGCGAACCAACTACGTGCCGCCGCGTCGAGCAGTTCCTCAAGATGGTAGAAAAAGTCGTAGTGTCTACCATAAAGGCCCAACAGCAGCCCAAAAAGCCGTTCCCATTCATGGCGTAGCCGCATTTCAAACGCACGCCAGTCGGCAAGTGCGGCATTAGCCTCGTCTCGAAAGGTAATCTGCAAGCGCGACCACAGTCGCTTGAGTGTTAAGTCCGCTTGCTGCTGAATTTGCTTTACATCAGTCATATTCTATCCCTAAGATAATGCTAGGAAATTCTTTCATAGGGATGTTATACCGCTTGCAGGAGGTTCGGGGCAAATTCAAAAGTAGGAGTACGAATGGAAACGTCGAGTGTCTGCACGACATCTTCGCGTAAACCTCTATTGTCTCCTCTTTTCTGCTCTGATATACTCTAACTTGTGAGACACCTCCAGGCCCCAGATATCTCGTTGTTGTTAGACGTAAGTGTAGGCAGAAGATATGCAAAATAATCAGCTTGAAACCTTCACGAATCGGGGCGAAGCAATTGCACTCTTTGAATATCTTTGCAAGAATGATCCCAACAAGCCCTGGCCGCTTCTACCTATCCTTACATTCATCGCGCCAGGTGGCAGAGGCAAAAGTACACTCATCGAATACCTGCGCGCTAGTAAATGTTGCTTGCCGGATGGCCAACCCATGCTTCCATATGCCTACCTCGATTTCACCCAGGTAGAGACACCAAGAGATCTGCTCTCCATTCTTGTCGCCCTACGCAATCAACTCCAAGCACATGAGGATGGGCAGGGCCGACATTTAACCTTCCCATACTTCGACCTCGGTGCTGCTATTGCCCTGGCCACACCACGAGATGGAGATCTGCCTTTCTTCATTGATATACAGCGCAGACTGATCGGAGCATGGCCTTACTTTGAGTCACTGAATGAAAGAGGATTTGCTCTCGGCAACATTATTCCGATTATCCCCCCATTGTTAGCCGGCCTCAAGTTCGGCGTTCAGATACCTGCATTACAAGATCTACTCCATCATCTGGAGTACAGTTCTGGCTGGCATTGGTATCGTCTGCATGGCAACGAAATGGGACTGACTGCCGACGCCAGCGTCAGCGACGTCTTACTACGCTTACATGCGTTGAGCCGCACAGGCAAAGCGGATAAACCAGGAAGAGACTACTTGGTGCAACATGTGCTGCCTGCTGCTCTACTTGCAGACCTGCGTGACTCCCTCGATGGACCATCCGTCTGGAATGAAACAACCCATGTAGTGCTTTTCCTGGACGGCTTTGATACCCTCCTGAGTAGTTCTGAAACCGGCAACACTGGGCTGCGCTTACTCGAAATGTTTGCCCTCGGTGAGCATCGTAAACGCGGTGAAGCTGACCCACTCCTGCTCGTTATCTCCTGTCGGGGTCAGATGTATCCCGACCTGGACTCTCCCCCCTATCGCGCTCCCGGTATTCCCTCCGTAGGAGCCTCAGTGGAGCTTGCGGAGCGCGTTTCAAATCCTTCGCGCCCATCGCCCATGTATCGGCCTTCGTCTCCATCGCCCAATATCTCTTCCGCACTCTACCAACGCTGGCAACAGCAACTACCAAATGATAAGCAAATGCTTCGCTTGAAAGATCTCTATCTACCCTTGGAACTTCAGAATTTTAAACTTGAGGATACAGCAAATTATCTTTTAAAGTTAGCGAAGTGCGCTTCAATTTCTCATAAACAGCAAGTATCATCTCTCACATTGAACGGATTAGCTCAAACCATGCATCGCTTTACGCGCGGCCACCCACTCTACCTCGCGCTTGCCGCCGCCTGCGTTTTAGAGGCAGAGGCACATGGTAAGACCCTGGACCCTGGTGATTTTACTGGCTTTGAGGACGATTCGCCATCAACCGTAGGAAATATAGGGGCGCAATTCACTGCGCCCTCGGACCTTATCGCTTTGGGCTACGAGGATATCTCCATTGCCGAATACCTATGTTCGCTCTACTTGCACCAGCTTTCCGGGCAGGAAGAGGATCGTCTCATTTTCTGTGCTCTACCAAGAACGCTCGACATTGAGACCTTGCAAGTTACTCTGCAATTGCCCAATAACAATGACATACAGCACCACTGGAATCGCTGCCGTAATCTTCCTTTCGTCCGCGTTCTCGATAGTGAACGCATCGTTATTCATCCAATTCTACGCAGGCTATTTTTACAAAGACTACCTCCTGAAGCATCCCCTACGAGCAATTATCATCGCATACATATGCGCCTGCGAGAGCACTTTCATCACCGTGCCGCAATCCTGTCATCCGTACAGAGCAGTTCTGTTGCCGCACAATCGGTGAGAATGAGAGGCAATGAGTATGCCAGGATCGAGGAAGCATATCATGCATTAGCTTTAGGCGATCCCGATCCTGCTATCAGTGTAGCTCTTTTTGCTCAACGCGCTCGGTTTGCACTATGGGAACCTTTGCTAGATGCTATAGTCCAGGCCCCTACAGCACTGATGCCAGCACACACCTCTCAACAAGCTGCGGGTGCATTAGCTTCTGCAATGCAGCATCATCGAACACAAGACATCGTGGTTGCCATTGTACTCTTTACCTGGCTTCTTACTGACTCTCAGGAAAATAAACAGAAAGCCGCTGAAATACAGAACAACTTGGGAGCCGCGTACTGGACACTTGCTAGCGGCGACCGGCAGGCAAACCTGGAGAAAGCCATCACTTGCTATCACGCAGCGCTGCAGGTGTACACCCGCGATACCTTCCCTATCGATTGGGCTACGGCACAGAACAACCTGGGAGCAGCCTATTGGACGCTTGCAAGTACAGATCGACAAGATCGGCAGGCCAATCTAGAAAAAGCTATTGCCTGCTCGAAGGCTGCCCTGCAGGTCTATACCCGTACTGCCTTTCCCGCTGACTGGGCCAGAACACAGTTTAACCTGGGTCATGCCTATAACGACGTACAGGATGAGAAACGCGAGGAAAACCTGGAGAAAGCCATCGCCTGCTATGAAAGCGCATTACAGATCTATACCCGCAATGACTTCCCAATCGTCTGGGCTAAGACATATGATAGCCTGGGTAATGCATATGCAAGCTTATCAGGTGACAAACGGCAAGCAAACCTGCGGCGGGCTATCGAGTGTTACAAAGCTGCCTTGGAGATATACACCCATCAGAAATTTCCGGTCGCCTGGGCAAAAGTTCAGCACAGACTCGGTGATGCCTATCGTGACCTGCTGGACGAAGACCCACAACAAGCAAACCTCAAGCAAGCCATCGCCCTTTACCAGTCAGCGCTCCAGGTCTACACTCGTGACTCCTTCCCTACCGATTGGGCTGAGGCACAAGACAGCCTGGGTTATACCTATGCCTCTCTACTCAACACAGACTCACAAAATCGGCGAACATATCTCCAGAAAGCCATCGAATGCTACGAAAGTGCGTTGCAAGTCTACACTCGCCATACCTTTCCCTCCAATTGGGCTTCAACCCAAAATAACCTCGGTTATGCCTATGCCTTTTTATCAGAAATAAACCCCGCAAATCGACAGGAGAACCTGAAGAAAGCCATCGCCTGCTATAAAGGCGCATTGCAGGTCTTCTCCTCCCTCCAATTTGACGATTACATCCAACTCGTCACCACCAACCTCGTAGAAGCCCAGGAACAGTTGCTCAACAATCCGTAGGGGCCAAGGTGGAGAGGAACGACAGGGAGGGCTTTATGGCAGCACGTCTGGGAGACTTCTTCGCCCGTGGGGTCTCGTGGCTTGACGCCTATTCGCTAAATTTATCAGATTCAGGTCCATTCAATCGATTCAACCTTCTCTGCCTCAGTACCAGGAAAAGAGCAAACAACACAATCGTTCCGGCCAACGCATAATGCGCAATATTGCTCAATACACCTATAAAAGTGACCTGTTGTCCTGTTAAACCGAATACCGACGGATAGAGACCTGTAATAATAAAGTGCGGAGTGCCGCCTACATAGATGGTGTTAATCACTTGCCTACCAGGGATATCAAGCATCACAACATTGCCCGTGTTCAACACCACAAAACCAAGCTGTCCATCACTGGTAATCGCAATAGATCGTGGCGAAACCCCTAAACGAATAACGTGACCGGGTTCACTCGGCGGCGTAGCAACTGCCCAATTGACGGGAGTAAGAACATTCACCAGATCGTGTTGCTCGTCAGGCACGTAAACTTCCCCGCTAATGGCACTGTAATCCATAGGACCAAACAATCCACTACTGAGTAGTGGCATCACTTTCCGCGTCTTCATATTAACGGCTTCAACACTGCCTGAGCGCGTCGTAATGTAGGCCGTCACACCCGCGGGAATGCATACATACTGTGGCCCTCCATCAATTGGAATCTCAGCAATTCGTTTCCCTGAAAGATCGAAAACAGTCAGCGAGTTCGTATCTGCCACCCACAGTTGATCGTTGCTGCCATCGCTACCGTTTACCGCCACCGCTAGTCCAGAGACCGAATCTCCCAGCGGATAAGTATGCTTGATATCGCAGTTCGTAGGGTCAATAGCGCTTACAGTCGCTGCCCCATTGCCAGCCGCGTAGAGCATATTGCGATTCGAGTCGAATGCTAGCAAGGATGGCTGTCCTGAAAGGTGAGCCGCGCACACAATTTGTTTTGTGCCGGTTGCGATGACAGCCACCCGCCCTAATGCTGGCTGTGTCACATAAAGATAGCGCCCATCCAGGCTCAGTAAAATTGTATGGGGATCGCCGCTGACAGAAATAGTATTCGTCACTTTTTGTTGCCCCACATCAATAGCGCTAATACCTTGTGAAGTTCCTGCCACATAGGCCAGATTTGGCGCACCACCATCAGCACGCACCGCCAAAGGCAGGAGCAAGAACAGAAAAAAGCAAGCCAGAAAGAGGAAGAAACACCTGCAAGCGTTTCTCAAGATAGTTGTCACAATGATTGACCTTTGGTTACAAAATAGAGACAAATTGTCTTCTTTATATTATACGTCGCTTCATGATTTGCCAGGATCATATTGTCTTGCATAGCTCTTAATGAGGAGCTTAAACTTGTTGAACGTAACATTGTGATGTAAGCTATTACTGAGAAGTAAATGCATAACTATAGTCACGAGGTGACCAACATGAGTTTAGCACAAGATACGAACATTACCAATGAGACCCTGAATGCTTCACCGTCAAAGCATGTAGAGAAGGTGCAGGATGGAATTTCTGCTGTAATGCCCCGCGTCGTCATTATTGGATCTGGCTTTGGCGGATTGCAAGCAGCGAAAGCGCTGCGCAATGCGCCCGTCCAGGTTACAGTCATTGACCGCAACAATCACCACCTGTTTCAACCACTGTTGTACTGGGTTGCCACAGCAGGCTTATCCCCTGCCGATATCTGCTCACCGATTTGCCAGATTTTGCGCAAACAAAAAAATACTGAAGTAATATTGGCGGAGGTTACGGGTATCGACGTGCAGGAACAGAAGGTGCTGATGCACGAGCGCTCGCTCAAGTACGATTACCTGATCGTAGCAACCGGGGCGCATGATAACTACTTCGGTCATACCAATTGGGAGCGGCTTGCTCCCGGCCTGAAATCAGTAGTCGATGCGACGTCCATTCGGCGCAAGATTCTGCTGGCGTTTGAAGCCGCCGAGATAGAGACCGATCCAGAGAAAGTTCGGAAGCTTCTAACATTTGTACTGGTTGGCGCGGGGCCAACCGGTGTCGAGATGGCGGGTGCAATTGCCGAACTCTCGCGCAAGACCCTGGTGTCCGATTTTCGGCATATCGATCCGGCAATGGCGCGCATCATCCTGATCGAGGCTGCCCCCAGAATACTTGCTACATTTCCAGAATCATTAGCACGCAAAACACAGCGGAAATTGACGCGTATGGGTGTAGAAGTCAAAACAAATACTCTAGTTTCGGAGATAGACGAGCATGGCGTAGTAGCTGGTGGAGAGCGTATTGATACCAATACGATCATTTGGAGCGCTGGTGTAACCGCATCTCCTGCCGGTCTATGGCTCGATACTGAGGTCGACCGTGCGGGCCGCGTCAAAGTAGCGAGCGACCTGAGCGTACCGGGTCATCTGAATATTTTTGTCATTGGCGATACCGCCAGTGTCATTCAGGATGGAAAGCTCTTGCCGGGTGTCGCCCCGGTGGCTATGCAGGAAGGACGCTATGTAGCCTCCAAAATCGTAGCCCATGTTACCGGGAAGGACGAAAAGAAGCCATTTCGCTATCACGACAAAGGGAACTTAGCCACAGTAGGTCGTTCCTATGCCATCGTAGATATCGGTATCATTCGACTGACCGGGCTGATTGCATGGCTTATGTGGCTCGTCGTGCATATCTACTATCTAGTCGGTTTCCGAAATCGCTTCGTGGCACTTTTCCAGTGGGCCTGGACCTACTTTACCTATCACCGTGGTGCACGACTGATTACATTTGACGATAAATCAAAGTTGCTTCAGTAGGATGCATAAATGATGAGCTTTCTAATATAGCAAGCTCACACACTCTTGAGCTTGCTAATATGAATTTTTGCTGCACTATAATAACATGATGGAAGAAAATATCATGTGCGAGGTGTAGCGTGCAGGAAGTACAATCTATTCTCCCTACAGGAAGTGTTGTCGGAGACCGCTATGTTGTAGAGGATCTACTTGGCAAAGGCGGCTTTGGTGCTGTTTACCTGGTGAGAGATACACGTGTCAAGCAAAATCTTTTTGCTCTCAAGGAAGTGATTGACCCAAATAAGCGGGAGCGCGATCGATTTGCCTTTGAAGGCGAAGTCCTTCGACGGCTCGACCATCCCGCCCTGCCTCGCGTCTATCGTGTCTTCACGGATGATGTACATGATCGAGCCTATATGCTCATGGATTATGTTGAGGGGCCAAATCTTGAAATACTGCGCCAACGACAGCCCGAAAAGCGCCTCCCTCTATCTCAAGTGATGACAATCATGGCTCCAATTATGGATGCCGTAAGCTATTTGCACAAGCAACATCCTCCGATCATTCATCGAGATATCAAGCCTGCGAATATTATTGTTCCAACGTCAGGGGATGATGCCGTACTCGTCGATTTTGGTATCGCCAAAGAATACGATCCCGATTCCACCACGACCGCTGTTCGTCATTGCTCGCCTGGCTATGGTGCACCTGAACAGTACGGTATTGGCACCAACACACGCACGGATGTTTATGGATTGGGTGCAACCATGTATGCCCTCTTAACAGGTGTTGTTCCCGCCGATGCCTTCTATCGCACAACACAACTTGGTGGTAAAGGCATCGATCCATTAGAGCCGCTGAATTCGCTTGCACCGGACGTTCCACCTCACATAGCCGATGCTATTGCTTGTGCTATGGACATCGATAGCAATAAGCGCTTCCCTACCGTCAAAGATTTCTGGCAAACACTAAATGCTCATCCAATAGCACAACAAGCGCCTGCAATGATTCCCCCAAACGCAGCGCCAGCCGTCCTGGCGGCGGCTGCACCTCGTCCTGCCGTTATAACCAAACCCAAATCCTCTATTGAAAATGTTCCTACTGTACAATCCTCTGTAGGGGCTGACTTAATGTCTGCCCACCCTGGAGGTCAGCGCCGTTCCAGAAAGAATCTCGGCCTACTGCTCCTCTTACTTGTGCTCCTGATAGCCCTGGCTTCAGTAGCCGCCTTCGTGTTTACTCTTGCAGGCCACCATTCAGCAACTTTAACGCCGCGACCTGCAGCTACAGCAACGCATGTTCCTACACGTACACCCGCATCTGGGTTGACCCCTCAGCCATCATCTACAGGTGGTCCCAGTAGATCCCCTAGCCCTGTATCGGGAATTCCTGCTTTAGCTCCTACCTATACAGGTAGAATTCATAATAGTGTAGGTGTGGATACATCGATGACGCTCACCTCCGTTGCACAGAACGGTGGCAATTTTAGTGGTTATTTCACCGTTGGTCCTCAACTCCTCGGTAATGGGCCTTTCAATGGCACCATCGATGCTAAAGGGAATCTCCAGTTTGTTGTACAAGGATATAGGGGTAATGCCCCTCTCCTCTTCACCGGTTCAGTACAATCAAATGGCGACCTGGCCGGGGATTATTGCAGCATCGACAACACCGGCCATTGTAATGCTAGTGCTGGAGGTGCTGGCACCTGGCAAGTTTCACCTAACTTGCCAGGATCAGGACCGGGTTCTAGCTCTGGTTCAAGCTTCGTCGAACCAGGGAACAGTATCAGCCTTGAAGAAACTCCCGTCCGTAGCCTCTAAAAATATTCCTTTATGAAACTTCGCTTGCATAACAATCGTGATTGTAGGGGTGCAATTTATTGTACCTTTGGATACGACAAAAATCGTAGCATAGAAAAGGAGTAGAATTATGTGGCCAATTGATCAAAATAACCAACAAATGTACCAGCAATATGCGAATGCCTGGGATCAAGGTAGCTATGGGCAACTTCCAGAACAGGAAGTCCGCCAGAACTATCAACAGTTCGTGCAAAACGCTCCCCCGCAGATGGTACAGCAGGTTCACCAACAATACTACGAACAGATGCCTCAGCAACAGCGCGGTGGATTAATGCAAGGCCTGCTAGGAAGCCTGACACAGCAGGGGTACAATCCCCAGCAGGCGGGTTTATCGAACTACGATCCCAATTCCATGTCGCCCCAGGATGCCGCCCGTTTGACCGGCTATGCCCAGCAGCAAAACCCTGATATCCTGCACCAGATTATGGGCCCGGGAGGTCCGCTTGGCAGCACCGGTGCAAAAATGGCCGTCGCCGGTATCGCCGCCCTTGCCGCAAAGCAGATTCTTGGCGGAGGCGGATTGGGCGGTATGAAGTTATAAGCTATCGCAACCCTAACGTTGCCCACAAACTCCCAGGCTTTCCCGAACTTGGCAATCTTTCGTAGTGAACGTGAGCTGTAGCAAACCTGCTACAACTCACGTTCATCGTCAATCAGAAGTTACGGTAACCGTGCTGACACTACTGGACACCTCGATATCGTAGCCAGGTCCGGTAACCTCGTAGCCAGGACTCTGTAGCCGCACGTCGTTTCCTACCGCGCTGAAGGTTTGATTGTCGAAGATAAATGTAGAAGCCCAGCCCTTGAGGTGAACTCGTGCGGCAACCCCTGCCGGGCGTCGAACCTTGATCTCCGATGCTCCCCCGCTTATCCGTATCGGAACCATCCTAGATGGCCTTGGAAGGTCCAGGCGGATCACGCTCATTCCTCCTTTGACCCCCAACCCTGCGAGATTGAGACCACCCAGTTTGGCAGTAATCATCGATGCTCCACCCTGAATCACAATTTGCCACGGGATGCCGACGTTGAGCATGACCTCCGCCGCCCTCTTCTCCCCGCTCAGAACCCCTAGACTTCGTGGATAGCGGATGCTGACTACTCCATCTTTGGCCTTAACGTCTGGCACAGGTCCCTCGAAGCGGGCCTGGTACAGTTCAGCCATTCCCTCGCCCGTCCGCAAAGTCAGTCGAGCCACTCCCGAAGAAACAGCAAGCCGAGCACTCTCTAGATCTCCAAGTGGAGTGGAGTAGATCCCCTCCTCGCTCCCTGAAACCTCTCGCAACCGGAAGATTTCCTTCCTGGCTATCGTGTTACTGTCATTGAGAAACTCGAGCAGGAAAGCGATCTGCTCATCATCGTAGTGCGACGCCATGTCATTCCACGCCTTCCCAATGGAATCAAAAATGGAGTTGATCTCACGCATTTGATCCTTGCCCGAAGCAAGCCGGACGATCACTCTGCGACCATCGTTTGGGTCGCGCTCCCGCTGCACGAGTCCAGACTCCTCTAACCGGTTGAGCATCCCGGTTATCGCCCCGGTCGTAAGCCCCGTAAGATCGGCCAATTGACCGGCAGTCATTGCACCGTTGCTATCCAGGATCTCAATAACCTGCATATCCGTCACCGTCATCCCGATCTTGCTGGACGCTGTGCGAAAGAAGGATGCTCCCAGTCCATGAAACTGTCGCATCTCTCGCTCAAGCTTTCCTATTAACTCAGCACGTTTTCCCTCAGAATCACTTGACAATCTCTATTCCTCCGTGTATATTTATCTTAACTACTAAGACAAATATAAAATAAATTGACTTAGTAGTCAAGTTAAAAGTTCAGAACTTTACTTAACAACTTAGTAATTTGTATTGTAGCACATGGAGGTACCATGATAATGATTGAAACCCGGGGATTGCGTAAATCGTTCGGCAATCATGTAGTACTCGATAGCATCGACCTGAACGTTGCTGAGGGAACAATCTTCGCGCTGCTCGGCCCCAACGGCGCGGGCAAGACCACAATGGTGCAGATCCTGTCCACGCTCATCCACGCCGATAGTGGCGAGGTGCGCGTTGCTGGCCACGACCTGGCCCGGAAACCCGATGCTGTCCGCGCTGCTATCGGCGTTACTGGCCAGTTCTCAGCGGTGGACAACCTGCTCACCGGCGAAGAAAACCTGCTGTTAATGGCAGACCTGCACCATCTGGGCCACTCTGAAGGTCGGAAGCGTGCAGCCGCGCTGCTCGCCCGCTTCGATCTGGTCGACGCAGCCAGGCAATTGCCCGCCACCTACTCCGGTGGCATGCGGCGTCGACTCGACCTCGCAATGACCCTGGTCGGCGACCCCCGTGTCATCTTCCTTGATGAGCCAACTACTGGCCTCGACCCGCGCAGCCGCCACACAATGTGGCAAATCATCCGCGACCTCGTGGCCGGTGGCGTCACAATCTTGCTCACCACCCAGTACCTGGACGAGGCGGACCAACTCGCCGACTGCATTGCCGTTCTCGATCACGGGAAACTGGTCGCCGAAGGGACTCCCAACGAGCTGAAACGCCTCATCCCTGGCGGTCACGTCCTCCTCCAGTTTGCCGACGCGAGCGGACTCGAATCGGCTGCCTGCACCCTCGGTGAAGGAGTGTGCAACGAGAACGAACTCACCCTCCAGGTCCCGACCGACGGCAGTGTCCGCTCACTCAAGACTCTGCTCGACCGGCTCGATCACGAAGCCATTACGGTTGAAAGAGTAACGGTGCACACCCCTGACCTCGACGACGTCTTCTTTGCCCTCACCGGCCAACCCGATACACAGAAAGGCAACGTACAATGAGCAATCTTTCCTATGTCACCCTTTGTCATCCTGAGCGATATACCGCCCTTTGTCATCCTGAGCGCAGCGAAGGATCTGGGCAGAAAGGCGATGTACAATGAACAATCTTTCCCTTACCCTACGCGATTCCACGACGATGCTACGGCGTGATATCCAGCACTCTCTGCGCCGCTTCTCAATGACCCTGAGCGGCCTGTTTGTGCCAATCATCATGCTGGTACTGTTCGACTACGTATTCGGTGGCGCGATAGGTGCCGGCCTTAGTGAGTTAGCGCACGGCGGCACCTACATCAACTACCTCGCGCCCGGAATCATTATCATGGCCATTGGCAGTGGGTGTGCAACGACCGCCATCAACCTCTGCATGGATATGAGCGAAGGCATCATCGCCCGCTTCCGCACCATGGCCATCTCTCCCGCCTCTGTCCTGACAGGCCAGGTCCTCGGCAGCCTGTTTCGTACCATGCTCAGCGTCATCCTTGTCACCCTCGTTGCCCTGCTTATGGGCTTCCGACCCACCGCGAATCCTATCGCGTGGATTGCGGCCCTCGGCCTCATCGCCCTGATCACCTTCGCGATCACCTGGATGGGAGTTGCCTTTGGCCTGGTCGGCAAAACACCGGCGGGAGCCAATAGCCTCTCCCTCATCTTCACGCTCCTGGTATTCACCAGCAGCGCGTTTGTCAACCCAGCCTCGATGCCAGCCGGAGTACGCTGGTTCGCCCAGTACCAACCTTTCACCCCCGTCATCGACACCCTGCGTGGACTGCTATTAGGCACCCCAATTGGCAACAGCCTCATCCTCGCCCTCGCCTGGTGCCTCATCCTCACCCTCCTCGGCTACCTCTGGTCCCGCTCCATCTACAACCGCGACCCCGTACGGTAGTCCGACCTCTTGTCCGTAATGCCCCGGTTGTCCGTAGGGGCGAGGGCGGCCGGGGAGGGAGGAGAGGGCCTTTATGGTCGCCCGCCGGGGTAGTGGGGTCTGGCTCGTGCGAGATCTCGCTTGATGCTCGTCCCCCATCCGTAGCGGCGAGGGCGGTGGAGAGGGCTTGGCAATCCTCGTTTTCTGGGGATATCCCGGACATGGTCACCTCAATCCATCTCTTCCCCCGGTGGCAGAACTCGTTCAGCAGGGGGAGCAGGTCTATTACTATTCGCTGGATGAGTTTCGACCAGCCATTGAGCGCACGGGCGCCACCTTCTGCCCCTATGGGAACGCGTTTCCATTAGTACGTATGCATGAGCAGAAGAAGGCCAGCGCGAAAGAGAAAGCCTATGGCCTGGCACTCACGATCCAATGGGTCTTTGAACGCCTCTTGCCAGAGGTGAAAGCCTTGCACCCAGATTACATCATCTTTGATGCGCAGGCATCTTGGGGAAGCCTTGTGGCACAAGCATTACACGTGCCTGCCATCTGTTTCCAAACGAGCCTTGCCATCAATTTCAGGGTGATGGTCGGCTTTTTCTCGACTTTCCTGAGGATGCTCACCGAGCGTGGAGCAAACGGAGGGAAAGGAAAAAGCAATCAGAACGCTCAGGCGCTTCTGGATACTCTCAGCAAAACCTACCATCTCAAGAAAATGAGAATTTTTGATGTCTTTACGCAGAGAGGAACTCTCAATTTGGTGTGCACCTCGAAGCTGTTCCAGCCCTATGCGGACTCGTTCGATCATGTGCACTATTGCTTCGTTGGTCCGATCTTGCAACCGCGTCCAGAGGCACCTGCCTTTCCTTTTGAGCAACTCGATGAGGAGAAACCACTCGTCTATATCTCGCTGGGCACGATGGTGACTGATCGAGCATCTTTCTTTCACCTGTGTATGCAGGCGTTTGCGCAGAGCCACTGGCAGGTCGTCATGGCCGTCGGCAAATCTGTTGCTCCAGAGGTCTTGAGAAACATTCCGGCCAATTGTCTGGTCCAGCCGTTTGTGCCGCAACTGGAGATCTTGCAACGTGCCTCCCTCTTCGTCACGCACGGCGGCATGAACAGCGTCAATGAGGCACTTGCCTATCATGTGCCTCTGGTGATCGTGCCGCAGGAGGCGGACCAGCACTTGATCGCCAAACAGGTCGCCAAACTTGGAGCAGGCAAGCAACTTTCCGCTCTGGGTCTCACCGCTGAGAAGATACGTCAAACCGCCGAGGAAGTCCTTGCTCAGCCAACCTATGCCCAGGCGGCCAGGCGCATCGGAGAGTCCTTACGCACGGCTGGAGGGTCTCGCAGAGCAGTTGATGAAATCCAGGCATGGAAGCGCGTGTGGGGGATTGCCTCAGCTTGAATTGGGAACATGGAACGCGCGCAAAGGAAAAAAGCGTCAACGCGGTTCTCTTGAAAAAGCAGGTCTGAAGATGACGGACAGCTATTGGGCTGGGCTTTTCTCCTGCTATGTCCCAACTCACTCCCTCCACTCAGCCATCGTTCCCTTGCACACTTCCACCCCAACCTCAAAAGTATTGTTTATGTCCCAATACTGCTGACGAATTTTCCTTGGCTAACCCGTCGCCTTCATCTCTTTGCTCCCCACACCAAGCAACAATTCTGCCGGAGCTACCAGGCCATGCGATCCCTCAAACTGGCTCAATGCTTGTCTCACCTCTCCCAACAGGTGCTGCTGCTCAGGCTTTCTGAGCTGCCCCATCACACCAGCAGTCAACCGGCTGGCTGTTGATTGCAGGAATGCATCGAGCGAAGCGTAATGGGACTCAAATGGAAGAGCGCGAGTGATGACCTCGCCAAAGCCAGCTTCGGTGAGTTCCCGCTCAAAGACTCTTGGATCGGAGAGAGCAAAGGGATCAGGTCCATGAGAGGACGCTCCTCTCGCATATGTTGCCACAATGGCAAGCGGCAAGGAAAAGAGCGGATTGTTTTCCGGTGCCGACCAGACCAGCGCCGCAACTTTCCCACCCGGTTTGAGGACTCTTCGTATCTCTCTGAGCGCGAGCTTCCGGTTCGGGATGAGCATCAGAGCAAGACGGCAGATGACCGCATCGAAGGCATTGTCTTCGAGATCAAGCTGTTGGGCATCCATCACGCGCGTGGTGATAGTGGTCAGCCCCTCCTGCTGTGCAACTCGCGCGGCGATGCCCAGCATGTCCGCAGAGATATCGGTTGCCAGAATGGAGCCGCCCGGTCCCACTTTTCGGGCCGCGAGTATACTCTGATCCCCGGTGCCCGCCGCAATGTCAAGGACGTGATCTCCCGGCTCCAGTCCCGCGGATTCGAGCATACGTTGTGTCGCTTCTGCGAAATCGAGCCTCCGCCGTTCGACATCCTGCTGCCAGTGCTCGGCTATCTCAGATGAACTCCATAAGCCACTCTGCGGCATGTGTCCTTTCTCCTCGTTTGACATATTTTTTCCTTTCTCATCTCTGAGACTCTCAGGTTTTCATTGTAGTATACAGGGAGGCGTTACAACCAGCAATGAGGCGCTTGTTTTTTTAAGGTGTGGCAGAGGATGCGTTTTCTCTCGCGTCACCAGAACAAGTGTCACAAGTGGTACAACTGCCACAAGTGTCACAAGTGTCACAATCCCTTTGAACGACTAATCCACAAAACGCCTCCATTCCTCGCATCATGGCAAGCACCCAAAAAGTTGAACGCTGTAAAGTGGCTCTTTATGAGGATGTGTGGTAACATAGAGAGCACCCTACACGAACGAGTTTTGATGACCTCAAACCAGGACGTCTTTGTGACTGAGCAAGAGAGAATAACTATGTTTTTTGACCATACTAAAATCTATGTGAAGGCGGGGGATGGTGGAAATGGCTCCATTCACTTCCGCCGGGAAAAGTTTGTCCCATACGGTGGCCCGGACGGAGGAGATGGCGGCAGAGGAGGCAGTGTCTACATGGAAGCTACCTCCAACTTGAACACCCTGATCGATTATCGCTATCACCAGCATTTCAAAGCAAGCGCGGGTGGCGCAGGCGCACGTCAGAAAATGCACGGTGCCAAAGGTGAGGATATCGTGCTCAAAGTACCATGCGGTACAGTCGTGCGAGATGCTGCCACCAATGAAGTCGTCGCTGACTTGGTAGACGAAGGACAGCGTGTAATGGTAGCGCGTGGTGGTCGGGGTGGGTTGGGCAACGTACATTTTGCCACATCAACGCGTCAGGCACCACGTGAGGCTCAGAATGGTGAACCTGCCGAGGAACGCTGGCTCCTGCTCGAACTGCGCCTGATTGCTGATGTCGGTATCGTTGGTTATCCAAACGCTGGCAAATCTACCTTGCTTTCAGTCGTGACCGCCGCACAACCTAAGGTTGCCGATTATCCCTTCACCACCCTTTCACCCAATCTTGGCGTCGTAGCCATTGGTCAACCAGGCAGCGGCGATGAGTTTAGCTTTGTACTTGCCGATATTCCTGGCCTTATCGAAGGCGCGGCACAAGGTGTCGGCCTTGGCCATGAATTTCTGCGCCACGTCCAGCGTACCCGCCTATTGATACACATGCTCGATGGAGCATCACTCGAACGCGACCCCTGGCAAGATTTTCAGACAATCAACCAGGAACTGCGTGAATACGATGAGCACCTCGCTACACGACCTCAAATTATCGTACTCAATAAAATGGACCTGCCAGAAGCGCAGCAACGTTGGCCTGCCCTGAAAGCCCAGGCTCAGACAAAAGGCTATCCCGTATTCGCCATCTCTGCTGCAGCTCATCAGGGAACCGACGAACTGATGGCGTATACCGCCCGGCGCTTACAAGAGGTTCAGCAGGAGGAAGCCGAACGAGCAGCCACGCAAATCATTGCTGATGCCGCTGCCCCCGTCCTGCGTCCTCAGCCAGAAGATGCCTTTACCGTCAGCAAGGAGCAAGGCGTCTACATAGTGCGCGGCAAGCGCGTAGAGCGCACCGTAAGCATGACCAACCTTGAAAGTGAGGAGAGCATGGACCGCCTGCAAGTAACCCTCGCGAAAATGGGGGTCACAAAAGCCCTCGAGGATGCAGGAGTCAAGGTAGGCGACCTCGTTCGTTGCGGCAAAGTTGAATTATATTGGGGTGAATAATACATTACAAACGTGTAACACACGAATTGTGATATACTAACAATCGTGGAGCCTTGTGTCCAAAAGATTTCAAATAGGAGATCATCTCGCTTTGTCATCCTGAGCGATAGCGAAGGATCTGTTGTGGCAGATAGAGACCCTGAGCAATAGCGAAGGATGACACTTCTGAATCGACTTCGTTGTCTTATTTGAAATGTATAAGGCCTTGTGTGCGCCCGATGCATAGACGAACACCACTATTTTAAAGAAGACGAGAAATGCCGTGTACATCGGATTTTCGGGAGAAACGCTAAATTTTGTATTCCGGCGTGGTGGCGATGGCACATTTGAATTAGAGGTCAGGGAGAACTGGTCGGGCCACAGTGTTAAAGGTAATTTTGTTCCTCCTTATACTACCAGGCAACTCAACGGCGTATTAAAGAAGCTCAATACCTTAGAGCGCGATGATCAGGAGTTGCGTGACGTTGGCTATCGTCTCTTTTTAGCCTTGTGTGGTCCTGAAATTTCTCAGGTAAATCGACGCGAGTCTCCAGGCCAATCGGTTCGGTCTATATTGCGCGGAGTCATTCAACGCACCTTGCACAGGCGCGGTACCGTCGCACTCACCTTGAGTTTCACTCCCGGATGTGAGGAATTTGTGCGCTATCCCTGGGAGTTACTCCACAATGGCGAACATTTCCTGCTCGCCTCCGGCGTCTTCACACTTACTCGTGCGCTGTTACGTCTGGATCAGTCAGAAGGTAATGAAGGTAATGCATTACCCGTGCATCCTCCTTTTCGCGTACTCCACATCGGCTGCTCACCAACGGATTGTGTCCCACTGGAAACAGAGCGCAGCTATGAGGCACTTGAGCGTGCCCTTGATCGTTTGAGAGAGGATGGGCAGGTCATTCTCAATAGACTTGAACCTCCCACCTTTGATGAACTGGTGCGCTATCTCAGTTCGTATGGTGGCATGGGGGCGCTCAACGACAGAGAGACATCGACCCCTTGTTATGCGGTTCACTTCGATGGACATGGGGCCTATGGCCGCTTCTGCCCTGCTGATACTTGCGATATGCTCAACGATCCTGATGCACGCAAATGTAGTCGTTGTGGTACATCGCTCAGTCGCGTCAAACCACAAACCTATCTATGTTTTGCTGACGAGGAAGGGCAAAAGCAGTATATCGATACAGAGGCCTTGCGAGAACTGTTTCTCAGTAGTGATGTGCGCTTGGCCGTATTCTCTGCCTGTGATACGGCTACCCTGGGTGCAGACCACACTGGACATGTCAGTCGAAAATCCGCCGTCGACGCTACCCTTGCTACTGCACTGGTGATGGCACAGGTACCTGCTGTGATTGCTATGCCGTTCTCCCTGCGTGACGAACTCAGTCACACCTTTGTTTTCCACCTCTATGAGGCATTGGCGGATGGGCGCACCCTTGAAGAAGCTGTCTCGCGTGCACGTCAGGCTATGCTACGCCTCACCGAAGTCTCATGGCTGGTTCATACCGGTGCTCTACCGACACGTAGCCGAGGGACAAGAAGGCCCCGTGCCCTTCCTGGCAAAGCGCAATACGTCCGAAGATCATGGAACGTTCCTGTCACATCTTGGCGCTGCAACCAGGTTTATTGGCCGTGACCAAGAACTAGAGGACCTTCAAACTCTGCTCGCTCAAGCAGCAAGTGATGAAAGAAATGTAGGGACACCCCTTGCGGGTGTCCAGCCTCACCCCTCGCGTGTGCAGTATAAATTGGGGCTTGGCATCCACCACATCGCCCTCATAGGCCCTGCTGGCATTGGCAAGAGCGCCCTCGCCTTTGAAGTCGCTCGACGGAATCGTGAGAAATTCCCGGGAGGAACCATCGGCATTTCTTTGCAGGGAGGTAAACCTTTTAATGATGTGCTCATTGAGATAGCCAACCAACTACAGATACCTACAAAAACAATGCATAATGCTACTGCCAAACACTGCGAACAACAGGTGCTGAGCGAATTTCGGTCATTGTCCCATCGAGGATTGCCATGCTTGTTGGTGCTGGATCGCTTTGATGACGTACAGGAGCATACCGTCGTTGGCATGTGGCATCGTTTTCTCTGCGCATTGCCAGAACAAGTTGTCGTCCTACTCACGTCACATACGAATCCAGAAACTGTAGCCGTACTGGAAGACGCAACATGTCAGTGGTTTGAATATCGTGTCGACAAAATGAGTAGCAGCGACCTGCTCAAATTGTTTACCGAGCTGGCCGAAGCCAACGGCTTAGCCGAACGTATTCATCTGAACGACCCTGCACAACAGGAAATCTTAGAGGAGATTTGTACCTTACTTGATGGCTATCCGCTTGGTGCGGAACTCATCTTTGGCAGAGCACGTTCAATCCAGGGCAAAATCTACCGGCCTGAAGCAGCGACTCGATCACTCGAAGAGGTGCGTGATGAACTGCGAGAAACGCAGTTAGAAGGCATTTGGGCCGTCTTAGATGTGGCCTACCACCTTTTAAGCGAGCACGCACAACTCCTACTACCCTATCTTGCCGCCTTCAAATTACCATTTAGCCATGAGCAGATTGTGATGTTGATCGAACCGAAAACAAAGGCCGCGACTCGTGCCGCGGTGCGACTCGAAAGTGAACATTACCTGGAAGATGTGGACACGAAAGGACAGGAAGTACCGCTTCCAGCCGGGTCGGTCATCTCTTCAGAGCTAAAGAAGAACTGGCGTGTCGCACGTGATGAACTGGTCGCTGCCTCGTTCTTGCAGTTCGATGGGCGGCTCTATTCCATTCATTCGCAGATTCGTCAGTTCGCCCATTCGTTCCTGCCACGTGAGGAACATCAGCGTGTGCACCGTGTGGCTGCTGCCTACTACAGTAGCCTGGCGCATCCAACCGCGGATCAATGGTTCGCGGGCTTTGAACACCTGGAAGAGGCTGGAGAGCTGCATGACCTACAAGAAGCAGTGCACCTGGCGATACGTGCTTCGTGGGACTTGCGTGGCCGTGGTCGTGCATCTCAGTTATTGGTGATGCTTCGTCGGGCCGAGTTGGATGCGTCGCGTTTGGGTGATAAGACAGGAGAAGGGCAGGTCCTCTGTTGTTTGGGCGCGATTTTCCGCCAACTCGGTCGCTATGCTGAAGCAAGGGCGTGTCTTTCGCGTAGTCTCGTACTCCATCGTGAACAAAACGAGCTAGACGAGGCCGGCTGGGCATTGTACGAATTAATCATGCTCTTCCGCGAAGAAGGACAGTTGCAGCGGGCGGAACATCATATCGAGGAGGGCATCACGCTTTTCCGTAATGCTGGTGACTCCAATGGCCTTGCATGGATGCAGATGGTCCAGGGAGAAGTTATTCGCGGCTATGGACATTACCATGAAGCTCTAGAGCATTTGAATCAAGCACTCGCCAGCTTCCGCGACTTACCACCTGAGCAGCAGAGTGATGAGGGATATGCCTGCGTATTGCGTGATCGCGGCACAGTCTATGAAGCATTGGGGCGTTATGCTGAAGCGCTGGCGGATTATGCAGAAGCGCTGCGCCTCTTTACGGCACGTGGGATCTCGATTAGGTCAAGCCTGGGTGTTTACCGGGCAGAGTAGTGTATATCTGGATCAAAGCAAATTCGATCTCGCTGAGCGCACAAGTAGCGATGCCATTGCCATCTTCCGTGAGCAGGGAGCACGTCGTGGAGAGGGCTGGGCAGTAGGTGTGATGGGTGATATTGCACGCAGACAACGCAACTTTAACGATGCAGAAAGTTACTATAATGAGGCGGTAGCCATTTTCACGGCTCTCGGTGACCAGGTGGATCAGGCACGCATGTTGAATTCACTGGGAGCGATCGCCTTTGAGCAAGGAGCCTATCCGGTGGCAAAAGAACACTACGAGCGTGCGCAGGTGATTGCCCATACGCAGGAGGTACACCATGTTGAAGGTCGAGCCTTGCGTGGCTTGGGCGATGTTGCCCGTGTATGAGCGCTTGTATACCCAGGCTGCGGACTACTATCACCAGGCCCTTGCCATTGCCACTGAACTGGATACACCATCTGAACACGGCGCAGTGCTGCATCGCCAGGGTGATTTGTGTTTGGCGCAGGGGCAACATCGCGAAGCACTTGATATTTGGGTGCAGGCACTTAGCGCGTGATCATCGCATTGGGCATCCAGAGCGTATGTCTCTCAAGAACAAAATACAGGCATTCGTGTCGGAACACCATCTGGAAGAGGCACTTGCTGAGTTCTCAAAGCGATATGGATTAGATTAGATCTATTCGGCGAAAGTGCGGATATTGACAAGCCACTATATGATTATTCTGCTATAATAACCTTATCTATAGGGGTACTGGTAAAAGTTCACAGAGTTTACATGCATCAATTCATGGTAAATTTGCTTTTATTGTCCGATACTAGAGAGAACTAAGGAAGTCATCCAATATATCTAAAGATACTATGGAGGAAAGACCTATGGCCGTACAAACTAAAGCTCCGCTACCAAAGACCCCACCGCAGGCCAGAAGATTCGGTTTGGGAAGCGTGTTTACTGTAATAGCAGGCATTGTCTGTTTTGGCTTACTGGGATATCTGCTTTTACAGATCATTACTCAATTTGTTGTACCACCCCCAGCTCGTCGGCTCGTATTAGTCCAGGATGTACCCTTGCCCAGTGGCTTGCCTACTCCTGCACAGGAAAAATTGCTGATTCCAAACGCAGCTCAGCAGACCTTGCTGAACCCGGGCGTGACGGTGGATTTCGATGGTTTCGACTTTCAGGCGCTTGATGAAGCGACGCATCGCCTGTTTTTAGCGCATACCGGACCGAGTCCTGACCTGCTGGCATTGGACAAAAATGTGAACTTTAATGAAACGCGCGATGGGCCATTTGATGGGAATATGATTGTCTTTGATACGCAGCAACAAAAGGTCATTGCGCGTATCAATATCCCGCAGATTGCCGGCGTCGTGGATGCGCCGGATCTGGGTAAAGTTTTTGCCGCCAGTGATTCTGATCAAAGCATCGTGTTTGCCATTGATGTGCATACCTTAAAGACCACACCAATTGTGCTCAACCCTCTCGAAAGCCCCGATGCGCTATCCTATGACCCGGTTGGTAAAAGGATTTTCGCTTCCGATCCTGGCACTCCGGCTGACCCGAATGTAACGATGAATGTAGATAGGGGGAATGAGAACGTCGCGGTTATTGATGCCGTCAATGATAAGTTGATCAAGTACATCAATCTGGGCAACCTGCCACTCTTGCCAGGTGAAAAAGTCCCGAGCAACTTGCTTGATCTCAAAAACAGTAGCATTCCTCGCTACGGCCATGACGTGGGGCATAACATTTTCGACGAGGGCTTGCAACGTCTCTTTGTTACCTCTACGGTGTTGCCGAATGGCGACGATCCCAACCCTTTCGTCTTGCCTCCGCGCGGGACCGGCGAGTTCTATGAAATCGATCCGGCTAATACTGTCAATCCGATTGCTAAGGAAATCGACCTGCCAGATACATGCAGCACTCCCCATGGTATGAATATCGATGAAGCGCAGCAGGTAGCTTTTATCGCTTGCACCGATTTCGATGCGGCGACTCAGCTTTTTGAGAATCTGGTAAGAGTTGATTTAAGGACGATGACTGTGATTCCTACCGATCCCAAAACTACCCGCTTGGAGGGCGGCCCTGATATCGTCAGGATAGATAAGGATAGCGCTAAAAACATCGATGTTCTTTTTGTGGCCTGTGCTGCGGGCATCACCATGTTTGATATCACACCGGGTCATTTTCACAAACTCGGCGATGAAGTTGTCGGCAAAGAGACGCACACCATTGCCATCGACCAGGTGACGCAAACTGTCTATCTGACGTTTACTATTGGGGGAAGACCCGTCCTGAGAATCCTCAGGTTTAATCCCAATGGAGTATCGAGCTTTTAAACAGGAAAGTTCTTAAACAGACGCCCGGTATACTCATGTGTACCGGGCGTCTGCTTTTGAAAAAGATGTCAAGATCTTACTACGACGTTTGGAATTGCAGCACCGCATTCGGGGCAATGTGAATGCGATCTCCATTGCTAAGCACAAGTCGATCAACGCGCTGGCCACGATAAATCAGCCCGTTCAGGCTTTCCTCATCCTCGATAACCCACGTGCCGTTCTCCTCGCGTATCTTGGCGTGTAGACGTGAAACACGCTGCGAGGGTATCTGCACATCGTTCCCGGAAAGTCGACCAACGGTGAGTACTGGCTTGTTCAAAGCGCGTTCGCCGACGATCTTGCCATCAACTTCGATCAGGATGCGCGCTTTTATAGGAGCAACAGGAGTAGCTATACGTTGATTTTGTTGCCAGACATTATCTCCCTGATTGCCTTGAGGAGAGACAGGAGTCGATGGTACGGGCGTGGGCGGCATCGGCCAGTTCTGGCCCGCTGGAGGCGGGGAAGAAACAGGTCGGCGTGGAGGTTGCGGTGCTTGGCGCTGGTCGTAGGCATCCGGGAAAGGTATAAAGGCCGAACGAATGATAGACTGGTCGCCAGCCTTCTCCAGGTTATAGCGGTTCTGTTCTGCGAGCAGTCCGGCGAATACTCCGCCTCTCCGTTTCAGCTCCTGGAACGACCCCTGCTCGGCGATTTGTCCATTCTTGAGGACGATGATCTCTTCTACATTGCCGAGTGTGCTGAGGCGGTGAGAGATCATGAGAACGGTTCGTCCAACAATCAGTTTTTCAAGCGCGTGCATCACCTCAGCTTCGGATTCGACGTCCAGAGCGGCGGTAGGTTCATCGAGGATCAGGATAGGTGCGTCACGCAAGATAGCACGGGCGATGGCCATACGCTGGCGCTGCCCGCCCGACAAATTCTTACCCTGTTCGCGTATCTCACCGTCATATCCGCCAAGATCCCGAATAATGGTCTCGTGGATATTGGCCTTTTTAGCTGCTTCGATCACTTCGTACAGCTGTGCACCCTGCTTGCCAATGGCAATATTTTCAGCAACTGTACCCTCAAACAGCACCGAGTCCTGTAAGACCATGCTCACATTCTGGCGCAGGACTGTAAGAGGGTACGCGCGGTTATCAACGCCGCCAATCTTCACCGACCCTTGCTGAATTTCGTAGAAGCGTGGGATGAGCTTCACCAGCGTTGTTTTACCACCGCCGGAAAGACCAACGAGTGCAACTCTCTTCCCGGCAGGAATATGCAGATTAATCCCTTTAAGTACGGCTTGCTCCGGGCTGTAGCCGAAGATGACGTTTTCAAAGCGAATATCGCCCTCCAGCTTGGTTGGCCCAGTATAGGGAACCTGGCTCTCTACCACTTCGGGAGCCTGATCCAGAACTTCCTGAATGCGTTCCGCGCCAGATGATGCAGTGCCGTAAAGGGCTGTTAGCTTGGAAAGGTCGCGCATAGGCTGGTAAAGCAAACCGAGGAAGATGAGAAACAGGACCAGTGTACCAATATCCACGCTAGCGGGTGGAATGGTGAAGAAGCCCAGTTTGAAAGGGTTGCCGGCAGCAACATAGCCGCCAACACCGAGCACAGCCGCGGTACCCAGCGATACCAGGAAGCCGACGATGGGGGCGAATTGCGCCTGCAAGTTACCTGCGCGCAATCCTGCCACACGATTCTTATCAACGTAATCACCAAAGCGCAGCGCCTCCTTTTCCTCACGCGTGAAGACCTTGATGACGGTGAGCGCGTTGATATCTTCGGTAGCTACATCCGCAACCTGACCTGTTGCTTTCGATGCCTTCTTAGTTGCGGCCTTAATGGTCCTCGTATAACCAAGCGTAATCATAAACAAGGCGGGTACAATTGTCAATGCAATGACGGTGTACGGCGCGCTAATGAATAGCATGACCGCAATAATTAGCGTCAGGGTTAAAACGGCAGACAGCAGATCGACGAGGCCATCGGTGACGAGTTTCTCAATATCGGTGATATTGCCGGTGACGCGCTGAACAAGATCACCCTTCTTCTGTTTACCATGCCAGTCGAGCGATAAGCGTTGCAGGTGTTCGAACAACTGGTTACGTAGCCTTGCTGTCAGATTTTGCGCGATATAGGTTCCCAGGTAGAGATCCAGGAAGCCCAGGAACGCAGCTATTGTGCCGAAGAGGATGATCATCAACACCGAAAACACGATTACGCCATTGGTACTATGATGGGTGGTGACTAATATGGGATTCGGATCAGACGGCGAAACGGGACACGGCGATAATCCAGGTGCCTGATTGGGTCCATTTGGAGTTAATGGAGCCAATGACGGGTCGAACAGGGGGATGTCAAATTTATCGAGAATTGGATTGAGAAACGGAAAGGTGCAGGCCGGGTCGTTTCCCGCGTTAGACACCTTCCCCGGAATAAATTTGAGTGGGAAAGCGGCGGCAATCGTGGCACCCACCTGCAAGATCGTCACTAAAATGGCAATCAAGACGAGCTTGCGAAATCCTTTGAGATTGCGAAACAGAAACTTGAATAGTAACATTATCTCCTCCGGTATGATTTGATTCGAGCATGACTCAGCCCTAGCTACAGACAACGCCTCAGGAGGCTCAAACCACTAGCGCATACCGGGACGTCAGTAGTTGAGTCGCCAGGACAAGATGAGCCAGAAATTAGCTAGTGCAAATCGGTAAGACTGAACTCGTCAAAATCTAGAAAACACTATACGAATGACAGTCACCATAAAACCGTACATCATCCTATCTAAGCCTACGCATAACTCAGTTTCACACATGAAGGAAGTAGGCGTTTCCTAAAGTCTACCATAAAGACGTAGAATTGTGTTAAGTTTTGTATACCAATTTATTGAATACCCGGCTATTCTGAGAACTTCGAGAGGAATTTCTCCTAACTTGGGGATCTACGTACATGGTTGATCACCAGGATTGGCTATATCTGCTCGAAGCGAAGTACCACGGTTGGAGCTAGGTAGATGCAGTCTCCTTTACTCAGTGTATGGCTCTCAACACGTTGTCCCTGGAACGTAAGTCCGTTGCGGCTTCTCCTGTCTATAATCATCCATCTCCCGTCCTGTTGTACAAGCATCGCGTGCTGTCCCGAAACAAGTGTTGAGGATATCTGTATATCGTTACTAGGTAGGCGACCCACCATGAGCGTCTCTTTATCTAGAGAGCGTGTGGTGAGAACTCTTCCATCCACCTCGATTACTACCTGTGCTCGTGGTGCAGGTGATAGCGCCGGTGCTAGTGGCATCGGAGAAGGTTGCAACCTAGGTGCGAAGGATTCAGGCATAGGTGACCGAGAGGCCACAGCCACTGGCGCGCTTTCTTCTCGATAGATCAGCACTACTTTAGGAGCCAGGTAGATACGGTCTTCATTAGCAAGTGTATGGTGATCGGTGAGGCCTCCCTGGTAGCTCAGACCGTTCAAGCTCTGGGCATCCTCGATCACCCATCCGCCATATTCCCAACGGATTTTGGCGTGCAGGCGGGAGACACGCTCGGATGGGACGCGGATATCGTTTGCTGCGATGCGACCGATTCGTAGTTCTGGCTTCTCCAGCCTATATTCACCGGTGGTTCTGCCATCTACCTCAACGAAGATGCGCGCTTTACGCCTGACATCCTTGCCGTTGCTTTGTCCGTTGGTGGGAACTACCTCTCTCATAGGTACAAATGGGTCTTGAGCGACAGGGCTGGGCTTCTGCTTAGCCAATTTGGCGAGTTCGGCTTGGGGAATAATCATCGAGCCACCAACATAATCAACATCGTATTGCTTTTGTTTGCCGAGTAGATCAGCAAAGACGCCATTTGGGTGATTCTTTAAGTCTTTGTAGGTCCCTTGTTCGACGATGCGCCCTTCTTTGAGTACAATGATCTCATCGACTTTGCCCAGTGTGCTCAGGCGATGCGAAATCATGAGCACGGTGCGCCCGACCACCAATGTATCGAGGGCCTTCATCACTTCCAATTCTGCTTCTACGTCCAGGGCAGCGGTTGGCTCATCGAGCACCAGGATATGCGCGTCGCTGAGCAGTGTGCGTGCAATCGCCAGGCGTTGCCGCTGTCCTCCTGAGAAATTCTTGCCCTGGTTGCGCACGAGCGTCCCATAGCCTTCCGGCCAGCTCATGATGGTATCGTGGATTTGCGCCTGTTTAGTGGCTTTGACCACCTCCTCCATCGTCGCATTGGGTCGCCCTATCTTGAGGTTTTCAAGAATAGTGCCCTCGAACAGTACGGATTCTTGCAACACCATACTCACATTTTGCCGTAACAGCGAGAGCGGATACTCTCTCGTATCCTTCCCGTCAATCTTGACCATACCGCTGGTCACTTCATAGAAGCGAGGAATCAATTTCACCAATGTGGTCTTGCCACCACCAGAGAGTCCGACCAACGCGACCTTCTTGCCTGCGGGAATATGCAGATCGATGCCCTTGAGGATGAGTTTCTCGTCGGTATAGCCAAAGGTCACCTGCTCAAAGCTTATCTCTCCTCGCAAGGTTTGTGGACCAATGTAGGGTACCTTCGTCTCAATCACTTCGGGAGCCTGATCCAGGATATCCTGAATGCGCTCGGCTCCGGCTGAGGCCCCATTCATCACATTGGTCAACTTGGAGAGGTCTTTCATCGGTTGAAAGAGCTTGCCAAGCAAGGTGATGAAAAGAATCACAATACCGAGATTAAGAGTGCCTGCCTTAATGGTCACGATGAAGCTGAACGTATTGTTGGCAGCGACATAGGCTCCAATGCCAATGATGATGGCCGTAGCAATGCCGACCAGTACCGTAACGAGCGGCGTAAACTGTGCTTGTAAACTCCCGGCACGCAGACCGGCTTTGCGTGTCTTGTCAGCATATTTATTGAAACGATCGGTCTCCCGTTCCACCAGGTCAAAAGCCTTAATCACTGTAATGGCTCCGACATCCTCCACAGCAACATCGGCGACTTGTGCATTTGCCTTTGCCGTCTTCTTTGCAGCCGCTTTGATCGAAGCAGTGTAGCTAAAGACGACCAGGGCGAGTGGGGGTACAATCACCAGAGAAAGTATGCTGTAGGGTACACTATTCGCAACCATTACGGCGGCCACGCCCACAATCGTCAGGATACTCGTCAGCAGATCCACCAGTCCATCGGTGACAAACTTCTCGATGTCAGTGACATTGCCAGTGACGCGCTGGACAATATCCCCTTTTTTCTGTTTGCCATGCCAATCTAGCGACAGGCGTTGGATCTGTTCAAACAGTCGCTTGCGTAAGCGCGCCGTCAGATTCTGTCCAATAAACGCTGCCAGGTACAGATCCAAGTATCCCAATATAGCATCCAGGATCGTGGCGGCAATCAGCAAGGATGCTGAAAACAGGATCACTCCCACCACGGAATGGACACCATTACTCACATGTTGATTGGCAAGCTTATCGAAGAAAGTGACAAAACCACTCCAGATGGCATCTGGATCGTTTTTGGGACTAATGGCACTCTGAAGTTTCGCCGGAATATACTTCAGAGGAAGCGCAGCGAGAATGGTGACAGCCACATCAGCAAAGGAAACAAGGATGGCCAACAGGACCAGAAAACGATAGCCTTTCATGTTGCGATATAAGAAACGAAATAGAAATCCCATGATTTCCCTTGCCTTCTTGGGAACGCAGCCTTTGTCTCAACCGTGCGGCTGCAACATCAATGTACAGCAAGTTGTTCATAATAAATCTTTTACGATACAAATTGAAGATGAACCGCTTATTATAAGCAGTTCGTGATCTCACCAAGCATGGCAGATAGTTCCTTCGCTCGTGGACTATTCAGACGATTAGCACGCCGGGTCGCGATTTTGAAGAGCAGCGCCGCTTCGTAGAGTCTTGATCGTTCCAGAATACCATCAATGGTCGTTGCGGCTATGCCACGTTCGAGCATGGCTTGACGATATGAACTCACAAACACTTTGGCTGCGTCCTCGAACCACTGACGCATGCCGGATCGTGAATACCAGAGTCCGCTTGGACGTAGGTACGCGAGAAAATAGCCGACATCCAGCGCTGGGTCGGCAAGACAAAATCCATCAAAGTCGACTACAAAGACGTGATGACTATGGAAGAGCAACTGGCTGGCCTTAAAACCGCCGTGTGCAGGTCGATATGCATCAGGTTGCAACGCCTCTAGACGTGTGGCGAGTTGCTGCGAAAGCCTTCGTACCTCCTCTGCTTGCGCGGGATTATGCGCTGCAATGAGAGATGCACGTTCGCGCGCCCTTTTCGCCTCCTTTGCACCGGTACGTGGCGCGCTCTCACGAGGACGTACCGTACTGGTATGCAGGCGTGCCAGTGCAATTCCCGTGAGTCTTAGTTCTTCTGCTGGGATGACTACCTCGATGATCTCTCCACCACGTCCACGTTGTATCTGAGGTCGTAGGGCGCGTGTCCCCGTACGTAACGACTCTTCTGGATTTGAGGGCTGCACTGCCTCATTGAAGGTCAAACCAAGTGCATCGATTATGCTCAGTGGGCGCGGTAGGAGTGGAACATCCTGACCCTGTGCCTGTACTTGCTCATCATAAAGCTGTTGCTGCATCGCTTGTACGGTGCGGGCCTGTTGGGGATCGGCATACACTTTTCCAAAGAGAACCAGGTTCTTCCTGAGAGGAGCTTCACCGGCCGGGTGTTCCAGCGTAAGATGGTAGCGAATGACACAGCGATTGGCTGGTTTATAACGCACCGGTACTGCGCTGGCGGATACAAGACGCCACGTCTCATCGCCCAATTGTATGTGTGAAGCCTCCTGTAACGCCTGGAACAAAGCGCTACCTTGTGTGGTATCGCAACTTGCAGCAAGCGCGGGTAGACTGCTATCCGCTGGAAATGCCTGCACTGAAAGGCCCAGGTCTTCCGCACGCAAAACGCCTGATGGTTGTACCTCTACTGGCGCTTGTTGTGCATCGACTGCGCTGAAGCGGATATGTACGCCCTCAAGTGCCTTCTCGTCAAGTGTCAGACTCACCGAGCGATTTGGATCACTCGCATGTCCTGCACTCCCAACGCGCTTGACTTCATCGACGCTGTAGATGACGGCCAGGCCACGCGCAGGTTTACGGCGCAGGTAGCGTACGAAAAGCCCAAGTGGTCCCTGCGCTCCTGGCAACAGCGGGCGATGTGTACGCTCGAAGAGAAGGGTGACTATCGAAGGTAATTCCAGGATAGATAGGCTATCGTTCATGCTGCGGGTTTCCTTTCACTGAGCAGGCGTTCTACCAGGGCAGCCAGTGCACTATCCGCACCGGGCACGCCTCGAAAACCTGGAAATGAATTCACATCCACGATGATAGGTCCTCGCTCGGTGATAAGGAGATCGACGCCATAGAGACGCAGATTGAAAACGCGACCAATTTCTAGCGTGATGTGCGTCCAATCGGCGGGTAGCTCGTCGGATGGAATGGGAAAATCTTCTTTTGAGGCATTGGGTTCCAATGGGGTGCGACGACGCGCAGCGAATATCTGCTCACCGATCACCCATAGCTTGATATCCCAACCATCGCCTGCCACAAACTCCTGGAGCACAACCGGCTCCTGACTCCATTGTGTCCCAAGCGCCTGTAACTCTTCAACATTGTGTACCTTGTCTACAAGGTCTCCGCGATGACTGTAGTAGCTTTTAATGATCAGTGGAAATGGTAAGGTCGCAAGCAGTTGAGTGTCGGCAAGCAAGTCTCCAAGTGTCGCAAAACTCCAGGTATGCGGCCAGGGAAGATGGGCCTCGTGCATACGTTGTGCCATGAGCACACGATCCTGGCAAGCTACCGATGATGCCCAACTGTTGACTACCGATGCTCCCTGTTGTTCTAGATAGTGAGCTACCTCTAGCGCTTGAGGCGCATGGGATTTGAGCAAGTAGAGATTGGCCAGGGGGTGTGTCTTTTCCTGTGCAATCGCTTCGGCTCCTGTAAGCGTACGTACATCGAACAGCCGAACGGTATGTGTAGCACGTAGTTGTTCCAGCGCTACAGCTATGACTGGGTGATGCGGCGTTTCTGGATTATCCATAATGAGACAGATGTCCATAGGATGCTTAAACTCCTTCTCTACTTGATCTATGGTTTTATAGCATTGATTGGCAGATGATCTCAGACTTCTACCGTATACGTATCGGGAAAGGAGGATTGACCGGTTCCTCCTCCTTCGGAGGGCTTCTTACCTTGAACTCCATTTTTCCGTGCCTGTCGCCGACGTTGCTGACGCTCAGTACGAGCCTCGCGCTGCATCTCGGCGCGTTTAGCAGCATGGAGGATGTATTCTGAAATACGCGCTACAGCTCTTGGCACTAAGCCAAAACTAGGAAAATCATTGATATCTAAGATGGCCAGACCTTGAGGTGTTTCAACCACATCCAGGCCATAAATGTCCAAGCCGAATAGTTTCCCTACGTTAAGCGCCAGTTTTTTAAGTTCAGGTGTAACGGGGATAAGTCCTTCCTTCACGTCTGGTTGAAGCGGCGATTTCTTGACCACTGCATAGACCTCGGTGCCGGTGACGTATAGTTTAATATCAAAGCCTGTATTTTCAGCGTATCGCTGCGCTAAAAAGAAGCTCTCTTTCGCTTCGGTTATCTCCAATGCTACCAGGTCAGCAGGACTGTTCAAGCGATAAATACCGCGCATCGAACTGCCGTTGCATGGCTTGACGACGATGGGATAGTCCTCGGCAGGGATCTGTTTGAGTAGACGCGGGTGAGCCACAAAATAGGTGGGTGGAATTGGCAGGCCGTAAGCACGTGCGAATGCTGTTGCCACGGCTTTGTCACGCACCAACTGGATGGAGCGCGAATTATTGATGGTTGGAATACCTACGGCTTCTGCCGCCTGGAGAATACTCATCCCAGGACCCTCGGCTAGTGATTTCAAGACATAGGCGTCATAGCCCTGCCCATTGAGATCCGTTAAACAGGTTACCATTGCCTGTGGTTCCAACACGTCTACATCGTGCCCCCATTGCAGAAGTTGGTCTGCAATAACTAAAGGCATAGGCTCATTTCGATATTGTTCTTCAACAATAAAGCAGAAACGCATCTCAACCTCTTCTAAGGTGGCTACTTATTGAAGTAGTCCTGGCAAGTCATCATCAATACAGCGTTGGAATAGGTATTGTGTTCGTAAGCAGCCAAATTAGCCGTCTCACTATCTCCTAGTGTATCAGTTTTATAGCTGAACGCCTATTGACTCGCTCACAAATATAGCGTGGAAAACAACATAAAAATGTTAAGGCAGCGTTAAAAGCAATATAACACATGAACAGGAAAGAAGAAAGAGGTTAGGTGGCTTTCTAATTTTCTAGTTTTCCTTGTTCGATGGAGGGCGCAACGAGCTGCGAATGCCCTGATGACGAAGAGGAGCCGTTGGTGTGCGCTCTTCCTGATCCTCTTCGTCTGCGGGTAGAATTTCCCAGTTGCCGCTATGGCCAACTTGTGTTTCCTCGATGCGAATTGGCTCGTGGGGATTAGGCAAATCGGCTGGGGCTAAATTACCGGTCAGCACCGGAGGTTGGCGTAAGATTTGGTCTCGTCGCATTGGTTGTGTCTCTTGCTTTTCAAGCGCGAGGCGGCTATCCAGTTCTTCCAGCAATTGTTTGATATCGGGCCGCAAAGCACGGTTGCGCTCTGGAATGCGTGTCCACTGTGCCAGCGCTGCTGGATAGTAGCCGGCACGATAACAATATAATCCTAACATTGCACGTGCATCAAAGATGTTCATACGCTGCCAGAGGGCAAGCTCTTCGGCTGGTGTCTCTATAACATCTTCACTAGCCTCGATCACCTCTACGAGATGGTATAAGCGGAAGCCCATCAGGCGAAATGGGAAGCCATAGAAAAGGGCTAGCCTGCGCCGCCGAGTGCGCTCGGCTGGATGCTTTCCTACAAAGTAGCGACGCGTCCATGAGCCACTTGACCAGACAATCCACGCCAGGAGTACGACAAGAAAACGGCCTACCCAGCGCTGCCAGGGTATAGGATCTAAACCAACCATGACGCCTAGCATTGCGAAGCATGCCCCCAACGCCCAGGCTCCATACACCAGGCGGCGGCGATCCCAGCCAAGCAAGTCAAAATGATGGTGCAGCGGCGTTGCCAAAAATGGGAGTGGAAATTCTGTATGAGGCACATATTCATGGCTACTCATAAAACGAAGCGATTGTAGATGTCGGCGGAAGAAGCGTGTCATGAGCTTCGCTGAAATGAGGGCGGAGAGGCCTTCTAGCACAAAGGCTGCACCAATCATGAGTAAGAGCAACTCGTTGCGCGAGAGCAAGGCAATCATGGCAAGTATGCCACCAAGGCTAAGGGCACCACTATCACCCATATAGAGGATGGCACGCCTTTTGGCGCTACCACGACGAGCTGCCCATGAGGAAGGCCAGTTCCAGGGGAGGTAGCCCAATACGCTACCGGCACACAGCAGCGATAATACCTCCATCACGATCCCTTCAGGATGCTTCGGATCAATGATGCCAGTGACAATGATACCAAAGGCCAGAGCTGTACTAAAAACAAGACCACCTGCCAGACCATCAAGTCCATCGCTGAAGTCAACTGAAAGGGACGTAACACTGCCAATGACACCTGTTAAGAGCATCAGGAAGATCAACCAGAGGTAAGGGATGGTGTAGAACAGTTTGCCGAAGATGTCTGAATAAGGAGAATAAGGTTTTTTGCCATCTGGGAGTAGCCAGAAGTAGAGGAAGGCGGCAGCCATCGAGACAAAGAACACGCCAGCAAATTTTGCGCGTTCGGAGAGACCTTCGTTGCTGTGCACTTTATGCCAGTCGTCGATGAAGCCTACAATCATGTAGCCAAAGGTTGCGCCGAGTCCAATCAGCAACAGTGTCCATTGGGAAGAGGAAAACTTCAAGAGAAAGCCCGAGGCAATACCCGTGCCTAAAATGGCGAGGGTAAAGGCTGGACCACCGACTAATGGGAGTTCAATCGTTTTAATTTCGCGACCGCTGGCCGGCATGACAGGAAGATCTGAGCGATGAGGGCCAGGTTTATATTCACCACTGCGGAATTTGGGAAATAGCTTCCGTGCTATGTAGCATAGCACTGAGCTGATCACAGCACATGTGATGAAAATCAATAATAACCAGACTAGAACCATATATACTCCCATTCGCCGCAATAGCTATTCCCATGTCACAAATTGAAACGCGGAATATGTATTAGCAGTAACGTGTCATAATTTGCGTAACTGTTCGCGTGCTACCTGACGGTCATCCCAGGGTATTTTCTCTTTCCCGATAAAGATACTTTGTTCGTGGCCTTTTCCAGCCAGGAGAACTGTATCGCCCTGCCGCGCACGGGCAAATGCCGTCGCGATTGCGGTGGTGCGATCCGCAATACAAAGAAAATCATATCCCTCGCGTTTGCCTGCTGCCTCAGCACCGTCGGCAATCTCACGTAAGATTTGTTCACGGTCTTCCTCGCGAGGGTCTTCATCAGTAATAACGAAAAAATCAGCCCTCTGTGCAGCAATTTTGCCCATCATTGGACGTTTTTGCACGTCGCGCTCGCCTGCAGAGCCAAATACCACCAGTAATTTGCCAGGGGTAAGTGGTCGCAAAATTGCCAGTACCTTTTCCAGACTATCAGGGGTATGTGCGTAATCAACAATGACGGTAAATGGCTGGCCCTCATCAATACGCTCCATGCGGCCGGTCACACCTGTCACACTGGCAAGTCCGCGCGCAATATCCTTAAGTGGCACTCCCTGACTATAAACGGTAGCAATCGCAGCCAGGCAGTTGCTTACGTTAAATCGTCCTATTAACTGGGTTTCAATGTTAACCTCAGCATTTGGAAGCACTACGCGAAAACGTGTACGGTTTGCCTCAAGTTGCAGGTCTACGGCGCGTACTGAAGCATTCGAGTCAATTCCGTAATCGACAATCGGGACGCGACAGTACGACTTCATTAGTTCATATGATACATCATCACGATTAAGAATAGCGACAGATTGGGCTGAATGTAGGGGTCGATGTATTGTGCCGATTACCGGTGTATCGGTCAAGTATGTTTTCGTTCGTGCCGGATCAAGCATCTCAAAAAGACGTGCTTTAGCGCGGCGATAGTTCTCAATCGTCTTATGGAAATCTAGATGCTCATGGGTAATATTGGTTACAACCCCAACATCGAAGTCGCAGCCTCGCACTCGCTGCAACTCTAGCCCATGCGAAGTTGCCTCAATAACAGCGTAACGAACGCCCGCGTCAAGCATACGGCGTAAAAATTGCTGTATCTCCAAAGCTTCCAGTGTACTTTGGCGTGTTGCATTCTCCCACTCTTGCCCTTGTATTTTAAAGTTTGCTGTTGTCATCAAGCCTGTAGGTTGTCCAGCCGCTTCCAAGATGGTAGTGATGAGATTACTTGTTGTCGTTTTTCCATCGGTACCGGTGACGCCAATCGTACGGAGATGCCGTGCAGGATAACCGTAAAAGGCGCACGCGAGATTTGCCAACGCAATTCGCATATCGCGTACCTCTATATAAGGTAGGGGATTTTGTAGAGGCCGATCTATCGTCTTCGCTGCCGATGTATCGGTTCGCATTTCCATTTCTTCGGTCAGTGGAGCTTCGCCGATTACAGCAATTGCTCCTCGGCGTGCAGCATCAGGCACAAAAAGACGGCCATCGGTATGATCTCCTGGCATAGCAAGAAATAATGTGCCTGGCACGACCTTGCGCGAATCATATGCCAGCGCCGTTACTTCAAGACTATCGTCTATTGTATTACCCCTGTTATAAAAGGCCAATGGAGGTTGCTCTAGGGATGCTAATAGGGCATGTAATTTCATGTTTTACCTGGAACTAATCAATACTGCTATTCAGGACGGCTGACTGCCAAGCAGTAGATGCGCATACATCGTTGCCGACCTGGATAAGATCAATACTACTGCTCAGGTCGGCTGACTGCCAAGCAGTAGATGCGCATGCATCGTTGCCGACCTGGATAAGATCAATAATAAATTGTTCGTGTGCGATGATATGGTCTCATGCCTGTCATGTTCTGGCTGAGAAGCCAGAGACGGGAATCGATCTCGGCGGCAGTAATTAGGTGCCCATGCGGGATCATTTCACGTCGTAGCAATTGGCAGGCCCATACTGTAGCTGCACGTATTTCTATCTCTTCCTCTCCGCCTTGCTCGATAAGCTCCTGGTTATCGATACGCGCTGCCAGTGCTGGATCATATTCCAAGACCCCAAAATGACGCAGGATTTGTGGCAGTTTGTAATCGGCAAAGGCAGTAAGCTTGTCGAGATCATAAAACCTTCCCCAACTTTTTCCAGAGAAGGAACCAAAAAGGTCAGCTACACAAATCTGTGCACGTTTAAAAAAACGTACCTCGCTGCCTCGATAGGAGGCAACATCATTAAATGAAGAAAAGTTTTTTGCCAGCAGCAATGCGAGTCGTACAGTGCTACCTTGTGCCTGCTCAACAGCACACGCAAATTGGCCCTCAAATCGCTCTAAGAGTACATCTCCCACTTCATGTATGTTTTGCAAGCGCTGCTCAAAAAGTGGAATAGTTTCTTCGCCACGAAAGATATGCGCGAGCTGGTCACTGCTGATAGCGCTCAGGTATTCGGCATTCCAAAGCGGAATACCTTCTTCTACGGCTCGTGTTAGTGCGGCAGCTTCGGCCCAATAACCGTTCAGCGACTCGCCTTGATATTCAATACGCCAGCGCGGTGCATCTTTTTCAGACCAGAAGCAGAAATTCAGAGCATCGAGTACCAACAGCCAATTTACTGTGCGCTCTGTTCCATCATGGAAGTGATAGCGATCATACCAGGTTAGGGCAGGCAGTGTTGTATCCAGGAGATTGTGGGACTGGTTTTGTGATGCATTCGCACTTATTGGAGTAGCAGTAGCGATGAGTTGTGTCGCCAGCAACTCCACCTGCTCTCTATTGATCCAGACATGTGCCCCTTGCTCCACTACATTACGTGTGCTACTGAGCACACCTAATTCGTCATGTTCAGTTAGGAGAAGGGGGTCATTCTCGTCATAATTGGTCCATTGCGGTGGTTCTGTCATGTACTGCTCTGCTTCCTCTTTCTGGATGCCTGGCATTGTGTCCTGGCATTGTTCGATTGTAGCGGTAATGAATGGTTTCGTCAATGCAAGAGAACCTGTGGACGATGAGTGGAAGGTTACGAAGGAGCAAGATTTGCTCTGCTTCAAGTATATAACGAAGCAAGCGGACTGCCAAGAGGTTGAGAGCGGGGAATAGACTATAGACAATGTATGTTATTCTTGGAGAGAATTTTCGTCAACTATAGAGCAGGGAATACGAACCCTCTTGTCAGCATGTGCTATTCTATGCTTTGAATGTAGAATAGGATGTGAGTAGCGGTCAAACGTATCGGTCTATATAGATTTGGGTATGGGATAATGGCAAAAAAACTTGTAATTGTGGAATCACCGGCTAAAGCCAAGACGATTGAGAAATTCCTGGGGCGCGATTTTGAAGTGCGCGCTTCAATGGGACATATTATAGATTTGCCCAAAAGGGGCTTGGGGTGAATACACGGAAGGATTTCACTCCACAATATGTGGTGATTGAGAAGAAGGATAAACTGATAGATGAGCTGAAGGCGGCTTCACGACGAGCCGATGAGGTGTTTCTGGCTCCTGACCCTGACCGTGAGGGCGAGTTTATCGCGTGGTCTCTCAAGAACACGTTGGGGTTGCAGAATCCACGGCGGGCCGTTTTTAATGAGATTACCAAGGGAGCGGTACAGGAGGCGATTCGGAAGCCACGGGACATTAATGAGGATTTGTTCAATGCGCAACAGGCGCGGCGTGTGTTGGATCGTCTGGTGGGGTATAAGATCAGTCCTTTGCTGTGGCGACGTATCCAGTCGGGGACAAGCGCGGGGCGCGTGCAGTCGGTTGCGCTGCGGCTGATCTGTGATCGAGAGGCGGAGATTCGCGCTTTTGTTGCCGAGGAATATTGGAGTATTACCGCATTTCTGAGTAAGCATGGGTTGAAAGAACGCTTTGAGGCGAATTTAATCACGCGACTCAAAGATATCGCTGCTTTTAATGGTGATGAAGGTGCTGTCGAGGGTGAGGATGGAGCAACGGGGACGAAGAAAGTTCAGACGGAGAAGGGTCGGATTAAAATCTCTTCGAAAGAGGAGGCGGATGCTATTCTGGCCGACTTACAGGGCGCTACGTATACTGTATTGAAGGTGGATGAGAAGGAGCAGCGCCGCCAGCCATACCTGCCCTATACTACGAGCACGTTGCAGCAGGATGCTTCGGTCCGGCTGTACTTTAAGCCGAAGAAGACGATGAGCCTGGCCCAGCAACTGTACGAGGGTATTGAGTTGGGCGAGCGGGGGCATCAGGGTCTGATCACCTATATGCGTACCGATTCGACGCGCATCGCGGATGAAGCCCAGTTCAAGGTGAAGGACTATATCGGGAAGGAATTTGGTAAGCCGTATGTTGGACAGGGACGGGTCGGCAAGGCGAAGGCGACGACGCAGGATGCACACGAAGCTATTCGCCCGACCGATGTGACGTTGACACCACAGATTGTCAAGCCGCATCTTTCGGCGGATCAATTTAAGCTGTACAATCTGGTCTGGCGGCGGTTTGTTGCCAGCTTTATGACGCCTGCTGTGTTTGACACTGTGCGGGTTGATATTGTCGCGGCGCAGTATGTCTTTCGCGCGACGGGGTCGCATCTCAAGTTCCCAGGCTTTTATGCTGTGTGGCCGCACGAGGAAGATGAGAAGACATTGCCTGCACTCAGCGCCAATGAGGTGCTGGACCTGCACGAGTTAAAACCTGAGCAGCATTTCACTCAGCCACCTCCCCGCTATACTGAGGCAAATTTAATCAAGGAACTTGAGGAGCAGGGTATTGGCCGTCCAAGCACGTATGTGCCGATTATCAGCACTATTCAGGACCGTGGGTACGTCGACCAGGAGCAGCGGCGCTTTGTGCCGACGTGGTTAGGCGAGACCGTCAATGAAGTGATGAATAAGCATTTCCCGGACATTGTGGATACGGGTTTTACGGCTGAAATGGAGCGCAAGCTGGATGATGTTGAGGAGGGGCGACAGTCATGGACGGAGTTCTTGCGCAGCTTCTATGGTGATTTCAAGATCAGCATGGATAAGGCTGAGGCCGAGATGAACCGCGTGCAGAAGCCGGTGGAGGAGATCGATGAGATATGTCCAGAATGCGGGCGCAATCTTGTTATTCGTACAGGACGCTTTGGGCGTTTCATCTCCTGTTCGGGATTTCCGGAGTGCCGCTATCGTCGCTCGTTCATGAATAAGACGGGCGCGGCATGTCCGCAATGTGGTGGCGACTTGGTTGAGCGTAAGACGAAGCAGAAGAAACGTGTCTTCTATGGGTGCAGTAACTATCCGACGTGCAATTTCGCGATCTGGGAGCGTCCTGTGCCTGAGACTTGTCCCAATTGTGGTGGGTTGATGGTGGTGCCGCGTGTGGGTCAGGATCCGGTTTGCTATAACGAGGTTGTGGTTGCGCAGCGAGGCGCTGGGGAGAAACCTGAGCAGAATGGTACGACGACACGGCGTACAACACGGAGGAAGTCGGCGACGGTAGACGCGGATACAGATTCCGTAGCGGTGAAGCCGAAGTCTTCGAGACGTAGTTCGACCACTGCTAAGAAGACGGCGACAACACGGGGTAGGAAAACAGCGGCGCGTGCGTCTAGTGCGAAGAAGACGGCGACGCGGACGAAGGCGAAGGGAACGAGGAGTGGTGGGAGGAGTGTTACTGCAAAAAGGGCTAGTACGAGTAGAGGGTGATGCTCTTATCTGAGAAATTTGCTGATCGATGGGGGTAGTGGCGGTTGGAGAAAGTGGTTGAGGGTTATTGGTTGTGCCGCCAGGGCAAGCACAAGGCCCCTACCCAGCCACTCAGCCGCCCCTTGCCCCTACAGGTACGGGAGGGCCAGGGGTATCGGAAGTCGAGACGGCCCCGCCCCACCCAGGGCAAGCACAAGGCCCCAGCCCAGCCACCCAGCCACCCCTTGCCCCTACAGGTACGATGTCTGTCTTGTAAATATTGAGCATTAAATGGGTCTGTGCTATAATCAGGAAAAAGGTTACTTATGTTACCCAACTGTACATACACTCTTCTGTTGTGGAGGATTTTTATGCCATATATGGTTACGCTTATCCCTGGGGATGGGACGGGGCCGGAAATTACGGAGGCGACGCGCCGGGTGCTTGAGGCGACTGGCATTTCGTTTGTATGGGATGTGCAACAGGCGGGGTTGGAGGTGTTGGAGAAGCATGGGACGGTCTTGCCGGATGAGGTTATTGAGTCGATTAAACGCACGAAGGTGGCTTTGAAGGGGCCGATTACGACGCCTGTGGGGAAGGGTTTTCGTAGCGCGAACGCGGGTTTGCGTAAGAAGCTTGATCTTTTTGCTAATTTGCGACCGGCGAAGACGTATGCGGGGCTGCGCTCGCGTTATGAGAATATTGATATGATTATTGTGCGTGAGAATACGGAGGATTTGTACGCGGGAGTTGAGTTTCAGCGGGGGACGTCGGCACAGCAGGAGATTATTGATACGATTGCTCGCACTACCGGCAATCATCTGGATAGTGATTCGGCGATCAGTATCAAGTTTATTTCGGTGATGGCAACGCGCCGGATTGTGAAGTTTGCCTTTGAATATGCACGTGCTAATGGTCGTCGCAAGGTGACTGCTGTTCACAAGGCCAACATTATGAAGTTTTCGGATGGCCTTTTCCTGGCGACGGCTCAGGAGGTTTCAAAGGAGTATCCTGAGATCCAGTTTGAAGATCGCATTGTTGACAACATGTGTATGCAACTGGTGCAGAAGCCTGAAATATACGATGTGTTGGTGTTGCCAAATTTGTATGGGGATATTATTTCCGATCTGTCGGCAGGATTGATTGGTGGGCTTGGGGTGGCACCAGGGGCGAATGTTGGGAATCAATATGCTGTGTTTGAGCCGGTGCATGGGAGTGCGCCCAAGTATGCCGGACAGAACAAGGTGAATCCTATGGCGATGATGTTTTCGGGGGTGATGCTACTGCGGCACCTGGGTGAGAGGGAGGCTGCTCAGCGGCTGGAGAAGGCTATGGCGCAGGTTATTGCCGAGGGTAAGAATATCACGTATGATTTAAAGCCTCGGCCAGATGATCCGACTGCTGTGGGGACTTCGCAGGTTGCGGATGCTGTGATTGAGAAGATGCAGAAATTATAGAGAGTGGTGAGGAGGAGATAGAGTATCTCTGCTGACTGTCATCCTGAGGACCATTGTCATCCTGAGCGGAGCGAAGGATCCCGGTGCCGCCCCAGAGATCCTTCGCTCCGCTCAGGATGACAGTCTATTAGCTTTGGGTTTTGCGCCATTTGTGGCGGCCTTCGATGAAGCGGATGGTGCCGGAGCGGGAGCGCATCATGACGGAGGAGGTGCGGGCACCCCAGCCGAAGTATTGTACGCCTTCGGCGAGTTCGCCGCTGGTGATGCCGGTGGCGGCGAAGGAGACATCAGTTCCTTTGACGAGGTCGTCGGTTGTGAGGACCTGGTTGATGTCGATGCCATCAGATTTGAGTCTTTCACGTTCCTCGTCTGAGCGCGGCCAGATTTTGCACTGAATTTCTCCGCCGGTGCACTTGAGGGCGGCTGCTGCCAGGACTGCTTCGGGTGCGCCACCGATGCCCATGAGTGCGTCAACGCCTTTATAATCTTCCATCGCGGCTTGAATTGCTGCGGATACGTCGCCATCGGTGATCAGGCGGATGCGTGCGCCGACTTCGCGGATCTTGCGGATAATTTCCTCGTGACGTGGACGATCGAGGATAACAACTGTCAGGTCATCGATGCGTGCATCCCGTGCACGGGCAATACGTGCGAGGTTGGTAGCGACTGGAGCATTGATATCGATGACGTGGCGAGCGGAAGGACCAACAGCAATCTTTTCCATGTAGTAGACGCCGGGAGGAGCAACGTACATAGTGCCTCGCTCGGCAGTTGCTATGACGGCAAGGGCTCCTGGAAGACCGAGGGAGAGCAGGCGGGTACCGTCTACGGGATCAACCGCGACATCGAGTTCTGGGGGGAGGCCATTGCCTACGCGCTCACCGACGAAGAGCATGGGGGCTTCGTCCTTTTCCCCTTCACCGATTGCGACGATGCCATCCATATCAACGCCGTCCAGGGCTTCATGCATGGCGTCGACAGCGGCTTGATCGACCATCTCCTTGTTGCCTTTGCCCATCCAGCGCCCAGCGCTCAAGGCGGCTGCCTCGGTGACACGCACCAGCTCCATTGCAAGGTTGCGCACTTTGGTGCCGGATGACTCGAAACGTTGTTCTTCTGACATGGATATGTCCTCCTCACATTAAATTGTTATCTTGCGGGGTGTAATTCGGCAGTGCTCCGCCAGCATAATCGCACGCAGGGTGTCAACGGCTTCTTGCAGATGGCCGTGGCGGTTGGCGACGATATAGTCGTACCAATACTGTTGTGCCAGTTCTTTGCGAGCATCGGCGAGTCGCTGCTGGCGTTCTGCCTCGGTTTCGGTTTTGCGGTTACTCAGGCGTGATGCGAGTTCGTCCAGGGAATCGGGGACGAGAAAGATGAAGATAGCTTGTGGGACTTTGCTGCGCACCGTTGCCGCGCCCTGTACATCGATTTTGAGCAGCACATCGCGTCCTACTCGTAGATTGTCTCGAATCGGCTGGCGTGGTTGCCCATACCAGTGTCCATGCACCTCTGCATACTCGAGCAATTCATCCTGCGCCACCAGAAGGTCGAACTCCTGCTGGCTAATGAAGTGGTAGGGATTGCCATCACTTTCTCCTGGACGTGGCGCTCGGGTGGTGACCGATGAAACGACGTAAAAATCCAAACCTTGCTGTTTGAGGGCATTGATGACGCTATCTTTGCCCGTTCCAGAAGGAGCTGAGAGCACGAAAAGGAGTCCTTGCTTCGATTGTGGTCGCAATGTGCTTTGCTCCTGGGATGCAATTGTCTCGGTATCAAGTTGCATGCTGTTTTCCTGGTTACTGGAACTTAGAGGGTGTGCGATAAGAAATTGGTATACGAAGCCCGATGTGCTTTGTTATACTGTAGGTACTGCTCCTATTATCATTGTACAACACAGATGAGCAAGTTTGTAATTGCGGTTGGAAAGCCAAGAAAGGTAGTTGGATGAATATAGATGCTATGACGTTGGCGGCGGTTGCAGATGAGTGGCGTAAGCTGTTGGTGGGGGCGCGTATTGATACGGTGATTGCGCCGACGGAGCATGCTGTTGCGATTCAGTGTTATGCGCCGGGGGGTCAGGGAGAGGGGGGGCATAATTACTGGGTGTATCTTTCGGCGCACCCGCAGTTGGCGCGGGCGCATATTACGGTGAGCAAGCCTGCTAAGATTGCGAGTGAGCCGCCGTCCTTTGTGATGTTGTTGCGCAAGTATCTGGAGGGGACGCGGATCGAGGGTGTTGAGCAGCCGCGTTGGGAACGTGTGTTAGAGGTTGTTACGGGTCATAGGAGCGGGCTTGAGGGTGATGAACGCACGCGCTATCGGCTGATTATCGAGTTGATGGGCCGCATGAGCAATATCATCTTATGCGATGAGCAAGGGATGATTCTGGGGAGCCTCAAACAGGTTGGCGCGGATGTGAATCGCTATCGTGTGATTGCGGCGAATGTGCGTTATGTTCCGCCACCACCGCAGCAGCATATGGTGGCGGACAAGTTGTTGCCACGTGTAGAGCCAGGCACTGCCAGCGCTGCTCAACTGAGGATACTGGCCGCGGAGGAGGCGGCAACACCCTCTCGCACCTGCGAGCGAAAAAGACGCGTTCGCGTGAGCCGGAGCAATTAAAACTTTGGCAGTTATTGACGAGGCATTTGTTGGGCTTCAGCCCTTTACTGGCTACTGAAGCGGTGTATCGTGCAACGGGTGAGACGGAGATGACGGTAAGCAGTTTTGATACAGGAGATGATGTGTGGGAGGAATTGGCCTGGAATGTGCGTGAACTGGCGGCTCTTTATGAGAGTCATATGTGGCATCCAGAACTTGTGGAGCTGGCGACCTCGGGAACGATTCCCCCACCCGGCCCCAGGGGCGCGATAAATCTGGCCCCTACGGAGGTGGTACGTCCGACAGGGGCAAGTCGCCAGCAGTATCAGGAACTTGTGGAACGGATAGAGGCTGGAGGGAGCAAGGTGGGAGGCAGGTCAAGAGAAATGGAGGGGGGCAGGGCACCTGCAAGGGGTGCCCCTACAGGTACGGATAGTTCCAGGGATAGAACGGCGAGTGGGGACAGGGCACCTGCAAGGGGTGCCCTTACAGGTACGGAGGGTGATGGAGTTGCAGCGGGGGTTCCGGTGGCGTTTGCGCCGTATGTGTTGGAGCAATACGCGGGTATGGTGGGGGTGAGCATTCGGCAGTCGCCGTCGATGAATGTGTTGATTGATGAGTATTATGCCGGGGCCGAGTGGCGGGATGCGATGGAGGTTGTGCGCGCGCCGCTGCGGAAAATTTTGCAGACACAGCGCGAGCGTAGTGTGCGCAAGGCTGAGGTATTGCAACGAGAACTTTTAGCCTCGGAGGAGGCGGCCAGGTATCGCTTACAGGGTGATTTGCTGCTGGCCTATCAACATGAGGTGCAGCAGGGACAGGCGAGTGTGACGCTGCAAAACCTGTTTGAAGATACGGGCGAGGGCCGGGCTGCGGAGGTTACAATTGCGCTTGATCCGCGTTTTGATGCGGTTGGAAATGCCAATCGCTTTTTCAATAAGTATCACAAGCTGCGGCGGGCGCTTGCGCTTGTTCCGCCTCAGATTGAGCAAAATGCGGTCGAATTGGCGACGATCGAGCAGTTGTTGGCGGACTTGATGCTGGCTGAGAATCCGGCAGAGGTTGCGCTGGTGAGAGCTGAAGTGCAGACGGCTGGCTATATGCGTGGTAAAGCGGGTGCAAAAGAGAAATATGTAAAGCCGGCGAAGAAGGCGGGTAAGGGTAAGACGGCGAAGGGGAAGCCGGTTCTCCCTGGGGGTGGCGTGCCTCTACATGTGCAGAGCCGGGATGGATTTACTGTATTGATCGGCAAGAATAGCCGCCAAAACGAGGTGGTGACGTTCCAGCAGGCGACGGCGAACGATATGTGGCTGCATGCGCGCGGTGTGCCGGGGGCGCATGTGATTATTAAGGCAGGTGGACGGGAAATTCCGCGCAGTACGATTGAGCAGGCAGCAAAGCTGGCAGCGTACTATAGCCAGGCGAGAGGGAGTACGAGTGCGGCGGTGGATTATACGTTACAACGTTATGTGAGGCATATGAAGGGAGGTGGGCCGGGGATGGTGGTGTATGAGAGGGAACGGACGTTGTATGTGGAGCCGGAAGGAGTTTTGCGATGAGAGGGGAAAGGTTAATATCTATAAGGTACGGATTATGCTTAACGAGTCGAAATGTAAAGTATGTGAGAATAGAGTGTAGCCTGTGAATGTATTTGTACTGTTGAGCTTTCCGAGACGCGCAGTGACGAACTCTCTGAGCGTAGCCACTCGGAGCAATTCGCAGGCGGTTTCACACGAAATAAGGGCTAAATTCGCCCTTATTTTCATCAATTTTAAGCTCTTCTGTAAAGCGTGTCTCGGAAACGCTTGCATAAAATGGCTTCCCATGCTATACTAGAGGGGTAGGAGTCTAAATGGCTTGGGAGGCCCGTTCGGGATTGAAACCGACTGTAATGCAATGTTCGATGCTGCAATCAGCTCAGGTCTAAATGGCTTGGGAGGCCCGTTCGGGATTGAAACGTACGATTATGCAATTGGCAGATCATCTGACAGCTCAGGTCTAAATGGCTTGGGAGGCCCGTTCGGGATTGAAACATCAATCAGTGACCGTGCAAGTCATCCGGTCTAAATGGCTTGGGAGGCCCGTTCGGGATTGAAACACGTCATGACCGTGATAGCGCTATGATCAGGTCTAAATGGCTTGGGAGGCCCGTTCGGGATTGAAACCTGATCGATGTGACGTCGTCTAAATGGCTTGGAGGCCCGTTCGGGATTGAAACTGTCAGTCAGCATGGTCTAAATGGCTTGGGAGGCCCGTTCGGGATTGAAACCGATTGACTGATGCGACAGTGCATCGCGATCACGCTGGTCTAAATGGCTTGGGAGGCCCGTTCGGGATTGAAACGATGTCATGCACTGATCGATCTAGCACGTGCATTCAGCGTCTAAATGGCTTGGGAGGCCCGTTCGGGATTGAAACATGGACATTGCTGACAGTGCATTGACATCTGTCATGCGTCTAAATGGCTTGGGAGGCCCGTTCGGGATTGAAACGATTACGTACAGTTAGTCATGCGATCATGCTGCATGGTCTAAATGGCTTGGGAGGCCCGTTCGGGATTGAAACTGATACATCGATGTGACTGCACTGATCAGTCTGCTCGAGGTCTAAATGGCTTGGGAGGCCCGTTCGGGATTGAAACTGCATATTCGACATGTAGCTCAATCGAATGCATCTCACGGTCTAAATGGCTTGGGAGGCCCGTTCGGGATTGAAACACGATAGCGACGATCGTGATCTCTAGCTGATCATCTGTGGTCTAAATGGCTTGGGAGGCCCGTTCGGGATTGAAACTCAATGCGTCACAGTGCTAACTCATGCAGATGCTGTAGGTCTAAATGGCTTGGGAGGCCCGTTCGGGATTGAAACGCAATATGACTGTCAGCATGCATCCGAATCATTGCAAGGTCTAAATGGCTTGGGAGGCCCGTTCGGGATTGAAACTACAGCTTGCACAGTCCGCGATTATCACTGTGGCTAAATGGCTTGGGAGGCCCGTTCGGGATTGAAACACCATGATACCTATGATGCACATGTCAAGGCTAAATGGCTTGGGAGGCCCGTTCGGGATTGAAACGCTATGCCTGAACCAGTGTATCCACGTGATGCTCGTACAGGCTAAATGGCTTGGGAGGCCCGTTCGGGATTGAAACTGATCATGATCGTGCAAGAATGATCAAGTTGATGCCATGGCTAAATGGCTTGGGAGGCCCGTTCGGGATTGAAACGCACTACAGTCACGCATGCAGTAACGACTGCGTCATAGGCTAAATGGCTTGGGAGGCCCGTTCGGGATTGAAACAGTCAGTATCATGCACGTTACATCGATTATTACCATCGGCTAAATGGCTTGGGAGGCCCGTTCGGGATTGAAACTATTGTACGATCGCGAATGCTACGTAGCTGCTATCGATGTCTAAATGGCTTGGGAGGCCCGTTCGGGATTGAAACTACTGGCATGATCATTGGACTGCATACAGTTACTCGCAGGCTAAATGGCTTGGGAGGCCCGTTCGGGATTGAAACCTACAGTACTCACTACAGTGGCACTTCCTGAAAAAGAAGGGAAGCCAGACCCATCTCCCCCCCAAACAACCTCAGCCGTTACTTCAGATGAGCTTGGAGCGTAGCGGCCGCCTGTTCTAACAGCGCACTCGTGAGGTCCTGGGTTGGTCCCAGATGCAGATTGACGGTGTGATTGCGGAGCTTGCGATGGGCGCGCCAGGCAGCGTTGGGCAAGCGATTGATCTCGCGATGGACCGTCAAGCGACCCTGGGTGCCGACAAAGCGAAAGGCGGACTGCGTCTCCAGCCAGGCGAACCACTCGGAGGTATCGAGCTGGAGGGCGAGCCGGCCCTGCTTGGGACAGAGCACCACATACTGCCCGTCACGGCACGCCTCGACCAGCGGGAGGACGTGGGCTGGCTTGGCAGGCGGGGTGGGCTTGGGCGAGGCCGTGCGAGGAGAGGATGCCTTTACCGGCGCAGGAGCGACTGACGACTGCGCGTGCGCGTGCAGCAGAGGCGTGAGCTCAGCCACCTGCTGCGCAGAGGGCCGCCACTTGCGCGTGCAGGCTGGCGAGCTGCTCCGGCAGGCTGAGCAGTGCGCTAGGCAGTGCAGTGGACGCGCTGGGAGCCAGCAGTGGGGGCGGCGCGTCGGGTAGTCCCGCCAACGAGCGATGATGCAGGCAGGCGAGCTGGCGCAAGTGCTCGGCGCTGAGGCCGGTTTTGCGTCCATCAGTGGGATGGGGCTGCACAGACAACTGCGCTTGCAGCAGCCAGCGGTGCAATGTTTTAGGATCGATGTCCAGGAGCCGACAACCGTCGGCCAGAGAATAGAACGTCATGGGAGACTCCTTTCACGAAGAACGATGTGACGAGACGAGACGAACGAGCCGCCCAGCAGGCGGCTGGGGAGGGTCCTGGGAAGAATTGCAGGACCACTTGCGGGAAAAGTCCTCCGACCTATTCAGGGAGAACTCCCAGGACAACTCCGCAGACAACTCCCAGGATTCTTCCAGGGAAGGAACGGGACGAGCCGGTCAGAGGAGGAGAGAGGGCGGTGGCGCGCCGACGGCGATGGAAGACGCATGCCCAGTACTGATGGGTGCGTCGCCACTGTGACCAGTGGTAGACCAGGGCAGCTGAGGGGGAGGGGGTAGACAGAGGCGAGCGAACAGATGCTGGGCTTCCGAGCACGTCAAGGGGATCAGTGGACAGACGGCAGGCGGCAGCGCGATCGGCTTGGGGAGGAGCAGGGAACGTGGAGCACCTGAGTAGCTGCAGACAGGAGGCAGAGGCACAGTGGTGGGCTTGAGGGCAGGCAGGGGTACAGGTGGTGGTGGTGCAGAGGGTGCAGGGGGAGGCAGAGGAGTATTGGCTTGCACACAGAGGTGGAGCAGGAAGGCAGCGGCAAGCAGGACGAGGGTGATGTGGCGGGACCAGCCCAGATAACTGCGGACTTCGTACTGGTCGAGGCCGAGGGCTTTGGTGACGTGGAGATCCTCCTCGACATGCCAACGAGCGCCAATGGCCTGCACGATGGTAGACAGCGAGGTGCCTGGAAGTGCCCACACGAGGTAGTAGGCCACTTCGTCGGGAGCATCGAGGCAGCGACGAAAGAGGAGGAAGTGTCGGTCATCGACCTCGCCCTGATGCACGAGGGGCAAGCTGGCCCAGTCAAAGCAGCGTTCGCCCTTGGTGCCCAGGCTCTGAGAGAGGCGTTGCCAGTCCTTGGGTTGCAGAGCCTGCTGGGCAAGGCTGCCGACATCACTGAGCAGGGGACCAGAGGTGGTTTGGACACAGACGACTTCGATGGAAGGCACGGCCAGGGCATAGGCATCACCCTGCTCTTCCAAGAAGGCGCGCAAGCTGGGGCAATGGCCATAGACGCTATCGGCCACGACCCAACGTATGGGCACCTGGGCTGCGTGTGCACGGGCAAGCAGGCGCTGGGCCAATTCGGGTTTAGTGGCAAAGGTGAGGGTGTCGGGGATATGAGCGGCCTGTCGCCGAGGCAGATCAGCGCACCAGGCCTCAGGCAGGTAGAGTTCACGGTCGATGAGCGCATGGCCCAGGTCGGTGACGTAGGAAGCAAAGACGCCGACCTGGCAGTTTTCGACGCGACCGGTGCGGCCACAATACTGGGGTGCGACCCCAGCGGAGTGGCGACCGCGTTTGGGGAAGCCGCTTTCATCGAGCACCATGACTGGAAAGACGCGCTCGCATGCGGGTGCAGCAGAGGCCGAGGCGGGTGAGGAGGGCAGTAAGGTGGAGACAACCAGGCAGCGCAGGGCATCACGCACGGCATCCTGGTCCCAGACGGCGCGGGAGAGCAAACGTTGGATGCCATAGGGATGCAGCAGACGGGCGTGTTCAGCGATCTGCCAGCCATTTTTGCGGGGGATCTCACTGAGGATGGCTTGCAAGTAGAGCAGAGCATGCCGACGTGGTTGGGGACGGGCAAAGCAGGCGGCCACGCGCTGATGGAGCAGGCGTAAGGCGAGCGGCCAGGTGCTGATCTCAGCCAGGGTGGGTCGGACTTGCGTCGGTGTGCTATCATAAGAGTGCTTCATGTGGTTCTCGTTTCTGATGGCGTGCTTAAACGACAGTTGAGATGCTGCTAGCATGTCACATCAGCACGAGAAAGGCACGAAGTGTGTACCGGTCCAGGGACAACTCCAGGGACAAATCCTGGGACTTTGCCCCCTTCCAAAGTGCCACTGTAGTGCACCTCACTACAGTGGCACTTTGCCCAAAGCAAGAGGAGCCAGACCCATCCCCCCCTCAATACAACCTCAACCGTTACTTCAGATGAGCTTGGAAAGTGGCAGCCGCCTGCTCCAACACGGCACTGGTCAGATCTTGCGTGTGCCCCAGATGCAGATTATGGGTATGGTTGCGCAGCTTGCGATGGGCGCGCCAAGCGGCGTTGGGCAAGCGCCTGATCTCGCGATGGACCGTCAAGCGGCCCTGGGTGCCGACAAAGCGAAAGGCGGACTGGGTCTCCAGCCAGGTGAACCACTCGGGGGTATCGAGCTGCAAAGCAAGCAGCCCCTGCGTAGGACAGAGCACCACGTACTGTCCCTGGCGAGTCGCCTCGACCAGCGGAAGGACGTGGGCTGGCTTGGGAGGAGGCGTGGGCTTGGCCGAGACAGCACGAGGAGAGGGCACAGGATGGGCTGGTGGCTGGGGCTGCGGAGGCAGCCGGAGGGTGAGGGCAGCCACCTGTTGCTGGAGGGCAGCGAGCTGAGCATGCAGAGCAGCCAGTTGCTCTGGCAGGGCCAGCAGAGCCGAGGGCAGTGCTGTGGGCAGGCTGCAAGCAGGGGTCAGTGGCGCTGGTGCCAACTCTGGCGGAAGCGCACGATGATGCAGGGCGGCGAGCTGCTGCAGGTGCTGTGCATGCAGGGCGGTTTTGCGGCCATCGCGGGGATGGGGGTGCACCGGCAACTGCGCTTGAGCCAGCCAACGGTGCAACGTTTTGGGATCGATGTCCAGCAGCCGACAACAGTCGGCCAAGGCATAGAACGTCATGGGAGACTCCTTTCACGAAGAACGATGTGACGAGACGAGACGAACGAGCCGCCCAGCAGGCGGCTGGGGAGGGTCCTGGGAAGAATCGCAGGACCACTTGTGGGAAAAGTCCTCCGACCTATTCAGGGAGAACTCCCAGGACAACTCCCAGACAAGTCCCAGGATTCTTCCAGGGAAGGAACGGGACGAGCCGGTCAGAGGAGGAGAGAGGGCGGTGGCGCGCCGACGGCGATGGAAGACGCGTGCCCAGTACTGATGGGTGCGTCGCCACTGCGACCAGTGGTAGACCAGGGCCGCTGAGGGGGGAGGGGGTTGACAGAGGCGAGCGAACAGATGCTGGGCTTCCGAGCACGTCAAGGGGATCAGTGGACAGACGGCAGGCGGCAGCGCGATCGGCTTGGGGAGGAGCAGGGAACGTGGAGCACCTGAGCAGCTGCAGACAGGAGGCAGAGGCACAGGGTGGGCTTGGGGCGGGGGGAGGTGGTGGTGGTGCAGAGGGTGCAGGGGGAGGCAGAGGAGTATTGGCTTGCACACAGAGGTGGAGCAGGAAGGCAGCGGCCAGCAGCACGAGGGTGATGTGGCGGGACCAGCCCAGATAACTGCGCCCTTCGTACTGGCCGAGTCCCAGGCCTTTGTTGACTTCGAGATCCTCCTCGACATGCCAACGAGCGCCAATGGCCTGCACGATGGTGGAGAGCGAGGTGCCTGGAAGTGCCCACACGAGGTAGTAGGCCACTTCGTCGGGAGCATCGAGACAGCGCCGAAAGACGAGCCAGTGTCGGCCATCGACCTCGCCCTGGTGCACGAGAGGCAGGATGGCCCAGTCAAAGCAGCGTTCGCCCTTGGTGCCCAGGCTTTGGGAGAGGCGCTGCCAGTCCTTGGGTTGCAGAGCCTGCTGGGCAAGGCTGCCGACATCACTGAGCAGGGGACCAGCGGTGGTCTGCACACAGACGACCTCGGTGGAAGGCACGGCCAGGGCGTAGGCATCGCCCTGCTCCTCTAAGAAGGCCCGTAAGGTGGGAGCAATGCCCATAGACAGTATCAGCGACCACCCACGTGATAGGCACCCCAGCGGCATGAGCGCGTGTGACCAGGCGTTGGGCCAGTTCGGGTTTGGTGGCAAAGGTGAGGGTGTCGGGGATATGAGCAGCCTGTCGACGGGGCAGATCGGCGCACCAGGCCTCAGGCAGGTAGAGTTCGCGGTCGATGAGGGCGTGGCCCGCGTTGGGTGACGTAGGAAGCAAAGACGCCGACCTGGCAGTTTTCGACGCGACCGGTGCGGCCACAATACTGGGGTGCGACCCCAGCGGAGTGGCGACCGCGTTTAGGGAAGCCGCTTTCATCGAGCACCAACACCGGAAAGACGGCCTCGGATGGGGCCGGGGCAGAGGTCTGTGGAGAGGGGAGCAAGGTGGAGACAACCAGGGAGCGCAGGACATCGCGCACGGCATCCTGGTCCCAGACGGCGCGGGAGAGCAAACGTTGGATGCCATAGGGATGCAGCAGACGGGCGTGTTCAGCGATCTGCCAGCCGTTTTTCCTGGGGATCTCACTGAGGATGGCCTGCAAGTAGAGCAGAGCATGCCGACGCGGTTGGGGACGGGCAAAGCAGGCGGCAAGGCGTTGATGGAGCAGGCGTAAGGCGAGCGGCCAGGTGCTGATCTCAGCCAGGGTGGGTCGGACTTGCGTCGGTGTGCTATCATAAGAGTGCTTCATGTGGTTCTCGTTTCTGATGGCGTGCTTAAACGACAGTTGAGATGCTGCTAGCATGTCAC
>CAVZTX010000031.1:0-74391 GCA_963778375.1 uncultured Chloroflexia bacterium | reverse complement strand
CCCACTATCCGGTGGTCGAACACAAAGCCAGCTTACGTGGACGACCGCGTGGTCGTTTTGGTCGGGTCGGATCAGGCGAAGGCTTGATGCGAGGGCGGCCTCTTCGCTTGGGAATGGGCAAGGGAGACGGAGCGACTTTGTAGCTCAACAACTCCAAGACACTCCAGAGATGATCGGTCAATCCGCTTGCCATCGCAGGAGTGCATGGCCTACCCAAGCCTCCTTTCTCGATCGGTTTACTCAGTTCATGATGCGACCAGCAAAAGTTGTAGGTCCATCCAATCAGATACATGCCCGTCTGCAAGGCGTGCAGCTTGGAAGAGGCATGACGGCATTTGCGTGTCAAAGTAGCCAGCCGCTCACGCAGCGTGCCATTCAAGCGCTCGATGAAGGAAGTGTTCAGCATCGTTCCTCCCTGGGAAGCTTGCAGCAGCTTGAGCGCTTGTGCCAAGTGTCCATGGGTCATGCGACGAAGTACTTCTTTCAGACGCTTGTTGACCGTGCGTTTGATGACTGTGCCGATGTGTAGCTCTGGCCAGACTTCTAAACAACACCTTCCTCTGCCTGCGGTTCGTTTGACTTTGTCGCGAAAGGCTTTCCTGATACTGTTGGGATAGGCTGCCCAGCCATCGGTACAGATCAAGAGAGCGCAGACCTGTTGACTACAGTGACGCACCTGTTGCAGTAACCGATCAGCCAGTCGACTGTCTCGTGTCTGGCTCACCACTCCTGCTAGCCACAACCGTGTGGACACCATCATCGCTAAGCCCATCCAGGCGATCATTCCTCGTGCTTTCACGCGCATCTCATCGGCTTGGACATGCAGCAAATTCAGCTTGCCTTGTTCGACGATGGCCTGATGCACCTGTTCACAGTGCTCTCCTGCACGGTCTCGCCAGGCAGCGACCGTTCGTTCATCGAGTCCGAATGCATGCACGATCGCTTGCAGCGGACAGCCATAGGCCAGCAGCGTGACCACAATCACAATCAATTCCGTTGGCTTGCGCAGCCCTTCGAACATGGTTCCTCGCCGCGCACTAAATGTCTGTTTGCAGGTCTTACAGCGATAGCGTTGACGCTTGCGATCGTGAATGACGATATTGCCCTGTCCGAGTTGGCCTCTTGCCGAACACGCCCCATTGGGGCAAAATTGCTGTGACGTGTCCATCGGCCCTGTGCTTGTTTGCATAGACACAGCATGCCGAGGACCGTCGATATTTTCAAGCTTCCCCTCCTTTTTCACCAGTTAGTGATATTGTTGGCGAATTCAAAAACCATGCTCATTTTAAGCCAGAGTTCATAGTATTCCAAGCGTGAAAACCGAATTCGCCAACAATATCTTAGTGGGGCTGTACCAGCGTGGGATGGAATAATAACAATATGAGTGCTACGAAAATAAGGCTTAGTAAGATGTTTGTGATCGTTGTCGGCTTAGGCCATCTAAGAGGTCCTCTTGTTTTACTTTTTATCGCCTGGAACACTGCCGTCTCATTAAAAGCCTTGCCACCAAAAAAAACTGTCCAGCCTATTCCCAAAATTGCAGCAAAACTTGATGCGACTTGAAGGGGATCGCTTGTACTTGGAGTTGATGGATTTGGAGCACTGCTCAAAGTCGTCGGGATTGGAGTTGGTGTTGGACTCAAAGTAGGGGTGGGAGTTGAAGTACGGGTAGGAGTTGGAATTGGCTCTGTACCCCAAAAACTAACTTGTGCGCCACAACCACTAAGAATTAGAAGAGCAAGACCAATAAAAAAGAGTGGTAGGAGAGACATACTCAACCTTCGTTTCTTCTGTCCCATATGATGGCATCCTTTCTTTTAGAACTGTCTCAATACTAGAAGTTGCTTGTATCCTGGTTGGAAGAGAAGGTTTAGCCTGCTGTAGTGAGGTAAAAAACTTCATTCCACTACCAAACAAGGTCCTTGCCCGCCTCCCGTAAAAGTACTGGGACCTCTTGTCCATGTGCACCAACCCTTGTTATAAGGGGTCAAAGTAGTGACATTCCCAAAATCAACATTTTGAGGGCAGTTTTGTGAGTACAGATGACCAGTAGTTATTTGTACGTAAATTCCGAAGACTCCATATCCCCAAGACATTGCGGGAACAGTTATATGCCACTGATTGCCGAAAGAGACAGTCTCAGTCGTGCTCACTGATGTATTGATCTGAGAAACTTTTTCGTAAATAGCCTGCGCCTGGAGAATTCCCACTGCTTCAATATTGCCTGTAGTGCCGCCAACAATAGCTGCTCCATCAGCTTGCACATGAGTCGTCTCAGTCTGGGTTTTGCTACGTGAAATACTTACCGTCCCACTCTGCATTGCTGTAAGCGTCATGTCTGCTACACCGGTAGAACCATTGTAGTTGGCTTCTCGATCAACCACTACCATCGCTGTACCTTTGTCCTGAACACCGTCATAAACATATTTCGGCTGGCAGGAAGGGGTAGGAGTAGGGCTAGCTTGTGATGAACTTGTGTCATCGCAAGCTACAAGTGAGAGAACTAGGAGCATAAAGATACACGCTGCTGTGATAATACGATTTATGTATATACTCCTCCATAGAAGCAAATAAGTTCTCTAGCACTATGTAACCTTAAAATTAATTGAGGCTTCGGATTTCCCGTTGTAATCAATTTCAATGTTATATGAACCTGTACTGTTCAGGCTGATCGACTTTGAATATACATGCGTTCCGCTCTGAACTGACAAAGGCACACTTGTATCATCCAAAGTATTTCCTTGAAAGAGTTTGAGCGTCACTTGAGCATTTTTATCCTGAGTATCCACAGTAAAAACTATGTACAAGGTCTGTCCCACCATAAACGTGCCCGTCTCCCCCTCCACTGTTGCATTCCGCTGATCGTAACCAGTGCCAGTTTGTATCTTGGTGATATGGGTACCCTTAACTACAGTTTGGCCAGTTCCACACCCAAAAAGAATAAAAATAATGAGGATACTAGAAAATAAAATAAAGCCTTGGATTGAGCGAAGTTTTAATAGCTGCATCTTCTATAAGCATCCCCTCAAGCAAAACCTATCGACATTTGCTTTTATTAGCAATCATTGAGAAAACTATTCAAGCACAGCTTATCCTTTTTAAGGATACAATATAGATTAAACATTAGTCAATACAAATCAGGCTTGTTTTAAGCTTAAAAACATAATAAGCCCATATTCAGCAGTTTCAGGTGGAAGGATTGTAGACTTTCTCGTAGGGTGGTCCTAATAGATGCAGGCTCACCTTCTCTTTTTCTTTCTTCTTTTCCGCTGTTGAGAAGGTTGAGAAAAGCGTGGACTTTTGCTCGCATTCTTAGGAAACATACCATCCAACTCAGAAGAGAGTCCTTGAAGGCGAGTTTGAATTCCTTTCTGAACTTTTATGAATTTGCCTTCCTGACTTTTTACATCAATTTGTTTGTAAAGCGCAAGGAAAGATAAATAAAAATGGTCGCAGAGACAACAAAAGTAATAATAAAAAATATGACATTTAAGTTCAATAAGAAAGAGATCAGAAAGCCAAGAAATAGTATCAGCGATGGAATTGGAGAAGCATAAATTAGTGTTTTATTAGTCGACTCTCTTAGGCGCTGATGCGCCGGAGCATCTCTAATCCTAGCTAAATCCACTCCAACAATATGTCCTTTTACTTCCAAGCCCCCCCTATAATTAGTTAATAACACAGCAAAACAAATAATGTCTCCGCGATTAAGAAGAAGAGGAGGTAAAATTACGCAACTTCCATTAATTGTCAGATAATTATTATCTAATAGACTAATCGGTGTCGTACCTAAAACTTGACCATGCAGTATTTCTACACCTTCCCCAAAGTCAAACTGAATAGGTTGCTCGTAATCTGAGGGCAAGATAGGCTGACCCCATTTGCCTGGACATGGGGAAAGTCAACTTCCCGGCACTGAAATGTAGGTAGCTTCAAACTCAGCAGGAGGCAGATATCCTAAACTGGAATGGAGTCTTTTGGTATTATACGCCTGTTCGATGAAGACTCCAAATTCGCCTCTGCATCGGCAAAAAAATTCGTACTCCTTGAGATACACTTCCTCTTGCTTAAGGGTCTTAAAAAAACTTTCTGCCTTGGCATTGTCATACGGATTACTCACCGATGACATGCTCATTTGCGCTCCGATCTGCTGCAATTGCTCAGTGTAGTCATAGCTGGCATACTGGACTCCACGATCAGAATGATGGATCAATCCAGGCTGTGGGCGGCGTTCTCCAATTGCATGCGTGAGTGCCGCCAGCGTCAGCTGCGTGGTCATCTCACGTGAGAGATACCAGCCAACACAGCGACGGGAAAACGCATCCAGAAATACAGGCCAGGTACACAAACGCACTCCGCAAACGAATATAGGTCAGATCCGCCACCCAGCTTGATCAGGCGCATTCAATACGGCCCCTGCAAGCACATAGGAATAGACCGGAAAACGATGCCGCGAATTCGTAGTCGCGATCACAAAGCGTTTTTTGAGATGGCACAGCAAGGATTCTTCCCGCATAATGCGCAGTACACGCTTGTGATTGACTCGCCACCCTTCACGAGCCAGAGCATGGGCCACACGCCGATAGCCATAGCCTGCAAATTCCAGGATGATCTCTTCAATCCCATCACGCAACGCAATCTCTTCCGCATCGTCCTCGGGTTGCTTTAAATGCTCATAGTACCAGCTTCGACTGAGCTCAAACATCTCACAGAGCCGCTGCACGGAAAGTTCTGGATGGGCTTGATGCGCCTGTGTAATCATGAGGTGACGCTCCACGATCCCATGCTCTGTAGCGCTTTTTTTAACACCTGGTTCTCCAAGGCGAGCTGACCACAAAAGCGCTCTAACTCAATGATTCGTTGCTCCTGAGTGCTGGCTTGCTCGGAAGCCAGTGGCAAAAAGGCAGCTTCTCCACGCTCATGATCTTCTTTGCGCCAGCGCGAGAGGATACTGTCTGCCAGGCCATATTCACGGCACACTTGTGCTCGTCGCTTTTGGCCTGTGGTCACTTGACGCACCACTTCCAGCTTAAACTCTCGGCTATGGTTTCGTTTTCGCATGGCTTCTTCTCCTTTGTCTTCTCTCTAGTTTACGACATCTTGGAGAAGTTGACTTTGATCTCTGTCCGCTCTAATGGGTTCAGTCCAATTTCCCTCATTCCACATCCATATGAAATACGTTTTTATATCATCCGTTGGCTTTGCACCAAAAACCCTCTGTACTTTTACCTTCTCCTCTTTTGTTATTCCCTGACCAGGAATAGCATTATAGGCAAGAATTTTGATAATTTCCTGTTTTTTCGGCTTCTGCTCTTTTATCTGCTTTTTTCTGTCTGGAATTCGCTGCAATTGTAAGGCTTATGGAGATAATGGTACCGATAAGGCTAATAACGACACCTACGAACTGCCATATCTGATCCCGCAATAGAGATGGAATGTCTATTGGTGGAATGTTCACTGAAGACCTCGCTCTTACGGTATCTAAGAATTTAGACCATTCAAGTCAATTATATTCCATTTATGTGGACGGGAGGAAAAATGGTTCGCACAATGAGGTAACCGGAAGTCCGTAAAACGAGGGGTTTACGAACTTCTGCCCACTCGCTACGCTTCTTCTACTCAGCAGGGGTACTACCTAATTTTTCCGTAAATATGTGATAAAGAACAAGTAGGTTAAACATTTATTTCGTAGAATGAATTTCATTGGCTAGCTTGACAACGCAGACTGCGGCCACTGAGAAGTTCTTAAGACCTAAAATTTCTCCCTTACTAAGGGAAGGTTACTATGGAGTGACCAAACAGTTCAACCGCTTGCTCTCCCAGGCCTACCAGGAGTATAATCGAAGTCTTCAATAGTTGTCTGTAGCGAAATCGATTTTCAGCTTACAATTCAACGAAATCAAGCTAAGAGTTAGCATCATTTTTGACTTCGCCATCGGCAGTCAACCACAACCCACGTTATCTTATAAAGATAAAAAGGGGGTATTGGAAATGCGCCTGAATATTCATGGGTTAATTGGCTCTATATTGTTGATCCTCATGTTCGTCATTGCATATACACAGAAGTGGAATATCGATTGGATTTATTTCATTTTTGCTATTGTCTATTATGCTGGCGGTGTTATTTTTTTAAGCACCTTTGGATTATCATCTTCACGCATGGAAAACACTTTTCTACCTTTCTTGTATGGTTTGCATGTTGCGATGATTTGGCCTTGATTGGATTAGCACTACGCTTATCCGATGGTCCATATGGGTGGTTTTATTTAATGCTTTGTGCAGTGGTGGGCGCAGATGTTCCGTTTTTATGATTCTTAATGCACCCTATGCTGGAAAAATAAGCTTTAATCCACTAGGAAGCATTCGGAATATTCCCTTGATTAGCATATTTAGTAATGTTTTTTATCTCCACTGGAATATCAACTGGTTTTATCTTCTTGCCGCTATTAGTCTTTGTACTTTTGCTTTCTATAAGCTGACCTATCCCTTATAATATCCCCCAGAAACTGGACAGGCAAATAAGATAGAATGAAGCGGTATCGAGGAACGTCACGAGGAGGAAAAAGATGTCTGTTCACAGAAAACGATACAGTGCAGAAGAAAAGACCAAAGTAGCCATTGAGGCAATCAAAGGGCAGAAAACGCTCAATGAGTTAGCAGCGGAATACGGGGTGCATCCCAGCCAGATCACCCAATGGAAGAAGCAGGCAGTGGAAGAAATCGGGACAAGCTTCTCAGGGGGACGGGCCCGGCGTGAGCGCACAGATGAAGCACTGGTGGCATCGTTGTATCAGGAGATTGGGCAGTTGAAAATGGAAATGGACTGGTTAAAAAAAAGTCAGTTGGGAGGGTGGAAGAGAAGAGGACGCTAATTGAAGCAGAGCATCCCATCCTCAGTCTGGCTCGACAGTGCGAGCTGGTTGGTTTGGCACGCTCGACTATTATTACCAGCCTACCCCAGAAAGTGAGGAGAATTTGCTGCTGATGCGCTTGCTGGACGAGCAATATACGCGCATACCTTTTTATGGGATCAAGAAGATGACGGCCTGGCTACGCACTCAAGGTTATGCGGTAAATCACAAGCGAGTTGCTCGACTCTTGCGACAGATGGGCCTGATGGCAGTCTATCCGAGCCCAAGATTGAGTCAACCAGGAGAGCAAAACGTGCGGTATCCGTATTTGTTGCGAGGAATGAGCATCGATCGCGTCAATCAAGTCTGGAGCACCGATATCACGTACATCCGCCTGCAAAGAGGGTTTCTGTATCTGGTCGCCATCATTGACTGGTTCAGTCGCTACGTCCTCGCCTGGCGAACGTCGATCACCTTGGAAACCGCGTTTTGTCTGGAAGCGCTCGAGCAAGCCTTTGAGAGAGCACGACCGGACATTTTCAACAACGACCAGGGATCACAGTTTACCAGTACCGAGTTTACGAACCGGCTCAAGGCCGCAGATGTGCGCATCAGTTGGGATGGCAGAGGAAGAGCCTTGGACAACATTTTCGTCGAAAGGCTCTGGAGAAGCGTTAAGTACGAGGAGGTGTATCTCAAGGATTACCAGTCGGTCTCTGATGCAGAAAGTGGGCTGCAAGCGTATTTTCAGTTCTACAATCAGGACCGCTTGCATCAGGCTCTCGAGTATCAAACACCCATACAGGTGTATTATCGATCATGAGTCACCATGTTCTTTGAATTGCTGAGTTCACTCTTATTTTTGACCATTTTTTGTCTTGACTTTGGGGTATACCATACTTCTTCATAGCGCTCAAGGAGATAGAGTATTCGTCCCTTATCAAAGTAAGCATCCTGGCTCTCAGGCTTGAGAGCGATAATATAATTAAATACGGTAATACCCTCCTCATAACAACCTATGCAAATAAGCGCTCTCCCTTTATTGTGATAAGCATCTATGTTTCCCGGATCAATTGAGGTAGCGCGATCAAAGGCAGCAATTGCTTGTTCGTAGTTACCCAGGTGAAAAAATATGCATCCCTTACTGAAGGGAACATTTGTATCATTTGGATAAAGAGAGATGGATCTTTCGTGTGAAATTAACGCTTCATTACATTGATTAAGATTAAAAAGTATACGACCTAGATGAAATTTTATGGCATAAGAGTCAGGTTCCAAATAAAGAGCCTGCTTAAAGGCTACCAGAGCTTCTTGATTTCGACCGAAGTACTCAAGAGCTAAACCTTTATCGCTATAGATACTAGCGTTGTCGGGAGAACGTTGGATAACTTCGTCATAAGCAGAAAGGGCTTCTTCCTCATCGCTACAGGTGTAATAAAAGTGCTCTCCTTTTGTATAGCAAGGGGCAATGTTATATCGCTCAAGCACTATGAATTTTTCAAAAGCTGTAATGATCTTGTTATGAGAGTCAAGGATAGAACGAGTACGATTTCTTGCAATTCTAGCGGCTGGGAAGTAGGACTGAAGTTCAAGTGCCTTTTCATATGAAATAAGCGCCTCTTTGTATCGCCTGAGATTTGAAAGTGCGCTTCCTCTGCCATAGTGAGCTTGCGCTGAGTTTGGATTTATCTGAAGAGCTTGTTCAAAGACGCTCAGCGCTTCATCGAAATGTTCAAGCTTTATATGGGTAAACCCCTTACCGTTATAACCTCCAAGATAGTTAGGATTAGTCTGAAGAATCCGATCAAAGGACAAAATCGCTTCAATATAGCGATCCTCTCTATAATAAGCGGCTCCATCTTCAGGCCACTGCTCATTCGCCCTGTCCAAGACAACGGAGTTTTTTTTCTGATTATCTTTGTTAGTCAACGCAAGCTCCCTTAAGGTTATTTCATATCGTGTTTCGGCTAGTAAAACGACTGGAAAGCCCAACGGTAACAGGTAAGCAATATGGTGGTCCCAAAGTCAAGACAGTTTTTGGTCGAAAATAAGACAAAACCCAACCATTCGAGAAAACTCGTCTTATCTGCTCGTATAGACCTGTGCTGGCGTTTGATAGTCCAGCGATTGGTGAAGCCGCTCCTGATTGTAAAACGTGAAGTACGCTCGCAAGTTGCTCACGGCTTCGGAAACGCTCTGGTAATCTTTGATGTACACCTCCTCATATTTGACACTGCGCCATAATCGCTCCACAAAAATGTTGTCCAAGGCTCGTCCTCGGCCATCCCAACTGATGCGAATATCGGCGGCCTTGAGCCGATTCGTAAACTCGGCACTGGTAAATTGCACGCCCTGATCCGTGTTGAAAATCTCTGGCCTGGCGACACTCAAGGCCCGATCCAAGGCTTCCAGACAAAAACTGCGTATCTAACGTCACTCGAGATCTCCCACGACAAGACGTAGCGACTGAACCAATCAATCACCGCCATCAGATAAATAAACCCACGCTGGAGGCGGATGTAGGTGATGTCACAACTCCAGACTTGATTGCAGCGGTCAATGCTCATACCTCTGAGTAAGTACGGATACCGCTGCTCGTGTCGGTCCCGGCACACTCGAGTCGGGGTTTGGGATAGACCGTCTCCAAATTCATCAGGCGAAGCAATCGCCTCACTCGTTTGCGATCAACCACATAGCCCTGGGTGTGCAACCAGGCGGTCATCTTGCGGGTGCCATAAAAAGGAATTCGCGTATATTGCTCATCCAGAAGCCGCATCAGGAGCAGATTTTCCTCACTTTCTGGCACCGGTTCATAGTAATAACTGGAGCGAGCCAGACCCAGCAGTTCACATTGCTGGGCAATGCTCAACTCTGGATGCCCTGGCTCAATCAGCGCTCGTTTGGCCTCAATGCAGCGGTCTTGATTTTTTTCCGTCAGGGCAAAGGAAGCGGGGGAGCGGAGCTGAAGTGATAGAATAAGGGAAAGATTGTGGTCAAAGAGCACCAAGGAGACAGGCCATGAGACATTCCCGAAGCTATCCCAACGTTATCAGGCGGTGGTATCGACCCGTAGAGCATGAGTGCTTAGAGTGTCATCGCACGTTGCGAGAGGCCGTGGCGCTGTCCAGGCGCACCGTGATCACACTGGCAGGAGTGATTAAGCTGAACCACGCGGGGTATCGCTGCCCGGACCCGCAGTGCGTGGGGCACGCGCGGACGTATCGCAGCGTCGAGGCAGATGCGCTGGCGCTGCCCCACTTCACCTATGGCCTGGACATTGTGCTGCTGGTGGGACGACTGCGCCTGAGGGACCACCAGACGGTCGATGAGATCCATCAGGAGGTGCTCAAGCGACTGGAGCCGCTGGGAGTGAAGATCGCACGGCGGGAAATCCTGTACCTGTTCGAGGCGTACTGCACGCTCATGCGAGCCACGAGCGAGGCCAAAGACGACCAGCAGTGGCTGGCCCAGGTGAAGAAAAATGGAGGCATCATCGTGTCCGTGGACGGCATCCAGCCGGAGAAGGGCAACGAGACGGTGTACCTGGTACGCGATGCGCTCACAGGGCGCGTGCTGGCTGCCGAGAACGTGACATCGTCCGAGACCGCCGTGATGAAAGCCCTGCTGGGACCGGTGCTGGCGTTGGGGGTGAAGGTGCTGGGGACGATCACCGATGCCCAAGAAAGCGAACTCTTGGCGGTGAAGGAGTTGTGGCCACAGGTGCCGCACCAGGTCTGCCAGTTCCACGCGCTGCGCGACGCGTCGCAAGGGGCCTTCGAGGCCGATAAGCAGGTGAAAACGGCCCTGCGCAAACACATGCAGCCGAAGGTACGAGAGGTGCGTAAACAACTCAAGAAGCAGATCCCCAAGGCATCAGCTGAGGAAGCCAAGCAGCTCGCGGTGCTTGATGAGTACGCCGCGGGAATCTTGACCGCCCTGAACACCGATGGGCTGCAACCCTTCAAATACGCAACCGTGGAAGCCGCCCAGGCCTTAGACGAGGTAGAAGCCAGCCTGCAGCGGCTCTCAAAAAAGGGGGGCCTGTGAGCCCGCGGTGTGCGCAGAAGCTGACGCGCCTGCAGACGATTGTGGCCGAGCGGGCAGCCTGGGCGAGCCAGCTCGCGCAGGTCAAACGCATGCACAGCTGGGTGTTGGAGGTCGAAGCCATCCTGGACGGCAGTTGGGCTCAGCCGGGGGAGGTGGTGAGCAATGTGACGGTGGCAAGCCGCCTGGATGGCTGGCGGGAGCGCATGGCCATACAACTGACTGATGGCTCTTTTTCCCAGTTGGAGCACGAGTGCCTGACCGAGTTCTTACAGGTGCTCTCCAATTTGCGACCGTATCTCGTGCAGTGCTACGACCGGGAGGACTTTCCCCGCACCAACAACGAGATGGAGCGCAGCATTCGGGGGCTCAAGACGCAGTATCGCCGCATCAGTGGTCGCAAGAACTGGAACGCCTATCTGTTGCGCTACGGGCGCTGTGTGGCGTACGCGTCCTGGTGGGAGCAAGATGCCGCCCATCGCCAACAACTGGAGCAGCGCGCTGGTCGGCTTGACCGTGCCCGCTGGCGCGAACTGCGACGGGAGACGACCGTCGCCCACAGCGAGCAACTCACGCGCTTTCGCTTTCGCCACCGACGCCAGGCCTATCTCAACTCGTTAGAGGAACGCTGGGCTGTTGCCTCTCCCCCGCTTCCTTTGCCCTGACGGTTTTTTTCCAACCAGTCCACCTGCACTTTCAGTTCGCCGATTTGTTGGTAAAGGGTCGCTATCAACTCCTCTTCGCTTTTTTGCCGCTCGCTTGCCCTGCTTGAGAACAGGTCGCGTAAGCCATCCAAGGCCTGCTTCTTCCATTGCGCAATCTGCGTCGGATGCACTCCATATTCCCCAGCAATTTCATTCGCTGTCTTCTGTCCCCTGATCGCTTCTAAGGCCACTTTGGTCTTCAGCTCCGCGCTGTATCGTTTGCATTGTCCCGTCATTCATACTCTCCTTTTTCTACCTTTCTCGCTACAGCTATTTTATCTTATTTCATTGTCCAGGAAACTGGGACCATTATACAAAGTTAGGCACTTAGCTAAGTTGCAGTCTGAAGATTTGCGCGGTTTAACACAATTATTTTATACACAATTAAATCCGTACGGAATGCTTGTTCTTAACATGGATGAGCGGATAAGAATTGAGCAATTAACTTACCCAACGGCGGCTGGTGACACGAACGTTGGTACTGGGCCTATTTGTCTCATGCGGCTTGTAGTGCGAAGTCTTGGAAACTCTCTATTGCTAGTTTTAGGCAGAGATGTCTACAATGAGATAAATGAAAATCCACAAAAACATTTTACTTCTAGCCGGAGGATTGTTTCTCTTGCTTGCCGGAGATGCTATAGCATCAAGCTCTACATATTTATTTCAGGCCCAAAAGTTTATAAGCAACAATTGTAGCCACAAAAGCTTAACCAACCAGAATGCCCTATTCTGCTACCTCTTCAATAAATCTCAAGAACAGGATGCAAGCATAGCCTCTCTTAGTGCGACCCTCTCACCTATTCCAAGCGAAGTAAACGACCTAAAGAATCACCAGAGCCAGACGGATCAAAATATTTCTGCTCTACAGACAACCCAGGCAAGCCAAAGTTCACAGATTAATAGCTTACAGAACACACCAGGTAAGTCAATGAAAGTGCTTGATGCTAACGGTAAAGAGCTAGGAGTTATGATAACTAGCAATTTTCTAGATCAAGCAACGATATTTATCCCTTCTCTAAATAAGTTTGTTGGAGTTATCGGTTCTGATCTATCATCGAGACAGTCAGTATTTTTTATTAACCTGAATTGCTCAGGTACTCCTTACATGAATGAAGGTGCTCACCCTAACTTATATCAAATTAGACCAATAGCGCCAGGGAATGATTATGTTATTGACCCTGCAAGTACTCCCTCTGCAATTGATTTTCAGAGTAGGCTTGACTGGAATAATACTACTCAGAATATCGGTATGTAGCAACGGAAATCTACCATCAAGTATCGTTGGTTTAAGTTCCCCACTAATTTCCATAACGCTACCATTTACTGAACCAATTGCAACACCTTTACAATTTAGGTTTCAATAATCATTTATTTCCATCCCTTTTTCTTTCACGTTTTCACCATCGGAGTTTAGCTAAAAATGCTTCCATGCTGGTATAAGCGCGAAGTGTCAACCTTGCAGCTGATAGGAGTTTAATCGAATAATCCATATGGGTATTTTACACAGGAATCTGGTTGGAACCCTGTAGCCGCCGTAGTATAGTTACTCAGGTGGTAAAGCTTCGTCAAAAATGCATAGATATAGCTCAAAATTCTGCAATCTTTTCAGATGACTAATGGACTTAAAAAGACTGTTTAATTTAGCCCGGTACAGCCCCACTAAGATATTGTTGGCGAATTCGGTTTTCACGCTTGGAATACTATGAACTCTGGCTTAAAATGAGCATGGTTTTTGAATTCGCCAACAATATCTTAGTGGGGCTCTACCGGGTAATTATAAAATTGCCCGGCTATGACTATGCCAGATTGACTATGATAATTCCTAACGCCCTATGTCCTGAATACTGCTGTTAAAGGCTTAACAGATGAGAGAAACCTTATTTACCTTAATCTACTGAAGTTATGAGTATCAGCACCTCTACTGTGCCGTCCTCCCCCCATCCACCGCCACGACCTGCCCCGTAATATAACTCGCGCCCTCCGAAGCCAAGAACAGCACGGTTGGAGCCAACTCTCCTGGTTTACCGATACGCTTCATCGGCATGGAATCAGCCACAACAGCCTCCGCACGATCCAGAATAGCTTCTGTCATCCTCGTCCTGAACATGGCGGGGGCGACGGCATTTACGCGTATTCCTCTAGCTGCCCATTCGATTGCCAGGGCACGGGTCAGGTTGATTACTGCGGCTTTGCTGGCGTTGTAGCCAACAGTTTGTAACTGTCCACCGCCGAGCCCTGCGATTGAGGCGATGTTGACGATGACGCCTTTGTTGCGTTCTAGCATGTGGCGTCCGACGGTTTGGGACATGAGGAAGGTTCCGGTGATGTTGGCGTCGATTACCTGTTGCCAGCGTTCGAAGGGCATAGTTTCGGCGGGAGCACCCCAGGTGAGGCCTGCATTGTTGATTAATATGTCGATTTTGCCACATTTTTGGAGTGTTTGTTGTACGAGGTGCTCTACCGAGGCGGCATCGGCAACGTCACAGGTCATGGCATGGACAGATATGGCGCTGTCCTTCAGTTGTTTTTCGGCTTCGTTGAGCCACTGTTCGCGACGAGCCGTGATCACAACTTCTGCGCCTGCATAGCCAAAGGCATTAGCAATCTCTAACCCCAGGCCGCGTGAACTGCCTGTAACAACAACAACTTCACCTTTGAAATCAAAGCTTACAGTACCCATAATTGCCCCTCTTTCTTATCGTTTCTTGGAGGTATTATATATCAGTTTAGCTGTGAGTTGCCTACCCCTTCATATGCCTGCTTCATAGAAGTATGGGCATATTGAAACAATGTGATATGATGCAGCACGCACGCTTGCAGCTTTCCACGAAACTCTGCGCAATGAGGTAGATTTGCAACATTTGAGCCGAGATTTGATAGCTGTCGTTCAGGAGACGATGCAACCTGCACATATTTCGCTGTGGTTACGCAATTCAGAACCACCCAAACCACGAAATACCTGACTACTTCTAAGACTATATGAAGAAGAGAACGTCTTGCCATAAAATCACCTCAGTTTGCTACACATTCCGAAATGATGTTATGATGAGACAGGAGCGATAGCTTTACTCTTTTGCATTTATCACAGCCTTAGACATGAAGGAGATTGATATAACCACTACTTCCGCTGCACCGCAATTTCATATGGGTTCGGATGATAGGCACCGACTTGAGAGTTTGCCATGGCAATTCCCTTTGGAGGAATGGCCTGAACACGGGGTTGTGCCACTTTTGATCCGACGAGGCGAGTCGCGCCATCCGGTGATTTTTGTAGAGTGTGAGGGTGTCCGTTATGCTCTTAAAGAGACGACTCCCCGCATGGCCGAGCGAGAGATACATAATCTGGATGAGATCGAGAGCCGAGGCATCCCTGCGCTCAGTCCGGTTGGAAGCGTGATGGTAACGGCGCCACCCGTGCTGCTCGACGAGCAGGGACCTGGCGGTCTGCCTCAATATACAAGCGGAGATCGTGGGTATACAGTGACGCGGTTAGCTCCACGGGTTGTGCCACATGTCTTGCTGTTTCGTCTGCCTTTTACTCGGAAAACCAAGCAGCACCTCCTGGGAGCTGTTGCAGTGCTCATGGTCGAGCTACATGAGCATGGTGTGTACTGGGGTGACCCATCCCTGGCAAATGTGCTGATGCGTATCGATGGTAGACGCATCCTGGCAATTCTGGCCGACGCGGAGACGGCGGAACTTTTCTCTAGTCCCATTAGTGAGGGACTGCGCGAACAAGATTTAGCCTTATTTGGGGAGTCGCTCACGTGGCAGGCAGAAGACCTGCGCACAGCCCGGGGACTTTCCGAAGACGAGGAACTCATCGACGATAGAGATTTTCGCTATTTTGAACGGCGCTATCGCTGGCTAAGGCGAGAGCACGCACGATTAGTTGCATCTCCTCCCTTTATGACATTTCTGCAAGTAGAGAATGTATTAGAGGGCTTGAATCGCTGGGGATTTTCCTTATTAAGTACGGGAGGGCATGCCATGCAAAAATTTACTGCTGTGCTGCCCGGCTGGTATGCTCGCCGCATTCACGATCTCTTAGGTATCATGGTACCTCGCGCCTATGCTCGCCGTTTCTATAACACGATCCTTGGTCATCAGGCCATTATGAGCCAAAAAGAGAGGCGCGATATCGATATTGAGGAGGCGGCAAAAGATTGGTATACACGCTACCATCTGCCAACTATTCTCCTATTGCGCCAAAACTTGGCCAGTGGGCAAGATCCGATGGAGGCCTATTTCTCTATTATGCGGCACAAATGGAGGCTTAGTGAGAAGGCAGGATACGAAATTCCCCTGGATGAGGCGGTACTCAGTTGGGCCATGCAGCAGGCAGAGAGAGGAAAACTTGGTTCGGTTGATCCCGCGACGGTAGCTAAATGGTGGCGAGAGCGTGAATCAGCGGCGCAGGTATTAGAACCTCCACTGATTGAGAGCGGCAAGTTGGAACCTCTGCTCTCGCAGGAAGAGCAGCCACTGGTTCATCTATCCGAACCTTCGTTGGAAGAGAAGTTGACGGGGCTACTAAATAAAGAACAACAAGATGAAGAATAAATTCTTCTAACAGGGTGGGGGTTGGCCCCCATCCTGTTATCTGGTTACACCTCTTCTAAAGTGTCCTCGTCGTCTTCTTCATCTCCTTCGGCTTCACCGGCCTTGAAGGAGGTAATATTGCCACGAATTTGCTCTTCGATTGCGCCAGCAACATCGCTATTCTGGCGAAGGAACTCCTTGGCATTCTCACGGCCTTGGCCGAGACGAATATCACCAACGGTGAACCACGCGCCGCTCTTCTTGACAAGGCCCATCTCTAGACCAAGATCAATTAGCCCACCTTCACGAGAAATACCCTCGCTGTACATAATGTCAAACTCGGCAACGCGGAACGGAGGTGCAACCTTGTTCTTGACCACTTTGACACGAGTGCGGCTACCCATTACATCCTGTCCCTGTTTAATACTATCGGTACGACGAATATCCAGGCGGACAGAAGCATAGAACTTTAGAGCCTTACCGCCAGATGTCGTCTCAGGGTTACCAAACATGACTCCAACCTTCTCACGTAGCTGGTTGGTGAAGATAACAGCGGTGTTAGAAGTGCTAATGGCACCGGTGAGCTTTCGCATGGCCTGGCTCATCAGACGAGCCTGCAAGCCAACATGTGAGTCGCCCATTTCGCCTTCAATTTCGGCGCGAGGAGTCAACGCGGCCACCGAGTCGATGACAATCACATCGAGTGCATTGCTGCGTACCAAGGAGTCTACTATTTCCAATGCCTGCTCGCCGGTATCCGGCTGCGAGATGAACAAATTATCGGTATCAACGCCGCAGCGAGCAGCATAAGTACGATCAAGCGCGTGCTCAGCATCAATAAAAGCCGCAAACCCTCCGGAACGTTGAGCACTGGCGATAATATGCTGACAGAGAGTCGTTTTACCAGAAGCTTCAGGGCCGTAAATCTCGGTGACACGACCTCGTGGTATACCACCTACGCCAAGAGCAAGGTCAAGTGCTATCGATCCCGTCGGGATTACCTGAACATGGATCTTTGATACTTCACCCAGTTTCATGATTGCGCCTTTCCCAAAGCGGCGCTCAATTTGGCTCAGCGCTTGCTCTATGGCCTTCTCGCGGTCGCTTGTGGCAGCAGAGACAGCAGTACTGCTTCGATCTGCCATGGATTTCTCCTTTTTAGTTAAAGCCATACCTGTGCATTACAGGGTGTAGGATATAGACAGGGTTGTTTCCATCCCGCTTCACCGCCCCTGCATTCCTCCTTTTGTAATAATGCCTATCCCCTCAAGGGGAGGGGAACTCCCTGTGACCCCGCACAGTCATAAAATATAAACCCATGACGAAACGTCACGTGTCTATGCTTGTTTTGTCGGTCTACGTAGATATTCTCCCGCAAGGATTAAAAAGCGGAAATAGACTCTCTCTCCCTGTCTATTTCTCAAAGGTAGAACGAGTGTACCACAAGGCCAACAATATGTCAAGAACATTACCCGGCACCCGCAAGGGGGGCCACTACATTTCTCGCCGACCTTCAAGTGCTCGACTAAGGGTGCCTTCGTCGGCATATTCGAGATCGCCGCCAATAGGTAAGCCGCGCGCCAGACTTGTGATGCGCACACCCAAAGGTTTTAACTCAGTTCGAATGAAATTGGCGGTATACTCGCCCTCAAAGTTAGGGTTTGTCGCCAGGATCACTTCGCGAACCTTGCTACCCTTGATGCGTTTGAGTAGTTCTTCAATCCGCAGGTCTTTTGGCCCGATGCCTTCTACCGGTGAAAGCGCCCCATGCAGCACATGATAGAGTCCCTTGTAGGCTCCGGTCTTCTCAAGCGCTATTACGTCGAGCGGCTCTTCAACAACACAAATCAACTCCTGGTCCCGGCTGGGATTGCTACAGGTAGGACAAGGGTCGGTTTCGGTAATGTTGAAGCAGCGCGAGCAGTAGATAATACTCTCCTTGACGCGCATAATAGCTTCAGCCAGGCGACGTGCCGAATCGGTTGGGCTGCGCAGGACGAAAAAAGTCAGGCGCTGCGCCGTCTTTACGCCGACACCTGGCAATTTTGAAAATTCTTCGATCAGCGCCGCCACCGGTGGTGCAATATTGCTCATTTAGAACAGTCCTGGAATCCTGATATTGCTGGTCAGCTTTTGCTGCGCATCGGACACTTTATTATGGGCATCCTTGGCGGCAGCGAGTATCATCACTTCGAGTTCGGCAATATCGTCTGCATTAAAGGCATCGGGGTCAATTTTGATAGCAGAAATTTCAAATTTGCCGCTCATGGTGATAGTAACCGCACCACCACCAGCAGTACCAGTGAACTGAGTAACTTCCAGTTCTTCCTGCATCTTCATCAGCTTCTGCTGCATCTTCTGAATTTCACGCATGTTCATAAAAAGATTGCTCCTTACTTCGGGCGAACCTCTACCTGGTCCACTCCAAATATTCTGATAGTTTCTTGCACGATTGGATCACGACGTGCCCGCTGCTCGATAGTTTCTCGCGGCAGGTCTATAGTTGTATTCTCTCTCACAATGTTCGTTCTGGCAAGAGGAGGTGAGATAGTAACGCCATTTGACGAATCCATAAAAGAGGTCGGCGGTTCTTGCGTTCGGGAATTGGTTACTTCGTGTTCAACTTCCTTCACATTCAGAGATGGCACTACTGGGGGACGTTCAAGCCGTGCTGACTGTTGTGGTGCAGTCGGCATTGCTGAATTGGCCGAGTAAGTTGCAGAATCGCGAGTTAGTGAAGTTGGCAGAGGCTGACCGGGAGGGACAAGACGCACTCGACACTTCTGCCCAAACTCTAAGCCCAATGCCCACTCTACCTGAGTAGCACGATCAGCTTGCAGCATGTTCTTATATAGTGGCTCGCTACTCGTTTGTATCACAATTACAGCCTGTTCAGTCGTCCCCTCAACGTGCATAACTGTATAATGATCCAGCATCGCGCCCGTCATTTTGTATTTCGACTTCACGCGCCTCTTCACATTCTCCCAGACAGCTTTTACCTGCTCTAATGTTAAGGAAGGCTGGTCACTACTATCCTGCGTTGCCGATACTGATGCTGTTGCAGACGAAGAAACTGCATCGCTATTACTTGCAGTACCTCTGGACGGTGAGATTTCCAGCTCTGCTTCCTCTTTTGCCCTTGCTGGCTTCTGCGCTGGTAAAGGCTGGGATGGAAGAGCCTCGAAAGATGTAGATACCTCGGATTGAGACGATAACGATGGGACAGCAGCACGCGATTGCGCTGGAGGTGTAGCTGGACGAGGTTGTACAGATGGTGTGGAAACAGCAACAACAGTTTGACCCGATTGGGCGCGACGATGGACCTCGAAGCACTCCAGGAAAGCCAGTTCTAGACCCAGTTGAGGTGTGCCAGTATTCCTCTGCACAAGTTCATTCTGCGCGAAGATGCGGGCGCACTCGGTCAATTCTTCTAGTCCAAAAAGTTGAGATGCTTCTTTGATCTCACGAATCTCATCTTCGGTAAGATCAAGGATGGAGTCAATATCCGCGCCTGCCCTGGCAAGCATAAGTGAGCGCCAGTACTCTACCACCTGGACATTCACCTGGCGCAAATCAGCTCCCGCTTCTGACAGTTCATGGATGAGGTGTAGCCCTGCAGAACTATCAAGCTTTGCAACAAAGTTGATGAATTTGGAAATGGCATGTGGATCGGCTACGCCGAGCATAGCCTGTACTTGTGCCAGCGAGATTTCTTCTCCTGAATACGCGATTGCCTGGTCTAACAAGCTTAGCGCATCACGCATGCCGCCTGCCGCAGCTCGAGCGATCAGTTCGGCAGCCGCTTGCTCCAATTTGACATGTTCCTGCTCGGCAACAAAGCGTAAATGCTTCACAATCTGGCGCGTAGTGAACCGCTTGAAGTCGAAACGCTGGCAGCGCGAAAGAACAGTGGGCAGCATTTTATGCACATCGGTGGTGGCTAGAACGAAGATTGCGTAAGGTGGTGGCTCCTCCAGAGTTTTGAGTAAAGCATTGAAGGCTTCTGTCGTCAGCATATGCGCTTCGTCCAGCACGTATACTTTGTACTTACCCGTAGAAGGCGGCATCATCACCTTCTCGCGCAAATCACGGATGCTATCGATACCACGATTTGAGGCTGCGTCTATCTCAATGACGTTGAATGAGTTGCCAGCAGTAATCTCACGGCACTGCTGGCACTGATTGCAGGGTTCACCATTTTGCGGGTTACTACAATTGATGGTTTTGGCGAGCAGGCGAGCAGTGGTGGTTTTGCCAGTTCCTCGCGGCCCGGTAAAAAGATAAGCATGCGCCAGTTTACCGCCGGTGAGTGCGTTTTTGAGTGTGCGCACAATCTCCGCCTGACCAACCATTTCATCAAAAGATTGTGAACGCCATTTGCGGTAGAGTGATTGTGAGGCCATGAATGTAACTCCCGCCTGTATATCTTTTGACGGGCGACGAAACTGCGAATCCCGCCGGAGTTGAAGATAGATGACAAAGAAAACCGATTTTCGCCCGGTCCTGCCGATCAGCGCAATCAGGCAACCCTACGGCACCCAGAGAGGTCCACTTACCGTTGCTTCCTCACGGACCTAGCGGGGTTCATAGACATCTGCCGCGCAGGACCCGATTACGCCGATCGGCAGGACCGGAAGAAAACCGGCCTGTTCCGTTCGTATTATTCCCTCGCGGAACACCTTCATTTTACTCCTGCTCTGGCTAAATGTCAAGCGGATTTTTTGTAGGTAGATGAGCCAGAAGAGGCTTGTTAGCGAGCTTTAGGGCTATTATGCTGCATGTGTTTTTGGTAGAGGAAGTTGTTCTCCATCCCTTCTTGCACTATCCACAAGCAGTTCAAGCACCTCTTGTCCGTGCTGAACTGCCTCATTGTAGGTGCTTCCGTGTGTGGCTGGCATTATAACGTGGTCTGCCCACTCCGGCAACGTTACCAGATATGCTTGATCTTCCTCTGACCACTCAATGAGCATAGAATAATGAAGATGTTGTTCATTCATAATTCAGAACTCCGTCAGCCAAGATATTTGCCAATGAGTAAGCTATATTTCTCCTTCACTTCAGCAGGAATCTTTAGAGCGATCCGTCAGTATAGCAGTTGCCAACGCACTGGAGCAGTCACAAGTGTTGGTGCTGCGATCTGCTGGGATTTTTTGAGCAACACTGCGTAGGATGCGCTGAGCATTAGCAACATTGGCACTGAGATTGCTTACCACCATTTCGACAGTAACCGGCTCCTCGGACTCATGCCAAGCGTCGTAGTCGGTAGCACAGGCAACCATGGCATAACACAACTCGGCCTCACGCGCCAGTTTCGCCTCTGGCAGGGCTGTCATGCCAATCAGATCCATGCCCCAACTACGATAGGTATGCGATTCGGCTCGGGTGGAGAAAAGTGGGCCTTCCATGCAGACATATGTACCGCCTTCATGCACCTTTACATCGCCAAGTTCGCGAGCCGAGTCGAGCAGGAGTTTGCTGAGCGTCGGGCAGAATGGGTCGGCAAAGGCGCAATGCACAACAATACCACCCTCATAGAAGGTATTCACGCGGCTCTTGGTGCGATCAAACAACTGGTCGGGAATGACGAGATCGCGAGGAGCAATATGCTCACGCAGACTGCCTACGGCGCTAACCGAAATCACCCATTCGACTCCCAGGCTTTTGAGCGCCCAGATATTGGCCCGTACCGGAATCTCGGTCGGGGAGATACGATGTCCTCGCCCATGACGGGGTAGAAAGGCCATCGAGACGCCTTCTACCTTGCCGACGGTAATGACATCACTTGGATCGCCAAATGGCGTTGAAATGGCGACCTCTTCGACATCAGTCATACCTTCCATGGAATAGAGTCCACTACCGCCAATCACACCGATTGTTGCATGGGGCATAGAACGAAGCCTCCTTATGCTTTTATCCTGATGTATTGTAATTTGCCTACCTTGAGGATGGCTCCAGAAATGGCAGGTACAACAAAGTCAACATCGGTAATGCGTTCCGACTCACCAGACTCGCCTGAGGGAAAGAACGAAACGCCTCCTTGTTTGATAAGACGGCGAGCTTCGCTATTGCTGGATGCCAGCTTTGCATCGGCCATGAGCGAGACAATGTTCGTAGGCTCACTCAGAGGATACTCAGGAATATCGGTCGGCAGCTTACGTTCTGAGAACTGACGCTTGAATGCCTCTTCGGCCTCCTGGGCTGCGGCAGCGTTATGGAACTCGGTGACGATTTCACGCGCCATGCGCATTTTGACATCCCTGGGATTCAACGTTCCCTCTGCCATCTTGCGGCGAAATTCATCCAGTTCCGCCTGTGGAACATCCGTCAATGTCTCAAAGTAGCTCATCATTACATGATCGGGCAGTGACATAAGCTTGCCGTACATATCATTGGCGGGCGCTCTCAGCGAGATGTAATTGCTCAGCGATTTGCCCATTTTCTTGAAACCGTCGAGTCCAACAATCAGTTCAACCGTTAAGATTTGCTGTGGAGACTGCCCAAATTGGGGCTGAAGCTCGCGCCCGACGAGGAGGTTGAAGGTCTGGTCGGTACCACCAATTTCGACATCGGCATGTAAGGCAACGGAGTCATATCCCTGCAAGAGTGGGTACATGAACTCAGAAAGATAAATCTCAATGCCGCTCTTGTAACGGTTGGAGAAATCGTCTCGCTCCAACATCTGCGCTACAGTTTTATGACCGAGCAGTCGAATGGCATCAGCCAGCGTAAAGCCGTCATACCATTCACTTTGTCTGCGCACCTCGGTCAATTGAGGATCCACGATTCTGTAGAACTGTTCGAGGTATGTGGCCGCGTTGGCATTGACCTGTTCAGCCGTAAGCGGCTTGCGCGCCTCTTCACGCCCGCTGGGATCGCCCAGGCGCGCTGTCCAGTCGCCGATGAGAGCGACTGCCTTATGACCGAGTTGTTGAAATTGGCGCAGTTTGCGCAAGACGACGGCATGCCCAATAGTCAGATCGTAGTGGCTTGGGTCTATTCCAAGCTTGACGCGCAATGGCTGGCCCTTGTTGCCTTCAATAAGCATGCGACGCAGGTCGGCTTCTTTTTCGATTTGTACGACGCCTCGAGTCAAGAGGCGATCTATAGCTGAGAATTGTTGTTGTTTCACCAAATGGACGGCGCGGAAGCCCCTGCGCTCACGCATGGAGAGCAAGCGCCTCCTCTCCTTTCGTATATGTATAACCATCATTGCGATGAATGGGCGAACAATAACGTGCATGAATCCCTTCCACCATGCCATGTCTGCCAGTAATCTTGAAGTAACCATCGGTTTTGATCGCCACACGCCCCACATACGTCCCGCTCTTTTTCCCCTTAGGAACGACGGCGAGGACGAGGTCTCCTGTATGAAATCCTTGCACGCGACTGGGTCCCTTGGCATGGCCAACTGGAAAGCCATGTGCATCCACATTGACCATCTGCCGCCTCTGTCTGCCCTTTGCCTCTATCAGCCACGGGTGAACTCCCCAGAGTTGCAGGAGTGTCGGGGTCGAAGCACCACAGCACGCAGCATCAACCCAGTGCAATTTGGGCAGCCCTCTGGTGGTACGGTTCCATTTCGTCAGCGCTCCTGAGCCGGTTTCTACCGGCAGACCAGTTGCCTTCAGCCGCTCGTACAACACCCATCTGGTTGTATTCACACTCGCAGCATCCCCCAAGGGCGCTCGCCGTTGGGTCTGAATGCGCACCAGGAGCTGTGGGCGATCTGCCAGGAACACCTCCAGCAGCTGCTCCCCTTTGGCCTGGTTGCAGCTCTGGCAGGCGATCACCAGATTGCTGACCCGGTCACTTCCCCCTCTGGCGCGTGGCTGCACGTGGTCGATTTCCAACGGGACGCCACTGGCCGAGCAGTAGGCGCAGCGCTGCTCCCACTTGGTGAGCAAGTAATGGCGTAATTCCGTGCCGAAGAGCGTGCCGCGCTGATACTCCAAGCCTTCAATCTCCGGGTGCTGCAGCAGTTGCAGATCAAAACGCACCAACTCCAAGGAGATCGCTCCTACCGGGCAGAAGCGCCGCAGCCGCTCAACCCAGGTGAGTACGTTCTTGAGCCGACTGAGGAGGGAGGGGGCCAGCCAGCCGTTCGGGCGACGGCGATTGCGCCAGCGCGGCGGCCGATAGCGGGTATGTCGCTGGCGCCGAGCTCGACGCACCCGGCTGCGGGTGCGGAGGTTCTCGCGCACCTGTGCTCCTCGATGAGCGAGTTCTGCCGCCCACACCACCTGCCCAGAGGAATCGTTAACGACCGCCAGACCGGTGGTGGTGCTGCCTGGATCAATCTTCAGGCGCAGCGGCTGCGGGTGCGGTGCGGACACCCGGCGTTTGAGAATCAGCACGAAGGGATAGCGGCGATACACGGCCGCCTGCCCTTGCGCTAAAAGAGTGCGTGCGCGCCCCGGATGCACGGGAGCTAGTGGACGTTTGTCTTGATCGATCACCAATACATAGGACATGGCTCATTCCTTGGTTGATATGCCCTTGCGGGCCTCCGGCCAGCGCCGGGTAAAGTTTTCCTCGTCCAGGTTAGGCGAAGGTTTCCTTGAGGTGCGAGTCGCACTGCGATTGAAACCCCATCTCGGCTGTTTAACGACTCGCCGCAGAGTCCAGGGCTGGAAAGCCACCCTGGAGTGCCTATGCATTCTTCGCTAACGACTACCAGGCCAACGCCTGGGGACTGGTCAGCATCGGGACTTACTAAGCAAGCCCCCGCGTTTCCGCGTGGGGTCGCTGACCGTCACAACGGACTCCCTCCCGGATAAAGTATGAGTAATCTTTCCCGCATTGTAGCAGAATGCGGGAAAGTAGTTGAGAGGAGAATTGGCTTAGCTCAAGATTAAGCGCGAACGCCGGAAGCTTAGCAGTGACAATCCAAGCAAAATCGCATCCAGTACCGCAATCACTGCCATTGCGACGAGCAAAATCTGCTGGTAAGTTAACGATGAGAAAAGATTCGCTGGCAGAGCCCGCAAAATAAAGAGCGCACCGAATACGAGCACCAGAGTGCCGATACTCAGAATTTGCTGTGCCTGCCGCACCGTCGATACTCTCAGCGAAATCAGCACGCCTGCACTTGCTCCAAGCAAACTAGCCAGCATGCTTAAGACGAGCGCAATCACGAACAGGTCGGAAGGATAGAACATCCAGTGTCCCTGGAGAGGAAACAGGTCAACTAACACCAGGCCTAACAACAGACTGAACACACTCATGACCCAGGCATATAGGACGGTGGTGATTATCTTTCCCAGCAGGATCGCCGTATCAGGCATTCGGCTAGCCAGCAAGGTTTCCAGGGTATGGCGCTCACGTTCTCCAGCGATGGCATCACCAATAAAACTGATAATCACAAAGAAAGGAATGTAGAGCATGACAATTATCGCAAGTGGTGTGAGGTCCACCCACTGAGGCCCAGACTGCAATGGGAGATAAACACCAAGAATACCGATTAAGAGCAGCGGACGTATCAGCGATTTCCACCCTCCCTGGAAGAGTAAGTCCTTCGATTCTTTCCATATCATTGTCAAAATATCGCTCATTTGTTTTCTTCCTCCATCATTGTCAGGAAAACATCTTCCAGGCTGGCCTTGCCCCTGCGCACTTCCTCAATATCTCCACCCGACCTTACAATTAAGCTGACGAGCGGGCCGATCTCGCTCCCTCCACGTAGTTCAATGGTCAAATGACTATTGTGCAGTTCGGCATTCGCTACCTCTGGTCGTTCTCGCAGCAAGGCCAGCGTCTGGTCATTGAAGCCATGTCCCACAATCTCTGCCTGTGGGCCACCCTGTCTCAAACGCAATTCATCGGGGTTGCCAACGGTCAGCAGTTTGCCCTGGCGAATCACTCCCACCTGAGCACAGAGCTTTTCGGCTTCTGCCAGGTTATGCGTGTTGAGGAAGACTGTCACTCCTTCACGCGCTACCAAACTTTCCAGGTCGTTACGCAATGCAGCAGCCGCTACAGGATCAAACCCCGCGGTTGGCTCGTCGAGGAAGATCAATGGCGGATGGTGAAAGAGCGCCCGCGCGACAGCGAGTTTTTGTTTCATGCCCCGGCTCCACTTGCTCACCTGATCTTTGCGTCGATCCCATAACTCAAGGTGGGTGAGCAGTTCTTTGATACGCGCGCGACGATCGGGGGCAGGCATATGGTAGATGCGCCCATAGAAGTCGAGATTGTCTTCGGCAGTCATGCGCTCGTAGAGTCCCGAAAACTCGAGCAACGCTCCGATGCGGGCACGAATTTCACCGGCTTGCGTACGTGTATCGTAGCCGAGCACGCTGGCTTGACCATGTGTCGGCTCCAAGAGGCCGAGCAAGAGATGGATGGTAGTTGTTTTGCCAGCGCCATTTGGTCCTAAAAAACCAAAGACAATTCCTGCTGGCACCTCTAGTGTGAGATCATCAACCGCTTTGACCGTGCCAAAGTCGCGTGAAAGGTGCTCTGTGCGAATGATAGGCTCAGCCATAGAACATAATTCCCTCCTCTATCAAATATTTTATGCCATGGATAATTCATCGCATATATTTATACGTTCTTGTGGAGACAAACTCCCAAATTATGATACCTTCGTTTGTAACTCCTCAAGTTTTCTCTTTTTGACTTTTTACTGCCCGCGATAGTTTCCAAGAGACTTTTAATAAGGTGGAGCTAGCCGATGTAGATGGCAAGAAAGTTATGAGTAGTTTCACAAAACTTTATAACAGTTCTATCACACTTTCTAACAAAATTCTTATACACCGTTTACGTTGTTCTAACATATCCTGATTTATATTGATAGCAGAGAAACAAACAAAACAAGTTATGAACTCGCTCATCCGAACGAGTTCAAGAGATACGTTCAAGAGTTGAGAAAGGAGATACGCTAATGCCAAGCAATCTGACACGTTATAGTCCATTTAGCGACGCAGTTTCTTTGCGGGATGCGATGAATTGCCTATTTGAAGACAGCTTCATTTCACCGCGCAACCTGAATTCATGGAGTGGTCAGGGCATTGCTGCGAATCTGTATGAGACGCCAGATGGGTTTATTCTCCAGCTTCCGATGCCAGGTGTGAACCCTGATGCTGTAGAGATTACTGCTCAGCAGGATACGCTCACTCTGAAGTGGGAGACCAAGTTGACCGCACCCCAGGGTGCCACTACCCACTGGAACGGTTTCCCTTCTGGTCAGTTCCAGCAAGCATTCGCACTTCCCGCTCCCATCAATTCGGAGCGTGCTGAGGCCACCTATAATGACGGTGTGTTGACGCTGAATCTGCCGAAGGCCGAGCATGTCAAGGCTCGCACAGTGAAAGTTACTGCGAAAAAGTAGTGCGTGTTTTGGTAGTGAGTTCTTCTGAAAAGACAACCAGGACGATCATTAAGGTCGTCCTGGTTTATTATTATCAATATAAATATTGCAGGATCAGGCAAAGCGTTGGATGAAATTCAGAGTATCTTTAAAGTGAATGTCCATCATTTCCGAAAATGAGAAAAAGCGGGTACAATAGAGATCAAGGAATGTGATTAGTTGCTGGGAGAGCCTTTTTATGGAGCATTTATTACTTGAACAACTCCAACAACGTCCAATACTGTGTGATGGTGCTATGGGGACACTTTTGTATGCGCGTGGTGTGAGCTATGAGCAGTGTTTTGATGCACTGAATTTGACCCGGCCGGAACTCATACAAGGCATCCATCGCGAATATATAAGCGCTGGAGCGCAGATCATTGAAACCAATACCTTTGGTGCGAACCGAGCGAAACTGGAAGCATATGGTCTGGAAGAGCAGGTACGCGACATCAATTTCCGCGCGGTACGCCTGGCACGCGAGGCACGTGAGGTCTCAGGACTTCCTGTCTTCGTTGCTGGAGCAGTTGGCCCGACAGGACGCCCTTTACAAGCACCCGATGAACATCGCTTGAATGAATTGCGTGCCATTTTCCGCGAGCAAATAGACGCCTTACTAGAGGGCGGAGCCGATCTGTTGATTTTGGAGACATTCTCTAGTCTGCCGGAACTGCGGCAAGCTGTTTTAGCAGCACAAGAAGTTGGTGGGCTTCCCATTGTCGCGCAGATGAGTTTCTATGAAGATGGCCATACCCTCTCTGGGCAATCGGCTACGCGAGTGGCTGCCGTGCTTAACGATTTGGGTGTGGATGTGATAGGCGCTAACTGCAGCGTTGGGCCTGCTGCTACGTTAGATACACTGCAAGAGATGATTGAGGATGTGAAACAGCATTGCGATAAGACCGGAGCACATTACCATCTGTTCTCTGCGCAACCGAATGCAGGCATGCCAACACGCGTGGGCAATCGCTTCTTTTATATGGCTACCCCTGATTACTTCGCCGATTATGCACTACGCTTCGCAAAAGCCGGCGTACATCTCATTGGTGGCTGCTGTGGTACGACACCGCACCATATTTCTGCCATGCGCAAAGCACTCGATGAGCATTACGGGAAGCAGTCAGCTATTGGGACTGACCCTTATGAAGAAAGGCTTCACTCAATATCAACGGTGCCATCGAATGGCAAGGTAACGATTGCCCGGCTGATCGAGGAAGAGGTTATCCTACCCCAACACGGCTCGATGACACATCTTCAAGAGAAGTTGGCAGCGGGAGAATTTGTGGTCAGTGTAGAGCTTGATCCACCAAAGGGGTTGAATCCAGCAAAGATTCTCGAGGGAGCCGCGTTGCTGCAAGAGGCAGGCGTCAACTGTTTCAACATTGCCGATAGCCCGATGGCCCGCGTACGCATGAGTTGCTTAGCATTGGCGCGTTTGATCCAGGATCACCTGGGTATAGAAACCATTATCCACTTTACCACGCGGGATCGTAACTTGATGGCTATTCAGTCCGAGCTGTTAGGTGCGCATGCGCTGGGTATTCGTAATATTCTGGCGCTCACTGGTGATCCATTACATGTGGGCGACTATCCTAACACAACTGGCGTGTGGGATGTGGATTCTGTGGGATTGATCGGAGTGATGCGTGGCATGAATGGAGGCCACGACGCGGCGAATTCCCCTCTTGGCGCACAAGCATCCTTTCATATTGGAACGGCACTCAATTTGAACATGACCGAGGAACAGAGCGAACAAGAGATTGAGAAATATCGGCGCAAGATAGATGCGGGAGCCCATTTCATTATGACGCAGCCCATCTATGAACCGTCACCTTTGTTGCGTTTCCTGGATCGAGTAGGCACACCTCCTATTCCGATGCTACTTGGCTGCATCCCCCTCCATAGTTCGCGTCACGCTGAATACCTGCACAATGAAGTCCCTGGGATTACCATTCCCGATGGCATTCGTGCACGTATGCGTGCAGCAGGTGAGCACAGTAACGAAGAAGGCTTGCAGCTTGCGCAAGAACTTCTCAGCGCGACCCATAGCCTGGTTCAGGGGGTCTACATCATGCCATCCTACGGACGATATGATGTGGTAGCAAAGCTCGTGAAAATGTTACAAACACCAACTCGAGCACAATAAAGCATTTGACTTTGCATCAAGCAGTATGCTACACTTTATGAGGCTTCGCAATAGGCGTAAGCCGTTTCGTGTAATTCCACATTACAGGTTCTAAAAAAGGAGGTCCAGCCTATTAACAGGGATTTTCGGGGAAACGACCGATCACGTGAGACGCGGGTGAACGAGCGCGTACGTGCACGCGAGGTTCGCTTAATTGATGAAAATGGTGAAATGATCGGGGTGATGCCCTCTTTACGTGCGCTTGATATCGCTCATGAGCGGAATCTTGATCTGGTCGAGATATCGCCCAATGCTATACCGCCAGTCTGTAAACTGATGGACTATGGCCGGTATAAGTACGATCAGGCAAAGAAAGAGAACGAGGCGCGTAAGAATCAAAAGACGGTAAATCAGAAGGAGATTCGTTTACGTCCCCGTACGGACGAACACGATGTAGATGTAAAGACGCGCAAGATTCAAGAGTTTTTGGCGGAAGGCGATAAAGTCAGGGTCAGTGTCCAGTTCCGTGGAGCAGAGATGCGACACCCGGATCTTGGTCGCAAATTGCTAGACGAGATTGCAGAGGTATTAAAGGGATCGGCCATTATCGAGCGCTCTCCTATCATGGAAGGTAGGATGATGTCGATGATAGTTTCCCGTGCGCCCGGCTGGGAGCCACCGAAAAAACAACCCCCTACTCCTAGCGTTGTTGGCAAACACCGTGCAACTCAAGCAACAACGAACAATACTGTAGCAGATCCAGTTCCAACGCCTGCCTCTACTCCAGAAAGCAACGATGTAGCAGGCACATCGAGGAATACCTGACCTTTCTCGACGAGTAGCTTGCCGGTACATTCCCGTTGTAGGAGATAAACCAAGGTTTTTCGTTTGGCGCAGATTATTCAGGGTGTAGTTTACCGAACTACACCCCCTTTTTTGTCAAAAAACCCTACGTTGACATTTCCAGCGTAGCCTACTACGATACAACTATTGAGAAAAACAACAATCTCTCACAAGAGATTCTGCTAAAGAGTCATCAAAAAGCTAAAAAACCATACATGGGAGGCCATTTGTGAGTACATACGATGATCCACGCTGGTATGAACAGCCCGAACAACAGCATAATAATCTAGAGGTAGAACATAATGACCTTAACCCACATGCAACAGCAGGTGATGATGAATCTTCTTCTCAAGATACATCAGCACGTACTTCTTCCTCACATCGCCAGCCCTCCCGTGATAAATGGTATCGCTTTGGGCGACCTGTGGGGCAGTTTATCGTCGTTGTTGCCTTGATGGTTCTAGCCTTCCTGGGAGGGTGGTTTAGCCATCAGTTAGCAGGTGGCACATTCAATCTCAGCGACAAGTCAAAAAGCTATGAAAGCCTTATCGAACAGGCATGGACAGCGATAGATCAAAACTATGTTGACCGCAAAGCGGTGAACTACCAGCAAATGTCCTATGATGCCATTCGTGCTATGCTAGCGGTGCTGAAAGATACAGGACATACACGCTTCCTTACTCCGGCTGATGTGCAGTCTGAAAATCAGAGCTTGAGCGGCACATTTGTCGGTGTCGGCATCAGCATAGTGCAGGACTCGAAAACTAAGCAATTCGTTATTGCGTCCGTGATACCCGGTTCGCCAGCCGAGAAATCCGGGCTGAAGCGCGAAGATATCATTACCGCCGTCAATGGTGCCAGTACTGCAGGAAAAGACCTGACCACTGTGCAGTCGATCATTCATAATGGCAATGCAGGCTCAACGTTATCCATTACTGTACAGCGCCCCTCAACGAAGCAGACCCTGACCATCAAGGTGACACGGGCACAGTTTGATATACCAAACGTCATCATGCACTACATTGCCCCAGACCACATTGCGCAGATTCAGATCGTCCAATTTTCGAATGGCGTTTCCGATCAACTGAAAGATGCGCTCACTCAAGCTAAAAAACTAGGAGCCTCGAAAATCATTCTTGATCTGCGCGATGATCCAGGAGGATACCTGCAAGAAGCCATTAACGTAGCAAGTGAGTTTATAGGCAGTGGGAATGTACTGTTAGAGCAGGATAGCACAGGTAAACGCACACCATATCCGGTAAATGGTCACCCAATCACCACGACCATCCCGATTGTCGTACTTGTTAATAACAATACGGCGAGCGCAGCGGAGATCGTATCGGGTGCACTCCAAGATAATCACAGAGCAATTATTCTAGGGACAAAAACCTTCGGTACCGGCACAGTGCTGGAAGAATTTCCCCTTTCAGATGGTTCAGCCTTGTTACTTGGTACAAGTGAATGGCTTACCCCCGACGGTCAATTTATACGCGATCAGGGCATTACGCCGACATCGGGTTTTAATGTGACGCTGGCTCAAAACATTAATCCTCTCACACCAGGGGATGAAAACGATGAAAACCTCTCAGAGCAACAAATTCTGAGTAGTGGGGATACGCAGTTAATAGCGGCGATTCATTACCTGGAGTCGCATTGATTACATTACTCTGTAAAACACTCGCTCTCCGCCGCCTGGTAATACTTGCTTGTCGGAGCATGACCCAATAAAGGGGCAATAAAGCGGGTAGCAGCAACCACCTTTTCCAGGTTTACACCTGTTGAAATGCCCATGCCGTGCAGCATATAGAGCAAGTCTTCGGTTGCCAGATTCCCTGCCGCACCGGGCGCGTACGGGCATCCTCCTAAGCCACCCGCCGAGGAGTCAACAATACTGATACCTATTTGTAAAGCGACCAGGACATTGGCGAGCGCAGTGCCGCGTGTATCATGGAAATGGACAGCTAATCGCTCAACCGGAATAGCGCCTTCGGTAAGCAACAGGCCAAGTACATCTACAACCTGGTTGGGAGTTGCGACGCCAATTGTATCACCCAGCGAGAGTTCCTCAATACCCATTTCCAGAAGCGCTTGTGCTACGTTGAGGACCTGTCGTGGAGAGACTGCCCCTTCATAAGGACAGCCAAAGACGGTCGAGATATAACCTCGTACAGGGATACCTTCCTGCTGCGCCAATGCCACAACAGGGCGAAAGTTGGCAAGGCTCTGAGCAATCGTGGCATTGATGTTATGGAGTGTGAAACTTTCGCTGGCAGCGGTGAAGACAGCAATCGCTCGCACGCCAGCAGCTAATGCCCGTTCCATGCCTTTCAGATTAGGCACCAGCACCGGGTATGATGTTGTAGGACGCCGTCCCAAGCCAGCCATCACTGCACCCGCATCGCTTAATTGAGGAATGGCACGTGGACTGACAAACGAAGTAGCTTCGACGACAGGAAGGCCAGCCTCAGCAAGCATAGAAATGAATTGTATTTTCTGCTCGGTAGGTACGATAGCTTTTTCGTTCTGCAAGCCATCGCGTGGGCCTACCTCAACCACGCGCACAGTCTGCGGCAGAGTAACTAGTGGAGATTGCATAAATCAGGTGCCTCGAACTTCAGAATGCGAATTCTGCTCGGATGGTGTTTGATGTCCATCCTGCCTCACAACTGTACTTCCCTCGCGAGGAGGCGAAATTAACTGACTTGATTGTTGCTCTTGTCCTTCTGTTTCCTGATGGGGAGCAGGAGGAGTAGGCTCTGCGGTTCCATGTTCGCGTTCTACCCTCACCTTGGTAATTCGCCGCCCGCGCGTACCTAACACTGTGAAGGTCAGATCTTTGTAGCTCGTTGTATCGCCCGCACTCGGAATTTTGTCGAGTTGGGCGTACAAGAACCCGCCCACGGTATCGTAATCCTCACTCTCCATGTCAGTATCCATCAGTTCGTTGAACTCATCGATGCTGATCTTTGCATCAACGATATATTCGTACTCATTGAGCTGCTCAAACAGGTTTTCTTCGCGGTCGTACTCGTCTTTAATATCGCCAACAATCTCTTCGACCAGGTCCTCGATGGTCACAAGCCCCGCCACCGAACTATATTCATCAACCACAATCACCATATGCACCCGCCTCTGGCGAATTTCGCGCAACAGATCGTCCAGCTTCTTGGTCTCCGGCACAAAATAGGCCGGACGAAGCAGATCACGTATGGACAAGGTATTATGGCCTTCGCGCAACTGTCTGAGCATATCCTTGGTATACAAGATGCCAAGGATGTTATCAATATTGTCCTCGTAGACGGGGATACGTGAGAAACCTCCTTGTAAGGCAAGGTCTACAGCTTGATCAACGGTAGCATCACTCTCAAGTGTCACCATGTCTATACGCGGGATCATTACCTCGCGCACCGTTGTATCGGCGAACTCGAAGATACTATGGATCATCTCCGTCTCTTCCTCTTCGAGCACACCTTCTTCCTCACCTACCGTCACCAGCAAACGCAGCTCTTCCTCGGTCACAAAGGGGCCGCGATGCTTCATCTGCCCACCGAACAGGCGAACCAGTGTATTTGTAATCGCGCTCAATGACCAGACAATCGGGCGAAGCAGCCAGGCAGCACCACGTACCAGGCTGACTAGCGCACGAGCAAAACGCAGAGGATTTTGCACAGCAGCAGTTTTTGGTGTAATTTCACAGAAGATCAAAACAACCAGGGAGATGAGAACGCTGGCGATAAGTTCACCATAGGTCTCTGAGAAGCGCAATGCGAGCACAGTCGCCATGCTGGAAGCTACAATCACAGCCACGCTATTGACAACAAGGATAGTTGAGAGAAAGGTGTTGGGCTGAGCGAGCAAGTTATCGATCTTAATCGCGCGTTTATCTCCTTTTTCCACCAGATTCTTGAGTTGAATTCTGCTAATGGAGGTAAGCGCAGTCTCAGCAGTGGAGGCAATGGCACACAGAATTAAAGCTACGATTAATACCGTGAGTTGTAGCCACGCTGTTCCATCAAATTGCGGAGTGCTCCCGCTTAAGGCTACTGTGAAGGTGGCAGCTAAGCCAGCGCCATCCATAGAATTGCTTACTCCTTTTTGTCATCCTCTGTCACAGAGCTATCCGTTGGTTGAGGCATGCGCAAGATACGCGCCGGAACACCTGCAACCACAGCTCCGGCAGGGACATCCTGGCGAACCACAGAACCTGCTCCAGTCACAGCTTGCTCGCCAATCGTGACAGGAGCTATTAACATCGTATCGCTTCCAATAGAGGCACCTGCACCAATAGTGGTATGATTTTTACGTACTCCATCATAATTACACGTAATTGCACCCGCGCCAATATTCACCTGCTCGCCCACAGTAGCATCGCCCACATAACTGAAATGATGCATATCTGTTTCGGGACCTATATACGAGTTTTTTACCTCTCCAAAGTTGCCCATGCGTACATTACGTGCAAGGTAGGCCCCTGGACGACAATGGCCAAATGGACCAATACGCACTCCATCCTCGAAGATTGTTTCTTCCAGCACCGAATTACGCACGGTGCAGCGATCACCTATCACTGAGGCATCGATGGTTGTTCCTGGTCCAATTCGGCACTCGGACCCGATGCGAGTCTTCCCTGTAATTATTGTACCAGGGAGTATGACAGTATCGACGCCAATCATCACGTCATTATCGATATACGTCGTCGCAGGATCAATAATAGTTACTCCCGCATACATGTGTCGTTCGAGAATGCGGCGGCGCAGCAATTGCTCAACGGTTGCCAACTGTACCCGGTCATTGATGCCGATAGTCTCGTCAAGCGTTCCGGTGACCGTCGCAATCTTACGCCCTTGGGAACTAGCTATACCGACCAGGTCGGTGAGGTAATACTCACCGGAGGCATTGCGAGGTAGTGCTTGCAATGCCGACCAGAGCCAGGTGCGATCAAAACAATACACGCCGGAGTTTACTTCACGGATACGTTTCTGCTCTTCAGTTGCACGTTTCATTTCGACGATTTCACACACCTGTCCATCGGCATTACGCACAACACGACCAAAGTCACTCGTTTGCTCCGTAATAGCGGTCAGAAAGGTGAGGGTAGCCTGCTGTGTAGCATGCTCAACCAGTACACGCGCCAATATTTCACTACTCACAAGTGGAGTATCGCCGTAGCAGACCAGCACTGTTTGCGGCAGAGGGTCTAGTTCGTCAACATTTTTTTGCGCTGCAAGTACAGCATGCCCGGTGCCTAATTGTTCTTCTTGAATGGCATAGGAACAACGATCTCCAAAAACAGCTTCGATCTGCTCTGCCCCATATCCCAATACGACAATGGGATGCGAGTTGGAAGTGAAGGGAAGCGGTGAATTCGTTGAAAGAGTGGAGGGGATGGCTTCGAGGGCATTCAGTACATGAGCCAGTAGTGGCAACCCTGCTACTGGATGAAGAACCTTTGGCAGTGTTGAACGCATGCGAGTACCCTTGCCTGCTGCAAGTACTACGACCGCATATGTATTCATAATTGAATTTGCAAACCTTTTTCTGTTGTCTTAAGCTCCGGAGGGGAAGACCAACTAGGCTCGGGCGCTAGGATTCGGGCCTGTAACAGGCCAATACCATCTCACAAAAAGGCTCGGGCGCTAGGATTCGAACCTAGGAAATGGCGGATCCAAAGTCCGCTGCCTTACCGCTTGGCTACGCCCGATCATAATCAGCCTACATCATCGTAAACACGTTGCGATTATATCATGCCACCAGAATATTGGCAAGATGCCAATTCATGGTATGATAATTTTCAACTATATTGGGGAGAAAACTGATGACCTTCAAAGACAAAAATCGTTACCACTCGGAAGAGTATAAGGAATACCAGCGAAACTATCAGCGCAGTTGGCATCAACGTCACAAGGTGAAGCGACTTGCCAGGATGTACGAGAAAAAGGCGGCTACCTATGAGTACGTTCAGTCTCTCAAAAGCCAATTATGCTGCGTAGATTGTGGTGAGCGGCATCCCGCTGCATTACAATTTCACCATCTAAACGCGGATGATAAGCAGTTTAACATTGCTGATGCAGTCCGTAATGGGATTAGCCTGGATAGGATCAAGAAAGAAATTGAGAAGTGCATCGTCTTGTGCGCCAACTGCCACCTTATTCGACACTACAATATGCGCAATAAAAAGCAAGCAAGTCCGGGGATCGCTGGGGAGCTTGAGGAACTGAACACCCTGCTGGACGTCAGCCAAGAAGAGGAGGTCTATAACATGCAGTTTGGCGATAGTGGTAATGTCGAATAGGAAATATGTTTGTCAACATCGTTTGAAAGGGGGTAGCGGCTTGTCAGAACGTAAAAAGAGGGCCACTTCATGGAAGCGACCCTCTTACCTTTAAGCTAAACGAGATGTAATTTACGCCTGACAAGGATTTTCGAAAGAATTTGTCGGAAGTCTTCGTAGGACGTAACCGGTCCTCCACCAACATTGGTGTAGGTCAGAGCCAACAGAGTCCCATACTGGGCATTCTGCCCAAAGTCATTCTTGCTCCCAGGAATATGGTTACCGAACTGCCAGACGCATTGCCCTCCAACATTGCGGATACTGTAGAAGGGATAGAAGACAGCAGGCTGACCATCGTCTGTCTCTGGAATCAGCGTGCAGCCAGCACCGGTTGATGAGTCGCAGGTCGTGAATTCGGTGGCGGGCAGATCTGTTTCGAAGGCGACACGGTTATACTGCACATTGTAGCCTGATCCGGTCAGTGGACTAGTGAACTGGACCGACGTCGGGTGCAGCTTGGTATTACCATCAGGCCAGTACGGCTGATAGGAGGTCCCATCAAAGCCGGGATCGTTTTCTCCAAAGCATCCTGAAACCTGAACCAGTGTAGAGGCAGAGGCTGGGAAACAGCCGACATCGTCAGCGTCGGCTGGCTCCTGGTCTCCAGGAATACCCTCTAGACCCGCACATGTACCAGTCGTGGTATCTACATCGCTGCAGAAGTCCCAGTGACCGATCTCCGTATCGTAGGCGATGTTGTATGAACCTGCCGCCCAGGTGACACGAGTCTTCTCAGATGAGGTGCTGTACATTGGATGGAAGTCGTAAGGGATATTTTGACAAGATGTCCCGGTTGGATCAAACTTCACCTGGCCAAACCCATTGGCAGCACTGGCCGTCATAAAACCACTCTGACCCGTTGTCAGGTCTTGCAGTTCGGTTCGTAGACCGTGCTGAGTATCATGCATAGTGAGTACAACCTTATCGCCCTGGTTCATGAACAGAACCTTATTCGGATTAGGAGTCTGATCTGCCGGATTAAACTGAACCGGATTAGGTACTGCCTGTGGAACACCACTCTTCGTTAGGTATGCGAAGTTGACATATTCTAGTCCGGTAAGCGCGGCACACGTAGAATTCAGTGTCTGACCAGTGACAGGATTGACAGACAAGCTATCAATCGTAAGGGCAGCACACCATTGTGTCGCATTACAACTGAAGCCAGCATATTGTTGTACCGATCCAGGAGGATAGAGCTGCAGCTCCATGTACGCCTGGCCTGCATGATTAGGGCTGATGGCAGGATCAACGATATTGCTATCACTGTCAGGTGTACAAGTGCTCAGTTGTTCGGGGTAGGACTGCGTATCGCACATCGCCATCCCAAACCAGAACGCCGGCAACAGTTCGAAACTGTAGGACTTTCCAGGCGTCAGTGGATTACTAGGCGATGGCTCCTTAGGGAGTGTGAATTGATACTGCATACGATTGCCCGAGCCAGGCACGTTGGAATAGAACAGGGTTGATGGCTCGTCATGCCCGACATAGTGACCAAATACATCGTCGGAAGCATGCACTTCTGTACAGCGGAAATCTCCTGAAGCACAGTTGATACCATGAGGAGTTGTTTTTGCGCCCGCAGTAGTTTGCGTATGCAAAGGAGCAGCAGAGACTGTAAATGGTAGTGCAATTACAGCCACGAGAGCCAGGGTAGCCATGAGTAAGGTGAGTTTCGGCCTGCGTAGAAATCGCATTAATCTTTCTCCTAGCGGAAAATATAGACGAATACCAATACACAAAGAACGAGCCGGAACGTAGCTATTGCCTAATTAACAGACATGGCACCTGTCTTAAAAATAGGCATCGCTTTTTGGAAGGGAAACCATGACACCAATTAATATTGTAACTGCGCAGAGGTATTTTTTGCGAGTGCAACTGGTTGAGATGTGGTTATGATATGGTTAAGAAGGAAAGTTTTTCTGGGTTTCTGAGTTAAGGTTTCTCAACCATATGAATGAAACAGGGTTTTTGGCTGTATTAACTCCATTCATATTCCTTAATAATAGCGGGTATGAGTTAGTCGTTAAGCATACATAGCACTAAAAAAGAGGGCCACCTCTATGAGGCGGCCCTCCTCCCCTCAGACTAATGAGGTGCAGTTTATGCTTGACAAGGATTCTTCGAATAAATCTGGCGGAAGTTATCAAAGAATGTAATCGGCCCTCCACCAACATTGGTATAGGTCAGATTCAGTAGCTGGCCGTACTGGTTATTCTGCCCGAAGTCATTCTTGCTGCCTGGGATGTGGTTTCCGAACTGCCAGGCACATTGGCCTCCTATATTGCGGATGCTGAAGAACGGGTAGAAGACAGCAGGCTGACCATCGTCGGTCATTGGGATAAGCGTGCAGCCAGCACCTGTAGAGCCGTTGCAGGACAGTTCGATGGCTGGCAAGTCTGCTTCGAATGCTGTACGGTTGTACTGCACATTGTAGCCGACTCCAGTCAATGGACTGCTGAACTGAATTGGTGTAGGATGTAGCTTCGTGTTGCCATCGGGCCAGTCCAGTTGATAGGAAGTCCCATCAAAGCCGGGATCGTTGGAATTGGTGCATCCTTGAATTTGGAGGAATGTCGACCGACTTGCAGGGAAGCAGACCGTTTCGTCTCCGTCAAGGGGCTCGGTATCGTCAGCAATACCCTCGGTGTTGCCGACAGGGCAGGGAGCACCAAAGGCAGTGGCAGGGACAGGAGCGCCGTTGCAGTAGTCGAAGTGACCAATCTCATCAGAGAAGGCAACATTGTAGGAATGGGTTGCCCAGGTCACCCTGGTCTGCTCGGAAGAGGTGCTATACATCGGATGGAAGTCGTAAGGGATATTATGCGTGGCAGGATTGCAATCGGTGCCATTCGGGTCGAACTTCACCTGACCAAAACCGTTGGCTGCACTGGCAACCATAGAGCCATGCGCACCGGTGGTTTGATCTTTGATATCGGTCACCAGACCATTTGGGCTATCGTGCATAGTCACTACCAGGTGATCTCCGGAGTTCATGAATAGATCCTTCGTGGGATCCGGCGTGAAGGTGGTCAAGGTAGCGAGCAATGGACTGGCTGGTGCTTGTGAAACGCCGTTCTTCGTCAAGAAGGCGAAGTTGATAGGTTCCTCACCGGCTGCTGCTAAGCAAGCAGGGTTATTGGCCTGTCCAGTAACGGGGTTGAGAGAGAGACTATCGATGTTGAGTGCGACACACCACTTGGTCGGGTCACAACTGCCAGTTCCGATTGCTACAGCCCAGGTTGGCCAGGCCACCCAACCGGGAGGATAGAACTGCAATTCTGTGAATGCTTGACCAGAATGATTAGGACTGATGGCAGGATCAACGATATTGCTATCGCTATCTGGTGTGCAGGTATTCAGCAGTTCAGGATAGGACTGCGTGTCGCACATGGCCATACCAAACCAGAACGACGACCCGTTGAGCTGGAAGGTGAAGGATTGTCCAGGTAGCGGAACCCCATTCGGTCCTGGCGTTGGATCCTTGGGAAGGGTGAGATGCCATTGCACATTGTTACCTGAGCCTGGTTTGTTAGAATAGAAGAGATCCGATGGCTCATCGTGCCCAACATAATGACCAAAAACATCATCGGAATTGGCAACATCCGTACAAATTGATCCCCTCTTAGAACAGTCAATATGCACGTGGGAAACACTTGGACTCGCAGCCTGCTGCCCATGCAAGGAAGCGGCAGAGACTGTCAATGGTAAGGCAATCACAGCTACGAGTGCCAGAGCAGTCATGAGGAAGGTGAGTTTCGGCTTGTGTAGAACTTTCATCAGTGTTTCTCCCCTTTGAAAATAGAGACGAATACCAAATCGTGCCGAGAGAACTGAGACGTAGCCTACGAACAAACATATTACAGATAGGCATTGCTTTTTGAGGGAAACCATAACTCCATCTACTATTGTACCCGTATAGAGGTGTTTTTTGTGGGCACAACAGGTTGAGATAGGGTTGAGGGACAGTGAAGAGACAGAGTTTTTCAGCACTGGTGGTTAAGATTTCTCAACTACTATATGTAGCGAAGTTATAGTAAGTGAGAGAGACGAGCTAACATCTCTCTCACGACTCATTCATAGATACCAATCCTAGCCTGCTACCTCCCATATACGGGTTCCCCAGTTGGTCGGCGCGGGAGCACCATTAAATACCCCCGTTGCCACTGGAGGGACGATATATTCAGACGCCATCCAAATGCCTTGTCCGTTAGGATCGAGAGTTGCCCAGGAGTAGTCTCCCCATCGGCATTGCTGAGGAAATCCTATGGTGCAGGTGAAACCAATATCAGGTCCTGATCCAACACCGGTAACATGAACACTGCCAAAGGAGACGCCATCAGATCCGCTTACGACATAGCCAGTACTCGGATTGATCGTGGGGCTAGTGAGGGAGAAAGCGATGCCTGTCTTCCCTTCCGCTGTATGCTCGATTGCTGGATAGATCAGATATTCACCAGGCGACCCAATATAACCTTGATGGGTGAATTTTGCACCCGCAATCATCCCACTACTATCGACTTTCGGATGGATCTCAAACCAGGCTACTCCATCAAACGGAACTGGAGATCCCTGGAATAGAAGTGCCGTACCCAGCGCTGCCCACAACTGACCATTAATGTACTGCACCTGCTGCATACGAGGATCATTAAAATAGGTAGCCAACGAGAGTCCATTAGTGCTCAGTGCAGGCGTGGGGAAAGCATAGAGTTCACTGGTAATCGTCGTTCCACTCAACTCGGGCATCCCTCCGGCTGTAACGCTCTTTGTATCACTAAGCACCCACAAGCCAAGAGTTTTACTAAATGTGGCGTTATTCCCTTGAGCATCAAAGGGAAACGAGTTCAGCAAAAATTCTTGATTCGAATGGCTAGTAGTAAAGGCTGGTTGGAGTGTGGTGATAGGAATACCAGCAAGACTCACTGGACCAAAGGTGACAAAGTTGGTAGATCCACCCGCTGCGAGTTGGGATTTCGAGATGGCGAATAAGACTGCACCGTCAAATGCATTGGTGGTCAGACCAAACTCGTCAAAGCTGATATACACATTCTGGCTATCGACGCCTAAATGCGGCTGGTCGCCGAAACATGGGCAAATCGAGCTTCCGACTGCGTTTGTCGTATCGAATCGATACACTGTTTCCGCGAGAGTAGATGCGTTGAGCACGAGGAGGTCGACCTGAGCATAGGTAGCGAAATCTGACTCGTAGGCACTAAAGAACCAGGTATTCGTAGATGCATCAAAGTAGCAACGAGGGTCACCTGTACCTACCACAGTAGTAGGGGGAGGAGCTTGAAAGAAGGTATTCAAGTCGATCTTACTACCTATGAGCGTCCCGCCGGGCGTGTAGAATGCAAAAACATCATTGATTGCCTCACCCACCACCTTTGTTCCATTAAGGTTCCCAACGCAGAGCCCCTGGTCGGGCGGTTCAAGGGTAAAGCCGTTGGCATTAAAACTGTCAACGCTATTAAGCCCATCGAAGTTATGCAGTACCTTGCCTGCATCCGATCCCATACCTGAACTGCTACTCAAAGGAGCGTTACTCTGTATTCCTGAGAAAGAGATCGCCCCATGAACACGACCAATAAAAGGCATTAAGGGTTTATGAGAGGCCGATGCTTGATGCACTTGACTAGTAAGATTCAGATGCCCTGAGTAGGCTGGAAGCTTTACACCATGCTTTCCCTGGAACGTTGTGACAGAGGAGGAAGAACTCGCATAAGCCACTGAACTACTCAGTGCTCCCGATATCAGAAAAGCGCTGATAAGAGCCACAATGCTAACGAGCGAGAGATACATGCGCGTCCTTGGACTTGGCGAGAAACTCATAGAGGAACCTCACTTTCAAAAAGGAAATACTGAGGAAAACCTAATGCGTAAAAAGCGAGCTGATAGGTAGCCATAACCTACAAACAAACGTACTACAGGGCTGAAAAATATGGGGAAAATTGCGGCACCAATTATTATTGTAATCACATACAAGTGTTTTTTGCGGGTACAACAGGTTGAGATGTGGTTGAGATATAGTGAAGAAAGAGGATTTTCCAGTGCTTTTGGTTAAGGTTCCTCAACTAAAGATTCTTGCGCATTGACTATGTTCATATCCATTGTATCAATAAGCTTGCGTCAATTTTATAGAGCAAGCATAGCTCCAAAAAGGAATGCCACTTCGATATGAAGTGACATTCCTATCTTCAGGCTAAACGAGAACTCATTTATGCTTGACAAGGGTTCTTGGAAAGAATCTGGCGGAAGTCTTCGTAGACCGTGCGCAACCCTCCACCTGTTGCGGTATAGGTTAAATTCAGCAACGTCCCATATTGGGCATCTTGACCGAAGTCATTCGTGCTTCCTGGAATGTGGTTGCCAATCTGCCAGACGCATTGGCCTCCAACTTTGGTAATGCTGAAGAACGGGTAGAAGACAGCGGGCTGATTATCATCGGTCTCTGGTATTATTGTGCAGTTAGCACCTGTGAGGCGGTCGCAGGTAGTAGGGCTTCCACTAATATCGGGGGCCTCAACGCGGGGCTGGTCCCCTTCGAACGCCATACGGTTGTACTGCACATTGTAGCCTGATCCGGTCAAGGGGCTACTGAACTGGAACGGGGTTGGGTGAAGCTTGGTGTTGCCGTCGGGCCAGTAGTCCTGATAGGAGGTACCATCAAAGCCCACACTGACGGCGGCTCCATTGACACAACCGGTCACCTGCACCAATAGCGATGAAGAGGCGGGGAAGCAACCTAGGTCGTCTACATCAGCGGGTTCCTGGTCGCCGGGAATACCCTCGAGTCCCGTGCAAGTCCCACCAGGGCCTGAAACGGCGGTACAGAGGTCAAAGTGACCGATCTCAGCATCAAAGGCGATGTTGTATGAATGTGCTGCCCAAGTCACGCGAGTCTTCTCTGATGAGGTACTATACATGGGATGGAAGTCGTAGGGAATGTTGGTGCATTCGGTTGATGGATTCGGAGCGAACTTGACCTGCCCGAAGCCGTTCGCAGCACTGGCGGTCATCGAGCCACTCTCACCACTTGTCTTGTCATTGATGATGATCTGCAGGCCATGCGCAGTGTCATGCATTGTGAGTGCAAGCTTATCCCCCGGGTTCATGAACAGGTCCGCTGACGGATTAGGGGTGAAGGTGTTGAGGGTTGACTGGACTGGGTTAGGCGGTGAAGCTGGCTGCGGATGGCCGCTCTTGGTGATGAAGGCAAAGTTGACATACTCAACACCGGTGGTTGCGGCGCAGGTGTCATTGAGCGTTTGACCCGTAAGAGAGTTTTGTGACAAGCTGTCGATATTGAGTGCGGCACACCACTTAGTCGCGTCGCAACTCAGGCCAAAGGGATCAGCTACCCAGCCAGGAGGATAAAACTGCATCTCCATAAAAGCCGTTCCAGGATGGTTGGGGCTGACCGCAGGATCAACAATGTTCTTATCACTGTCGGGAGTGCAGGTACTCAGCAGTTCGGGATAGGACTGCGTATCGCACATGGCCATGCCGAACCAGAAAGCTGGCGAAAGCTCGAAAGAGTAGGATTTTCCAGGGGTTAGTGGATTCTTTGGTGATGGTTCCTTGGGAAGGGTGATCTGCCATTGGTTCCGGTTACCAGAGCCAGGTACATTGGAATAGTAGAGAGTGGATGGTTCGTCGTGTCCGACGTAGTGACCTTCTCCAAAGACCGTCTCAGAGTCATAGGTTTCTGTACAGGTAACAGCACCTCCAGCACAGTCGATATGAGCATGGGCGTTTTTTGCACTCCCAGCATTCTGCGTATGCAAAGGTGCAGCAGAGACTGTAAATGGCAGGGCAATCACAGCCGCCAGAGCTAGGGTAGCCATGAGTAAGGTGAGTTTCGGCCTGTGTAGAACTTTCATCGATGTTTCTCCTCATTGAAATAGTGACGATTACCAATTCGTGCCGAGTCAACCGAGACGTAGTACAGCCTACAAGAAAATGCACTACAGGTCTGAAAAATAGGTGTTGCTTTTTTAGGAAGGAAAACGAGGGTACCAGTTACTATTTAAACATACAGAAGTTTTTTTTGTGGTTATAACAGGTTGAGATATGGTGAAGATATGGTGAAGAAAACTGATTTTTCGCTTTTTATGGTTGAAGTTTCTTAACCACGTAGGCCATAATCTTTCTCCACTGAGTGAAATAGCAATTCTTTCGTATATTCTTCATTACTTCAAATGAAGAAAGCAAGAGGCTAAAACAGGCTAGTCGCAATGGCTGGGAAGATGCAATTGCTTTTGACTCTGACCCAATTCAGGGCAGTAAATTCGTTATTCAAGCTAAGCGATACAACAAAGTTGTACCGATTTCTGCAGTCCGATATTGGGTTCAGCTAAGATAGCCCAAATAGGATGTACTACGTCTTAGACTACTGCCAATTTAAACTCTGAAGGCAATATTATTCTTGATGCAAAGCAATTTGACTTAGAAAGCCGAATAAGATTGCACTTGACCAATCCTACTTAACCCTTTATACTGCCATTAAGAACAAGGACATGTGTAGAAGTGCCGAGGAAGATAATTCATGCAACAAGCTTCTAATTCCGCTGAACTGCCCCAGTTTACAGATCTATCAACTTTTGCGCTCCAATTAGTTCAGGCATATTCTTCCTGGCGATCTCCAGGCTCGGAAGAGGATATTTTCTCTTATTTTGCTCGTACACCGCGACATACAGGTGATGAGCATAGTGTGCGCGCTACACTAATTCGTCAACTTATCTTACCAGCTTTTTACTATACACCCACTCAAATCGAGTATGAGAGCCAAGAACGCTATGATCTTACACTTTGGGGTCAACACAAGGAGGATAAACGTAGGATAGCTATCATCGAAACAAAGAGTTCATCCATAATCAACCTGGCCTCTGCTCAGCAGGGAACTGAGACCCCAGTAGAACAACTGGAACGTTATTTGACACAAGCAGGGCTTTATCTGGGTGTCTTAACAAATGGAGACGAATGGCATCTTTTTGATTTTGCGGTTGGACGAGAACCTCTAGCATCACTTAGTTTAATTGCACTTGCTAAACTTCTACGAGGGACTTCTACGAAGGAAGAGATTGAGCAAAGGCTAAGAACACAGATATTGTTGCGGCAAGCTCTAGCTATCAACTTGTACTACCTCGATGCTAGACGATGGGAACAAACTGATATTTATCGCGAACATCTTGCCAATAACTCCTATCATAGAATATTTCCTTGCAATTACCTAAGAACGTCGAACTGCTCGTACAACAACTCAAACATGTTCTAGGTTCACTCGTGAGACTATCCACGCTCAATTTGCATTTTTACAACAATGGCACGTTGATTATCAAGAGCAGTGCATGTTACCAGCGCTAAAGACCATCGACCTTTTGAGGCAGCTCTACAATCAGCCATAGAGGAAGTAGTTCAGTTTGGAACAGTTTTTCGCATGAATGAGGATGGTCAACTACGTAGTGGAATTATTAAATTACTGCTAGAACTGACAGAACAATATTTTATCAATGGCGATATCTCAGCCTTCGAGAGCGAATATCTTCAGAAGGCCGGAGAGCTACTCAATGAGCACCAGTTCGGTCAAAGTTCACTTGTTGAGCACAAAATGACTCATATAGTTCGTTTACAACCGCCCACAGAGGGGCTGAATGCACTAAAGGCTCTGCTCCAGACGCATCGCGTATACTTCCAATCTCTCAATGAAAATTATGCTCTCAGCAAAAAAACAGTTGAAGCATTTAATACCTGGAAAGTAAGTGTACGAGGAGTCTTTGATAATCCTTATGACGAATTTTGCTTGCAAACTGCATATATGCATTTTGTACGATTGTTTTTCGTGCGCGTCTGCGAAGATTATGATCTAATTCCACGTCGCATATCAGACGGGACTTTTGCTCGTTATGAACATTATCGGACGGAACTGCTCTCCGGTATCAAAGATACCTACCTGCGCTGCTAGAAGAAACTTACCAGCGTGCCAACTCGGTTTTTCACAATTTCTTTGCTCATCTGGAAATTTACGAGTGGTTTGTGCTTGACGAGTATATTATCCTGACATTGCTTAACTTGCTTGATCGCTACGACTTTCGAAACTTAATGCAGATGTGCTGGGGAGAGTCTATAGCGAAGGCTATATCGAAACTAAGGACGCAGCGAAAAAGGGCAATTCTATACACCGCCAGAAGTGGTTGATTATATGCTTGACTCGCTCGGTATCCCTATATGACGAACTATACGAATAAGGCAATAATTTTCTAGAGAAGACAGTTGGAGATCTTTCATGTGGTAGCGGCTCATTTCTAGTTGCAATGGCAGCACGTAAAAGTGCTCTTCTACAACGATTGGTTGCTCAGTGAAGTTGACCCGGAATATGCTGTCCATTCTGACCAACACGTTGTTGGGTTTTGATCTTAATCCCTTTGCTTGTTATCTGGCTGAAATTAACCTACTTATTCATGTCTCCCTTTTCTGATCGATGAGCGTGGGCAATTATGCCGCAACGTCAGTCGTTTTCACATTTATTGCGTGGATATGCTTGAACCAACTCTTAGAGCAAACACGCGCACAGCTTAGTGGTAAGGCAACTGAGCGTTTAAGCTTTCTTCCTCAGCGACCACGTGGACAGATACTTTCAGACGAAGAGCAACGCATCATTAGCATCAAGGAAGCGAAAGGATTACCTGTTGAGTTGATACAGTTCAACGGAGGTCAGCAGGGTTTAGATTATCTTTTTGGTAACCCCCCTTACGTTAGTGCCGGTGAAGGTATAGATAACTTGCGCTATCGTGACAAAGTTTCGAGCTCTGGTATGTATCACTTACTCCATCAACGGTGGGATCTTTTCATACCTTTCTTTGAGCGCAATTTTCAATTTTTACGTCCAGGGACTGGACGATTGTGCCTGATCGTCTCCAATGGCATTGAGACGGAAGGCTATGCTGAACAGTTACGACTGGCTCTTTGCAGCCAGTATCGACTGTTGCAAATAGACTTTTTTCCCGGACTACGTCTTTTCCAAGATGCTGGAGTCGAAAATACCATTGTGCTTCTCCAAAATGCACCTCCCGATGATGCGCATTTGGTGGTACGGCGTAAACATCTACAAGCAGATTGCAAGCACTTTGAAACGTTGCCACCTGTGCCCCAATTGGCTTCTTGTGGGCAAGTTTTTCGTTGGCGCTATGACCTTGCGTTCGATAAGAACATGGCCGAGGGTAGCATACCGCTTTGCACTATTGTATATATTGGAACAGGAATTGAAGCTCAAAGCAATGAGCTTTTCGATCCAGTCATTGAGGGGAAACGACAAAAGCGATTTACTCTCAATGATGTTTTTTTACCTCCATCTTTTAAAGAGATTCGCCCTACTGAATATAAAGATGAAGGTGTGCTTGGAAATGATGTGGATTATTATTATCTCAGTCGTAAACGGTATGTTGCCTATGAGAAATACCGGTCATAGATGCGCGGCCCTAGGCATATAGCGCTTTTCCGTACTCCCGAGAAGCTGTTGCTGGGTGAAACATCGGGTGGATATTACGACAATCGGGCTTTTCGCTAATCATAGCGTTCAAGTTGTTGTCTCTTGGAAGGAATTAGAGCAAGCCAATGCTCTGGCAGAAGAAGGGCATTTAAACAGTCTTACGGACATCTCGGCAAATTACTGGTATTACTGGTAGTCTTGCTCCTATCTCAGAATTGTTTGACTTCGCTATCTCCTTGGTATAATTAATAGTCGCTTTATGCGCCACTATATTGCTTCTAATATGCATGAAGGTACGCGAGAAGGACGCGTTTATCCAGATGTATGGAAACGCTTACCTATCAAAGTTACTTCTGTCCAACGACAGCAACAAATAGCAACATTGGTTAGTAAGACTCAGATAGAGTATGAAAAACTTGCCAATTTACCAACTCCAGCCACTTTATCTGCAAATCCTACTCTTCAATATCGCAACATACAAGTATACCTTGCTCAAGGATTAGTGAGTTTCTTTGGTGAGGCTCAAACTGCTATAGCCAACAGACCTCTCATAAAAGAAGGAAAACTTATATTACGTCGCCAGCCACTTTCATATCTGGAGTCATCCGAACCTGAACTGCTGCATTATCTTGAAATGTATTTAATACAATTGCATTCATACTTACGTGGCTGGACTTGGGCAGAAGCCCGGAAGCGTATCGATGTACCATTTCCGCTAGAGGGCTTGCGAACTTTTATGGCTTCAGTTGCTGATATAACCACTAAGAGTCAGGAAATTCAGAATACAATTGATAGGCTTTTGTCAGAGATTGAGACTTTAGTGCAAGCTACGTATAGAGAACCTGCAGACGAAGAAATGCTTGAAGTTATCGATGCCATTAAGATGAAAAAGAGTAGTAATGGGGAGCTATTTTAAGTTTCCCAAGCACTATTACTTCTTATCCTTGCTTACGGGTTGTTTTGCATGCCTATCCAACCACCTGATATAGACATTAGTCCATGCTTAGGGTATGCTATGGGGGATAGCGAGTTTGTTATGCTCAGCTAGCGCCCTGAATATAGTTGTAGATAGCGATCAAGTATTTGAAGCGCTTTGTCGGGGCGGTATCTCTCCCCGCGACACGTCTAGCCATCCTTTCCGTGCGACTTCAACCTGCCCTTACGAAACGTGACAGATACCATTCTGATCGCAACATGATCATCACAATGGAAGGAGCAGCTATGAGCGATGAAAACGTAGTGAAGCAGACGGGATCTGCGCAGTTTGGTCGTAGGTCGTTTCTAAAACGTGGCGCGTTAGCGGCAACCGGAGCCGCTCTATCCGAGGTGGGATTTAGTAACTCAGCCACAGCAAGTGGATTAAGTGATCCTTTTCCGGGCCTGGAAGAGATAACGATCCTCGAATTGCAGAAAGCGATGGCTTCGGGTAAGCTCACCGCGAAGGAACTCGCGAAGAGGTACCTTGAGCGCATAGAGGCACTCGACGAGCATGGCCCCAACATCAACTCTGTTCTGCAACTCAACCCTGATGCACTGGCGATTGCGGAGGCGCTAGACAAGGAGCGCAGAGAGAAAGGCCCACGGGGTCCCCTACATGGTATCCCCATTCTCCTTAAAGACAATATTGCCACTGCTGATCGTCTGGAGACGACAGCGGGATCACTTGCGCTGCTCGGCTCACGTGTACCCCGCGATGCCTTTGTGGCAGCTCGGCTCCGTGAGGCAGGGGTAGTTATCCTGGGTAAGACCAATCTCAGCGAGTGGGCCAACTTTCGTTCGAACTTCGCATCGAGCGGATGGAGTGGTCGCGGAGGGCAGATACATAACCCATATGTCCTGGATCGCTCTCCGAGTGGATCGAGTTCAGGCTCCGCGGCAGCAGTCGCAGCCAACCTGATTGCGACTGCGGTGGGAACCGAGACAGATGGATCAATCCTCAGCCCCTCTGGGGCGAACGCGGTTGTCGGGATCAAGCCGACGGTGGGACTTACGAGCCGCTCAGGTGTGATTCCTATCGCGCACAGCCAGGATACGGTCGGCCCATTTGGACGCACTGTCACTGATGCGGCCATAATGCTTGGAGCTATGACCGGCATCGATCCACGCGATCCCGCAACCCAAGCTAGTGCTGGTAAGTTCTATAAGGACTATACGAAGTTCCTGGACCCCAGCGGCTTGCGAGGTGCTCGCATTGGCATTCCACGGCAGGTCTATTTCGGTTACAGTGCCGTGACTGATGCCATTACAAATGCGGCTATTGAGCGGATGCGGGAACTGGGAGCAACCATCATTGACCCGGCGGATATTCCAACGGCGCAGCAAATGGCATCGTCTAACTCGGAACTTACTGTACTCCTGTTTGAGTTTAAGGCCGATTTGAACAAGTACCTGTCCGAGTTGCTTAGTTCTCCGGTGCATACGCTGGCTGATATTATCGCGTTCAACAACGCCCACGCTAATCAAGAGTTGAAGTACTTCGGCCAGGATCTCTTCATTCAAGCGCAGGCCACCACTAACCTGAATGACCCGACCTATCTTAAGGCGCTCGCCGAGGATCACTTGCTCTCGCGGCAAGAAGGAATTGACGCTGTGATGAACAAGTATAACCTGGATGCGCTGGTAGCACCCACCGGCAACCCTCCCTGGACTATCGACCTGATCAACGGGGATCACTTCCTGGGGGCCAGTTCCCAGCCAATTGCTCTGGCGGGTTATCCAGGTATTAATGTCCCGGCGGGCTTCGATTTCGAGGCTCCAGTCGGTATCACTTTCATGGGAAGAGCCTTTAGTGAACCAACCCTTATCAAGCTTGCTTATGCGTATGAGCAGGGTTCGAAGGTTCGGCATAAGCCGAAGTATCTGCCGAGTTCTCCTCCGGGAGAGGCTGGTTATTAGAGCCTCTCCGCATAACGCGAAAGCAGGAGAAGATCACTCTCCTGCTTTTCCTTGTTCTCAATAGTGTCGGGGAGAGAGCTACTACTCCCCGCGTACCGCCTCCTCCAACCTGGTGGAGTAGCTTCTACTGCCTCAGTCAAAGCCTACAAATTCCTTATATACAGCTAGTGAGGTCAACAAGGATCGGTGAGTGACTGCCATGCTTTACAAAATAGCCGTCGTTGCCTACGAGAATCACTATGACGACGTATCAAACTCTACACTGGCCTGATGTAAGGTTGAATTGGGTGTTCTGAGAAGAATACGTATCTCCCAATGGCCCTCCATTGCTAGTGTCCCTTGTGCACTGTACTGACCGTTCCCCTTTGACTGTAGTATAACCCGATCAGTTCCCATATCCATATCGAGCATTGTGGTCGCGAGTTGAACTTGTAGACCAGGTAAGGATTTTCCGCTACTAACATCTTCCACCCCCACTGTAAAAACATTGAGACCGAGTCGGTTTGGTGTCACACCGAATTGGATCATAAACTGTCCATCAGTCGTCTTCAGGGTATCATGAAATCCTGCGGAGGCCGTCGGCGTCTGGGTATTCCCTCCTGAGTTACATGCGGCAAGTAGCATACCAGCACAGATCAGAAGCAGTGCAACCCCTCCGATCTTTGATAAGTGATGGATAATCGCCATCGTCGACTCCTCCCCTCTTTTTTAAGAAAACCAATGTTCGTTTGTATTATAGCAAAGCTGTCAGACGGTCGGCTTCCACGGATATTCGTTCAACACCCTACTGTGAAAAATAGGGTTTCCTCCTAATAGACAAGCGATGCGATCAGCTTTATAGTCTCAAAAGGGGTTGTTTTCAACTGGAACTGGCTTCAGGTGGGAGAACTCCTTGAGGGAAACGCATCGCACACAATTACATTGCGTGCATCTATTTTCCACACTGAACTGAAAGGATATTACAACATTATGCTACTTTCGCGCAAAGCGCTCCAGCGGGTGCTGGGAGTGTTATGGCTTATCGATGGACTCCTACAGTTGCAGCCACAGATGTTCACTATGAATATGGTCAATGGCGTCATGAAGCCGATGCTGGTTGGCCAGCCTGGATTTATTGAGCAGAGCCTACAATTTATCGTCAACCAGACAACACTTCACCTCGTCGAGGTCAACTTGCTGATCGCCGTCGTCCAAATCTTGCTCGGCCTTGGCTTCCTCTTCCTCACAGACCGCTGGATGAAAGAACTCGTGATCGCCTCTATCGTATGGGCGTTGATCGTCTGGTTCGGGGGTGAGGGCATGAGTATGCTGCTTACTGGGACAGCCAGCGTCCTTTCTGGAGCGCCAGGCGCAGTGCTGCTCTATCCCCTGTTGGGCCTGGCCGTCTATCCACGCAAGCAATCCAGGAGGCCCTTGCAAGACGAGGCAGCGAAGGCCAATGACGACGGCCTGCTCTCACGCAATGTTCTACGCTGGGTGCTCGCGGGCTTCTGGATCTTCGCAGCGCTGCTCCAACTTCAACCAAACTGGTGGCAGTCAGGGCAGATCTCTCAGGGCATCGGCGCAATGGTCGGCCAGGGAGGCTTGAACACTGTGCTGGTGGACCCGGTGCTCACGGCGGTCGCCAACGCCACCGCTAACCTCGAGATTCCACTCAACATCGCGCTGATCATCGTGTTCCTGGCAATAGGAATCGGTATGCTAGTGGTCAAGGAAAGGCAGTTGCCCTCGTTCCTGATCGCCTCTATCATCTTAAGCGTGATAATCTGGTACTTCTCCCAAGCGTTCGGCATGATCCTGACCGGCATGGCAACCGATTTCAATTCGGGGCTTCTGCTAGTCGTCATGGCGCTAGCCGTTTGGCCACGCGTAAGTTCCATACGAGATGCGAGAACTCGCCTTGCCCGAGAAGTGCGTGAGGAGAGGCGGGCAGAAGGAACAAGCTCGACACAACGTGCGTAGGGAACAACCACCCTTGACGCTCCTCTCATAGCGGTGCTATGCTGCAAACAAGAACTGGGGACGCAACGACGCGTCCCATCAATCCTGTGAGAGGAATATAGCTATGAGCATCCTGGAATCTCGCATAGATCGTGACAGTCCCCAATTTCAAGAAAATAAACACTACTTCCAGCAACTGATCGAACAGCTTAATGAACGCGTGCAAGAGGTTCAGCAAGGTGGAGGCGCGGACACCATCGCCAAACATCGCAAACGCAACAAGCTCCTAGCTCGTGAACGCATCTCATTGCTATGCGACCCCGACACGCCTTTTCTAGAACTCAGTCCACTGGCAGCCTGGGATATGTATGATAACGATGCACCGTCGGCAGGCATTGTGACGGGTATCGGGGTGGTTGAGGGGCAGGAGTGCATGATCGTCGCCAACGATGCAACGGTCAAGGGTGGCACCTACTACCCAATGACGGTCAAGAAACATCTTCGCGCCCAGGAGATCGCCGAGCAGAACCACTTACCCTGCATTTACCTGGTCGATTCGGGTGGCGCTTTTCTGCCCTTACAGGCCGATGTTTTCCCCGACCGCGAACACTTTGGACGTATCTTCTATAACCAGGCTCGCATGTCAAGCCAGCGTATCCCGCAGATCGCTGCTGTCATGGGTTCCTGCACAGCAGGAGGTGCTTATGTACCGGCTATGAGCGATGAAACGGTGATTGTGCGCGGCAACGGGACGATTTTCCTGGCAGGGCCACCTTTGGTAAAAGCTGCGACAGGCGAGGAGGTCAGTGCGGAGGATCTGGGTGGTGCCGATGTGCATAGCCGTATCTCCGGCGTCACCGATCATTATGCCTTGAATGACGAACACGCGCTGGCAATTTGCCGCAGCATCGTCTCTCATCTCAACCGACGCAAATATATTCCCTGGGATATCCATCCACCTGAGCCACCGCGCTATGATCCACTCGATCTTTACGGCATTATCCCAAGGGATAACCGTAAGAGCTATGATGTACACGAGGTCATTGCGCGTCTTGTCGATGGAAGCCGTTTCCACGAGTTTAAAGAACTCTACGGGACAACGCTGGTGTGTGGTTTTGCACGGATTATGGGGTATCCCGTTGGAATTATTGCGAATAATGGTATTCTCTTTTCAGAGAGCGCGCTCAAAGCGACCCATTTCATTGAGTTATGTGCACAACGACAGACGCCGCTGGTCTTCTTACAGAATATTACCGGCTTTATGGTGGGTCGGCAGTACGAGAACGGCGGCATCGCTAAAGATGGCGCAAAGATGGTAATGGCGGTCGCCAACGCGCCTGTACCGCGCTTTACAGTAATTATCGGCGGCTCATTCGGAGCCGGAAATTACGGCATGTGCGGGCGAGCTTACTCACCACGCCTGTTATGGATGTGGCCCAATGCGCGTATTTCGGTAATGGGCGGCGAACAGGCGGCAAGTGTGCTGGCAACGGTGCGCAAAGAAGGCCTTGCCGCGCGTGGAAAGAGTATGAGTGAGGAGGAAGAGGCAGAGTTCAAACAGCCAATCCTTGATAAGTACGAGGAGGAGGGTAATCCCTACTACAGCACGGCGCGCCTATGGGATGATGGAATCATTGATCCCCGCGATACACGAACGGTACTGGCTCTCGGTATTGCGATGTCCTTGAATGCGCCAATGCCTGATACTCCGTTTGGTGTTTTCAGGATGTGAGGCCTTCTCAAGCAGGATGGATTAGTTCACCTGATCCATGAAAGTGACAGTAGTGACGCTTGTGAAAGAGAAAAATGATGGCAATATACACACATATCACCGTTGACCGCAGCTTTCAGGACAAGGTTGCTACAATCACGATGCGCCGTGCAGAGGTGCACAACGCCTTTAACACGCAGCTTATTACGGATTTACAAGCGGCCTTCACTGATCTAAGTACCGATGAGAGCTACATGCTGTGGTACTGACCGGTGATGGCCCATCATTCAGCGCCGGGGCAGATATCAATATGATGAAGGCCTCGGCAACCTCCACACAAGAGGAGAATTTGAGCGATGCACTGCGCCTGGCAGACCTGTTTGATACGATCAACACGTTTCCTTGTCCGGTGGTTGCACGCGTCAATGGCACGGCAATGGGCGGTGGATTAGGCCTGGTTAGTGTGTGTGATATCGTCATCGCAGCCGAAAGTGCGCGATTAGCCTTCAGTGAGGTCAAGCTTGGTATTGCTCCTGCTGTCATCTCACCCTACGTGATACGCAAAATTGGCGAGACGCATGCTCGCGTCCTATTCGTCACAGGCGAGCGCTTCAGTGCAGCCCATGCTCGCGAGATTGGTCTTGTGCATATTGTTACGCCGCCTGATGAACTTGATGCTGCCGTAGAGAAGACGCTGAGCGAGTTAGTGAGCAACGGCCCCCAGGCAGTACGTGCATGCAAGGCTCTTGCGTTGAATGTTGGACATATGGATCATGATACGGCACGACGCTATACTGCGGATACGATTGCAACGCTTAGAGTGAGCGCAGAGGGACAGGAGGGATTGAGAGCGTTTCTTGAGAAAAGAAAGCCAAACTGGGTCTAATGTAGCGGCAGTCCCACAAAGAAGACACTACCCTTCCCCACCTGTGAGTTACACCCGATATGGCCACCGTGTCGCTCAACAATATCTTTGCAGATAGCAAGGCCGAGGCCCAAACCGCTCTTTATTGAAGATTGAACATCGGGAACTCGATAAAAAGGCTCGAAGATATGTGCTTGCTGATTCTCTGGAATACCACGTCCGGCATCATGTACCTGGATAAGTGCTATTTCATCATATTGGCCAATACTGACCTTTACAGCAGTCTCTTCAGGTGAATACTTAAGCGCATTATCCAGGAGATTGAATAGAACCTGGTTCAGACGGTCACAATCAGCCTTTATCGTCACAAGTGCTCCAAGTATCTCAAGTTCAATGATACGGCTTGTCAGGAGACGCTGTACCTCGACAACATCGCGGCAGATATCTACCAGGTTACATGGCCTCAATCGCAACTCGATCTTACCGGAACGAATAGTGTTCAGATCGAGGATATCATCGACGATGGCATTCAGACGGCGAGTTTGCCCATCAATTTTCTCTAATGCAGCACGTATAATGGACAGCTCAGAAGATAATTCCTTCTGCCTCCCCAATCGACGTAACATGAGCTGTGCCTCACCTCGAATGGTAGTCATGGGAGTTTTTAGCTCATGGGAAGCCATTGTGAGAAAGTGCTCTTCCAGCTCAGTTGCTCGATCAAGCTCCAAGTTTTGCTCGGCAGGAAGCTCCCGATGCTGGGGGGTCTTACGTCGGCCAAGAATGAGCGCAATGAAGCCAGCAAGAATGAGAGATAGCACTCTCTGCATAAATCTGGCCAGTTTGATCAAAGGTTTACCAAGGAGAGAGGCAAGAAGAGATGTCCGTCTCTTATGTATTTCCCCTTTTTGCTGAGATTGCATAGACGTAAGAGATCGTCCTGATTGACCAAAACGTGTCTCTGTCATATCTACCTCAAATGCAAACTGGCTCTGTGCCATAGCTGCCTTACCACCTCATCTTTGAACACATTGACACTTTTATCCATAGCGACGTAAGCACATTCTAGCAAAGACAAAAGTCCCCTAAAACGCGAACTTATTAGGGAGGGGCAGTTATCTGTATGATTATGAGTTGATTGCCCCTTCAACTTACACACCTCTTATCCAGACACGCAGCACTTTGAAGTGAGGTTTCACAATTTTGGCGCTTCCCGCCTACTTTGAGCAACACCGAAAGAAGTGCTATTGGCATTTGTCAGAAAGAGCGCTTATATAGTAAGATGTGGCATCATGGTCTCCTGCATTTCATCCTACCGAAGAAGTTAGGTATCAAAGCATGTTCAAGAAAATTTTGATTGCCAACCGGGGAGAAATAGCCGTTCGCATCATCAGAACGTGCCGCGAAATGGATGTGCGAACCGTAGCCGTTTACTCTGAGGCTGATCGCAACGCTCGTCATGTACGAGAGGCTGACGAGGCATACTTTATTGGCCCGGCACCAGCAGCACAAAGCTATCTGCGCATCGATACGATAATTGAAACAGCTCAACAGAGTGGGGCAGAAGCAATTCATCCTGGCTACGGTTTTCTTTCTGAAAACGCGGCTTTTGTCGAAGCATGCGAGCAAGCTGGCATTATTTTCATCGGCCCACCAGCCTCAGCGATGCGATTGATGGGATCGAAGATTGCCGCCAAGCAGTTGGCACAGTCGGTCGGCGCACCGACCATTCCTGGCTACAACGGCGAGAGCCAGGATGATGCCGTGTTGATGTATGAGGCAGAGCGCATCGGCTTCCCACTGCTCATTAAGGCCTCTGCCGGAGGTGGTGGCAAAGGCATGCGCGAAGTACATACCGGCAACCGACTTTTTAGAGCAACTGGCCGGGGCAAGGCGTGAGGCCCAGGCCGCATTCGGTGATGCAACCGTCTTTCTCGAACGCTTGATTCTACAACCACGCCATGTCGAAATACAGATACTTGGCGATACCTTTGGCAATCTCATCCATCTCGGCGAACGCGAATGCTCGATTCAGCGCCGCCACCAGAAGATTGTTGAGGAAAGCCCATCGATTGCACTGACACCATCACTACGCGCTGAAATGGGAGATGCAGCGGTACGCATTGCTAAAGCTGCTGGCTACGTGAATGCGGGCACGCTTGAGTTTATGCTCGATACCGACAAGCGTTTCTACTTCCTGGAGATGAATACGCGTCTGCAAGTGGAGCATCCCGTTACCGAACTGGTTACAGGTATTGACCTTGTGCGCCATCAACTGCTCATCGCGGCAGGCGAACCGCTCGCTCTTACCTCAGAGCATATTAGCCCTCGCGGTCATGCCATCGAAATGCGGCTCTATGCCGAAGATCCCGAACAGAACTTCCTACCTTCTACAGGCACGGTAACTCGTTTTATTCAGCCCGAAGGCCCTGGCATCCGTGTGGATAGTGGCATCGATAGTGGCGATGAGATCACGCAGTTTTATGATCCGATGATCGCAAAATTGATCGTGTATGGCGAAGATCGCCCGGCAGCCATCGCTCGCATGCGATCCGCGCTAGAGGAAAGCGCCGTTTTTGGCGTCAAAACAAATATTCCCTTGCTGCATGCTATTACGACTCACCCAGCATTTCAAGAAGGCCGCACATATACGAACTTCCTTATTGAATACGGATTGATCGAAAACGAGCAGAAAGAACATATACCACTGCCGAATGAGGCGCTGATAGCAGCAGCCTTGTACAATGCTCAAGGTGCGTTAGAAGAGCATACTTCTAACGGTTATCGCTCGCAACTTGAAAATACACAGGTCGTCACCAATCCGTGGTTGACATTAGGACCGTGGCGCATGGTAGGCGAGGCAAGAACGCTTACCTATCGCTATGCCGACGAAGAGCACAGCGTTGCATTTCGTCCCGCCCAGGACGGTATAGCAGAATCCTGGAACGTTAAAGTTGATACGCAACCCGCAGAAACAATAACATGCATGGTCGACAACGAGAACCTCGTCCTGATTCGGAGGGGAACAACGCAAGTACGAGCATATGTACAACATGGCGAAAGCCAGACACAGGTCATTCTGCACGGACAAACATATCGTCTAGAAAGACGCCAGCCGCCTGATGTAAATATGGCAGCACATGGAGGAAGTGCAACGCACTCACAAAAGGCTCTCACAGCCCCTATGGCAGGCACTATTATAAAGGTACAGGTACACGAAGGCGACACAGTCAAACAGCGACAGGTGCTTGCCATCCTGAGTGCCATGAAGATGGAGCATTCTATCATCGCGCCCTATGAAGGGAAAGTGCGACGCGTACACTATACAGAAGGCGCGGTCGTTAAGGGTGGGGCAGTCATCGTTGAAATGGAATAGCAGAGAAAGGACAGGCTCTTATGCAAATTGGTTTTATTGGCATCGGCGTTATGGGAAGGCCTATGACACTCAACCTTCTGAAAGCCGAACATCACGTCACTATTTTCGCGCGTCATCCAGACAAGCCAGAGGTGCAGGAGGTGATGAACGCTGGAGCAAAGCTCGCACCGTCACCTCGTGCTGTCGCTATGGCATCAGAAATGGTGATTACGATGGTGCCAAATTCTATGCAGGTGGAAGAGGTAGTAGCCGGTCCAAATGGCATTCTTGAAGGCGCGCGTAAGGGGCTTATCATCATCGATATGAGCACTATCGCCCCAACCATGAGTCGCAAGCTGGCACAACTGGCATCAACCCGCGGTGTTCATTTCCTGGATGCTCCTGTGAGCGGTGGATCTCAGGGTGCAGTCAACGGTACCCTCACAATTATGGTGGGTGGCGAACGCGAGATATTTGAGCAGGCACGGCCAGTACTGGAAGCGATGGGCAAAAAGGAGAATATTTTCCACGTCGGGCCTACCGGCGCAGGCGAAGTCGTCAAGATTGTCAATAACATCCTGGTCGGTGCGATAGCTGCGGCCACAGCCGAGTCGTTTGTGTTGGGAGTCAAAGCCGGGGTCGATGTCGATACGATGGCAAAGGTGATCAGCGTGAGTGCCGGAGCAAGCTGGCAACTTTCCAATCAGTTTCCACTGCGTGCATTCAACGGCAGTTTTCAGCCCGGCTTTATGACCGATCTGCTACATAAAGATCTTGGACTGGCGCTCGACCTGGCCGCTGAGAATACAACTCCAATGCCTATAACCGCCCTCTCGCGCCAGATGTATGAGATGGCACGTGCAGCAGGTTATGGGCGCGAAGATTATACATCGTTGCTCAAGGTGTTAGAGCAGATGGCTGGAGTTGAGGTACGAAGCTAACGACCCAGTCCCAAAATCATATTGTGTGAAATCGTCATACCAAGCACTAAAACAGCAGCCAGACCGAAGTAAAGCAGGCCGAGAATTATGCGCTCTCCTATTGGGACGGCATAATAGGCCCTGGTTTCTGGTGTATTTGGAGCACGACGGCGAGCCAGAAGCTGCGTTGCTGCCATGACGACGAAAAGCAGCAACCACGGGGAAAACTCACCATTGATCCACGTCCAGATCTGGAAAGCCAGCAGGCCCACGAAGCCCAGGATCCAGACACGCCGGTCAATCGCGGCTAACACACGTCCGCCATCGAACGGCACAATGGGGATAAGGTTGAACAGGTTGATGAAGAAACCGAAGTAGGCAAGCGGAGCCCATATTGTAGGTGTATTGGGAGAAAGTCCAGCAAGTGCGAGACAGACCGATGCAGCAACGGCCCCGGCTATAGGACCGGCAATACCCACCTCTGCTTCATCTTTTGCATTTCTGGGCATCTGACGCATGATGACTGCTGCACCCAATAGCGGTATAAAAATCATGCCCCCAATCGGTATACCCTTCAACTTCATAACCACGGCATGGCCCATCTCATGAATGAAGAGCAGAGCGACTAATCCTACAGCGAACGTCCAGCCAAAAAGAAAGGAGTAGACAAAAATTGAAGCCAACGCGGAGATACCGACTACCCCGAACTTGGCAGCAAATGCAAGCCACTTGAAGTCCAACAACAATACAAGCAGCGTCTTAAATTTGACGATTAATCCGACGATTGTGGCTCCAATACCACCTAGTCCGGCCAGTCCTTTGCGTTTTTTACTGCCCGAAGCCGTGCCACGCTTCGCAGCCTCACGTTGCTCAGCACCAGCATCGGTGGTATACCCCTCAATGCTTGAAGGTCCACGATAGGCGCTCATCGGTTGCGGATCGTAGTTCTCACTGACGATAGTCGAGCCATCTCCATAATCAGAATAAGGATCCGAGTCCAGGGGAATCAGTTCCTGTACAGGTTGGGTAGAACGAGGCGCTGCTTGCGGTACCGACTGCTGGTAGTAGGCAGGGTTGGCATAGTCATGCTCGGCAGGGGCTTCAGCGTATTCAGAAAATTCTTCGGTATTCCAGGACATTCCTCGCCTCAATTCTGGGTGATCCATTGATTTATCTTGTACTATTGTACCATATAGTTATACGCAGAACTGAGGGAAGAGGTTGTGCTAGCAGCTTGTATTTGACGCTCATCTCAGATATACTTCTTGAAGAAACTCACCGGTACATGTATTCTTGACCCTGGTTGATCTGCATCGTTCTGACCCTTTGCGTTATGTTGCTCACACATAGAGGCATCACTGCCTCTAGAAAGGACGGAAGGGACATGGAACCTTCCCGCTTTGACGACCTCACCAAAGCCCTGGCCACCTCCACCTCGCGCCGTCACGCCCTCAAAACCATTGTAGCCACCGCTCTTGGTGGTTTGCTTGGTCTGGGTGGCATCGGTACCGCCCTGGCCAATTGTAAGCCCAATGGCATTGGCTGCAACATCGGCAGTCAGTGCTGTAGCGGAGGCTGTTGTCATGGCACCTGCACCGATTTGAGTACGACAAGTAACTGTGGTAAATGCGGCCACGCCTGCTCATCTGGGCAGGGCTGCTGTGGTGGAACCTGTACGGATCTGAACACCACAAGCAACTGCGGGTCGTGCGGTCACGCCTGTGCCTCTGGCCAAATATGCCAAAACGGCCAGTGCGTCAGTGTGACGTGTACGCAAGCAAGTACATGTAGCACTCTAGTTAGCTGCCCTATGAATGCCTCGTGCCTTTGTGCTACTACGAGCGAGGGTACTATTGCCTGCACTGGCAGTTCTGACATGTATTATGTCTGCCAGACGTCTACTGATTGCTCGGCGGGTCAGGTCTGTATTCCCTCCTTTTGCAATCCTACTGCTAAAGTGTGTGTCCCACTGTGCTCATGATCTCTCTACTCTTATAGAGGGACGGCACAGGGGAGCCGTGATGGGGGAGGTCAAGGTATGATCTCTCCCTTGTCCCGCTGTACTTGGAGGGACGACGTGGACTGGAGAGAGATTTCTACTTGTATTTGACGCTCATCTCAGATATACTTCTTGAAGAAACTCACCGGGACGGATGTCCTTAACCCTGGTTGATCTTCATCATTGTGATCCTTCGCGCTCTTTTTTTTCTCACAAGTGAGTGGATGCGCTACACCCACCGTGCGTGAGGGAGACGCATCCATGTAGAAAGGCTGCTCAAGAGTTGGAACCTTCTCAGTTTGACGACCTGACTAAAGCCCTGGCCACCTCCACCTCGCGTCGTCACGCCCTCAAAACCATTGTAGCTACGACCTTTGGTAGCATCCTCGGTCTAAGTGGCCTGGGCACGGTCTTTGCCAGACCATGTAAACCCAATGGCATCGGCTGCAACACGAATAGTCAGTGTTGTAGTGGAGCCTGCTGTCATGGCACCTGCACCGATCTAACCACGACGGAGAACTGCGGCCGATGTGGAAATGCCTGCTCCTCGGGCCAAATCTGCTGCAATGGGACGTGTGTGAGCTCAGATTGTCCATGCGGTCAAGTCAAGCTCAGCAATGGTACGTGTGCAACGACGTGTCCGGGCTGCGATGACGGTTTTTGTTGTGGGTTTTGCGTTTGCGATAGGAATTTATGTGCGAGTTACTTTGGCACCTTAACGGGTTGCTCCGACGATAATGGTTGCCCCACAGGACAATTTTGCGATAGGGGCGCTTGTTTGCCCGCATGCTAGTGCAAGTATCTTTTCGGCATCAGCCGGACTGAGCGTCCTGTCCAGTCACGTGAGGAGATGAGCCTCCGCTCTCTGTCCTGAGGCGTGGGTGAGCCACCCTGACTCTGGTTATTATAAACCTTATCAAAAACGCCCATGAGGTTTATTCATGGGTGTTTCTGTGTTTTTGGCACGATTAGAGAGGTGAATGAGACAAGATTAGCCGCTCTACACAAACAGTATCAAGGCGTAGAAGCTTTCTGGGATAGTCCTCTAAGAACTACATCTAATGCTTTTCCACTAGAGCGTAATATTAAAAATCGTGCTCAGTAGCAACAACACTATCAAGATCGTAATCACAACAACCGTCGTCCACGAAATAGCATTAAACACAGGCCCATTCACTCGCCTCCCCATCAAGCGCCGATTATTGACCAGCAGAATAATGAAGACCAAAAGGATAGGTAGCATCGCCGCGTTCAAGTCCTGCAATACAATCAGCACCTGAATGATCGGTAGGCCAGGAATAAGGGTAATCAGCACGCCCAGAATGATTAGACCTGTGAAGATGCTCTGGAAGACAGGCGCTTCACTGAAACTACGTGAAACTCCGCGCTCGAAGCCGAAAGCTTCACATATGGCGTAGGAAGTGGAGAGGGGCAGTACGGCAGCGGCCAGCAGTGATGCTCCAAATAATCCCTACTCCGAAAAGCAGCGAAGCGTATTGACCGGCGAAGGCCTTCAGTGCGAAGGCGGCATCAATGGCTGTTTGGACGGGATGGTGATTGAGGAAAAGCGTGGCACCCGTAGCGATGATGACAAAGCTTGCAATAAGCACCGCAAAAATGGTGCCGCTATAGACATCAAGCTGCTCGTAGATGTAGTCACCTGCATGAATGCCTTTATCTGCAACAGAAGACTGGACAAAAAACTGCATATAGGGACTGATCGTCGTGCCAACAAGGGCCACTGCCGTCAGTAAATAGCCACTTTCCGAACTCAAAGGTGGAATTACAATCTGCTTGCCGACATTACTCCACACAGGATGAGCGGCAAAGGCAGCCGGGATATAGGCCAGGAACCCTAGTGACATCACCAGAAAGACTTTTTCTACACGACGGTAGGAGCCTTTAATCACAAGCCACCACAGGATAAGCCCAGCGAGAGGGACGACGACATAGACGAAGGGGGTATGGGGATCATTTGCGAGTACCTGCACACTGGCACCGATGCCTAGAAATTCAGAGACGGTCACACCTGTGTTTGCGACCAGAAGTGCAAGCATAGCCAGTGCCGCCCATCGCACACCGAATTCCTCCCGAATCAGGTCCGCCAGACCTTTGCCGGTAACGGCTCCCATACGCGCACACATCTCTTGTACGATGGCAAGACAAAAGCCGGCTATGAGAAGCGCCCACAGCAGCCATAACCATAACTGGCACCCGCCTGGGAAAATGTTGCGATGCCACCCGCATCATTGCCTGCATTTGCAGCAATCAGTCCAGGACCCAAAACGGCAAAAAGCCTGAACAGCGATGAAGAACGACTCAGACGAAAACGCGGCCGCGTTCGCTTTCGGCGCTCAGCGCGGCCTTTGGCTTTGAGTTCTTGTGTTGTCTGACGTGGCGGCTCCATCTAGCGCACACTCAGGAAAGAAGAGACGTATGACTGTTCTTACCTGTCCTTTCTTTGCTCCATATCTTCGACCAGATAATAACATGGTCATAGTGGTGCATGCAAGGGCTTGTGCTATTCACCTTTCTTGATGCCTTCAAGATGCAATCTCAGTAAATTGAGAGCGGCCAGCACAGACAGCCGTTTGTTATCCTCGCGGCTGGCACGCCAACCGGGTCCCATGCCGGTGACAACGCCATCCGGCCCTTCAATGGCAATATGTACGGTGCCAACGGGTTTCCCTTCCTGCTTCTCAGGACCAGCAATGCCGGTAATACCTATGGCATAATCCGCTTTCAGGCGTTCACGCACAGCGTGGGCCATAGCACGCGCCGTCTCCTCGCTGACGACTCCATATTTCTCTATCACCTCGCGAGGCACGCCCATCTCGACTTTGAGATCGGGGCTATACGATACGATACCGCCTGTGAAATGTTTAGAACTACTAGGATAATCTGTGATTGTACTGGAAAGCAGACCCCCTGTGAGCGATTCCATGACCGCTAACCACTGGTTACGTTCCGACAATAGCTTGCCAACGACACTTTGCAGCGTATCCTTATCGGTACCAAAGATGTGATGCCCTAAATGACGACGTACCTGCGCCTCTATGCCCGCCACCATCTCCTCAGCCTTCTCACGAGTTTCAGCCTTAGCGGTGATACGTACATCAATCGCATCGGACTTGGCGTAGGTGGCGATGGTAGGATTATTGCTATGCAGCACTTCATCCAACCGCTCTTCGACAGCAGATTCTCCCAGACCAGAAACACGGAGAATACGCGTAAAAATCAGACCTCCGGTATAGGGAGTCAGCCTGGGGATAGCCTCCTGTTCCCACATACGGTACATCTCACGCGGCACGCCAGGCATCGCAACGATGATATGCGAATCTTTCTCAACCCACCAGCCGGGAGCCGTACCAAGTGGATTGGGAAGGGCCTGCGCCGAAGGAATTAAGGTTGCCTGCTTGACATTGCGTTCGGGCATCCTGCTATTGCGAGTGGCGAACATCGCGCGTAAATCAGCTTCCAACTGAGGGTCTACCTGCATAGTTTCACCCAGCAAGGCACTAATGGACTCGCGGGCAAGATCATCCTCAGTCGGCCCTAATCCACCCGTCATAATAATCAGATCGGATCGTTCCCAGGCATGGCGCAACGTTTCAACAATGCGCCCCTGGTTGTCTCCTACCTGTGAGACAAAATAGAGATCAATACCCAGGGCAGCGAGACTTTGTGCAAGATAGGTAGCATTGGTATCGGTGATATGACCCAGCAACAACTCAGTACCACATGAGAGTATTTCAGCACGCATGATTCCTCCAAATAAAAGGGTGAGAATATCCTTCTGGATAGAGCGTAGAGACGACCTTTTGAGTCGTTAAATTAGTATAGACATATCATATCACATAGCAACGTCAATCAATATATTGTGTTGAGAAAGATTAGAAAAACAATATGTTGTGCCAAAACCCTTGAAATTAACGTTCTTACGAAGTATACTGTGTTGCGGAGGTCAAAATAAAATCAAGAGTATAACCGTACCTCAGGATATTTTTGTAGTTCGACAAGAAGGAGACTAGCAATGTTGGAGCAGCAGCCCCACGCATCTCAAACCCAGAAGAGTAGTGATTCCCAGCACATGACGCAGCTCGAGGGGATCCGTCAAAAGGTTTTTATGGATCGGTACTCGCTCAAGGATCCAAGTGGGCAACCATTAGAGTTCTATCCAGAACAAACATGGGCGAGGGTAGCACGAGGTATAGCCGAGGTAGAGACGACTGAGGAGCTACGTGCGTACTGGGAAAAGCGTTTTTACGAGGCGCTCTCCAACTTTCAATTCGTGCCGGGCGGTCGCATCCTCGCCGGAGCGGGATCCGGGCACCAGGTAACATTCTATAATTGCTATGTTATACCTAGCCCTGAGGATAGCCGCCAGGGTATTCTCGACAACCTGAAATTAATGACCGAGATCATGGCACGCGGCGGTGGTGTTGGGATCAATCTTTCGACATTGCGACCACGTGGCTCCTACATCAAAACAGTTAACGGTACAGCATCAGGCCCATGCTCCTGGGCGCAGCTCTATTCGGTAGCAACCGGAGATGTGATTCAGCAAGGTGGATCAAGAAGGGGCGCGTTAATGCTTATGCTCGATGACAACCACCCCGACATCGAAGAGTTCATCACCGTCAAGCGCACCTCAGGCAAAATTGAGCATGCCAACCTCTCCGTCTGCATATCTGATAAGTTCATGCAGGCGGTCAAGGACGATGCGAACTGGGACCTTGTATGGCAAGGTGAGGTCAAGAAGACGATCCGCGCTCGTGCTCTCTGGGACCTGATCTGCACTTCAGCTTGGGAGTCTGCGGAGCCTGGCATGGTCTTTATGGATCGCTACAATAAGCTCTCAAATACCTGGTACTACGAAGATATTCGCTGTGTAAATCCATGTGTTACGGGCGATACACTAGTTTCTACTGAGCATGGATATACGTGTGCGAGGGATTTGCAAATAGGCATGAAAGTTCGCACGCCAGCCGGACTAAAGCCCATTGAAAAGATATATAACAATGGTCTTCAGCGCATCTATCGTGTGAATTTTTCCGACGGTGGTTATCTAGAAGGTACTACTGATCACAAACTTAAAGTCGTGCGCGGCAAAAAGTATCAGTGGGTGCCCATCGCTGAGTTGACTGAGGGTGATAAGGTCCTGGTCGTGACCAATGAGTCCTTTGGGCCACGTCAGGGCCTTCCAAGGGAAGCGATGGAGTACATCACCAAAAGAGAGCTTAACACTGCCGATTTTTACGACCGCAAGCTGGGCCTAATCATTGGTACCGTGCTAGGCGATGGCACATTGCGTGAACTGCCAATTAGGAATAGTCATTCCTATGAATGTAAAGTAGCCTTTGGCGCTCATGAAGATGGCTGGTATGATACCTTCACAGGCTTGATGACGGATATGAACATCCATACGCACCGAACACTTGCAGAAAAAGAGTTCGCTCATGAAGGTGGTGTTGCTGTTAAGCATGCATCTGTGCGGCTAGAATGCTATAAATTGGCATCTTTGCTTGTACGTATTGGTATGACACCCAATGTAAAGGCACCACAAAAGACCATTCCTGCTGCTTTCATGCATATGGAAAAAGAATTCCTGGCTGGAATCCTCGATGGGCTCTTTTCGACGGATGGCAGCGTGCTTATGAAACAAGATAATCCGATGCTGCGATTTCACACAGCATCATATCAATTGGCACAACAGGTACGTATGATTCTGCTTCAGTTCGGCATTCATGGGCGCATTTATCGTGCAACCCGCGATGAGGATCTGGAATACGATGGCCGCTCAATGTATGGCACGGGCGAGAAGTACGATGTAGTCATCATGAACGAGGGCATTCCCCGCTTCTACGCAGAGATTGGCCTAAGCCATCCACAGAAAGCAGCCCGTCTGAAAGAGATCGCCGAAAATTGGCATTACATCGGCGGTACATGGACAGCATCGGTCGTTTCGGTTCAGGATACTGAGCGCGAAGAAGAGGTCTTTGACCTCTATGAGCCTGACACGCTCACCTGGATCACAAACGGTTACTGTTCTTTAGATTGCGGCGAGCAAGGCCTGCCTCCTTACGGCGTGTGTAATTTAGGTGCATTAAATCTCTCCGCCTTCGTCAAGGACGGAAAGATGGACTGGGATCGTCTGGCCGAGATGAGCAAAGTAGCCATGCGCTTCCTGGACAACGTTGTTGATGCGAACGAGTACTTCATTGAAGAGAACCGAGTGGCTCAGCTTGGCACACGTCGTACTGGTTTAGGGACGATGGGATTGGCCGACGCACTAATTAAGATGCAGGTGGCATATGGCAGCGACGAGTCACTTCCGGTTATTGAGCGCATCTACACTACAATTCGAGACGCTGCATATGAGGCTTCAGCAGATAATGCCGCCGAGAAAGGGACATTTGCGCACTTTGATCGCGACAAATATATGCAGGGACAGTTCATCCAGCGTCTGCCACATGCTATTCAGGACAAGATTCAGAAGCAAGGCATCCGCAATGCTGTACTGTTGACGCAGGCACCAACGGGTACGACCAGCCTGCTCTCAGGAGTCAGTTCGGGTATCGAACCAGTGTATGATTTCGCGATGGTGCGCCGTGACAGAACGGGTGAGCACATCCTGTACCATCCATTGCTCCAGGCCTGGCGCGATGAACATCCCAACGAGCCAACGCCGAAGTACTTCGTCGCGGCGAATGATCTGACGCCAGAGGAACATGTTCGCGTGCAGGCAACCATCCAGAAGTATACCGATTCGAGCATCAGCAAGACGGTCAACGCGCCAAACAACCATACCGTCGAAGATGTACAAACGCTCTATCGCCTGGCTTACGAACTCGGTTGTAAGGGCATCACGTATATGCGCGATGGCTCGCGTGTAGGCGTGCTCTCGCACATCGAGGAGAAGAAGCCGGAGCAGTCAGAACAACAGGCACAGCAAGCGCTGATGATGGAGCCGGTTACCTCCATTCAGCAGGGTATTAAGCCTGTACCAGCCGTACTACACGGTTACACCCGCCATATGAGTGCTCCGGAGGGCAAGGTCAATATCACGATTAACAGCGACGAACATGGGCCATTTGAGGTCTTCATCAATGTCGGTAAGGCAGGTAGTGATATTATGGCCCTAGCGGAGGCATTAGGCCGTGTGATCTCGCTCAACCTGCGCGTGCTTAGCCCACTCTCACAAACTGATCGTACGAGAGAGATTGCCGACCAGTTGCGCAGTATTGCGGGCAGCCGCTCCATCGGCTTTGGTCAGCAGCAGATACGTTCGCTGCCCGACGCAGTTGCGCGTGCCCTTGAACTACACATCGACTCGCTTGAGAAACAAGAGGCGGAGAAACAGACGACTCCTTCTGAGAGCACGAACAGCTCAGATACTGGCAATAGCCACGGAAATGGGGCGCATTCCGATGGTGCGAATTCAAGCGCGTTGAGTTTGAGCCATTTGAGCGTGACCGGCAATCTCTGTCCTCAGTGCGGCTGTAACACGATGGTTTACGAAGAGGGTTGCCGGAAGTGCTATAACTGTGGGCATAGCGAGTGTTAAGTTCGGTTTAGCTAAATCATCTTCTAGTGCCAATCTAGGTCAATAGGACCAACGTTTGGGGAAACACATACGAGTTTTCCCCAAACGCCTTCATCATTCTCTTTTTTTCCTTATGCCCTCGGATCGTGTAAGTGATATTTCGCCGCCAGCGTAGGTATTTGTTCCATCTGGTACGTCATACCATACTTCTCAGCAATGCTGTCCACCTGCTCCTCATCGGGAGGGCCACCCGCATTGCAAGAACACGAGCCATCTCCTCGAAGTAGCTCTCGAATTCAGCAGGAGCAATAATCTCAAGCAGGCGGGCTGGTCGTGGGCCAGGATTCCAGAAGGTATGAGACACTCCGCGAGGCTTGACGATAATATCTCCTACTGTTGCCAGAAATTCCTGGTCCCCTACCTTCACTCCAACTTCACCTTCGAGCACATAGGAATATTCATCCTCCGGCTGTGCGTACGTGGTGGAACCAGCGTCCCAGGCTCAATAGGATGCTCAACGATTGAGAATTTTCCCCCGGTTGCTTGACCCTCAAGCCTGAAGATCACTCCAAGGCCTACGAGATGCACGGATGTTACTTCTTCTGTTTTCCCCGAATAAAACACTTCTATCATGATCAACTCTCCTTATTTGTTAGTAGGGAACGCTAGTACGATTGAGAACTTCGCATGCAAGAGCGCTATTACCCTCTATCAACGCATGAGACTCCGCCTCCTCTGGGTAAGTCGCCCTGATGCCAGCAGATTGAAATCCAGCACATCGAGATGTATCGTTGCCGCAGGGGATGACTTTGCGCCGAGTAGCCACATTCCGCCAATATTTCCTGAAAGATGGTACACAACTGATGTTGTTCGCAGCTTTGCAACAAGCTTCTTCTCCAGGTCACGCATCACAAGCGCTACAATGCGTCCATCATGCTCTGGCGTCATGGCCATCTCATGCCCCGTCGCTCGACATAGATCAAGCCGGTGCATCCACATATCACGTGTGTAGATCAGATCGGTCAAGTAGCCGATAGGCACAATCCCACCAAGTGCTGGTAATGGCACACGAAGAGCACGCACTAACCCAGGAATTCGCGCTCGTGTAGCAAGAGCGTGAGGTCCCACCCTTTGCAGTTCGTTGATCAACGCTGCGGGGCTGGAGGAAGCGCGGTCATCGACCTGGATCTGGTTCATGCTATCAAGGAACGAGAGGCCTCTCGCTCGGTATGGCCTTTGAACCTTTGGATTGCCCTGGCGCTTGAACTGCGACCAGTGCGCATAGGAAGCGCAAGCACCTGTCACATGAGCAACCAATTGTCGGACATTCCATAGAGTGCAGGCTGTTGGTTTCTCCCAATCATCGTCTGAAAAAGAGGTCAGGAGTGCTAGAAAACGCTCAAATTCGAGCTTTGCCATATTTACTGCCTCACGATGAGTAAGCGGTGGAATAGCTCTTGAATTCACAAGAGCGGGACGCACGACAGGATCATCATTTCTCATATCCCTTGTTGTTTGCATGATGGTTCTCCTGTAAGCAATTCAAATTGGTAAGGTATATTGTTTACGATAAACTTAAAGGGAGCCAGTATCTCCCTCTTTGACAACAAGATTTGGGGGCCAATACCAAATTTGTTGCCAATCACATTTGGGGGCCAATGGCACCTTTGACAATCAAAAAGGGAGCCACTTCCCGTTGTTTTCTGCTATCGTTAGGGTGAGCACCACAAGCACTTTAGCGATAGGAGAATTGGAGATGATTACCGTGGAAGAACGAGAAGCCATTCGCAGAGCTTACTACCTCGACCGGAAAAGCAAGAGGCAGATTGCTCGCGAACAAGGGCACTCCCGCAAAACCATTGACAAGGCGGTGAGAATGCGCCGCCTCAGCCCTACCGACTCAGCAAACCGAAAGCTGCGCCGATCTTCGGTCCCTTCCAGGCGCGAGCTGATGCACTGCTCGCCCAAAATGACCATCTTCCCCGCAAGCAACAGTACACTTCTCACAAGATCTTTGAACTCCTCCAAGCGGAGGGCTACCAGGGCAGTGAGTCGCGGGTGCGCTTGCACTTCACCCAGTGGAACAAGAACCACCGAGCCCCCGCGCTCTTTCTGCCTCTGGAATTTGAACCAGGCAAAGATGCCCAGGTGGACTGGGGGAGGCCATCGCGATCATCGCCGGGGTCAGGCAAACGGTGCAGATCTTTGTCATGTGGTTGTCTCACAGCAGACGGCGCTATGTCATGGCTTTTCCGAGCCAGAAGCAAGAGAGCTTCTTCTACGGGCACACTTGCGCATTTGAGCATTTTGGGGGCGTGCCTTGGCGGATCAGCTATGATAACCTCTCGACAGCCGTCCAGGTGATGGCGCGAGGGAAAGGACGGCGAGAGAATCAGACATTTGTGTCCTTTCGCTCGTATTACTTGTTCGAGAGCCATTTCTGCCAGCCTGCTGCTGGGTGGGAGAAAGGTGGTGTTGAGGCATCGGTTGGGTTTAGTCGCAGAAATTTTCTCGTGCCCATCCCAGATGTGGCCTCGTTTGAGGACCTGAATCTGCACTTGCTCAAAGCCTGTCTCAAAGATGATCAGCGCCGGGTCAGTCGGCAGGTCTCAACCATTGGACAGATGTGGGAGCATGAACGCCCACACCTGCGCAGCCTTCCGCCTTTTGCCTACGATTGTTGTGCGACGACAAGTGCCCGACTCAATGGGTACAGTTTGGTGACCTATGAGACGAACCGTTACTCGGTGCCAGTCAACCGGGCCAGGCAGGATGTGATCGTGAAAGCCTACCCCTTCCACCTGGAGATCCTGGATGGCACCACGCTGCTGGCCCGCCACCCCCGTTGCTACGAACGCGAACAGGATCTCTTCGAGCCTCTCATTACCTCGCTTTGCTGGAGATGCGCCCAGGTGCCTTCGACTATGCCAGACCTCTGAAAAAATGGAGAGCAGGCTGGCCAGAGAGTTACCATCGGATGTTGCGGGGGCTGCGCGAGAGATGGCCAGAAGGGGGACGCGGTGTCCAAGAGTTTGTGCGCGTGCTTCGCCTGCATGAGGATTACCCAGCCCACCTCGTGCAACAAGCCATTGAGCAGGCACTCTCCTACGGCTGTCCGCACCTGGATGGGGTGCTGCATTGCTTGCATCAGCTCACCTCTTCCGATGAAGCTCCCACCAGCCTGGAGCTGACCGAGCATCCGCACTTGCAAGCGGTTGGGCACCCAACCCATCGACCTGCGTCAGTACGAGCAATTGTTGACGATCATCTGGGTAAGGAGAAGCTCCATGAGTATGATGCAACATCAATCCCTGTTAGAAACCTATCTCCGGCAACTGAGACTGCCGACGTTCGCTCACAATTACGCGGCCTTTGCCCAAGACGCAGCACGCACTGGCCTCTCCTGCGAGCGCTACTTGTTTGCGCTCTGCGAGGCGGAAATCGCTCAGCGGGATGCCAATCGGGTAGAACGCTCCATTGCCCAGGCGAAGCTTCCGGTGCTCAAAGAGTTGTCCCAGTTCGACTGGAGTTGTGTGCAAGGGGTATCGAAAACACGGGTGTTGGAGCTGGCTCAGGGTGGCTACATCACACAAGCTGAACCCATTCTCATGATTGGGAATCCCGGACTTGGGCAAGTCACATGTGGCGACAGGATTGGCTTTAGCCGCCTGTCGGCAGGGCAAGCGGGTGCGCTTCTACAATGTAGCGACTCTGGTCAACGATCTGCTCTCTGCCCAACAGGAATTGAAACTTTCTCGCTTCATGGCTGGAATCTGTAAGCACGATCTGCTGGTCCTGGATGAATTTGGCTTCATCCCTTTCAGTCGTGATGGGGCCAATCTCCTCTTCCAACTTTGCTCAGCGCTCTACGAACGCAGCGCGATCATCATTACCTCCAATCTCAAATTTGGCGACTGGAATTCCGTGATGGGAGAGGAACATCTCACCGCAGCATTGCTGGACCGGCTCACGCACCGCGCGCATATCCTCGAATTTCTTGGCGAGTCGTTCCGCTTTCGCCAGCGACTCCGGCAAAGCGAGCAGAGGGGAAAGGAGGGACAAAGCGAAACACCATGAGAAAAACGCCATCTCACCTCATGAGGCGAGATGGTCTGGAGAGCCTACGTCTCGTCAGGGTTTCACTCCAGGAAACAACGTGGGCATTTAGCTCGAGTGGATGTTTCCTTGTAAATGTACAGCAGCGCATTGTGGCATGAAACCCTGTCAATATGGAGGAGTAAACCGAACACTATGCTAAGCATAGCTCTCTTCTTGTAGCGAATGCTCTCAGCATCGTACACTGAGAGCATCTCCACTTTCCCAGTAACCATGAAAGAAGAGGAAGGGAATATGCTCAAAGAAACTTCGTGTAGACTACCAGCTCCCTGGAAACAACGTTTTCGTGCTACTAGCATCTGACAATGATTGCCGCTGAGGAGCCGACACGGGGCCTCGTCGCAAGCAATCGTCTCAGGAATCGTCCAACTCTATGCCTGGGATGTGCCGACAAGCACCTTGACGCAGGTAACCGATCGCCCGCAGGGTCAACTTTTCGGCACGCTCTCGCCCGACGGGCGTTACGTGTACTATCATGATGAGAAAGAAGGCAAGGAGGTTGGGCATTTTGTGCGTCTGCCATTTGAGGGAGGTGTGCTTAGAGAATGTTATCCCCAGATGCCACCGTATGCCCGTTTTGGCTTGCGCATTAGCCGTACAGGGAATCTCCTCACGTTCATGGCCGCAACGTCTGAGGGCTTCACAGTGTATCTTCTGGAGTTTCTCCGATGGCAAGCTTGTTCCTCCGCGACAAGCCTATCAATCCGCCAGCATCATTCTGGGGCACAGTCTCTCCTCCAGTGGAAATCTCCTGGTCATTGGCTCGACCGAACG
>CAVZTX010000030.1:0-271347 GCA_963778375.1 uncultured Chloroflexia bacterium | reverse complement strand
TATTATGTTCCATATCATGCGCAGCAAAAACCAATGTAACCTGTTCATGCTTCGCTATATCTCGCAGCTTTGTGAGTGCCTTTTGCCCGCTCTCCGATGCCAACTCAGCTTCGTACCGGCGGCGAAACTCCGCAAATTTCTCAGGTTCATGACCGAACCATTTGCGCAAATCGTTACTCGGCGCAATCTCTTTCAGCCATAGATCAATACGTGCACGCTCCTTTGAAATCCCTCGCGGCCAGAGTCGATCTACCAGCACACGGGTACCGTCACTGGTTTCTGACTCCTCGTAGACGCGTTTCAGCGCAATCTTCAAGTTCTGTTTTGGCATACGATTACCTCTCCATTCACGTCTGTCAAACAGCAAAACGAGAGTATAAGCCGACTCGCTAAACCCGTTTCTGACAGACATAGATCATCGAGGGAGAAGCGGCGGTCAGGGGTTCTTGCTGCCAACTGCCGTAAGACGCGCGGACCTGAAGCCCATTGTAGTAGAGCAAGGCTTCCATCTCTTGAGGATAAACGTAGCGCAGGGCTGTGCGCACCGTCTTCTCGTCTTGTTGACCTGTTGAATGAAAAAACGTGAAATGGCGGGTGTAGTGCTGGATCTGGGTCATAGGATCGTAGGAGTGCTGCTCCGTAATCACCAGATGTCCTCCGTCAGGCAGCGTGAACGTCTGCGGTTCTGGGCGACGGCCTACCACAAGATTCTGTGGGGTGGGATTACGCGTTTCAAAAAGAAAACATCCCTGTGGGAGCAAATGTTCCCGGACATGCGCCAACATCGCTTCCTGGTCCTTGCGCTTCAGAAAGAATTGAAACACATTCTCCAGCATATAAATGAAAGGAAACTGCTTCCCAAGATGGAATGTGCGGGCATCGGCCACCACCCATTCGATCGAGAGGTTTTGCTTCGCCGCCTTCTGGCTAGCCCATCCGATCATCTCCGGCGTGATATCCACACCTGTGACTTGGTAGCCAAGGTCCGCCATGCGCAGAGCCATGCGTCCAGTCCCACATGCTAAATCCAGCAAAGGTCCTCCAAGCGAACGCGCCCACTGCTCAGTTAAGGGAAAATCGTCATAATATCCCTCGTCTTCCAAGTCAAAGGTCTCAGGATCTCGAAATTCTTCAAGATTATCATGATCAATCACGGTTGTTCCTTTCGTACGCCCATGTGAACTTTGCCCGAAGAGGAGCTATAGCTACGACACCGTTGAATTAGTATACGCCTGCGCGAGATTTTGCATCGGTGGAATGATCTTCTGCGCTACCAGGAACTGCTCCATCGATTGCCAGGTAGCCGTATCGTTATATCCTAGCGCAACCTTGCCATTGCCCTGCCAAATAGGAATCGTCGCCTGTAAAACCCTCATAGCCGTGTCGGTGTTCAAATCCGCGATATAGCTCTTGCTGATTTGAATGGCTTCGGCAGGATTGGCAATTACATCACGTAGTCCCTTAAGTGTAGCCTGCACAAACCCTCGCACTATTTGAGGCTGGCTATTCAGTGTATCTTCCGTGGTGATGATGCCATTAGAGACAAGCGGCTGGTAATCAGAAACGTCGAAGGTACGCACTTTGAAGCCCCGTGCATTCAACTGAAGCGGCTCGTTGTTCGAGTAGCCCATCACAGCATCAACTTTATGTCCCAGCAATGCAGCTACCTGCGTAAAACCAATGGACTGCACATGTACATCAGAAAGGGAGAGGTGCGCATAATTCAGAAATGCCAACAATCCTGTATAGGTCGCACCATAAGGCCCAGGCACCCCAATGGTGTGACCTTTCAAGTCGGCGAGTGTATGTATAGAAGAGTCAGCCGGAACAATCAGGCTGACGGGGTAACGCTGAAAGATCGTTGATACATCAACCACATGCAGATTTTTGCTGCGTGCCACCAGTTCCTCATCACCCGAGGCAAAGACAAAATTGTCCTTACCCAGCACCATAGAGCCTATCAAGTCGTTCACATTACCAGGATGGAAGGTCACATCCAGACCGGCAGCTTTGTAGTAACCTTTGCTCTGAGCGACGTAAAATGGCGCAAATTGAATGTCGGGTATATAACCCAGACCAATCGACACCTTTTTTAGGGATGTACCACTGGCAGTATTCGTGTTAGCACTGCCACAAGCGGCTACAATCAATGCCAACAACAGGCACAGTGCTGAAAAAGATAACAAGAAAGAAGTTCGACGATAGTTACGCATGTGTAATACTCTCCGCTTAATAAACAATCTCAGCCAGCTTTATTAATAACCAGGAAGCTCCGTAGTAGAGCGCGGCCAGCACGGCTAATACGATAAGTGTTGCAAACAACAATGGTACGTCAAACTGGTCTTTTGCCAGCAACACCAGGCCTCCGAGTCCCGAGTCGCCTCCACTGACAAACTCACCTACTAATGCACCTGTAATGGAAAGGGTCAGGCCGGTGCGTACTCGCGGCGAGAATAGCAGGTAATGCCAGCGGAAATTCTATATGGACAAGCATTGACCAACCGGAAGCTCCTTCAACCCGCGCTGCGTCGGTTAGAGAATGGTCGATGATTTGTACACCAAGGACGGTGGTAATCACCATTGGGAAGAGGACAACTAGCATGCAGAGTATCACGATGGGAAGCAGTCCATACCCTAGCCATATGACAAGCACCGGCGCAATCACGATAGCAGGAATTGCCTGCCCGGCCGCAAGGTAAGGCTGCACAGCGGCAGCAAAGAGGCGGGATTTCCCCAGAGCATATCCTAGCGGTAAGGCCACCACTAGAGCGAGCAGAAAACCGAGCAGGCTTTCCGAAATGGTCACTGTAGCATTATTCAGGAATATTCCAGAACTGATACCATTGGACAAACTCTTCCACACATCTCCAGGTGCAGGCAATATCAAATTGGAGACCTGTCCAGAAGCAGTGCTCAGGTACCAACCGAGCAATAAGATCATTGCTAATACGATGGGCGGTGCTATGGATAGCGCCCGCTGTGTTGCATCCAGAGATGCACGTGCAGACCTGTTCTTACGAGACGGCTGAGTGGTTCCGTCACGTTGACGTACATCCAATGATACGTCGTCCGTAGGAGTAGTGGAGGTCACTACCGGATTTGTTGTTACGCTCATTGACATCCCTCTGGTCATAGCTATACTGACAGGCATTTCCCAAAGACATAGGAAAAGCGTCAATTCAACTAACCTGGGGAGGCATGTGAGGGAGACACAAGAAGAGCATTACGGATAGTCTAATAAATAGATAGACTAACCACCCCGTTGCTACGATGCAACAAGGTATAACGATCCGCGCATATGCTAAACCTTCTCCCATCCGGACTGTACCGTCGGCTTCGGATTCGCACCGAATCTGTCAGATAATCAACTCCTCAACGAGGATTGACTATTGACTCGCGGGCTTGATACATGTCATCAGGCATGTATCACACCGCCGGTCGGGAATTGCACCCTGCCCCGAAGGTCTCTGTAATAAGTATGTCATAAAGTACATAGCAAATTCAAGGGAAGTAGCTTATGGATTTTCTGCACGATGAAATTCTTCGGCATACGTCACCCCATATTTGATACCAAGTTCAGAACTGCGAGTGCGAACCATCTTCTCTACCACCTCCGCAGTTCTGGCGAGATGCTGGCTTTCATGTGCAAGCAGCGCTGCAATCTTCTGATCCATCGTTGACGAGATATCGACGAAATAGTTAATCACCGGCGCTCCCATAATAAAGATTTCTGACACTTTGTGAGGCAGCAAGCCCTCGTCTAACAGTTCTGGAAAATCCCAGGGATTCTGCGACATAGGATAAATTGCCCCCAGTGCTGCCTGACCAGAGGCCAAGTGATCCGAGTGGTAACGAGGAATAATGAGTGTCGGTGTCCAGACTCTTTCGGGAGACTGGCAAATAACTCGTGTGGGTCGATAGCGACGCAGGACGCGCACTAGATCTCGCCGCAACTCAATCGTCGGTTGCAATAGTCCATCTGGATAATCGAGAAAGATCACATCCTTCAGGCCAAGTATTTTCCCTGCCGCCCGCTGCTCCTGCTTACGAGTTTCCGCGATCTCCCTTCGTGCTGTAGGCCCAACATCCGTTGCGGTATCCGGTCCGCCGCCAACCGCATCAGTACAGACGACATAGTATGCATCCCACCCCTCTCGTACCCAAGTGGCAACGGTTCCCGCAGCGCCGAACTCAGCATCATCCGGGTGAGCAATGATCACCATTGCAACCTTATTTTGTTCCTGTTCGCTCAACTATACATTTCCTTCCTACATACGTTGATAAGCCGATTTGCCGTATATAATAAGGGCGCGGGTTTACCCTCATTGACTTGCCCCCGCCCTGCTAAACACTCGTCCCCGCCCTGGAAAGGGGGCTTACTCGGCCAGCACACTAAGCAGAGCACCAATCAAACCTAAATTCTTGAAGAATTGTGTTAGTTGGCTCTTGCGAGCTGTATCACTTTCTTCCTTCCAGAATGCATGGCCAACTACTGTCGTCGGCAGGAGGGTTCCGAGTAGAATAGCAGCACCAACCTTCGGCATGAGATCTAAACCCAGTAATACTCCACCAAGCACCATGGCTGCACCATTAAGTTCTACAGCCTGTTCCGGTGCTGGTATACCAACAGCGGCAACTTTATTAGGCCGTCCACCTGGATTTGCAAAAGCATCCGCCCCCCCTGAAATGAAGATCGTGGATATAAGTAAGTGACTCAGAGATCGTATCATGATACACTCCTTTCGAATATGAGCAAGGATAACTCCCTGCTCCCGCAAGATATATCTATCATATATACCGCTTTTGCCTACATTCAGGTTTCAGCAGGCACCTCCTTAATACTTTATAATTTGCAGTATAGCACTGACGGGCAGTATAATAGCAACATCAGGAGGACTATGAACACCGAAATACGCATTCTACCCGTTCAAGGCATTGGCGAGATTCTCCCAGGTAGCGACCTGGGCTTCATTATCTATAATGCTTTGCAAGCGCAAGGACTGACGCTACAGCAAGGTGATATACTCGTTGTAACACAAAAAATCGTCTCGAAAGCAGAGGGACGTATTGTGAACCTCGACGAGGTAGAGCCATCCCAGTTCGCGCAAGTAGCCGCCTTGAACAGCAAGAAGGATGCGCAGCACATAGAGGTCGTCCTGCGCGAAAGTCGCCGCATTGTGCGCATGGATCACGGAGTCTTACTGACCGAGACAAAGCATGGGTTCATTTGCGCTAACTCAGGAGTAGATGAGTCCAACGTCAACGGTGAGCGTGAAATCACGCTGCTACCAGTTGATCCTGATCGCTCAGCCCACGAACTACGCGCACGTTTACAAGAGCTTGCGGGGGAAGACTCATCTTTTGATGTAGCAATTATTATTACTGATACATGGGGACGCCCCTGGCGCAATGGGCAGGTCAATATGGCAATCGGGATGGCAGGCATGGAGCCGATTGCTGACTACCGGGGACAACGCGATCCCTATGGCTACGAAATGCAGGCAAGCGCCATTGCGGTAGCCGACGAACTCGCGTCAGCCGCGGAACTAGTTATGGGAAAGATTGATCGTATCCCTGTAGCCCTTATCCGCGGGTATACGTATATACCGGGTAAAGGCAATGCACAATCACTCCTGCGTGATCCCGCTACGGACATGTTCCGTTAACGAGATTATATAAAAGGTAAAAGATACACGTGGCAACACACCATCGACCGATAACGCTACCAGCTCGCACAGGCGATCTATCGGCCTTACTACAAAGTCGGCGAAGCGTTCGCAAATACCAGGTTCGTCCTGTTTCACGCGAACTGATTGAGCAAATTCTAGAGGCCGCACGCTGGGCACCATCACCACATGGCAGACAACCCTGGCGTTTTGTGGTACTCACGCGACAGGAAGCAAAGATGCAACTTGCCGAACATATGGGTGATACATGGCGGCAGAATCTGGAGATGGATAGGCAGAATGCTGAGATCGTGAATATCCGCATGGAGAAATCGCGTCAGCGCATCCAGAACGCACCGGTAATCATCATTCCGTGCCTGTACCTTGAAGACCTGGATCACTATCCTGACGAGCGAAGGCAGGCAGACGAAAAAACAATGGCAATTCAAAGTATCGGTGCCGCCATTCAAAATATGCTGCTGATGGCGTATGACCTTGGATTGGATAGCGGCTGGATGTGTGCCCCACTCTTCTGTCCAGAAGTCGTCTGCGAAGCGCTCGATTTAGATCCGCGCTTGATCCCGCAAGCACTTATTACTGTAGGCTATGCTGCAGCAGACCCACAACGGCGTGAACGTCTTCCTTTAAGCAGTTTGATTGTACGTTTCGATTAGGGGGATTCATGATTGTAGTTCTCGCAGGTGGAGTAGGTGCAGCGCGTTTTTTACAGGGATTAGCGCAAGTCGTTCCCCAGGAACGCTTGACCGCCATCGTCAATACCGGCGATGATCGTGATTTCTACGGGCTGCACGTCTCACCTGATCTCGATATAGTTATGTACACGCTCGCTGGCATCGTCGATGAAACTCATGGCTGGGGCATACGTAACGACACCTATAACACCATGCAACAGTTGACTTATTATGGTAACGAAGACTGGTTTATGCTTGGCGACCGCGATCTTGCCACCCATATCCATCGCACAAATTTACTACGTCAGGGTAAGACGCTCAGCGAGGTGACCGATAACCTGCGCACACAACTCAGCCTGCAAATGCGTATCTTACCCATGAGTAATGCACCCATCGCAACGCATATCTCGACACCTGTTGGACTGCTGCATTTCCAGGAATACATGGTCAAACGGCGCTGCGCCGACGAAGTATTAGATGTTTCCTTTGTAGGTACCAGCGAGGCCCGTCCGGCTCCTGGTGTCCTGGATGCAATCAAAGACGCTGAAGCCATACTGATTGCACCGAGCAACCCAATCGTCAGCATCGGCAGTATCCTGGCTGTCCCTGGCGTTCATGATGCCCTTCACGAAGCGAGCGGTATGGTGGTTGCAGTTAGCCCAATCGTCGGTGGAGCGCCAATCAAAGGACCTGCAGACAAGTTGATGCGCGGTCTCCACATGGATGTTTCAGCCATAGGCGTAGCTCGCTGCTACCGCGATTTCCTGGATGTAATGGTGATAGATGAACAGGATGCTCACCTCCTCAGCGAAATCGAAGACCTCGGCATCCCAGCTGTAGCCACCAATACTATCATGCGCGATAGCGCAGCCAAAGCAGCCCTCGCTCGAAGGGTCTTAGAAGCTTCCGGGCTGAATTTCTAGGAAATCCATATGTATTCCATATTTGATAAAACTACGACATATAAAGCACTGATTCCGGTGAAGTCGCTTGATACAGCCAAAAGTCGCCTTTATGAACACTTGACGCTCTGCCAACGACAAACACTAGTATTGGATATGCTTCATCATGTCCTACAAGTCCTACGAGAGAGCGAATTGTTCGAGAGCATATCGGTAGTCAGTCCAGATATGCGAGTGTTAGAGCGAGCACAAGCATGGGGTGCGCAGCCGCTAGTAGAAGAGCAGCATGGACATAATCCCTCACTACACGCCGCCGCTCTCAAACAATATGGCCCTGCACTCCTGACCATCTCCGCCGATTTACCTTTACTTCGTATCAACGATATACGTTGTCTGATAGAGCAATCTCGGCAACATCAAGTCGTTCTTGCTCCATCGCACGAAGGCACAGGGACGAACGCTATCATAACGCGTCCACCATTAGCAGTGCCTTATCTGTTCGGGCCAAATAGCCTCTTGCTTTATGTACAAGCGGCACGACAGCGACGGCTAAGCAGTACACTCGTTCATAGTCGCGGTTTGGCTACGGATATTGACACAATCGAGGATTTGCAAGAGTTACGCCATTTGGATTTCAAGTTCCAGGAAGAAGCTGAGTTTGCAAGCTGTGATTTTAAAGGAGTTTGTTAATGTCTACAATCCTTTCTGACAAAGCGCACATGTCACCCTTTCTATCGCTCCGTCGTGGAATCTACATAAGAAGAACCTCTAAAGTGTAGCATTGGGATATCTCGTGAAAACGATGAGAGGGAAACATCATGGACAGTGATACTCAATTGAATAGCGATACTGAACTGCGACAAATGCAACAAAAGGAAGAGATGCGGCTCGTCCAGGAAAACCGCAAGCCGCCACCTCATTTTGCCTGGCCATCCTCCAAACCAGGACCAGAGATAACTCCACCTCCACCCGGAGTAAAGCCTTCGCCTACACGAAAAGAGCAGATGGTTGAAGTTGGATATAACCAGGAAACTGGTAATCCTGCTACCAATGATCCCAGAAAATGGTATGCAGATGAAACAAAAGTTGGTACACCTGGCTTCGATGAGCTTCGGACTGCCCAGGAAGTGGAACGCGAAAGAAAGAAGTAACACAATTCCTCTTCACGCTCAAATTCGCTATTGACAAATATGCTTCTAGAGGGTTATTATTATGGCACAAAAGGACAAGGCGCATTCGTCTAGTGGTCTAGGACGCCGCCCTCTCAAGGCGGAGATCACGGGTTCGACTCCCGTATGCGCTACCACTCCTCCCTCAACCATTGCCTACCTCTCCTATTATATATAATAGGCACTGTTGAAATATACTCCAAATCGGTGTTTGCAAAAGATACCAAATCACACAGAACGTTGAAAGGAATTTGTATGTACAAAAAGATATTTGCCGGACTGCTTGTGTTCGGTATACTCAGCGTGATACTGGCCGCTTGCGCAATTCGGGATACAGCTACTTCCACTGCCAACCTCCCTACAGTTCACATGGGCGGAGCAACCTTCATCCAAACCACCATCACTATCAAGAAGGGCGACATGCTCAACCTTGTAGATGATGCTCCATCTCAGCACATCATCCAAAACGGCACCTGGGTCAATGGAACAGCGAAACCAGCTACAGAATCCGGCGCTCCAACCGTGAACATGACATATAATGGCAACGACAGTGCACCAATTGGCCCTTTCAATACGGCAGGCACATTTAAACTGTATTGTACAATTCACCAGAATATGAATTTGACGGTCACTGTACAATAGACCCGCCTACCCATCAAAGAAGAACAGAACGCCGTTTGCAATTTCAGAATTGAAAGAACCTAAAATTGCAAACGGCGTTCTTTGCTAACCAGTTTCCTCGCAATAGCAAATATGGTTCACCCCAAACATATTCTTTCCTCTCGCTACGTTTATCTGGAAGAGCAGTCCTCGTTTGAGTGCTCCATATCTAGTACTTTTATGGCAGATGTGCGCATATTATCCTGCTGAAAGATGCAATCGTGCTATACTGGTCCAGGAAACTCAGAAGTAGACAAAGGCGGTCCCGGCGCTATGCGGTTACAGCTATGGAAATCATTGAAAAAAACTAATTCTTTTTCTCTTTATTTGAAATGCGGGGCAATTTTACTCTTCCTTATGCTCACTGTGTTTATCGTCGCTTGCGGTAGCACTAGCAACACAAGTCCGATAGACCTGGGCAATCCTGTTGTCACTGTTACCATCCGTCTAGGTAGTGGTGATTCGCCGACACCCCCACTTCCGGATTACTCATGTGGAGCTTGGGCAACCAATACCTCACCAACATCTGCGGTAGGTTCTGTCAACGTCTATGCTAAATTCGTGCATAACTTGAATGGCAACCCTGAAGGTGTAGACAATGCCAGCGCCACAGCAACAGTTAATTGGCCAGATGGCAGTACCGATACAAAGTCCGCAATCACAACCAGCGATGGATTGGCAATCTTCTCGATTCCGTTGAAACCGGTAGCCATTAATAAGATCGTTCTGGTCCAGGTCACATTCTCTAAGGCGGGAGTGCCAGCCTGTTCGATACCTCAGGCTGCCTATTTCACCATTGTAATTTCTTCACCAACGGCTGGCCCAGCAGGTTCTCCAGCAGCAACGAGTACTATAACGGCCTCGCCTACCGCAGTCACCACTCCTGGAAGCAGTCCATCACCCAGTCCGACAACTATCCCGACGCCAGACCCGACGCCAGGGAGGCACCCAACGCCCACGCCGACAAAGGGACCTCATTGATGGTTGACCATCAAGTGGACTGGATTGCTGCCTCGATCGCCGCTGTTACGCGCTACAAGTCATAATGTGGGGCTATCGGCTTGACCGTTGACGGTCAAGCCGATAGCCCCACATAGAATGGACGAGTCACTGTAGGCGACGAGAAGTCCTCGGTAATTACTTGCGAAATACACCCTACCCACGCACAGCAGACCAGACTATACCAGGCACCTTCCAGGGAGACGGTGATTCTTCAAACGTGACTAACTTCGAGAAAACCTTGCTCGCCGTTTTGCCTTGTGTCACGAACCAGGGAGGCTTAGGGATACTGCGAAAAGGCCCGTGCAGCAGCGTTTTTTGCGGGCGGGAGAACATTAATGTATTGTGCACTACACCCGTTCCAGATTGGATATCATTGATCTCATGTCCTGGAAAAGCCCCCCAGGGAGTTATGCCAAAGGTAAAACTTGTTCCAGCCCAGTAATTGACTCCCACTGTGCCATAGCGTAGGTTCGCAATTGCACGCTCAACAGCCTCAGCTATCGCAGGGTCTTTGAGAGAACGAGGATGCACAATGATTGTCGCATTCAGCGTTCCCCAGACATGCTCATTCGCGAATGCAACCGCGCGGTCGATATACTCAGGAACACTCGTTGCATCGAGCGCAGTTTCGGCAAAGAGACTACAAAAGGCCTCAGTAGTGAAGCAGACATCATCTTCATTTTCTGGATCAATACCAGCCACCAGCATCCAGGGAAGCTGCTCACCTTGTGGAGTACCAATCTGGTCGGCATCTGGATGCGCAGCAACAAAGTTGCGCTGCCGTTCTTTCGCTCCTGGATAATAAGCAGCTCGCAGGGGAACCCTAGCCAGCAACTGTCGCATCTGCTTCACGAGTGAATCGCGCTGTTCCCAGCCCTCGTGCTGGATAATGACTCGCGTAGCATTACAGTTGAAGCCTGCGTTGTTCGTGAGCATCGACACAAGGTGTTCAGCCTGATACGAGAGATCGCTTGAGCTCCACGGACCAGGTACCACAATAACAGGGCTAACGTTGCCAAGTTCTCCTGTGACGCGCTTGGTCAGCAGCGGCTGATGCTTCGCCTTGCGTTCGGCACCTTCCAGGCCTCCGCCGAAGACAATCGCATCGAAGGTCTTGTCTGAACCTGTTATATGAATTTCGTCAACTCTCGCATGATTACAGAGGTAAGCACCTTCTGATGCACCTCCATACACTACGCGCAAGAAACCCGGTGTGACTAATGCCCGGAGAGCTTCTTCCATCAGTGGACCCAGGTAGGCATTCACAGGGTTGGCCTTGAACAGCACTACCTGATCCTCCACGAACAACTTGTACAGGATATCCATAGGACCAATACTGGCAACATTCCCAGCACCGAGTACCAGTGCGACCTTCCCCTCGTGATCTTTGTTCTGGTAAGCAACGGCCTGTGTCTGAGGCAGGTCTGCCTCTGTCACTCCTGGTTCCATCCAGACCTCAGCTCGTACACCGCTGAGGAAAATGCGATCATATACTGTTTGCGGAAAGATCTGTACGACAACCTGACCGTCCGACCGTGTTGTGACAGGCCCTGGAATTTCAGGTCGCCCATTGGTTTCGATATCAACAAGTGCCTCCCGCAGCAGACGTAAGTTCCTGAGTACAGGCCACGTGCCTGCACCCCATTCCTCACCAATGACAGGCGAATTGACCGCAATGCTCTTAGCCTGGGCAGACGCTGCGACCCAGCGTGGTGCGATAGCGGCAAAATCCTTAATGAGCTGGTCTATCAAGGCAATACGCTTGCTGACTGGCAAGGTGACCCACTCATTTTTATGCGTTTGCAACGCCTGCACAGCAGCATCCATCTCGTCCCGCGTGGACGGGGGCATAGCCCCAGCAATCATTGGGAACTGAGGAGCACCTTGGCGAACAACAGTAGTCATAACGTATTACCTCCAGCTGTTACTTTTCTAGGTCTGTCGATCCCTTCAGGACACGAGCACGAATCAGCAGTAGCGTGGGGACCTCGCGGTTGCCTGGCACCCGTTCAGCCTGTTTAGCAGACGGACCTGGTTCGATCACACGTTCAAGCACAAACCCTGCAATGCTCAGCATATTGAGATACGTGCTGAGCATGCGGTGATGATCTGCAACTCGGCTGCGTACTCCGTCCGGATTCGATGAGAACCACTGTCGTTCGTCAAAATAACCAGTGACAATCCTACCTATTGTATGCTCAGAATCAGGCAGAGGTATCCACTGAGCGCAAGGGGTCTCGAAACAGGGGTGAGGAATGGCAAAGACAAACCAGCCTCCTGGCTTGAGGATCCGTCGTATGCTCTGAAAGGTGGCTTGCAGATCAGGTATATTTATCAGCGCCATGACACAGATACAGCCGGTAAACTGACTGTCGTTCAGCGGATCAGCGCGTTGGGCATCTCCTTGAATATACACTATTCCTAGTGGTCTCTGCTCTTCATAACGTCGTGCGAGTGCCAACAGATTCGGTGCCAGATCAAGACCGGTGACCTGCGCTCCGCGCTGCGCTAGCTCACGAGCTACCCAGCCCTGCCCGCAGGCCAGATCACAAACGACTTCGCCCTTGACCTCTCCGATGAGTGTCAACAGGTTCGGCAGAATCACTTCTGTGAAAACAGGTCTTTCACGCAGAAACTGATCATACCATTCCGCAATATCATTGTAAGAAGCCTGCATCACAGATCTCTCCTTGCTCAATGGCGAATATATCTTCTCATAAGAAGTATACCATTTAGATTTCTTTAAGGAGGGTGCTTCGAGAGATAGGCATGTTATTGTCTTCTATAGATGAGCATAACATCAAGGTTTGATTAGGGTTGACACTTTTGGATTCTTCGGCATTCTAATAACATAGGAGCATGGTTAGGAATGCAAGCGACGAAGGGAGCAAAGTATGTTGGGACAACACCGCTGGGCACTCAATTTATCAACCAGTATTGGCGTACTTGGGCTGGCTGTTACAAGCGGCCTGGTGATGCTGGCACGTCATTTTGTAGAAGAGCTATCACGACCTCACGCATTGCCCGATGAAAGCCTCTTTGATTGGAAAGTGCCTGATCCATCTCCAGAGCCGCCTGACTCATACCGACAAGCACTTATGTTCCATACTTCCGATGGTACTTTCCTCAGTGGCGAATTCTGGGCACAACAGCGCCCGGCTCCGACAGTGATTATCTGTCATGGTTATCGCGTGACACGCTCACATCTACGTCCTGTCGCGGCGTTGCAGTATAAACTCGGTTACAATGTTCTGCTGTTCGATTTTCGCGGACACGGGGAAAGCGAAAGTAAGGCAACCACAGGAGGAAACGCTGAAGTACGCGATCTGCAAGCTGCATTAACAGCCGCTAGCCAGCAACCGGAGACAATTCCTGGCAAAATCATCATTTATGGCTTTTCTATGGGAGCGGCCGTGGCATTGCTCACTCCGCCGCATCCCCAGGTTGCCGCTATCATTGTAGATAGTCCTTTTGCACGCTCAGATGAGGTATTACGCCGTTATGTTCACTGGTACTTAACTGCGGCAACTACTTCGAGGCCAGCATTACGCCGATTGAGCCGTACATTTCCCGCCATCGCATGGGCGACAGTGGCAACGAGCACGATTGTCTTTCGTTTACGCTACGGCCATGCCATGGTGGCTCGCCCTGATGCCAGCTTTAAACGCTGGAAAGCACTATCACAAACTACGCTTTCCCCAAAATACGCTCCTGTCCTATTGATTCACGATGAGAAGGACCCATTAATTCCTGTTGCACATGCCCATCAAATCGTAGCAAAAGCACGAACGTATAATATTCCAGTGGAAACCTACTATGTAGATGATGCCGTACACTGTGGAGCCTATGGATATAACCCTGAGCAGTACATCTCAGTCATTCAAGATTTCCTCTCACGTCATCTAGGCGATGCTTTTCCTCGCTCACTGGACGCATAAAAAGCCCGTTTTACAGTCAATTTTTATATGGGAGCTATAAAATGACCCAATTACAGGGCAAAAGGGCTTGAAAGTTTATATTCTTCTATGCATAATTGCATCAGGGAGAGATTGCCATCACGACAACGAAGTTGCAAAAGCAAAAAAGGGCAGCATTCGCATATATTTCTGTTGCAAGAAAACACAGCCAGGTCAAGGGGGCAATAATGTTATCACGAGACGATAATACGTATCCGACAACCAGTCCTTTAGAACGACCATCTCGTCCATTCAATCATAAAGAGTTTCTCAGTGAGCGTAGACAAGCTATTCTGCAACAGAAACATCTAGAGCGAAACACTGATTATATTTCGAAGGTAAATGGCGATCCTTCCAATGGAAAAAATTCTGGTAATGTTGTGGCGCAGCTACGTGACGAAATGAAACAATTGCGGCTGGAGCTTGAGCAACAACGCGCCGAATTGGAGCAACTCGTCGTCGAGCACAACCGCGCTCAAGAACAATTTGAGAAGGAAATCGAAGCGATCAACTACGGCCACCAGCAAGAGATCGACCAATATCAGAGCCACCTGCGCGAGATGATGGAAGAGCGCAAGGAATTGCAGGAAAGCTATCAAGAGTTGCAACGACGTTATCAGGAACTTTATCACGATTACCAGGATTCCTTCCACGAAGCTGTCGAGGAAGAAGCAGGGAAAATGGTAAAGGAGGCAGCGCGTACGCTCGTCCTCTCTCCCGAACACGTCCCTCCCTTACTGTATGATGTGAAAAAGACTGTAGAGTTTCAGATCAAGCAGGAAGAAGATCAACATATCGCCGAAGCACTTTATACGATGCGGCAGACACAGATCAAAGCCGAAGAACTCGAACGGGAACTAGCGCGTGAGCGTGCACAGATTGATGCCGAGCGCCACAATCTCGTCATTCAGCAAAATAGCATCCGCGAACAGGCAAACGTACGCTATGAGGCAGTTCGCAAGCGCTTGCAAGCACGCTCGAGTATAGTGCTTACTATGATGACAACGGTATTTCTATTGGTACTACCTTTCCTCCAATTTGTTTTCCTCACTATATTGAAGGTTCCTATGACGGCATCGCTGCTATTTTCGCTTCTCATACCAATTGTTTTATGCGTAGGTGGCGCTTTTTACTTTGCACAACTGCGTTTCATTTCTCATACCCACCAACAACAGATGGCACGGGGTAAGAAAGCCAGCAGCGAAGTGGCTCAAAAGAAGGCATCCTGATTATCCACGCAAGCCAGACAAAGTACTTCAAACAATCTACGCCTAGTCGCTCTTTGTCCAGCAACAATTACCTTTCTCCTTTGCTGTCAAAAAAACCGCTCATGCAGGACAGTTTAGATTGCGGTATACTTTTAAGACAAACGTCAAGCATAAAGGAGAACATACATGACTCAACAAGTTCAACCAGTACCCCATATAGGACTGAAGCAGCACACCATTTGGCAAGATGGTCAGCAACCCGACCCTTGCACTATCGTGATCTTTGGAGCTACTGGCGACCTCACGCAGCGGAAATTGTTGCCAACACTCGCGCATCTTACCAAAGATCATCCATTACCCCAGGGCTTCTCGATAATAGCCTTTGCCCGCCGTCCCATGAACGATGAGCAATTTCGAGGCATGGCACTGGACTCGATCAGTAAATACATGCCGGAAGACGATAAGCTAGATAAGAAACAACAAGAAGCCTTTGCCCAGCGCATATTTTACTGTCAATCAGACTTTAACGATCGTGAAGGCTATTCAAGGCTCGCTGATTTACTTGAGCGCCTTGCGAACGAGCGAGGCACCGAGGGCAACACTATTTACTATCTTGCTACTCCACCATCTACCGATTCAGAGATTGTCCATCAACTCGGCGGCGCAGGGTTAGCACGTCCACCTCGTGTGGATGACAATACGGACTCTTGGGCCCGTCTCATTATTGAAAAACCCTTCGGACGCGATCTTGCATCTGCCCAAAAGCTCAATCGCGAAATTGGCCGCGTCTTTCATGAGAACCAGATATTCCGCATTGACCATTATATGGGCAAGGAGACGGTACAGAACCTGCTGGCGTTTCGCTTTGCCAACGGTATCTTTGAGCCACTGTGGAACCAGAAATATATCGATCATGTTCAGATACTGGTTGCTGAAAGTCTGGGCATCGGTTCGCGAGCCGAATACTACGAGGAGTCGGGCGCGATTCGTGACATGGTACAAAACCATATCATGCAAGTCCTAACCCTGACCACTATGGAACCACCCGTCGCCTTCGATGCTGATGCTATCCGTGACGAGAAGGTTAAAGTATTGCGAGCCATCCCTCTGCTCTCACCAGAAGAGGTTGCAGTACGTACCATACGTGGACAATACACCGCAGGAGTGATCGATGGGCAGGCGGTTATTGGCTACAAAGAAGAACAGGGCGTCGCACCCAATTCAATGACCGAAACCTATGTCGCGCTCAAACTGTTCATTGAGAACTGGCGCTGGGCCGGAGTTCCCTTCTATATCCGTACAGGTAAACACCTGCCAAAGCGCAGCACCGAGGTGACAATCCAGTTCAAGCGCGTCCCATACCAATTGTACAAGCCATCCGAGATCACCGGATTGCAACCCAATCGCCTGACCATACGCATTCAACCCGACGAGGGCATCTCGCTCAAATTCGGTGCAAAGATCCCAGGAGCAGCCCGTCACCTCAGTTCAGTCGATATGAATTTCTCCTATACCACAGCCTTTGGCATTGAATTGCCTGATGCCTACGAGCGCCTGATCGCGGATTGTATGATAGGAGACTCAACCCTCTTCATCCGTCGCGACGAAGTCGAGGCATCCTGGCGCGTCATCGATTCGATTATCAACGCCTGGAAAAATATGCCTTCTAGCAACATTCATCCCTATGCGGCGGGAACCTGGGGACCAGAGGAAGCTGATGCGCTTATCGAAAAGGATGAGCGGCAGTGGGATAATCCCTAAAATCGATTTGTCATCGAGCAGTCGTTTGTGAAAACAGCACAGGCCTCACTCAGATCTGAGTGAGGCCTGTTTCAGCGATTGAGTAGAATCAGCTAGCGTACTCTTCTTTTAGCTCTTTCCTGTATTCCCTCAGCAACTTCTGTACCTTGGGGTCTATGATGAACGTACAATAAGGCTGGTAACGGTTATTGTCATAATAGTCTTTGTGGTAGTCCTCAGCCGGGTAGAAGTTGGTAAATGGAGAAATTTCAGTCACAATGGGCTTTTTATAGGTGCCTGATTTTTCTAACGCTTCTTTCGAGGCGAGAGCAATCTGTTTTTGCTGATCGTTTTGATAGAAAATGGCCGAGCGATATTGGGTTCCAACATCATTCCCCTGGCGGTTCATTGTTGTAGGGTCATGCAGATGCCAAAAGATTTCCAGTAGTTTATCGTAGGTAATGATAGACGGGTCATACGTTATCTGAACCCCTTCGGCAGCGCCAGTTCTCCCCGTACAAACTGCTCGATAGGAGGGATTGGGTACGTTGGATGCAGCGTATCCAGGTACAACTGATATCACGCCTTTGAGTCGATTGAAAATTGCCTCTGTACACCAGAAGCATCCTCCAGCAAGCGTGGCGGTCTCAAGCTGAGACATATGTTACCTCTCTTTTGTTTTATCTCATTTTTATCAACGAATGGATGGGTCTTCTTGCTTTTCCGCGTCAGCAGGGTGAAATTTGAGCGAGGCAGAGTTGATGCAATAGCGCTGTCCTGTGGTCTCGCGTGGACCGTCTTCGAAGAGATGCCCCAGGTGCGCACCGCAATTCTTGCAAACTACTTCAGTTCGGGTCATAAAGAACGATCTGTCCTCGTGCAGCTCCAGATGTTCCCAATCAACCGGGCGGTCGAAACTCGGCCAGCCAGTACCTGAGTCAAATTTGGCGTCTGAAGAGAATAATGGTTCCCCACAGGCAACGCACTCATACATACCATTCTCGTGGTTGTTCCACAATGCACCGGTAAACGCACGCTCCGTGCCCTTCTGGCGAACAACCTTATATTGTTCGGGCGTCAGTTTTTCTTTCCAATACGACTCCGGCATATTTCTTAGATCACTCATGGCAATCTCCTTCTTGTTGAACGATGCTCTTTCTTGAGGGTTAAGTGAATTGATTACAGAAATTATATCCTACTTTTTTCACGGATGAAGGAAGCTTCTTTTTCCTTCCTCATCCATAAATGAGAACACTAGACTGTATCTAGTTGTTCCCATTTCCTCACAATATTTTAAGAACTCGTAGAGATAGAGATAGGTAGGAGCTTTTTTCTGTCTCTTGAGGATAGAGCATAAACGTGGTATGTACAGATGGCGTAGCTATCTATGAAGAACTCGCTTCCTTAAAAGAGGCAGAGAGATTGTATCACCATACCGAGCTAGAAAGAGGATATACTTGCATGGCCAAACAGCAAAGCAATCAGAATAAGGACAACAGTCAGAAGCGCAATACAACAGGAATGAATGCTGATCAGGATGCTACAGTGAAGCGACAAGCGGATACCATGAATGACACAGACGAAGATACCTTGCCACCAACCAGTGATACCGGCGAAGGCATCGGTGAGGATTCCACTTATGACGCAAGTGGCGCGGCCACCGGAGGTGGGGTGGATACGCCCACTGCTGTAGAGAAGAGCACTGAATCCGCGGTCAGGAAACAGAAACCGATTAATCAAGGGAGCAGCGCTTATACTGGTGGTGGCGCAGATAATGGTTCAAACTTGTAGCTGAACGAACGGTACGAGAATTTCCGTACCTCTTCGGCCTGCTTGCTACCCTCTCATAGCAGAGTGGATTGACATGGTGGGATGGCGAAAGTGACAGTTGTCCCGCTTGTGGCGCTTGTGATTTGCACTGACGGAGGCGAAGTGAAGGTCTAGAGCTACGAAATTTAGAAGATAGTAGGAAAGGCTACTGACTATATGTACACAGTACATCCCCGCTGCTCAAGCCGTTGAAACCACTCAGGTAACGAAGATAACTTATTCCATCGCAGATCTAATTTTTCGAGATTTGGAAGGTATCCAATACCCTCGGGGAGAGAGACTAATTTGTTTGCTCTCAAATCGAGGAATGTCAGACGCATTAGATTGGTTAGTGATTTAGGCAGTGCCGTCAACCTGTTATTTCTCAAATCGAGGTGTATCAGGCGTGTTAGGTTGCCGAGTGATTTGGGTAAGGTCTCTAACCGATTATCAGACACATGTATTTCTTTGAGGCTTCTCATGTTGCCTAAAGAAGTGGGCAAAGATACCAATTGGTTGTTCTTCGCATGCAATTCTTGAAGGTTTGTCAGATTGCCGAACGCTTCGGGTAGTACCGCCAATTGGTTATTATATGCTCTAAATTCTTTGAGATTGATCAGCTCGCCGAGAGTCTCAGGGAGGGACGTGAAGTGATTATCGGTGATATTGAGATACATCAGGTTGCTCAGATTCTTAAGCGACGTGGGCAGTGCTGATAAGTGTGTGTGACTGACATAGAGAAAGACCAGGTTGGCCAAATTACCGAGGGACTTGGGTAGTGCCGCCAATTCATTGTAGCTCAAATTGAGCGTATGGAGTTGTGCCAGATTGCCGATGCTTTCGGGGAGAGCAGCTAATTGGTTACTATGCAAGTAGAGGTACTTCAGGTTTGTGAGGTCTCCAATGCTTTTGGGAAGGGAAGAAAACCGATTCTCTCCCAAAGATAGTGTCTGGAGATTGCTCAACTGCCAAAATGACTCAGGAAGCGAGATCAATGAGCAGTCTCGAACAGATAGGGCAACAACGGTATTGTTTTTAGCGTGAAAGCCGATGTTACTATCATCGATCTGAATAGTGTACGATACGGTAGGAATGGACTCCCCCTGGCGTAGAGAACCATTTTCTTGAAGCAATGCTTCCAATTCTTGGAGTGCAGTTACTTCGGCATTTGCAAGAGGAGCACCATTATAGATATTTTTGGTCTCTGATGGCACTTATATTCCTTCGTTTATGAGAATTTATCGTATCTCACAGACATGAACATGACTCCCAGCATAAGGATGATTGAGGGCAAGTTCCTGGCCATGTTCCTCCAGTATACAGGCTCATGTGGTCAGGATCAATCCTGATTTCGGAGGTACGGTAAAAATGATACAATAACTAAGCACGACAGATTAGATAGGAGGATCTCATCGCTCAATGAGCACAGAAAACTTACTACCGGGCATCAGCCAGCACAAAGTCAGGACAAATCGATTAGAGATAGCCTACCTGGAAGCAGGTACGGGAAATGTTCCTGTTGTCCTGGTGCATGGCAACACCTCTTCATCGCTGTTCTTTCAAGATTTTATGTTAGCATTAGCAGTTACGGGGCGCTACAAAATTTATGCACCGGATATGCGTGGATTCGGTGATACTGAGGCACTGCCGATAAATGCAACGAGGGGTTTGCGTGATTTTTCAGACGACCTCTATTCGCTGGTTCAAGCGCTAGGCTTGACTCCACCACATCTGTTCGGCTGGTCAATGGGTGCAAATATTGTCATGCAGTACACTATAGACTATCCCGGTGCACTCCACACGCTGACTATGGAGTCACTCAGCTCTCCATTTGGTTTTGGTGGTACGAAGGGGCTAGATGGCATTCCGAACTGGCCCGACTTCGCTGGCAGCGGTGGTGGCACAGCCAACCACAATTTTGTGCAACGCATAGCACAAGAGGATCGTGGCAATGAGCAGTTTTCACCCCGTACGGTAATGAACACATTCTACTTTAAGCCACCTTTTCGGGTTGCTCCCGACCGCGAAGAGATATACCTCACCTCAATCTTCTCGTGTAAAGTGGCAGAGGGCATCTATCCAGGTGATATGACTCCTTCAGATAACTGGCCAAATGTCGCACCGGGTATACAGGGACCCAACAATGCGCTCTCACCCAAGTACTTGAATCAGGCAGATTTTGCTTATATGGGCAGTAAACCACCCACATTGTGGATACGTGGCGCGGATGACCAGATCGTCTCTGATACTTCATTTTTTGACTTCGGCTTCCTTGGACAGTTAGGAGCGGTTCCTGGGTGGCCGGGAGCAGAGATCTATCCGCCGCAGCCAATGATTACCCAGATACGCACAGTATTAGATAACTACCAGGCCTACGGTGGCCAATATCGCGAAGTGGTGTTGCCAGAATGCGGACATTCACCTCATATTGAAAAGCAGAACGAGGTGTTGAAACTCTTCACTGAGTTTATGGACGCCAATTAGACAAAAACGAACGGGCTAGAAGTCCTGTGGATTTCTAGCCCGTTCGTCTACTCAACTTTCATACTTCGAGGCTACGTCTACGGATTCGGATTCAGCTTATTATCTACCGTTTGCTCGGCCTGGCCAACCTTGTTTTGAACGGTGCCACCAGCCTCACGTGCCTTCCCCTTCATCTCCGTCTCCTTGTCACCGGTTACTTTGCCTACCGTGCTCTGAACCTTGCCAGCAACCTTATTGGTCGCGCCTTTTACGGTATCTTCCGCACCCTGCGTACCAAGATCTTTGTTGGTTTCATCAGTAGCCATGTTCTTAATTTCTCCTTTGAACTGAACTGACGCTTATCACAACTAAAAGCTTTCACAGGCACTCTGACTCAGCTACGTTTGTCTTTTCAGCAAGAGCGTCAAACATGCCTCTACAGGTACCTTCTCTATAGACACTCAAATGAACAGATAAACGTATACAAAGATAAAAAACGTCCCTGTCATTTTGAAATGGTGACGAGGACGTTTGAGAAGCGCTCAGTTTTATGCTAATAGTCGTTCCATCTGATCCAGGTGGGACTCGAACAGTTGGAAGGCCTGGCGTACCGGCTGCGGCGTAGTCATATCGACCCCGGCCTTTTTCAGCAGTTCGATGCTGTAATCCGACGAACCGGAGCTGAGGAATTTCAGGTAGCGATCAACAGCAGGTTTGCCCTCGTGCAAAATCTGCTGCACCAGGGCAGACGCGGCGGAGATGCCGGTCGCATACTGGTAGACATAGAAGTTGTAATAGAAATGCGGAATGCGCGCCCACTCAATATCAATCAGTTCGTCAACCGTGACCTCCGCACCGTAGTACTTCTCATTCAATGTATGATACATCTTGCTGAGCGCATCAGCAGTCAAAGGCACACCCTGTTCCACACTGGTATGTATTTGCTGCTCAAATTCCGCAAACATCGTTTGGCGGAACAATGTGCCTCGGAATCCTTCTAGAGAGTGATTGAGCACTGGCAGAAGCACGGCAGGGTCGCTATTTGTCTTGAGCAGGTACTGAGTAAGCAGCCCTTCGTTCAGGGTTGAGGCAACTTCCGCTACAAAGATGGTATAGTCGCCATATTGATAGGGCTGGAAAGAACGGGTAAAGAACGAGTGCATAGAATGCCCTAATTCGTGAGCCAGTGTATACATGCTATCTCGTTTGTCCTGGAAATTCAGCAGAACAAGCGGAAGCGTGCCATATGATCCACCGCTATACGCGCCACCACGTTTACCAGGAGTCTCATACACGTCGATCCAACGCTGGGTGAAGGCTTCCTTCAGGTGGTTGATATAGTTCTCACCAAGAGGAGCCAGGGCGGCGACAACGGTATCGGATGCTTCCGCATAGCTGATCTGATCCGAAGTCTCTTTGACGATGGGTACATACAGGTCATACATGTGCAGTTCGTTGAGTTGCAGCATGCGCTTGCGCAGCCGCATGTAACGATTGAGCAGTGGGATATGCTCACTTACTGTTTCTACCAGCATGTCATACACACTGACCGGAATGTTGTATTGAGCGAGCGCACGTTCACGAGCAGAGCCATATCCGCGCTGACGCGTGTAGAAGATGTCGCCCTTCACATTGGCAGAGAGAGTTGCTGCGATGGTATTGCGCTGTTTGAGGAAGGTACTATGCAGTCCATCGAATGCCTCTTTGCGTACGCGCCGATCTGTGCTGCGAATGAAAACCATGTAGTTGCCTTTGGTCAGTTCGACCTCTTCACCTTCCTCATTTCGAATCTTAGGCAGCTTCAGATCGGCATTGTCGATCATGGAGAAGATAGAATCTGGCCCCTCGGTCACCTCACCGGCAGCGGCGAGTATCGCTTCAACCTCGGCGGAACGTACATGTGGACGCTGGCGGTTCAAGTCTCGTAATTGCTGTCCATAAATCTCCAAACCAGGCGTTTCTTTGACGAATTGATCAAGTGTGGCCTGTGGTAACGCCAGGATTTCTGGCTCAATGTACGAGACAGCGGTCGTAGCATGCACGTACAATTGCATCGCTCGATCCGCCATTCCCTGATAGGTACTGTTGGTGGTATCCTCGTCTCTACGCATTGAGGAATAGACGTAGAGGCGCTGCAGTTGCTCAAACACCTCATCGCGCTTGCGTAATACTGCCAGCAGCGCCTGTCCGCCCTGATCAAGCGTTCCCTTCAAGGCTTCGAGTTCAGGTAAGCGCTCCATCAGCGCTTTGAAATCGCGCTCCCATTTATCATTAGATGAAAAGATGCTTTCGAGGTTCCACGTGTATTCGGAAGGAATCTCACTTCGGTTCGCATACGTTTGCAATGGTTTAGTTCTCCTTCAGACAAGTTATTTTTCGAGCAGCAAATCGTCTCTATGGCCCCACTTTTCAAGGAAGCGATAGAAATTGCGCCTCGTCAAGCGCGTACGCTCGGCATCGGATAAATTGTTATCTTGTTGGACAGGATGGCAGATCAGGGGCAAGTTCGGCGTCACAACGACATCGACGCCACTATCACGCATCGCGAAGTTAAAATCAATGTCCATATAGTATGGAAAGCGATAGCGCTCATCAAACAAACCGACTTTTTTGAGGAGTTTTCGTCGAAAGGCCAGACAAAGTGCATCTACCACCTCAACTTCTGACTGCTGGCTCTCTTCAAAGTGGCGCAGGTCATCGGTACATAAACCACGCATGCCTGTTATGCCTATCTTACTATCCGCAAGGGTCTTTGCTAGTGGCGTAAACACGTCGCCGGTTAGTTCGACCCGGCTGTCGAGCAGTAAAACATAGTGTCCTCGACTCTGCTTCAGACCAATGTTACGCGCCTCAGCCTCGCCCATTTGACGAGATGCGTGCAGGACATGTACACGATGATCTTGCTGCCGAAGGGCCTCTGCCCATGAACCTGATTCATCCTGGGAGGCATTATCTACAACAATAACCTCAATATCGTTGCTTCCGGCGAAGTGTAAAACACTTTCGAGGCACCGACGGGTGTGCTCAAAATTGTTTGCAGCCAGTATATTTACCGAGAAGGTACAACTATCCGGTTCATCAAGGAGAGAAGGCAACTGGCGAGCTGTGCGGTACACCGTTCCATCGGCTTCAACTCCTGGTAGGATAACCAGGTGCGCGCCATGCGGATTATCTTTGATTGAGTAGCCAGCCTCTTCTATCTGCCGTTTCAATGCATCGGCCTGATCATAGCGACCACGCTTACGCAATTCATCACGTTCATGAGAAAGTGCCAGAATATCAGCGGGGATTCCATGACGATATGGTTGTGTAGACATATTTTTTATCCTTTATTTCGCTACTATGTTTTCTGCCCACGTATACCCGCTACCAACCCAACGCCAGACCATCACAACGGGGATCGGCAGCTCCTTCGAACACAGAGTTGGAAGGACGAATTCCAATTGCTTGAGCATGGCCCATACCATCCTCCCACGGTCCTTTGATGATCGTACGATGGCCAAGGAGATCAAGGAAATAAGCAACACCGTCGGGGAAACGGCTTTCCATCATAACTACCTCGGCTATACCACGCTCATTTTGCCAGTCAACTCCACGTTGACCATGGAGAATATCCTGTTGCTTGCCTGCTGGCATTACTTTCATTGGTCCACTGCGCCAACGTGGTGCAGCAATGGCTTGCTGGACATTCAAGCCAAAATCTATCATCGCTGAGAGCAATTGCACATGAATTTGCGGCTGAGTATCTCCACCCATTGACCCTAAGGCCAGGTAAGGCTGGCCATTCCGCAATACCATTGCGGGAGTGAGCGTGTGCATGGTACGTTTGCCCGGCTGCAAGTAATTCACGTGGCGCGGATCAAGCGAGAAGTATGAACCTCTATTATGCAGGAGTATACCTGTATCGCCTCCAACAACACCACTGCCAAAGCCATTATAGAGGCTCTGGATCAACGAAACGACGTTGCCCTGTGCATCTGCCGTGCAGAGATACATGGTATCGCCATCTTGCTCAAAGCCCGCTGCCACAGAAGTTGCTGCCTTTTTCTGAGAAATTCGCGCTCGCTGCTGTTCAGCATAGTCCTTACTAAGCAAGCGCTCGAGCGGTATATCGACAAAGTCGGGATCGGAGATATAACGATCGCGGTCAGCAAAGGCGAGCTTTTTCGCCTCGAGCAGTAAATGGATGTATTCAGCAGTCTGATAGCCGAGTGACTTCAGATTATAACCTTCAATAATATTCAACATCTCCAGGGCGGCAATACCTTGCGTGTTTGGTGGAAACTCATACACCTCATATCCACGGTAGTTCGTCGAGATCGGAGCTACCCAGTCCAAGTGATGCTGCTGCATATCTTCCATGCTCAGCACGCCGCCGGAACGCTGCACATACTCGGTAATTGCACGAGCCAGCGGACCCCGATAGAAGGCATCGCGCCCCTCTTTGGCAAGCATGCGATAGGTGCGGGCCAGGTTCGGCTGACGTAAAACATCGCCAGGACGCGGAATTTGGCCATCGGACAGATAGACTCCCGCGCTACTCTCCCATTGTTTGAGCAAGTGGTTCGGAGAGTTTCAGCCAACCACTAAGTTTAGGACTGACCGGCATGCCATCTTCGGCAAACGCAATAGCGGGGGCAAAGATTGTTTCCGGCGAGAGCGAGCCAAAGCGATTGAGAGCCTCAAACCATCCATCGACTGCACCCGGCACGTTGATAGACAATGGGCCACGATCAGGTATACGCGCCATATCTCGCGATGCGAAATACTCAGGTGTCATTGCCGCGGGAGCACGACCACTGCCATTGAGGGCATGCAACTGCCGCGTTTTCGCATCCCAGATGAGCATAAACACATCGCCGCCCGCAGAGCAGGTTGATGGATAGACCACCGTCATCGCAGCATTGGCAGCAATCGCAGCATCAATAGCGTTACCGCCTTGTGTGAGTATAGAAACACCGGCTTGAGTGGCAAGATAGTGGGCACATGCAACCATACCACGTGTGCCGAGTACAGGCTGTTCGGAGAGCATAATTGGAGATCCCATTTCCTTTCCTACAACGCGGCACCAATAATCTTATTCGTATTATACCATAGCAAACCGGGTATGCCCTGCTCGTTATGGTGTCTTCTTTTGTTGGCTCTCGGCTAATTCCTTTACTCGCTGAACGTGATCTACATGGCAGATAACGGTCTTATCCTCCATCTCAATGACCACTACGTCTTCCAAACCTATCGTAAAGACCTCGCGGGATGTGTTATTGTAAACGAAGACGTTTGAGCTTCCCAATTGATGGTGATGCCCAACACCCCTTATACCCCCCTCATTAGCTGTGAAGAGTGCACCGTACTGCTGCCAGTTTCCTACATCATTCCAGCCAAGATCAACAGGGATCACAGCGAGATTCTTTGTCTTCTCAAGGACGCCATAATCGATAGAAATAGATTGCAGTGTTGGCCAGAGTTCATTCAGCACTACCTGTTCCTGAGATGTTCCCATTGCATCGACAATCTGATCGATCTTCCTGGCCATTTCAGGCAGAGAACTACGGAGTTCTTTCAGGATGGTCTCAACCTTCCAGATAAACATGCCGCTGTTCCACACGTAATGACCATCCTCCAGATAGCTCTTTGCGGTTGACAGATTCGGTTTCTCTACAAAGCGCTCAGCACGATACGCCTGATGACCATGTCCTTCTCGCAGTGGCTCGGCAAAGCGAATATAGCCATAGCCTGTTTCTGGAGCAGAAGGCCTGATACCCCATGTTACGAGGTGGCCCTGCTCGGCTAGCTCATAACCAAGCTGTAGCGACGAATGTAACGCATCGACATTTGTAATTACATGGTCAGCGGAAAATGCTGCCATAATTGCTTGTGAATCCTGGCGAGCAATCGTTGCGGCTACCCAGTTAATAGCGGCAGAGGTATTGCGGCCCATTGGCTCGCGCAGGATATGCCCATCTAGAATTGATGGTAGGTGCTCACTCACCAGTTCGGCCATACTGCGACCAGTTACAACCCAAGCCCCATCAGGTGAAACCAGGGGTGTTAGTCGTGCAAGTGTTTCTTGTATCAAGCTCTTCCCATTGGGGAGAGGTAGAAATTGTTTGGGGAACGTGGGTGTGCTCAGTGGCCATAAGCGAGTACCACTTCCACCCGCTAAAATGACTGCGTTTAGATGTTTCATACCTAACTATAATCCTCCACATCAAGATTTGTGTTAGCAGTGTAGCATAGCAGAAACGGACTGTTGAGAGGATTAGGAGCGTTTCCGAGGCGTTGTCAGAATGCCAGGACTATGGTATGCTTGACGGGCAAGGCTAGATGCTATCTCCATACATATAGGAGTGAGGCAGGACAGCCACAAAGAAGGCTTCAACATTATAGGCGAAACTGTGGGTAACGAAGGACAACAGGCACCTCTGCCGCAGCAGGGGGCACCAGGACAACAACAGCCCTACTATGGCTGGCAATACGATCAGGATGCTACGGCTCAGCCTCAGCAACCTTCTGCTGGCCCTCCATCGGGGATGTATCCTCCACCGCAGCAGCCTGCTCAATACTCATCGCAAGTTCAAGGTCAAGCAGAACCGCAACCATCAGTTCCGGCACGCTATCAGCAGCCGATTCCCGACATGGGCACCTCGTTAGGTTATGGGCAGGGTATGCAGTATCAGTATACCGATGTTCCTCAGCCATCTCAACCAATTCCGCAGTTACGTCAGGCCCGATTGCAACAATTACGCGAGGAACGTATGCGGCGTCAACAACGTCGTATGCGGTCAGATATTACAACAACATTTGAGGGCAAAGGGAAAACGGGTAAACGTTCTCCTGATGGCCTACCTCCATCTCAGCAGGCAATGGTACCACAACAAATGTCACCTAGCCTGAGACCTGGAGTTCCACCTTCAATGATGGTGAGCAACCCTTCCGTGCCACCATTGCCGCCAACACAGATGTCGCCAGTGCTACCATTACCGCCTATGGAGATATCGCCAATACGCTCATCTCCGATGGCTCCGGGTGTACCGCAACATAGTTCCGTCGAATTTCATCCAGAGGCTGGAGCTATACCGCAACCCGCAGGTGCAGCGGCTCAGGATACTGGAATGCTTCATCGAGAGCGCATAGGTAGGGCAGCACTGATTATTTCCAGCGCCTTTGTTGCCAGTCGTGTACTCGGTCTGCTGCGTACGTCGATGTTCGCCTTTGTATTTGGCACAAGCGCTACCTCAGACGCCTATTTGCAGGCATTTTTTATACCAGATCTTATCTTCAATCTTGTAGCAGGAGGCGCACTCAGTTCGGCCTTCATTCCGGTTTTCACAAAATACTGGGTTGGTGAACGCGATGAGAAAACGGCCTGGCATCTGGCAAGTTCCGCGTTGAACCTTACCATCTGCGTGATGATTGTGCTGGCATTATTGGCAATCATTTTCGCACGGCAATTTGTACCCTTGTATAACCCGGGTGAACCATCCGCTCAGCTTGACTTAATTGCTTCGCTCATGCGCATTATGCTCTTGCAGTCCATTGCGCTTGGCGCGGGTGTAATAACTAGCTCGGTCTTAAACTCAAGACAAAACTTTCTGCTGCCAGCAGTCGGCACCGTGCTTTATAATGTTGGACTCATAGGGGGGCTTATACCTGGGATTGTACTTGCAGCACACCGTCCCGCCAACTACAACGCTATCGCTGTCAATGCAGCGACATGGGGGGTCGTGATTGGCGCGCTACTCCAGGTTGGAATCCAGATTCCGGGCCTCATTAAAGTCGGCATGCACTATACTTTCAGCTTTGACTGGCGTCATCCTGGAGTGATTCAGGTTGCGCGGCAGATGGGACCGCGCATCTTCAATGCTGCCATGCTGTTCCTCTCGACCCTGGTCGACCGCAGTCTTATTCTATTGCTCGTCGCGGTTGTAGGGCAGGCTTTTGTCCAGGGCCTCATCACTCAATATTACCAGTCGCTCCAACTTATTCTATTGCCACTGGGCATCTTTGGCATGTCTATTGCCACCGCAGTCTTCCCGACCCTGGCAGAGTTTGTCACGCGCGGACGAATGGATCGATTGCGTGAGCTTATCTTGGAAACATTACGCGGCATTATTTTCCTCACCGTTCCTTCCAGCGTGGGCCTAATCGTATTGGGCCTGCCTATTATCCAGGTGCTGCTCCAACATGGGGCATTCAGCTTGCAGAACGCGCAATCTACGTCTGTGCCACTCGCATTCTTTGCTGTTGGCTTAACAGGCCTTGCCGCGGTGGAAATACTCACGCGCTCCTTCTACGCCCTGCGTGATAGCGTTACACCGGTGATTGTCAGCATCGGGCAGTTCATTTTCAAAATTGCCCTCAGCCTCGTGCTGATCAACCTCGCGGTACTGGGGAGCACAGCACCGATGAAGGGTGCAGTGGGAATGGGTATGCTGGCATTCTCGACATCCTGTGCAGGGTTGATCGAAGCCGCTGTACTGTTCTGGCTCCTACACCAGCGCATCGGACAAATGCAAGTGCGAGAAACTGCTATCTTTCTAGTACGCGTCCTGTTTGCATCGGTCGTAATGGCTGTTGTCCTACTTGTCCTGCGTCTGATCCTTGACGCGACTTTAGTTACTACCGCTCCTAACCAACTGCTAGGGCTTGGCGGTACGCTGCTTGCCTTTATAAAGCTGTTGATAGAGATCGTTGCCGGTGCGCTCACCTACTTTCTGGCGGCTCGCCTGCTGGGCATCGGCATTGATACATTAAATCTGGGGCCGGTAAGGCGTTTACTTGATCGTTTGAAATTATCCTGGATATAAGAAATGAAACGACTTCGTCTTTCAATTCTCGGCTTCGGTACGGTTGGACAAGGATTAGCAGAACTGCTCGTCAAGAAGCGCGACCTGTTGATGCAGGATTTCAAGCTTGAAGTCACCTTGATCAGTGTAGCGAACGCTCGCCACGGCTTCATTTACCACGACGATAGACTGGATATACCAACGCTATTAGAACTCGCAGCGTCTAAACAACCTCTGACAGATTATCCAGGGGTAAAGCACTGGGAGAACGCCCTAGAAGGATTACGGGCTACGGGCGGAGATGTGCTGGCAGAAGCTACCGGCACCAATTTGCGTGATGCCGAACCGGGGATAAGCCATATTCGCGCCGCACTTGAACAAGAGATGCATGTCATCACGGCTAATAAAGGGCCTGGAGCACTGGCGGCAAACGAACTTTTCTCATTAGCAAGCCAGCATCATGTACAGTTGCGTATGGAATCAACTGTGATGGCAGGCACACCGGTGATCAGCACCATTCGAGAAGGCATGGCAGGGGCAAATGTTCTTGCTATTCGCGGTATTCTGAACGGTACCACGAACTACATCCTCAGCGCTATGACGGCGGGTCATGACTATGAAGAGGCGCTCGCGGAGGCACAAATGCATGGCTATGCTGAAGCTGATCCGACTGCCGATGTTGAGGGTTACGATACACTGGCAAAGGCGCTGATCCTGTCAGCGTTAATCTTTAGTCATCCGCTCAAGCCTGATCAGGTTATCCGAGAGGGAATCACTACACTTACCAGGGAGCAGGTAGCGAGGGCAAATAGCGAGGGCAAACGGATCAAACTCGTTGCTTCACTGCGGCTACCCTTGGATGGCGAGGGAAAAGCGCCGCTAGAAGCACGTGTTGAGCCAGTAGAACTGCCATTGAGTGATCCACTGGCTCGAGTTGATGGTGTAACGAATGCTATTGCTGTTCAAACGGACACGCTGCCGGAGGTAACCATTATTGGCCCAGGAGCTGGCCGCTTACAGACGGGTCAGGGGCTTTTAGCCGATTTGATTGCTATTGCAAATACGATATAAGGAAGAGATGCAAGTCTGAGGCTTTTTCGAGCCTACATTTTATCCTCTTCCTCTTCACCTTTCTCCGCGTTTTCAATCATATCGCCGCTCTGGAAGAGGATTCTTTTAGCTCCAACGCGCCATTTAGGAGTGCGGCGCAGCAGAAATTCAAGATCGAGGGAGAAGTGCAAAAACTCCTCTTCCTGCGCATGCTCCATAATCCTTCTGGCTTCTTCGTCTTGCTCGACAGAAAGACGCTGCTGGTACCAGCCAATCGCTTCAGCTTCTTCCTGTAAGGAGGCAATTATGCGAGCGAAGGTTCGTGTCTCTTGCGATAGTTCGTTGGCCGGTTCGTGGTACTGATCAAAGCCCATATGGTTTTCCTTTCCTGGTTAAACAAGACTGGCTATCTCAGAGATAGCCAGGAAAGATACGTTTCTCTTTAACTATACAGTTTCAGCGAGGAAGATATCAACCTGAACCAAAGAGGATTTGATAGCTGGGGGAAGGATTTGTATCATCTACCCACTACTTTTTTTATCCTCTATGCCAGGAACTTTAAACACTAGGCGTACGGCACCAAATTGCACTTGATCACCGTGGTGCAACATCTCTGACTTGAGAGGAGTGAGCACCAAATCACCCAGGCGTGTTTTGTTACGGCTCTTGAGGTCTTCAATATAGAAGAAGGTGCCTTCGTAGCGAATACGTGCGTGTTGACGCGAGACGGTCATTTTTGGGTCAAGTGAAGTGAGATCAATATCGGGCTTGAGGTTGCGTTTGGGGTCGACACGTCCAACTACCACGCTCTCCTTAGGCAGTACAAACTGCATGGTCTCGGTACTATCTATTTCTGTAACGAGATAGGCAAAGACGCCTTTTGCTGTCGGAACAGCCGATACAGGTTCAGTTGAAGGCTGTCCGGGACGGGGACGACCTTCAATTACGGTAGCGCGTAAGGAAAGATCATCACCAACACTTGCCATCTCTTTTGTTAATGGGCCTTGTCCAGGTGATACGGTTGCTCCAAATCCTGTACTCTCACCCGATAGGGGAGAACGATGAGCAAGCTGAATTTCCTCTATTGCAGTTAATAACGCTGCTGCATTGGCATAGCGAGTGATAGGATTTTTCGCAAGTGCCTTATCAACTACTGCTTGCAATGTTTCGGGCGTTCCTTGTTTAAACTGCGCTATGCGAGGAATAGGGCTGGTAGTTTGCAGCATTCCGGTTTCCTCGGCGTTTCGACCAACGAAAGGAGGTCGACCTGTGATCAACTCAAACAAAAGTAGTCCTAACGAATAGACATCGCTCCAAGGACCGGCCTGACTTCCTGCAATCCATTCAGGTGGCGCATAGCGTGGATCAAGATAGCCAATATCATTGGGATGCTGACTATTGATATAGCCCAGTTCCTTGAGTAAGGAGCGCAATCCAACATCGTCAAGTTGCGCGCGATTTGACATTTCTACACTGTCTACTGTAATTAGTTGCGGGCGCAGGTCTGTGCCCATGATTCCTTGCGCTTGTAATGCACAGAGTCCCATTGTCATCTGTCGCGCAAGGTCAATGGCATACTGCACATTAATATTCTCGTTATCAAGAACACGCCGCAATGTGACGCCACGTGGAGGGTCGGTGGCGATATAGGCACGAGAGCCATCAATTCCCCAGTCATGCACTTGAATGACATGTGGAGATTGCACCTGTCTACGCCGCTCCAGGGCTTGAAGCAGGCCGGAGACCATCTGGTAGTCAAACATTGACGGTAGTTCAAAGACCAGGAGGCCGACTACATCGGTGGTATTACGGTTATAGGCGGTGTAGATGGAAAGCATGGGACCTGATGTAATAAGCTGTCCCATCCGGTAGATGCCGCCGATCAGTCGAGGGTTATTTTGGGCTTTATCTAGCATGTTATGGTTCCCTCACTGCATTTCGATAATGTTATTTTGTTCACGCAAAGTGATAATTGTGCGTGGGTGATTATGACGTCGCTATCATACATCATTAGTGTTAATTGAGCAATTGTATGATTCGGGGACGCGGAGACATTGGGACATTGGATTTTTATTTTTCTTTTATGTGGAAACAGACCTGACATCCACTCATAGCTAGCTTACTCGGCCAGAGAGAGACGGCCCAAAAAGCATACGGGAGCTTTGAGGAGAGACCTTTGCGGCAATCTACGTGCCGAGAGACTGGTACACCCCACCCTTGGGTGACCATGATGGCAATACAAGCTGCTCCCTGCTCCATTCCGCCATTCTCACCGCGACGAGGAGTGGACGCATGCGTGTATAGTTGACGCCCAAGGGAACACAACACCTCAACCCGCTCGGAAAAGGGCGTTTCCCAGTGTGCTCCCACTTTATGAGTGGATATCAGTCGATGACACTTAACTGAGCACTGTCGTTATTTTCTGATTCAGTTGTTCAGGTGCTGATTATGGCTCCTATGGTGGGGGCTTTCGCTGAGCTGATTTGAGATGGCTCCTAAAAGAGAAGTACGCGACCAGAGGAGGGCAGTTGAGGAGCGGCGTTTGCTCTTCTGGTTTAAGTATATATTAAAGCAAGCGAGCTGTCACTGGGTTAAAGTGGGCAACACTTTCCTGAGACTGATGAATTTCCCCAAAAACATGTTCTCTTTACCACCATATAGTCCATCTCTCCCATCAACCATACATACAAGCATAACAATATAAGCAACTGTGGTATACAAAGCACTAGGAGGAACCAATATGAACAAACTATTTACGACTCTGATGTACTTACGGGGACTCGTCCTGCTCACAGTGCTACTCGCCACGCTCTTCGTGGGTATTAAGCTCTTTCAGGCGCATGCCAGTGCATGTACTAAGTGGGATCATTGTCCTATCACTCAACGATATGGACAAAACGAGGAGCATGGCGTCGATTTGTGGACGCAGGGCTTGCCCATAACGGCTCTGCGATCTGGTACGATCACCTTTAGCCAAGAGGAGTGTTGGGATGGCGAATGCGTCATGGATATCACCTGGAAGCTCGACCATCCTAGCCACGCCGGTGGGTCACCATATATGTATGTGCAAATCAATACGAGCAGCGTCTATGTGGGTGAGCATGTGGCCGATGGCGATCTCTTGGGCTATTCTGGCTCATTTATTGAGGTGGGACTGACGCCTGATTGGGCATATGGGGTGAGTAACTGGAGATGGGGCGTCGATATTTTGACCGTGTTCCCATGGCTGTAGCTGATGATCGCTTAAGAACCGCTAGCATAAGCTTATCTATCTGAAGAGAAAGATGTTAGCTATGACCGATAAACAAGAACAGAGTACACCGCAGGATCATCTTGTTGAGCAGGGTATGCAAAAGATTCGTTGGGCTGAACTTCATCAGGGGCTTCTTCAGAGATTGAAAGAGCAGTTTCGTGAGACGAAGCCGTTCGCCGGGCTGACTATTGGTATGTGTTTGCATGTAGAGCCGAAGACGGCGGTGCTGTGTTCTGTTCTACAGGCAGGTGAGGCCAATGTGGTTATTACTGGCAGTCCAGGCACAACGAAGAATGATGTGGTGGCCGCGCTCAGACATGCTGGGATTATTGTTTATGGGCAGCAGGAGGATGATAGTAGCAGGCATCAAGAGAACATACGCCAGGTATTGTCACATGACCCTCATCTTCTCCTAGATAACGGAGCCGATCTCGTGGCGACGTATCTCGCCAAAGCGGGTCAAGGCCATGTTATTGCTAGCACGGAGGAGACAACGACCGGAGCCAACCGCTTACGGGGAGAATTGCACGGTACAGTATCGTTCCCGATTATCGTGATCAATGACAGCCCGCTCAAGCTAATTATGGAGAATGAGCATGGGGTTGGACCAAGCATCGTTGAAGGATTTATGCGCGAGACGAACTTGCTAGTGCAGTCTCGGAGTTTTGTGGTGTTTGGTTATGGCTCGGTAGGGCGGGGAATTGCTCGCTGCCTGCATAGGCTTGGTGGGCATGTCACGGTGGTAGAACCGGATTCCATACGAGCACTTGAGGCGGTGCTCGATGGGATGTTTGTGAGGACGCTCGAGGAGGCGCTAGACGTTGGCGAGGTGTTTATTACGGCGACGGGAAGGCCAGGAGTTATTACTGGTAATTCGTTTGACCATTTGCCAGATGGGGCTATCCTTGGGAATGCTGGGCACTTTTCATGGGAAATTGACATTGCTGAACTGAGAAAGAGAGCGACTACGGTTGAGCGTTTTCGCGAGTGGGTTGAACTTTTTACGATGGCAGATGGAAGGCGGATTACGCTGCTGGCTAGGGGTGAGATGCTTAACCTGGCAGGCGGTGGAGGTAATCCAATTGAGACGATGGATTTAGGATTTGCTTTACAGGCCCAATCGCTTGCATATCTGGCAACTCATTACAAAGATCTCCCCTCAGGCCCGCAGCCCGTTCCGGGGGAGATCAATGCTACGATAGCTCGCTGGATGGTTGAGCATCTCTCGCGCAGGCGTTCCAATTGAAGTCTGACAGAATTGCTCAGTGTCAGTTATACAACTGCTGCTTCACATAGTTTATGATGGCTTGCCAGTTATTATTGGCTGGTAAGAGGATATACTGGCCGTCATTTGATGTTGCATCCACAAGTACATTCTGGTTGCTCAGGCCCACGCGGTGGGCACCGTTCAAATCCATGTGCAGAGCAAATTCCGCGAGGTCGGCCAGGGACAAATTGGTATAGATGGTGTGCTGCAGAGCATTCAATGCATTGTAGAGCTTCGGCCATGTGCCTATTTCCTTTACCTTGCTCAAGGCGGCTTTAATGATGATCTGCTGACGGGCAGAGCGTGCAAAGTCGGTCAACTCGGCTTGGTTCATCGATGTGCCCATACCGCACACTTCCAGTGGTTCACGAGCACGAGCATACTCGATGGCTGTGTTACCATCCATATGCTGCATGCCTTTGTTGAATTGGATTTTGATCCAACTTGCATCGATGCTTGCATCATCGTTCTTGGGGTAGCAGGCATTAAATGAATCGGGGACATAGACATCGACGCCACCGATGGCGTTGATGAAGTCGCGGAAGCCCTGGAAATTAATCGTCAACCAGTATGGGACATTTAAACCTGTAATGAGTGATACCTTTTGAGCCGCCGCGTCTCCACCTGCGGCAGGGTTTACTCCGTTATTTGAACCAACCTCGTAGACGCTGTTGATCTTCTGGTAGTTTCCAGAACCGGAGGGTACCTGGACCCACAGATCACGTGGAACGGAGATGAGCGTTGTATGATGGCTTTGTGGCAGCACACTCATGACCATCATCGAGTCGGTCAAATTCGCTCCCTGGTGTGTGCCACCACCATAGCCCATCACGAGGATATTGACGCGATCACTGGTACTCATATAGCCTGTTTGCGTGCTGAGCGCGTTCTTCTGGGTAGAGATGGCTGAGCCAAAGGCGAGCACCTTCTGAAGGGTTACGACTGCAAAACTGACAAAGACAATCAGCAGTACAAGCACTACAAGCAGGCTTATCAGGCATCCCCTGCGTTTTCCCAGCGGACGCTTTCCCCGCCTATGGGGCAATCTTGGGCCAGGAGTTCCAGGCATTTGTCCAGGTTGAGGTGCGGGATAAGCCGGTACGCCAGGATTTCCAGGGGAGACACGCATGGCGGGTTGTATAGGTTGTGCCGATTGGGCAGGCTGCCCTTGATATGGATACGAAGAGCCAGGCTGTCGCTGCGGGTTTGCCATTGGCTGTCCTGGATTGGCAGAATATGCCTGCTGTTGGGGATAGGATACAGGCTGGTTAGGACGTGCTGGCTGTCCTGGATTTTGATACGGAGGCATTGCCTGCCGCTGTGGATACACTTTTGGCGGCTCTACTTGCTGATCTGGAGAAGGAGATTGTGGCTGATATTGATACGGCCTACGATCAGGTCGTTTGGGTGAGTTTTGAAAGCCACCTATAATCAGTTTGCCCTGCTGATCTGGTTGAGATGGTTGGCGCGGTGGCATTTTATCTGTTGAATCATCCGAATTAAAGTCATTATCGCTCATATATTATCCTTTTCTGAATAAATGCATACCATAATATAAACGTTTTATCATACCCTATCAATCTCATCCCGATAGCAAATGAAAAATATGTATCCCATTGTTATAAAACGAAATAGTTCACTAGAAGTTACGCCCTTTACTTCTTTTTCCAGTCCAATATGGAAGACGAATCCTTTCCGTGCCGTGTGGCGACGATTTCAGCCATGATGGCGAGCGCCATTTCTTCTGGAGAGGTTGCGCCGATATTCAAGCCGATTGGTCCGTGAATGCGACGCAATTGCTCGTCTGTCAGCCCCTGCTTTCTTAAACGCTCATCACGTTCCTCTTTTGTCTTGCGACTGCCAATTGCGCCGACGTAGCCGACCTGGTGCGAGAGTACCACCTGTAATGTGGGTTTATCAAATTTAGGGTCATGCGTCAGGACAGCTACAGATGTAGACGGATTGAGATCCATATTCTCCAATACTTCATCAGGCCATGCAACAATTAGTTCGTCGGCATGAGGGAAGCGTTCACGAGTGGCAAATGCGGAGCGTGCGTCTACGACGACGACACGGTAATTGAGCGTTTTGGCAAAAGATGTCAGGGATATGGCGATATGGCCAGCACCAACAATGATGAGGGTTGGTGGAGGTGGAAAGCCTTCAATGAAGACGTCAAAGGGCATGGCTCCCAATTCTGTTTCAACGGTGTAGGTGATTGTGCCCGCGTCTCCATTCCAGATCGAGCGTTCTGCATCTTCGGCGACTAAGGCATCAAGAGCAGCATTTCCTAGCGTGCCCTCTGTCTTCTTGCCTGGAAAGACCAGGAGTTTTGCGCCAATATGCTCATCCGCACGCACTACAGTGGCGAGTGCGACGCCTTTTTCTTGCTTCAGGAGGTCTTTCAGTTCCTCGTAGAGTTCGCTCATCGTTGCACTCCTGTTTTATGTATTTTACCAGTCAAGGCGTTCGACGAAGACGTGGATGGTGCCGCCGCAGGCGAGGCCGATTTTCTCGAAGTTATCTTCTTCGGAAATGCCGAATTCGAGCATTTGGGGCTTGCCATCTTTGATTACTTCCATTGCAGCTTCTACGACGGCGGGTTCGACGCAGCCGCCGCTGACTGAACCAGCTAGCTCACCAGTTTCGCTTACGGCTAGTTTTGCGCCGGGTCGTCTTGGAGCTGAGCCGTACATTGTTACTACGGTGGCGACGGCTACTTTTTCTCCACGTTCGCGCCATCGCTCAACGTCTGGCAGGATATCTCGCATTGATATGTCTCCTTAATAATCTGGCATCCACAAGGGGTGCCACTACATTTCTGGGTGACGGTTCACCTAAAGCGTAGAGAACGCTCCTCCCCTACGGGCGGTTGGACGCGATTTGACTAGATTTTTGGTTTGCTCCAGGCAGCGACGGCTTTCCTGCGAGTTGCCGCGCTTCGCACGGGGCGGCTATCGTCTATTGTTTCTAGAAGGTTGCCAAGATTGATCAGGCTGTCCAGGTTGTGTGCTGGTAAGAAATTGTCGATGTAGGGCAGGGCTGTCTTCATGCCGATTGTTAAAGGGCGATAGTCGGGTGAGCCCAATAAGGGATTGAGCCAGATCAAGCGATGGCAGCTATGCTGCAAACGATCCATCTCTACCTCTAGTACACCTGCCTCACCACGATCCCAGCCATCGCTGATGATCAGTACGACAGCTCCATGTCCCAAGACACGCCTAGCCCATTTCTGATTGAAAAAGTGCAGTGCGTCGCCTATGCGTGTGCCACCTGACCAGTCTTGTACCGACTTGGAAACGTCGCGCACGGCTTCATCAACGTCTCGCCGCTTTAGTTGGCGGGTGATGCGCGTGAGGCGCGTGCCAAAAACGAAGGCTTCTACATTCAGCAGGCCGTTCGAGATGGTGTGAATGAAATGCAACAGTAAACGAGAGTAGAGGCTCATTGAACCGCTGATATCGCAGATAATTACGAGTGGGCGAGGCTTGAGCTTGATCTCGCGCCACGTCAATTCAATCAGCTCTCCGCCGTGCTTCAGGTTGCGGCGCACTATGCGGCGCATATCGGGATAGGAACCGCTGCGAGCAGGCGCTTTGCGCCGTGTTGGACGCATACCGAGGTGCCAATGCATCTCAGACATCAATCTCTTGGCTTCTTGCACCTCTTCCCAGGTGAAGTTCTCAAAATCCTTCTTCCTGAGCATCTCAATTGCGCTATAGGCCGTGCCCTGTGGATTAGCCGCATCGTCATCGTCTTCCTGGTCAATTCGATCATCGAGTCGGCGTCTACGCTCGGTCTCGCGCATCTCGGTACGCAGGTCTTTGCGCTGTTCGGGGGTATTCAGGTGCTCGGCTAAACGTTTGCGTTCGGAAGGTGGCAGGCGCATCTGTCTCTCGTCGCGTTTGGCGGCTCCCTGCGGATTCTGTGCTTTTTTGTCCTGGCGGTCGCGCATATACCAGTAGTACAGGAACATCTGATTAAAGAGCGGCTCCTGGTCATGGCGAGCGAGCAGACTGCATTTGAGGGCATCATAAAAATCTTCTTTATTAGTGACGTCGATGTAATCCAGCGTTTGGGCGAGATCAAGCATTTTACGCGGTCCAACGTCGATGCCTACTTCCCAGAGAATGCGGCCAAACTCGGTCAGGCGATAGAGTAAGCGCTCACCGCGTTCAAGTTCTTTGGGTTGAAGTGGTAGAGAGGCAAAGTAATCGCCGTTTACGCTCATCAGGAAACACTCCGGGCCTTTTGCAGTATCTTGCCCATGTCGTTCCCACCCACTTTGAGTACGTCATCCTGGTACTTCAGCAGAGCGCCGAGTGTATCGCGTACAGGTCCTTCTACGAGTTCCATCTGGTGCAGTGCGAGCAAGGAACTGATCCAGTCAAGGGTCTCGGCGACGCCGGGGGCCTTGAAGAGGTCGGCACTGCGCAGCTCGCGCACGAAGGCACAGACTTGTTTGGCGAGCCGTTCAGGGACATCGGGCATGCGGGCGAGCACAATCGAATATTCTTTCTCCAGTGTTGGGAAGTCGATCCAATAATACAGACAACGCCGCCGCAATGCGTCGTGAATCTCGCGTGTGCGGTTGGATGTAATAATTACTATGGGCACCTCTTTGGCTTTAATGGTGCCAATTTCAGGGATGGTGATCTGGAAATCGGAAAGCAATTCGAGCAGGTATGCCTCAAATTCCTCGTCGCTGCGGTCCAGTTCATCGATCAACAAGACGGGAGCTTTGGCATTTGACTCGTCGATGGCCTGCAAGAGAGGGCGCTTCATTAAGAAATCCGGGCCGAAGATTTCGCGCAGTTCCTCCTGGCGGTTGATGCTGCCCGCTTCCATTAAGCGGATGTGCAGCATCTGGCGTGTATAGTTCCATTCGTATACGGCGGTGCTCACATCAATGCCTTCGTAGCACTGCAAGCGAATGAGCTTTGTATCCAGGGCTGACGAGAGGACTTTGGCAATTTCGGTTTTGCCCACGCCTGGCTCACCCTCTAACAATAGCGGCTTACGTCGTTTGAGCGCCAGGAATACCGCTGTTGCCAGGCTGCGATCTGCTATATAACGCTGGGCGAACATCGCCCGCTGTACATCTTCTATCGTGGCAAAAGAAGAGAAAAGTTCATTTTGTTCCTGCTCCAACGAAGCCTCCAAAGAAAAAACTAGCATAAAAAAGGTCGGTACTGATATTCTATGCTATACGAAGGGAAGTAGCAAGGTGAGGCTTTTCGCCTCATAACCGGCATACGGAAGGTTCCCTGTCCCCCAGACAGGGTTCCCGCAAGGGGCGCCAGTTCCACTCTCCACCACCCCTGCCTCTACAGAGAACTAACATCCTGATGGGTATGATGTTATAATATTCCCATGGGATAGGAGCACTAAAGCGAAACAATAACACAACAAAAGGAGGGAAGTCTATGATTCCGCATCCAGAAATTCTATTGCGGATGAGCCTGGCGCTTGTACTTGGAGCTATTATAGGGGCTGAACGTGAACGACGTGAGCATGCTGCCGGGCTACGCACGAATGCGCTCGTAGCACTTGGCTCTTCCCTCTTCACGGTTGTCTCAGTATTTACTTTCCGAGACTCGCGTGTTGCGGGATATATAGTTGCTGGTATTGGTTTTCTGGGCGCTGGCACTATCTTTTTGCAGCATGATAAAGAGAAAGTGAGGGGACTCACAACCGCTGCAACTATCTGGATTGTCGCGGCAATTGGCATGGCAAGCGGCACAGGACTGTATTTAGAAGCGATAATGGGCGCGGTTATGGTACTGATTATCCTGGTCTTACTGCGCTATGTAGAACCTCTCCTCTCTCCCCATTCCTCCGCTGAACATCGCCTACATATCGAGACAACTTCATTAGCTGATTCATTCATCACTCATGTTTACGAGGCCTGCGCACACTCGGGTGTCATCATAGAGGCATTGGGGATACGCTCAGCGCAAGGGATCGATATGATCAAAGTAACATGTCACATCCCTAACACAGCCGCTCTGGGACACCTGGTAAGCGAACTACGAACGCTTCCGGATGTTCGTGCTGTTCATGCCGATATTCATACTAGTGATATGGATGGTACGAAAATGAAAAGCATGTTACGTAAAGAAGCGTAGCTGAGAAGCGGATGTCATGCCTCCAGGGCCAACGCAAAAACGAAATGGTCGAGATCGTTATTCCACAGCTTTGCACCGTCACTTTCGCGCAAGGCGTACAGGGTTCCGGCATAGTTTGAGGCAACATAAATGACGGTATCAGTGGCGATAATGGTTGAGCCCAGGTTTGGGTATCCAGCACACCAGAGCTTCTTGCCATTGTCGGCCCGTAATGCACAGACCTGCTGCACGGCTGTTATATAAACTATGCCTGCGCTGGCCTGTAATGCGACATCCTGTGCACTATCGGCACACCAGCGAAGGTTACCATCTACTGTACTGAACGCGCACAAGCGATCATAAGCATCCAGGTAGAGCAGATTGTTTGCCACTGCTTTGCGAAAAATCCCCGCAGCTACATTCGTTTTTGAGCGCCAGAGCAGTGCGCCATCACCAGTTCGCAGCGCATCTATTTCACTGGCGGGGTTTAGCTGGGGTGTGGGTAGAATAACATAGAGAACGCTACTGGTGGCCGTTGCGGTAATGCTGATTGCATGGGTCTTATAGGCTGCATGCCAGGCTTCATTACCGTCATCTGTGCGCAGGGCATGGATCGTAGAGAGAACCGTATGGTTCTTTTTATCAATCTCCTGCGCGGTGATGAGGTACAACAGCGAGTTTGTAACCTCGAGTTGATCGGCGTATGACGAGTCTGCGTTGCTATGCCACCAGAGGAGTTTGCCATCCGCAGCACGCAGCGCCTCTACGATACTCTGTGTGGCAAAGGTACCTGTGCTATAGAGAGAGATACCGAGGTAGATGACATCATCGCATACAACCATCGTGTAAATGTCCTCGTGGCGATCTTGTAGCTGATAGCGCCAGAAGAGCCGTCCTCCGCTTACTGAGAGCGCGTCCACCGTGTCTGTATAGTTGGTCGAGGCAGCATGAGCAACGTAGACAACGTTATGCACCACTTGCAGGAATTGGTATTGACTGTCGCTGCCATATTGAGCAAGCATAGTCTGCCAGCGCGTTGTCCCGCTTTGTGGATCGAGCGCATAAACGGAGGTACGAAGAGGAGGGGTATCCGCTTTTATCGTGCCAACGTAAAGCGATTGTGTTTTCGAAGACGGAGTAGAGGAAGATATACATCCGCTTGTTTGTGTACTGACGGCTGTCGGAGAAACGGGAGATGACGAAGTTGAGGTTGGTGCACAAGCGACGAGTAAGATAGAGACCAAGATGAGCAAGGGAAAGAGATGCTTAGAAAATGAGCAATGTTTCCTGGTTCCGATCATAGCTTATCTTAGCCTCTGTGAGTGATCATTAGCTTTTATCACCAGCAAAAATTGGTGGAAGAGTAAATTGCGGCTCTTTAAACCGACCTTGCCTAGCTTCCTGTATCAGTGTCCAGACCTTTTCCGGCTTCAGTGGCATATCGATGGTTGTAATGCCTAACGGAGCGAGGGCATCCAGTACAGCATTCACAATGGTAGGAGGGCCACCGATTGTACCGGACTCACCGACACCCTTCACGCCCAGTGGATTGAGAGGTGAGGGAGTCTCGACCAGGTCGGTTACAAATTCTGGCACTTCCTGGGCAATTGGCAGAGCGTAATCGGCCAATGAGCCGCTGAGAAGCTGGCCGTCCTGGTCATAGACCACTTCTTCATAGAGAGCCTGGCCGATACCTTGCGCCAGCCCACCGTGTAATTGAGCCTCAGCCAGGTAGTGATTGAGCACACGCCCGCAGTCATCTACCGCAACATAGCTGAGTACGTGTACCTCGCCGGTATCACTATCTACCTCTACAACGGAGATGTGAGCCCCAAAAGAGAACGTCGGACTGGTGGGAGCAAAATCACGCCATGCTGCCAATCCTTCGATAGGTACGCCATTTACCGGGTTTGGCTGCTCTCGTTCGATCAGATCGGGCTGCTCCTCGACGAGCCGGGCTAATTCGCCTAGTTCAACTACACGTGAGGGAACACCTCGTACTGTCACTTTGCCTTCCTCCAATATGAGATCGGCGGGTGCAACCTCTAACAGTCGGGCAGCTACTTGCAAGGCTTTCTCACGAACTGCTTCCGCAGCTAATAGTACAGCAGAACCGGCTGTTTGCGTAGTGCGACTGCCGAAGGTGCCAATGCCAAAGGCGGGCAGCGCCGTGTCGTTCATTCGAACTTCGATCTTGGAGCCAGGAAGATGAAAGGTCTGTGCCGCTATCTGGGCAAAAGCGGTAAAGTGTCCCTGCCCGTTGTGGGCAACGCCGCTCTGTACCAGGATGGTACCATCACGGCGAATACGCACGGTAGCGGCCTCCTGCGGTGCGCTCGCCGGACCGCCGGGGCCACCTGAGCTTTCTATAAACGCGGCAAGGCCAATGCCGAGTAACTTGCTACTCCCACTCTTACGATGCTCACGTTGCTTTGCGCGCCAACCTGCATAGTCGGCCAATTCAAGCACGCGGTCGAGCGCAAGTTCGTAATTGCCGCTATCATACTGATTGCCCATCAGGGTTGAATAGGGAAAGGCGTCTGGTGAGATGAAATTGCGGCGGCGCACTTCGGCAGGATCAAGATTTAAGTCATGCGCAATACGATCCATCGTACGCTCCAGGATATAGGCGGCTTCGGGTCGTCCAGCTCCCCGATACGGTGCGGTAGGCACTTTGTTGGTATACACTCCCACCACCTGGCTGTCTATCGCTTGTATGCGGTAGGGCCCATTAAGCAGGGATGGCATGGCGAATCGGGGTACCATTGCCGTTACATTGCTGAGAAATGCGCCGAGGTCGCCAATCGAGCGCACCTTCAGGCCAAGTAGTCGCCCATCGTTTTGGAAAGCAGCCTCAACATAGTTAATCTGCCCACGTCCCTGCATCTGGGCCTGCAAATTCTCGTTACGGCCTTCAATCCATTTCACAGGCCGTCCATATTTGATAGCCAACGTCGCAGCTACGATCTCTTCGCCTAAGAAGGCGTTCTTGGCACCAAAGCCACCTCCAACCTCGGCATTGTGTACATGGATATGGCTGCGATCGATACCTAGAGTATTAGATAGCGTTTCCCGTGCCCGGTAGATCGACTGGGAAGACAACCATGCTGAGAGTTGTCCGCTGCTTGGGTCAAAGTCAAACATGCAGGCACGCGGCTCCATCGAACTGGACGCAAGACGCTGGTTGACCAACCGCAAGCGTACAATGCGGTCTGCCTTTTCGAAGGTCGCGTCAATATCACCTCCGCCGGATTGGGAGCGGAAAGCAACGTTGGTGCCAAATTCGTCGTAGAGAAGCGAAGCAGCGCTTGCTCCCGATGCTTCCGAGTCAATCACAGCGGGTAGTGGTTCGTAGTCTACATCAACCAGATCGCGGGCATCCATCGCGGCATAGGAGGTTTCTGCCAGTACGACTGCCACGGGATCGCCTATGTAACGCACTTTACTCAGGGCTAGCGGCCGTCGATCTGGTTTCTTGAGGTCGGGCATGGGCATAGTATCCAGGGGGCGCATACCGGTCACAAGTTCAGTGCCTGAAAAGGCCGCTACAACTCCTGGGGCCTCTCGTGCCGCGTTCAGTTCGATATGTTTAATTTCGGCATGTGCATAAGGGCTGCGTATGGCAACCATGTAGAGTGCCGTGGGCCTTCCCTCAGGTGGTCTCAGGTCATCCACATAATGAGCGAGGCCGGTGATGGGGCCATAATCTTCTCTGCGACGTTCGAGACCGGTTGGTAAGGTTGTTTGGGTCATATCAGAATCTTTCCATCCTTCAGGAATAAGGTGTCGTCTACCCGGACTTCGCCAGATTGGCGAAGGTCGCAGACCATGTCCCAGTGCAAAGCCGATAAATTGAGGCCACCGGTTTCGGGATAGCTGTTGCCGAGGGCCATGTGAATTGTGCCACCCATTTTTTCATCGAAGAGGGTGTTTTTTATACTACGATATACACGGGGATTGTTGCCAAAGGCAAATTCGCCGACGTAGCGTGCACCTGCATCTAGATTTAGCATCTGTTCCAGGAATTCCTGGCCTCTGTGAGCGCTAGCTTCGACGACTTTGCCTTCGCTAAAGACAAGACGAATGCCTTCAACCGTCCGACCATCGAAGGTTGAAGGGATATCGAACTGGATGACGCCGTTGACACTGTGCTCAACTGGACCGGTAAAGAACTCGCCGCTGGGGAAGTTTCTTTTTCCATCGCTGTTGATGAAGACGCGGTTCTCAATCGAAAGCTGCAGGTCGGTGCCATTTCCTTTGACATGCACATGCTTATGACCGACCAGCCAGTCCACGAGGCGCTGCTGCTGTAGCGCAATCTCTTGCCAGCGCGCAATCGGGTCAGGATCGTTGAGGAAGCACACGTCAAAGATAAATTCCTCAAACTCGCTCAGCGACATCTCGGCATCCTGAGCGTATGCAATGGTGGGATAGAGGGTCGAGGCCCAACGATATGATTGGGTTTGTTCGCGCTTGCGCAATACTTTGGATACTTTAGAATTGGCTTCGCGTCGTTTGGCTACGCGGGCAGGGTTGATGCCGGTCAGAGCTTTGGTATTGCTTTTGGAGGCGATGGTGAGTTGGGCGTCGATATGATCGGCTGCGATTGCGGGTAGAGGTGGGGCTGATGACAGTTGTACATTGGTGCCTTCGCGCAAGAGGATTTCTTCAAGGCTTTCCAGCTCAATCAGGACTAAGGGGGTAGCTCCAATGTGTATAAGTTCCCGGTAAATGGCGGCTACCAGTGGTTCCGCAAGGGGAGTTGCGCGAATGGAGATGGTTTCACCTGCTTTGGCGTTGAGTGAATAGTGAACGAGGGTGTAGGCCCAACGTTCGATACGGATATCATGCATAAGCGTCACTTCTTTTCTATTAGATGAATAGACGACGGACGATAGGTACGTCGCAAGTTCTCCTTCCTATTCTAGCTTATAGGGGAAGGGGTGTCAGTAGTGTTGATAGAAAGTTCTGGTGACTGAGAGGCCCGGGACGATGGTATCTTTCGGGTACCTTTCAAAGTGAGCAATAATTTTGGTATTGCTGAGCTTAGGAAGACAGAAGAAGATTTCCAGGGCATGAGGTTAGATGAAAAATTGCGAGTGGTGCTTATGGGGTTGTTAGAGTTGGAAGATATTTGCATGTTACCAGTATACTTCATAGGGGGAGGAGTATTCATGAACATGTTCGAATACTACTGCGCTAGGTACTGCTGGCCAATTCTGGAACGATTCCCCACCCAGGGGCGTGATACATCTGGCCCCTACGAAGGTGACACACTGGATAGGGGCAATTCATGAGCGATATCTGGGTAGTCTGTAACAGCATAACTGAACATTGCGAAGAGAACAGCATCGGCTAGCGCTCAATCAAGATGTTCTCTTCGCACATACACGTTTCCTCTACTTCTGCTTTGTCAAGAAGAGGCAGGTTGTCTTGCCAGGTAGCACCTAGCTAGATATCAAAAGCAACATCCACCTAAGCAGACCTCGCCGGAACCGCAATCAGAATCGCTCGTGCAGCAGGTTCGGCCGCTCCCGCAGGCATTCCCGGCCGGGCAACAGAAGTAGCCGTCGGGATTGTAGCATGAGGTCTGCTGGGTTCCTACGCAGCAGGAATAATTGTAATTGCAACAGGTTCCATCCGAGCATACATTCGTGCCGCACGTCCCATAGTAGCAACAAATAGAACAGCAGGTGCCGTTACACTCCTGGCCGCCATTGGTACAGATGCAGGTGCCATTCTGACAGATTTCATCCGAGCGACAAGCATGCCCGCAGGAGCCGCAGTTACTATGGGTGTTGACGCAGGTGCCGTTACACTCGGTTTGTCCGGTTGGACAGGCACATTTGCCACTCGAGCAGACCTGATCGGAACGACAAGTATGCCCACAGCTTCCGCAGTTGCTTGGATTGCTGCTCAGGTCCGTGCAGGTGCCTTTACAGCATCCACCGCTACAACACTGAGAATTGATGTTACAGCCGATGCCGTTGGGCTTGCACGGTCGGGCAAAGGTAGTGCCGATACTACCCAACCCCAAGAGGCCGCCAACAGTGGTGGCAATCGTTTTGAGGGCTTGGCGACGTGAGGTGGAGCGGGCCAGGCCTTTGGTCAGCTCATCAAACTGAGAGGGTTGCATCTCTTGAGCAGCCTTTCTGGATGGGTGCGTCTCCAGCACGCAACATGGGCACAGCGCATCCACTCATAAGAAAAAATAGCGCGAAAGGTCACAATGATGAGGATCAACCAGGGTTAAAGATATACGTACAAGTCAATTGTTTAGAGAAGTATACGTGATCTACAGGCAAAATGCAAGTGATTAAACCAGTGCTTTGTGGTGGTGAAGGATGGGCAGGCGAGTATTGTGGCAGAAGCCAGGGATAGAACAGGCATAAGGTAGTTGGATAGGAGGACTTGCTATTTGTCATCTTGAGGAGAGCGAAGGATCTGTGCTCGGCTAGCGAGAGATCCTTCGTTGCACTCAGGATGACAAAACTTAGGATGAGAGATGGCGGTTTACGATGCGCGTTCGGTCGCTGCCAGGCAGTTTGCCTCGATTTGCCCCTGCTGGGAATATCATGCCGCCAGAGCTGGAGACGACCGGCAGGAGGCCACGCCCCACCAGCGTGTCCAGCCTGCCAGTTCGCTGCCTGCTTTGCTACTCATTGGCAAACACCACCGGAGCAGACAAAGCAGCACACAGCGTCGCAATCGCAGGGCTGGCCGGAGCCTTTGCACGCGCCCCCCTGGTAGCTGCACTGCGAGTCCCCTCCTCCGGAGGCCGGCAAGCAGATTAGCCCCGGGCAGCAGCCGCCCGCGCCCGGCTGGCCACAGGTGCTGGCGCTGTAAGAGCAACCAATGCCAGTGTTTGGAATACAAGGAGTCTCACACTGGCCGCTCTGGCAGGTTTGGCCGGAGGCACACGTGTGGCCACAGGAACCGCAGTTGTTGGGATCGGTGTTGAGATTGACGCACATGCCATTGCAGTCGGTCTGGCCAGAAGGGCACGCACAGGTTCCCCCCGAACAGATCTGGTCAGCACGACATGTGTGGCCGCAAGAGCCGCAATTGTTGGGGTCGGTCTGCTCGTTGACGCACATGCCACTGCAACAGCTCTGCCCATTGGGACAATCGCCATGGGTACCACAGGTGCAGGAGCCGCTGCTACACGTTTCACCAGAGGCACAGACGTGTCCACATTGTCCACAGTTGTTGGTATCGGTCTGGGTATTGGTACAGGTATTATTACAGCAGTTGGGATTGGTGCCCGAACAGCAGGTACCGTTACACTCCTCGCCCGTGGTACAGATGCAGATGCCATTCTGACACGTCTCATCCGAGCGACAAGCATGCCCGCAGGAGCCGCAGTTGGCGTGATTGGTGTTGGTGTTGACACAGGTGCCGTTACACTCGGTTTGTCCGGTTGGACAGACACACTTTCCACCTGAACAGACCTGATCGGAACGACAAGTATGCCCACAGCTTCCGCAGTTGCTTGGATTGCTGCTCAGGTCCGTGCAGGTGCCATGACAGCATCCACCGCTACAACATTGAGAATTGATGTTACAGCCGATGCCGTTGGGTTTACAGTTGGCCAAGGCGGTGCCGATGCTCCCGAAACCGAGCAACCCTCCAACGGTGGCGGCAATAGCTCTGAGGGCTTGCCGACGTGAGGTGGAGCGGGCCAGCGCCTTGGTCAGCTCATCAAAGCGAGACGGTTGCATCGCTTGTCTGTCCTTTCTGTCTGAATGCATCCAATCACCTCTGGCAGAAGGTGTTCCTTCTCTCAACTCGATCAGTGAAAAGCTTCACCCATTCTGCAACGCATGGGCAACAAGGCGTGGATGATCCAGGTTGGCTCAGCCACGCCTCAGCAGAGACGATCCCTAGCAGCATGCGGGGAAACAAGTGGCAGGGGGACCAAAGTTCGTATTACAGAAGTATCCCGGTGGACAGTTGGCATCGGACGTGCAGGTGCCAGTGTTTACCGCTCCATTCGGGCTGCACACCCCGCCTGTGGGACTGGAACTGTCTCCCGCGCACACACTGCCACCGCTACCGCCGCAGGTACAAGAGTCCGGAACCCCGGTACAGGTTTGTGCACAGGTCCCATTAGCCAGCACCATACAGCCAGATGGACAGACACACTGATTGTTCACGCAATGGCCCGAACAACAGTCAGTGTTCCCATTACAGGTACCCCCGTTGGCATTACAGGGGGTGACACACTGGCCGTTCTGACAAATCTGGCCAGTTCCACACGTATGTCCACAAGAGCCGCAGTTGCTGGTGGTCCCTAGATCGGTGCAGGTGCCATGACAGCAGGCTCCGCTACAACATTGACTATTCGTGTTGCAGCCAATGCCATTGGGCTTGCACGGTCGGGCAAAGGTAGTGCCGATACTACCCAACCCGAAGAGACCGCCAACTGCGGCGGCAACGGCTTTGAGCGCTTGCCGCCGCGAGGTGGAGCGGGCCAAGCCTTTGGTCAGCTCATCAAACTGAGAGGGTTGCATCTTTTGAGCAGCCTTTCTACGTGGATGCGTCTCCAGCATACATTGGGGGCGCAAAGCATCCACTGACTTAATAGAGTGAAAGATTACAACGATGATGATGAAACAGGGTCAAAGATATAGGTATATATCAATTGCTTATAGAAGTATACGTGAGCTACAGCAAAAATGCAAGCGATCTGTGCTACGGCAGAGTACGCGGGCAATACCAGTAATCGCATATCGTTCATGATACAATGCAAAAGAAGAACTGTGATCTAGTATAGAAGGCTTCTCGTACACAGAAGGTAGATTGACTCGGATGTAGAGAAAGGATGCTACGATGGATCAGCAAGTATTAGAGAAGGTGAAAGAGTGCGCCATCAGTTATCTTGGGATGCAGAAGGATGATTTTGTGTCTGTTTCCGAGGTGTATAACGATGACCAGTCGCAAGGGTTCGATGTGAGGGTGCAGGGGAGAGAGACCCCGTACGGAGAAGTGTTTCCGTGGTGGTGAGAGGACTGACCAGGACAGAGTATGTGTGACCAGATCCAGGGGTAGTCGCAGTCAGAGGAACCCGCCGCATAAGTTTGCGTGTAGCGGGTGATTGTAAGGCAATTGATAGTAGAATTCGCCATCTGTCATCCTGTGCGGGGCGAAGGACCTGCGCTCGGCTAGCGGGAGATCCTTTCGTTTCACTCAGGATGACAAAGCCCTAGATGGAGGCCGTTACTCAGTCTGCCGGATCGTCGCCTGATCAGATACTCACTGGCAAACACCTAACGGAGTCAGCCAAATGCAGCACGCAGCGTGCGCCCCATCTCTGTTGTCAGCGCGGTGGGTATGTATGGTCTTCTCCTGTCCGCCGACGGCACCAGCGTGCCGAGAGGCGTCGCATCACGTCCGAGCACCCTCTCACGTCGCGCATGCGTCTGCCATGCAACCACCAGACAGCCAGCTTCCAGCTAGCCACCAGGAACACGGCGGAAAGCCCCAGCCGTGCGAACAAAAGTATAAAATTCATGAGCTTTCTCCTCACGAGCCAGGGTGCGCCTGGACTCGCCTCATCCGTCGGAGCCTCAGTCTAGGTAGCCCAGAGGCTTGAACAGACCAACAGCTACCTGACTGCTCTTCACCTCTGTTTGCCCCTGCTTGGAACGCTGTGCCGCCAGAGTTGGGAACGACAAGCAGGGTGCCTGCTGACCCCCTCATGCGCTCCCCGTAGGGGCCCCATCCCAACAGCGTATCCAGCCTGCCAGATAGCAGCCTGCCCTGCCACTCATGGCTGGCAGCATTCGCCATTCCCGCAGCAGATACTGCCGGGGGAACAGCATCCACCCGGGGGGCAGCCTTCCATGCCAGAGGGACAGCAGAAGCCGTTGTTACAGAAAAGGCCCGAACAGCACAAGTCTGTGTTCACACCACAGGGGCCCCCGAAGTTCATACAAGGGGGCGGAGTGGTGGTCGTGGTGGTGGTGCTAGTCGTGGTACTGGTCGTCGTCGTAGTGCCGGTGGTGGTGGTCGGGCTCACACACTGGCCGTTCTGGCAGGTTTGCCCAGCCGAACACGTGTGGCCGCAGGCACCGCAGTTCTGCGTCGTGTTCAAGTCCGTACACGTGCCGCCACAGCAGCCCTGCCCGGCAGCACATTGATGCCCACACGCGCCGCAGTTCGTGGTCGTGCCGAGATCGGTGCAGGTGCCATGACAGCAGCCACCACTACAACACTGGCTGCTGATGTTACAGCCGATCCCGTTGGGTTTGCAGTTCGCCAAAGCCGTGCCAACGCCACCCAAACCAAGCAACCCTCCAACAGCGGCGGCAATAGCTCTGAGAGCTTGCCGACGTGAGGTGGAGCGGGCGAGAGCCTTAGTTAACTCGTCAAAGCGGGAAGGTCCCATCTCTTGAGCAGCCTTTCTAATGGATGCGTCTCCCTCATACAATGCGGATGTAGCGCATCCACTCACTCGTGAGAAAAAATAGCGCCAAGGGTCACGATGATGATGATCAACCAGGGTCAAAGATATACGTGCAAATCAATTGTTTAAAGAAGTATACGTGAGCCATAGGTAAAATGCAAGTGAGCTGTGCTCTGGGCAATTCTTCTCCACCTCTTGAGTAAAGCTGGCGCGAGGCTCTGGCCTCCCGCGTCGCTCTGCTGTTTGTCGTTGGTCTCGCCCCTATCGCAGAGGCCAGTCGGTTGGGCCGCGTTGCTGGGCGCGCTGCCTTTGCGTCCTGTCAGGCATCCTCTGCTGGCCACATCTCGTCGTTAGTGCGTCGTTTTTCTTGCCCCTTTGTTCCCCTTTTTCGGTGCGGGGTTCCCGCTCGTTTGTCAGTCAGTCTGTTGAGGCCGTTCACATTTTCTTGCGTTCTTTTTTTCTGTGTCCTCTTCGTCGCACACAAGACCTGTCCGTTCTCTTGTCTTTCTCGCCTTTCTTTGAGTTCTTTTGTCTCTCGGCGTCGTTTCCCCTGCCCTTTCTCGCCTTTCTATCTCTTCGCCTTTCCTCTTCGATCGTATTTCGTTTTTCGTCTCTTTTTCTCTTTTTCTTTCTGTTTTCTCTTCTCTTAAGCAGTAGTCGCCCCCCGTCTCTTTCATCTCCTTTCAGTTCTCTTTCTTTTTGTGATTCTTCTTCCTCTGAGCGCCCTTTGAGCAAGGTCAGAGGGGAAGTCCTGCATGTGCGTCAACTCTCCTGCTTTTTCCCAGCGCTGCTTGGTCGTGCCGTTGCGCTTCATGGTTCTGGGCAGCGCTTTGATCTTCCCTCGCCCTCTCCCTCGCACGTCTTTCCATCTAGATCACAGCGTTTCTCCTCTCCGCTTGAGGCTCTGTCGCGCGTTACAACTCCATGAGAGCTTTTCCTTCTCTTCGCGCGCCCCTGGCCGCACAGGAATGGCTCTCTTTCTTCACTCTTCCAGAGCTACGCAGCGCACCCATTCTTATCTCTTCACTTTCTCTCCGCCATTTCCGCAGTACACACTCCGCGCCAACGAATATCGTTTTCCTGCTCTTCGTGAGTCTGTCAGCGCTCCATCACTTAACTACTCGTTCCGCTCTCCATCCTCCATTCCTGCCTCGCGCCTGTTCATCTGAATCACCTCTTCGACATGCTCTGCAGAGTACGCGGTGAATACAAGTGATCGCGCTCCGTTCATGCTACAATGCAAAAGAAGAACTGTGATCTAGTAAGAAGGCTTCTCGTACATAGAGGATAGTTTGACTCGAACTAGAGAAAGGATGCTACGATGGATCAGCAAGTATTAGAGAAGGTGAAAGAGTGCGCGATCGCGTATCTTGGGATGCAGAAGGATGATTTTGTGTCTGTTTCTGAGGTGTATAACGATGACCAGTCGCAGGGGTTCGATGTGAGGGTACAGGGAAAAGACACGCCGACGACGGGGAAGTGTTTTGTGGTGGTGAAGGATGGGCAGGCGAGTATTGTGACCGATCCAGGTATAGAGCAGGCATAGAGTAATTGATAGAGGGACTTGCCATCTGTCATTCTGAGCGGAGCGAAGGATCTGCGCTCGGCTAGCGAGAGATCCTTCGTTTCACTCAGGATGACAAAGCTAACGATGAGAGATGGCAGTCTACGATGCGCGTTCGGCTGCGGCTAGAATGGAGCGGCGGGTCATGACTGCGGCCATTTGGGCGCGGTAGTTCTTGGAGCCGTGGAGGTCTTCCACCACTTCGAGGCCGTCGGCGGCGTGACTGGCGGCATCTGCGGCCGTTGACTCGTCTAGCTTCTTACCGACGAGCGCGGATTCGACGGCGCTGGCACGGGTTGGCTTGACGGAGGCACCGGTGATTACGACGCTTGCGGATGAGCAGGTGCCATCGGTATCTAAGGTGACGACGGCGGCACAGCCGACGACGGCGTAATGTGAGGCCTTGTTCTCAAGTTTTTTATATGAGCTACCGGTACGCGCAGGTGGAATGGCAAAGCGAATCTCGGTGACGATTTCATCTGGTTGCAAGGTAGTTGCAAACAAATCCAGGAAGAAATCATCGGCCTTGATTGTACGCACACCGCTCGGACCTTGCACCATGATATCGGCCTTGAGCGCCAATACTACTCCTGGCATATCAGCGGCGGGGTCGGAGTGGGCAATGCTGCCACCAATTGTGCCACGATTACGCACCTGCTGATCGCCGATAACGGAAGCAGCATCGCGCAGCAAGGGGAAATGCTGCTGCAAGACATCCGAGAGTTCGATCATGCGATAGGTTGTCATGGCACCAACCGCGATAGCTCCACTTTCCTCATGAATATAGGCGAGGCCGCTGATACGACTAATATCAATCAAGTGCGCGGGTTGCGCCAGACGCAGTTTCATTGTAGGTATGAGGCTATGGCCACCCGCCAGGAGTTTGGCATCATCGCCATATTGTTGTAGGAGCGCAATTGCCTCATTCACCGACGTAGCGGGATGGTAATCAAATGCTGCTGGAACAGACATACTGTTTTCTCCTTCTTCTTACTGCTGGTGGATGATTTTCCACAGTCTTTCAGATGTAAACGGCATTTCGACATCCGCTACGCCAAGTGCATCAGCGATAGCATTGGCAACTGCCGGAGTAGAAGCGATTGTACCCGCCTCACCAATACCCTTGACACCGAGTGGGTTCACAGGCGACGGTGTGACGGTGCTATCAGTCTCAAAGTTGGGAAGTTCTGTAGACAATGGCATAGCATAGTCCGTCAGGGTTGAGGTCATGAGTTGACCATCCTCATTATAGATAACGCCCTCAAACATTGCCTGGCCAATGCCCTGTGCAATACCACCATGAATCTGACCCTCGACAAGCATCGGATTGATCTGTCGTCCACAGTCGTCGACCGCGATGTAGCGCATAATCTTTGCCTCACCGGTGTCTTTGTCGACCTCGATCATACAGATATGCGTGCCAAAGGGATAGGTTAATGCTTCTGGTTCCCAGAAAGCCGTCGTCTCCAGGCCGGGTTCGATCCCTGGAGCCAGAGTATTGGAAAGATTGGCTGTCGCGGCTACCTCGGCAAAGCTGACAGACTTCTGAGGCGAACCGGCTACGGAGAATTTCCCATCTTCCAAGGTTACGTCGGAAGCGCTGGCTTCGAGCATGGTGGCAGCAATCTGCTTCATCTTCTCCTTGAGCCTTTGAACAGCAGTGAAGACCGCAGAGCCACCAACAGAAGTAGTGCGGCTGCCATAGGTGCCACGTCCTTCAGGCGTGGAATCGGTATCGCCATGTAAGACTATGACATCCTCTACGGGAATGCCAAACTCCTCAGCGACGATCTGGGCAAAGGTTGTTTCCGCACCTTGACCATGTGGGGAAGAGCCTGAGTAGACCATCACAGTGCCGCTCTGCTCGACACGCACACGTGCACTTTCGTAGAGACCAACCGGTGCAAAACCTTTGGGGCCGATTGCGCAGGCTTCGATATAGGTGGAGAAGCCAATGCCCACCAGCTTACCCTCCGCACGTTTCCTGGCCTGCTCGGCGCGCATGTCCTGGTAGCCCGCTAAGGCCAGGGCCTTATCCAGCGCGGCCTCGTAGTTACCACTGTCATAAACATTCCCGGTCGCTGACTTGTATGGAAATTGATCGGGCTGAATGAAGTTGAGTCTGCGAACTTCTACCGGGTCCTTACCAAGCTCACGCGCCAGCATATCTATGGCACGCTCTATCAAATACGTAGCTTCAGGACGACCTGCTCCACGATAGGCATCGGTAGGAACCTTATTCGTGAAGACAAGATCGGTACTTCTGTGGACTACCGGTATGTCGTAGGCACCACATACTACGGGGAACATGAAGCCAAGAACCATTACGGAAGTGAAGAGCTGGCAATACGACCCGAGGTCATTGATCGCATATACCTTAAAGCCGGTAATTTTGCCATCTTTCGTAGCGGAAATCTCGAAGTAGTCAACCTGGTCTCGTCCGTGAATGGTCGCTGAGAGCGCCTCGCTACGATCCTCAATCCACTTGACAGGATGTCCCGTCTTCATAGAAGCGAAGGCAGCCACAAGTTCTTCGGGATAGACATTGAGCTTGGAGCCGAAACCGCCACCAACTTCTGGCACGATCACATGTACCTGATGCTGGGGCAGACCAACTGTCGCGGCCAGAATGTTGCGCAGAATGTGAGGAATTTGTGAGGAACTCCAGAAGGTCAGAGTTTTGCTTCCTTTATTGTAATCTGCGACTACGCCGCGTGTTTCAATAGAGACCGGAGCCAGGCGCTGATTGACAATGCGTCCCTTGACGACTACGCCGCCATCGGCTTTTGTTTGTTCGAAGACTTTGTCAATCTCCTCTGTTGACTCATTTAAGCTCAGGCTCAAGCCAACATTTGTGCCAAACTCTTCATACAGGAGTGGCGCGCCGGGCTGCATAGCTTTCTCGACATCGATAGCTGCTGGCAATGGTTCATAATCGACCTCGATCAAGTCGCGTGCATCACGCGCCGTGTAGCGGTCATCGGCGATCACGACAGCAACCGGGTCACCGAAGAAACGCACCTTCCCCTCAGCCAGAGGTTGACGGATACCCATACCCTCGGTCATGTGGCCCAGAGGAACGGCACAGGCAACCGGACCTACGACGCCTTTCAGATCTTCCGCCGTGAAAACGGCAACGACGCCCGGATGTTTACGAGCCGCATCGGTATCGATACTTTTGATGTTCGCGTGGCCATAAGGGCTACGAAGCACACTCATGTAGAGCATGCGATGGAGCTTCATATCGTCAACGTAAGTTGCCTGGCCTGTAATCAATCGGGGGTCTTCACGCCGCTTCACCGGCGTACCAACCATAGCTGCAATACCCATTTTCTGCTTATCCTTTCTTATCGCAAATCGGCCACACTGGACAGGAACACCGGACAGAATGCCGGACAGGCACAAGGCACTGTCCCTACAGGTTGGGCGGTACACCGGGCCGGACAGGCACAAGGCACTGTCCCTACAGGTTGGGCGGTACACCGGGCCGGACAGGCACAAGGCACTGTCCCTACAGGTGAGTGGCCTTTCCCATCATTCGTGGTATGCAGGACAGGCACAAGGCACTGTCCCTACAGGTTAGGTGGCCTAACAGAGATAACTATTCGCCAGCGCCTACGGGGGCTTCGGTGGCAGTACGCATTTGCTCAGCAGCATACTGTACGGCACGCACGATATTTTGATAGCCGGTGCAGCGGCAGATGTTGCCTTCGAGACCTTTGCGAATCTCGGTTTCGGTCGGATTGGGATTGTTTTTCAGCAGTTGATACGAGGCCATAATCATGCCTGGGGTGCAAAAGCCGCATTGGAGGCCATGCTTTTCCCAGAAGCCTTCCTGGATAGGATGCAGACTACCTTCAGGGGCCAGACCTTCGATAGTCGTCACTTCAGAGCCGTCAGCCTGTACGGCAAACATGGTACAAGATTTTACGGACTCACCATTGAGTAGGACATTACATGCTCCGCACTGAGACGTATCACAACCGATGTGTGTTCCTGTGAGGTCTAATACGTCTCGTAAATAATGAACGAGCAGCATGCGAGGTTCAACCTCTGATTGGTATTGCTGGCCGTTCACGGTAACAGTAATTGCGCGCTTCGTCGCCATTGATGGCCCTCCATTTTCGATTTCACTGTGAGGATACGACAAATAAGGGTACGGATCACTCCCTACGTGGGTGGATAACTGTATACAACGTTACTCCTTCTAATAGTGGATACGCTGACATGTTTCATACAGTTCAGTGCCGGGCGGCACTTTGCCCCACAATCAGGTAGGTGACAAAATAGAGCGTATCATACAAGAAGTTCAGATGTCAATTGTGCGATGGAGCTTGCACCCATATGATAAAATACACAGTAACTTAACGTAAATGTTACACTAACTAAGTACAATCACATTACTTTCGCGGCATGGTGTGTCCTTGGTGAGCAGATTGAATCCCGCAGAAGTTACCTGAATGTACTTAGATGGATAAACGTCGCTTGAGGGAAAAGTTATGCATCGTCGTGCTCCACATCTACACCCAGGTTTGATGACTGATATGTACCATCCAGATTCTGCCTATGTTTCATGGCGTACCGGCCTCAATGGTCTCACAACCTTCGATCTTTATACACGCTCAGCCCCTTTCGGAGGAGCTTATTTATTGGTGGCGGGTTTAGAGGCTGCGCTCGAATTTGTGCAGGCTTTCCAATACACGCCCGAAGAACTGCGATTTCTCGCACACATTCGCGATTATGATACCGGTTTTCTCGATGAACTGGCGAACTTGCGCTTTACAGGTGAGATTTTGGCCTTTCCAGAGGGTTCTATTGCTTTTCCCAATGAGCCTTTACTGCGCATCACTGCTCCATTTCGGGAGGCATTATTGTTGGAGGCGGGGTTGATGCAGGCGATTAATCTTTCAACGCTGATCGCAACGAAGGCGTCCCGAATTGTGTTTGCCGCGGAGCAAGGAGGTCGTACACGACGAGTAGCGGAGTTTGCTTTCCGGCGCGCGCAGGAACCGTTGACGGTAGCACGTGCATCTTATATCGGCGGCTGCGCCAGCACCTCCTTGCTGAATGCCGCCTATGAGTTCCGTTTGCCCGCAACAGGAACAGTGCCGCATGCCTTGATTGAGCTTTTCCCTACTGAGGAAGAGGCTTTTGAGGCGGTGGCAGAAGCCTATAATCGCTACACTTTGCTGCTCGATACTTACGATCCACGCCAGGCTATCCATACCGCGATTGGGGTGGCGCTGCGTTCACAAGAAACGCTGGGACACACACTTGCTGCTGTGCGATTGGATAGCGGAGACCTAGTTGCCGACAGCATTTATATACGCGAACAGCTTGATAAGGCAGGACTCTCGAATGTGCGCACTCTCGTAAGCGGTGACCTGGATGAGTGGAAGATCACTGAACTGCTTGAGGCTGGCGCTGCTGTCGATTCATTTGGGGTGGGTACGTCATTAGGCAGTGGCGCGGGTTCAACCGAGCTAGGCATTACAGGAGGTGCACTCGGTGCTGTTTATAAGGAAGTATGGTATGTTGATGAAACAGGCACGGAGTACCCAAAAGTGAAGATTGCAGGAGCTAAAAGCACCTGGCCTGGCAAGAAAGAAATCTATCGCCATCCACATTGGGAAGAAGATATCATTCAGCTTTCCCATGAACCACGTCCGGATAACTACCAGCGACTCTTACGTCCTGTTATGCGCAATGGTGAGATGATTCCTGGCAGTATGCCTCCTCTTTCCGAAATTCGCGAACTGGCTCAGCAGAATTTACAGATGCTGCCCCTTAAATATCGTATGCTCGCTCCTGACTCGGCCTATCCGGTCCATTTCAGCGAAGGTTTACAGGCGCTGCGTAAGCAGGCTACCCAATTAGTGGGCACGATAAATCATTAACATTATAGTATCAACTCCACTTTTTATATTAGAGGCATCCTAACCTTAGAATAGACTTAGTCTTTTCATTGTTCACTTGTTGTTTAACATGGTTACATATTACTCTTAAAAATGAGGTAGCGTTTGAAGGAATTGTGCGCTGCCGTTCCGGAGTACGGAGAAGATTTGAAAGGAGTAATACATGATTACTAATTGGGGAGCTGCCATTATCACCGCATTTGCAAATGCGCTGAACCTGGTACTCACTTTCATTCCGAAGCTGATTGGCTTCCTGGTCATTCTACTAGTCGGTTGGATTGTGGCCACCGCTGTGAGCAAGGCGTTGACCTTCCTTTTGCGTAAGGTCGGCTTTGATCGTATGGCAAATCGAATTGGCCTAACACGCCTTGAACAGCGGATGGGTATCTCGCTTGACGCGGCAGGAGTCCTGGGCAAGATTGTTTACTGGTTCCTGTTCCTGATTTTCCTGGTTCCAGCCGTCGATGCTCTGGGCCTGACCTCAGTGAGCGCGATTCTTGGCTCGGTGATCGCCTACATTCCGAACGTGTTTGTAGCCATCCTGGTGCTCTTCCTGGGGACCCTGGCCGCTACCTTTGTTGCTGATATTGTACGCGGAGCTACCGCGAGCGCAAATGTGGGTAATCCCAACATTTTCGCCAATATTGCTCGCTACGCGATTATGGGTTTCGTAGCCCTGATCGCTCTTGAGCAGCTTCAAATTGCACCGGCGCTAATCAACGAGCTGTTTGGCGCTATTGTCGCGGCGGCAGCCCTTGCATTCGGTCTAGCTTTTGGCCTGGGTGGACGCGAGACCGCGCAGAAATACCTCAATCGCACTGAAAACACGGTAAGCAATGCTGCGAGCCAAATCAGTTCTCAACAAAGCATGAACGCGACAAACTCCAATGCGCAACTGCAAGCTGATCAGTTACGCGCTCGCCAGGTGAATGCTTACCAGCAGCAGTACAATGAGATGCCAACACAGCAGCAGGTACCAATGCAACAGCAGAACCCTTATCCACCACAGTCACCGTATACACGTCAGTAAGTGCTCAATAGCATAATTGTGGGATGATATTGCACTTCATCCCATAAATCTGATCATTGTCTCCTATCAGCGGAATTTCAGTTCGCTCCTAGGAGACAATTTTTATAAAATGGAATTCTCCCCAGATTCTTTCTTGCCTCACATTGCACACTCTGTTCATTGGGGCTACAATGTGGGCAATATGAAAGGAACGAATGGGAATTTTTATGGCAGAAAGCATCACTGGGTCAGACACCGATTCCACGAAAGAGCTAGATGGAACGACTCTAGATGCGGACGACGCAGAGCAAACAGCGTCTCCCTCTTCTACAGCTACATCGATGATTATCTGGACTCCTCGCTTCATCGCCATATTCTTTCTGACTCTCGTCATTGGGTTAAGCGCAGAGAGTCTGCTGACGGAGGGGTGGTTGAATTGGTGGTACATAGGCGCATGGATATTAGAAGCACATGTTGTACTGGTTTTAGGGTGCCTGATAGCAATTCTGATTTTTACACGTTCATGGTGGGTTCGGCTAGGATGCATTTTCGGTTTTATGTGGTCGGTTTTCATGGCGGTAGATATCCTGATCGATCTACAACATATTGATCCTGATTCGCTCATACTTGCCTATGTAAATGCTGCGATGTCTATCGCACTGCTGGGCTCATTTCTCTGCTTTTCTATATATCGCATGCCTTTTCGAGCCTGGGATAGCTGGTTTTTTCGACTCGCGACCATCTTTGGGGCTTGCATAGTCGCATTTATTTATTTTTTCCCGTCCAATGATCATTCTTTGAGGACACTTGTATACTCTGTTGCTTTAACAGCACTTTTGCTCTGTCTATTGACATGGTTAGTTCGTCCTTCATGCTGGAAAACGCAGCCAGGCCTTACGTTCTTATTCGGGGCAATGCCTGCTATTCTGCTCTTACTCACTCTTTACAATCGGGTCATGACAAACTATTTCCTTTACGAGATTGTTGTCTATAGTCCTCGTGGCACACATGCAGAATCGAACTTCTTTTTTACCCAGGTGGCGTTGCTTTCTCTGTTTCTGGGAACTATGAGACTTCTGCAATGTGAAATAGGCAATTGACCATCGTTTATACTTCAACTATACTAAGTGAGAAAGCATTTACTGAGGCTTTTTAAACCGCGAGAAGCTAGTAAATTCATCCCTTTTCATCAGTAAAAAATAAAGATCTATAGCGAGGTGCATCATGTCCACCTACGAGAATCAGACAGGGAGACTTGCCCCACAGTCGTTATTACAGCAGCGCTACATTATCGTTGGGCGAGCTGGTCGAGGAGGCATGGGCGCTGTTTACGAGGCAGTAGATACCCGTGTTGGGAACCGACGCGTTGCGATTAAGGAGATGAGCCAGGGCCAGTTAAGCGAGGCAGAGCTTGCTGATGCAACTGCGCGTTTCCAACATGAAGCGCGTTTGCTTGGCTCACTTCATCATCCCAATCTCCCTGGAGTCAGCGATGCATTTAGTGAACGAGAACGTTCGTATCTCGTGATGGATTTCATTGATGGGAAAACGCTACTGCAACTGCTGAAAGAGGCGGGGGGCCGTCCGCTTCCGGTGGAGCAGGTACTCCATTATGCACGCCAATTATGTGACGTACTTTCTTACTTGCATTCTCAACGCCCTCCGATCATCTTTCGTGATGTTAAGCCATCCAACATTATGATTACCACTAATGGACGCGTCTTCCTGATTGATTTTGGCATTGCGCGTATATTCAAAGAGGGTCAGCAGCAAGATACTGTTTTTCTGGGTTCGCCGGGCTACGCTCCACCTGAACAGCACGGCACCTCACAGACCAATCCACGTTCGGACCTTTACAGTCTGGGTGCGACGCTTTATTACTGTTTGACCGGGAATGACCCGTATTATGCAGAGGATCGATTTTTCTTTCCACCCATACGCCAGATTAATCCCCAGGTACCTATGGAACTTGACCAGCTCGTCCAGAGACTGGTGACCTTGGATGAGCGGCAACGCCCAGCTAGCGCGTCCGAAGTACAGCAGGCCCTTATCAAAATCAGTCAACAGTCTATAGAACCTACAGGCGGATTGGCTCCCGGCACAGCAGCAAATTATAACTCGCTTGCCTCAGCGCCAACGCAGTATCCATCGCCAGCGTCTACAGCGAATTCTATACCTAGCACGCTCCCAACACCATTACGCCCACCAAGTGCAGCAACAAATATTCCGCCCACTTCTCCAGTTTTACAGCAGGCACCTCTAGCACACCCTTCTCAGTTTCAGCCCAGACAAACCTTTGCCTCTGTATGGACAAGATCCTTCATTACTCTCTTCGCGCTGGTATTGCTGCTTACAGTTGGAGTTAGCCTGATTGCATTGGATGTAGTGAATAAGTCGGATCACGCAATTGAACTTGGTTTATCGCTGCTCTTCGTGCTTATTGCCGCCAGTATGGCAGCTAGAATACGAGGGATTGTTCCTCGAAGCATTCTTTTTCTGAGCGGGCTTGCTGTGCTCGTATCAGGCCTTACATTCGCTATGCAAACACTCGTCGACTTCACGAGCTTTTCGCTGCCTGCACAGCTTTCACCCGATCTGCTCCTCACGGGGGGACTAGCTGCCGCTAGCTTCATTTCACTGATCTGGCTCGCTCGATCTTTTACGGTGATAGACCGCGTTGTACTCTTGATAGTCTTTGGAGTCGCTGTGGGCTGTACATTCATTCAGTATAATTGGAGTGATGTGAATGATGCGATACATGGAAACCAGGGAGATCTTAAGCACACATTACTGATAGTAGTGCTGATACTTCTGACGATGGGTACGCTGCTGGCAACACAGATGGAACGAGTACGTAAGAGCTTATAAGCGCTTATCATCTTCCAGGTGGCCATCGACCATGCGTATTACGCGATTCGCCAAAGCCGCAATGCTGGCATCATGTGTCACAATTACAAGCGTGCAACCATGCTCTCGACAGAGCGTATCGAGCAGTTTCATGATTTGTTTGCTTGTCGTCGAATCCAGGCTACCTGTGGGCTCGTCAGCAAGCAACAACGGTGGAGAGGCTATCAGCGCACGTGCAATAGCTACGCGCTGCTGCTCTCCTCCCGACAATTGCTCAGGGTAATGTTCTACGCGCTTCTCAAGACCCACCTCTACCAAGAGCGAAATCGCTCTTTTCCGCAAGGCCTGGCGCGGCCAGTAAGGTAGCAAGGGCAACATCACATTCTCCAGTGCGCTTAAAGCAGGAAGCAGCGCAAACTGCTGAAAAACGAGTCCTACCTGTTCGCGTCGAAAACGCGCCAGAGTTGATCCTTGCAACGTTCTCGTTTCGACTCCGCCCACTTGTAGCTTCCCACCTTTCGGTAAGTCCAGCGCGGCACAGAGACGCAGCAGGGTAGATTTCCCGGCTCCCGATGGTCCAACAATCGCCACGTGCTCACTACCAGATATTGCCACATCCACGCCTTGCAGTACAACGACTTCGCCAGCCCTCGTGCTATAACTATAATGAACTTGTTCGCAAGTTATCATCTCCATGTATATACCCTTCCAGTCTCCTGCCAGGCGATGCCTATCGTAGCTATGTTCACCAACAGCAGTCCGAGCAGCGGCCCACCTGAGAGCAATGCCAACACAATCAATAAAGGAGGAAAGGCGGTAATGGGTATCGCAAGTCCCAGGGCCAGCAATATTCCAGCGCTGCCACTCAAGAGCGCAGGTCGCCAATTATCTCGCATAATATGCGAGAGAGTAGCACGTCTCTCCCAACCCACCATCGAAAGTAAGCGCAGTTCCTCGCGCCTCCCTATCAACAACAACCGAGTACAAAGGGCCACCGTCAACAGAGCAGCAGCTACAATAACGAGCAGCAGTGCGAGTTGCGGCCCCTCCAACGCCTCATGAACCTGCCTCCCCAATATGGTAACTACCAGTTCCGAATTAAAACTGGACATAAGAATATATCCTTCGGCTATAAGAAATACAGCACATGTGGTAGCAAGGCTACATACAAATATGGCAATAAATTTTGCACGAGAGGCGGGTGGGAAATGGGTTAATGTATGACGGAGGTTGGTCAAGGCGACTACCCAGGTCAGGGAGACTATCCCACCTCGGGCGATCACCCCGCCTGGGCGACCACCCGAACCAGGGCGACCGCAAGGGTCGCCCCTACCATACGCGAAGGACGAGACACAATGGAAGTACGATGAGGGGTATCGTGACCTTGATTATTGGTATACGACAATTTGTTGTAATTGCGCATTTTTCTGACGCCACCTAAGGCAGTCCTGACTAGTGTACAACAATATAGAATCACACCTATTCCAGGCAGAATCCATATCACAAGCGAGGGTAAAGAGTTGGGCCAAAACTTTGTTGCAAGCGCGATACACCCTACAGCCAGGAGAGAACCGGGGACGCAAAGCAGAAGAGCATCAAGCGTGAAGACAACAATAAGCATATATCTTTGCCAACCTATTTGGCGTAGTAAAAGAGCATCTTTTCTTCGCCCAACGCCTACTAGTACACCTGCGGCTCCAATAGCTAACAGGCAGACTATTGAACAGAGTATCAGCAACATTTCTTGCAGGCCATCGACGCCGTGTACAATTTGGACCGCGACACCAAGTACGCGCCACATAGATTGTTGTGTTGAAGTAGCACCAACTTGAGGAAATTCTATCGAAACAGAACGCCAGGATGAACCATCGAGAATATCTACATGCAGTCCCGTCTGGGCAGCGATTGTTGCCGCCGTGGCCTGTAATCGCGCAAGGCTCTGCTGACTGTAATGTTCTACGCCACTGATACGTACATACAAGCCACTGTAGCAACCCCCTGCATTTGAAGCACAAACTTGCTCGATTGGAACGAAACGGACGGCATTCGCCAGCAGCGGAAGGTGCTCCGCCATAGAGAATGGAAGTAAGGAAGGTGATAAAAGATGTTCAAAGGACAAATTCTCTATATTAGCCTGAGTGGACGTATCTTGGGAACCCGGAAGCGGTAAGCGATAGATGGGTCCTAGCATATCACTACCTGACGAGTTACTCGAGACTTGTCCCGCAGTAAGCTGTTGAGAGGATGCTGAGTAGAGGGTGGGCGAGTAGCGTATGAGTTGCACGCCATCGGCCACGTAGCTTGTTGTACCCTGATGTACGGGTTCAGATTGCCAACAATTTTGCTGCTTACCGAGCTTTATACAGGCAGGTAGAGAACTCAGGTCTCCCTGCAATCGCTCAACTTTCAAGGAAAGGTGCACATCTGGTACTGATGCAATACCTTTTAATAGTTCCCCACGTAAATTCGTGAGTTGTGGCATTGGAACGCCTATTACAGCCTGTATTGCCTGCACCGACATCGTAAAAACGACAGGCGTGGTACTATTCCCAGCAATTACATGCTGCACAATAGGGCTAGTAACCGGGGCTTCGCTTGTGAGGTGAGCGAGGTCTGTGACATCAACATAGCGTATGGTATCATCATTCGTTTTGCCTTGACTATTCCAGCTTGCCGAGATACGATAGACACCCACTTGTGACAACTCTACCGGCAACAATATCTCTACACTCTGCCAACCGGCGGTAGCAAAGGGCACGACCTGCACGATCTGCCCAAGCGACTGAATATTGGCAACCTGCTGTGCACTGATACCACCATACGTCTCAAGGTTGCTTTGAGGATCAACCCAGCCAGCACTGCGTTCGAGCTGGCTTACAGCAGATTGCGGGCGCACCAGCAAATCATAGGGTCCTCGCCAGCTTCGCGCTATCTGCTGCTGCGTGAGCACACTGGAAATATCATGTAACGCTCCGATAATCTGCACAGCAGATACCAGCAGTAAGAGCGCCGCTGCAACGGGTATGACCTGGCTGGCGCGTTGCCGTATACTCCATAGGGCGAAAAATGCGCTTCTAGCGAGAGAGAGTAATACATTGCTCATGGCACTACCGGAGTTGGAGTAGGCAAATACTGTTCGTAACGCACTTCACGCAGAGATACTGGCACTAGCTTCATATGACTATAGCGTATATTGTCCACCTGTCCCATCAAAGCAAAGGAACGCGCTGTTCCAGGAAATACATCCTCTGCTGTACCTTGCGCCTGGCCAATGACATGCCCGGAGCTATCATAGAAGGTCGCCATAATCGTCACGTCGAAAGGGAAAGCATCATGCCCCAGATTCTGTACCGACCCATCGACCTCCGCCTGGGTATCCAACATGATGATGCGCGCCGACAAGACATGAAATGACTTCAGACGAGGATCAGGTTGCTTAGCCTGTTGATTGCTAGATGAGCAGGAGGTGAAGATTAGCGTTAAAAAGAGCATTAATAAAAGCAATCTCAGCTTCATCATGAACATCCCCTCTGTAATGGCGAAGCCATACGGGCCTCGGCAGGTGCAGGTAAACCCAGAGCATGCATCAACACTGGTGCGATGATAAAGCTAGAATAGACCGTATCATTGACGGAGGCAACGCATATCCCTGGACCAGATAATGCGAGTAGCGTCTGTTTGCTGGTACCCTGACCCGTCACTCCCATGCCATAGAAATTATCGGCATCGGTATGATTTGCCTGTGCCTGGCTGGTCGTGAGCGCAATGAGCGTATTATGCAGAAAACCTGCTTGCCCGAGCCAGGCAAGGAATTGACCAAATGTCGCGTCCGCCTGCAACAGAGCCTGCTGGTAGCTATCAGCGGGAGCATCTGGACTAGAACTCGCGGCATCTGGTGACAAAGGAGCTAGTTCACTATAGAGCAGGAAACCATTCGCCTGCTGCACCCCTGAAAGCACGGCATCCTTCATTTGTGTCAGCCAACGATCGGCGGAAAAGTCACTGCTTAGCTGCAACAGGTCGAGATTGCGCGTTGTGGCATCGCTGAGAAAATAATCGGAACTTGCAACAACACCTGTTTGCATGCCTGATGCCTTTGCTACATCAAAAACCGCTTCCTGTCCAAACAGGTGCGCATTGCGCTGGCCTGTAAACCAGAAGGTTGTATCTATATTATCTGGGACTCCCCACGGCACTACTTGTGGCCAGGGATCGTACGTGGCCCATTGCGGATACGTTCCAGTGAGCAGTGCATATTGATCAAGTGGTCTCCATCCATACGGCTGCCATACCGATGACATCACATCCGCATGCTGCAAAAATGCTCGCAGGTTACGTGTCGAGCTTACCAGCAGCGGATCATTCAGCAGTGAAGCAACATAAAAGCCTCGCAGGTCGATCAGAATAACATTTTTTGCCTGCCTAGAAGATACAGAACGCTTGTCAGGGGCTAGAATAGGCGCAAGTGGTAGCACCAGCCCAGAACGATTGTCTGTCACTCCAACTGAAGCGAACACGCGCTCCGCATAATAGTGACCATCACCCGTATTGTTATAGCGGCTGGCAACGACAGTGTAGGTTCCTACGGCAAGATGCATAAACTGGTAGCTGCCAGTTGTATCGGTGATTGTATGAAGCGCTGCACTGGTCGGCCTTCCTTCCTGGACAGGCAAGTCTATCCACACCACGGCAGCAAACACCGGTTGCCCCGAACGTGCGTCAACTACCCTACCGCTCAGTTGGTAGCCACCATGTTGAAACTGAAATCCAGGAATCAGTTCTTGCTGGACAGTAATATCGGGGTCATCATCTTCAGGATCATTGACATCACCCACGACCGGCTTAAAAGTTGGCGTTGGGGTCGGCTGCACTTGATGCACGACAGCAGAAGTGTGTGGATGAAGCCATAGATAACTTGCACCTATACCCAAAGTGGCTATAAGAAATAAAGAGAACCCTATAAATATCTTTTTACTACGCAGCTTTGCAAGCATTTTTTCTATTCCGTTTAAAGTGTAAAGGCGAACAGGCCAGAGTCGCCTAGCGAGGCCTGGTAGAGCACTCCCTGGGCTACAATGGGATCAGCCCGAAGCTCACCAAGTTTCCAGGTGTATAATTGCTTGCCCGTATTCGCATCGACTACCTGGCACGGTCCACTCTGTGAAGCGAGGACTACCCAATTTTGCTCACCAATCTGCACGACTAGCGGTGAGGCAGTGATAGCGCTCCCTAACGATATTCGCCAGTTCGGTTTTCCCGTGCTGGCATCCAGGGCATAGAAAGAGCCATTAAAGCCTCCTATATAGAGCATGTTCAGTCGTTGTGAGAGTGCCGGAGAGGACTCCGAACCACCCGGAAGATGCACATCCCAGCGTATCGCGCCAGTATGAGCGTCGAGTGCCACAACACGGCCCGACCACATCACGAGATAGACAAGCCCTGATGCTTCATCCAGTAATGGTCCGCCTATCATACGTTCATCCAGCGCAACCTCCCACATCTTGCGGCCTGTTTGCAGACTCAGAGCATTAAATTCATTCGATGCCCCAAGCGCAACATATACCTTCCCATCTCCTACAGCGGGAGTCGTACGCGTTGGCCAGAATTGTGCCAAGGTATCTTCTGAATGGAACACCCAGTATTTCGCACCGGTCAAGGCATCTATACACCACAGTGAATTAGGGCCACTGGCGACGAGCAATTCACGGCCAACAACAAGCGGCGCTCCTCGCACCACACCGCCAGTATCAAAACGCCATTGTTCCTGACCGGTGTTAGCATCAAGCGCGGCAATAAAATGCCCGGCGAGCGCAAGGTAGATCCTTCCATGCGCAAGTGCTAAGCCATTGGAGGTTAACTCACCACCAACTGATACGCGCCATTGCTCCTCGCCCGTTTGTGCATTTAGAACATGCAGATAACCATCGGAACCGAGCAGATAGACTCGTCCATTCCCAACAACAGGAGCGTAGAGCAATGGTGTACCCAATGAGTGATACCACAAAGGTGCTGGCGCTTTGGTGTTGCAACACGAGGAAAGCACAACCGAGCGCGTAGAGGCACTATCATGCCCGGCCAATGTCCAGTCCCCGTTGTCAAAACGCAGATCATTCGCAGTTGGCAGTGGCGCATCCTGAAAATGAATCTGAGAATATGGCAGGACGGGTTCACCGCCGGACCTGGCAGGCGTCGGTGTAACGTGTGTGAAGGTGGATTGATTCGGAGATGGGCTGCTACAAGCGGTTAGAAGACAAAGGAGGAGACAGATGATGATAATACGCGTGATGGCATTCCAGGGCGGGGGCAAGCCCCGCCCCTACCATATACGGGTTCGTCTCCACATTTCGTGTATAGTAGCGGTGGGGTTTGCTTACACCCTGGTGAAGATTGCCTTGCATTCTCATTACAGAATTCTTACGCAAACGCATACACCACTCCATTCAGGCTTCCCACAAACAGGTGACCATTGGCCAAAGAGGCAGAGCTGCGTATCTCCCCGGTAGAATAATGCCAGGCGGGACGGCCTGTGCGTCTATCCAGTGCATAGAAATTGCCATCGTCGGAGCCTATATATACTCGATCAGAGGCTATTACAGGCGTGCCCAGAATCTGCGCGGCTGTCGCATAGCTCCAGATGAGCGTGCCGTGTAGCGCATCAATACAGAGCATCAAGCCGCGATAGTCTCCAACGTAGAGACGGCCATCCGCCAATGCCATACTGCCGCCTACGCCATCAACCACGTTCTTGTTTGATTTAAGATTGAGCGAGTACATCCAGCGTATCGCTCCATCGGCACGGTTCAGGGCAAAAATGTGACCTCGCCAGGTGGCAATATAGACCGTATCCGCTTGTACCAATGCGGCACTGGTAATGCGATCGGCGGTATCAAACGACCAGAGTATATGCCCATCGTTCAGGTTGAGTGCCCAAAGTTGCGTTCCCGATCCCAGGCCAATATAGACGGTATTTCCTGACAAGGTGGGTGATCCTGTGGTCGGCCAACCAATTCCTCCACGATGAAATTTCCATAGAAGTCGTCCGCTCGTTGCATTCAGCGTCCAGAGGGTAGTTGGTGTTGCAAGCAACAAGTCGCTTCCCACAATCAGCGGCGGTGCCTGGATCTTCTCGCCTGTATCGAATGCCCAGTAGGTTACGCCTGTATGGGCATTTAGGGCTTCTAGAGCAGTGCTATGTGTCGATACAAATAGAACCTGGCCCTCTAATGCCGGAGTGGCATCCGTTAACTTGTTGTTCAGGTGTGCTCGCCATATTACAGTACCGGAATCTTGCTTGAGTGCGTATAGATAACCATTCGTGCTGGCAATAAATAGCATCCCTAGCCCGGCTACCGGAGAAGAAAAGATAGGGCCAACGCGTTGCAACCAGAGCAATTTCCCTTGCAAGGTATGCGGGCTTGCCAATGCATCTACATACCCGGTATGCCCTGGATCATAACCAAATACCGGCCAATCACTCGTACCTGAACCTTGCAACAGCGCCGCATTAATTCCATGATTAGAGCTGGCCACCGACGGAGTATGCGAGGTTGCAGAGCCACATGCAGCCAGCAGCATCAGATAACTTAATGACAACAACAGCAATAATCGCCGCACAACGCTTACCTTTCAAAAAAATATGAGTCTTGCCCAACTAAACGACTTGCTCACACAAAATTCTCTCTCTGCGAGATGCTTCGCTCCGCTCAGCATGACAGGGGTAAGTTACTAAACGACTTGCTCACACAAAATTCTCTCTATCTGACTAAATCAGCCCTCAAAGTCTGCCAATCGTTGACAGCAAGCCTGTTTATTAGAGATGGTAGAAGTATTGTTTTTGTAGAGCCATAAACGGCGAACGCTTAGAAGGAGAGACAGTAGTAGCATGAAAGGAACCAACAGACGTTGGTTGAGCCAACAGCGGCTCACTATTTTCTCTACAGTGGCAGTGATTACACTGCTCATTGCATCAGTTGTCATTATCCCTCGCGCTATTTCCAGCCACACCACACCCAACAATATCCCTAAAGCTAAGTACATCCCTTCAAGTGCCTTTGGTGATACCGACGACCTCCCGGCTGGCTCGATCAACTCACCACGCTTGAAGTTAGCGGCAGGTTCCGACTCTGTCAGCGGCGTCGTCAAGGATGCCAGCACGGGTCAGCCAGTTGCCAATGCACAGGTCGGTATCAGCGTTGGGACAGTCGGAGGCACAGCCCAGTACGCCACAACTGCAGCAGATGGCAGCTATAGTTTCACAGGTATAGCCGCTGGAACCTATAACCTTGAGGCAGACCGTTACACACTCAGCGGTACGCAGCCATTCTACAAAGATGCGCAGCAGATGCAGGTCAGCGTTAATGGAAGCGTCACGGTCAACTTTAACCTGACACCTATCTCAGTGCCTGGCTCGCGCACCGTCCCGGCAGGACATGCTAAAAATCTGATCATTGTGGATTTTGACGAAACCTATTACGAGTCCTGGTTCACAGATACCCAGTCAATGGCAAACAACTCGCCAGCTACTCACCAGTTCGCGCAAAATGGCATCATTGCAAACAATACCTGGACACAATATGGTTGGTCGCCAATTGATCACTATCAGATAGCCGTCGGTTCTTATCCAGCCTGGCGCACCCCGGACGCACCTGGCAAAGTGTGGGGGCAACCGGATGGCCTCGACACAAACATCTGGTATGGTGGAACAGAGGTATTTGGTCAAGAGTCGATCTTCGATGTCGCGAAAAGTCATGGGATGAGCACAGCGGTCATCGGCGGCAATGACTATCCAACAGGACACATTACCGACGCCAATGTGGATCAGATCTCCCTGGGGCAGAATATCAATGGTGTACCTACACAATGGGTGACAGAAGTTGAAAATTTCATTACCTCCAACGCTTCCAATCCCAATGGATTCCTGGTCTATATGCCTATTACCGAGGCAGAAGGAGCAAGTGTTGAAGGTACCAGTCCCGATGCATCGGGTAGCCTTTTCCAGCAAGCAAGTAGCTGGGACGATCAAGCTTTTGGACAATTGCAAACCTGGCTGCAACAGAACAATTACACCGGCAATACCGCCGAAACTATTGTTGCAGACGAGGCGGAGAACGATCATACCAGCTATGACAATTTCTATGGAACGGGCAGTACGGGGCTAGGAACAACAAGGCACATACCATTTGTCTTTTCAGGTCCTGGCATAGTGAGTGGTGGTCAGACATACTCAACGCAGGTGGGTATCGACGACCTGAGCGCAAATTACATGTACGAACTTGGCCTGCCTTCTCCCGTCGATAGTCGCGGACAAGTAATACCTGCGCTCTACACGAATGGAGGTACTACCCCAACACCTGCACCCTCACCGACCAGTACACCCCAACCCTCACCGACAGCCACGCCGACAGCTTTCCCGACGGCTACGCCAACCTTCGGGCCAACGCCGACGCCGACAGCAGGTTTCCCAACACCCACGCCAACCGCTACTTCCACAACACCTCCAACTCCGGTTCCAGGCACGAATTTGGTACAGAACGGTGGTTTCGAGAGTAGTGGAGGCTGGGTTTACTCATCAACATATGCCCCTGCCCGAAGCAAGACAGAGGCGCATAGCGGGAGTTATTCGTTAAAGGTTGGCAACAGCAGCGGCCAGTCGGGTGACTCAACTGCATATCAACAGGTGAGCATTCCCAGCAGCGCTCACAAAGCTTCCCTCAACTTCTACTACTGGCCTGCCAGTAACGACTCGAGCACCTACGCCTGGCAGGAGGCTGACATCGTCGATAGCAATGGAAACGTATTACAGCAACTCTTCCAGAGCACAACCAACGACCAGGTCTGGATTCAGATGAACTTTGACCTTTCGGCCTACGCCGGGCAAACCATCGGCATTCAGTTCCTGGATCACGAGGAGGCTAATGGTGGAGCATATGCGACGTATATGTACGTCGATGATGTAGCATTGAATGTGAGTTGATACAAAATGTAGGGATGCAATCGATTGCATCCCTACATGCCACTCTCCTCTTCCTGACTTACTGCCACTCTTCTATTTAACCTTCGCAATGGGCGATAAAACAGACCAAGGATATAGGGTACAGGTGTCACCGCGTAGAGAACGATGCTCACCCATGTATTGACGAATGAGAGCAAGATGGCTGCGGTATACATAACCATAGAGAACAGGGCTAGTCTCGTGCCAAGGCTAACAATCCGAGGATCAAGGTTAGCATCCACCAGGTGATAATCCTTCGTCGCATGCCACCACATACCGTAATGCATCGATAAACATAGCAACAAGTTCGCGCCATAGATAATCACAGCAAACTGATTACTGGGATACTTTCCTAGCAGGCCTGCTGAAAACGGAATGAGGGCGATAAATAGCAGGAAGAAGATATTTAGCCAGATCAGCATGTGATCTGCGCGACGAATAGATTGAAACTCGGTATGTGTAGCCACCCAGAACACGCCTGCAATCACAAAGCTCACAACAAAGCTCAGCAGGCTTGGCCAGAACTTACTTAAACCAGGGAGAAAAGTTGCTGCTATCTGGAAATGGCAATCCAAAAACCAGCAGCGTCATCGCAATCGCAAAAATGCCGTCTGTCAATGTTTCCAGACGGCTCGTACTCACTTCACCAGCAGTTCTTGTGCTCGCATGTGCCTTCATACTTTCCCCTTACCCGTCAATTTTATCCTTCGAAAGGAGGCAAACTCAAAGACATCCTATAGACAGAATGTCTTCATAATATACGAGAGCAGCCGCCAGTTGCAACAGAAGCACTCTCTGCCTTTTTCGAAGGGAAATATACGTAGCGCTCCTCCAACTATTGACACGTCATCTCTCGATGCATATACTATGTTCGGCAACTTGTGTGTTCGGCAACTGTAGGAGCAGGCCCTCGCCCGTATTTCGTTCGTATGTGAGGTGATTGGGTGCTCTGCTGTGTTCGGCAACTGTAGGAGCGTTCCGACCTAGAACTATCTAGAGAGCATGTGAGTATGCAGCAATCCTCTTTCACGACCGGTGTGGTCCAGGCTATGATCCTGATCTATCAGCAGGAGGAAGGCGAGGCGACGACCGAGGTCGGCTCCTTCGCCTGGTTTGGTTGGCTGGAGCAGGCCACGGCCTTTCGGTTTCGCGACGAGGTCGGTCATTTTACAGCGCATAAGACCCAGGCAGGCAATCGGCGTGGTGGGGCTTATTGGCGCGCGACTCGTCGTCGCAATGGTCGTCTCGCCAGCTATTACCTCGGTCCCTCTGCCAAACTTACCCCCGAACACTTGCGTCAGGCTGCGCACGCGCTCTCGGCGCATAGTGACGATGACCACCCGACGCAGAAAACAGCCTTGCCGCTGCCACGCCACCGCCTTGCACAGCCAGTTAGAGCCGTCCAGAGCTTCGGCCTGGCACCACCATCCCCACTGCCGAAACCGCTGACCCGGCTGCTGGGACGCACCTCAGAACGCGCTCAGCTAGTGGCCCTGTTGCGCCGCCCCGAAGTGCGCCTGCTCACGCTGACCGGTCCCGGTGGGGTTGGCAAAACGCGTCTCGCGCTCGAGGCAGCACATAATCTTGCACCCGACTTCGCCGACGGCGTCTACTTTGTGCCTCTGGCTGCCATCAGAGAGCCCGATTTCGTGCTCCCGGCGATTGCTCAGGCATTGGGGCTGAGTGAGGCGGGCGCTCGCTCGCCCTTGGAGGAACTGCAAGCAGCGCTCAGCGACCAATCGCTCCTACTGCTGCTCGACAACTTCGAGCAGGTATTGGCCGCTGCATCCCCATTGGCGGATCTGCTCGCCGTTTGCCCGCAGGTGAAACTCCTGGTGACCAGCCGAGCCGCGCTGCGACTGCAATGGGAACACGAACTGCCCGTCTTCCCCCTGGCCCTGCCAGACCTTGCGCAGCTTCCCACTGGAGACGCTTTGCTTCAGTATGCCGCCTGCGCCCTCTTCGTTGAGCGCGTGCAGGCCATCCAACCAATGTTCCAGGTAACGGAGGCTGCGGTCCGACCCATCGCCGAAATTTGCCTACGTCTGGATGGGCTACCGCTGGCAATCGAGCTGGCCGCCGCACGCACCCGGCTGTTCTCGCCGCAAGCCTTGCTCTCCCGCCTGGAGCATCGTCTTGACGTGCTGAGCGGTGGTGTACGGAATGCACCGGACCGTCAGCAGACCATGCGCGCAACGATTGCCTGGAGCTACCAGTTGCTCGCGCACGAGCAGCAGCGGCTGTTCCGTTGGCTCGCCGTCTTCGTCGGCGGCTGCGATCTTCCGGCAGTCGAGGCTATCGCCAAGAGAGCTGGCCTAGCAGAGGGCGGCATTTTGGATGGGGTGAGCGTGCTGCTGGAGAATCACTTGCTGCGCCAGGTAGAGCAGGCAGATGGCGAGCCACGCCTACTGCTCTTGGAGACGATCCGAGAGTACGGGCTGGAGTGCCTGGAGAGTTCTGGAGAGCTAGAGGTAGCCCGAGCCGCGCAGGCGGAGTATTATCTGGTACTTGCAGAAGAGACCACGCCCCAGTTGCGCGGGGTTGAGCAGACCCGGCGGGTTGCACAGCTCGAACGCGAACGTGAGAACCTGCGGGCAGCACTCGGCTTTTTGCTGGGGCAAGCACGTTCGCAAGCAGGTCTCCAGGAACACCGGACATATGTTGAGCGGGCCTTCCGCATGTGTATTGCCTTGAACTGGTTCTGGCATGACCGTGGCTATGGGCGAGAGGGGTTGCTCTTCCTGATGCAGGCATTGGCAGAGAGGACTGGTGTAGGAGCAACGTTGCAAGCCAAGGCGCTAGATGCGGCAGCCAACCTGGCGTACCTCTATGCACGAAACATGCCGATGGAGCAGCTGGCTGAGGAGGGTCTGGCACTCTACCAGCAACTGGGTGATCCTGTAGGTATAGCCGACAGCCTGATACAACTGGGCGCGATCGCCCGTATCAGGAGTCAGTTTGGGTCGGCCCAAGCCAGATTGGAGGAGGCGGCCACTCGTTTCCAGGAGTTGGGCGACAGTTGGAGGCAGGGCCAGTGCTATACCGAATGGGCACGCGTTGCTACCGAGCAGGGACAATACGAGTTGGCCCGTACCTTGCTGGAGAAGAGCCTCCAGCTCTATCAGGCGCTAGAAGATGTTCAGCGTCTTGGTTGGGTGCGCTACCTGCTAGCACGTTTGCTATTTGTTTCACAGCAGGACCAGGCATTTGCTCGGCACCTGACCGAGCAGAGCCTGGCCAACTTCCAGGAACAAGATAACATCTTCTACAGCGCCTATCCGCTCGGTTTGCTGGGACTCATCTCCCTGGAGCAAGGCGAACTGGAGGCAGCGCGTCCCTTGCTCGAAGAGAGCCTGGCGATCAGTAAGAAGACGGGGGTGGAGACGGATTCGGTCTATCCAACTCTCGGCCTCGCGCGGCTTCTAGACTTGCAGGGCGATGCAGACGCAGCCCGTCGCCTGTGTCAGGAGTGTTTGACCTTGTTGTTCGAGTTCAATGTTTACAAAGAGTACGTCGCTACGAGCCTAGAGGGACTGGCATTCGTGGAGGCACGGCTGGGAGCTCTGCGTCAAGCGGTACGGCTCTGGGGAGCAGCGGAAGCGCTGCGCGAGGCTATCGGTGCTCCCAGGTACCCGGTTCATCAAGTTGGCTATGAGCGAGCCGTTGCGCAGGCACGCACACAGCTTGGTGAGCAGGCTTTTCGTGCTGTATGGGTTGAGGGACGACTGATGACACCGGAGCAGGCGCTGGCCGTCCAGGAACAGGAGATGCCCCCGATTTCTCTGCCCGCAGACCCACCCCCATCTGCTGTGATGAAGTCAGCCAGCTCGTCTTTCGGGTTGACAGCCCGTGAGGCTGAGGTGCTGCGCTTGCTCGTTCATGGCTGGACGGATGCCCAAATTGCCGAACATCTGGTGATTAGTCCTCGCACTGTCAACCGGCATACTGCCTCGCTCTATAGCAAGTTGGGTGTCTCCTCGCGTGCTGCCGCCACTCGCGTTGCTCTTGAGCACCACATGCTTTAAGCCCCACGCCCCAGTCCGGGACGACCGCAAGCCCCACCAGGGCAACCGCAAGGGATTGCCCCTACTATAGACGAAGCCTCTCATCACCCTGGGCGACCGCAAGGGCTGAGGGAACGACCATCAGATGCACGCGGGGAGATTTGGGTAGTGAGATTGGGCAGAACTACACATGTATTTTGGCTTACTACAGGGTAGACTCTCAGCAGGAAACGTCACCAGGAATTATTGGACAGATACCTATCCTTTCCACAAGATGAAAAAAGGAGGCACAAGATGTATTATCGTGTTGCGATCCAGGTGGATGCAGGGCCCACCTGGCAGTGGAAATCGACGGTCCTCACTTCGCTGGATACCCTGTTTCGATTCCTTCGACTCTATCACGCTCTGCCTCAACAAAGTCTGCTTGTCTGCTCCTCCCACTCACGCGAAGGCTTACAAGAGCAGCTTGAACAGGAGAACCAGGGGCTGGCATCCAATGCCGTGACAGCCACACGCTTTCTCCACGAGCGAGGGATTCAGCCACCTACAGAGGTAAGCAGAGCAACAGAACGTGAGAGAGAAACGCCACTGGGAGGGGCCCCCGTGGCTGTACTCAGCCAGGAGCCAGTAGGCGTGAGAGGCAGGGAAGGGAGTGGTCTGGGGAGCAGGAGCTTCGATGTTCTAGAGAGGCGGCGTGAAGAGCTAGAAAACGGGCCGGGTGGCGATCACGATCTTCCCTACCGCTTCAGCTTACCACTCTCTCTACCACAAGTCTTAGCCTGGATGACCCTCTCGGCGAGGGTGCGTCGTGGCGAAGTGCAGTCCTAGCGCATACTCGAGAGGAGATTGAAGGTGTCTAATCATGTCATATCGCAACCGACTCCAGCATCCACATGGCAAGTCAGATATAGTCCTGAGATGCTACGGCACATTGGGATGCAAGTAGAGGCATTGATGAGCCAGTATAGCAGCCTGAAGATGCATAAGCGGGCAATCGAAACGGCAACTGGCTGCGATTGCTACTCGAATATGCGAACATGACGGAGTGCTGCTCCCGCGCTCGGTCTTCCTACTATTGGAGATGCGTGGGAGTGGAGGAGTGAGTGCTCAGCTTGAACAGATTGCTCGCATCGTTGATGAGCAAGGTTACTGGAAACCGCGAGGGCATGTGCCGAACTATTATCGGCAGGATGTCTATCACCTGGGTCAAAGTGCGCAACGGCTCTTCGATGAGTATACGGTGTTAGATCGGCGCATTGAGCAATTGCAAGCTCATCTGAGCCACATCAAGCAGTGTAAACAAATAGTTTCTGATACGACGCCACAGGAGATGTTCGAAGATCTTGCAGTCTCTTCCAACCTCGTGTCAGTTCAGAACGAAGTCGATGCGATTGTCCAACTGCTTGGGCCAATAAAGCAGCCTCGTTGGTTCCAATGGTTCTTTGTACAGCGTGGCAGAAACAAGATTTGTCATGCTGTTTAAGTAATATAACTGCGCAGTCGGGTATAAATCAACTGGCCCATACCGGGTGCTGGGGTGCCACGGTAGTCGGTAATTAACTGGGGATATCCACAAGGATCGCCCTGTGAAATCCAGGCCCAGGCTGTCCAGCTGATCTGATGGGCGTCAAAGTAGGCTAGAAGCTGGCTCATATAACTCGTTCCACAGTCGTACTCGCCACTTTCGGCAGAAATTACGGGATATTGGGCGCTCATCTTTCCAAAGGCGGCATCCCAGGATTGGGGCTGTTTCTCCGCGTATGGGTATGGGTGAGTATCGTAGACAACGTTCGAGCCTGTAATGGGATATTGGGCAATCTGGCTAAGATCGAAGCCCCAATCCATGCCGGCCACTATCACAAGATTGGTAGCGCCTGTATTGCGCACAGCATTCACCAGCGCCTGTATCCCTACACTTGCATAACTTAATGTTTTCGCACAATGGCAATCATCGGAGTACCCGTTGTCATTGGTCATGGTACATGCCGCAGCCCAGCACGACCATTGCGATGGATGCGGCTCATTAAACAACTCGAACAGGACATTAGAATAGCTGCCATAAATCGTCGCTACTTGTTGCCAGAAGGTTACGCTATCAGCATCTGGCATAGCCCAGGGACCACCACCTTCCAGCGATTGCCCGCCAGCATCCGACCATTGCAGATCAATCATCACATTGAGTTTCAGCGCCGTCAACGCATCAACCGTTTGCTTGATCAGGGATTGATATTGTGCGGCAGAACATCCCTGCGAGGGCTGACCATTGAGCCAGAATCCCTCTGATAAGGGCAATCGCACAGTATTCGCGCCCCAGTATGTCACGGCATAGGTGTTGGTTCCGGATCCCATATAGGCAAGTTCCTGCGCATCAAAGTGTCCATCGCCCCAGCATGAATACTCGAGTCCATCACGTCCAATTCCATGAAAAAGGTAGGGCTGACCATCTGATGCCAGGATAAGATTGCCTTTTACCGTATATGGTCCCAAAGCCTGTGCATTACGCGACGAGGAGTGTGTTTTCACTAGTGGCGTAGGGGTAGGAGTAGGCGAGGGACGTTTCGTGATTACTTGAGTAGGAGCGGGAGTAGGCAAGGGATGCTTTTTTGCTACTGTCTTAGAGATAGAGGTAGGGGGGATTTTTGCCGGAATCCTGGAGGATGTAAAAGAGCTCAGAGCATTAGCGGCGTGAGATTGGTTATGCGCTCCAACTTGTCGTGATGGCAGCAACCAGAACACGCCTACAACTACCGCTGCTACTGCTAAGATACTTACAAGGATAATTTTCAAATAATGCGACATATAGCTTGATCCTTTGCATGGTCACGATGACACATGACGGCGTACGCACTTTATACTTGCCTGCTTTTAGTAAACGGCAGAAATTGAAATATCTTCATAGATGGGGAGAAATTGGTATGAGGTCTAAGCGCCTTACAAACATACCGTTTATGGGGTAAGCACTCCTTGCACTACACTATCCAACGTCCTGTTAAAAATTGGAGGAGGAAGAAGGAGAGCAGAGTTAATGATATTGTGAGATAGTAGAGATTGAGTTGGTGCTTTCTACCAATAGCTGCAAGCACGATGAAGGCGGGAAAAACTTCTAACATAAACCGTGAGTATGATGCTAGAGGTAGAGTCCCTGTACCGGCAGAAACCAGGAATAAAAGAAAGATGCCAACAGCATAGATACTGTATGCCCAATGGTCTCTGGAAAATTTCCATGGCCCGACGAAGCAGAGGACCAACAAGATAAGTATAAAGAGGCATGCGCTCAGGTCCAGTACGTTGTGGATGGAGACGAATGACAAAATTTTATTTTGACTGATTACGTTGAGCACATCTAAAAATGCTTGCCAGGGAGCTTGGAACTGGCGATGCCAGGTCGATTGCGCATGCGAAAAGGCCAGAGCGTCATGGAAATGAATGTAGCAATAGAAGGAATAGATAGCAAGCCCTGCTGGTATGAGAGCCACGGCAAGGCTATCAAAACGAAGCGATCTCAGGTTAAAACTTCGCTGGCGTAAGTATTCGTAACAGAAAGGCAGCAGCAAGATAAGCCCTGCTGAACGCGTCAAGGTGGCAAGAAAACCAAAGAGGCCTGCAAGCCACCAGTGTGCCTGTCGCATGTGGTAGAAGCTGAGCAAAGTAAAGAAAAGAAAGAGCGATTTGTTGTAGGCAGCGGCAAAGAAGAAAGCGGTGGGAAATACCGAGAGATAGAGCGCTGTGCGATAGGCGTACTCTGCACCGAAGTCTTTCTCTACCAGGCGGTACAGGACTATAAGCATGCCAAGGCCAGCGATGTTTGAAATGAGAAGACCCCCGATAAAAGGATCGTGTGTAAGGAACGAGACCGCTTTTTCAAACAGAGGAAAGAGTGGAAAGAAGGCGTACGTCCAGTGCTGATCATAGCCGACCGTGGCTATGTGGGTATATTGTCCACTATCCCACCGAAACCATGAGTCTAATAAGGTATGAACGCGCAGGAAATTGGTTGAAAAATTGCCAAGGGTAAATAGGGTTGCAAGATAGGTCAGGATGAGAAAAGCCAGATGGGTAGCGAGATAGATAGGGAAAACCTGTTGAGAGGCGTTGCGCCATTTCAGCCAGGATGATGTTTCAGAAGTGGATGCAGGACTTTGCTCCGATGCGCGTTTGCGTTCCGTATACACTGGCAATTCTTTATGGCCGTACTGGCTTGATGGGTTATTTTGGGCGACTTCTACAGGCACCACAGCTTCATTTTCAGCGCTACCAGTATCTGTTGTGGTATCTGAATTTTTGGGATCTAGAGTATTCATTGGATAGTGTTCCTCAAGAGAAATAACGTTCTGCACCTACAAAAAGACGTCTGTGCAGGTTCAGACGTAACGGTAGCGGAAAAACAACGCTATTGATGGAGAAAGCGGCTCATTGTCCAAAACATAGGTGACATAACCCCGCTCTTGGTGTATAATGCGATGCTTAGAGATAGGGCACTATAAAAATCTATACAGCACAACTCATTATGCTCGGAGAGGCGACGCGATGACCACGACTACAACGAATATTGCACGAGGGAAATATCACATCTGGACGGTTGGGTGCCAGATGAACCAGGCGGATTCTCAACGTATCCAGACCATGCTGGATGAATTGGGTTGGGAAGAGACTGATATGGACTCGGCTAACCTCGTGATACTCAATACGTGTAGCGTGCGGAAGGCACCGGAGGAGAAGGCGCATAATCAGCTTGCCCTACTTAAACATGCTAAGGCGAAACGGGATGATTTGCTTGTGGCAATGATGGGTTGTATGATCGGCAACCAGAAGACTATCGATGAGTTGAGCAAGCGCTATCCACACATCGACCTGTTCATGAAGGTTGAGCAGGCGGATATTTTGCCGCGCTTCCTGGAGGAGCGCTGGACGCCAATTTCGGGTGCAGGGTGTCTTGATATTGAATTTATGCCGCCGGAAGAGGATATTCCTACTGAGCCTATCCTGCCAACCATTGCGGCTTTCAATATGCCAACTGGCGTTGGGAAGCGTACCGTGCTACCAATGGCGATTACGCCGAAACCCGGTGAGCGTATCTTGCACTATCCGACGAAGATTGAACCAGCGAAGGCCAGCCCAACTGCCTGGCTACCGGTAATCCTTGGCTGCAATAAAGTCTGCACCTATTGTATCGTTCCCTATCGCCGTGGGCGCGAACGAAGCCGTCCAGTGGATGAATTGGTGATGGAGGCAAGCTCACTGGTAGCAAAGGGCGCAAAGGAACTTACGTTGCTAGGGCAAACCGTTGAGGCTTACGGACTAGACCTGCCGGATAAACCCGATCTTGCTTCATTGATGGCCAGCCTGAGCGAGATCGATGGTCTGGAACGCATTCGTTTCATGACATCCTATCCGCGCCACATGAATGATAGTATGATTGAGCGCATGGCAGCCTTGCCCAAAGTTTGCGAACATGTGAATATTCCGGTACAGGCAGGTGACGATGCAGTACTGAAGAGGATGAAGCGCGGCTATACGCTTGACGAGTATCGCGACCGCATTGCACGGTTGCGTGACTTGTGGCCCGGTGTCTCACTTTCAACCGATATTATTGTAGGGTTCTGTGGGGAGACCGAGGAGGAGTTTGCGCATACACTTGATTTACTGCGAGAGATTCGCTTCGATGTTGTGCATGTGGCTGCATATTCGGTACGTCCCGGCACGGTTGCGGCACGCTGGGAGGACGATATACCTCTGGCGGAAAAGAAACGCCGACTGCACGCGGTGGAAGAACTTCAGGCGGGCATTGCGCTTGAATTGAATCAGCAGTGTCTTGGCAAGATCGAAGAGGTACTGGTTGAAGAGATGAACACTACGCATGGTCGGCAACAGTGGAAGGGGCGCAACCGCACTAACAAGCTGGTCTTTTTCCCGCAACCGGGTGAGGAGATGGCTGAAGATAGAGAAGACGGACAGGTATACTCGGATGCATCTCGCATTATTGAGCCGGGTGATCTGGTAAACGTGCGCATCGAGCGAGTTACGCCCTGGTCCTTACAGGGTTGCGTAAGTGCGGTATAATAGGCAAATTATAGAACATCTCGCGCAGATGGAGGAAGAATAGCATGACACAAGCACAATCGGCTGAAGAGAAGGCACAATTGAAGAAACAATGGACAGACCTGGCAATCCAGCAGGCACTGGCCAGTCAGTGGGAAGATGCAGTTGTTACAAATAAGGGTATCCTGAATATCTACCCCAATGAAGCTGAAGCGTATAACCGCCTGGGAAAGGCCTACAGTGAACTCGGACAGTATACCGAGGCCCGGCAGGCCTATTCACAGACACTGAAATATAGTCCGAATAACACTATTGCCAGGAAAAATCTGGATCGGCTCTCCTTATTGCAGGAAGAACCCACCCAGGTGCATAGCGGTCTTGAGCGCATCGACCCACGACTCTTCATCGAGGAGACCGGCAAGACGGCCATGACCGAACTAATCAATCTCGCACCTGCCTCCGTTCTAGCGAAGGTTGCGGTAGGTGACAAAGTGCAACTGCATGTAATGGGGCACAGCATACTTGTACGTAATTCGCAGGGTGAGGATATCGGACAATTAGAGCCGCGTCTTGCCAATCGCTTGATTAGCTTCATAGAGGGCGGCAACCGCTATGCAGCGGCCATTCTGACTATGGATTCGGGACAGGTACGCTTGATTATTCGCGAAGAGTACCAGCACCCCAGTATGTTTGGAAAGGTCAGTTTCCCATCGCAGGGCAGCGGCGATACTATCCGTGCCTACATTAAGGATAGCATGCTCCGCTACGAGCGTGAAGACGAAGACGACCTGGGCAACGATGACGAATACTACGATGGCGGCGACGAAACCGAGGAAATGACCGAAATCGACTTTGAAGGCAGCATCGAAGGCGAAGAGTAATCAACATTTTAAGAAAGGTGAAAGAAGATGAACAAGACAAAAAGAGTGGCCATGCACAAACATCGTGTTAAAGCCAAGAAATACGAGGAGAAGCGCAAGGCACAAAAGGCAACCAGCACTCCTACAACATCAACAGCGCGGCGATAAACGCCGCGCTTCTACGTTATATGTAAGCGATGAGTACTTCGCCGCCACCTATATCGTCGGCCTCTGTACGTAATCTTCTAACCCTCCTCGTTTCACGAGATGCGTCCCTGGTAGCAGGCGCGGAGGGATTGGAACGTTGGGTTACATGGGCCACGCGCATGAGAGCACGTCTTCCAGCATTCGAAAGCGTGCGTGGGGGAGAACTCGCTCTACTAGGACTCTCCCAACTGCGCCGCGTCGATGAAACCTTACCTCACCTGCTACAAAGCCTGCATAAAGAAGGCGTAGCTGCGGTTGCGGTAGCAGCATCATCACTTGAAGCACTTGGAAACGAAGCCTCCTCGGTCGCCAACCAACTCCACCTCCCACTGATCCTACTTCCCCTCTCAGTCTCACTTGAAGAGGTCGAGCGCGAAGTGATAACCTTTGTCGTCAGCTTCCGCGGAGAAATGGAGCGTAAAGCTACAGAAGTCTCACGCCAACTGATGCAATTGAGTGTCCAGGGTGCTGGCATTTCAGGAATATGCCAACACCTGGCAAGCATATGTGGTAACTGGGTGATTGTGCAGGACGCTGAGCAAAACATTCGCTTCAAAGCGCCTCCACCCGGTGACAATGTGCCACCACTTCCAACGAACTTGACGGACGATACTCTTTTACAGCAAGAACTGGCCCGCATCGTGGTTCCTATTCAGATCCGTCATGATGTCGTCGGCTATCTCTCACTGGTGGGGAAAAATGCCAACTTCGACTACCTGGAACGCATTATCCTGGGACAAGTCGCGCCAATTCTCGCCCTTGAATTTGCCCGTGAACGCGAACGCAGCGAAGTTGAGAGCCGCTACCAAACCGAAGCGCTTATGGATGTACTCCACGGCAATTATCCACAAACTGATGAGATGCTCGCGCGTGTTCGCTTACTTGGCTATGACCTCACTGCGCCTCAGATTGTTGCCATGTTTGAAATCCCGTCTTCTGAGCCGGACTATATCGCCAGTAGTCCCCAGGCGCAATGGGGTAAACGGTTACGTGACGAACTCCTTCGGGTTTGGCCCACATGCTGGGTATCGAGTGAGCCTCAGCGGGTAATAACGCTGCTCCCACTTTCAAATATTAATGGTCATGAAGACCATACATCAGAAAGCGAACAAACTATCTTCACACGCTTAGAACGTGTACAGGCACGCATGCAGCAAGGCAACTCGCATTTACCCACCTATTCTGGTGGCATTGGACGTATTGCTAGAGAAATGCAAGAAATACCGCAATCATTTCGCGAGGCGCAGCAAGCGCTAGAGATCGGACAACGGCTCTTCGGCAATGGCAGTCTGCATTCGTTTGCGCATCTTGGCATCTACCGCCTGCTCTTCCACCTTTATGGGCATGACGAACTTTCAGACTTCTACCGGGAAACGCTCGGCCCTTTGCTCGCCTCGGATGCCCGTAACAATGGTGCGCTCATTGACACCCTTGAAGGCTTCTTTCAATGCAATGGAAATTTGAGCGAGACGGCTCGCGTGATGCACCTGCATCGCAACTCGCTGCTCTATCGTTTGGGGCGCATTGAGGAGCTGTTGGGGCGTTCATTGGAGGATCCGGAACTGCGTTTGTCTTTACAAATTGCGTTGAAGATACGACATTTGATTGGGAAAGGAAGTTAGGCGGAAAAGGTCGGATTGATACTCATTGCATCCAGAGCCTCGCGGCCTCGTACGCGTCCATCACGTTATTATAACCATTCGTAAATGATGTAAAATATAAACACATTTTCCAAGAAGGCAATCAGAAAGATTAACAGGGCAAGTTCTATATGGCCAGGTAGTGAAATTGACGGCCCAAAGAACCAGGTTACAGCGCTCCATCCAAGACCAATCGGAAGAGCAATATAGAAAATCTTAGCAGCATTCCGCAAGTGACCTAACCAATTCCCTAACCATAGAAAGATTCCTATCAAAGCAACTTCACCGAGAAAGCTTCCTCCTAATGCCAACCACGATTGCAGTAAAATGCCGAACAGAATTGGTATTCCTATTGGGTTCAGCGCAAGGAGAGCAATCTTAAATTCACGCTTTGTATCAATCAAAGGTTGGTCACCTTTTTGGTATGCTTGATTAGCTTCTTTTATTCTTCCAAGAGCTTTAAGCACATCTCCCTTACCTTTGTAGTAAGAAGGGTTATCTAAACGAATACAAATAGCGCGTTCATAGGCCGCTAAAGCTGCTTCATATTGCTGATTGTGAGTAAATCTAGCTACGAGGGCTTCGGTAACACTGGGCTTGTGTTTTTTGTATCTTTGTTTGTTGTGTTCAATCATTACAAGTGCTTTGGCTTTTCGATAGTAGGCATCAGCAGAGTTTGGGGTAATATGAATTATTTGGTCCCACACTGTGAGAGCTTTCTTGTAGTGCCCTTGAAGTTCAAGAAGATTAGCTTTTCGATAGTAGGCATCTGTGGAGTTAGGAATCATATGAATTATTTTGTCCCAAACGGCAAGAGCTTCCTCATAGCGCTTAAGGCGTTCAAGAATATCCCCTTTTCGATAGTAGGCGCTCGTAGAATGCGGTACCCAACGAATAGCTTGTTCGTAAGTGGTAAGCGCTTCCTCATTACGCTCAAGACGTTCGAGGAGAGCACCTTCTCGATAGTAGCTATCTAGGAACCTTGGATCCAGGCGTATGGCAGTCTCATAGGCTGCAAGCGCTTCTAAATGGTAGTTTTCTTCATCAAGAACATTGCCCAAATGATAGTAGCCAAGAGCCAATTTGGGAGCAACACGAATAGCGTGCCGGTACTCTTCAAGCGCTTTATCATAGTGTTTGAACGATGAATATATATTCCCTCTACCAATATAAGCAAGGGCAAATTTAGAATTCAGATAAATAGCCTGCTCATATGCAGCGAAGGCTTCCCATGGTCGCTCAAGCTGTTCAAGCACTTTACCTTTACGATAGAAGGCATCAGCAGATTTAGAATCAAAGCTAATAATCTGCTCAAAGGTCGTGAGGGCCTCCCCATAACGTGCGGCTTTGAAGTGGGCCTCACCTTCATCCAGCCATTGCTCTACAGTCTTCTGAGAGGCACTAAGGATACGTGTTGGGGCACTCACGGGAACCCGAGGGATGCTTGCTTGAGAAGCAAGTCGCACATTTGATTGAGAAGGAGAACCGTTTAATGCTGCAATGAATTCAGAGATATCACGATATCGATCATGAGGATTTTTAGCCATCGCCTTGAGAATAGCGCGTTCAATGTGTATAGGTACGTGCGGATTCAGTTTTCTTGGCGCGGCTGGCTTGCTATACATATGCATATTCATGTAGGTAGGCCAGTCATTCGCTATGAAAGGCCTTTTTCCTGTAAAGAGTTCATAAGCAATACACCCCAACGCATATTGATCACCTTCCCTACTCACTACCCCTTGAAAGAACTCAGGAGCCATGTAGGAGGGAGTTCCCTGGATATTGGCGGTCGTATGTTTACCGGTCGTCTCCGCTAAAATAGTCGCGATGCCAAAATCAGCCAGGAGCACTCTCCCTTGAGCATCAAAGAGAATATTGTCTGGCTTGAGATCACGGTGGACGATACTCTGCTGGTGAAGATAATGGAGCGCCTCTGCAATTTGTGTCAGTATGGCCAAAGCCTCTGCTTCGGGCATCGGTTGAGAGGGTGTATGCTGTAAACGGTCCTTTAAGGAGCCACCGGCAGCATAATCAGTGACGATGTACAGTAAATCCTTATCTATGCTTACATCAATGAAGTGGACAATGTGAGGATGTTGGAGTCCTGCGAGCAGTTTCGCCTCCTGGATAAAATTATCACGTGCCTCGATAGATGAGAAACGTACGTCTTGTAACAGTTTTATCGCAACAATACGCTTATCGAGAAGGATAATATGCCTAGCTCGATACACACTCCCGTAACCACCCTCGCCAATTTTTTCAACGAGCTGATAGTTACCAATCTGTTTACCAATATACCTGTTTTTATCCATCAAACTCTTGTACCTCAATGACCTGATACATGCCTGACCAATTTTAGGCTTATCAGGTTGCCAAGATAGCAAAGACAAATTAAAAGGTCTCTATCTAGATGACGCTATAAGAATAGAAAAATCAAACCTTGCCACCTTCCTAATAAGCAAGGTACAATACAAGTAATAGCTCGGCTTGGCATCTTCCTCCCGCAAACACTCGTGGTTAAAAAAAGGAGCGTCCGGTATGTCACAGCACTCGCAGCACCACAACCATACCTGGGATAACTGGCCCGGCTGGTCAACGATCTCGGCAAACGAGAGTCTCAGCTTCACACTCTGGTTGACAGGCTTGCCAGGGACTGGCAAAACTATGCTTGCGCAACTGGTACAAAAGACGTTAGTAGCGCGCGGGTTTAAGGTTGAAATTCTGGATGCGCAGACACTTTCCCGCTGGCTCAATCACGAACTGCATATTCGTGAGGATATTCGGGAAGATCGCAGTCATACGCCGGGTTATGATGCATTCATGGCATATATGTGTGCAATGCTGGCACGCAACGGCATCATCAGTATTACCTCCTCAGTTTCTCCATTTCAAGAGGCACGAAACTTTGCACGCCAACAGATTGCGCAGTTCATTGAAGTCTACCTGCACTGCTCAAACGAGCAACGGCAAAAGCGCCTGGAAGAGCAGGAAACGACCAGCACTATTCCAGCAGACATCTATCAACCACCGGCGAAAGCAGAACTGAGCATAGACACGAGCGAGGAGCCACTTGAGCGCAGCGCTTTGCGTGTTATCACATACCTTGAACAACATGGCTTTGTTGCACCACTATGGCAAGATGAAGATACAGACGAGGATACTGCCAGCATCAGGGCACGCCTGCAAGCGCTGGGATATTTAGATTGAGGATCTGCCTTTACAGGTTGCGCACATACTCCACAAAATGATCTCCCCGATCAAACTCATTCAGGAACATACCAAAGCTGGTGAAGCCAGGCGAGAAGAGCAGTACATCGCCCGGCCGCGTCAAAGATACCGCTGTGTTCATAGCCTGGATAAAGTTGTCAAAGACACCACAGACAGGATTGGCGATACTTAGCTTGTTTGCCTCTTTTTGTAAAGCTTCCAATAATTCACCTGTCCCAGTTCCCTGCAACAATATCACGTCACGACAGCGACGCAGAATAGTTTCCGGCCAATTCTCAAGTGGCAGGTGTTTCGTATTGCCGCCTGCAACTAAGACGATGGGGCCTTCAAATGCCTCTACACCTGCTCGCCCCGCGACAGGTGTAGTGCTGGCGCTGTCGTTGATATAGCGCACGCCATTCACCACGCGCACCTCTTCCAGCCGGTGCGGAATTCCACGAAATTTTCGCACGGTATCCACAATGATTTCGTTTGGGATACTCAGTAGTTGCGCTGTAGTTGTCGCCAGCAAAATGTTCTCAAGATTATGTTTGCCAACTAATGGAGTTTCGGTAAATCTAAAGGGGATAATGTCTGTAGAGCCACGCGCAAAACTGCCTCCTCGTTCCAGGCTTGCAAACCATGCCTGACCTGGCGCTTCCTCGCCGAAGTGGCGCGTCCAGGGATTATCGTAGTTGAAGATCGCCAGGTCAGTAGCGTGTTGATTACGAAAGATGGCAGCTTTGGCTTCAGCATACTGCTCCATACTGTCATAGGTATCAAGATGGTCAGGATACACATTGGTCATCACTGCCACAGGGGGACTTATATTGTGAGGAGCTAATCCTTCTAATTGCCAACTCGACAACTCGAGCACTACCCATGTCTCAGGTGTAATCTGGGGAAGCAAGGACAGGGTTTCAACGCCAGCCACGTTGCCCCCAATGATAGTGGAAGCACCGCTGGCACGCAGTATCTCGTAAATAAGCGTGGTGGTAGTAGTCTTGCCACGAGTGCCCGTCACTCCAATAATACGACCCGAACATTCCTGGAAGAACAGCGCGATCTCCAATTCGATTTGCGCGCCATGTTCTCGCGCTAGCTGCAAATAGGGTGAGTTTCTGCGCACCCCTGGAACACGAATGACGATTTCAGCCCAGAGAAAGTCCTCATTGCGGTGTTCGCCAAGCACATACTCAATTGGCAGGCCCGCCAGTGCTCGTATGCTTGGTGCCAGTATCTCCGCCGATCTCATGTCGGTCACGCGAACGATAGCACCATGCTGTGCCGCGTAACGTGCCGCAGCAATACCCGATCCATGCAATCCCAAACCCATTATCAACACACGCTTGCCACGCAGGTCCATATCTTAAAATCCCTCACTCAACACATGTAGTTTGACTGCTTGAAGCGCAAAATATGCAAGTGTAATGAACTTGCAACATTAAATTCAAGATACTCTCATTGCTTCTTGAAGTTTAGACAGAAATTCGTTTTCACCTCTTTTTTACTTTCGATATGACGTGCCACTTATTATACATTCCCCTTGACATTCTGAGAACTCATGGTTGGCTTCGATCTCAATACCCCAGGCCCTTTTCGCCGATTTCGCTCATCTCAGTGGAAAAACGGGTATAATATACGTGACCGCATGACATAGCAATATTTGTACAACTGCCTTTGATACCTAGAAATTATACAGTATGGAGCCAGAGCAATCTGTGCGACTCGAACATATATTTGAACACCTGCCGGTCGGCGTCGCTATTCTAGACTGCGCCAACCTGCGCTTTCGTTATGCCAACCTCTACCTTCTATCACTGCTGGAGGAACCCTGGGCTTCAAAGGGCTTGGTAGGGCATGCTTTGGATGAAGTTGCATCCGAAGAGGTGTGGAAGGCTGTACAGCCAATATTGCAACAGGTGTGCACAACAGGTCAAAGCGTTCGCTTCGATGATGTACCCTATGAAGGGTCCCTTGAAATTCGAGGACGTACATATTGGAGGGTTTCCATCGAACTCTCACCAGAGCCTGCACCCCAAGGCCAGAGTCTTACGGAGCAATCGCCTCTTGAAACTCAAAACTCAGAAAATGAATTGCTGGTGACGATTGAAGATGTGACGGGCCTGGTACGATCTCGTCTGCATATGGAAGCTATCCATTACGTCTCCTCTGCTATTGCTGGCCCCTTTGCTCTTCCCAGGGTACTTGACCGCATTCTCCAGTCGGCCCAGGAGCTTGTCGGTTCAACGCGCTGCGCTGTTTTATTGGTTGATAACTTTGTTTCCACTGATGAGATCCGTGTATCGGGTCCAGAGGAATATCAACTTGCTGAGGTACATAATCTGGCACCCACGGCGTCAGTGGCCGCGCAAAGGGGTCTACATCTCAGTCCAAAGGATTGGCATCCACGCTTGAGCGAGCAGTTACTACTTGGTCAAGTTGTGCATGATCGTCATAGCCTCATCATTACGGATACAAGTAGAGAACCTGATCTCACGCTTCCCCTACTCGATGTTAACGGGACACCACGGCGTCCCGGCTCCGTCCTATGCGTGCCGATTTTTGAGCCTGCTCCCAATCCGAGCATGGAAGAAGATTCCGCTGCCAATGGGAGAAAAAGCTTTGATATCCATACTGGCGCTGTTCTGGGTACAATTGAGGTGTACCATCGACGCGCACGCAATTTCCCGGCGGAAGAGGTCGAGTTATTGGAACAGTTTGCTCAGCAAGCGGGATTGGCTATCCAGAATGCTCGCTTGTTTCTTAGCATTGACCGCTTCGCGATGGAACAAGCAACCGAACGAGAACGCACCGAAGCTGAGGTAGTAGCTCGCACGAAGGAATTGGCGCAGCGCAATCTAGCTTTGCAAGAGGCGAAAGCCGCTCTGGAATTAGAGAGTGCACGCATGCAGCTTCTCCTCGAGCGATTGCCCTCCTGCGTCATGTTGATTTCCGCAGTAGATAACCGTATCAGTATCATCAATCACCAGGCGGTCACGCTCATGCAGCGTATAGGCTGGATATCTGCGCAGGATGACGGATCCGATGAAGTTGACAAACGTGCCCTTGGCATGAATATTGAAGAGTTATTACGTACAACTACTGTCTACAGCAACTCAGGCTCAATTATTCCATACGAGCAGCAGCCACTGTTCCTTGCAATGCACAAAGGTGAAGCGAGCGAAGCTGAACTGCGTATTACTCAGCCGGATGACCAGAGCCTCTTCCTGCTCGTCAATGCAGCACCATTACGCGCTCATGATGGAACGATCACCGATATCGTGGTAGTCTGGCACGATATCACGATGTTGAAGACGTTGGAGCGTGCCCGCGAAGACTTCTTTACTACAATGGCCCACGAGCTGAAGACGCCGCTCGCCAACATTCGCGCTCATTTAAGCGCACTTCAAGCCAGAGATCTTCAATGGTCTCCTCAAGAACAGCATGACTTTTTAGAAACCGCCGATGAGCAGGTTGAGCGATTGGTAGGCATGATTAACCATTTTCTCGATGCTTCCCGTGTCGAGGCGGGAGCGCTGCGTCTTGAACTCGAACCGATTCTGTTGTCGGAGATGTTTGAAGACCTGCAAGATCGCCTGGAAGCGCTGATTACCTCATCTCGTCGAACGCTGGAGATCCGTGTACCCTCAGACTTGCCTGCGGTGACGGCGGACTATGAACTGATTATGAGCGTACTTACTAATTTGCTTGGCAATGCTTTGCGATATGCTCCTGAAGGCGATATTGTTCGCCTTGAGGCGGAGCTTGTTTCAGACGTCAATGATGCGATAGCATCCGAAGTCGAGATTCGTGTGATCGACCGCGGGGCTGGCATAACGGAGGAGCAGCAGGCCGAATTATTCACACGCTTCAGCACCTTTGCCGCACGAAGACGCCCTGTTGCGGACCGTCCAGGACAGCCCGTCGCGGAAGCTGAAAAACGACAAGGCAGTGTTCGCTGGAGTCCGGCTACCGGGTTAGGTCTCTACATCAGCCGTGGTATTATTGAGGCACATGGCAGCATGCTCAGTTTGAAGAGTAGGCCCGGCCAGGGTACAACATTTGCATTTACCCTTGCACTTGCCGCTGCCTCTGCCAATGGCCATCCGGTCGGTCCGGTGAAGAAAGAGGTTGGATAGAAGAGGAGCAAGCTATGACCACTACAGATAAAAAGGTACGGATCCTCTGCGTTGAGGATGATGCTCAAATGCGTACATTTCTCCTGGCTCAGTTGAAGGCGCGTGGTTTCCAGGTACAGGCAGTACGTGATGGTGCGCAGGCTATTGATTTAGCCGCAATCTTTGAACCACAACTTGTCTTGCTTGACCTTTCTCTTCCCACACTCGACGGCCTATCCTTTCTACGACGCCTACGCGAATGGAGCGCAGCGCCCGTAATTATACTCTCGGCACACGACGAAGAGCCGGTTAAGATCAAAGCGCTTGATCAGGGAGCAGATGACTATCTGACCAAGCCTTTTAGCCTCAATGAATTGCTGGCACGGGTACGCGTCGCGCTACGTCGTGCCAATGAAACAGCTCGCCTGCGCAGTGGGGCAAGTGGGACAGACGCGCAGCGTCCCGTGTATCGCTGTGGCGGCGAAAATGGATTGGTTGTCGATTTTGCCCACCGGGTCGTGCGTTCCGGCGGCAATGAGGTCCACCTGACGCCTACCGAGTATGACTTGCTGTGCGAACTCACGCGCAACGCAGGCAAAGTAGTGGAACATCGCGATCTTCTCCAGCGCGTCTGGGGTCCAGATTACAGCGGTGAAAATACGTATCTACGCACCTTCGTCCGTCACCTGCGCCGCAAGCTAGAACCCAACCCGGCACAACCACAATTTCTTCTAAATGAGCCGGGGGTGGGCTATTACGCGCCACTGCCTGATTCTCATCAGTTGGATGAGATGTAACAGTCTTTCCTGATCTTCACACGTTTTTCACATAAACCACGAACATATTCACGCCATTATCACCACAGCTCATGTACTATTTTCCATAGGAGAGTATCACTCTCACAACACCGCACCGGCGGTGCAACCGCAGCACACAATCTACCTTTGCGGAAGCAGGAAATGAGTCATGCAGGACAAAGACGCTGCAAAGACACTGCCGGGAGGCGGCACTATGAACGTAGTACACGATGCACCTTTCCAAGGTGTTGTTTATTCAATGCAACAACAGCTTGAAAGAGCAACGCCAGCACGGCGTATCCTCGTAGTTGAAGATGACACTTCCCTGGCTCACCTGGAAGGAGAGGTCTTAACTGCCAACGGCTATGTGGTGGCAATCGCAGGGAATGGAGAGCTAGCTGTCGCAGCTCTTCGCCAATTTATTCCTGATCTCGTATTGCTTGATCTTGAGCTTTCTGGCCCAATGAACGGTTGGGATGTTTTACAAACCCTACGTACTTATGCCAGAACTCCGGTACTACTCACTAGCGCGGAATCAGCAGTGCGAAAACAAATGCGTACTAGTGGCGAAGATAGAGCCACTCTGGATCATCTTCCCAAACCATACCTTATGCAGACACTTCTCAAGCGTATCCAACGTATGTTGATGATAGCGCCTTAGTAGCTTTAAGTAGTGAGAAAGGAGCGTCCAGGATGGATCGCAGTAAAGAAGACCGTGAAATGTTGCGCAAGAGTGGGTTCGCTGAATCAGAGGTCAATCGATTGAGCCAGTTACGCCGTGACCACCACGAAAGGGAACGACTACGCATTATCGCCGAGAATCGCCGACTACGCTTTGTGCGCTGGCTTGTCATCAATGGCAAGCTTTCAGATCAGATTGCATAAGTCGTTAACAAAGATTTTTCCTATCATTCCATAGAACTAGCCCATCCAGTTCGCTCCATAGCCTTTGCTTCGGTAGAGGTTGGGGCAGGAGCGAAACGGAGGTCAGTATGTGCGAGATGAGATACGCCGGTGGTTCTATCTGATCAAGTTGACGAAAAAGACCATCAATCTCATCTTCTGATATCATGTCAGCCGAGATAATGTTCCACTGTGCATTCAGCATACATTCGTCCCCTAAGCTTACTTCATTGATCTCTGCTGTTAGCACGAATAGGACAAAAGGGAAGTTTCAAACAGAAAATGAGGTCGGGCCTTACTATCTGTAGTAGCTAAGCCCGACCTCATTTTGTATATAGAACCATCTATTCATATCAACAAGCCGGAACAACCTCTAATTGTGTTGATAAGGATGCCCGCAATAGTGGTTTTGCACGCTGGAAATAGGTCTTTGCAGTGGCCTCTGGCATACTCAGCACCTGGCCAATTTCGGAGAAACTGAGTTGAGAAGCATAGCGCAGAAGAACAACTGCGCGGAACTTCGGGGGAAGCGCCTGAATAGCACGCTGCAAACATTGTTGCAGGTCATGTCGCTCAGCCACATCTTCTGGAAGAGGGCCTGTATCAGGCATTGCTGCTAACGGTGAAAGCTCCTCATCATCAGTCCCTGTCTCCAGATCAGAGAAGTGAATTGCATGCTTGCGACGTAATTCATCCAAACAGCGGTTACGTGCTACCTGAAACAACCAGGCTTTGAGGGGTTCCCCGGTGCGTAAGTTAGGCAAGGAAATGTACAATTGGAGAAATACCTGTTGCAAAATATCGCAGGCCGAATCATAATCTGCCAAAAAGCGGCAGACAAAGTTAAATAATGTTCCATTATAGCGTTGAACCAGGGTTTCAAATGCACGCTGATCACCGGAAAGTGTCTGCTGTGCCAGTATCCCATCAGAAATTTCTGGGGTATGAATTTTTGCGCGCTCTCGAATTTGCATGAGTAACATCCTCACTTTCTTTCGTCTGACACTAGAGTATCTTGTTCTAGTGGAAATTGCAATAACTTTTTCCATTTATAAGCTCTTCCATAAAAACTTCTAAGCAGAAACTAAACTATAGCAACACAATCTGAATTTCTTCTCATTTTGAGTATTAACAAGCACATCTGTTTCTTATCGAATTCTAAGGATGCTTCGTTGTACCTAATAAACACTCCAATACGTTAGTATCACAAGATACGGTAAAAAGGCATATAGCCTTTCTGATTAGTATTTGGACTGTATGAGGCGCGAAAGAGTATACTCTGAGGTAGCGAAATATTTAATGACCCTGAGGATATGTCCCTTATGATAAAAAAAGATATTGAAAAACTTGAGTTACCTGCGAAGACACGAGAGAAAGAACAGGCAAAACCGAAACTCTCAACAGAGCTAGTAATCCTTTTCTTCGCGCTTGCTTATGCGCTAGTCTTTCTTGATTGTTATTGCTCCACTTCAGCGCCTGGCCCCAACACCTACAACCGCACACATACCTTTAGGCTCACTGCTCGTCAAGGCAGGAGCCTGGCTCCCCAATAACCTGCACCTCTCTCCAGATCCGAACAGTTCTCAGGCAGCTACCGGTAATATAGAGTTTCTGCTCCTCATGGCAGTAGCATTTGTAATATATGGACTCAGTGCCCTCTTTCTACATCGTCAACGGTGGGCAACGGCAAGCAACAACAGCACAACGCTATTCGTAATTGGGATTGGTGCCGCAGTCGCCGGATTATTTATGCTCTTCTCGCCATCACTGCTTTCACATGACATCTTCGTCTATGCAGGCTATGGTCGGCTGATGATTACCTATCACGCTAATCCTTATTTTGTACCACCCTCCGCATTTCCACATGAGCTTACCAATCCTTTTAATGACTGGTCTCATTACACTTCCGCCTATGGACCCGTGTGGTTAGTTGTCAGTGCTATCGGTGAACTGTTTTCAGGCACCCATCCACTGCGCTATATCATCTTTTTCCGTGTACTTGGACTTGCAGCCCATCTTATAAATATCCTGCTCGTAGCAACGATCCTGCGCAAAATGGGACGATCTCCCCGCACAGTTATGCTTGGCACACAACTCTATGCCTGGAATCCGCTGGCCATGTTGGAAAGCAGCCAGAGCGGGCACATCGATATCTTCATGATTACCTTCATCTTGCTAGGTATTCTGTTTGCTGTACGAGCAGAGAAAAGAGGTTTCTCCGATCTACGTGGCTATCTACTACCAATTGTCGCATTTACGCTGGCCGCATTAGTGAAGTTCACCGCCGCTCCGCTGGTCGTTCTTTTCATTCTTACGCTCGCTTTTTATACGCTTCGTCCGGCAGGCTCAACGCTTCTTAAACTGCGCGAGAGCCTGGCACAGCACTGGAAGCCTGCACTTGCAACAGTAATCTCCGCAAGCGTTATTAGTGGTATCGTCGTGCTCATCTTTTATGGACCGTTTTTCATTGGTCACAGTCTGCATGCCATAATCAGCAGTTTTACTTCGCCACCTTCTTCGCGTTCTGCCCATAAATCACTATTGGACGGGGTATATCAATGGAGTCTGCGTCACCCTTTACCTGCACATTCGCTATCCCAAAGACTCGTAGCTCTCCTGAATAGCCATACCCTCTGGACCGGTATCAACGTTGTCACCCTGGCAATTGCCATGGTTATAGGAGCGATTTGGTTGTGGAAGACGCCGACAACACGCACCTTTATACTGGCATCAATTCTCGCCCTGGGAGCCTTTCTGATGGTAGCTCCATGGTTCCTGCCCTGGTATGTTACCTGGCTAGTAGCCTTAGCTGCGGTTTGCCTGCCCGTCATATATGATCGTAAAGCACGAGCTTTGCTTGCATTCTCACTCACTTTTTCCGCCTCGGCATTTATTCTCTACCTCTACAATGGGAATGCGCCCGCCGGTGTCTGGAATCCTCTAGCTTGCCTGCTCACTTATGGCCCGCCCCTGATTGCATTTATCATTTTATTTGCTGGCTGGAGATCAATAAACCAACCGACAAACCGGCCTACCCAGGACATTGAAACTGTGAAGGTCGTGCCGATTAGTGATGGGAAAAGCGTGTAGAAATTTCCATATAATACAATCGTCATGTTTTCTTACCCCTTCGGTTGCTAATATGCTACAATAGCGAAGCATTACAGCATCAAACAGGACTTTTTGCAAGAAAAAGTGAGGTTGTAGCATGTCAGCATTGGAAGCAGGCAAGATACTCGAGCGATATCGCATCATTCGCCACTTGGGCAGCGGCATTTCAGGAGAAAGCTATGAAGCTGAAGACATTATACTGCTCCGCAAAGTAACCCTGAAGCTTATTCAGCCGTGGGCACCACTATCAGAAGTAGCCCGGCGTCAGTTTTTTCGCGAGATGCAGGGAATCAGCATCCTCAATCATCCATACCTGGCATCAATGCTTGACTACGGCGAAATCAATGGAAAACTCTATGTCGCTCGCCGTTATGTAAGTAGTGGTTCCTTACTTGGCAACGAAGGTAGACTTTGGTTTCGTCCACCCCTGAGCATATCCGATGCCATACACTACGGCCATCAACTAGCGCAGACGCTCGAATACATTCACAAACACGGATATTTGCATGGTTCGCTTAGCTTTACCAACATCCTGGTTTTACGTGGTCCAATCTCGGATAAAGACCCTGCCTATGCTCCTTTCCTGCTTGCCGATGTTGGCCTGGCAAACTTTATACGCCGCTTCGGTGAACCACAACTGAAACTCTTACCGATCACAGCCTCCCCGGAACAACTTGGTCAGCGCGTCACACAGGCAAGCGATCAATTTGCGCTTGCGGTCCTGATCTATTTTTGGCTGACAGGTCGCCCCCCCTATCTCGGTACGCCAGAAGAAATCGAAGAATTGAAACTTACAGAGACCATCACACCACTGCTTTCACTCAATCCAAAGACAACTATTGAACAGGATGTTGTCTTACGCCGAGCACTCAGCGTCTATCCAGAAGACCGCTACCCATCCATACTTGCCTTTACCAATGCCCTGCTGGCAACACTCGCACCCGTATCACAACCCGAGCGCGCAACAGGGTTAACTTCGCAACCTACCACTACTACTCCAATAGAGCCTCAGGAAGCTCCCCATAGACGTTAACGTAAGCCACTCCGCCCCCCCAGGGCAACCGCAAGGGATTGCTCCCATAGACATTAACGTAAGTCACTCCGCCCCCCCAGGGCAACCACAAGGGATTGCCCCTACTATAGACGAAGCTATTACTAGCGAGTCAGTCGACGATGCAGCATCACCAACTCCAACCTCAATCCGGGAGTTCTCTTGAGCCCTCACTTGATAGCGAGACGGCGTCTTCAGAACTGCCAGCGCTTATCGAAGCTGAAACCGAATCTCCTGCCTCTGTGCTTGAAATCGAGAGTGATGCGAAGTCCGAGCTTGAAACTGAACCCATCGTTGCCGAATTCGAAGTGGACACTGAGCGCGAGATTGAGCCTGCAATTGCTGAATCCGAACTTGAGGTTGAGCATGAGACCTCGCCTACACCCATTGAATCAGAGCCAGACATAGAACATGAACCGATCACCGCATCGACAGAAGATATCCCTTCACTACAAGAGATATCAAATTCTACTCCTCAGCCAACGCCTAATATACCCGTGCCGACACCCGATCCTATTCCTCAACCTGTACCAGACGTTCCACAGCCCCTGCCAACGCCTGATATACCTGTGCCGATACCTGATCCCGTTCCTCAACCCACGCCTGACCCAATCCCACAACCTGAGCCGGACGCCTTACCACAGGTACCCGACCCGCTTCCCCAGGTCGTACCCGATGTTCCTCAACCACTACCTGAGCCAGATGTTCCTCAGTCTCCTCCTGAACCTATTGGGCAGAACGAACCGCTAGCCGAAGAAGAGTTGCCCATTTCTCAAGAACCCGTTTCATACTCCAAGGAACAAGAATTCCCAGCCTCTGCGCAGGATCAAGAAATTCCACCTTCATTGGAGGATCCAGAAACTGTTCCTCTGACGCGCCTGGTGATTAACTCCCCCTATACAGAGGAACCGTATGAAGTCGTATTGGAACATGATGAAACGACGATTGGTCGTGCAGGCTCCAGTGATGTCTTGCTCGATCACGATAACTCAACTTCACGCCACCACGCATTACTCAGACGCGAAGACGATCATTATGTGCTCTATGATCGACGTAGCGCCAATGGCGTCTTCGTGAACGGCCAGATGCTCATGGGCGAAATGGGCTATACTTTGGAAGATGGCGATCACATCAGCATAGGTAACTATGAACTTATTTTCCGCTGCCCACAGTCCAAAGTTGCCGAGGCTGAGGAAGCAGAGGAAACGCCTTCAGAAGCAGAAGCTGCAGCGTCCTGGTCTTTTTTCTAGATACATTGATCTGATGCATCAACTATCCACCAACGCCCTTGTCAGTGTCACAACCGTTACAAACATGCGGTAGAGATTCAACAAATCATCGTTCATAAGCCGCACGGTCCGAGGAGCTACCCGTTCAACACCTTGTACCCACTGCGCCATTTCTGCCATGTCCGCAACAAGAAATGTCACCTCCAAAGAAATGGGCAGATCGAATTGCGGTGGCTGCATAACATTGAGATTGCGAACGGCACGAGTCGTCCCCGCACGTAACAGTTCGCAGGCAAGTGTAGGATGCATGTGAGCGGCAGCGAAGCGCCCAAGTGACTGCTTCACTACCACCTTCTCAGCATTTGGTGCGATACTCTGCGCCTCCGAAGTAGTAACTGCATCACCGCTAACGAAGATAATCGGCACGCCGTAATGAGCAGCAACCAACGCATTAATGCCAGATTCACCCACCACTTCACCATTGATGCGCACCTCCCAAATTGCGCGTGGATTGTACGTATGCGAAAGCACAGCATGTTCAGCGCCAATGGAACCATGATAGCTCACAAAGCAGACGCCATCAAAACTTGCGTCAAGCCCCTCCATCATATACAGTGGTTTATGCCGACCCGTGATCAATGTCGCTTGACCAAGCAGGTCCTGAGGATGGAGGTTGCGCATATGATGATGCGAGTCATTGACCACAAATTCCGTTGCCCCACCCTCTAAAGCACCCGTAATAACAGCATTCACCTCGTTAGTGAGCAGCCGACGCCCCTGCTCATATTCGGCACTTCCTTCAATAATCTGCTCCCAGGCAACGATACCGCTGGTGCCTTCAAAGTCAGTGGAGAGAAATAATTTCATATGCGTTACACTCCTCTTTTGTTCTGTTGTGATAGCGACTTCTATGATGTTAAGATAACACACAAAAAATTCCAGGAGACTCCGCATGCCACGCTTCCATCATAGAAAGCTACCCAATTACTCCACACTACTTTCAGGGCATACGCCACGAGATGAAATCGGCTTTCGATCTGAGAAGCTCCAGGTTTGGTACAACAACACTACGGAAGCTTGATTATCCTGTGCCTCATGCACATTATGAGAGCGATGAAGCTTTTATCGTTTTCGAGGGAAGCCTCATCGTTGAGGTAGAAGGCGAGCGTTTTACAGTGGGTCCTCGCGAATTCTGTTGCTTTCCACAAGGCGTCTATCATAGCGTCTCGAAGTCCATCCTCCTATAGAAAGTTTGATGATTCGCGCCCCATCTATAAACGACAAGGTATACCAACAGGATGAAAATAAAAAGGCTCCTGTGAGCTAACCATTGACAGTGATTCACGACCTTCGTATAATTAACGCTATGGTTAATGATTCACCAGAGCGACTTAATACCATCTTTTTAGCGCTCGCTGACCCCACACGCCGGGCCATTTTAGAACGCCTGGCGCATGGTGAGGCTTCTGGCACAGAACTGGCACGGCCATTCTCGATCTCCGTCCCGGCGATCTCCAAACACTTACGGGTGCTGGAACACGCTAATCTGATCCTGCACAGGAAAGATGGACGAACGCACTGGTTTCGCCTCGCTGCTAGTCCCATGAGAGACGCTGTGGTCTGGCTTGAACAATACCGGCAATTCTGGGACGCACAAATCGAGAGAGCACGGGCTTGACCGCCGAACAGGCACGCGGCGTTTGACGGGCGGCAGTTCGTCAGTCGTCGAGGACTGCAAGGTGCAACTGGTGTAGGCGTGCAGGATCGGCGACCGCCTCAATCTCGACGATCTTGTCGTTCCTGATCGTGAAATTGAGGACGAGGAACAGATGTCCACGCGGCGCCACAATAGCTGCCACGGCTCCATCCACCAGGGCCCTTCGTGCGCCCTGAGCACGTCCTGAGAACTGCCTGGCCACTGCTGGCGCACCGCGAACCTCTCTTGACACACCCTTAGGCGAGGCAGCGCCATCTACGCGGAACACAACCTCCGGGTCGAGCACCGTGAGCAGCGCCTCAAAGTTTCCAGTGCGCGAGGCGGCAAGGAAGGCATCGACCACTGTTCGCTGGCGTTCGAGATCGGCAGGCTTCGCCGTTTCCGCTCCCCGCACGCGGCGACGTGCGCGACTCGCGAGCTGCCTTGCTGCCGTCTCCGAACGCTCCACGATAGGCGCAATCTCGTCGAAAGGCACTGCGAAGATGTCGTGCAGCACAAAGGCGAGCCGCTCGGCGGGAGGTAGGGTGTCGAGCACGACCAGTAGGGCAAGCCCAACCGAGTCGGCCAGCAGCACTTCCTGCTCTGGGTCGATCCCCTCCTCGCGGCTCTCGATGGACTCGGACACAGCCGCCTCCAGCGATTCCTCGCGCCGTGAGTTTCGCGAACGCAGCATGTCGAGGCAAATTCGCGCGATCACTGTGGTCAGCCATCCTCCCAGGTTTTCAATGCCGCTCGTATCGGAGCGGCTGAGGCGAAGCCACGACTCCTGTACGGCGTCGTCTGCCTCGCTCAGCGAGCCGAGCATGCGGTAGGCGACCGCTTGCAGGTGGGTCCGGTTGGCCTCGAATTGTTCCGCCAGCCATTCGTGTTTGTTCATCAGTTCTATTCCCTCATTTTATTCTCTCATTGGAGTAACGAGCGAGACTCAACTTCGTCCATCGGTCACATTCTTTCGTTGCGTTCCGTCATTATAGTGACGAGGGAAATCCAGCCGATGTCACAGGGAAACGAACTCCCATTGAAGCGCCGGATGGGCGGCCCCGTCAAGATTAAACCGAAAAGTCAAGAAATCCCGCATACGCGCGGGAAGCCGGTCACATTTCTGCGCGATGGTTCGTCAGAATAGTGACGCGCGAAAATACCACTGGAGTCTGGCTCAAAGAGCCGACTGCGGAAAAGCGCGAGAAGGACACACAACACGCTGTTTTACGACATGTGAAAGGTAGGTTATGACAATGGCTAATGAAAAAATTCTGATGGTGACGATGGCAGTCACCGATATGGCGAAGGCTAAAGCGTTCTACGCGGAGCAATTGGGCTGGTCTGTCACTACAGACGTCGGGCAAGGCGATCAACACTGGGTCACTGTTCAGCCCCCAGGAGGAGGCACCGCTGTGACGCTCACAACAATGCATGGAAACATGAAAGCTGGGACGATGCATCTCTACCTCTCGACGCCTAATATTGAAGCGACCCACAACGAGTACAAAGCAAGGGGCCTCCAGGTCAGCGAAGTGAAGGATGACCTGTATGGCCCGGGCTCGGGCGTCAAGTGGTTTCCCCTCAAGGATCCTGATGGCAACGTGTGGCAGGTGGCTCAGTCAGAGACCCCTCCCAGCTAACTGCAAATAGGGAGTTCAGGTCGCCTCCACCTCAGTTGGCGGCCATCCTTCCCATGATCGAGGTGCCCACCAGACAGGGAGCAGGTCAGAACGAATCAGATGACTGGAGACGGGCACATCAGCGCGACGCTGAATCATTCGAGGCGTCGCGCTGATTGCCTTGTCACCCAGGCATCTTCAGAACAACGACAGTAAGAGAAAGAAGAAGTTTTGCCAATCCTTCTGTGCTATACTGCTCCTGTGTACAGCCAGAACAAAGGCGTTCCATCATCGGAATCCAGATAGAGCCCGATTGAAAGATCCGCTGGCATAATTCTAGCGATATCGAGAGGAAGCATACATCAGCATGGTTCAAGAATATATCGAGATTCGTGGCGCGCGTGAGAACAACCTCAAGGATGTCTCGCTGAGGCTGCCCAAGCGCAACATCACCATTTTTACCGGCGTATCCGGTTCGGGGAAATCATCGGTTGTGTTTGATACCATTGCCAACGAAGCACAACGACTGTTGTTCGAGAATTTCAGCATGTTCATTCGCAACTTGCTACCGCGCTATCCCCAACCAGACGCAGATGCGATTGAGAACCTGAGCATGGCGGTGATTGTTGATCAGAAACGCCTGGGTGGGGGATCGCACTCGACGGTGGGCACGGTAACTGACATCGCGTCTGTGTTGCGCCTTCTCTTTTCGCGCATCGGTCAACCCTACGTGGGCAATGCAAATGCGTTTTCCTTCAACGATCCTCAGGGTATGTGCCTGGAATGCAATGGCCTGGGCCGCAAGATCGGCATTGACCCCGAGGCGCTGATTGATACAACAAAATCGCTGAACGAGGGAGCAGTTATCGCCCCAGGACTGGCCAATTTGGAGCGCGATCTATATGCGCATTCTGGCTTCTTCGATAACGACAAGAAGATCGCCAATTATACACCGGAGGAACTGGACCTGCTGCTCTACAGCGAACCGCGCAGACATACTGGTCTGCCGTATAACACCTATGAGGGTCTGGTGTACAAGTTCAATCGCAAGTTCATAGCGCGGGACATCCAGGCGCTTTCGCCTCGTATACGGCAACAGGTCGAGCCTTTTTTGAAGCTCGGCCCCTGTCCGCTCTGCAAGGGTGCCCGGCTGAATCAGGCGGCACTGAGTTGCAGGATCAAGGGGTACAATATTGCCGATCTATCGACGATGGAGATTTATGAACTGCTGGAAGTGGTGAAGGATCTCAAAGACCCGGTGGCGGCACCGATCGTTCGCACATTGACCGAACGGCTCCAGCACCTGGTGGATATTGGCCTGGAGTATCTGAGTCTGGATCGTGTAACTGACACGCTGTCCGGAGGTGAGTCACAACGAGTCAAGATCGTCAAGAACCTCAACGGCAGCCTTGTGGATGTCATGTATATCTTTGACGAGCCGAGTGTCGGACTGCACCCGCGCGATGTACACCGCTTGAATGAACTACTGGTGAAATTGCGCGATAAAGGCAATACCGTGATTGTAGTAGAGCATGACCCCGATGTGATCAAGGTGGCCGATTATGTGGTTGATATGGGGCCGTATGCCGGGAGCGAGGGCGGTCAGGTCGTGTATGAAGGCGGCTACGCTGGTCTGCTTGAGGCCGACACTCTGACCGGCAACCATCTGCTGCGTAAGAGGCCGCTCAAGGAGACCTTCCGCCAGGCGACCGGCATGCTGCCAGTTGTACGCGCTACCGTCAACAACCTGAAAAATGTTAGCGTAAATATTCCTACCGGCGTCCTGACAGTTGTCACAGGAGTGGCCGGTTCAGGTAAAAGTTCGTTAATCAACGAAGCCTTTCTGAGTCAGCACCCGGAAGCGGTGGTGATCGACCAGGCGCCCCTGAACACTTCCAGCCGCTCGAATCCCGCGACCTACACCGGTATCATGGACGACGTGCGCAAGGCCTTCGCGGCAGTCAACCACGTTGATGCTGGTCTGTTCAGCTTTAACTCCAAGGGTGCCTGCCCTAACTGTCAGGGGCTCGGTGTCACCTACGCGGACCTCGGTTTCCTTGAGGGGGTTAAGCTTCCTTGCGAAGTGTGCGGCGGGAAACGCTTTAAGGACGAAGTACTGGCCTATACACTGAACGGGAAGTCCATTGCTGATGTGTTGAACATGACCGTTCAGCAGGCACTAGCGTTTTTGCAGATGAAAGAAGTGCAGTCAAAGCTCCAGGCGATGAGCGACGTTGGTCTGGACTACTTGACCCTCGGTCAGCCCATGAGCACTCTCTCTGGTGGGGAATGCCAGCGGATTAAACTGGCCAGTGAACTTCACAAGCAGGGCAGTATCTATGTCATGGATGAGCCGACAACTGGCCTGCACCTGTCGGATATTGGTCGCCTGCTCACCATCATGAACCGGCTGGTAGATGGCGGGAACACAGTGATTGTGATTGAGCACCATCTCGATGTGATTCGCAACGCAGACTGGATCATTGATATGGGGCCAGAAGGCGGCAATAAGGGCGGCAGGGTTATCTTCGAGGGTACACCCCGAGAACTACTCGGCGCCAAGCATTCGCTGACGAGTAAGTATTTGTAACAGACCAGGCAGAATTATATGTCTCAAGAAACGGCCGATTGTGAGACAGCAGAAGCGGGGGTTAAAGGAGGTGAGTTGGAAAACCACCTTGGGGTAATGCGCTTCTTCCAGGTTACAGAGACACCTGGCTGCAAAAAGGCTCCTCAATCAGCCCTTTCTTTCTCCGCTTCTCGGGGTAGCGCTACGTAACGTGTCACTTCTCAGAACACACGGGAAACCGCCGGGAAAATTGCCCGGTCATATTGGGACAGCACCCCCTTCCCCGTGGGAAATCACCTCACCTATACTAGAAACAGCACCACAGATGAAAGCGTGTTGCTCGTACAAGCTCTGCGAGGGAACAGAAAGCGTTTTCTCGCAGGTGTATGTCAACAAGACGTCGTAAATAGATTCGAAAGCGAGAAATTTCCATGGAACACGTGAACACACACACACACGCCACCCACCAACCGCTGTCAATCCTGGTCAAAATCACCATCGGGGCATTGTTGATCAATGTTCTTGCCCAGGTCGTCGGAATACTTGCAGAACTCGTGCAAGGAGAGGGTGTGAATATTCCTCACCTGGTGATCGGTGTGCTCATCTTGCTTGCTGCTGGTCTGGTCGCCACCGGTAGGCGTTGGGCGTTGCCACTGAGCGTGCTCATTGTCTTGGGCACGAATGTCCTCCTCGTCATCCAACCGACCAACACCGCTGCGCTGCTCGATCCTGGCGCAAACGTTGGCCACTTTGGGACTCTCGTCCTCTGCATTCTTTCCGCCCTGGTCGCAATTGTTGTCGGAATACGAGCGTTTCTGCAGAACTCATAACGTTCCGCTCCACCGCTCTCTAAGAGATCAGTAAACCCCTCTGCTCCTGGTGGAGCAGAGGACCTTTTGCAGAATATGGTAAGATGCATGGTGAAGAAAGCATCCGCTAGCGCAGTGCGAACGGTTGTTGCGCTTCCCTGGTGCTTCAATGCTGAAGCATCAGTCGCCTGAATGGGAACATCCCTATGAATCTGTTACCCGCACCAATACACAGAGGCCATGACGCAGCAAGCGTTCTCGATACGCGCCTGCGTGATCATTGGCTGGTCATCGCACGGCTCTCATGGTTCGTCATCCTGGGACTCGTAGTTAGCATTGTCATTGCCAGCATTCCAACCTATTTTGCCTACCTCCATATCTTGACGGCGCATCCCAATCCGCGATCTCAGCAGCTGACGCAGGATGGGATACGTGCGCTACATGCATTAGGTCTCTCTGTCGATTCGTATGCCATCTATAACATCATCCTCAATGCCTTTTTTGTGCTTGGCTTTTTGCTAGTTGGATGGGTGATTTTCTGGCACAAAGCTGATGACCGCCTGGCCTTCTTTACGTCAGTCGCTCTCCTCACCTTCCCCATTGGCTTTGTTTCTACCCAGACGACCACCCTTCCCTGGCCCTGGGTATGGCTGGTACAAGTGGTGGCCTTCCTCAGCGGGTGCAGCCTGAGCCTCTTCTTCTACGTGTTTCCTGGTGGACGGTTTGCTCCACCCTGGACACGCTGGTTGATGCTTGGCTGGATTATCTATGAGGGAGCCGAACGCTTCTTTCCCTCCTCTCCCGCCAATCCATTTGTGCGCTTTCCCGCCCTGTATAATGGGCTGTTTCTTGGGTTATTGGGAAGTCTGGTGGCTGTGCAGGTCTACCGCTATCGGCGCGTGTCTACCCCATTCCAGCGCCAGCAAACGAAATGGGTCGTCTTTGGGAGCGCCGTGGCGATTCTTGGCTTGATAGGGGTCGTCTTACTTGCTGATGTGTTCTTTCCCGCCTTCTTTCAATCTGGCACGCTGGCCAACTTGCTTGCGTCTGCAGTCCTTCTCCTTTCTCTCCTTGGGATTCCGGTGTCCATTGGGATCGCCATCTTGCGCTCACGCTTGTGGGATATCGATGCCATTATCAATCGCTCGCTGGTGTATGCTGGGCTCTCGTTGGGCATTGTCGGGATGTATGTGCTAGTGGTGGTCGCGCTTGGCGCACTCTTCCAAGCGCCGGGCAATCCCGTGGTTTCTTTGGTGGCAACCGGCCTGATCGCGGTGCTCTTTCAACCCCTTCGCCTCCGTCTGCAGCACGGGGTGAACCGCCTGATGTATGGGGAGCGCGATGATCCCTCTACCTTCCTCCTCCGCTTCGGGCGGCAACTGGAAGCCACGCTTGCTCCAGAAGCCGTCTTGCCCACGATTGTCCAGACGGTAGCTCAGGCACTCAAGCTCCCCCATGTGGCGATCCTACTCAAACAGGAGAACGAGTTCACGACGGTCGCAAGCTATGGGGAACTGCGGGGAGAACCAGTGGTCAGGTCACTGATCTATCAGGGGGAAACCGTTGGCACCCTCCATCTGGCACCACGCAGCCCTGGAGAGGCTTTTACGCCTGCTGACACGCGTATGTTCGACGCACTTACTCGCCAGATCAGTCTGGCCGTGCATGCCGTCCGCCTGACCGCCGATCTGAAACGCTCCAATGTGCATCTCGTTGCCGCACGAGCGCGGATTGTAACAGCACACGAGGAGGAACGTCGCCGCCTGCGCCGCGATTTGCATGATGGCCTGGGACCGACGCTTGCCGCCCTCACGCTCAAAATTGGGGCGGCACGCAAATTGCTCCCCCGCGACCAGATGGCCGCTGACGCCTTGTTGTATGAACTAGGGAGCGATATTGCAACGACGGTAGGCGATATTCGTCAACTCGTGTACAATTTGCGTCCACCCTCCCTCGATGAATTGGGGCTCATCGGAGCAATCCGTGAGCACGTTACTCAGCAGACTAGCATTCGAGGGAGTGAACAGCAGGAGCAGCTCCAGGTGAGCCTGGACATTCCAGATGCTTTGCCCGCGCTGTCAGCAGCCATCGAGGTCGCAACCTTTCGCATCGTTCAGGAAGCGCTGACCAACGTGGTGCGACACGCGTGCGCACGCACCTGTTCCATCCGTCTTTCGCTCGCCGACCAGCTCTTGCTGCAGATCTGCGATGATGGGAGAGGTATTTCTGCGACACAACGTATGGGGATTGGTCTCCGTTCGATGCGTGAGCGTGCAGCTGAACTCGGTGGAACCTTCATCGTGGAACCGGTTCCTACAGGCGGGACGTGTATCCTAGCCCAGCTTCCCATAGCGAAAGAGTGAGCATATCATGCCAAAAGAGCCATTGCGCGTATTGATTGCCGATGATCATCCCCTCTTCCGCAGCGGGATGCGTTCCCTGCTGGCAGCGGACCTGGAGAGCGAGGTGGTTGGCGAAGCAACCACCGGCGAAGAGGCGATCGCGCAGGCCGACGCGCTTCAACCGGACCTCATCCTGATGGATCTGCACATGCCTGGCATGGGAGGGATCGAGGCCACGCGCCGTATCCTGCGTAGCAGTCCGCAGATCCGCATTCTCGTCGTCACTATGTACGAGGACGACCATTCTGTCTTCACGGCGATGCGAGCTGGGGCACGTGGCTACTTGCTCAAGGGAGCCAGTCCTGACGAGGTCCTACGCGCCATTCAAGCGGTGGGCAGCGGCGGAGCGATCTTCAGCCCGTCCATCGCGACCCGGCTGATCGACTTCTTCGCCCACCTTCAACCAGCTACCCTGCCACAGGCCTTACCAGAACTGACCGAACGCGAACACGAAATCGTCTCCCTGATCGCCCAAGGGCAGAGTAATGCAGCCATAGCGAAACACCTCACCCTCAGCCCCAAAACCGTGAGCAACTATGTCTCCACGATCTTCAGTAAATTGCAAGTCGCTGACCGCGCGCAGGCCATGCTGCGGGCTCAGCAAGCGGGGTTGGGCGAAAGAGGCCAATGAGGAGCAAGAGGTGAACGGAGGGGGAAGGATAGTAGAACAGGTCCGCTTTCTCTGTTCGCTGCTCTAGTGGTGATATTCCCGCCTCGCATATAGAAAGCAAGCTTCGGTCTATTGACCCTTTGATGTCCATGTTATCTCATGATGGATTCACTCAAGTTGATGAGGTATATGAACAGACTCGTGGGAATTGGGAACACTTCCTGGAGAGCTTGAAGTCCTACCTGGAGATGGGCAAAGGCACTCCTGGCTTTCCAGTGTTTTTTTAACGAAAAGAGAGCAAGGGTAGGACGAGTAGACCCGGTGATGAAAGTCTCAAGCAACCAGATCCGAAATTTTTGCTCAAAGTCTGGCGGTACGAGCTTTGCCTCCACCTGACTAACTCACCCATGCATTTCCAGGCCCACCCGCAGCACGACAAATATCGATACTCGCTTGTAGACCGGTACGAGCCGGGTATTGTTCATTCACTGCCTTACGCAGGGCATCAACCGCATTCGTATGCACAAGATTAATCGTGCAGCCACCGAAACCTCCACCTAGCATACGCGCGCCCAGAACACCTGGTACCTGCCGGGCAATTTCCACCAGCGTATCCAATTCGGTACAACTTACCTCGTACTCGTCGCGCAAGCCTGCATGTGACTCCCAGAGGAGCGGTCCTATTTGTTCAATTGCTCCCATCTCCAGCAATTTGACGCTTTGCAACACACGCCCGTCCTCAGCAATCACATAACCAGCGCGCCGTTGGAGCACCTCTGGAAGATACGACTTGTAGCGATCAAACTGCTCCTGCGTAACATCTCGCAAGGCGAGAATTGAACGTGCCGCTTCATCCTCCGGCTCGTGCCGCACGAGCATATCGCGCAACATACGTGTCGCCTCTTCACATTGCTTGCGCCGCTCATTGTAAGCAGAAGCTGCCAGTTCACGCCGCACGCCGGTATCGATGACCATCAGAGCTATATCGGGCGCATCGAAAGGCAAATAGCGATACTCCAATGAACGACAGTCCAGCAAAGTAGCCTTTCCTGGACGCCCAAGACATGATGCGGCCTGATCGAGGATGCCGCACTGCACACCCGACGCAACCTGCTCAGCACGCTGGCAGAGAGCAGCTACTTCCATCGGCTTCAATGTCGCATGCTCGTCACCAATGCTAAACCGCCCACCGGAAAAAAGTGCGCATGCCTGTGCAGTTGCAACCTCTAACGCAGCCGACGAACTCATCCCGCCACCAACAGGCACATCCCCTTGCAGCACAGCATCGAACCCTGTGAGCTTGATATCGGCTTTAACCAGTTCTGTAATCACAGCCAGCACATAACGTGCCCAACCCGGCAGAGCATTCCGTTGTTGCACAAACGTATCCGGTAATCCCTCCAGTGAAAACTGCGCGTATTCTTGAAAGTGTGTTGACCAGAGCCGCACAACACCATCTCCTCGCGCCCGCCCGGCAAATGAGGCTACACGATCTACCGCTATCGGTAAGACAAAGCCGTCATTATAATCTGTATGCTCTCCAATCAGATTCACCCGTCCCGGTGCCCATGCCAGACCCATTTCCGAAGTATAGTTTATACCATCGTGGAAGGCTATAGGAAATTCTTGTAAAGCTTCCTGTGCAGGTTGTGGAAGATTCTTATTCTCCCTCATGTTCCACCTTTATAATAACTTATCTGAGCCTCTGTCATCCTGAGCGGAGTGAAGGATCTGCGCTGTGCCCGACTAGAGATCCTTCGCTCCGCTCAGGATGACAGCAGAGCTTCAGCGAACGCCTTGAGAACCGTTTTGAAATTACATCGATATGCAGGCCAAAGACTTCTTAGCGATGATATCCTACCTGGCTTCCAAGTATGACACAACGTCCCTGACGCGCAAGAGCAGCAAGCACCTCGCTCTTGTCAATAACAGTCCCCTCATTCCCGCTAGCAAAAAGCCATTCATCCCAGGCTGCTTTTTCAATGAACAGTGCCCATGCCACAGCAGCTACCTGGTTTTGAGCTACCTGCATGATCTCCAGTGCATCGTCAATTCCTGGCTCTAATTCAGCAACAGGTTTAAGGCCTGACGCAACCAACGCTTCAAAGGTGCGTATCGAGTGTACTTCGCCATCGACTACTTCACACACTATACCCAACTGCAACTCTTCTCGTGCCTGCTCATCCTCTAATCCTGGTACCGTTTCCCATACTCCTAAAACCAGACCGCATAGCGAGGGCAAATTTTTGAGGAATATGGAGATTTGCTCTTTATCCCAGCCATGCCACGAGTAACTATCATCGTTCTGCTCAAGCTGCAGCGCCACATCCAGTAATGGCCTCGCTGCAGCCCATAGGCGCGAGTCACCATCAATTACTACTAATTCTTCAGCTAACACAATACTTCCGCTCCAGGTGATTGTTATCAGGTTTCCCTCATTTGTTCCAGTTTAGTATACTACAGCGCCCAGCTCTATGTTATAATGTGAACAGTTCTGGAACACAAACTAGCGTAACAAGGCTATGAATACATCTTCCCTTTTGCTTTTCTTCGGCATATTTGGCATATTTGGAACCATCGTACTTCTCACTGCAACGGGATGGGTAATATGGCTATACCGTGACGCACGCAGACGGAGTTTTCGCTGGCACCTCCGTAAATGGCGCTTGAAGCAACTCTCAGCCCTCGCCTGCCTCTTCTTTCTGGCAATGGCAGCAAGCTACGGTGTCCTCCATCAATCCTGGGGATGGTTCTACCTTATGGGGGCATTTGAAACAGGGTTATGGTGGCTACGTGCTGTCATCATTCAGAGGGCATAAATAAAAAGGGCGAACACTTAAATTGTGTTCGCCCTTTCGCTATTTCATACAATCATCATAAAGGCTTGCGCTATTATCATGCACTAATGCGCCGACCACACCTCTGACAGACCCAGACGCCATCCACTATAGATTTCCTGGCAGGCATATCTTTATTGCACTTTGAGCAATACATTAATGTGTCTTGCATCCATCGGGTCGCCCAATGCCATGAGCGGACCAACATAAAAAGCTCCTTCTGAATATAACTCTTTCTATATATTCATCAACCAACCCACCATCCTGCTCCTAAACAGGACATGAGCAAAAACAATTTTAACACTACTATTATAACACATTTTCAACCTCTCTAGTTTTCTCGCAACCCGAGGCGACAGAAAATCCAGAAGAGTTATTATCATGCATAACATGAAAGCATATGATCTATATCTTCTACGAATGATAATGGAAGAGATTCATAGCAATCTATTATAATAGAGGAGAATACAAAAAATAACTTGAAGTTATGAAAAAAATATGTTACTGTGGTTTCATACAAGGTTGAGTTCTTTGAGGAGATCGGTAGAGTCATCCAAGGAGGTGCCCCGTGGATTATCGTATTTCGCTCGTAGGATTGTTAATTGGCTTTCTTATTGGACTTACCGGAATGGGTGGAGGATCGCTCCTCGCCCCTATCATGATCCTTATCTTTAAAGTTCCTGCTTTATGGGCCGTTGGCACCGATTTTGCGTATTCCTCTGTCACCAAAGCACTTGGCTCCATAGTGCATATACGACAGAAAGATGTGGATTTCAAGGTAGCTCTCTGGCTCGCCTGCGGTAGCGTTCCCGCCACCTTACTCAGTGTCGGGCTTGTACAAATTATCCGAAAGCATTATGGGACCCTTGTGAACGATGTTATCCTTCATGCCATCGGCTTCACCCTCATACTGGTTGCTATCCTGCTTGTCCTCAAACCCTATATCATGCGGCGCTTAGAGCAAAGAAACCTTGAGTTGCGTAAACAGGAGGCGCTGCGTAATGAAACAGTTTCCGCAAATGAAACCGATTCTACGAAGCAGCCAGTTGCAAATCGCTGGGAAAAGCGCTACCGTCCGATCGTTACTGTCCTGGTTGGTGCATTTGTCGGCTTCCTCGTTGGCCTGACCTCCGTCGGAAGCGGAACATTGATCATTGTCTCTATGGCTTTCCTCTTCCCCCGACTCACTCCAAAAGAACTGGTAGGCACAGACATTTTCCAGGCCTTCATGTTGTTGGCAGCAGGAGCCATCGGCTATATGAGTGCAGGAACCATCAACTGGTCTCTCGCCGGTATGCTGCTCATAGGCTCGCTCCCTGGAGTCTACCTGGGTAGTAAAATGAGCAAGTTCGTCCCCGATCGCTACATGCGCCCCGTACTTGCAACCGTACTTGTAATCTCGGGACTGAAACTGATTTAACCGATCCATAAAATGATTGTTTCATTGGCGACCGCAATGGTCGCCAGTTTTATTTACACCTCCTGACGACGCACCAATTCCCCACTAGTTAAATAGCCGATAATGCGCTATAATGAGGTTGGTTCCAACTTGTCCGGGCGCACTGTCGAGTAAAGGCGCTCAAACATAGAACCATCTACTTGAGGATAAGGAAGGTACATAACCGTGCCCTGGTGTAAGTTTTTCATTCCAAAAATGGCCTCGCCTAAAGCGAAGGCAGATGATCCTGATTTAAATGATCATATTTTTTATGCGAAGTGTATCAAAGGCCATGTACTCAAAGATGCCAACGATTGGATTCTCTGCGAAAATCTACCATCACCTGATTCAAAGTGCTGGCAAGAAGGTGGCGAGACACTATTTTCCTTGATGGCAAAGAGGCGCAGTGAGCTACGGGCAGAAGGTGAGCAGGACATCCAGGCCGATACGATGGCTCAGCCTACTTCATCGTAAGACTACATGGCGAAGCGCACCTTTTCCTCTTATTCCCCCTCTTCGCCTACGCCTGATCTGCTAGCGCGGGTCCATCTTAGCCTGTTGAAGTGGTACGCTGCCGAACAACGTGCTCTACCTTGGCGCTCCACCGATGACCCGTATGCCATCCTTGTTTCAGAAATTATGCTTCAGCAGACCCAGGTAGACCGCGTGCTGCCAAAATACCGGCAATTCCTTGAAACATTTTCCACTCTTGCCGACCTCGCGGCAGCCCCAACGGCAGATGTTATCTCCGTATGGGTACCGCTAGGCTACAATATGCGTGCTGTGCGCTTGCAGTCGGTCGCACGTCAAGTCATTGCCGAATACGGTGGACGCATTCCCGACACCATTGACGATCTGCTGAAACTCAAAGGCATAGGTCGCTATACCGCCGGTGCGATTGCCTGTTTTGCTTACCACAAACAAGTCGCCACCGTTGATACCAACATCTACCGCGTACTGCACCGCATCTTCCTTGGCCTCGAATATCCCGAACCCAAACTCAATGACGCTCAAATGCTGACTCTCGCAGAGCAAGTCCTGCCAGAAGGAGAAGCCTACAACTGGAACCAGGCCTTGATGGATTTAGGCGCAACCATTTGCACCAGCAACAATCCGCAATGTACGCAATGCCCTCTTCAAGAGTCCTGCAGCGCTTATACAGAAATGGCCCAGCATAGTCTCTTCCCATCAGGCACCGTACTACGCCAGCTACGCAAAGTAGCCGAGAAGAAAGCCAGCTACCAGACCCAACCTTTCACCAGCACGAATTGTTATTTTCGCGGGCGCATCGTCGATCTACTACGTTCACTCCCCGCCGGTCAGCGCCTTCCACTTGCTGAACTCGGTCCCAAAATCAAACCCGAGTTTACCGACGCCGACCTACCCTGGCTTCAAAAGATTATCGAAGGTCTGGCAAGAGATGGCTTACTCGATTCTAATGGAGAAGGGGTACGATTACCATAGGATTCATGGGCGGCAACCACCGAATGACGTGTACTATGCCTCTCGATATGACAGAGCAATCGCGATCAACAACATGACCACCGTGAAGCACAGCAGCACGATCAGGTTAAACGGTACATTCGCACTCTCGTATCCGAGCAATACGCCCCGAATGGCGTTGACGCCATACGAAAGAGGGTTGAGCAGGAGCACAGTATGTAGCCATGCTGGCACCTGCCGCGTGGGGAAGATAGCGCCGGAGAACATATAGAGCGGCAGGGTGATGAAGTTTTGGACGGTTCCGAAGTTCTCGAAATCATGAATCCACATTGCGATTACGACGCCCATGCTGGAGATGGCCATCGCGGTAACGAAGGTGACGACAACCGTCAACAGGACGTTCATGGGGGTTAGATGCACGGAGGTGAAGGGCGCGAAGATAAGAATGATGAGCGCCTGTACGGTCGAGCTGGATGCACCACCCAGGCACTTGCCAATAACCAGCGTTGAACGTGGCGTAGGCGCAACCTGCACTTCTTTCAGGAAACCAAATTCGCGGTCATACACGATTGAGATGGCCGATTGGAGTCCACTGAAGATGACGGTCATCGCAATGACACCGGGAAAAACGAATTGTGCATAGCTGAAGCCCGCGATGGAGCCAAGCGAGCCACGCAGGCCAAATCCCAGCGCGAAGAGCCAGACGAGTGCCCGTGCGACCGCTCCAAGCAAGCGCGAACGCTGGTGCCAGAGGCGTACCATATCGCGCCGCCAGATCATGGCGATACCTTCTGGGTCGATAAAAAACGCAGGCGCAGACCCATTCTCTAGCTGTGGAACCGTCTCTGGCAGTGTTGTTTTAAGCATACATACTCTCCTCGTCCTATTTTAGAGCGATTCAAACGTCGTCATTCAATAGACACATCACGCATAACTTTTCAATGCTTCTGGTTTTGTTTAACGGCGCAGACGACCACGATTGCGCAGTCTTGAACCCATGCGATCTTTGGCGCTGGCGGTTTCATCGCGGATAACGCGGCCAGTGAGATAGACGAATACGTCTTCCAGCGTGGGGGCAGTGATGTTTACGCCACGCACATCAATGCCCGCCAGAGTTAGCTCACGGATCGCATCGGCTGCCAGCGCCTGCCCATCCTCACCCTCAATGTAGATGGCTTGATCATCGCTGCGTACAGAACACCCGGGACGCTGTTGTAAGATGTTCATCGCCCGTTCAGACTGCGATGTCGTCAACTTCACCTGGTCCTGACCCACCATGCGTTTCAGCGCCGCAGGAGTATCGAGGGCAACAATCTGTCCATGGTCAATGATGGCGATCCGGTCGCAATATTCGGCCTCTTCCATATAGTGGGTCGTCATGAAGATGGTCAGGCCCGTGCGCTCGCGTAGTTGCAGGATGTGCTCCCAAACGCTGCGCCTTGTCTGGGGATCAAGTCCGACCGTTGGCTCATCGAGAAACAACGTTTGCGGCTCGTGCAATAGCCCACGCGCAACCTCCAACCGCCGCTTCATGCCACCTGAAAAGGTCTTCACAACATCATTGCGCCGCTCCTCCAGGTCGACCAGTTCCAGCACATCCTGTATGCGTGTACTCCTGGTTTTCATTGGTGTATGATAGACCATGCAGTGATAGTAAAGGTTCTGTTCCGCAGTAAGATACTCGTCCAAGGTCGGGTCCTGAAAAACGATGCCGATGCTTTGACGGACGCGCATAGACTCTCGTTCAATATCGTAGCCATTAATCAGGGCTCGACCGCTGGTTGGGCGTAGAAGAGTACACAACATCTTGATTGTGGTGCTCTTCCCTGCTCCGTTGGGACCTAGAAAGCCAAAGGTCTCGCCGCGCTCAACCTGCAGATCGATCCCCTTGACAGCCTCTATCTCTCCAAAAGAGCGAGAAAGTTTTTCAACTGTAATTGTCATGGTTTAACCTCGATAATATGTCTGAGCACCGGTAGAGCCGCATGTAGTTGTGCAAGCTCTTCCTGGCTAAGATAGTTCAAGCGACGTTGGAGGTTCGTGCGCCGGAACTGATCGTACAACTCGACCGCTCGTCGCCCCCGTTCGGTCGGCAATACCCTCACCACACGCCAATCTGATTCGTCGCGTATCCTCTCGACGACCTCCTGCGCCAGCATCCGCTTAATCATGCCCGTCACTGTTGGCGGCGCAACACCCAGCAAGTCCGCCAGCTCTTGCATCGTGCAGCACTTGTGTTGAACCAGAAAGCGCAGCAGCCGGATCTGCCCGCTGGTCGCGCGTAGTTCAGAAATATCCTGCCACTCTGGCGCGCCCTGATCCGCTTCGGCTTCTCCTGGCATGCCCACCCGCACCTGTCGCAACAAATTCGTCACCGCATCGAGCAGTTCGTCGGCAATACTAAACTCGTTTGAAGTACTATCTTCTGCCATTGTTTACACTCCCTGCTTATTTCACTCACCCCACTCGCTCTGCCCACTATAAGATATGGTTCACTTCTGATTAGGATTACTAATATTTCACATGACTATTATTTAGCTAGGTTAATCATATCTTGATATAATTGTCCTTGTCAAGACGGAATGACACTCATGATCAGAACATTGACATTTTCTGATTGAGCATGCTAGCATGAAGCTATGAGAAGTCAACAATCCTGGATGATCCACCGTAACCGGAATCGAAGAACAAGCCACTTGGCCGCGTAAGCCTGGCACATTTGCTTACGCGGCAGAAAGTGGTGCCACCCGACGCGCTAAAATGCGCTGGCTTATAACGCCAGTGCAGATTTCTCATGATGCGCATCTGCTGGAACTCTCTCTCCCTATTCGTATCAAACAACACTCCTCATTTGTGGCCGGGCACTCACCGTTTCCATGCTGGTAGCCCGGCTATTTTTGTTTTCCTCAAATAACCTGTGTTACGCGGCATGTGAGACGCCTGAATTTCCGTGTACAAATACTTCTTTGCAAAAGGAAAAATCCATGCCAACCTCACAGGACAACTCAATAAATGAACAGCAGATTATCTCATTCGACAAGCCGAAATCACTGTGGCGCAACCGTGACTATATGCTCTTATGGAGCGGACAGGCACTTTCAGATATCGGAGGCGCAGTATCGGAACTCGCCTTTCCACTGTTGGTGCTTGCTATCACCCATTCCCCAGCACAGGCTGGCTTTGTCGCAGCCCTACGCGCACTACCAGCCACGCTTTTTAGCCTGTTCGCAGGTGTGCTCGTAGATCGCTGGAATCGCAAATGGGTTATGCTCGTGTGCGACGCTGGCCGCGCTCTGAGCCTTGTCAGCATCCCTATCGCCTACACGCTTGGCCATCTGACCATCTGGCAGTTATACATTACCGCTTTCCTCGAAGGCACACTGATGATTGTGTTTATGCTGGCAAAGACGGCGACCGTATCGCAAGTGGTCACACGAGCGCAACTTACAACTGCTATTGCGCAAGAGGAGTTTGTCGAAGGCACCACCGCGCTATTTGGCCCGTCTCTCTCAGGACTCTTGTACACGCTGGGCGCGATGTTCCCGTTTATCACAGACGCCATTTCCTATCTCATCTCCATTGTGACGATGGTATTGATTCGCACGCCGTTTCAGCGAGAACCGAATATCCATTCCGTCGAAACGTGCGGGCAGAGATTGCTGAAGGCGTAGTCTGGGTATGGCATCAACCCTTTATCCTCACTATGTCGTTGCTGATGGGAGCAGGAGCGTTTATCTCTTCCAGCAACGCGTTAATTATTATCATTCTGGCGCAACAACAACATGCTCCAGCAGTAGTGATTGGCCTGATCTTCGCAGTGGGTGGTATCGGTTCTATATTGGGTTCGTTGCTGGCTCCCCGCCTGGAACAGCGCTTGACGGTCGGGCAATCTATCCTGCTGACGCGCTGGTATTTTGTACTGAGTTGGCCCGTGTATGCGCTTGCACCCTTCCCACTTGTGCTTGGTGCGCTTGAGTTTGGTGCCGGCTTCGTTGATCCGATTGAGGATGTACCCTACTTCAGCCATCGCCTGAAACTGATTCCTGACGAACTGAAGGGCAGAGTGTTGAGCGCCTGCCGACTTCTTCCAGGCACGATGCGTCCGCTGGGCCTGGCATTGACGGGCATCTTGATTCAACGTATCGGCATCTTCCCAACTATCTGGCTGGGATGGGCCTGGCTGCTCGTAATTACGGTTATCGTGACGGTGATCCCACAAGTGCGTCGCGAACGTTCATATTAGTTGAAGTGAAAATTCTTCAAGAAAGAATACAGAGGTTTGGAGATGTCGCTCAGGATGACAGGTATTGGCTCCAAATTTCCGCATAGTGTCCTATTCACTGGATACTTTTTCCGAAGCGTGCTACAGTATGATTAGATCATTATTTTAATGGAGGAGCGCACCATTGCAACTCAAAAGCTTTAATGATATCACTCGTACCCATCGAAATATTTTTCTTTCACCGCATTTCGATGACGTTGTTTATTCCTGTGGCGGCACATTGGGCGTACAGGTAAGCGTAGCCTTGCGACCGCTCGTAATTACCGTCTTTGCGGGCATGCCGCCTGCGCGAATGCAACTCAGTTCACTTGCCGAGCAGGTACTGAGAGAGGGAGGCTTCCGACCGCAAGACCACGCTGACGCTATATCCACCCGGCGCCAAGAAGATGCTGCCGCAATGAACTACCTGCACGTAGACTACCTCTGGCTCGACTATTTTGACGCCATCTTTCGTGGCACACCCGCCTATTACAACTCGCAAAGCCAGTTGATAGGCGGTGAAGTTCACCCGGCAGACCTGGTAATTGACAGGCAACTGGCCCAGGATCTGGTAGCACTGCACGAACGCCTACCCGATGCCGTCTGGTATGCTCCCCTCGGCATAGGTCGCCATGTCGATCACCAGCTCGTCTCTTCCGCTGCCGACCGTCTCATCCAGCGCGGTGCCAACGTCAAGTACTACGAAGACTTCCCTTACGTTTTACAACAGGGTGCACTCGATGCCCGCTTGAAAGAATTAGGCGGAGCCTTTGAACCCGCACTGGTTGAAATGTCCGAAATGCTCCACCTGCGCCAGGAAGCCGCAGAAATGTATGCCTCCCAGATGCCTGTCCATTTTGGTAGCAAGGAAAGCATGTACAAAGCTCATGGCAGACTACACCTACAGTCACCGTCCCAAAGAAACCGTCCACCTGGAACGTTATTGGACGCCAAGGTAAGCTTTCAAGCATCTTTTGATGAAGCGGCTACGACCAGAGCAACACATTTCTTATTGTAGCAACAGGCCCCCATTTCCGCTTCTATATTAACAAGCAACTGGTTGTGAACAATTTTGTGGACGCATCCTACACGTCGGGCCTTATAGGGTTTTTGGTGGGGGGAGATAGTCCGGGAGGGACGGAGGCGGTATTTAGTAATGTGTGGGTGTTTGAGAAGTGAAGGTGATACAGGCTACCTCTCAACAACACCACCCAGAAAGCCAGGATAAGTAATCCTTTATACACAGCCTCTAACCGCGGATCACCATACATGTAGTCGTCCCATGTGCATAAAGTTTCCCCGCCGCATCACTCACTCGCCCCTCGGCAGTAGCGATGCGGCCACCCATATGAATGATCTTGCCCTCGCAATACAACATGCCGGTTTTCTCAGACACGGGACGCACGTAGTTGACTTTGAGTTCGAGGGTAGTAAAACTGGCTGAGGCGGGCAACATCGAAACAACTGCTAGGCCCATAGCTGAATTGAGTAATGTGGCGGCAATTCCTCCATGTACCATGCCAAGCGGGCTATAATGATACTCGGCTGGCTCGCAGGTGAAAACGGCACGCCCTTCACTGGCTTCGACGAGTTGCATCCCGATTAGTTCCGAGATGGGAGGGGATGGTAGTTCACCCGCAATTATGGCTCTCAGTTTCTCAAGACCACTCATAGCTTTACCACCCTCAATAGCAATCATTGGATCTTGCCAGGTAATAGTACGCTCACGCCTTATCTGAGGGTCGCTCATAGAGACTCCTTTTCACTCATTGATATAAAGTAGTTCCCAGTAATTAATGTTGCCGCAGCGAATATTCCGCCGGAGCAAAGAAAACGAGCACCGTCAAATCTTCTGTTATTGTGTGAAAGCGGTGCTCGACATTGGCTTCCACAAAGACCAGCGAGCCAGACTCAACAGGAATATCTTCATCGCCCACTTTTATCTGAGCCTTGCCCCGTACAACATAATACAGTTCATCCTCCGTATGCGGCTCCTGAGGATCGCTGGCTCCGGCAGCCAACTGATACACACCGGCACTCATGGATGGAACATGCAAAAACTCATGATAAAGGTCCCCGGACTGCTCACGTACAGTAACCAGGTTGGTAAGTGTAAAATCGTTCAAGGTTTTCTCCTTCTATTTCATGACATTGTAACGTTTCACCGAACATTATAGTAGATAAGCAGAAGCAGAGTGAAGCGGTTGCCCCAAATCCTCCCACCTATGCATCTTTTCATACGAAAGCGGTATATCACAAGTAAGAGCCGCTCTCGTGGTCACTCAGTTGTATGGCCGTGGGAACAAAATGCCCTTCCTTACTGTTGTCATTACAGGGAGAGTATGAATGTGAGTACCGAGAGGACTGATAGAGCATGAGCTTGAATATAAATGTTTCGTCACTAGTTTCGCAAAATGGCCATAGTAATGGCAAAGCGCCCGCTAAACTACACACTGTCTACCTGGCGCTAGGTTCCAATTTAGGAGATCGCCGCGCCAATCTAGCGGCAGCATTGCAGCGCTTGCGCAAGGTAATGGAGATTTCAATCGTCTCGTCCATCTATGAAACTGAACCGGTTGGGTATCTTGATCAGCCACAATTTTTCAATATTGTTTTACAAGGCAAAACGACCCTTTCCGCGCAAGAACTGCTGAAGTATGCCAAAGACATCGAGACAGCAATTGGACGGCAGCCAACATTTCGCAATGGACCGCGACCAATTGATATCGATATTATCTTTTTTGATGACCTACAGATCACGCAAGATAATTTGATTGTGCCCCATCCGCGTATGGCTGAACGGGCTTTTGTGCTGGTTCCGTTGGCCGAGATCGCGCCGGATGCTATTGATCCAGTCAGTGGACAGACCGTGCAGGAATTGTTGGATGTAGTCTCGCAGGATGGTGTGAAGAAGTTAGCGCCCAGCCTGCGTATCTCGCTCGACCACGATATTCAGAGTGGTCAACCAAGTGTGCATGTGCGTCTTGGACGTGCGGGTGTCGTTGGCATCACAAAGGCTATCCTGATTGGGAATGAGAACCATCAACAATGGTTCAATGCAACATTCGACCTCTACGCTGATCTCGATGCGACACAGGCAGGAGTACACATGTCTCGTTTCAGTGACGCGCTTAACGAGGTGATGGATGGTATCGATACCACCGCCTGGCCTAAGATTGAGTTGCTTGCCGAGCATATCGCGAAGACGATTGTAGAGAAGCAGAAAGCATTCCTTGCCGAAGTGCATATCCGTACTACCTATCCACTGCAAAGATGGACCCCGGTCTCCGGTCGCCCAACGCAGGAAGTCTATGGATTGATGGCAATTGCAGTCGCTACCAAAGAGAGCAGCAGGCGCATGGTCGGTGTCGAAGTCGAAGGCATGGTGGCATGTCCCTGCGCACAGGATATGGTCCATTCATTTGCGCGAGTGCGCTTGCAGGAAGAAGGCTTCCAGGATGATATGATCGAGAAGATGCTCGGCGTCACCCCACTGGCAACACACAACCAGCGCGGGCGAGCAACACTGATGATCGGCACTGACCAGAATCTTGATGCTAGCGACCTGATTGACCTGGCAGAGAGCGCCATGAGTTCTGAAAACTACGGACTGCTTAAGCGACCCGACGAACTCTACATCGTGAATAAAGCGCATGCCAACCCACGCTTCGTCGAAGATGTCGCACGTGAAATACTACGCGCCGTTGTCGAGAAGTATCCCGAACTGTCCGACGAAACCTTTGTATGGGTGCGCGAACGCAACGAAGAAACCATTCACAAGTATGACGTTGAAGCCGAAGGCTGGGGAACACTCGGCGAACTTCGCTCAGAAATCCTGAACAACGTAAGCATTGAACATCACACGACAAGAGAAGAATGGTTCGGCAGGAAATAATAGGCTTCTAAACTAGCCCAAATTGGTGAGTTTTTTCACCCATTTTCCTCTTAACAAGGCTTGCTTCATCGTGTTATAATGCGGGTACAGTATAATATATATGTAAAGATGCAAGTATTGCATCTTGCCTAGAATGTGCTAATACATAAGGGAGCGCAAGTGGAGGGAGTTCTGTTAGACCCTGGCCAGTTAGCGAGAGCTACAGTAGATATCGCATCCGACAAAAAGGCCTCGGATGTAATTCTACTAGATATTCGAGACGTGACAACGATTGCCGATTACTTCGTCATCTGTAGTGGCAACAATGTTCGTCAGATCCAGGCTATTGCTGATGCTATTCATGAACAATTAGAGAAACAGGGAGCCGCACTGCTTCATCGAGAAGGTAATGCCGAGACCGGCTGGATACTGCTGGACTTTGGCGATGTCATCGTACATATTTTCGGGCCAAAGGAACGGGAATACTACCGCCTCGAACGCCTCTGGAGTGAAGCTAAGACGGTAGTCTACCTGCAATAATTTCATTTTAAATCAGAAAAGGTGACAACGATGACATTTTTTCGTAACCGCATGTTCTTAGAGGGCATTGCATTCGGCGGCATCTGTGGCGTCATTATTGGCTCAATCATCGCCTTTACCCTTGGCGAAAGCAGTGTAGAAGCCATGCGTCGCTTGTTTGGCGGGCGTTTCGCACGTCGCCAAAAATTTCACTTTGAATACCTTTCAGACGGCTTAGGCTTCTAAGGGGGGTTGTGTGCGGTTTTTAGGTGCGTTACTCGCCGTAGCGCTTCTTTGCGCCGCAACCGCCTTCGAAGTTCCCTTTGCCAGCGCTCATAACATTCATAGTATCCATACCATGAAGAGCGCTCATGGATGCGCTTCGCCTATTCCCCCAGCAGTGCCTGGCTCTCCTGCGCCTGCCCCCACAACCCCCGGCATTGTCCTAATCAACGAAGTGCTCTTAGTGCCTCATTCCACCTGGAATTGTTCAGAAGCTAAGACGTATTCGATCACCACTGATGCCTGGATTGAGTTGTATAATCCGCAAAATCAGCCCTTCGATCTCTACGCTGCTCATACCACTATTGTTACTGGGACAAGCCCAGATGCCTACTACCCTCCCTTTGGAGCCGCTATTGCATCCCATAGTTTCCTTGTTCTTTTCTTTGGTGCCATTTTTTCTAACCTGTTCCTGGGTACTCCCTCACCAGAAATGACCTTGCGTCTAGTCATCGACGGAGTGACAATCGATCAGGTCACGGTTCCAACACTCGCTCCCGATCAGTCCTATGCACGTATACCCGATGGAGGCAGTACCTGGGAACTCACTGGTACCCCAACCATCAACGCAAGCAATACGGGATCACCATCCTCTTCATCTCCATCTTCGGGTTCAAGTACATCTTCAGGTTCAAATGGGTCTGGAGGCGGAGGTTCAGGAAATAGTCCACGAGCACTTGTCAATGGCACGCAACCTGCATGGAGTAACCTTACACTTCCCCATTCCGCGACTGCTACAGCTCCCGCCGATAACACATCTCAAAATAACACACCTCAAACATACTCGCCTTCGCCAACCACTCCCGCCAACACTACATCGGATGTGCCTCGACGGATTTTTCTGACGGTGCTTGTGGTAGCATTAGCGTTGATGCTCTTCTGGTGCTGGAGACTGTTTACTCATTGATATTCATCCACAACTCAGGCCTATAGAAAGCTTCCCATTGTTCGATTTGCATGGTATTATCTCCATAGAACCAGCGTAGGTCAATTGTGATCGCACAACAGCCAGCCATCTAGGGGATCAAAGCCATGAGCATTACAGAACTTCCTCCACCAGTCACATCTCCTGTATTTGAGCGCATTTCAGCGGCGAAAAAAGCGGAAGCGGTACGCGAATTGAGTGCCTTACTTGGAGCGCGTTATGTCTTGCATACCCCTTATGACCTGATGCTGTATGAGTATGATGCATCAATTGATCGCAGTACACCCGATATCGTTGTACTGCCAGCTTCGACAGAAGAGGTAGCTGCCATCGTTAAAATAGCAGCTCATCATAATGTTCCTGTCGTACCTCGTGGCGCGGGCACAGGATTGAGCGGAGGAGCGATTCCCATTTATGGTGGCATCGTTATCGCCTTCGCACGCATGAATCGTATTCTTGAGGTTGATTACGAGAATCTACGGGCCATCGTCCAACCAGGACTGGTCAATCTTCACTTGAGTAATGCCTTGAATCCCCAAGGGTTCTACTATGTACCAGATCCTAGCAGCCAGCGTTCATGTACAATCGGCGGAAATGCTGGCGAAAACGCAGGTGGACCACACACGCTCATTTATGGCGTCACCACGAATCATGTGCTTGGGCTAGAGATCGTCACGACCGAAGGCGAGATTCTACAGGTAGGTGGCTGGACATACGATACCCCTGGCTATGACCTCACCGGATTGTTGATTGGCTCCGAAGGAACCCTCTGCATCGTCACGAAGATCATTGTACGCATCGTACACCTACCCGAAGCGGTCAAAACCATGGTAGGAATATTTGACACAATGGACGATGCCTCGAATACCGTCTCGGAAATTATTGCCACCGGCGTCATCCCCGCCGCTATTGAGATGATGGATGAAATGATCTTGCAGGCGGTTGAGGCTGATACCCACGCAGGCTATCCAATGGATGCCGCCGCCGTACTGCTGATGGAAGCAGAGGGACTACGTGAAAGTGTCGCGGAGCAAACAGAGCAGATTGTGAGCATATGCAACAAACACCATGCCCGTGAGGTACGCATCGCGGCCAACGAGGTAGAGCGCCAGTTATTCTGGGCAGGCCGCAAAAACGCTTTTGGCGCAGTTGGCCGTATCAGCCCCGAATTCTATGTCCAGGATGGAGTTGTGCCGCGCACCCGCTTACCCTATGTTTTACGGCGAGTGAGCGAGATTTGCTCAAGTTATGGCCTTCGCGTCGGCAACGTCTTTCACGCGGGCGATGGAAATCTACATCCACTCATCCTCTTCGATTCACAAATTCCAGGTGAAGTTGAACGTGTACGCAAGGCAGGACATGAAATACTGGAAGTCTGCGCAGAGGCAGGAGGTACGATTACCGGAGAGCACGGCGTCGGCTTGGAGAAACAGGAAGAGATGGCACTCATCTTTAATGAAGTCGATCTGCGCATCATGCAGCAGGTGCGCGAGGCATGGAATCCTCGCCAGCTATTCAATCCCGGCAAGCTCTTCCCTCTACCAGGACGCTGCGCCGATGTAAAGGAACTTTAATTGAAGGATCATAGTTAAATGACTAAAATTGAGACGTTCGCAGCAGCTATTTCACAATATACACCTACAGTGCAGGTAATGACTGACCCTGATACCTTACGCGATTATGCCGTAGACGGTCTGTTACCGCGCATCGTAGTCATTCCTGAAACTGGAGAGCAGGTTGCGCAGATTGTGGCATTGACAAGCCAACACGATCTAACATTGATGGCACGTGGTGGTGGATCGCGCACGAATTTAGGAGCGATACCCGATCAAATCGATGTACTGCTCGAAACCAGCCAGTTGACTCGCTTATTAGAACACGAAGCGCCCGATCTCACCTGCCATGTCGAGGCTGGCATCACCCTGGCCGCTTTACAAGAGCAACTAGCTGCAAAGGGACAGTGGCTAGCACTTGACCCACCAGATGCTCAACAGGCGACACTGGGAGGAATACTGGCCTCGAATGCCAGTGGACCCAAACGATTACGTTACGGCTCTGCACGCGACCTGGTGATTGGTTTGCATGTTGTACAGGCCAATGGCGAGATAGCACGCAGCGGCGGTCGCGTCGTCAAAAATGTCGCGGGTTATGACCTCAACAAACTCTATATTGGATCATTGGGCACGCTCGGTATCATTGTGGAAGCAAATTTTAAGCTCCAACCCCTCCCTGCTGACGAACGCACACTTTTATTATCTTTCCCAAATGCAACCGACGCGATGCAAATGGTCATCGCCCTCCTGGGTTCTCTACTTACGCCAAGCGCCATTGAATTAATTGACGCGGGAGCGGCCAACGACATGAGCGACTTCTTCGGATCTGAGACTGCCTGTCAACGGCTATTCGTTAGCTATAGACTTTGAGGGAACCGCGACCAGCATTGACCGTCAGGTCGACGAGGCACGCTTGCTGGCACGCAATCATGGCGCATTAATGGGTGATGACCTGATGGGTAACGAGCAAGATCAATTCTGGAATGTTGTGCGGGAACATATGCAAGGATCAGTCACATGCAAAGCTGCTATACTCGTATCACAGGTAGCCTCTTACCTTCAAACAGTTGAGCAGATCTGTCGCCGTCACGAACTTGAAGCCGCAATTGTAGGGCATGCTGGCAACGGCATTCTCTATATTGAATTACGACCTGCGGATGCAACACAGCGCCTCGTGGAAGCCATCGCTGAGCTACGCCTGCAGGCACAGGAAGCGCGTGGCAGTATGATCGTTGAGCGTTGCCCAATCGATCTCAAGCGACGTATCAGCGTCTGGGGCGACCCGGGTTCAGATTTCTACATGATGCAGCGCCTCAAAAAGCAATTTGATCCAAAGGGCACCTTTGTAAAAGGCCGCTTCATGGGGGGCTTGTGAATCAGAATATTCGAGAGACTCCAGAAATACCAGCAGACCCAACCTCTTTGCTGATCGTCACCGCGCAATCCGAATTTTTGGATGCAGCATTGGACGAACTCAAACGCCTCGACAAAGGCTTAAAGAGCATCGAACTAATAGCCCCAGGTATCGCACTATGCACCGTTCCTGATAGCTCAGCGTTAATGCGTCTGACAGCAGAGCAGCGGCCCATCTTTGTTCGGCACCTCGCTCCCGTCCAGGCAATCGTCAACCTTGCAAACACAGAACATGATATCGCGGAACTGGCGCTGGCAATAGCCAGCCTACCGACCTTTGATATGCTAGAACGCGGACAACACTTCGCCGTGCAAACGCGCATCGTACAACCCGATGAGAAACCGTTGAGCGATCGTACAGCAGCGGCCGCTTGAACCAGCTTCTCGCAGAGGTTATTGCGGAAGAGACAGGTGCTGTGGAATCGATCAAAAGACCACAGATTGTCGTTTCCGTGCTGCTTACAGCGCAAAAGGGCTATCTAGGCATCTCAACGGTTAAAGAGAATCTGAGCGATTGGCCCGGCGGAATGCGTCATTTTGCCCAGAAGCCCGAACAGATCAGTCGAGCCGAGTTCAAATTGCTGGAAGCAATGGAAACCTTTGGTGTGGTACTGCCCGAACACAGTCGAGCGCTCGACCTTGGTGCTGCCCCCGGCGGTTGGACGCGCTTGCTTTTGGAAGCTGGCATGAGTGTCGTAGCTGTAGATCCTGCTCGACTCGATCCCCGTCTGGTAGGACATGCGCATCTGGAACACTACCGGGGCTATGCCGAAGCCTATCTTGAGGACGCAATCAAAAAACACCGGAGTTTCGATGTAATCGCCAACGATATGCGCATGGATGCTCGAGAAGCTGCTCGCCTGCTGCTGCAAGCAGGTAAATGCCTGCGTACCGATGGCTTTATCATCAGCACGCTTAAGTTGCCGCATGCCACGCACGAAATTGACCCATTCAAGAATTTGAAGGCCGCTTTGAGTTTGCTTCAGAAACACTTTGCCATAGTGCAGGCTCACCAACTTTTTCATAATCGTCAAGAAGTTACCGTTATCGCTGCCAAGCCCCATTAGTACATGCCGGGAGGTAGAAAAATGTCCATCGAATCCATGAATCTGGGTCAGCACACTTTATCCAATCAGGGACCACTGCGCCGTCACACGCATACCTATGACTTGATGCGCCAGTGCATTCACTGCGGTTTCTGTCTACCCACCTGCCCCACCTACGCGGTACTTGGCGTAGAGATGGATTCTCCCCGTGGACGTATTTACCAAATGCAGGCGGTCGCAGAAGGACGTATGGACATTTCGGCTGAGTTCATCGACCACATGTACTGCTGCCTCGGTTGCCGCGCCTGCGAAACTGCGTGTCCTTCAGGCGTGCAGTTTGGAAAACTGATTGAGGCCGCTCGCGAGCAAATCCAACTCGACGTCAGCCTGGCACCCTTGCTTGGCAGGAACGTACCAATACAACAAGAGATCACCGAGCCACACGGTACCGCCGATTATCCATTACATGAGCATTCAGATCACCACCCCGCGCTTGAATCTCTCACTGAAAGACTTCTACGGCGTTTCTTTTTCGATTTTATGCTGCCTTCTCGCCTTGCCACTTCCGTTGTATTTGCCGGTCTAAAAATATACCAACGCAGTGGATTGCAATCGCTGGCGCACCGTACAGGCTTGATTGATATCGTGAACGCTCTTCCCTCACCGCTGCAAGGTAAGCTTAAGACGCCGGAGGAATTAATGCCCTTCGCAAGCGGCGACCTGCTACCACGTCCCCTGCCAGAAGTTACACCCCCGCTGGGGCGAAAACGCTACCGGGTTGGCTTTATCAGTGGTTGCATTATGGACCAAGTCTTCCGCAACATTAATGAGGCGACCATTCGTGTCCTGGCAGCTAACGGTTGCGAAGTAATCACACCACCTCAGCAACAATGCTGCGGAGCACTGCATGTACATGCTGGCGAAGCGAAACGTGGTAGGCAGCTTGCCCGCCACAATATCGACGTGTTTGAGCCATATAACTGTGATTTCATCATTATCAACTCGGCTGGCTGCGGCTCTAACCTCAAAGAATACGGCCACTTATTACGTGATGATCCCAAGTACGCAAGCCGCGCAAGTGCTTTTAGCACCAAAGTGAAAGATGTCAGTGAGTTTCTGGCGAGTATTGACTGGAATCGCGAGATGGGCGAACTGCCATATACCGTGGCATACCATGATGCCTGCCACCTCGCACATGGGCAAAAGATTAAACAGCAGCCACGCCAGTTGCTCAAAGCTATTCCAGGTATCACGATGGTTGATCTGAAAGAAGCTGATTGGTGCTGTGGAAGCGCAGGCATCTATAACCTGACCAACCAGGAGATGGCAACCCAGCTACTCGAACGTAAGATGAAAAATATCGCAGCAACCGGAGCCACCATTATCGCCACCGGTAATCCTGGCTGCATGATGCAGATAGCATTAGGCGCTCGCGAGCGAAATATCGATTTGAAAGTAGTTCACCCGGTACAGTTGCTCGATGAAGCCTACCAGGCAGCCAAACTCTACCACGCGTCAACACAGAATCTAGTGAAAAATGCCAATCGCCAACGTACACTTTTCGCAGGTATCGGCATCGGTATCATAATTGGCTTTATGCTTGCGCGTCGTCGCAATCGACTGTAAACGACGCAACTAGCCGCTTAAGATTCAGTAAAACAAAAGAGCCAGCATTTAAAACGCTGGCTCTTTTGTTTTGTTCAGTTTTCAAACTGTTTGCAGTTATTACAATTACCTCAATTTTGCCGAGACCAGAAGAGGCGAACGGAGCGAGGCGAGGGTCCAGCGGAAGGCCGGACGGACGCGTGGTGGCATAGGCTGGCTCGCTTTCTGCATGTTGGATGGTGTGAAGATACCTCTGCTGAGACAAGCCGTACGATCATTAGGGCCGCTTAGCTGCAACGGTTACCCGCTGTGCACCTGCGGTCTAGCAACCAGGTCGTCTGCCTGGGATCTTAACTCTCTTGCAACAAGAGAGTGGGAAGCGTCATCTTGGGGTCGGCTTCGCGCTTAGATGCTGTCAGCGCTTATCCCTTCGGCACATGGCTATCCAGCGATGGAGATGGCTCTCCAACTGGCTCACTAGCGGTGCCGCCCTCTCGGTCCTCTCGTACTGGAGGTGACGCCCCGCACGCTTCCTGCGCCCACGACGGATAGAGACCGAACTGTCTCGCGACGTTCTGAACCCAGCTCGCGTGCCGCTTTAATGGGCGAACAGCCCAACCCTTGGGACCTACTCCAGCCCCAGGATGCGACGAGCCGACATCGAGGTGCCAAACCTTGCCGTCGATGTGAACTCTTGGGCAAGATCAGCCTGTTATCCCCGGGGTAGCTTTTATCCGTTGAGCCACACGCCTTCCACTCGGTCATGTGGGATCACTAAGCCCGACTTTCGTCCCTGCTCGAGCTGTCCCTCTCGCAGTCAAGCTCCCTTCTGCCTTTGCACTCTTACGGGTGGTGTCCATTCACCCTGAGGGAACCCTTGGGCGCCTCCGTTACACTTTGGGAGGCGACCGCCCCAGTCAAACTACCCGCCTGGCCTTGTCTGCCCACCTGTTTCAGGCGAGGCATGAGCGGCAAAACCGTACGAGAGTGGTATTTCACAGGTGCCTCCCCCCTGCCCACAAGCAAAGGTTCTTCGGCTCCCACCTATCCTACGCACGCACCGCCTCGTCTCCAGGCCACGGTGTAGTAAAGCTCCACGGGGTCTTTTTGTCCTGTCGTGGGTAACCCGTATCTTCACGGGTACTTCAATTTCGCCGAGCCCCCTGTCGAGACAGTGCTCAAGTCGTTACTCCCTTCGTGCGGGTCGGAACTTACCCGACAAGGAATTTCGCTACCTTAGGACCGTTATAGTTACGGCCGCCGTTCACCGGGGCTTCACGTCGTGGCTACGCTCACCACTCGGTTTCACCTTCCGGCACTGGGCAGGAGTCAGCCCCTATATGTCCGCTTACGCGTTCGCAGAGACCTGTGTTTTTGGTAAACAGTCGCTTGAGCCGATTTGCTGCGGCCCCCTCGCACCACTGCGCATGGCAGTGTCGCTACTAGGGCACCCCTTCTTCCAAAGGTACGGGGTCAATTTGCCGAGTTCCTTAACAGAGGGTGTCTCGTTCACCTGAGGAGATTTCTCCTTGCCTACCGGTGTCGGTTTGCGGTACGGGCAGAACACACGCTGGCTAGCGGCTTTTCTAGGCGGCCTGGGGTCCGGTGACTTCCGTGGGATTGCTCCCACTCGTCCCAGCCGTCATGCTCTGCCGGGCGGTCTTACCCACCCGACGCACTTCGCGCTGGAAGCCCAGCCTGTCCATTCGCTGGGTTCACCTTCCCTACCGCGTCCCCGCTTCGCTCATAACGCGTCGCTCTGGTGCAGGACTCTCACACCTGCTTTCCATCGCCTACGACTATAACGTCCTCGGCTTAGGACCCGACTAACCCTGGGACGACTGACGTTGCCCAGGAACCCTCAGGCCTTCGGTGTCGAGGGTTCTCACCTCGATTACGCTACTCATTCCGGCATTCGCTCTTCTGCGCGCTCCACCCGTGCTTCCGCTCGGGCTTCTCCGCGCGCACAACGCTCCCCTACCATGATCACGCCTTTGAGAGCGTGACCATCCACAGCGTCGGTGGGATGCTTGAGCCTCGCTACGTTGTCGGTGCCCGTGCACTCGACCAGTGAGCTATTACGCACTCTTTCAATGATGGCTGCTTCTAAGCCAACATCCTGGCTGTCTATGCACACGAACCGCCTTTGACACTGAGCATCCTTTTGAGACCTTAGCTGGTGGTCTGGGCTGTTTCCCTTTCGACGACGAAGCTTAGCCCCCGCCGTCTCACTCACGGGTTTGTCGTTCTGGCATTCGCAGTTTGCGTGAGGTTGGTAACCAGCACTTGGCCCCTAGCTCATACAGCGCTCTACCTCCAGAACACTTTGCCCCCGTGGCTGCACCTCAATGCATTTCGGGGAGAACCAGCTATCTCCACGTTCGGTTGGCATTTCACCCCTATCCACAGCTCATCCCCCTGTTTTGCAACACAGGTGAGTGCGAGCCTCGACGGACTGTCACATCCGCTTCACTCTGGCCATGGATAGCTCACGTGGTTTCGGGTCGCATCATCGCCACTGTCCCACTCGTTTCCAAGCAGGAACGCGCCCACTTCAGACTCGGTTTCCCTTTGGCTCCCTCCCTTTAACGGAAGTTAACCACCGCGACGACGATGCACTCGCCGGATCATTCTACAAAAGGCACGCCATCAATCCTTGCTCCCTCTGAAAGGGAGAGTGATCTCTGACTGCTGGTGAGTACGTGGTTTCAGGGTCTATTTCATCCCCCTCGCGGGGTGCTTTTCACCTTTCCCTCACGGTACTGGTTCACTATCGGTCGCTGAAGTGCTTTAGCCTTGGAGAGTGGTCTCCCCAGTTTCCCACAAGGTTTCACGTGCCTCGTGGTACTCAGGATCCCAGCGCGCTGCCCGACGGGTGCCTCTACGGGAGTCTCACCCTCTCTGCTGGGCCGTTCCAGGCCCTTTGAGTCTCGTCGTGCCGCGTGTATGCTGGTCCTACAACCCCGCCCTGACCTTTGCAAGCCAGCACGGTTTGGGCTGCTCCCGGTTCGCTCGCCACTACTACGGGAATCTCATGTTGATTTCTTTTCGTCAGGCTACTGAGATGTTTCAGTTCGCCCACGACCCTCCTCCCTGCCTATAGATTCAGCAGGGGGTCTCCAGACATCACTCTGGAGGGGTTGCCCCATTCGGATACTCAGGGCTCCTCGCTCGTATGCAGCTCCCCCTGAACGTTTCGCCGGTCTCCGCGTCCTTCTTCGGTCTTCAGCGCCGAGGCATCCACCTCGTACTCTCAAATGCTTGTGCTCGCCAGTTCTTATCTGGTCCTTCACACTCCACTTGCAGGTAGCGTCCTTTTTCTTTCTTTCTTTCCTCTGCCTCCACTGCCTCTTCCTTCCTCCTCCTGATCCCTCTTCTCGTTCCTTCGTTCTCTTCTTGCTCTCGGCAAAATTGAAGTAATTGTAATATTTTCTGCAATGCAGTTGTAAAAGTACGTGTCAGGCTCCCCTGACAACTGGAAAGTGGAAACCAGCTTCGACAGCTTTCATTGATGCGAACACACATCCTGTCTCCAAATCGTTCTTCTTGACGAAGACGACCGACCTGGGAAATGGCTTGTCGATTACGACAAGCGAATATCCCTAGAAAGGAGGTGATCCAGCCGCACCTTCCGGTACGGCTACCTTGTTACGACTTCACCCCAATCACCGACCCGACCCTGGACGCCTGCCTCCCTCCTTGCAGAGGGTTAGCCCAGCGGCTTGAGGTCTTGCCGACTTTCGTGGTGTGACGGGCGGTGTGTACAAGACCCGGGAACGTATTCACCGTGGTGTGCTGACCCACGGTTACTAGCAACTCCGGCTTCAGGCAGGCGAGTTGCAGCCTACCATCCGAACTGAGACGCGCTTTGACAGGATTGGCTCCCCCTTGCAGGTTGGCTTCCCTCTGTACGCGCCATTGTAGCGTGTGTGTCGCCCAGGACGTAAGGGCCGTGCTGACTTGACGTCATCCCCACCTTCCTCCGCGTTACTCGCGGCAGTCTCGTCGGACACATACAACCGACGACAGGGGTTGCGCTCGTTGCGGGACTTAACCCAACACCTCACGGCACGAGCTGACGACAGCCATGCAGCACCTGTGCGCCCGCTCCTTGCGGAGACGCCGATCTCTCGGCGGTGCAAGCGCATGTCAAACCCTGGTAAGGTGCTTCGCGTCGCATCGAATTAAACCACACGCTCCGCTGCTTGTGCGGGTCCCCGTCAATTCCTTTGAGTTTTAATCTTGCGACCGTACTCCCCAGGCGGACCACTTATTGCGTTTGCGTCGGCACGCAGCGGGTCGATACGCCGCACACCTAGTGGTCATCGTTTACGGCGAGGACTACCGGGGTATCTAATCCCGTTCGCTCCCCTCGCTTTCGCCCCTCAGCGTCAGCGACCAGCCAGGACATTGCCTTCGCCTTTGGTGTTCTTCCGGATCTCTACGCATTTCACCACTCCACCCGGAGTTCCATGTCCCTCTCTGGTCCTCTAGTCACGCCGTTTGCGCGGCACTCCCCTCGTTAAGCGAGGCGCTGTCACCGCACACCTGCGCAACCGCCTGCGGGCCCTTTACGCCCAGTAACTCCGGACAACGCTCGCCCCCTACGTATTACCGCGGCTGCTGGCACGTAGTTAGCCGGGGCTTCTTCCTTGCGTACCGTCCGCTCTCGTCCGCAAGAAAAGCAGTTTACACGCCGAAACGCGTCGTCCTGCACGCGGCGTTGCTCGGTCAGAGTTGCCTCCATTGCCGAAAATTCCTCACTGCTGCCCCCCGTAGGAGTCTGGGCCGTTCTCAATCCCAGTGTGGCTGATCGTCCTCTCAGACCAGCTATCGATCGTTGCCTTGGTAGGCTGTTACCCCACCAACCAGCTAATCGACCGCGGGCCCATCTTCAGGCACCCCTCATTGCTGAAGGGCTTTGCTCATGCACCTCTCGTCTGCACGAGCCTATGCGGCATTGTCGGCGATTTCTCGCCGGTATTCCTCACCTCAAGGTAGGTTACCCACGTGTTACTCACCCGTCCGCCACTCCCTGCCTCTCCTTGCGAAGAAACAGGACGTGCGACTTGCATGTGTTAGGCACGCCGCCAGCGTTTATCCTGAGCCAGGATCAAACTCGCCATCCAAAACGTCTATCGCGCATCCTCTCCTTGCAGAAAGAATGTGCCGTTCTGTGTTGAGCGATCCAGGCCAAGTTCTCATAAGCACTTGGCTTGTTCGCAGATTCTCATCGCTTGCCTGCCTGTGTGTCGGGCAGCCAAGCGCTTGACAGGTTGTTGTTCTTACCAACAGTTGCTGTTTGTTCTGCTTTCCACTCTTCAATTGTCAAGGTACCTGTTTGGAGTAAGCCTTTGGGCTCTCACTGTTATTCAGTATACTCCATGATGCAAATGTTTGAAAACTCATTTCATGCATTTGCGTCAGTTCACGTATTATTGCACATTTATAGTGATCTGTCAAGAGGTTTTCTGAACAGATTCACTATTTTCCCTAAAATCACTGTTTCCTTGCTATAATCGCCGAAACAACCTCGCACCGGTTCAACATGCCCAAAACAGGCATGCAAAACGTTCATTTGCTCTAGTTGCTTCCAGGAAAAGTGATCCTTGGGGGGCCACGTTAACGTGGCATACGTGAATTAGCAATCCGATTGACAGGAGCATCTCATCATGACTGATCCGATGATTGTCTTTTTCGGTGGCTTTGGTATTATGCCATATACCTTTTACGATGTCAAGAGTTTTTTTGCGACTTTAAACTTTCGTAAAATATGTCATCTAACACACTAATGAAAACAATATTAAGACGTACTTTATTTCCTCAATGACACCTGTAACACAGAAACGAGTACCTGCAACTACCGCTACTCACCACTTTGTGAAACCTGCCATTGCTGTCTCAATTGTTGTGCTTTAGAAAAGGACTCACCCAGGTCTGGATCATGCGTTGCAATACGATTGCGCAGGTCATTAAGAGTCTTAATATACCTATCGAGCCAGCGAGTGATAGCTTCACCATTCGTCAAACAAATATCACGATACATTTCAGGACTGCCAGCAGCCAGGCGGGTCATATCGCGAAATCCACCAGCGGCTAACAAACTAGAATCGCCCCATGCTGGATCATTTGCAACTGTATTCATCAAGGCCGTAGAAGCGATAAAAGGCAAGTGGCTCACACCGGCCATCTGTCCATCATGCTCAGCAGGTTCCAGGAAACGGATCCGCGCACCAAGCATCTCTATAAACGTTGTTACCTTATTGATTGCAGCAGGATTGGTACGACGAGTAGGCGTAAGACAATAGATACGATCCTTGAAAAGCCTGGCATCTGCTGCCGCAACTCCACTCGATTCCTTTCCCGTCATAGGATGCCCACCAACAAACGAAACCGATTGAGGAAGAAACTCTTCCGCCCAGCTAATCACCTGGCTCTTGGTACTTGCAACATCAGTAACGACCGCCCGGGGAGTGATTGCAGTTGTCATGTTTTGCAGCAATGAGCGCATAGCTCCAACAGGCGTTGCCAGAATAACCAATTCAGCCCCGCGGATGGCATCGGCTAAAGTACTATAAGGCTGGTCAATAGCGCCAATCCTGCGTGCTGCATCACTTACACCCTTGCCTAAATCAAAGCCGGTGACCTGTTGTGCACCTTTCGCCTTGTGAAGTGCAAGTCCTATTGACCCACCAATAAGTCCCAAACCAACGATTGCTACACGGTTAAACATACAAGCTTCCTCCTTATGTAACAAGTAACCAGATACCCAATCCAATCAGTAGAAAAGCGCTAAGCAGTTCGCTCCACTCTTTGAGCACCTTCAAATGGACGCTCAAAGTGCGACCAAGGAAAAGTCCCATCAATGTCATCAAAAATCCCTGAAGGCCAATCAAAAGGCAAAGAGCGACAGGAAATACGTGTAGTCCGGTTTCAGCTACACCAATTTTACCACCCGCTGAACCGCTAGTAAGGCTTCCTAACGAAAAGCCAATAGCTAATTCATCCAGACTGATGCTAAGGGCAAGTAGCACTTGATGCTCCCACCCAGACCGTTCTTTCAAGACAGTAGATCGAATTGGCTTCACTTCTCGCGATTTCCGCTTACCAATATATTCACTTCCCTCCTCCAGAAGTTCCCATGTGCCAATCCCCATCAACAGTAACGGACCCACAAAATGCATGATATTACTCACGACCAGGGAAGCAGCAAAGCCAATAACCAGTCCAACCAGTGGCATAAGCGTCTCAGCCAGCGAAAAGAGCAACGCGGAACCTAGCCAGGCAGGTATTCGTCCAGCCTTTTCCTCTGCGGGAGAATGATGACTTTTAATACCCAGGCTGATTGAGACTCCAAGAGTGTCAAGCCCTAAGGGAAGTAGAAATAACAGTAGGGATAATACGGGCATGCCACTCCTTTCACAATGAAGTGGCCGTTAGAAATAAACAAGATCATCTAGCCACTCAAGGCTGCCTTGACCCAGAACCGTCTCTAGCATCTCAGTCACATCATCACTTAACAGGATATGGGAGTTTTTACGATAGAGTGCAAGAAAACGTGGCAGCGCCTCGGGTCCATAGTGAGCCAGCAAATCCGCGGCAAACTGCTCTAGCAAGAGATCAAACGTGAGATAATCCTCCGGTGTTGTGTCAACGTACCAGTCAAACCCACGTACTGTCATGGGAGTCTTGCCATCCTCCTCCGGCACAAAAATCTCTGCGTACCGCTCGCGCAGGTCTTTCATAACGATTCCCTGCTGCTGATAGATTTGTTGGTAAAGCCAGAGGGCGGCAAATTGTAACTGCCATTCATCGGCCCATAAAGGACTTTCTTCGGGCCAGGGACGCGGATCACTCTCCAGATATGCGTGCGTCAACTCGTGAAACAGAAGAAATGCTAGTTTCTCTTCTGTGGGCTTACCAATAATAGGATCAAGTTGTGTCGGGACAACGATAGCCGATGGCACAATCGCATTTGTCCAGTAAGGAAGCATGTTGTTTGGCTCTTCTGGCTCCTCTTGGGGTATAGCATCCCAGTCAGTGGGTTCTATCAGAAGAATCTGCATCTCCGGCATCGACTGACCAAGCAATTGCGTGAGTAACGTACGGGCCTTATCGATAGTCTGAGCCATCCAGCGAGCCATTGTCTCCTGGTCATGTGGATAATAGACCGTCAGGCGTTCTGCAAGCCGCTCATAAGATTCATAAGGGAATTTTGAATTCTTTGCCATAATACTGATTTTATACCATGTCACTGCACAAACCGCCAGTTCCAATGGCATAGGACTCTTGTTTAGATAACAGCAAAAGAGTGATTACCAGACCGCTCTTACGTTGTACACAAGTGAAAAGGAAACAACCAGATAAAATACATTTTACTTTTCCTTGTAGATCAGTATATTCAGATTTTTCAGAGCGGAGTTGAAAGTACTGCTATGCATGCAAACGGCTTTTGGGGGAATGCACGATCATCGGGTATAAAGGTGGGAATGATCATACGCCTGGCCCTGGCATTGCTTACAACCTTTGGCAGCATTGCCCTTGCCTGGACTCTCCTGAACCCACACGACAATGCGCAAGCCAGCGGAGTAGTTGAGGTCGGAACACTAACAACTCCTTGGGGTCTGGCGCAAGACGGAAAACATATCTGGGTTGCTGAACCTGGGTGCAAATTAGCTCCAACTTGTTCGGCATCTGTGCAACCCGCCATCGGCGAATACTCGCTGGCGCATCCTTTATTTGGGAGGGTTGACTTTCCAGAACCTGGGGGCTACTCCAGCCCTGCATTCGTCGCACCCGACGGGAAAGGCAACATCTGGTTCACCGAGCCAACAACCGATGCCATTGGAGAGTTTACACCAACCGGCAGTGGACTCTGGAATCAATGGACTACCGGTATTACCCCAGGCTCCGCTCCTTTTGATCTGACATTCGATACCAGTGGCAATATCTGGTTCACTGAAACCAACGGAAACAAGATCGGCTTCTTTGACACTGTAAACCATACCGCCGTCGAAACTCCTATTTCTACAGCAAATAGCCAACCATATGGCATTGGAAAAGCCCTTAATGGCGACATCTGGTTTACTGAGAGCAACGCCAGGAAGCTCGGGACGTTCACGCCTACAACCAATGGAGCGATCACCATATCAGAACATTCTATTGGTCTTGTGCGTGCACACCTGCTCACCTTCGATCAATCAGGAAATGTCTGGTACAGCGAAGGACATGCAGACGCTGTCGGTGAGTATACTCCAAGCACAAAACAATCTCAAAATTTTTCTATTCTCTCAGCCTTATGTCCAACACCGGTCTCGACAGCAACGCCTACAACCTGCGGCACCAACACATTTGTCGCGGGGATAGACATCGACAGCACTGGTATGGTCTGGTTTGATGAATCGAATACCGGAAGTGTAGGCTTCGTCAATCCCACCACCAGCCAAGTTACCGTGATTACAACTGTTGCAGGCGCATTTGATGGATTGATCGTCGATGGCAGTAACAATGTCTGGGTAAGCAAGCTTCCCCATAGGCTCGATGAAATCCCGGCAGGCACACCACCTGTCACGCCCACGCCTACAGTAGCAAATACGAGTACCGTCACTCCTGCATCCTCACCTACGGCAACCAGTACCGCTACAACAATACCTACACCTTGTCCCTCTCCTTCACCGATACCAACACCTTCCCCCTCACCGACATTTTCACCATCACCGACTCCATCATCAACGGCAAGCCTCTCACCTACTCTGACGGTATCACCATCGGCAAGTCCATCAGCCTCACCTGATCCCTCACCGGTAGCGACCGCTTCACCGACACCATCACCAACTCCATCACCGACTCCATCGCCTGCGGTCAGTCCTACACCATGCCCATCACCAAGTCCTTCACCCTCCCCAACGAGCACTCCATCATCAACAACTACCGGCCCTGTGAGTAAGACATGGTACTTTGCTGAAGGCAAGGTGGGTGCAGGCTTCACGGAATTTCTCACATTGGAAAATCCCGATACTATCAATGGCTGTGCTATCAACATCGAATATTTGTTGGGAACGGGTAACCCCGTCAACGTCTCGGTAGCTGTTCCGCCGGCTACCCGCTATACCGAATCGGTGAATACTGATCTCAATATCCCAGCCAGTTCCGGCACCTACCAAACCGACTCGGCTGTTGTTACCATCAATTCAAGTCTCTCGCCTAATTGTACAGGCATCGTAGCAGAACGACCGATGTACTTTACCAGCTTCATTGGTATCAGTAGTGGGAGCGATGTGCTCGGCTCAACTCATACCAGTACCATCTTCTACTTCGCCGATGTACCTACCGGTGGTGGTTACGCCTCCTTCCTGACCATCTTGAACCCCGGCACTATCACTGCTAACATCACAGCTACCTTCGTGGTCCACGGCGTCACCGTCAACACTCAAACGCTTGCTGTCGCCGCAGGGACGCGTGGTACGATCATCCCAAATAATAGTGGTGCATTGCTGCATGCCGCTGTCACAGTAACTTCAAACCAGCCTGTGGTGGTAGAGCGACCAACCTACTTTAACAACGTCAATGGCGGCAACGCGCAGGCGGTTTCGGGTGCATCCTCTATAGTGGGAGTGCGTACGCTCAAAAACGATTGGCTTTTTGCCGAAGGCTACACCGGAGGCAGTTTCCAGGAGAACTTTGTGCTGGCTAACTTTGGCACGACTGCGGTTACAACTAATGTAGTGCTTGAGTTCAGCAACGGTCACACCGAAACAGTGCCCGAACTCATCCAGCCATCCGACCAGACCTTTGTCGATGTCAATAGCATCATAGCTAGCCACCTGGGCACCTGCGACACCACTCCTTGCCAACCTACCCAAGATGTCTCGGCAGACATCAATTCTACCAGCAACTTCATTGCTGAGCGCGAAATGTTCTTCCACTATAACCACGTTGGCAATGGACGTACTCTTTTAGCAACTGGTGGAACCGATGTAATCGGACAAAGTGTAGCGGTCAGCAGCTATAGCTTCGCGGAAGGCTATACTAATGTAAACTACGACGAATGGCTGACCTTGCAGAACCCTTCAACAGGCCCTGAAGTAGTGACCCTTAAGATTGTCAACGAGGATAGCCGCTCCTTCAGCCAGACCTACAACTTGCTGGCACATAGTCGCTTTACCATCGACATCACTGCCCTGGTCTTACAGAACCTGATTGTGCCCAATGACACCTTCAAAGGCTACGAAGTCTCGCTAACCACTCAGGCAGGCTCTAGCGCGCTGTTCATGGTAGAACGCCCCATGTACTGGAATACAGGCTCTAGCGGTACTCAGGGAGGCAGCGACGTCATTGGTTATGATGGGGGCTAACTCCTCACGGTTCTTGTCACTGGCGGCGACTGCCGCTTCATATAAATAATGCGGGCTGGACCACCGCTAGTGGCGACCCAACCCGCATTTATTCATAAAACCACTCTTTAAACGCTTCCCACTTGCTTCCTCGCATCATCCAGCATAAGCGGGGTATCTCCACCAGAAAGAGTGCGCTTGCGCAACTCATCTACCTTCTCTTCTTTACGAAAACGATGGTAGAAATCATTATAAAGCTCGCGCATGCGATTTGGGCTAATCTGCTTTCCACCCTCGTAATACTCAAGCGCCACCTGGCCGATTGCCCACGTACCGGCAGCAGCAATAGCGCCAGCCACAAAATCGCCTCCAAATGGTACGGTTTTGGCAGCCTGTTCCGCCAGATAGCGCAGTGCCAATCCACCCGCCATCGTGACGATCAGTTCCCGTGCATGTTTCATTGCATCTTCTGTATCCATCTTTTCGCCATACAGCGCCGCAATGCGCAGGACCAGCCGCACCTGTGTGCCCAGCAGGATAGGAATATCTACCAGGGGGATCGGCTCCATACCAGCCGCTAGGCTGAGCAGCGTTGAGTTGCGAATAATGCGCTGTGCTGCATTTCGTCGATAGGCTGGCAACTCCCTCCCGATCACCAGAGCAGCTTCTGGACTTGCCTCGATGATCTCCGGAATCAGTTCTTCAGCCACATTCTCGCCTGTGCGGGCAGAGATGGGAATAACTCCCGGCACACCTAATAGAACCGCCACCTCATGAGCCATTTGATCTCCCCCCTCCCCACCACGTAACGTGTCGATTTTGTTAATGGCAATGATGGTAGGCTTGTTCATCTTCTGAATCGTGTTATACAGTTCGCGGTCTCTTGTCTGAAATCCTTGTGTGCCATCAATAAGAAACACAATCACGCTTGCCTGATCCATGCCACTCTTTGCCAGGTCAGGCAAATGCCCTGGGGTGTCAATTAACGTGAAAGGTCCGAAGTCCGTTCGCACTAATGACCGGGTTGTGCCTTCCTGCGGTGACGCAGCGGAAAGCTCCTCGCCTTTCATCTTGTTGAAAAGCGTACTCTTGCCCGTGTTCGGCTGCCCAACAATCACAATTGTATTATTTAGACCGTTCAGTATTTCGCCCTGAGCATCTTTCCAGTTCACGGCCTGCATGAAGCCTTGCACCATCTTGATATTGGCTGGCAGGTTCTTCAGCGCACCGATACCTAGCTCGCGCATATTTTTCGGACGACCGCTCCTGCGAAACACGCCCTTCACAAGATTCGTCGCAATGTTACGTTTTGCCTTCTTCTCTTCAGTAGTCTCTTTCTGTTTCTTTTTAGCCACTCTCTGCTTCCTTCCTGAATATAGTAATGTTAAAAGCCAGTATTCGAGATGATGCCAATTGATGTTACTCATTATAGCCCTACTTAGCACATCCGCGCTAGATAAAGGCCTCTACTACCTTACACGTACCAACAACAACTATGCAATACAAAGGCAACATGTAATTACTCAGATTACTTTTTGACTTCTCATGCCTTTGAAACAATAGTCATGAAGAATTACGATATTTCCCGTCTTGGGTTTCATAACCATAAATTTGCTACAATTGAACTTGAACATATTCAATTCTCGAAAGGAAATCATATTGGACACAACTCAAACCAGCGCCCCTATAGACAAGCAACAGCAAGAAGAATCCTCTACCTACTCCGGGTATCACAGCATCATTACGGGTGTAGACCGCGCCTGGGAATATGGTGGATTTCCGCTCCCAGATGGCACCTTCTGGCGCTATCGCGAACCCAACGCAGCCATCGTGGTAGAAGGCGAACGCATGCGCGTGACAGCCCAAATCAGCCGCTCCAATGACCACGTGCAAATACTTGACAATGCCAAGAACATGTTCTTTTCAACAGAGGGCTTTGCAATACCCGACAACGGAGAAATTTCCTTTGAATGGGATATGAGCGCCAATTGTGTAGGAACGCGAGCGCATGATCTCTATGATGGATTTGTCTCGGTCAACCTGCTCGATTTCAGTACGGGCGTGGCGCTCGACTTTTTCGTCTGCAACGATGTCATCGCTTCCGTCTATGCCGTTCTACCTTTTCCAGGTGTACCCGAACCCACCGATCCAGCAGATGCCGTCAAGCCGAAATACTTCTGCGACTTCAACGAACTCTCACTAGAGACCGCACCCGGTCAGCAGCATCGCTACCGCATCACCTACAACAAAGCCAAAGATGAAGTGCGCTTCTTTGTCGATGGCCAATTGGTAAGTGCTTATACAGAAGTACCCTGCAAGATCAACGGGCTTCTCATCGCTCTTGGTCTCATGACCGAGAAAACCATCCAGCAGGGAAAAAGTGTTTCCGTGCATGGCCAAATCTTAACAGGTGTATGGGGACCATTTACGATTACGAAGACATTTTCATAACGTAGAATGCTCCTGGTGAAGCACGAAAACTGTTATTAGCAGAACGCATTATATTAGAATGACCCGCCATGACAGCACATCGGCCATTCCGCTTCGGCGTAATTGCATACGAGGCCCAATCGAAGGAAGAATGGGTAGTCAAGGCAAGACGCATAGAGCAACTCGGCTATGCTACACTTTTAGTCCCAGACCATCTTGAGAAACAACTTGCACCCGTTCCTGCCATTCTATCAGCGGCTGAAGCGACAAGCTCGCTCCGTGTCGGAAGTTACGTGTTTGCCAATGACTTCCGGCATCCGGTCATGCTTGCCAAGGAAGCTGCTACCCTCGATGTGCTGACGAGTGGTCGGTTCGAGCTTGGCATTGGAGCAGGATATCTGCGCGCGGAATATGAACAAGCCGGTCTCTCCTACGACCCGGCAAATATTCGTGTGGCCCACCTGGAAGAGGCAATCCAGGTCGTGAAAGGACTATTTGCCGGGGAACCTCTTACCTTCTCAGGTCACTATTACACCATCACCAATCTTGAAGGCTTTCCTAAGCCGGTTCAGCGACCGCATCCACCTCTACTCATTGGTGGTGCCGGGAAGCGGCTCTTAACGCTTGCTGCTAGAGAAGCCAGCATTGTCAGTATTGGTGCCAAAGCACAAAGTGACGGAAGTGGACTGGATGCGACAGATACGACACCCGCAGCGACGAGACAAAAAGTGGAATGGATACGCCAGGCAGCAGGTGAGCGGTTCAATCAACTCGAGTTGAATATGATCATGTTTGCAGTGGTTGTCACTGAAGATAGACACCAAATAGCCCGGCAGCTAGCTGAACGCTTTAAGACACCCGGTGATCAGGTTCTGACGCTCCCTCATTGTCTCATTGGGACAGTAGATCAGATCAGCGAAGATTTGCAGACACGCCGTGAACAGTACAGTATTTCATACATTGCTGTATTTGAAGAAGACAGCGAAGCTTTTGCGCCAGTTGTAGCCCGTCTTACCGGAACGTAATGCATGATGGTATCAACCGACAAGTTAAGCACTATCAAACATCACTTTCTTGCATTCCCTCCAACGCATTCATCACCCGATCAATCTCTTCCTGCGTGTTATAATGCGCCATACCCAGGCGTAATGCTCCCCCATGCTCCTCAAGCCCCAAACGTTCCATCACACCCAGCGCATAGTAATTGCCATCCCAGGCGAAAATACCTTGCGAGGCCAAATATTCCGCCAGTTCGCGTGGACCGCGCCCCTCGATATTACACGCAACCGTAGGAACGCGCCACGTCAAGTCTTGAGGATTGGTAATGCCATAGACTCGCAAACCCTGAATTTCACGCAGACCCGCCAATAACTGTGCGGATAAGCTGCGCTCGTAGTCCACAATTGCCTGCATGGCAATCTTCAATTCTCGCTGCCTATCACTGAAGGGACTACCGGTTGCATCCAATTTAAACGCATTGCCATAGTCCACGCTCTGTTCGCGGCCCAGCATTGCCAGGTAGTCTATCGCACCCACCAATCCTGCCAGTCCCTCGTGATTCTGTGTCCCCGTTTCCCAACGCTCAGGAACAGCATTACTCGCCGGACGCACCTTATACGCCGGAAAGCGTTCCAGAAGTTCGGTCTTACCGTAAAGAATGCCAAGATGTGGACCAAAGAACTTATAGGAAGAGCAGACCAGAAAATCGGCATCGAGCGCCTGTACATCGATTGGCCCATGCGGCGCAAACTGCACAGCATCAATCCATACCAACGCTCCAACCTCATGCGCCCAACGAATCACCGTCCGCACATCATTAATCGTCCCCACCGCGTTCGACGCGTAGCCAACCGCTACAATCTTGGTACGCTCAGTAATCTTCGCCCGCATATCGTCCATATCCAGCGTCACATTCTCCGGGTGTATATCAACAGTGCGAATAACCACCCCACGTTCCTGCAAAGCAAGCCACGGAGCAACATTTGCATCATGATCTAGCACGGTCACGACGATCTCATCGCCAGCCGACAGCGTCTTGCCAATAGCGCGACTAAAGGCAAAGGTGAGTGTGGTCATATTCGGTCCAAAAACAATCTGCCTCGGACTGGCAGCATGTAAAAAATCTGCCATAGCGCTGCGGGCAGCGTCAATCACCGCATCGGCCCGTTGGCTAGTCACAAAAGCCCCGCCAGTATTCGCATTTGCCTCCTGAAAGTACGCTACCATAGCATCAATAACCTGCCGTGCCACCTGCGTCCCACCTGGATTATCAAAATATACCGCTTGCCTACCATCAACGTTTAGCTCAAGCGAAGGAAAATAGCGACGATAAGAACTCAAATCAAGTGTTTGGGGCATCAAAGAAAATCTCCTGAGAAGAATAGTCTGATACTAATGCACAGTTCCTAGTGTTTCTCCCGTCCATTTCCAAAACTAATCAAGCGTGAACAAGCCAAACTGGCTCATTCACACCTGAAAAGCGATTCATTTGTCCTGCACTGGGTACCTGCCCTTTATTTAACAGGAGTGCAAAAGCCGGTAGCTCCAGGACCTTCACAAAAGTTCCCAACAGGACAATCGCAGTCGCTTGCACAGCGAGTTCCACCCCCGGAACCATTCTCATTAATGCAGTAAATGTGTGTTTGATCAATGTCAAAATAACAAATGCCGACGCCTGGGCACGCATGGTAATCGGGCACGCAGGCCGTCGCGCATGTCCCATTGCACAGGCAGACCTGGCCCGAGGAACAGCGCGAAACACAGGTGCCGCTTTGACAGGTAGAGCAGGCATCACATTTGTGGCCGCATGCTCCACAATTGCTCGTCGTGTTGAGGTTAGTGCAGGTACCATGACAGCAGCCTCCACTACAGCACTGGCTGTTCGTGTTACAGCCGATCCCATTGGGTTTACAACTGGCAAGGGCGGTACCAATTCCTCCCAGGCCAAGGATGCTGCCAAGAGTGGTTGCCGCAATGGTTTTAAGCGCCTGGCGGCGTGAGGCTGCCGTCGCTAAGATTTTAGTCAGTTCGTCAAACCGGAAAGATTCCATCGCTCTTCCGTCCTTTCTGGAGGCACCTCAATCACGCGTGGTGGGACGCAGAGCCTCCATCCATGAGACCAAATAGCGCCAAAGGCCACAATGACGCAGATCAACGAGAGTCAAAGACAGGCATACCGATGAGTTTCTTCAAGAAGAATACCTGAGTTTAAGAGGAAAGTCAAGCAAATCACGTATCAAAAGAAGAATACTCGATCTATAGGCAAAAGGTAAGTCGGACCGCGCTCATTCCTAATCTCCCACTCTCGGTGGAGCCCAACTCCACAACCTTTGCCCGGTCGTACGACTGAAATGGATGATCGCCTCAGCAGCACTTCGAGCGCCTCCCATCTGTCGAATGGTCTCCCGCATCTGTTGCATTCGTGTGTAGATCGCCCGGTTGCTGGTCACATACATGACAGCCTCCCGAAGCCGTTCAACAGTAATGGCGTTACTCTCCAGTGCTATGCCTAGCCCAAGCTCTTCCACTCGCCTGGCGGTGATGCTCTGTTCCAGCATTTGGGGTATTACTACCAGCGGGACCCCGTAATACAACCCCTCCATCACACTATTCATGCCACCATGCGTCACAAACACGCTGCTATGTTGGAGTACGTTGAGCTGAGGCACCCGTGGGCGTACCAGGAAATTCTCCGGGGGCGTGCTAATGGCTCTAAGATCACTCTTGCCGGTCGCCAGGATCACCTGCCACTGCTGCTGACGGGCTTGCCTGCCAGGTCGTGAGAACAACCGTTTAGCACCGGTGGCTCGGCTCCCTTCCCCAAACGCCGCAAAACAGATCTTGTAGAAAGCCTCTTCGTTGCTGCAGACTGTTCCCAACGAAATATAGAGCGTAGGCCGCTGCTTGAGACGATCCAGGGGAAAATCTGTTCCTTCCTCGCGTGGTCGAAGAGAAGGCCCAACGAACTGAAAGCAATCATCAAAGGTCTCGCCTCCCGGTTGGAATGCACGCGGGATCGGGACAATATTGAGCGCTTCGGCATGGTCAAAGAAGCTTTTCAAATCGATCACTGGCAGATTGTAGGTACTGCGTAATTCCTCAAGGGCGGCAGCAAAGTTGACCGATTGCTCGAACGCAGACATACGAGGCATCGTCAGCTGCTCAGCCTGTGCAAGCATCGTCCAGAAAGGCTGGCCAAGCTGCTCATTTATCACGAAGGTCGGCTGGCAGCGAATCGCAGGCAGATGAAGGACGTGGGCCACTAGCCTTCCCCAGAGACACCAGGCATCATAGATGATATAGTCCGGCTGGGCTGTGCGTACACTCTCGAGCAGGTGTGGAAGAATCTCCAGGCTGGCTACGGCTGTATGTAAGGGCAACCAGAGGAGCAGTTCCGCACACGGCGCTGCTGACCAACGAAATTCCTTGCCGGTGATCTTGTATGGCAGCAAGTCGGCTCCGATCGATTGAATGGTTGGCCGATATTGCTCAGGGAGGCAGTAGATAACTTCCTCACCGTGGGCCACTAACTCCCGGACAAGCGGAAGCGTAGGGTTCACATGCCCATAGGCTGGTAGAGCAAGAATCAAGGCTCTTGCCATACACGTCCCTCCCTTTCTTCAATCGACATGCCCCTCAGAGTCAGTCAAAGGCACCTACAGCCACCTCCCCTAGAAGGCACCAAAACAAACTCCATCTCCGGACGGTGTGGCAACACAAAATTCCCCGACAGGACAAGCGCAGTCGCTTGTACAGGAGGGTCCAACGGCACCACTTATGCAGTAGAAGTTTGTTTGATCAATGTCAAAATAACAAGCGAAAGGGTTGTTTGGGCATTGACTGGAATTGCAGGATGTCGCGCACGTCCCATTGCACAGGCAGACCTGGCCCGAGGAACAGTTAGAGACACAAGTGCCACTTTGACAGGTGGAGCAGGCATCACATTTGTAGCCGCATTTTCCGCAGTTGTGAACATTACTGCTTAGATCAGTGCAGGTGCCATGACAGCAGCCGCCACTACAACACTGGGAACTCGTATTACAGCCATAGCCATTAGGCTTGCATGGTCTGGCAAAGACCGTACCCAGGCCGCCCAGACCGAGGATGCTGCCAAAGGTCGTGGCAGCTATGGTTTTGAGGGCCTTGCGGCGTGAGGTTGAGGTAGCAAGGGCTTTCGTGAGTTCGTCAAATCGAGAAGGTTCCATTCCCATTCCGTCCTTTCTAGAGGCATTCAAATTACACAATGCGGAACACAGTGCCTCCACTCGTGGAAAAATAGCGCAAAAGGTTGGAACAACTAAGATGAACCAGGGTCAAGGAAAGATATATAGGGTAGTTTCTTCAAGAAGTATACCTCAGCTACAGATAAAGAACAAGGGGGATATTCATTCTTTTATCTTCCTTGCACGCCGCTCTATTAGCTTGTCTACAACCCAGCGATACAGGAAGATGAGGGCAAAAAGCCAGAGCGCGCCGGAGAAGTAGCCACCCGAGACATCCGTGAGCCAATGAGACCCCTCGTATATACGCGAATAGCCAATCAAGAGGATATTCACAATAGCGTAGACCTGAAATGGAATCAATACCCACCGATAGCGCCATTGGCTTATCGGTTGAGAGAAACTCAGGTAGAGCAGAAAACCCAAGAAAACCACGTCGTTCTCAACATGGCCCGAGGGAAAGCTTCCAGTCGGCGCTGTTCTATAGATATGAATGAGCACTGAAGTTGGACGAGGGCGATGAACCAAAGTGCTGAAGAGCAAATTGAGTCCAGCCGCTAGAGCCGCACCAACAGAGATAAAGATGGCGGTCACAAACAAACGCATTGGCGACCGACCCCTAAACCGGACAAACAATCCTACAAGCACTAACGCTAGAAACCATATGATAGGAATCACAGTCGCAGGACGCGGATCATCCACGATACTAAAAAAAGCAATAAGTGTGCTCAATGTACCCGAGATGTGAAGGTGCTGCAATGTAATCGTGGTTTGTACGTCAATCGGCCATGGCCCCGGATGAAAATGGACAATCACTGAAGATACTACCAACAGCACAAAGCCTATTAACCACAGAGTGAACCCAACTATTCGTCGTGTATGTTTCACGGATTGCTCTGAATGAGTAGCAATAGGAGTATCGTCCAGTGGTTGCTTACCTTGAAGACCCGTTGAACTATTCATCTTTCTCCTCCATTCGGTTTAACTGGTCCTGCTGATTATTAAACCGAGCGTACTACTCATTAGCACGCGTTTCATCCTACATAAGTAGCAGTGAAAGGCCTACCGTCATCATCGTCCCATATATTCTCGTGGATGTTCAGCATATTCTCATCCTTCAAAAGGAGGCGAAAGCATAACGTCCCCATTGACACTACGACTCTTACATGATAGTATCCTACACATGAGTAACTTAACACTACAACCAATCCAAACGAACGAACCAGCCGCGTAGGCGAACACGCCGGGCTTACGCGGCAGGAAATGGCACTACCTGATGCACCTGCTCACTTGCAGACAACCCTGACAAAGTGAGTAGTATCTTTTACTTGTTCTAGCATCTTCAAGTTGCTTTCATCCTCGCCTCTTTCCTCGTGGCGTGTGTCGCCGGGCATCGAGTTCTCGTTGCGAACTGTCCTGCGGCACTGTGTGCTTCCCATCACATCTAAGCGCGAGAGCGTGCCCATCAATGCGCCTCCTGCCTTATACTCACTTGTTGGCATCATCGGAGGCCCGTACTCAACTTTATTAAGTGTATTCATTTCGTACCTACTCTGTGGAAGCACATAGATACGCCAAATCAAAGATAAGGACCGAACTCATGTTACAAGTCAATGCTATTCATCTCTCATATGGACCACGTCTCGTACTGGATAACGTATCATTTACCGTAGCGCCCGGCGAAAAGGCAGGTCTAATCGGCGTAAACGGCGCGGGCAAAAGCTCACTACTCAAGATCATTGCAGGTCTACAGGAACCCGATAGAGGATCTGTGATGCTGCCTCGCTCCTATGGCTACCTGGCTCAAGATGTAGCGCACGAAACTTCGGTTGCCGAAGGCAGCACCGTGCGCAACTTCATCTTTAGCAGCACCGGCCTTGATACAGCAATTGAAGCATATGAGACGCTTTCAACAAAAATCGCCGATTCTCAAAACGGAAACCTGCCTATGCTATTGAAGCAATTTGAACAGGCGCAAGACACACTCGAAAGCCTGGGCTATTATGATGCCGATGCGCGAGCCGAACAGCTCATTGCAGGTTTGAACCTGGGCGGTGTTACATTGGATCGAGATGTGTATACCTTGAGCGGTGGACAAAAAACAAAACTGGCACTGGCGCGGTTACTCTTCCAGTCCCCCGATCTCTTGCTGCTCGATGAACCAACCAACTTTCTTGACGTCGAGGCAACAGCATGGCTAATGGATTTCCTGGATCGTTACAGGGGAGCGCTCTTAATCATCACCCACGACCTGGATTTGCTCGACCGCAGCATTAACAAAGTGCTGCGTCTCAACGAGTTCACCCACAAACTTGAAGAGTATCGCGGCACCTATTCCAACTACCTCACGATGACTGGTGACGCACTGGCCTTGATGGAGCGTACAAAGGCCCAGCACGAACGTGAAGTCGCACGCCTGCGCAAAACATCGCAAAAATTGCGAGGGTACGGCGCATCTCGTGTCAGCCAGCGTATCTCAGTAGATAAGCGTATCGCCACACTTGAGAAGAGCATGCCAAGTCTTCCCCAAGCCAGCCGCCGCATCAAGATCGACTTTCCTGTACGCCAGTTGAGTGGACAGATAGTTCTGCGTGCCGATCATCTCACAAAGAGTTATGGCAAGAAGGAAATCTTCCGCAACATTAGTTTTCAAATCGAGCGAGGACAGCGTTTGGTGATCGTTGGACTGAACGGTGCTGGCAAGACAACCCTCCTACGTACACTGCTTGGACTAACCATCCTCAACACGGGCACAGTAACGATAGGGGACCGCGTGCGCATCGGCTACTATGCTCAGGAAAACGAAGGTCTCGACTACAACAACATCGTGCTCAATGAAGCAACGGCGATCTTACCAGAAGACAAAAAGCGTGTGCGAGGAGTTCTTGGACGCTTCCTGTTCAACGGAGATCGCGTGTTTCAGCAGGTTGGTACACTCAGCGGCGGCGAAAAGACGCGTCTGGCATTGGCAAAGATGGTGCTTGATGGACCAAATCTCCTCGTGCTCGACGAGCCAACCACGCACCTCGATGTGCTCTCACGAAACATCATCGGTGATGCGCTCGGCAGCTATTCCGGTACCATCATCGCTGTAACGCACGACATCGAATTTGTGCGTTACCTGCAGCCCGATACCATGCTGCTGATGCCAGAAGGTCGCATCCTACCCTATAGCACTGAACACGACGAACTGCTTGAGCGGGCCTAATCATTGCAGTCAACAATTGAATTTGTGACAATCCAGAGATCATTTCCAGGGCAATACACAAAGAAAGGACGTCAATCATGGCACTCTCAGAACCGGGAACACAAACACAGGAACAACCGATCATTAACATCGTTGGCCTAAAGATCGCTCTAGGGCCATTCCATAAAGGCCTGCTCCCTCTCTTCACAAAGTGGGACAACGACTTCGATGTCTGTTTCCTCTCTGGCGACCCCATACGCCCTTCAACGAAGGAAGAAACAGAGGCGTATTACGAGAGCTTTGCCAAAGAAGATCATCGCAGAAGAGTACAATTTGCCATTTATGAACAAGCAACCCTACGGCCAATCGGTGTAACTGATCTGCGCCGCATCAACTACAAAGACAGGAACGCCGAATTCGGTATCCTCATCGGCGAGAAAGATTGTTGGGACAAAGGCTTTGGCACCGAAGCTACCATCCTCATGCTCGACTACGGATTTACCATCCTTGGCCTGCACAATATCCTGCTCGAAACATATAGCTACAACGAACGAGCCATAAAAGCATACCTGCATGCAGGCTTCCGCATCATCGGTCGCCGGCGCGAAGCAAATCGCTGGGGCAACAAACTCTACGATGAAGTTATCATGGACTGCCTGTCCACAGAGTTCCACAATCCAATCAAACCCATCCTTGAGCTACCATAAAAGTACTTGACTTTTCTGTGGCACTAATGTACCTTGTATATAACAAAACCGAGGAGTAATAAACAGTGATAACCTTCATCTAATCCTAGCCTAATTGCGGAACACATCGAATTGCCCTGTAGCGCTATACAAGCGCCTCGCAGGCTATGTTTCGCTATGGTAATGGTGAAGAAGGCTTTTTCACTGTTGTTGACCTCGAGGCACCTATACCTCCATCTGCAACAACCGCATCACTGAATTAGTCCGACTATAAGAAGAGGTATAACCCAACTCCTTGCTAACACTTCTCCCTTCACCGCTACCAGGTTTCTGCATTCGATGCGTTCCCAGGGAAAGCGAATAAACTCATCATTTATAGGCAACGAAAACTACATCCATCCCATTTAGTAAGGAGTGTCATATGGCAGAACAGTCCATTTCTCATAGAAGTGAAGAGAAACCAATGCGCGGCTTGCTCTCACAAGCACCTGAACGCGCCATCCTGATCGGCGTAGAAATGCCGGGCATAAACTGGCCCGTTTCAGAATCACTAGATGAACTGGCACGACTCGCCTCAACCGCCGGTATTACATGCGTCGATCGTGTCACCCAGCGCCTGGATCGACCGCATCCTGGCACATTATTAGGTTCAGGTAAAGTCCAGGAGATTGCTGACCTTGTACACTTTCACGACTGCGATGCCGTCATCTTCGATCTCGAATTATCGCCCGGCCAGCATCGCAACCTTGAAAAAGCGTTGGAAACGCAGGTCATTGATCGTACCGCGCTGATCCTCATCATCTTCGGCCAACGTGCTCGCACCAAAGAGGGCCGTCTGCAGGTCGAACTGGCACAAATTGACTACGACCTGCCACGTCTGGCCCGCCAATGGTCCCACCTATCGCGTCAGAAAGGCAGTGTACAGCAGCGCGGCGAAGGAGAAAAACAGATCGAAGTCGACCGCCGCATGCTACGACGCCAGAAAGAACAACTTAAGGAAGAACTGGAGCATGTGCGCACTCATCGCCAACTCTATCGTGAACGGCGTAAATACACAGGCGCTCCCGTCGTCGCACTCGTGGGTTATACGAATGCAGGCAAATCTACCCTGCTCAATCGTCTCGCTGATGCCAGCAGCCTTGCCGAAGATACTCTCTTCGCCACCCTTGATCCGATGACCCGGCGTGTGCATCTGGCAGGGGGTCAGGAAATTCTGCTGACCGACACCGTCGGTTTCGTGCAAAATCTACCCACGACGTTAGTTGCTGCCTTCCGTGCCACACTGGAAGAAGTGGCTGAGGCCGATCTACTTGTGCATGTCATCGATGCTTCCCATCCCTCTATGTCTCGCCAAATCGAAGCTGTCGAACAGGTGCTGGAAGAGATCGGTGCCGCCGGTCGCCCTCTGATTCTCGCCCTCAACAAGGCCGATTTGTTGCCTCCAGACGAGCAGCTCCCATTACCCACTACAGTAGCAGCGCTTCCTTCGGTACGCATTTCCGCCTTACGCGGAACAGGCTTGCAGGAATTGCTCAACGGCATCAGCGAGAACCTTCTCTTGCAATTCGTTGCCCTCGATGTACTGATTCCCTACGATCGCGGCGAACTTGTCTCGCAGTTCCACCAATTTGGTACCATCGAGCACGAGAGCTACGAGGCAGAAGGTACGCATCTCTGCGGCTACATTCCAGCGAACCATAGTGGACCATTCGCCGCCTTCGCATGCCAACGGGAGACCTCAAAACGGCTGCGCGCGTGAAGTCGTGGGGCGACCTTACCCTTACGAGGCGCGGGATGGGGGCTTGCCCCGGCGGCTCGCACCCTTGCCCTCACGGAGTTGTCTGGTCGCCGGAGATTAAGACGAGCACGTCGCGGTACTTCTGACGAATGGAGACTCCCACGATGCGCTAGCGCCTGCGTGGCTTCCGCCCGCTCCGGCGCGCTTGCGTCCCGCCAGTCGGAGGGAGGTTGATCAGTTCCACTGCGGCCTTCGAGAGGTCACTCACCCGCGCATCGACGCTCTCCAGCTGGATGCGCTGACGCAGGCCGCTCAGGGCGACCTGCACCTCCCGCATGCGCGCCAGGTACTCGGCGCGGTCGATGTCCCTCAGCTGGTACATGTCCTTGATGCGCGCCAACTTAGCTTCCTTGCGCCGTATTCCCCCAGGATGTCGGCTCGCTCGCTCCCGCTCAAAGTCGAGGCCGCCTGCTCTAGCTGCCTGGAGTGAATTTTCTCCTTCCATTCATCCGGCAGGCGGGTGTGTTGCTCCAACCAATCGCCGAACTGGGCGATAACCTTCCTCGACGACAGGATGCGGGAATTGCAGGGGCAGAGGTCATCGTTCAACTCGCGGCAGCGGTAGCCGGTCTGGGCCTGACGGCGCTTTTCGCTTCCGCGGTCGTGAAAGCGGTTGCTGTAGTAGACCGCCATCACGCGCTGGCAGTGCGTGCAGACGAGCCGCTTCTTGAACTCCATCGGGATTTCGGACCGGCGGTTGCTGGAGTGGCGGAACTTCTCCTGAGAGACCTCCTGGATCCGGAACCAATCCTCGTAGGGCCACAGCCACGCATGCCGCCCCTCGCACAGCTCGTCCTTGTACCTCAAGGTGCCGTAGGGGCTGCCGGGCGCGAACCGGCGGTACCAGACGTTCGTCCGGATGGCAGCGACCGTCCTGGTGTTAAAGGGCTTCAGTGTGTAGACTGGCTCCTCGTCGCCGCGCAACCTCTTCTAGTAGGTCCCCCATACGCGGTACCCCTCGGCGTTCAGACGCGCGGTCACCTCCGGGTCGGTATGGCCAGACAACCACATTGAGAGGGCCAGGCCATACCCCCGCAAATCCTTCTCATCCAGCGCGAACGGCTCCTTCGTGTCCACGCGCTCATATCCCCACAGCTCCCGGCAGGCGTTGCTCAGCCCGCCCCCGAGGGCACGCTCCCTCTTCCCCTTGGCGACCTCCGTCCCGAGGTTATCGCTAAAGAACTGCGGGACGATCGCGAGCACGGACAGCACCAGCCGCCCCGACGGCGTCGTCAGGTCCAGACCACGTTCGGACAGGCTGATAAAGCCGGTGTTGATCTTCACCAGGGCGTCGAAGAGGCGCTCTCCTGCCTTGCGCTCTCCTTCGATTAAGCTCACAGGGTCTGGTTTCGGGCCTCGCATGACTGGGTCTCCTGCCTTTCTTGATTCTCCACCCAGTATCCTACAAACCTATTTCCGCCTCATTGTACTAGGCTCTTCCGCATTTCTCCCTGCTTCACGGATTGATGACCAGTCGCTACCGTGAGGGAGCCGCGTTTCCTCTTGCCCAAACAAGTCCACATTTTTATCGCAATGGATACTTTCAAAATGTGTAAACCATCATATGAGTCGGTGTCGTAGGCCACCAATCAAGCACTTGTCTAGATGGATGGCCTTAATTGCCATCAGTGGGTGCGGTAATCTGCTGCTGCTTGCTCTCGAATACCTCCAACCCATTATGGAGGCCACCTCTGACAATGATCTCACTGAAAAATGTCTTCCCTCTGCTCATGCCTCTGCAGCTCCATCAAGCTCTTCTATGAGATAGTTCATCAAGGACATCGCGAGGAACACCAGGTTCGGCAACCTCACCGGAATCACTCCCACAGCGACAGCGCTGTCGCCTACAGGACCCGCTACCAATTGGTAGCGGGTCCTTGTGACTGGATACATCTCTTCTAACACTACACCCACAAATGGTAATACCCTTGCTCTCTCTTTCTGCTCCACAATAGAAGTTACCTCTTGACTCCTCAGAAAGAGAGTGAACGTGTTCCAATTGAGCGAACGTTTGGGTCTCACTGTCTACTACTAGATGATAACAACCGTTCGCTCCCCCCAGTTGCCGATTTGTACGAATTGTGCAAAAATAGGCGCTGCTATTGCGCGAGAAACTGGTAATAGGGGGTAATGTAGCAACGGACCCGAAACGTACGTTACGCTTTCTGCGTCTGTTGTCTCTTTTACCAAGGGGTGAGGCAAAGTGAGTTTTGCTCATGGAGACTGGGGCAGAAGTATCTTCTATTTGGGAGTGAATCATACTTGCTGTGTCCCATTCTTCAGGAGAGATGTTTTGACTGGTATAGGCGATGAAGGAGTGAAACGCATGAAAGACCAACCACAACGAGACGTAAAGAAGGCAACACTCAATCTTCACAAACTCCTGTTCCCCATATCTATGGAGAACACAAGGTCTGCCCGTAGTAGAAGGCGCATGTGCTGGATTGCTAGCGACGGTGCCGATGACCATCTTCATGCTCGCCGCCCAACGCCTCCTGCCTCACTGGCAACAATACGCCTTACCACCCGAAAAACTGACCGATACATTTGCCAAGCGGATCGGGCTGAGGAAACATCTGGATAAACCACAACTTCTGCTCGCTTCCTCGTCTCTCACCTTGGCTTTGGAGCAGCTGCGGGAGCCATTTACGGCCCACTGACGAGGATCGTCCGTCGCTGCAGTCGGTAACGCTCGCTGATCTGCAGGCGTTTGAAAATAGCTTGATGCATCTCAAACCAACCACGAGAGCGCAGGCCCTCGCCGCGGTCAAATCGGCCTTATCCTTTGGTATGAAGACTGGCTATCTCCAGGTGAATGTGGGGACCGTGGTGAAACTACCACGGCTTGAAGATAGGCTGCCGAGCGTATCATGAGCGAGCAGGCAGTAGCGCGTCTGCTGGCAATGGAAACCAATACGCGCAATCATGCCATGCTTGCCTTGCTCTATCGTGCAGGCCTCCGCTGTTCTGAACTCTGTAACCTTACCTGCCGCAACCTGCATGAGCGCGACGATGCAGGGCAAATCACCGTATTTAGCAAAGGTAAGAAAACGCGCCATGTGCTGATTGATCATGATACCTGGCAGGAAGTCATGCATTTACACAAGGATGAAGGGTAAGAGGCGTATGTCTTCCAATCACGTCAAGCCAGATCCCGGGGCAAGAAAGCGGATCGCCGCCTGGATGAGAGCATGGTGTTTCGGATTGTGCAGGCAGCAGCTCATCGGGCTGGTATCGCTGGTAACGTCTCGCCGCACTGGATGAGGCACGCGCACGCAACCCATAGCCTGGAGAATGGCGCTCCAATCACCCTGGTAAGTGCAATGCTTGGCCATACATCAATAGAGACGACAGCCAAGTACACCCATGTGCGGCCAAATGCGAGTTCAGGGCAATATCTGAAAGTGTGAATAGTTATGAGCGATGCGCATGATTACACCGACGATGGGGCAGAACTACCACCGGCGGTAGTCCAGCAGTTGTACTATGACATCTAGGGCCTGACTGCTGAAGAACAGACGAAGGTGCGCTGGATTCACCATCCTGGCGAATGGTATACAGAGATTCCATCAAACATTACAGAGCATTTTGAAGATATCTGGACGGTGGAAGTGGGTCTGACTTCCTATGTGCTCTGTTCCTATCGGAGTGGGTCGGATCTGCGCTGGCACTATCAGCGATTAGGGAGCCAGGAGTAAGCACGATGGAAAAACAGCCCACCTACGCGCCTAAAGCCGATGATAATCCTTGGTGCGTTGACGATGTTTCTCGTTGCTAGAAGGCTTGAAATATTGAGGTCGCGTCAAGCACAAAGCAAAAGCCGCTAAGATTGCTCCTACCGGCTCTCGCTGCTTACGACTGTCCAGGACTTAGTGACTATGCCTGTCTCCCTTGCAAGTTATACAATTAGGCGCAGTTACGGCCTATGTATGGGAGTCTTGCCCCGCATGACCAACGGGGCGTTTCCGCTCTAGCGCGCTGCGGTGTGCTGATTAGGTCATCCCCGCACTACGGATTCTGTCATCTCATTCGGCTGGAGTGACACACCCCTGGTAAAGGCTCCAGGTGCCTTGCATTCCATCCTCGTCGAGGGTTCTTTCTTCTAGTCGTGTTCGCCGTTGAAGTCGCTTAGGTTTCGTAGAAAATGGCTCCGACCTCACACCATTCGTTCTCATGACAAAGAGCATTTTGTCCTTCCAGATACTTACCGCTTCCTTTGCGGATAGATATAAGCTCATGATAGCCTGTACCTAGGAAGTTTCCTAAGAGATGCGGTCCTCTCTCCTGCTGGTGCAGGTCAAGTGCTCGCTGGATCATCGCCACATTTGTGGTGGGGAGTTGTTGTAGCATAATTGTGCTCCTTTAAGTCAGTTGCCGTCTCGCTATAGAGAGGTGCTCGAAGCACCAGTTGATACAAAGGATCAGGTTTGAGAGGGACGACACATAGAAAAATAGTATGTTACTATATAATTATACAGTATTTTCAAATAAATGCAAATTTAGTCAAAAAAAACGAACAAAGACGAGTATGAAGACTGGCATTCAGATAGCGAGGGGGCAGCGATCAATTTGCCTTGTTTTTCCTGCCGAAAAAGCCTATTATGGGGTCAGCGCATCCAAACCTGAAAACTGTACGCTAAGGTAGTATAGATGAGCTCGAACAGATAGAGCAAGCTATCGCCGAGGGGTTTGCTTATAAAGCCGCTGATTTCCGGCGGAGGAGTAACGAATATGGCAGCTTTACTCACACGTGCTGCGATCGGCGACGGCCTGCTCGCCGAAATTTATGAGGATGGTGTCTTGTGGATCTCGAAAACGACTGGCGAGCATCAGGAAATAAAGCTGACCGATGACGCGCCGACGAACCTCTTGACCTTCCTGATGAAGAATCACGATTTGCTGCAAGCGTCTGGTCAGGAGGGGAGAGAACTGCAAGCATAGCAGGAGTAGCCTACGATGCCAAAGCAGCAGCCCACATACGCATCCAAAGCCGATGAGAACCCCTGGCGTGTTGACGATAGGAAGACGACAGAGGAATGGTTTCAGTTTGCGCTCTGGTATCCCTATTCAGTACGCTCACTGGTTTCCGATGGGGGTTGGTATGAGCTTGCACGATGTAGTAATCACGATAGTGCGTATCACGCCATGAAAGGCGTTGCAGCGATCCACCATGCCGCCAGCAATTGCTATGTCGTGGTGCATTGCATCAGATTAGGTAAAGAGGGACGCGAAAAGGCAGTCCTGTTCTCACCGAATGAGCGCATAGTACAAGCGGAGCCGGCAAAGACAAAGGAAAGCAAGAGGTAAGAAACATGGCAGAGCGAGAACGTATCGAAGTTACCCGCATTGCGCGTGGCAGGTACCGCTTCTATCAGGTCCTGACTTCTGAGGACCGACAGAGTGGGCGCAGCATCCTCGATACCCATCTGTTTATACCGGGCGAATTGTTGGAGCTAGCGGCCTACGTTGAACAGAACCGCACTCAACTTGAGCAGGAAGCCCAGGAGGATGAAGAGCGAGGTAGGCGCGCCTGGTCGGAAGATATGAAGGACCTGGAGCAGATTAAACGGGAATGGCGCGAGTACGGGGAGGGATAACCGCTATGCCCAGTTGGGACGATCTGAACAAGTGCCACGCCTCAAAGCCCCAAACGTAGGGGTATTGACGCAGTGGATGCAGAAGAGCAAACGCGCCAGGATTGGAGTAATGACGAGTAAAGTGGGGAAGTTGCTCAAACAGTCAGTTGAGGCAGTCTCTAATACAGTCTTTCAACGGCTTTTTCTGTCAAAGAATGTGTAGCATCAGCACGAGGATCACAATCATGAGGGCGAGGATAATCACGGTGCCTATCGCCACCCGTATGGTGAGGTTAGGGCCTCGGTAGTTTCCCTTTTCTTCGCCGTGTTTTCTTTCTTGATCCATTATCTGTACTCGGAGGTTGTGCTTAGGGTCTCTCCAATTCATAGCCATAGCAATCGTGTCCTTTCACTTGCTCTTCCTTTTTGTCGCAAGAAGATGTATTTGACTATCATAAGTATACATTTTTTTCGCAAATACGTAACATTTATCAACAAAGTGACAGTATGACAATCGCATCTTAAGCAGCGAGGAGGTTATGTAAACAAAATACCCGTTTAGCCGAATTTTATATGCAAAGCCACTGATGTCTAAAGGTTATGTAATGCTATCCGAACATCATCGACAAGTTCGGGAGTAAGGATATTATGTATCCGTGCAACGTCTGCTAATTGCCATACCTTCTCCCACACATTTTTGGAAAGCGACGCTTTTCTGACGTTCTTGCTCGTATACTCGCTGAGATAGTTATCTAAGCGTTTTGAAAGTCGCGTTTGCGTGATGGTATCGCTCATGGTTTCACCTCCATTAGAGGACTCCTGATGTGTTCAGTCCCTTACTCCCGATTCCATCGGGTTGTGTCTCATTGTTCGTGAATGGCTTTCAATTTCCTCTGTGGAAGGGATCGCACCGCCCTGATGGCCCAGTGTTCTGAGAACTTGCCATCAGTGACACGGAAGGTGTGCACATGGTGGATTGAGAAGTGCCTCTGCGTAGGAACTACAACGTGATACCCACTTTGCAGAGTCCCACTCCACGTCATGTAGCAGACCACTTTGTCCTCTTTAGCAACCAGATCGTCAATAGTCCAATGCTGGTCAGGAACGGAAGTAAGTCCGTCGGTGATCGTCGCTTTAAAGTGATCGAACCCCCGCTGTCTCTCTGGAGGAACGGCGTGGTTCAACATTTCTGGATGGATAAACGTCTCGAAGTCCAGGTGGTGGGCATTGAAATCATCCCACCAACGCCGGACGAGGGTCTTGTTCTGCTCGGTTGACATGGAAGATGGTCCTTTCTTGAGGGTACTTGTTTTTTGCAGACAGAAATTTGTATGTTTTCATACTCCAGGATCTGCTACTAAGAGATGATCATTTGCGAGACAGGAGCTTCTAGGAACGTCAGCAGGTGGCTCAAGATGGGTGTTGGAACCGAGGAAGTCTGAAGCTGCGCCATGATTTCCATTGCTACCTGACGCATCTCATCTCGGGCTGCGTTTGCGTGGGGAGCCATGGCAAGCGTCCCTATCGTCGTTCGAAGAGCATATTGCCAGTACAGCACTGCAAACCAAGTAGGCATCCAGGTAAAAATGACCTTCAGATTGGCTGGGAAGATGGGAACGCCGAGTGCTTGTAAGGCTGTAAATCCTTCATGGATGGCTTGAACCAGCATCACGACGCTCTTGCGGTTGTGTCCAAGCCGTACACTGTCTCCACCTTCCATGGCAAGCGCCGCCGAGATGCACGAGACAAAGATTGCGTGCGTTTTGAGCCACGCTTGCATATCTTGACTAAGCGCAACAGAGAAACCTGCCTGTCTGAAGAGAGTAGCGATTTCCTGAATGCGTGGTGTCAGCTGACCATCCACTTCCCCGATGGTCGTCTGCTGTTGGCGAATGAGCACATACCGTACCACTTCTGCCTGTCGCGTCCCTCCCACTCCCGGAAAGCCGAGTACGATGCGTTGCGGTTCGATAAGTTCGAGTCGTTGCATGTCAGCAGGGTTATTGAGCAGAAACAACACGGTAGGAGTTTGTTGATTGGCGGCAAGAGAGGGTAAGACAGAGGCAAGCTGATCCATTCGTACGGTGACCATCACCAGGTCATAGCTCTCTGCCGGAGTCAGGTGATCAACGATGGCGATAGGCGTTGTCGTGCATTTCCCGGTAGCTGCATCTTCAAGTAGAAGACCATGCGTGCGAAGCGAAACCGCGCGTGCGCCTCGCGCGACGAGCGTTACGTCGTTACCTGCCTCTTGCAGTAGCGCGGCATAGACACTGCCAATGACTCCTGCTCCATAGACGAGTATTTTCATTGTTCTTTGCCTCCTTCCATTACTGACCATCACAGATGAAGACCAGCAGTCTCCTTTAGGTCATTTGGGTCTGGGGAGGAAAGCTGTACTCTCTCTATTAAGAATAACCAGGAAGCGTTATAACAAGCGTTAAATGAAGCCTCTGCGGCTGATCTTCCCCTGGGAAAGCCTTCGTGGAAGTGGAAGTGGATGAAACACCTCTCCTCTTTTCTGCTCTCACTCCTGCTCCACTTTGGGTTGGTGCAGTATGAGGGGAGGTTCGCTTTTTGTATCGCTAGTGTGTTGACTTCGGATTTATCCTCAAGCTAGAGCAACCAACCTCGGGTGATCCAGGCATGAAGAATCCAGGTAGAATGAACCTTCGGCGCATTAGCAAAGAGGCGTTATTTCTCGCGTCAAAAACTAGCGGTAGGGATGCGGTGCATCCTGTGAGTCCTGAAACTCAGATTGTGTCGTCTTCACTTCATCGTTTGCCGTTTGGCACTGGGCTGGGCCTGGAGCGTTCATGCGTTTAACCTCCTGGAGGAACATGCTTATGCTATCATCAACGCTCTACATGCTGCCCAAGAGTGGTCTACTTGTCTCACTGCCTATGCCAAGTTGCACTATAGCGCGTTCGAGTCCATCCGGATCAATGGTGGTGCTCAGGAGCACGAGTCGCTGCGTCTTGACGACAGCAAGAGCCTGTGTGGGCAACGGGATACCGAAGACGATGGCAGGAATGCTTGCGAGTTCGTGTGCCTCATGCAGCAGATCGTAGAGTGCCAGGCCATCTATGTCGGGGAGATGATACTCCAGGAGAAACAGGTTGGGCTTGATGTGTTTGACGAAGTCCAACGCTGCCGCAGCACTGGTCACCAGTTTCGCATAATAATGAGGCTTGCATGCAAAGTGCTGGGTGACCGACTCGCCCTGGATGGGGTCATGCTCTACGATCAGGATAGACCTGACGAGGGAAGCAATTGTGAGAAAGCCTTCTTCTCTTGGGGCTGAAACGCTTACCGTGACCATCATACACCTCCTGGGAGTTACTAGTAGTTGTCATATTCTTCTGTTCATCGTATTGGCAGAGCGTGAGAACATGCGTGAGCAGGACCGTTCGTCGCTTGGGCCAGAAGAGTAGTTCGTGCAATCATATTTGAATGCAGGTCGCAAGATGACCTGCGTTGCCTTTATGTTCGCCATGCGTAGGAGTGACCCGTTCGAGTGTCAGTCGTGCGGGAGATGTATGATCGCTGATGGGCAAGACCACCATCAGCACGCCATTGCCATAGGTGACATTGGCACACCTTGCATTGACATGGACTGGGAGTGCGAGTTCACGGTAATAGACGCCCACGCTCCATTCATCGATCAGCAATTCCTTGACCTCTTTCAGCATGGCACGCTGGTCTCCATGAAGAATGAGGCGACCATCGTTGGTGACTTCGACCAGAATGTTCTCTGGTTCCAGTCCAGCCATCGGAGCCGCGATCATGAGGCGCTCTTCCGTCCGGTAGACCTTGACCGGAATATGCTGCTGTTTCACTTGTTCTTGCACTCTGTTTTCCCTCTATATTTGAATATTGAGACATACTACCTGCTGAGTGAGCCTCCCCGTGCGGCTCACTCAAGCACTTTTGTCTACGGTGCGGGACCCGGACTCACGCCTTCGACCGTGCGCGCATCATGCACATTACTTACATCACGATAGTACTCGCGCCAGATCAGGCGGTGAACGCCGAGGTAATATGGCAGACGATTGAGATAGGGCAGGAAAGGAAACACCACGAGTATGGCAGTGAGGATTCCCATGGTGAGCACGACCAGGGCATCAGCGTTCGACGAGGTGTTGTACGGCGGTATCTGGTACCAGAAGGTGTAGAGCCAGAGCCACGCCTGCCCCGGGTAGTTGCCGGTCTCGTTCATCACTCCCCATTGCGAGCCCAGCAGGTTGAATTGTGCCGCTTTCGTTGGCAGCGCATCCTCCGACAAAAAGAGCAGCGGTTTGGTAAAGTCATTCTGATAGAAGCCTCCACTGCGCAGGAGCAAGCCGTCTAACGCACCGCTGGTGCCTAATGCGAGCAAGTGGTCCATCATGGTAGGAAGCGGGCCGTAGTTGCCCTGCGGAACGACCATATGACCGTTGTTTCCCGTCGCTTTACTGAGCGCCGTGGTATAGGCATTTTCCCAGGCTGACTGCTGCTTCGCCCCTGCGTGCGTAAACGTCTGGAGCGCCGTCGCTACCTGCGGGTCAGTCTGTGCAGCGATGGTTAAGGGATCAAGGACATAGACGTGAGCAACATCGATGGGAATGGTCACACCTGCTGCTTGCTGGAGTGAAATTGGCCCGAGAGACTGCACGGAGCCAGTCCCCGAGTTGTAGGGTGGCCCATATTGGGCAATGACGCTCGTGCCGCTGAGTTCCTGCATGGCGGTGGTAACGAAGCCGACCGAATTCTGCTGGGCGTACTGCTGAAGCGTCAAAGGCGGCACATCCGGCGATGACAAGAAGCCGGCAAAGGCGACCACCAGAACGAAGACCGCGACCAGTGCGATCAAACCTTCACGAATGAGGTCATAGGGCATCATGCGGAGCCCGCGATAGTAGCTGGCCTGGTCGGAGGGTCGCGGGCGCGGCGTGGACAGAGGTGTGATCTGGGTCTTCTTGCGCCTTCCGCCTCCCCAGAGTGCTTCTCGAGCACGTTCCTCATCAAGTGTTGGGGCATAGGGACGCACAATGCCACGGATGCGAACCAGCAGCAGATGCATACCGACCAGCAGGACGAGCAAGAGCGGCAGGATCACGATATGAAAGCCATACATCTGCCCAAAGTTCAGCAGGTTGAAGAAGGCACCGATCCCAATGGAATTGAGCGCATCTTTGCCCTGGACGGCGATCCATTGCGCACTAAAGTTCGTCATAGACAGGTAGCCGGTAAAGGCGGTGCCGATTGCTGCCAGAAAGATAATCGCTCCGGATACCCAGGTCAACCCTCGGCCATGGCGCCAGGCCCCCTTGAAAAATGCGACCCACAGGTGCAGTGTCATCGAGAAGAAGAACAACTCAGCGCACCAGAAATGGAGACTGTTCACAAAATGGCCGACGGCATTGTCATGCCACCACTGCGGCCCAAAGGCGGCGAGCACTATCCCGGTGAGAATCAAGAGGACGAGGCTGGAAAGGGAGACAACGCCGAAGAAGTAGGCAGGTGAACGCACGAATGCTGGCAGGTGATCGGGAAGCAAATCTTCCAGGGGCATCCAGGTGCGCACCCGTTCACGTATCCCGGTGGTTATGTTCATGAGCCCACCTCCGCCTCGACCAGATCCCTCTCACCTGATTCCTCAAGTTCCGGTCGAGCTTCGAGGGTAGAGAGGCGCTGCTTTTCTGGTCGCCGGAGCGCGACGGCCAGCACGAAGACAACGATCAGGAGAGCGATCACTATCAAGTTGGCCACTGAAATCAGGATGAACCCGATATGCAGATATTGTGCAGGATCATTCATTGTATGGTCTCCTTTCTGAAATCTGTTTGAGACTGTGGATCGGAATGCACCGGTGGTTTTTTTACTTTTCATACTATCGGTGACAATTTCTACCCACTCCATTCCACACCATGCCTTCTATTCTTAAGGATACTTTCGCAGCGTTAAACAAAGCGTTACACAGACGTTACATGAACCATCGGTGTCTGACCTTTCCGCTTCTGCCGAGCAGGAGATCAGCAAGGAGAGGACGGTTCTGGCTAACCTGGTGCAGAGAGAGTCGATGCTATGCCACTAGAGAGTCCCATTTAGAAAACAATGAGCGGCTTCAGGACATCATCCAGTTTCTTATCCATGATCTCAAATGCTCTATCTGTCTCCTCAAAGGGAAAGGTATGGGTCGTCATGAGTGTTGGATCGACGCGCTTCATCTCTAGCAGGCGTAGGAGACGCGACATGCGTAAACGGCCACCGGGGCAGAGACCAGTCTTAATGGTCTTTTCAGCCATACCAACACCCCACTCGATGCGAGGAATGTGGACAAAATCACCGTGACCATGGTAGCCAATATTTGAGATGGTGCCACCGGCTTTCGTGACTTTGATGGCTTGCTGGAAGGTGATATCTGCACCTAGAGCCTCGACGGCTGTATCCACGCCCTCTCCACCTGTAAGCTCAAGGATGCGTTGGACAACGTCCTCTTTGCTGAAATCAACGATTACATCTGCCCCGTATGTGCGAGCGAGGTCTTGCCTGCGCGGGACCAATTCTACACCGATGATGAGCCCTGCACCGCGCAACTTCGCCCCAACCGTTACCATGAGTCCCAGCGGACCCTGTGCAAAAACTGCCACAGTCCCACCAATAGGGATGTCTCCATACTCCGCACCCATGAACCCCGTTGAGAGCATATCCGCGCAGTAGACAGCCATCTCATCAGGTACGCTGGCGGGAATAAGAGCCATATTCGCATCGGCTTCGTTCACATGGAAGTACTCGGCAAATACCCCATCTTTCGAGTTGGAGAATTTCCATCCTCCCAGAGGCGCACCGGATTGAGAAGAATGACCTGCTTGCGAGGCGGGATCACCCCAATCTGGTGTGATCGCGCCAACCAGCACCCGATCACCTGGTTTGAAAAGCTTGACATTGCTGCCTACTTCGTGCACGATGCCAACAGCTTCATGTCCAAGCGTGAGGTTCTCTCGCGGGCCAATAGCGCCACCTACCGTATGAGAGTCCGAGGTACAAATGAGAGCCCTGGTCGTTTTGACAATGGCATCATCTGGACCGGCATGGGGGATAGGTTTCTCCATGAACCCCACTTGCCCTATAGCTTTCATCACAAATGCTTTCATTTTCTTTCCTTTCTTTCCTGTGCAAACGCGCTACTCCATCCTCACCTCAAACTTCACTTCTTTCACATCTGCTGACTGAAAGTAGACGCATCAACGTCGTTGTAGATGCGAGTAAGAGGTTCACCCCCGCATCCAGGTTCTGCTCGCGCACTTCTGCTACATGAGCGTCACAGTTCAAGTTCGGCCTTCATCAATTGCTCTTCTGGCGAATACTGGAGGCGGAAACCAAGCTTTCTACACACCGCTTGCATGCCCTGGTTTTCGGGATCAATGTCACCAGTGAGGCGCTGGAGTTTTTCGTCGTGGCCGAACTGGATCAGCCGACGTAGCAATTCGGCTCCCAACCCCTGTCGCTGGAACTGGTCGGTGACGAGCATGGCAAACTCAGCCTCATTTTCGCCATGGGCTTTGATTACGCGGCCCACGCCAATAATCTCATCCTGCTCGGTCTGCGGGTTGTGGTAGGTAGCAACGAGCGCCATCTCCCGGTCGTAGTCAATAAAGCATATGCCGATCAACCGCTCGTGAGCGATCCGCTGGCTAAGCCCGAGCATGTGCAGCCAGCGGAAATAGACGCTCTCGTCCGAAAGCGTTTTGTGAAACTTGACCATGAGCGGCTCGTCCTCCGGACGGATGGGGCGAAGCGTGACCGGGGTGCCGTCAAGCAGCGTCCAGGGTTGTGCATACTGCAGCGGATAGGGGCGAATGGCGAGTTTGGGCAACTCATCCTCGCTGATATCCAGCCTGTGTAGTACCACCCGCGCATCGAGGGCGAGCAGGCGTTCCGGAGAAGCGAGCAGTGGGTTTATGTCGATCTCCTTAATCTGGCGCTGCTCTACGACAAGGTAACTGAAGCGAACCAGGAGTTGCTCAAGTGCGGCGAGATCAACAGGCGGTCGTCCACGCACCCCTGCCAGGGCGGTAAAGACGCGGGTCTGTTCCATCATTCGCCGTGCCAGGGTAGTGTTGAGCGGTGGGAGTGCTAAGGCGCGATCTCGGTAGACTTCCACGAGTTGCCCGCCCGAACCGAAGAGCAGCACCGGGCCGAATTGCGGGTCGAGGCTGCTGCCCAGGATGAGTTCGTAGCCCTCAAGCGGGATCATAGGCTGGACGGTCACCCCCAGGAAATGCTCGGCCCCGACTTTCTCGCGAACCGCTGCTTCAATAGCGCGGTAGGCGCTGCGCACGGCGTCCACCCCGGACAGATGTAACTGCACGCCGCCCACATCGGTCTTATGGGTAATCGTTTCTGAAAAGAGTTTGAGCACGACCGGGTAGCCGATTTCCTCCGCACACTTGACAGCCTCGGTTTCGCTGGTGGCGACCCGCGTCTCGACCGTCGGGATGCCATAGGCGGCCAGAAGCTGCTTGGATTCAACCTCGGTGAGAATAGTCCGACCCGACCGGCGGGCGGTTTCAATCAGCTTCTCCGCCAGGGCATGGTCAGGCCGGTCTTTGTCGAGTTCCAGGGAAGGGAGCGGAGTTTCGTATAAGCTGCGCAGGTTAGAGCTGTAGCGCCACATGTAATCAAATACCTGGGCAGCGGAGTCTGGATAGGGGAACGTGGGGATACTGGCCCGGTTCAAAATCATAGTGCCGCCGGCCACTTCCGCCCCGCCCATCCAACTGGCGAGGATCGGTTTGCCGGTAATCGTGGCGTAGGGCTTCAACTGCTCGGCGGTCAGGGTCGGGTCGGTCATCGCCTGGGGGGTTAGGATGACCAGCAAGCCGTCGCTGTCCGGGTCTTGCGCCGCAATCTCAAGTGCTTTGGCGTAGCGTTGAGGGTCGGCATCGCCCAGAATGTCCACCGGGTTGCTGTGGCTCCAATGCGCGGGGAGCATCTGGTCGAGCGCGACGAGGGTTTGGGGTGACAATTCAGAAAGTCGGCCCCCGGCACTGATCAAGGCATCGGTGGCGAGTACCCCTGGGCCACCTGCATTGGTCAAGATAGTGAGGCGCGGCCCCAGGGGGCGCGGCTGCTTGGCAAGCACGTCAGCCATAGAGAACAGCTCGTCGATGCGGTTGACGGTCAGCACGCCGCTGCGGCGGCAGGCCGCGTCGAAGACTTCGTGGCTGCCGGTTAACGCGCCGGTGTGCGAGGCTGCCGCCTGGGCCGCCGTCTCAGTGCGACCGGCTTTCAGAATGATGATCGGCTTGGTAAAGGCGACTTCACGGGCGGCGGAGAGGAACGAGCGGGCATCTCCGATGGTCTCCATATAGATAACGATGCTTGTAGTCTGCGGGTCGTTCCCCAGGTAATCAATGAGGTCGCCCCAGCCCACGTCCACCATCGAGCCAATGGAGATGAAGGCGCTGAAACCAACGTTTGCACCCAAGCTCCAATCCAGCACTGCGCTGCAAAGGGCGCCGCTCTGACTGATGAAGCCCACATTGCCCGGCCGAGCCATGGTGCGGGCAAAGGTGGCGTTGAGGCCGGTCAGCGGGCACATCACGCCAAGGCAGTTGGGTCCGATGATGCGCATCTTCCCCCGGCGCATCTGCTCCAGGATTTGCTGCTCCATCTCTGCACCTGCTGCGCCGCTTTCTTTGAAACCGGCTGAAATGATAATCGCCCCTTTTACGCCAGCCTCAACACACTCGGCAATAATACCTGGCACGGTTGGGGCTGGTGTGACAATGACAGCGAGATCGACCTGCTCGGGCAGGGCGGCCAGGCTTGGATAAGCTTTGATACCCAGAACGCTGGCGCGCTTGGCATTGACGGGAAAAACCGTTCCCCCGAATGGATTGCTAAGCAGGTTCCAGAGAAGAGTACGCCCGACGCTGCCTGCTTTTTCCGTCGCCCCGACTACCGCGACGTTCTTCGGCTCGAAGATGGCATTGAGGGGATGATGCTGCTTGTAGCGAAAAACGGTGGTGGGGGGTACTCTGCCGGGGGTAGGAGCGGCGAATGATCCTCTAGTTCTAGTTGTATCCATAAGTCTCCAAGTCCTTTCATGTAACTAACCCGATGTATTACCCGGCAGGCCTTCTCTAGCTTCCGGCTACCGTCCATCGTACTCCTTCTTTCCTGGTAACTTCTCTCCACGTCATGCCTTCTGTTCTTATATGGTATCGACAGAGCGTTATAAAAAGCGTTACATGAACCATCTGTGTCGGACCTTTCCGCTTCTGCCGAGCAGGAGTGTACGCATCTCGTGCTCATTCCTCTCCATCTTTCGATTTCAGGTTGGTTAGGTGCTCCAAGAACCTCCCTCGAAGTTCTTCCCTATTGCACCGGGGATATCATCAAGCGCAACACGACGCACACGTAAGCTGCTCCTTTGCATTCGTAGCAGCGGTTATAATCTGCTCGTTCATCTCGGCAAGCCCCTCTTGCTGGGGCGCGTGTTGGGGAGGGGAAGAAGGAATGCGTGACGCCGTTTAGGGAGCGTTAGAAAAAGCGTTATACAGGCGTTCCTTCAGGAGATTCCTGGCTCGAAAGAGGTGGGTTTTGATCGTGCCAATGGGCATCGCGAGGATGTCAGCCATCTCTTCATAGGTCCTCTCCTGAAGGTGGCGCAGAATTAACACACTGCGATACTTGACCGGCAGCTTCTCAATCTGCTCGCGTACTATGACCTGCCGGGCACGTAACTCTAGAATATCTTCCGCCTGCTTCTGCTTGTTCACCTCCTCTAGCATCTGTTCCGCTGCCATGGCCGTTTGCAGTGACCTCTCCCGCTTACACCGTTCAAGCTGTTTCAAGGCACAATTGTAGGCGATGCGGTAGAGCCAGGTAGCAAAGCGCGCCTCACTACGGAATGATGGCAGCCCCTGCCATGCAGCTAAAAAAGCCTCCTGGGTAATCTCACTGGCATCATCGTAGTCTTGCAGCATACGTAAAACCATGTTGAAGACGCGGCGTTGGTGCCTTTGCACGAGTAAGGCAAAGGCATCCTGATCCTCTTGTTGGGCGGCCTTCACGAGTTGCGCCTCATCCTGCTCGGCTTGTGAAGAGGCAACGTGTGGGAGGGATATCTCTAGGTTGCGTGATAATTGCATGAGAACTTCGTTCCTAATTGTGTATAAGCCGATTCAGGATGTTTTGTCGAACGAGTTCCCCATTCGGTTTCCAAACAAAATTTTTGATGAGTAGCTTCCCGTGATGGATGCCGGGTGAATGATTTCAGAGATCACGCCAAGCATCAACATGCCATATGGCTCGTCCGAACAGCCGCCACGCTGCAACCAGGAATACGATGGCGAACACGAGTAAGCCAGGAACGAGCAGAACATCTCCGCGAATCAGGTCGTTCATCACGTCAAACATCTGAATGAAGGCAGTCAGCACCAGGAACCCGGCCAGCATCCGCCGAGCCCCCGTTGCTAGGAGCAGCAGCAGCACTACGGCCAACGGCAGGTTCCGCGCAAACAGATAGTCCGCATAGACCCGCGCCGCATCCGTTATGGGACCGCCGTTTGTCAGTATCGTGGGTGCCACCTTACTGATCACAGCACCAGTTGCCGTCAAGATAGCGCCCAGGATGACAACTGTGGAGATCCACCACGGAATGCGCATGACAGACGGAGGCGTTCTCAAATCGTCCGCCTGGATGGAATCATCTGATCGTACTGAGTGTTGAGTCATGATTGAAGCTCCTTGCCTTGATCAACGTTCTGCCTGCCCCTGTCATCACCTGTGCGATGGGAGAGCTGGGCAGTGGGACACGGATTGATGACGAAAGAAATGGCGAACGTGGAACGATTGCTCTCCTGACACCTTCTTCTGTGTAATCAATGAAATACGTTGTCCAAACCAATGTAATAGTAACCTGGGGGCGTTAAATAAAGCGTTAAAAAATGTTTATAAGGCACAGAGAATGGTCATTGATGCAGAGTTGGAGGAATGGTAATCGTGCATGCCGCAAATCTATATCAGAAGTAGTAGGTCACCGCTCGCTTCGGTAACCCGTTACGCCGCCTTGAGCAGCGCCTATGCTATCGCCAGATCGGAGGACTACCGCGCGGCCAGGGCCGCCAGGTGGTTGAGGGCATCGCTCTCCATGACCTGCTGGCGTGCATCTTGTGCGTATGTGAGCAGCGAGGTATAAACCACCCGAGCCTTCTCCCACTCAGCGTTAAGTTCATATGCCCAGCCCAGGTGGGTGTAGAGATGTTCGATCTCCGGCGCAGGGAGCATGGCTCCCAGGTCAAGTCCATGCAAGCGCTCGGCCATCAGATGCCGTGCCTGCTCATAGAAGGAGATGGCACCGCTCACGGCTAGCATCCGCATCGCCTCATCGCCTGCCGCGAGACTCCAGTGGAAGGCCGGTTCCGCAAGCCCCGCAGCCAGAGCATGGTATGCCAGTTCCGCCGCAGGTGCAGCCGCCGCTTGCAAGGCTTCCAACGCACGGCGATGAAAGATGGACCGCCGCGCCTCACCCGCCTCAGCATAGACCACCGCACGTATCTTCGCATGTGCGAACATGTAGCGCCCATCAGTTATTGATCCTCCCTGCCGCTCCGACTCAAGCAACAGACCGCTGTGCAGCACTTCGTCCAGGGCCGGGAGTCCGTCGCGTTCTGCGAGATCGGCCACCTGGCACAGCAGATCAAAGTTGATCCTCTGGCCGAGGACGGCTCCTGCTACCAGCAATGCAAAGGCATTCGGAGGAAGCCGATATAACCGGGCCACGATTACTTCGCGCACACTGGGCGGGAAGAACCCTCTGGCCACTGCCTCATTCTCCATGGCCGCCGAAAAATCAAAGGTCCATCCTCCATCTTCATTCGGATGAACGACGAGCGCGCCACGCTCGAGCAAGATTTTGAGCGTTTCCATTAAATAGAAAGGTTGCCCCTCTGTTTCAGCAAACAGCCACTGTCCAAAGCGTTCCAGGTCCGCCGCTCGCCTCCCGTCTTTGCCTGTTGCACCCCCGAGTGTCTGGAGCAGGCGTACGATATCTTCAATGCCGAGGGGACTGATTTGCAAGCGGGTCAGCGGTAAGGCACGTTCTATATCAGTTCGCCACTCGGCAAGCTCTGACGGCATCTCTCTTTCCCCCGCTCGCAGCGTCAGGAGCAGGAGCGCAGGAGTCTGGCTCTCCGCGAAGCGTCGCGCGAGGTAATGCAACACGTCAAGTGAGGCGGCATCGGCCCACTGCACATCATCGATGAACAAGACCAGCGGCGTCCGTGCCGCCAGGGCTTGTCCCAGACGTGCCACCGCTTCGAACAACCGATTGCGTGCTACAGACTTATCCTCTACCGGAGCGGGCAGGTCGGGATAGCGGTCGCATAATTCAGGGAGCAGGCGTGAGAGTTCCGCCAGCCACGTGTCTGAAAGCAAGTCGTCCGGGGCATTCTCGCGCTCGATGCGTGGGCGCAATGCCTCGATAATGGGCCTGTAGGGCAGGTGACTACCGGTTTCAAAGGCTTGTCCTTGCAGCACATCTGCTCCTTCTATCTCTGCCCATGCAAGAAACTCGGTCGCCAGCCGCGTCTTGCCAATGCCGATCTCCCCCTCCAGAAACACGACCTGCGTCTGACCATGTTGCGCAGTATGGTAGACCTTGATCAAGGTGCTCAACTCCGTCGTTCGCCCTAGAAGCGGACCATCGAGGAACGCTACCGGAGACACCGGAGCCTCCTTGCGTCGAGGAGGAGCAACGGTGCGCATACGGTTGGCCAGCGCCGCGGTTTCTGAGGTTGGCTCGGTCTGCATGCCCGTTGCTAGCATAGCCCGGCAAGTGTCATAGACGTGCAACGCAGTGGCCCGGTCACCGGCCGCGAAGTGCAGGCGCATCAGGCGTCGGTAGGCATCCTCATAGAATGGAGAGAGGACAAGCCAGCGGCTGACCGTTTCAATGGCGACCTCAAGCTCGCCTGCTTCGAATTGCATCTGGGAGAGCCGGTCGAAGACCTCACTTATACGCAGGTGCCAGTACTCGCGTTGAAACCGGACCCAGTCGTCGAAGGCCGGGGCATCACGCAGCGAGAAGCCCTCCAGAAACTCGCCACGAGGGAGGCCAGTCGCACGTTGGAGTTGGGCGAGCAGTCTACGGCGCTCGATCTCCGGCATGGTCAGCGTTGTGGCAGTCGACGCACGCGCAGACGTACAAGCTTCGAGGAGGATATGGAGGTCGAGTTCGATATCGGAGGTCGGGTCAAGGCCGAGGGTGTCTCGTTTGATGAGGAGGTGAGGGACAGGAGGAACATCGATACCTTCACCCAGCATGTGACGCAGATGGAGCAAGGTAATGCGCAGGGCTGCTCGGCCATGTCTCGCGTCCCCTTCTGGCCAGAACTGTTCGGAGAGTTTCTTGCGCGAATGGACGCCACCTTCCACCGCCAGATAGATGAGGAGCGCGAGTTCCTTGCGCGTGGAGAACAGCAGCACCTGATCGCCATGGCGCACTTCTGGCGGACCTAGTAATGTCAAGTATAAGTCGCCCATTTAACGTTCCTCATAACGCTCCGCTGCTATCATGTAAAAAGAGAAGATAGAGATATGAGAACTGACTTCACACAAAGGAACAGAAATATGTCAGAGAGTTTCAAGTTCACCACGATATCTCACCTGAACATTATCGCACAAAACACTACTTGATTGAAAGGAGCGCTCCCATGTCCAAGGGAAAAAATACCCTGCCCCAAGAGCAGCAGGCCAAACTCATCGAGCTGTTGAACCGCCGCTTAGCCGACGCCATTGATCTCCAGTTGCAAAGCAGGCAGGCATACTGGAATGTCAAAGGGCCTCATTTCATGGCCCTGCGCGAGCTGTTCGATATGATTGCCCAGGGAGTGGAGGAGTATGCGGACCTGATTGCAGAGCACATTGTGCAGCTTGGCGGCATGGCGGAGGGAACGGTGCACGCGGTCGTCGGGCGTTCTTCGCTCGATGGGTATCTGCTGGCAACGGCAGGTGGGAACGGCCATATCGATGCACTTACGGCTACACTCGCCGCCTTTGGCAAACATGCCCGCTACGCCAGTGCACAGGCGACCGAACTGAAGGATATCGATACTGCTGACATCTTCACCGAGATCGCCCGAGGCATCGACAAATGGCTCTGGTTCGTCGAGACGAGCCAGCAATCCGGCAGTTGAGCAGCTCACCTCATTTAACGCTTATTATAACGTTCCATAGGTACACTTACAAGCAGAGAATGGCTCGGAGAGGAACAGGAATTGTGTATGCAAACGAATTTCGCATCAACCAATCAGTCGTCAGACCTGGCAGATGACGACCTGGTCCAACAAGCCAAAATCGGTGATCCAGGTGCGTTCGAAACCCTGTTCGAGCGGTATAGCACCTTGCTCTTTCCGCTGGTCTCTCGCATGGTGCGTGACGAACACATCGCTCACGACGTCTTGCAACACGTCTTCCTCCAATTGTATCGCTCGTTACCCATACTAGTACCGGGGGGAACGCTCAAGGCCTGGTTAATCAAGGTAGCACGCCACCGCTCTATCGATGAACTGCGCCGCAGGCGGTACCCCCTCTTTTCTGAGATCGAGCCGTTCCCCAATGGGGGTGAATACTCATTTCTGACCAAGCTCCTCGACCCTGATCGGCAGCCAGAGGAGCAGGTCGAACTGCACGAGCTACGACAGCGTATCCTTGATGCGATTAAGAAATTGCCTTTGCGCTACCGACCGATCGTGCAGCTCCGCTATGACACCTCAATGAGCTTCCACGAGATTGGGCAGGTACTCAGCATCCCAGAAACAACAGCCAAAACGTACTTTTACCGGGCGAAAAAGCAGTTGCGTATCTTGCTAGAGTCGGAGTTTGCGTACTACTGAGACAAGGAGAAGCTCTGAAAGAGTCTCCTGTTTCACCAAGAAAGGCTATACCTATGTCAGCATATCAAAATACGATAGTTCTGTTGGATGACACGAAAGAGGCAGAACTCAACGAGCACGTGGAAGCAGTGATGACCGTTCAGGATGTTGCAGACTCCTTCCCTATTGAGGATGCCACAGTTCGTGATGGATTCCAAGGCGGCACCGCAGAGACGATAACAAAGCCTAGTCGTGATCATCGTCAGTTGATCTACCCAGCATGGCCAACTTCCACACCTGGACCTCAAGCAACCTTGCCCCCGTCAGGACTGAAGCTGTATCCAACACGCACCGATCAGATGATGTATGAGGGGACCTATGACCAAGAACGGGGCAGGCCAGGCGTCAGCCTGCCAGTACCGATGATATCAAAACAGACGGCACCGGAAAGCAGAGGGCTCACGAAGCGGGCTGCTCAGCTTGATCCTTTTAGAGACGTGGGACACGCATGAACGCGCCCACAACGCTCCTGACCTCTCCTTCACCCGCACCTCTCCTTGAGAGAAAGGACGCCTTCATGGAGAATAGGAAGGAACCTGACAGCATGAAGCAATACACCTGGGCAACCTGTTCAAAGGTAATACAATCCGAGGTCTATACACTGTGCACGGAACTGCAACGCCTGCTGAGCCACGATCTCCTTGGCATCTACCTCCACGGCTCACTAGCTCTGGGTGGCTTTCATCCCACCCGCAGTGATATCGATGTGGTTGTGCTGACTGGACAGAACATGGAACTGGAGATCAAGCATGCGATTATGGCTTGGCTCTTGCGCGTCTCAAAGATGCCATGTCCGCTCGATATCCGTTTTCTGGTTGAGCACGATCTATTCCCGTTCCATCATCCCTTGCCCTGTGATCTATCCTTTAGCGAAATGCGGCGCGAACAGTATCAACAGGATCTGCGCAGTGGCAACTGGAAACATTGGAATGCTGTCATTCAGCATGATCCTGATCTCACCATCTTTCTCACGGTTCTTCGCCACCATGGCATTTGTCTCTATGGGAAACCTCTTATGGAGGCCTTCCCATCCGTGCCGGAACACGATTTTCGCGAGGCGATCGTCAAGAACTTTCAGGTGGCATGGGAGCATCCGCTGCAAGACCTTGTTTCGTTTGTATTGAACGCCTGCCGTGTCTCGGCCTACCTGCGCCATAGTACGATCCTTTCTAAAGATGCAGGAGGTGTCTGGGGACTTGGTTATCTTCCTGAGCAGTACCATCCGCTCATTCAGCAGGCACTTGCTCGCTCTCGCGGCGAGTCTCCGACCCGACCCGTTGGCTACGCCGCCCTGGATGATTTTGCTACCTATATCCATCAAGCGATACTAGCGTCAGAGGATCTGTTGATGACCACAGAGCGATGGAGTTATAAGCGAGAACGGGCGCGTGTGGATAGTAGTGTTGACGATGATGAGCAGACACCCTGTGAGGCGCTGGAGCGCTGGCTTGATGATGGCGGCGCGTCGGGCACCCAGACTACACTTAACGTGAGAGGTGAAATACCTCTCCAGTTTGTAAAGCCCTAAGGAAGCTTACCATGAGTCCACTACTGTTGATTGTGCTAGGCGCTATCGTGCTTGTTCTGGTGATCGTCACGCTCTCCGCTATTCGCGTCGTGCAACAATATGAGCGCGGCGTGATTTTCGTGCTGGGGCGTTTGACTGGGGCGAAAGGTCCGGGTCTCTTCCTGGTGCCCCCTTTCATCTCACGTATGATGAAAGTAGACTTACGTATCGTCACGCTCACGGTGCCACCACAAGAGGTGATTACCCGCGATAACGTGACGATCAAGGTGACGGCGGTGATTTACTTTTACGTCGTCGATCCGATTGCCGCAGTCGTTAAGGTCGTGAACTTCAACCAGGCGACCACACAGATTGGCCAAACGACCTTGCGCAACGTCCTGGGTCAATCAGAACTAGATGAACTGCTGGCCGAGCGCAAAAAGATCAACCGCGATCTGCAAGCGATCATCGACGAGCAGACGGAGCAATGGGGAGTAAAAGTGACGGCAGTCGAGATCAAGGATGTGGAGTTGCCGGCGACGATGCAGCGTGCCATGGCCAAACAGGCGGAGGCAGAGCGGGAGAAGCGAGCTAAAGTGATCCATGCCCAAGGAGAATTGCTCGCCTCGACGCAGTTGGCTCAAGCCGCCGAAGTAATCGGCGCACAGCCTGCTGCCCTGCAACTACGCTACCTGCAAACGCTGACCGAGATCGCGGTTGAGAAGAATTCGACCATCGTCTTCCCGCTGCCCTTGGACCTGATTGAGCCGATGATCCAGATGATGCGACACCAGGCAAGCGTGCCAGCACATGAGCCGCTGAACGGTTCTCGTGTGCACGAGCCGTCCGTGCCTCGCTAAAAACATGACAGGAGGAATACCATGTACACTATCAACTACAGCTATGGTATCGCGAGAGTACACCGTGCAGATTCACCTCTCGCTGGCTGCCAGCCACAAGTCAATAAACCTGAATCAGGATGGTGGGAAACAGATGTGACAACGATACCAGCGGAGGGAACGATGATCAAAGCTGGAGACGGAAGTAGTTATCAGGTTGATTATTGTCACTACCTTGGTAAAGGGTGTATGGGCAATCGCTAATGCCAACCTTGCATCCTTCATCCTATGCCCCATGATCTTGATGACCTCTTTCAGATGATTGAACAGGTCTTAGCTTCGACATCAAGGGGAGCAGTGACAGACTGGAGGAGAAGATGATGACGCGTAAAAGACGCTGAAGGATTGGCGATTCATACATAGCTGGTGCTTCCTCAGTCATGCACCTTCGGCCTACGAAAGCAACTTCGGTGCTGATTCTGGATTGGTTGGTGTTTCTGCAACAGTTTCCCCCAACTTTTCAGCGACGTCGTCTTTTGCTTTCTGAAACTCTTTAGGATGAGCCAGGCGCCATTCTACCCAGATCGCAATCAGCAGTGCCTGGAGAACTCCTGCAACCGGCGAAGCGAAGAGTGCTCCAGTGATCCCAAAGAGTTCGGCTCCAGCGATCAACGCAGCGAGTGAGACAACAGGGTGCAAGTCCAATGATCTTCCCGACGATGCGCGGCCCTACCACATCGCCCTCGATTATATGCACGACGATGAAGTAGACCAGCACTATGACGGCAATGATCCATCCTTTGGTCAGGGCGAGCAGCACGCAGATCACACCAGAGACAAGGGTTCCCAGCACTGGAATGAACTCTAAAATAAACGTCAGCACACCGAGTAAGAGAGCATATGGCACGCCAATGATTTGCATCCCAACACCGACGAGGACAGCAATTAACGCGCACAGGAGCAACTGGCCGCGTATATAGCCACCAACGACTCGCTGCAACGTATCCAGCAAAAACTTCATGCGCCCTTGCTGCTGCATTGGCATGTTCTGACGTAACCAATTGGACACACGCGAGCCATCGATGAGCAGGTAGATACTAAGCACTGCCACCAGGATCACATCCAGGATGGCACTGACAAGACCTGTCAGCAGTGGGACGACGCTGCCTGCGAAGCCTTCGATGCTGGATACGACCTGGTCACGGGCCGAAGTCACCTGACTCTGCGAGAGACCAAGTGACCGCAATGTCTGCTCCAAAGGCGTGAGCTGACCCCCCTTTCCTGGTGTCAGCAAAAACTGCACATAGCCGGAGAGCGAGACGACCTGCGAGATCGCCGCGCTCACAATCAGGTAGAGCAGGCCCCCGAGAGCACCGAGGACGACGAGGTAGACAATAAGGATAGCGAGGAAACGCGGCATCACACGCTCCAAGAGCTTTACAGCAGGCGACAGAGCGTATGCGAGCAGCGCCGCAAACGTGAGCAAGAGCAGGGTCTGGATCACGTGTCCTGCAAGCCACAGGATGAGCAGTGCCACTGCAGTCCAGGCGAGAATGGCGAGCGGAAGGCCCAATCGTCGAATCCATTTGGCGATCACCGCCGCGGAATCAACCTCGCGGCTCGTACGCGGACGAAAGTTTGAAGACATACATATGCTCCCCTGTTACGGACAACTAAGCTGCTCAGTTCTTTATAATAAATTTTGCGTTTATGTAAAAAATAATGTATACTTAGAGAGCCTCATCTTTCTTCTTATGAGCCATGCCCCCGCGAGATACGTCCTTCATTTGAAACGGCACTTGGAGCACATCTCCTTCAGAGTAGCGTAATATCTCAGAGTATACTCATTTTGAGCAAGAAGTGTGTCTAGTATACAACACAATATATGAAAGATGTCTGTTATGAAGAACGTGTGAAGGAGCAACATGAAGACAGAACAAAGGGATGATCTCACCCCTGCTACCTCGCTATATCCTGTGGAGGATACCTCGGCAGGATCATTCCGTAGGGTGTTGAAGAATCGCTCGTTTTTACTGCTCTGGTTAGCACAACTGCTTTCACAGATCGTCTTTAACGCAGCCAATTATGGGGTCATCGCTATTGTGACGGCCATCAGCCACTCAACATTGTTGGTCGGCATTGCCATCATTTCGTTTACCCTGCCCGCCGTGCCGTTTAGCTTAATTGCTGGCGTCTACGTCGATCACCTGGACAAGCGCCTGGTGCTTTGGGTCAGTAATGCCCTGCGGGCGGCGTCTACCGGTCTCCTCGTGCTCGCGCTGCTCTGGAACCCGCATACCGTGATTCCACTCTACTTGCTGGCATTTGCTACCTCACTGATTACACAGTTCTTTACACCGGCTGAGGCATCTGCTATTCCTTTGCTCGTAGACAAGAATGAACTGACGCCCGCACTCTCGTTATTCAGTATCACCTTCACCATCGCGCAAGTCCTCGGGTTCTTGCTCCTTGGTGGACTCATCACCGCGCTCTTTCCACCTTTTCGTCTTTCACTTGGCTTTACGAGCGTGGAGGTCCTCTCATTTGACGTGCTCTTCGCGTTCGTCTTCATTGTCTACATCATTTGTACGTTGCTGATTCTGGCCATTCCTGCACGCGCTTTGCAACAGACGCAGAGCGCCGAGCCAGAGTCGCCTACATTGATGGGGAAGCAGGGGTGGAAGCTCATACGACACGATGTACAGGAAACGTGGATCTACCTTCGCAGGGATCGTCCGTTGATGCTCGGCTTGTTGCAGGTCTCGTTCGTTGGCATCTTACTGCTGGAAATCGGTGAGGTGGCGGGACCATTTGTTGTCAGGGTCTTGCATCTGTCCGTCCAGGCCATCCCCCTCATTTTAGCGCCCGCAGGGATTGGTTTAGTACTTGGTGGAGTGCTGATGCCCTTTTTCATACGACGGTTGGGCAAGAGTCACACCATCACTGTGGGCATGCTAAGCACCGCTGCTGGTTTGCTACTCATCCCCCTCGGTCGCTTCGTCTGGTCCCAGTTCGCTCAACCCGCCCCGGGATTCCTCTTTTTTGTGGCTGCGATCACATTTGTGATGGGGGTGGCGATGGCAATGGTGAATATTTCCGCGCAAACGGTGATGCAGGAGCGAGCACCCGCTCTTGAGCGCGGACGTGTATTTTCCTTCCAGTCAACGCTTTTTAACGCCGGTTCTATTCCTATCCTGCTCTTTGCTGGCGTGATTGGCGATACGCTGGGGATCGACACCGTCATGTATTTGCTAGCAGCAGCAATTCTGGGTTTCAGTTTGTGGACAGCCTGGTATAGCCATCAGCCAGTTGTTTCGTGAAATTCTCTCGGAAACTCAATATGAAATGGGATACATTTCTTCAGATATATGGTATACTTAGGGAACGTTGTATAGTGCATTGTTGCTAAGAGTAGAGTGTCTATTGTAAGCCGCGCGATACACGATAGTTTATTGGGTAGTACACCCAGGAATTGAGCAAGAAACATGGCATTGGCCGACCAAACCCTGTATTGTCGCGACTGTAATGCGGAATTCACGTTTACCGTTGGCGAGCAAGAATTTTATGCGAGTCGAGGACTGACGAATTCACCGAGTCGTTGTCCATCGTGCCGCGCTGCACGGAAGCAGTCGAGTGGTGGATATAGTAGTGGGGGACGTAGTGGTGGGTATCACGAACGCGAACCCCGCCAGATGTACACAGCAATCTGTGCTAACTGTGGAAATGAGGCACAGGTACCTTTCCAGCCACGAGAAGATAGACCTGTGTATTGCAGCGATTGTTACCAGCCGCAATCGCAAAGCTCGGATCGCAATAGTGGCCGTCGATCTCGCTGGTAATCTGTATGAGCCAGATCAAAGTGAATCCAGGTGATTCATTTGAGTTAGCGCTCAAGCGTTTCAACCGCAAGGTTCAACAAGATGGCGTGCTCTCCGAAGCTCGCCGTCGTAGACACTACGAGACCCCACAGGCTCGTCGAAAGCGTAAAGCTGAGGTACAACGCCGGAGACGGCGGCGTTCCATTCGTTAACCGAATTGACAAAGTAAGGACGTATGCAGTGAACATTTTCTACTGTATACGCCCTTTTTTGCATCACAAAGACGTTGGTAAGAACGAGTGGCACTACTAGGTCCCCTTTCGACACAAAAAAACTGAAAAATATCCTTCGCTTTTTATAAATATTGCATTTTTATTAAAAATAGTGTATAATTATAAAGTATTCTACTTCTTCTCTCAGCCACGTTCCTCGTATGATACAGCCTGCAAAGCACATCTGCGTCACAGCCCATACATTGTGGGCAAGAAGTGTGTCTAGCATACAACAGTAAAGGACAACATTATGCCATCGATCCTAATCCTATTCCTCGCTCTCGCGATCTTTGCAGTCGCTTTTGGCTATATGATCAATCGTGACTCCGCAAGGCGAACCAGGGAAAAGAAACGGAACCAGTACCATGATCGAATCTAGGAATGCGTTGCTGATTGGCTCACTTTAATTCAAGAAACGCTCATCATTTTTATAAAAGCTCAGCAGCTCTGTACAAGGAGAAGTGGTTTTTACTAAATGCTCTTATATGTGTGCCTATACAAGTAACAACGAACAGGAAGGTGAATCTTATGGCGAGTCAAAAGCAACTTGATCTTCTTTCATCAGGGAAAACACTCTGGGAGAAATGGCGAAGAGCATCTCCTGATGTACAGGCTTTAGAACCAGACCTACACGAAGCTGATCTCCACGGAGCCAATCTCCACGGAGTTGATCTTCATGGAGCTGATCTTACTGAGGCCAATCTGCAGGGAGCGGACCTGCGTGAAGCAGACCTGCGTGAAGCAGACTTACGCAATGCCAATCTACATGGTGCCGACTTGAGCGACGCTAATCTACTTAGGGCAGACTTACACAGGGCAGACTTACGTGGGGCCAACCTCTGCCGCGCCAATCTAAGGGAGGCAGATCTCAGCAATGCAGACCTACGTGAGGCGAATTTGGAAGGAACAATCCTGGTCAAAGCGAAATTGGATGCAGCGAAATTATCCAGCGTAGACCCCAGTAGGGCCGATCTCACCAAGGCTGATATACTTGAGCCTGTGAATACCGAGACAATAGCTTGAATAGCGCTGCAAAAACTACGTTCACTTACAAGCTCGGCGAACAAGAACCACCTGAGCCCCCCAGCTGGGTAATGTCGAAGGAATCACGATGATGGAAGACCGTTACTATGTACAACGCCTCACAGAGCAGGTTTTTTTGATCCGTGAGCGCCTGTCAACTGACCGCGAGCCTGGACCTGATGACCGTATTGTTCGATCGTTTACTATGCTCCATGATGCATACAGGTATGCCGACAATGTGAACGACATGCAAAGGAAACTCGATGAACAATACGGTCGCTGGGTACAGAATGCTATCTGAAAGGGTATGCCAAACTGAATAGAACATCCGCTACCGTGCCGGTAAGAGGAAAAGACTTGTTTCATCCTTCCTTACCCTCCCACAAATACCTCAGCTAACAGTTGTGCCCATGATAGAAGCTGCTCGTCTTTCATAGCTGGCCCAATGATTTGCAAACCAAGTGGTAAACCATTGGCAGCATAACCGGCAGGCAACGATATAGCAGGCATTCCTGCATATGTCCAGGGCAAATTCATAATCGGATTGCCGGTAGTAGTGATTCCTTCGGGTGCGGGACCTGTAGAAGCGGGACAGACCCAGAGGTCAATGCCTTTTTGTGCCATAGTTGTCTCCAACTGGTTACGTAAGCGAGTTCGCCCATCCTGAGCGATCTTTAATTCCTCAGCATCGACCCCCTGTCCCTCGCGAATTGCTGCTACAGTACGTGGACGATAGAGAGACTCGTATTGCGCAAACCAGGTGGCTTGGACCTGCGCCATTTCCGCATAAATCATACGTGTGTGACGAGAGTTGATAGTTTCGATATCCCGCAAAACGCTTACACGCCGCACAGTGTAACCCGAATCTTGCAGACGTACAAGTTGCATCTCGAAAGCTTCTAACCCCTCTTGCGATGCCTGATGTAAATAAGGGCCATCCGGTACGCCAAGAACCGGAAAGGGAATCGATTCGTTAGTCACATCAGCCCCCATAGTTTGCCAATCGCGACAAAGCACTGAAGCCGCCAGCGCTGCTCCTGACATATCTTGGGTAAAAAATCCGACAGTATCAACCGACCGCGAAAACGGAATCAATCCCTGAGTAGGGATACGCCCATAAGTGGGTTTGAAGCCAACGATGCCGCAAAAGGCTGCTGGCCGTATAACCGAACCGATGGTCTGTGTTCCTAACGCCAAAGGGCATAAGCCAGCCGCGACGGCAGCCGCTGAACCACTGCTTGATCCGCCAGGAGTATGATCCAGGTTATGCGGATTGCGAGTCGGTCCCGGTTCGGCAAAAGCAAATTCGGTAGAGACAGTTTTACCCAGAATGAGTGCTCCAGCATTTCGCAGGAGGGTAACGCATTCCGCTTGAGGCCCGGCTAATACTTCTGCTGGAAGCTGTGACCCTGCTTGTGTAGGAAAACCATCAATGTGAAATATATCTTTCACCCCGACAAGCATACCAAAAAGTGGAGGCCGACTGGTAGGATCGGGAAAACGTGCCAGCAATGCCCTTACCTCAGCAATCAAGCGAACACGACGATTTAGCTCAGGCAGAAGTGCGTGAATGTGCGGGTCAACGCTTTCTATACGATCGCAAACCTCATTAATGTAGCTGAGAAGATCTAACCGTCCACTGCGAAGCGCGGATGCTGTTGCCGCAAGTGGAGCTGAAGCTAGTAGCAAAGCGAACTCCTTTCTGATAGGTTACCTCACTTAGTCTCAAATGCCTAACCTGCGTGTTTCCCATCCGACGATGAGCCAAGATGCTGTGCCAGCCAGTTGACGACTACGTCCACAAGCTCGTCAATATGGTTTTGAAAGCTATGTCCGGCCCCAGAAACCACATGCAGATGTGAACCGGGTGGCAGGAGCGGCAGCCCATGCTGTGTATGTACAAGCAAGTTGTTGCTCCTCACTGTCATTGCTATCTCCGCCATGCACCAGGAGCACGGGACAACGTAGCGCAGTCAGCAGTGGGGCTTGTTCGATTTCAGCGAATGCCTCTAACATGCTGCGTGCAACCAACACAAAACCGCCTGGCCGGTCTGAAGGCAAGGTCAGCACACCCTCACGCTCTAGACGCTCCATCGCCTCACAACCATACAAAGCCTGCCAGTCATGATGCATTGGTCCAGTTGGTGCGCCAGATACTGCAAGCGCCTGCACCAGAACCCTTGCGGCAGCTAGCAGTGCTATAAGTCCGCCAAGGCTATGTCCATACACGCCAAGCCGCTGGTACCCTTGACGACGTGCCCATGACAGCACCTCTAGCAAGTCAGCAACTTGTCCCTCGAGTGTAAGAACATCATCATCGCTGTCACCACAGCCAGCAAAATCAAATGCCAACGAACTGATGCCTCTTGCGGCCAGCGCTTGCGCTACAGCGGGAAAGCGTCCACGCGAGTAGCGATTACTGGTAAAGCCATGACACAGCACAACCAGTGCATCGTCCCCCACATACACCAGGTCGCCCACCAATTGTAGCCCCCGGCTAGCTAAATGCACTAACTCCCGATTCACAGCCTTACTCCTCCATTCCAAGATATCATAGCCGTCCCTAGCAGCACCTAACGTGAAGCCCCGGGACAGCTAGTGAGACGCAGCTAAGGGTATTGGTAGGTTTTCTCCTTCAGACAAGCCTTCCACTAGCTATTTTATCATGGCACTTTCGCCTATGGCACAAACAAGCTACCAAAGTCATACAAACTTGACAGAATAGCAGAGAATAAGACCAGTTATCTCTTGTCAGAGGCATTACAATCCTTAAGTAGGAGTAAGATCAGTCCTTGAACAACGTTACTTATGACAGGCCAAATTTAGTCAAGGAGAAAGAGTATGGCTATAGGTCCACTTGAATACATCGTAATCGGATGTCCAGCTAATCAATTTGCGAGCGAGATTGTGCCAGAATTGAACTCAATCCAGGAGAAGGGTTTTGTTCAGGTGGTTGATCTGCTTTTTATCAGGAAGGATGCCAATAATACAGTCACCGTGCTGGAAATGAAAGACCTGAATGAGGAGGAATTAGCAACCTTCGGCCCTATTAAGGACCGCCTGATGGGATTGATCACTCACGAAGACATCGTGTCACTTAGCAGCACAGTTCCCCCCGATACTTCGGCAGCCATCGTACTGTTGGAACACCTCTGGATAGGCAGACTGGAAGAGGCCGTAGCAAGAGCCAATGGAGTTGTCTACATCGGAGGCATGGTACCCCCATCCGCACACGAGCAGCTTGAGCTAGAAATAGCGATGGCACAGGAACAAGCCCGGCAACAGCAAAACGGTTGAGTTGAGAATATATACAATTGAAGGAGCAGAAAAATGCACGAACATCACGAACATGGATTTGGCGGAGGTTGGGGTGGTGGCTTTGGACCAGGATTTGGTGGAGGCTGGGGATGGGGTGGAGGCCCATATAGAAGAGAGGGCTTTCCGCTGTTAGGAGGTTTGGGGATGGGCGGCTTAGGAATGGGAGGTTTAGGAATGGGGATGGGTTCAGGTCTAAGTGGCGGCGGATTACTGGACAGCTTGATAGCGGGTGGACTAGGCTATATGGCGGGTAAACGCAGTCAAGGATCAGCGCAATACCAGCAGTATCCACCACAATATCAGCAAGGTGGGCCACTGTATCAACAATACCCGCCACAATATCAACAGGCTGCTCCACAATACCAGCAGGCCACGCCACAGTATCAGGCTCCGTCCTCGCAGGGACCAGCAGCCAATGATCAAAATAGCGCATTGGCTCAACTCAAGTTACTGGGACACTTGCGTGAGTCCGGCATGCTAACCGATGATGAATTCCAGCAAGAAAAGCAGAAAATCCTCAATGGTTCTTAAACCCTGGAACGCCAATACATTTCTATGCTTAGCCTTCAGCAACAAATTCAAGACGCCGCTGAGTTGATGCAGCAAGCTCGGGAGATAGTCGTGCTCACTGGAGCAGGCATCAGCACCGAGTCAGGAATACCTGATTTTCGCAGTCCTGGCTCCATCTGGCGGCACCAGCCACCCGTGAGCTACCACGACTTTATCTCCAATGCGGAAGCCCGTCAAAACTACTGGCAATCGCGCCGCAACCTCTCAGCTCAGGTAGTCGCAGCGCTACCTAACGCTGCTCATAAAGCGCTGGTTGAATTGGAACGCAGATTGGTCTTATTGGGCATCATCACTCAGAATTTTGATGGCTTACACCAGGACGCGGGTATCTCACCCGAACGTGTGATTGAAATTCACGGCACGTCGCGAGCGGCCGCATGTACTCTTTGTGGCGCACGTTCATCAATGCCAGAGCTTCAACAGCGCACCGATGCTGGGGAGATCGATCCGCGCTGCCCTTCATGTGGAGGATACCTAAAATCAGCCACTATCCTTTTTGGTCAGCGCATTCCAGAGGCTATACTCGCACGAGCCAGGGAGCTAGCCAGCATATGTGACCTTTTCCTGGTTGTAGGGTCTTCATTAAAAGTAACGCCAGCCGCGACACTGCCACGGCTGGCGCTTAGTCGAAACATTCCCTTGATTATTGTCAATCTACAGCCTACACCCCTGGATGACTACGCCGATGTGGTCATTTCTGAAAAGGCTGGCCTCGTTCTACCTTCTCTCGTCGCATCACTTTAAATTGGCGAAATTCATTTCCCCCGCTGGAATGGATACACTCAAGCGGTTCTCCTTTGGAGCCAGCGGACACACCCAGCGATAATTGTACGCGCACGAAGGATTGTACGCGTAGTTAAAATCCAGCTCGATACGCTCCCAACCGACAGCACCGGATACTGGCAGGAACTCGCTCCCCTTGATCGTATCAAAGAGATAGCGCCCGCCTCCATAACTTTGTGCCGGGCAGGTCGCATCGCGGAACGGCAGGAAGAGTCCACCCCCGTATACATTCAGCCAATAAATCGAAAGTGTGGCAGGTTTACCATCAACCGCAAAATGCACCTTCCCTACCGTTGTCATCGTCATGCTTTCCTCGGCATTCATTGCTACGGTAAGATGGGTCGGCTCAACTTTGGTATCAACGTCAACCACAAAGCGCATCGCCGGATTGTAAGGAAAGTAGTGCAATCCCCGGAAATCCTGTCGCTGTTCCTCATCCAACGCAGATTGTGGATGGTGCGCAAAAAGTTCGTTTCTCGCCTCGCGGAAACGCTCTAAAACGGTGGCAGGGTCTTCACCTGCTACAATAGCTCGTGTACGCTTCCGGTACATAGCCGCAACACGACAACGATAGTCATAGAGGTCAAGGTAAGTTGACATGGTAATGCTCCTGAATGGTTTTCACGTTTCATCTTCAATCACTTTACGTATCTTTGTCCTTGGTAGATCATAATGGGATGAAATAGATATAGCAAAATCAGTTTTAGAACCTCCTTCCTCGATACTCCCACCCGATTCCTCATCTCCAGATATCCAATCTTGGATCTCGCCTTTCTTCTGAAGAAATTCGGAAAACGAATTGGCTCTCACCCATACCGCTCCTGCATGGGAGTTAAAATTCTTTAAGCTCTCTCGTGCCCTCTTTGAGGTGAGACATCCCAAAGATCTTGCCAGTGTTGGAGATTCATTATGTCCAACAATAGCTATCGTATTCAGAGAGCTCAGCTCAATTCGGTACTTGTTCCAAACTTCATGAATTATAGTAGAAATACAAGGAGCGCGTAGGCGTTCTCTCAATCCCTATAGCGACTACCGCAAAGAAACCAAGCAGTCCCACAACCAGCCTTGTCTCATCAGACCGCTGTAATTCCCACTAGCCGATACCGCTATTGTAGTTCCAGTAGGTATAAGTGCGAGAAGTTTGAATCGAATATCAGTAAGCATGCTTATTTGCTGGTTGATCTGTTCATAATCGGTACGAAGATTAGCTGTGGGGTCTCCCTTCTGGTCGGGTGCGGTATCAGATGACATCATAGCCTCCTGGTACATTCACTTACAAACTATTTTCTCTACTGTAAATATATCATAATGAGGATGGTATTTCTTTCTGACCGTGAACCACGTCTTTATGGCGCATTCTTGATGCATAGGGATAGCAGATGCCAGACCAAAGTGCCTGTTCAACCATCACCCCTACATTTTCTTTGCAAAGATGCAATATGCTATGCTTAAAAAGAAACTCAAAGGAGCATATATGAATTCACTCAACCCACCTTCAAAACAACCCTCACCCGGCAAAGCCATACGCCTAGCCTACGGCCCCGAGCCACTACAATTCGGCGAACTATACCTACCCGCTGGCCCTGGCCCACACCCTACCGTCATTCTCATTCATGGAGGATACTGGCGAGCACGATACAAACTTGACCTCATGGATGGGTTAGCTAAAGACCTGGCAAGGCGAGGGTTCGCGGCCTGGAACATTGAGTACAGGCGAGTGGGAGATTCGGGTGGTGGCTGGCCCGGAACATTCCTGGATGTCGCACATGCCGCCGACCATTTACGTGTGCTGGCACCCACTTACAATCTAGACCTGAAACGGGTCGTACCGGTAGGGCATTCCGCGGGCGGGCACCTGGCATTCTGGCTGGCAGCACGACCACGCATAAAAGAGGATGTCCTGCAAAAGGCTATGACAGGCTTAATTGGAACGAATGAAATTACGCGTATGCCTTTGGAGCTAGCAGGGGCCATCAGCCTCGCAGGTGTCGTCGATCTCGAAATGGCCTGGCGGCTTCATTTGAGCAATGATGCTGTAGTAGGCCTACTTGGTGGTAATCCTCGCACAGTGCCTGAACGTTACATAGTCGCCTCGCCAGCAGTACTGTTGCCACTAGGAATACCCCAGGTGGTCTTTCATGGCACAAAAGACGAAAGCGTCCCGCTAGAGATGAGCCAGGCATACGTAGCAGCAGCGAAAGCAGCTAACGACCAGGTTACATTTCACGAACTGGTCGGAATTGATCACTTTGACCTGATTGATTCCCACTCAACAGCCTGGGCTATCACTGTTGAGGCATTGCACACACTTTTAGGCAGTGAATAACCCTAGCCTACCGACTTCGCAAACAAGCCATCCTGAGAGGCATAAATGTCGTACGTCCCATCGGCTGGCGCAAAGGCTGCATTGCCATAGTAGGCATCCACAAAGGGAGAAAACCAGGATTTCTGGGTACGCATCGTTGTAAAGAAGCCATCTTCGCCGCCATTTAGCTCAACAACAGTATGCTTCGAATTACGTTCAAGATTGGGGTCCTGGTATATTCCTTCCAGGCGCGTGATCTTGTACCCTGCGTGAAGACCAAGCACATTGAGCCAGGTGGGAAACTTGATAAAATCGGCTTGCAGCATCCATTCGTCACCCTGTACAGTGTACTTATGATCGGACAGTTGGCGGCCATTGGTATCATAAAGCAGCAGTTCGATATTCATCTGATGTGCGCTTGTAGATGAAGTTCGCATCTGTGCAACCCGTATATTTCCCGTTAGGCCTAAATAGGACTGCACCAAGAACGTTAACCATAATAAAGATACGGCAATAAAGATCAGCACGATACCGCTGATACCGCGCTTGAACCGAAACCGCCGTCTCGGTAGTATTCCTGTCCGCTTATACCTCTCAAACTCATCTTCATCCATCTCCCCAGTTCGCCCAAGCAAGCCCCTTGCCGCCGTAATAAACAGCACCAAGCCCACAAGGCCAATGAGGATCAAGATGATTTGCGGCAATCCAAAGTTAAACGGTATATTCATGACAACCTCCTGGCCTTTAGAACTTGTTTTTCAGAGTACTCTATCTCATTTTCAAATCACACCTCTTACTAGACACGTATTATTCAGCTTTCAGGTTTTGGTGCCGATAATGGTTAGTAGGCAGAGAAGCAAAGGAGAAGCATCATGGCAAGCGGAATGATCGAGCAACTGGAGTTTATCTCGGAACGCCATCCCTCAGTCTCGAAAGAGACACAACAAATCCAATATAGCGCTGGAGTGATGGCCTACAACGAGGAAGCCAATATCAAACGCACCCTCCACGCCATCCTGGAACAGAACAGTGATGCGCACCATATATCATGGGAACTCCAAAGGAAGTGCTCTGGACAATCGGGACAATAGCAATGGAAGGGCTGGCACGCGTACAAGGCCACTATGACGTGCTGCGTAAACACTCCCATCATGTCTGGCAAGCCGTTGCCTCCACGAAGGCGCTGGAAGATGAACAGCGCAAGCTGCGGCGCATCAGCAATACTCAAAGCGTGATTGTCTTCCACCTCAGCCTCTTGAAAAATGGCGAGAGCGACTTCCAGCGCGAGCGCGATGAACGGCTCGTCATGCAAGCACTGCGTAAGCTGCTGCCACCCCTCCGACAGCATATGCGTAAGGACGACCTGCTCAGTCTCAATGGCTCCAATACGATGGTGGCAGTAATCAATGCCGAACGCAACGGAGCGGAGTTGATCGCCTTGCGACTTCAGCATGTGATCGAAGCTGAGGCTATTCTAGTAAGCAAGCAAAAACGTATACGTCTTCAAGTCAGTAGCCACGCGGTTTCGTTCGCGCAAGAATGAATAGTAAGGTATACATGGTAATCTTACCATGCATACATCAGACTCGTGCAGCAAGATATTCAAGCTCCGAAACAACCCGATCCAACTCATCGAGCAAAGGAGTTGTTCCAGATGCTCGTAACGCATCTGTGGCTGCCCGGTAGTACCACAGCGTTCCCTCCTTACCGCCCTTGAAACGCTGCCACAATGACTCCCCCAGCACCCGATAATCGCCAAGCACGGCACGCGCATTGTGTAGTTTATCCGCCGCCACAACCAGGCGCACAGATGCAGAAGCCTTACCAAGACGAGCTATGAACGCCTCCTTACGTGGTCTCCAGGGCGGCTTTGGAACAGTGTCAGCATCGGTACATCCATCTACAATCTCCACAATCTTATCTCCAAAGCGTCGGCGAATCTCCTCGCGTGTCGCTGCCCCTCCCTGGTCTTCGACCGCATCATGTAGCAATGCCGCAATCGCCTCATCCTCATTCCCTCCATTTTCAAGCACAAGTGCCGTCACCGCCATCAAATGCGCAATATATGGAGTTGCCGACCCCTTGCGGGATTGAGTTGCGTGCAAATGTGTCGCATAAATCAACGCTTCCTCGAAGCGTGGTGTAAGTGACATAGTAAAAACCTCTTTTTCCATTCTTTGACTTGCGAAATTATAGCATATCGTCAGGAAGTAAATCCTGTTCCCGGTTTATCGTTAGAACTGAAAGTCCTGGACTGGCGCAGGGTTCTCGGAGGGGAAGACTGTGAACTCTTTATGAAAGTGAGTTTGAGAACTTATGCTCATCTTATGTAACATTTGTTACTAATTCGTATTCTTAAAAATTGGATTATGCGAGGTGATACACCCTATCCTGGCTTTGATGTCACTCGCTTTCTCAATCTATGCTAACTCATAGTCAGGGAGATGTGTTTTATACAAGCAATTCGATTAGTACATTTCCCTTGACACCTTCTACCCTCGCATGGTCTATTACAACCATTATCAAAATAAGCGCACACTTACCAAGGAGCAATTTCCCTTATGTCCCAACCCCATATCTCTAACTCCCCCCTAGAAGAACCCAAACTTACGCCTCAGCACAAGCACCTGCATGCCAGTAGCCTCCTCCTACGCATCTTCGCCGTTTGCCTGACCTCGGTAGTCGTCGCCGTTCACTATACCAACTATGGGCCGCTCATTCCTATCATGCGAAGCGATCTACATATTGATAGCGGACAGGCTGGGTTGCTTTCAACCTTCCTATTTCTTGGGCTGGCTGTGATGTATATACCCGCAGGTATTCTTTCGGATCGCTATGGATCGCGGCCCGTACTGCTTGTTTCCTCAATCCTCTTCACTCTGGGAGGTATATTACTTCCGCTCTTCCCCAACTTCATCTGGATACTCGTATGTCGTACAATCGTTGGCTTCGGTTCTGGGGCAGCCTTTGTGGCTGGTGCCCGCGCAGCCTCAAACATGGGGAAACATGCTCCACTTGGGCAGGGTCTTTATGGAGGATCGGTACAGGTTGGCTCAGGACTTGGGCTGCTAGTTACGCCCTTGCTCCTTACATGGTTCGGCTGGCGTGGTTCTTTCCTCCTCTGGGGACTACTCGGTATTGCCTCCATACTTGCGTGGTTATGTATCAATGATGGTGAAGAGGCGCACGAGCCGGTACAGGTGGATGTGATGGCGGGAGTCCGTTCACCCTCAGTCTGGACGCTGGGCCTTTCGCATATGGGAACCTTTGGGTTGGGTAACGCCATCGCGGCCTGGATCGCCATCTATCTCGCTCACCAGTATGGCATTCCACTGGCCCTGGCAGCGACACTCGGTTCGCTGGCCCTTCTTACCGGTATGTTCTTCCGGCCCTTGGGCGGCATCCTGCTGGCACGGCGCGTTATTGGCGCGATTCCACTCCTACGCATCGGAACGATCATGGGCAGTTTAGGCGTGGCTGTGCTCGCCATTCCTTTACGCTTCCCTCCACTCGCCATTATTGGCATGGCATTGATTGCAATCGGGGCCACTATCCCCTATACATCGGTCTTCAACGAGGCCGCGCATCTCCGTGGAGTTAGCAAAGGGGTAGCTCAGGCGGTGGCAAGCGTGATCTCTATTCCAACGGTGCTTTTAGGTCCACCCCTGATTGGCTTTCTTTTCGAGCGGACTGGCAGCTTCACGCCCGCCTTTGGCTCAATTCTGCTCTTTGGGATTATAGCGATTACTGCCTCGTTTCTGGCGGGGCCAGCAGTGAAGCGCGAAACAACCTGGTAATTCTGTCGTCTTTCCGCTTCTCCTGATCTTGCTACTTTCTCTGGCTCTAGGCCGTTACTCTTGTAGGAGCAAAAATCAAGTTGCACCGCTCCTTCTGACAGGAGGAGAGTCAATCTATTACCCATTGGAGAACATACGATCATGCAAACACCGAAAGCTATTATTTTCGACCTTGATGGAGTCCTGACAGATACTTCGGAATACCACTACCGCGCATGGAAACACCTTGCGGACGATGAAGGCATTCCTTTCACCCGCGAGGAGAACGATGAGCATCTGCGCGGTGTCGATCGCCGCAATTCTTTGATGTACATCATTCGAGGCCGCAACTATTCTGAAGCCCAGATACAGGAAATGATGGATCGCAAAAACCGCTATTACACCGAGATGATCAAATCCATGACACCCGCCGACCTGGTTGCCGGTGGCAAGGAGCTTTTACAGGAGATTCGCGATGCAGGTATTAAAGTCGCGATTGCCTCCGCCAGTAAAAACTGCCGCACGGTGATCGAACACCTGGACATTATGCAATACCTGGATGGGCTTGCTGACGGTTACAGCGTCTCTAACAGCAAACCTGCACCCGATATTTTTATCTATGCAGCCGGGATCTTAAACGTTCCAACATCCAATAGCCTGGTAATCGAAGATGCTGATGCAGGTATTGAGGCTGCCAAAGCTGGTGGGATGCTGGGTCTGGGTATCGGTCCACAAGAGCGTTTTCACCGCGCAGACAAAGTGCTCCCCACTCTCGCTAACAAGCACTTGCAAGACCTGCTAAACTAAATAAAATTAAAAACTTCTTATGAGAGAGGGTAATTGTGAATACCTGGCATATAAGTGAAGATAGTTTTGACCCAAAAAAGCTCCATGTCCAGGAAACGGTCTATACCATCGGCAATGGCAATTTTGGCACACGGGGAACCTTCGAGGAAGGCTACCTTGGAGCATTACCTGGCACTTTACTTTATGGCGTCTTCGATAGCATTCCTATCGGTAAAGAGGAACTGGCCAATGCTCCCGACTGGCTGCCCATCAAGTTGTTTGTCAATGGGGAGCGCTTTCGCCTAGGTAAGGGCAAAATACTTGAGTATCGTCGCGTCCTGGACATGCAGCGCGGAGTGCTCAGCCGAACCGTACGTTGGGAAAGCCCAAAGGGCATGCGCCTCAAGATTTAAAGTGAACGCTTTGCCTGCCTGACCGATGCGAATGTCGGGGCCATTCGTTACAGCGTAACCGCCGAAGAGCAACCCGCGGCACAAGGTGAACTGGATCTTATTTTGCGAGCAACGATCAATACAGCGGTAGGTAATAACAACTTGATGCACTGGGAGTCTGTTGACGAGGGGCATAATGATGAAGTCATCTGGTTACAATCGAAAACGCGTCACAATGGTGTGCAACTCGTACAGGCTATGAGTTTTACTACCCAGGCTCGGGGCTTCTCTAAATACATATTTGATTCTGATATCGCTCCAAGTATCGAGTTTCAAGGAAAATTGACTCCCGGAGAAACGGTAACAGCAGAAAAGATCGTCGTTATGTACACCACACGGGATGTGGAAACTCCTCGTCAGGCCGCACTTGACCATCACACACGGCTAATACAAAGCTCACAAAGTACCGGGGGCCATGTTTATGAGACGTTACTAGCAGAACATACTGCTGCGTGGCAGCGCTTCTGGCAGACCTCAGATATCATTATCGAGGGAGACGATAAAGCTCAGCAAGCGGTTCGTTACAGTATCTATCAACTGCGCATCAGTGCCTCTCCTGATGATAGCCGCTATAGCATCGCTGCCAAAGGACTGACCGGCTTCGGCTATCGCGGCCACATCTTCCACGATACCGAGATTTTCATGCTTCCTTTCTTCAGCTACGTATATCCTTCTATCGCACGCAACCTGCTGCTTTATCGCTACCATCTCTTGCCAGCAGCACGTGCCAAAGCGAAGCATAATGGCTACGAAGGCGCTCAATTCCCCTGGGAAAGCACACTCGATGGACTTGAAGCTACCCCTGATACCATTATTCACCCCGAAAGTGGCGAGCTTATTCCCGTGCCAAATGGACGCATTGAGTTACATATCACAGCAAGCGTTGCATTTTCCAACTGGCAGTATTGGCAAGTAACAGGCGATGACGAATATATACGCGAGTACGGCGCTGAGATCTTGCTCAGCACGGCACAGTTCTGGGCTAGCAGAGCTGAGTATTCACCAGAGCGTCGTGACTACGAGATCAATGGCGTGATTGGTCCTGATGAGTGGCATGAGGGTGTGAACAATAACGCCTATACGAACTATATGGCAAGATGGAATATCCAGACTGCTCTTGACGTACTCGATTGGCTCCATACTCACGCTCCCGAGAAAGCCCAGGATCTGACAAAACAATTGAATTTGACAGAGAACCTCCTGGAACGTTGGCGCGATGTAGTCGCCCACATGCGTATCCCGCAAGATAAGCATACTGGATTGTTCGAGCAGTTTGATGGCTTTTTCAAACTCAAGCCGCTCGATCAGGAGAAATATAAGGGTCGCACTGCCTCCTACCAGGCCATTCTCGGTATGGAAGCCGTACAAAAATACAGATTCATCAAACAGGCCGATGTTTTGATGCTGCTCACTATACTCAATCACCAGTTCGATCTACAGACAAAGCGCGTAAATTGGGATTACTACTATCCAATTACCGACCATGATTATGGTTCATCTTTGACTCCAGCGCTCCATGTCATTCTCGCGTGTGAACTGGGGTATATCGACGTAGCCTATGACCTTTTCATGAAAGGTGCGCTAGTGGATCTTGAGAATTTGCGCTTGAATACGGCCGAGGGCATCCACGATGCGTGCTGTGGAGCAGTCTGGCAGGCAGCGATTCTCGGTTTTGCTGGTCTATGCCTGACTGAGGATGGTTACACCACCACCCCAAACTTTCCCGATGGCTGGACACGCCTTGCCTTCACCTTTCTACATAAGGGCCAACCTACCTTCGTTGACCTGCACAAATCCTAGTTAACACAATAAAAGCGAACATCTCAGAGACATCTGGAGATAAAGCTTTCCGCGAACGGACTTGAGAGGTGCCCTGCCTCTCATCCCTTCGCTCCGTTCCTTGTCATCCTTCGCTCCGCTCAGGATCTGGCTCGCCGCACCCTGAGATCCTTCGCTTCGCTCAGGATGACAAGTAGCATCTCCAAATAACTAACCAACCACAAGTTAAGAAAACTCCTATCTAAGTTCCATTTCATAACCAGATCACAACCTCATCCACCCATTGAATAGATAGATGTAGCTCTATAGTAAGTCCATTAATCCCGGGAAAAATGGTAACTTGATCGCGCAAGATGGATGCGCAGATAAGGAGTTAAGACAATGAAACATAAAGTTGACCATGCAAGGCCGCATGCGCGACACTATTGGGCAGCATTTGCTGGATTACTAGCGCTGGTAGCTATGATCGCGGCTATCTTCACTTTTCCAATGCTGTCTGCCCATGCTACTTCAGCAATGGCCCTTAAAACACCTACCGGAACATCTACGGCTTCACCAACAGTTACAAAGACCCCCAAGGCTTCACCAACAGTTACGAAAACCCCTAAACCTTCACCAACGACTTCACCAACGGCTTCGCCAACGTCGACAATGACTCCTACTGCTACGCCTCCTTCTGGATCAGGCCTGGGTAGTAAGACGTGGTACTTTGCTGAAGGAAAAGTAGGAGAGGGTTTCAGCGAGTTTCTCACAATTGAGAACACAGATAGCGTGAATGATTGTTCAGTTAATATAGAGTATTTTCTGGGCAGTGGCAGTCCAATCACCAAGACAGCAAGCATACTCCATGCCAGCCGCTTCACCGAATCGGTTAATACCGATCTCAATATAGCGACGAATTCGACTAGCTCCCAGACGGACTCCGCTTTCATCCAGGTCGACTCGACAACGACACCTAGCTGTAAGGGAGTAATTGCTGAACGTCCAATGTACTTTACCAACTTCGCTGGCGTGAGCAGCGGCAGCGATGTGCTGGGAGCGACCCATACAGGCAAGACTTTCTACTTCGCCGATGTGTCAAGCGGCCCAGGCTACGCGTCGTTTATTACGATCCTCAATCCAGGTACGACCGTGGCAAACATCACAGCCACTTACAATAGTGGTGGCTCGGTTGTTGCGACACAAACCCTCCAGGTCGCTGCTGGTGCGCGTGGAACGATCGTCCCGACAAGTAGCACCTCTGTACATCACGCAGCAGTGGTAGTGACTTCTGACCAGCCTGTAGTCGTAGAGCGCCCTACATACTTTAGCAATATCAGTGCAGGCAATGCCCACACCGTTTCTGGCTCTGCATCGGTAGTAGGTGAACAGACACTTAAAAGTGACTGGCTCTTCGCAGAGGGCTACACAGGCGGAAGCTTCCAGGAAAACCTTATTCTGGCCAACTTCGGTACAACCGCAGTCACAGCAAACGTTCTGCTTGAGTTCAGCAACGGTCATAACGAAACGGTTTCGCAGACCGTCTCGGCCCTAAGCCAGACCTTCGTTGATGTGAATGCAACCATCGCCAATCATTTGGGTACCTGCGATACCAATCCCTGCCAACCAACACCAGATGTCTCAGCAGAGATTACTGGAAATGCCAACTTTATCGCCCAGCGCGAGATGTTCTTCCAGTACAACCATGTGGCCAATGGCAGAAACCTCGCTGTTACGGGTGTAACGGATGTAGTGGGGCAAGGCGGTCCGGCAGCAGTTACAGCCTTCGGCTTCGCGGAAGGCTATACCAATGTAGGCTTCGATGAATGGTTGACCCTACAAAATCCAACAACGAACAGTGAGTCCATCAAGGTCACACTGGTTAACGAGGATGGCAAATCTTTTGCGGCATCGTACACGGTTGGTGCGAAGAGCCGCTTCACCATCGATATCGTTGGATTAGTACTACAAAACCTGATCGTACCCAACGATACCTTCAAGGGTTACGAGGTATCGATGGTCGTGACGGCCAGTAAGCCCTTCGTTGCGGAACGTCCTATGTACTGGAATACAGGCAGCGGTGGAACACAAGGCGGAAGTGATGTGATCGGGTTCTAGACCGTTCATAGTCACTGTCAGATAATTGTGCCTATGGAACACGATTGATTGTGTCCCGTAGGCATCTTTACTAGCTCCCATTAGGAGTTGCCGAATACGTGATAAACATACTATTGGGTTCGGTACGTACTCCTGTTGCACAGTAGATGAATCCCGGTGGCAAAGTTGTAGCACCTCGCAATTGCGCATTGATTGAACTTTCAAACATTTGAGCAAGGCCTGTCACCGGGATATCACTCACATCCGCACGGATCACGTGCATCTGGAGATAACAAGCACTTATGTAAGGCTGCAACACGAGAGTGAACGGTCGGGTTACCTCAATACCAAGCAGGCTCAATCGATCATTTGCGGTAATCGTCATCTGCGCACCATAATCCAGTGTGACATTTACATCGCTGATAGTGCCTGGCATACCCGAAGTACTCAAGTTTTGCCTGACCAGCTCGGTAAGGTATGCTGTGTCGGTCTGCACAATAATGCTACCTGTAGTAGGGGATGGTGAAGTAACAATAGGTGGTCGATTACCCGAAATCGCCAGCGCATAAAGTAAAATTCCCAGCACTCCGAGCAATATACCAAGTAACAACGCAGCCGAGGGAACAACTATACGGGCGTTGCGAGTACGCAGCCACTCACGTACTCTGGCGAGAATTTTAACGAAACGTGATCTGGGTGGAGGCAGTTGCAATTGCGACGCCGAAGGGCCAGGTAGTTGCGGCAAATCCATTATATTCTCCTCAAGGGTTCTTGAGACAATATTACCCTCTTGAAGATAGAGACGCAAGGTACTACGCTATTCCGGCAGGAGTTCATTCTCAAGCCCTCATGACTCTTACGGCGGCTCTCCCAATTTATATCCTCTGTCAACTTTACCATCGTAAGCAGTAAAGCTAACAAAAAGTTCATTCAGCGCATCATTTTGTGCAGATTGCACAAAATCCATATTACATTTTTCAGGCAAACTATCTGTAGTAACTCCCACTCAAGTAGCGTATGCTATGAAAGAGTTCGTGAGGTGGCGTATTGTTGAGTACAATAGCCCATCTCCTGGATAAACTGACTAAATACACTGATTTGAGCAAAGTAAGCTCTTCACTCCAGCAATGATGATGGTATACACGTAAAAAGGAGAGTAGAAATATGACACCCGAAGAGGTACTGCAATTCGCTAAAGAGCACGGCGCGAGAATGGTTGACTTCAAATTTGTAGATTTGCCCGGCACCTGGCAGCATTTCAGTGTCCCTCTGCGCGAACTGGAAGAAGATACTTTCGTAGAAGGGAAAGCATTTGATGGCTCCAGCATACGTGGTTTCCAGACCATCAACGAGAGTGATATGCTGATCATTCCCGATCCTGAGACCGCCATCATGGATCCTTTTACCTCTATTCCAACCCTGAGCCTGGTTTGTAATGTAGCTCATCCAGGACCAGCCGGACGCAAGAAGCCGTACTCTCGCGACCCACGCTATATTGCGAGTAAAGCAGAGGCGTATCTACGCTCCAGTGGAGTAGCTGATGTAAGTTACTTCGGTCCCGAAGCAGAATTCTTTATCTTCGACAATGTACGCTATAACTCCACCGATAATACCCAGTTTGCGGAGATCGATTCGGATGAAGCTCACTGGAATACTTCCCGTAACGGGACAGCTAACCTGGGACACCGCATGCGCACAAAAGAAGGATACTTCCCGGTTGCTCCCAACGATACCCTCCAGGATGTTCGCAGTGAGATGGCACTGCTCCTTGAAGACCTGGGCGTTCCGGTAGAGGCGCAGCACCACGAAGTCGGCGGCCCAGGACAGGCGGAAATCGATATCCGTTTCAACACCCTACTGAAAACTGCCGATAACATGATGCTCTACAAATATGTTGTGAAGAACACAGCCCGCAAACACGGCAAGACGGTCACATTTATGCCCAAGCCCATTTATGGAGATAATGGCTCCGGCATGCATGTGCATCAAAGCCTATGGAAAGGCGAGAAGCCTCTGTTCTACGATGGTGAGGGCTATGCAGGCATTTCACAGTTGGCCCGTTACTATATCGGTGGTCTGCTGACACATGCGCCAGCCCTTCTGGGTATCGTCGCTTCCACTACCAACAGCTACAAACGCCTTGTGCCTGGCTTTGAAGCTCCTGTCAATCTCGTCTTCTCGAAGGGCAATCGCAGCGCCGCCGTGCGTATTCCGCTGACCGACTGCCCATCAGCCAAGCGTATTGAGTTCCGTCCTCCCGACCCAACCGCGAACCCCTACCTGGCATTCTCCGCCCTGCTGATGGCCGGTCTCGATGGCATACGTCGCAAGCTTGAGCCAAGTGAGCATGGCTACGGTCCTGTGGATCGCGACTTGTACCATATGTCAAAAGAAGAACTGCGTGAGATTCGCTCCGTTCCCGGTTCCTTGAACGAGGCACTGGACGCCCTCGAAGACGACTATTCCTTCCTCCTAGAAGGCGATGTCTTCACAACAGACCTGCTCGAGCATTTTGTCGAGTTGAAACGCGCTCAGATTGACGAGGTCCGCCTACGCCCCACACCAATTGAGTTTGCACTGTACTACGACGCATAAACTTCAGAGATCAAAGAAGGCAAGTGACGCAATACCTATTGTGTCGCTTGCCTTCTTTTTTAGGAAATCCTCACACCTTTGACAGCTTGCTTGCTTCACTGTATACTGAAAGCAGAAGAGCAAATATCGCTCCTCATTGCCCTCCACTGGCTGTCAACTTCTCTGTTCCAGACTGTAAGAACTCCCGAATAGTTACTAATCAGGATTGGAAGACCGTATCATGGCTATTAAAGCGGAATGAAGAGGTTTTGCTTTCATCCGACATGTTCGCCAGAAATGTGATATAGTTATTAGATAAGCACAATTGACCGAATCAGAAGCATCTACTGGAGACAAACTCATGGACAAACTCGTCGATAGCTATGGACGGCGCATCAAAAGCATGCGCATCTCTATTACCGATAAATGTAACTTTCGCTGCACATATTGCATGCCTGCGGAAGGCCTGCCCTGGCTCAAAAAAGCTGAAATTCTTTCATACGAGGAGCTTGAGCGCATTGCCAGAGTTGCGGTGAGTATCGGTATAGAGCAAATTCGTCTGACCGGTGGTGAGCCGCTTGTGCGACGAGATGTACCCGAGTTTGTGCGCCAGCTCCGCCAGATCGAGGGTTTACACAGTTTGAGTCTGACAACCAACGGCATTTTACTAAAGCAACAGGCGAAGGCGCTCGCTGAAGCAGGCCTAACCCGCATTAACGTCAGTATGGACTCGCTTATGCGCGAAAAATTTGCGCAACTCACGCGGCGAGATCAACTTTCCCGTGTCTTGGAAGGCCTGGAAGAGTTAGAGAAGTATCCATCCATTCACCCTATCAAGATCAACGCCGTTGCTATACGTGACTATAGTGAGGAAGAAACTCTCGATTTTGTACGTCTGGCTCGCCGCAAAGCCTACGTCATGCGCTGGATCGAATTTATGCCGCTCGACGCCGACCAGATGTGGCGCAAGGAAGACATTTTGACGGGCGCTGAGTTGAAGGCCATCATCGAAGCCGAGTATGGTCCTCTCGTACCCATTACAACTGGCGATCCTTCTGAAACGGCACGTCGCTACACCTTCAGCGATGGCATTGGCGAGATCGGATTCATCAACCCTGTCAGCGAGCCCTTTTGTTCCACCTGTGATCGCATTCGCCTGACCGCTGACGGTCAACTGCGTACCTGCCTTTTTGCCACTGAGGAGACCGATCTCCGTGCCGTTATCCGCTCAGGCGCCTCCGACGATGTTCTCGAAAAAACAATCCGTCAGGCCGTTTGGAAGAAAGAACTCAAACACTACATCGGTGATAAGCGCTTTAAACGGGCAAATCGTAGCATGTCTATGATTGGCGGTTAATAAGCGCAACAGTTGTATCTTCAACATCTTCTGCTTTTAACAGGCATAAGCTGAGTTACAAGCTTCATTTGCATTTGCAGTGGAAACGACTATAACGACATTACAGAACAAAGTTACTAAAACACCTAACATACGTCGTTATAGTCAAATAGACGATTTGTCTCCAGCTCTTCAAACACAAGCTTTATTTGGGCTGGCCGTCATCGTAGCACACGACCAGAAAGAGGGCCACGTGGTACATGATGAGGCGGATTTACTCACAGTCCGCGAAGTTGCCAAACAATTGCGCGTGGATGACACCACGGTACGGCGCTGGATCAAAAATGGTGTTCTGGAGGCAATTACGCTGCCTCACCGGGGAGCACGCCAGGCTTACCGTATTCGACGCGCTACACTAGAGGCATTACTCTCTCCTCAGCAACCTCTTGACAACAACAAGTAACTTGCCAGGAGATAATTTCCTCCTCATCCGCCAAACCCTGTATCGGCTGAGGAGGAACGTTTAATGCTACAATTGGTAGCGGTATAATCTCATTCCCTCCAACGTCGCTTCATCGTTTGGCTTCATACCGCGCTTTACGGCCAGTCCGTCTGATCCTGGATCACGTACAGGAAGTAGAGCCTCAAAGTAGATGGGATAACCTTCCTGCTCCGCCTCGAACTCAAACTCACTGGCACGTATACGGGCATGATTAAGCGCACAGATCAATAAGGCTTCGCCTGCTTCACGGCGTCGATGCTGCGGCAGCACTGCACCCTCACAAAGAAAATGGTAGGCATGCTGGCTTCTGCGCAATTGAAGAACGCTATAACCAACAGCTTCACCCTCCAGTCCGTCTAGTGTGCCTCCCTGCCCCCATTCATTTAACTCGTCGTCATCATCGGTGATCACAAAGACATTCGATTCCGGATTCAATTCAGGTTGGGCAAACCATTGCTCGAAGTCGATTTCACTTATTGCCATCACACTATCAGCTTCCGCCGCAAGTTGTTGTATGTGCACCAGGGTCGGAATATCGCCCTGTCGGTAGTTACGTATGCGCATGATGCAGTTCTATCATCTCCTCATTAAATGTTGATGTACACCCTTATCATACGCCCGATCATTCTGCTATGCAACGATTCGAACTCACCATCGTTCTCTTAATGGCGCGGTGATCCTAGAGACAAGGGTGCCGTTGTTGGAGCAGGCTTCTGCGTCGCTGTTCGTCCAAACTGCTTCAAGCTCGCGCCAAGCATACTGAAGAATGTACCAAGTTTAGCAGCTATAAAGTTCTGCTGGTGTGGCAGCTCTGTCAGCAATCGCTGCTGTTCCGCCTCGCGCATAAGACCATAACGATGGGTCTCAGCCATTTTTTGAGTGTGATAGTAGTTGTGCAACATGTTTCTTGCTCCTTTGTCGCCCGTTTTTGATTCAGCCATACAAATGTCTTCCTGGATATAAGTTTACCTGCGTAAGGCTGGCAGCACATCTGTAGAATTACATATTGTGAGTACTTATCTTCAAGGGGCTGAAAGGCTTAAAAAAGAAGACCGTTGGGGATAGGTAGGTAGAATCAATTACGTGGATGTGAGTGATAGACATGATGATCTGTTCTGCTGGCAAATCGACCGCTCCGTAAGATATACTTCAAGTACATCCCGTTTTTAAAGACCCAAACTATCATCTCAATGAAGGAGCCCTACCTTGCCAGACCTCACCACGCTGCAAAGTGTACGCCAGGAAATGCCAACCACCACTTCTTGTATTTATCTCAACACGGGTACCTTTGGCCCCTTGCCAACCTGCGCTATAGAGTCTATGCAGCAATATTTACAGGATCAACTAAAAAAAGGTCGCTTGGGTACAGCAGCATTTGAATCCATGACAGCCATCTATGAAGAGGCACGTAAGAGAGTTGCGCACCTGTTACATGCTGACCAGCAGGAAATTGCCCTGACAGATAATACAGGCGAAGGCTTAAATATCATCAGCTATGGCATTCACTGGCAAGAGGGTGACGAGGTTATCACCACTAATCACGAGCATATTAGCTTGCTAGCACCGCTCTACCAGATTCGTGACCGTTACGGCATTATCATTCATAAGGCCGATCTTGGGCCTGTGGCCGACCGTCCCGTACTGCAAGCAATTGCAGACCTGGTAACCCCTCGCACGCGCTTAATTTCGCTTTCGCATGTCACCTGGTCGACAGGAGCGGTACTGAATATTCGTGAAGTAGCGCGTATGGGGCGAGAGCTGGGTATACCTGTGTTGATTGATGGTGCACAGTCCGCAGGAGCAATACCTATTGATGTCAAAGCGCTTGGGGTTGATTTCTACGCCATTCCTATGCAGAAGTGGCTTTGTGGGCCAGATGGTACAGGCGCGCTTTACGTCCGCCGTGAGGCACTCGACTACGTTATGCCAACGTATGTTGGCTACTTTTCCATCAAACATGAGGAAGACGTGGAATGGGAGCTGCACAAGCATGCCCAACGTTTTGAGGCAGGCGGTCGACAAACGGCTGCCTTATTGGGTCAATCGACCGTACTAAAGTGGCTGGAGGAGACGGTTAGCCACGAGTGGCTGTTTGAGCGCATTTCCTCGCTCAGCACCTACGCCTATAATGCACTTCAAAGACTTCCCGGTATCACTATGCTCACACCAGAACCCGGAGCAAGTGGTTTAGTCTCGTTCACCCTTGAAGGCCGCGATGTGACTGAGGTTGTGAATACGTTGCGAGACAACCACAATATCTATATTCGTAACATTCCTTCCACCAAGGCATTGCGCATCTCAACAGGTTTTTACAATACTGAGGAGGAAATCGATTCACTGATGCAAGCATTACGGACTATTTAGACCCGCTGGTAACTCCAACTCACCATCTTGCCATTGGAATAAGGCATACAGCCGTGAAAGAGCCGGGGATCATCATCGAAGACCATTGGTAAAAAGTGGCGATCGCTGGGCCAAAGCGATAAGGTATAGATTGCATTGAGCGGCACCCACTCTAGCGTGCCTTCATGATTACCCGGCTGCATCTCACCATGCCAGCTTTCAACGCGGAAGATAAATCCAAACCAGTCCTCGCCATTTTTGCCAAAGCCTGGCCAGGAGATCGTGCCGCGTAAAATGGTGTGATCCGCTATCAGCCCGGACTCCTCGTGAATTTCGCGGCGCATTCCGCTCACAATATCTTCATCCACTTCCAGTCGTCCACCCAGGCCATTGTATTTACCAAAATGCAAATCGTCCGGCCTTTTATTGCGGTGTATCATTAATACCTGGCTGCCCTCCGGCGATAAAATATAGCCCAGTGTCGCTAGAACCGGCTTAAACATATCTTCCTCTAAAAACTACAATGGCCCACAACTACAACAGGCCACGAAAAAACCGCCTATGTGGGCGGGTGAAACGGCGACGTCCTACTTTCCCATAGGGCTGCCCCTACAGTATCATCAGAGCTGAAGAGCTTAACTTCCGTGTTCGGGATGGGAACGGGTGTACCCTCTTCGCTATAGTCACCGGTTCACCTGCACATACAGGCGGTTCCTTTAACATGGTGTATATTACTACACTTCCAACATCCTGTCAATAGCTTTTTCAACGAAATTTCAGAGCCAGTAATAAGTCATGAAAGAATTTTCCCCTTCATACTCTCCTTTTGCTCATGCTTACTTCGTGCAACTAGAATAGTATCCTCAACGTCTTGCTGCATTCGTTTGAATCCCATGTACTCCGCAATGGCAGGTAGCAAGTCAAAAAAGGCGTTTAGGAGTAGGTCTAGCAGATGCGCCATTTTTCCCTCCTGGCTGCGTTTCCTTTTCTCCGGATATATTATACTATCTGCTAAACGCCCGGGTTACCATAAATTAGTTTACGCATACACGAAGGAGATTTCTCATGAGCGAGGCAGTCAGCGGTGAAGCTACCAGCAACTACCCATTTGTGCCACTAGAATTCAAGCGCCTTGAATCGGAGGAAGCACTACAACGTTCGCGAGCCTTCCTTACTAGCATGCGGCATCGTCGCTCTATTCGTGCCTTCGCCCCTGATCCTGTACCTTTCGATCTGATCGAGAATGCTATTGCTACAGCCGCCACAGCACCTTCCGGCGCTAATCAACAACCATGGCGCTTCGTCGTTGTGAGAAATCCTGATCTGAAGCGGCGTATCCGTGAAGCCGTCGAGAAAGAAGAACGTGAGAATTACGAACACCGCTTCCCCGCAGAATGGCTAGCCGCTCTGGCATCCCTGGGAACCGATTGGCATAAGGAGTTTCTTGAAATCGCTCCTTACCTGATTGTCGTCTTCAAAGAAGACTATGGACTGAGCCTTAACCCTCTCGCAGACGCAACAGGAGAAAAATCTGCAGAAACACACGTGAAACACTACTATACGACCGAATCGGTAGGCATCGCTGTAGGGTTGCTGATTGCCAGCCTCCATCAAGCAGGGCTTGCAGTGCTGACACATACACCGAGTCCGATGGGCATCCTTCGGGAGTTGCTAGGTCGCCCACGCAATGAGAAACCATTCGTAGTTTTACCGGTAGGTTATCCCGCTCAGGATTGTCGTGTCCCAGTCCTATCAAAAAAGCCACTGGATGAGATCATGATCGTCAGGTAACTATCGATCGCCTGCAACGCGAGCCTCTTCCAACTTCATTGAAAGCAGACGTGAGATACTATCACCGCCCATTGAGACACCATAGATCACCTGCGCCTCCATCATCGTTACGCGGTTATGGGTGATCACAATAAATTGGGTGCGCTGCGCCAGGCGCTTCAGAATGTCACAGAAGCGTGTCACGTTCGATTCATCGAGCGCAGCATCGACCTCATCGAGCAGGCAGAAGGGCGGCGGATTGATTTCTAAGAGGGCAAAGAGGAGGGCTGCTGAAACAAGTGCTCGTTCGCCCCCTGAGAGCAGCGATAAATCCTGCACTTTCTTCCCAGGTGGCTGTACAATTACCTCAACACCGCCAGGCATCGGAGAAGGTAGAGAGCCATCATCCTCATCGCTCCTGGCAGTAGTCAGTTCCAGACGCGCACTGCCGCCATTGAACAGCGTTGTGAAGTGTTCACGGAAACGGACGTTGACGGCCTGGAAAGTGGCTTCAAATTGGCGTGCCATTGTTATGTCAAGCTGCCCAATGATCGAATGCAGGTGCAAAGCAGCCTGCTCCATGTCTGTAATCTGCGACGAGAGGAACTCGTAGCGTGTGCGCGTCTCTTCGTATTGCTGCGGTGCATCTGGATCGGAACCACCCAACGTTTTGAGACGACTACGCAGGCTATCAACGCGCCGACGTAACTTTCGAAGCTGCGTTTCCTCCTCCTCTGTAAGGATTTCTAGTTCATCGTTCGAGGAAGCTAGATTTTCCTCCTGTGCTCCATTAAGTTGAGTATCAACCGAGACAGCATAACGGCTCAACGCTTTCGGATCGGTTATCCCCATTTCCTCATTGAGTTGCTCCATCAAGGCTTCAGCGGCATCATGTGCTTTTTGACTTTCCAGCAGGCAGCGGCGATAGGATACCTCTAATTCGGCCATCGTATGGCGCATCTGCACCGTCTGTTGCTCCAGCGCCATGATCTGCGCATCGACCTCACCGGCCTGCTCCTCTGCCATCCGCAATTCATCTGCCAAGCTACTGGCACGCGTACGCGCCTTGTCGAGTTCTGTATGATGTAAGGCAATAGCTTCCTGTAAGGCCCGTTGATGCTCCTCAGCTTCCTTGATACGCGCCACTTGCTGCTCAACCTGCAATTTCAAGTCTTGCATCTGTGCCTGCTGTGTGACTAACTGCTGGTGCAGTGATTTTGCCTCCTGGCGCTTTACAGCGAGCGCAGTGCGTGCACGACCAAGTTCATCTTGCTGGCGTCGATACGCTAGAGTACGTTCCTCGACCTCTCCTTGGAGTTCCTCGACCAGTCCAACCATTTCACGCTGGGACTTCTCGTGCGTCTGTACACGTTCCGCTGCCGCCTGCACCTCTTGCTCAAGTCCAACGATCTCGGCAGCTAACTGCTGTTCGACCGAAGACGATAGTTGCAACTCAGTTTGCAGGCGTTCTACATCTCGCTGCGTGGTTGCAACCGCTCTGTTGAGTTCATTGATGCGAGTGACAACCTTTTGTAGCTCTTTATCGATCCCAGCCTGCTCTATACGCCGTGTCTCCTGGCTTCGCTGTACCTCACTGATCCTGCTATTCAATTCCTCAATGAAGGCAACATGTTCGTGCAGTTGCTGTGGCAGTTCATGCAACTCGCGCTCGTAGGCCAGTAACCCCTGCTGGCCGCCATCCTTGCCGCTCCCACCCGTGAGCCAGCCATCAATATGTAAGACTTCACCATTGAGCGTTACTACTTTCTCAAAAGGGGAAGTATCAGGGGAAGTGGCACGTAACGACATCGCTGAGGTCAGTAGCTCGCGCGCAGCATCCAGGTTTTTTACCAGGAGAACATCGCGCAGCATTTTATGAAAGAGGGGAAGATAACGTTGCTCGCATTGCACGGAACGCCACGCAAGACCTACTACCCGGTCCTGTAGTGCCGGCACACTTTCCAGGAAGCGTTCCAACGCAACGTCCTCTGCTCGCTGCTGCCTGCCGATCTTCTCAAGGTTTTCCTCTTGTCTATCATCTCTCGTCATCCACACAACCATCACCTTACCGGCTTTAGCTATGCGCAAATAGTCCAGACAGGAATGCGCATCGTCGCTTGACTCGACCACAACCGCTTGTAAATATATACCTAGCGCGGCCTCAAGCGCAATTTCAAGGCCAGCAGGTGCGATACCAAGCTGTGGGATGGGACCAATCAAACCGGTCACCTTGCCTGCTGGGGCACGGAGCAAGGCACGCACTCCGTCGCTATAGCCGCTCAGGTTTTGACGCCATTGTTTGAGCATATTCAGTCGATCAGAAACGCTACGGCGCTGGCGTTCCACATCTGCCAATGCAGATTTCTGGCGTTCCATCTCTGCTTGCGCGTCCGCGATGGCACGTGATAGTGCCTGTTTACGCTGCGTCACCTGGTGCTCTTCGTTACGCGCTCTATCCAGGCGCGCCCGTTCTTCAGAGAGGCGTGTCTCCAACTGGCGCAATGCCTGCTGCGATTTCGAGATAGTCTCTCGGCGTGCCGCCAGAGCGCTGTTTCGCTCTCCCAGGTGTTTCTGCTGTCGTCCCAGATCCGTCTGGCTGGCACCGAGACGGGCTTGTACTTGAATGAGATCGCTTTGGGAAGCACGCAAACGTCGTTCATCCATCTCATATTCTTTTTGTGCTCGCGCTGCCTGGGCTTCCAGGGCAGCAAGAGATGCAGCACCTGTATCCAAAGCTTCGTCGGCGAGATCACACTGCTCTTCAAGGTCGATGATGTGCTGCTGAGCGGCAATGAGCCGTTCACGCAGGCGTCGCTCTTCTTGTTGCTGTTCACCACGCTGCCGCTCTAAGCCGGTGATACGCTCCTGGCTGACGGCAAGGTCACGTTCGACCTTCTGCACAAAGTCGTCGGCCTCGTCACATGCCTTGCGAGCCTGTGCAATAGCTGCATGGACACTTTGCCGCCTATCACGCAAAACACTTGCCTGCTCATCGGTGAGTGAGAGAGCCTGTTCCGACTGGCGTACTTGCTGTGCCTGCGCTTGTTCGGCAGCATCAGCTCGCTCTTGGGTGGCACGTAGACGTCGCCACTGGAGGGCATACCAGGTGAGTAACACTTCCTGCAATTCGCTGTTCAATTGACGGAACTCGACAGCACGCCGCGCCTGCTCTGCCAGTGGTTCCAGCCGAGGCTCGATCTCACTAACAATGTCACGCAAACGATTCAGATTCTGCTCTGTCTGTCGCAGTCGATTTTCTGCATCAGCCCGCTGTACCTGGAATGGTCGAATGCCCGCCGCATCCTCAAACAACTCACGGCGCTCTTCCGCACGCAAACTCAATGCTGCATCGATCAACCCCTGTCCAACGACTGTATACGAATCGTGTCCAATCCGCGCCTGAGCCAATAGCAATACGACGTCTTTGAGGCGCACCTTTTGCTTATTGATCAGATATTCATTTTCGCCCGAACGATAACTACGTCGTGTGACTGTGATCTCGCTATATTCTGAAGGCACCCAGCCCGTACTATTATCAATGGTCAGAGAGACCTCGGCCATGCCAAGTGCAGCCTTGCCATGTGCGCCTGCGAAGATGATGTCTTCGCTTTTCTTGCCACGCAACTGGCGCATACTCTGCTCGCCCAGCACCCAGCGTACCGCGTCGGCAACATTCGATTTTCCGGCCCCATTCGGCCCCACCACAGCAGTAACGCCCGTACTAAATTCGAGCATTGTTCGTACGGCAAAACTCTTAAAACCCAGCATTTCCAAACGTTTGAGATACACCGCCTGCCCTCGTCCTTCAACTCAATTCAATGTATTTGATGATGGTACCGATAATACCATAGACGAGGGAATGCGTTGAGTGGCTTGACCTCACTCACATATCTATTTTCACTACATGCGAAGAGCATCACAAACACCTTTAAGTGAGGAGTATATTTTATCCAGTTCATCCTCACTTAGAGGCGGCCAAGGCACGAAGTAAACACGATCAGTTTCCTCTTCAATCTCCCTTCGGACCTTTCTTCCAGCTTCCGTCAGAGTGACACGTTCCCCTTCAACAAGCACATAGCTAGCCTCACTGAGCTTGGTAATGCCTTGCATAACATCCTCAGGATGCTGCGTATTCTCTAGTACGGCAGTCAACGCAGGTAAAGTTTCTATTTCTCCCGACGCGAGTTGACTGAGCAAATCCATCTGGGGTCCGCTCAACCCTTTGGCACGCCAGGCAGCTATATGCGCATCATCACGAGCCATCCAGAGGGCGAAGATAGCAGCTTCCAGATGAACCATCGGTGCAGCCGTCGTAACCGAGGGCTGTCTGTGACATCGCGCCTGGTGAGCTTTGATTGCCGGTTCGTCAGCCTGCCACATCCTTTGTGCAATCTCTTCTAAAATGGCTGCGAGGGATTTCAACTCAGAAGAGGGAAGTGGAGTGAGTGTTACCACATAATTCCGTACAGCCTGCTCTGTTTGCTCGATAAGTGCACTCCCGCGAGGCGTGACCAAATAGCTATCGTCTGTATTTAGCAAGTATCCTTTTTCTACTAAAAGAGGCAAAGCTTCGAAGATTAGATTGAAGGTGGAATACGGATTAAACAACTGGCCTTCCATCTCTTGCCGACTGAGCTTCTCTTCGGGATTGGTTTCCTCGACAATGGCTCTGAGCAGAAAGAAATGGGGCCGTTCCAGTCCACTAGCTTGAAGAATGGACTGCAGGCCCGTCCATCCACGTCGACGAGCAGTGAGGAATTGGGGAAAGAGTAAGATCAGGTCATGGTATCTTTGTGAAAGCGGCATAGCATCTCCTTTCCTGGATTTATAGATAGTGCACCGCTTTATTTTACAAAAATATGGTTTGGACGAAAAGCGGTTAATCGATGTTTCCTTCTCATGCTCAGACCCGTATTACTAATAGCTCATACATTAGCTCTCTATATCAAAGGGTTTTCTATACATGTTTCTGCTCTTCCATTTACCTGCTTTAACCACAACGCTTCTCATTTCATCGATCGCCATACTCACACTGATTGGCATCATGGTCCGCCCGTTTCAATCGAATGAAGCGATGGTGGCGATGGCAGGGGCAGTGTTACTCCTTCTGCTGGGACTGATCAAACCGCTGGATGCAATTCATACGCTGCTGAGTGACTGGAACGTCTTCATCTTTTTTCTGGGCATGATGGCTTTATCAGCGTTGGTTGATGCAGCAGGGTTATTTGATTGGTTGGCAGCACAAGCAGCTCGCCTTGCAGGCGGCAGTACAAGGCGTCTGTTGCTCAATACGTTTCTACTGGGTAGCCTCATATCAATGATCCTCTCCAATGATGCAACTGCCCTAATTCTCACACCAATTGTTTATACGCTGGTCACTCGCCTGCGACTCTCTGTTCTTCCCTTTCTTTTTGCCTGCACATTTATAGCGGATACCGCTTCGTTCTTGCTGCCTGTCAGCAATCCCATCAATATCATTGTCCTCTCGGCGTTTCGACTCGATCTCTGGACCTTTCTGCGCCTGCTGTTCTTACCAGCCCTCGTTGTCATTGGCTTCAACACTGCTGCATTTTTTCTATTGTACCGCGAACAACTGAAGGGGCGGTTTGATGCCAAACGACTTCCTTCAGCAGAGGAATCGATTCGGCACAAGGGCTATTTTCGGTATACGTGCACAGTATTGATTCTGGTAGCTCTGACATACATAATAGCCTCGGCAACACAGTTTCCTATCTCGCTGGTTGCGTTGGCCGGTGCATTATTGCTTTTAATGGGAGCCTTGCGCTGGAAACAGAGCACGTTACGAGATATAGGTGGCCATATCTCATGGTCAATTTTCGGTTTTATCGCGGGAATGTTCATCGTAGTGCGTGCCGTTGAGGGCACGAACCTGACTGCCCTTTTTGGGCAATTGTTGGTACATCTTTCGGGTGGCGGTACCTTTGGTGCGGTGATGGTAGGGACAGCAGGAGCTGCATTAGGGACGAATTTGATTAATAATGTGCCGATGGCGGTAGTGCTCACCTCCGCGTTGCACGGTGTGCAGCATGTTTCACCGTCGGCGCACCTGGGTTTCGTTGCCGCAACGATATTTGGCTGCGATCTAGGACCAAATTTGACGACCGTTGGCTCGCTTGCCACCGTTCTATGGCTCTTGATTCTGCGTCGTCGTAATCTTGATGTATCAGGGTTGGATTACTTTAAAATAGGTATACTGGTGACACCGTTCATGTTACTGCTTGGCGCTCTACTCATCTGGTTGTTGTTATCATAGGAGGAAACTCATGCGCGTACTGTGTTGCCTGGATGGCACGAATATCGAACAACTGCACACAGCCGTCTCTACGATGCTTCGTTCGGATGCGCTTACACTTGGAGCTATCTACGTGATCGATAGTAGCCCACATGAAGAGATAGAGCGACAGCGCGAACGCTTTCTGCGACCGTCACGCCCGCCCATGGCCAGACATGAACAGATGCGACAAGCGGACGAAGCATCGGCGCAGGATATACTCGATGAAGGAACTCGTTACCTTTCTGGAGCGGAACCTCTGAAGCGCGAAGGACGTCCCGAACGTGAAATCGTCCAATGCGCGAATGAATGGAGAGCAGATCTGGTTGTCATCTGTTCGCGTTCCCCTGGCGGTGGTGGACCTTCTCTGGGGCCAAAGTCAGTTGGACACGTTGCACGTTTTGTGCTCGATCATGCTCCCTGTCCAGTATTACTCGTTCGTAGTACTTCAGCCCAGACTTGAAACGAACTCCCTTTCCAGAACGTGTCTTATCGTGTTATAATTCCACGCGGACTAAGTTCGGTCTATACCAAAATTGGAAGAGGTTTCGCAGTGCTATGTTTTATATACATGTACCTGCTAGTATACTAGACCTCTTCATCTACTGCCCTTGAAAGAGCTATTTCATAGAACTGCCAACAGTTCTATTATTATATGCCTGAGGGTAGATCAGTGGTGCTTTCTTGAAAACTGTTACTAGCATCGGAGTGTCCATGCTTCACGACCAGAGACAGACGCATGTAAAAGAAGATGCACAGTCAGCAGGAGAGAAAACTGCGACTGTTAAAACTATCCTCGTTGTAGAGGATGATATTGGCATTGGTTCTTTTTTGACTCAGGCTATTTCGCAAGAGACGCATCATCAAGCCATGCTGGTCACAGATGGTTTTCAAGCCTTGAATGCCATCACGAGCATTAAACCGAACTTATTTATTCTGGATTTCCAGTTGCCCAGAATGAACGGGATCGAGCTATACGACAAGCTGCATGCTACAGAGGGATTAGAAGATGTCCCGGCTATTTTGATTAGCGCACGCCTCCCCAAACTCGATATTGAGAAACGCAAGATTGTTGGCATGAGTAAGCCTCTCGAACTGGACGAATTTTTGCATACTATCGAAGAGTTATTGACCTGAGTAGTTGTTCCCTATTTTATTCGAATCCATCCTACCTTACAACGTATCCACAATTCTTCGCCTCGCCAGTAGTATGTTTCCTGCTTTTCATGCCCTTCTCCATCAACTTCGTCTCTATCTTCATAGCTATAGGAAGTGACTTCGTGAACAAGAAATGACTCGTTTCCTACTTGCAGCGTAACAGGACCTCCCCAGGAGGCTACTCCACAAACGAAGTCGTAGACGTGACCAGCACTCCATTGTGCTACGTCTACAATAAAGTCTTCCTCGGAAGGAAATGGATGATAACTGCCATGTGCTTCATCCTGTGGCACAGGAGCAGCAATCCCTTTATACATATCCCAAACAGTACGCGCCAGTAGTTCTCCGCCCAACGTTGCACATCGCGACTCTAATTGAACATAACTGATACCGCTAGGCACCTCGATAGGTGCTTGAGCCAGAATATCGCCGCTATCCATCCCTTCATTCATCAAGTGAATGGTCACGCCGGTTTGCTGATGGCTCTCACGAAACGTCCAGAACAAAGGGACGGGACCGCGATTGGACGGTAGCAATGATGGATGTACATTGAGGCTGCCAAGGCGCGGAAGGTTGAGGATGACACGTGGAATACGCTGTGAAAAGCAGGCAACGCAAAGAATATCCACTGAATAGGCAGCAAGGATAGAGACAGTTTGTGGGTCTGAGAGGCCATGTACTTCCCAAACGGGTATATCTCGCTCCGAGGCGAGTTGTAGAATGGATGTATGCAGCGAGGAATGAAGCAGCGGCAGCATCGATCTTGTGCCTCGGAGCTGCTCGCGTTTACGGATGGTGGGAAGTTCAAGACCCGGAGTTTGCGTCGCTGGAACGACGACCGCACACACTTCAATGCCGTTATCTAACAAAGCATGCAGTGGAGGATGCGAAAAATTGCTCTGCATGCCCAAAAAGAGAATGCGAGGAGATTTGGTCGAAGATATGATATTTGACATAGCTCATGCCATCTTGTAGTATCTGTAATATAGTTTTTGACATTCAGGAGTTTCAATCATGCCACGAATGGTACATTGTGTCAAACTTGGGCGCGAGCTTCCAGGGTTGGAGAAGCCGCCTTTTCCTGGCAAACTGGGCCAGCGCATTTACGAGGATATCTCACAACAGGCATATGATATGTGGGGAGAGCAAAGTACGCTCATCATCAACCATTATGGACTGAACCTGGCTGATCCTGAAGCACGCAAAATTTTGCGAGAGCAGATGGAAGAGTTCTTCTTCGGTGCAGACGCACAAATGCCAGAGGGCTGGATTCCCGAAGGTGCGGGAGCCGGAGCAGGTCAGAGTTCTAAAGGCGGTGGAGGAGCTGCCCGCAAGAAATGAGAGCGTCCGGCGATATACTGCTCATTTCTTGCTACGAGCTAGGCCATCAGCCGTTTCATCTTGCCTCGCTGCATGCACTGCTCCGCCAGGCCGGATATTTTCCTATGCCTGTAGATACCTCGGTAGAGCCATTAACCGACTCGGCTATTCTCAGTGCACGTTTTGTTGGTATCTCTGTCCCCATGCACACTGCCCTGCGCCTCGGGCAATCGATTGCTCAACGCATACGTTCGCTCAATCCCTCCGCGCATATCTGCTTCTATGGACTTTACGCACTGCTTAATGCCGACTATCTATTGCAGGAAACTATCGATTCGGCTATTGGCGGTGAATACGAAGGCCCACTACTGCGATTGATTGCCGCACTTGAAGATGGCGAAACCGATCCCATTCCTGGAGTCAGCACACAGCAAGCTCTCAGTGGCCCGTGGATACAGCGTACGCTGTTCGTTGTGCCAGAACGACAGCAACTGTCTCCATTGAAGCACTACGCACGGTTAGAACGGGACGGGCAGATGGTGCTTGCAGGCTATACAGAAACAACACGCGGCTGCAAGCATACCTGCCTTCATTGTCCCATCACGCCGGTCTATTCAGGGCGTTTTTTCGCGATACCACGCGAAGTCGTGCTGGCCGATATACGAGCACAGGTAGCGCAAGGAGCGCGTCACATCACCTTCGGGGATCCTGATTTTTTTAACGGACCTACGCACGCTCTACGGATTACACGTGGGCTGCATCAAGAATTTCCAGAGGTGACATTTGACGCGACCATCAAGGTTGAGCACTTGCTCAAACATCGTCACCTGCTGTCAGAACTCAAAGAACTCGGCTGTGCCTTCATTGTCTCGGCGGTTGAGTCGATCAACGATAACGTACTCCGTCATCTCGACAAGGGTCACACTCGCGCAGATGTAGCGGAGGTCTTTGAACTGATGGAGAAGGTTGGTATTCCACTGCGTCCATCGTTGATGCCGTTCTCACCTTGGGAGACGCTTGAAAGCTATATTGAACTGCTCAACTTTTTTGAAGAATGTAAACTCATCGAGCATCTCGACCCAGTACATTTCTCCATTCGTTTGCTGATGCCTCCCGGTTCTGCATTGCTCGATTCACCTGACAGCAAATCCTGGCTTGGAGAGCTTGACGCTGCTGCCTATACTTATCGCTGGCAGCATCCCGACCCACGTATGGACGAGTTGCAAAGGGAGGTTGCTACGCTGGTAGAGAAGGCTGAGCGTGTTGAGGCCGATCCCATCGAAACGTTCTTCAGTATCAAGGCTCTGACACTGGCTGCTCATGGCGAAGATATGTGTATTTCCTGTAGCGTGCAGGGTTATGGGACTCGTAAAGTTTTGCCTCACCTGACAGAAACCTGGTTTTGCTGAGCGGAGCCAACCAAGGATCAGTTGGATCCGAAGTAACGCACACATGTCTCTGCGCCAGGGGTTTTCTCGCCCCACTTGAGAGAATAGCCTCTGCACATTTCCTGGGCGTGGAAGATTACGCCCATTAATCCAGCATGTGCAGGTCAGCGATGCCTTCTTCGCTCACCTGCACCAGTTCTATATCATTATGCCCTCTTGCTAGTCGCAATCTCTTGCAACCCCAAAATCTAGATCGCACGCTCGCGTAGGACAAACTTTTGCACTTTGCCGCCGGCCGTCATGGGATAACTCTCCATGAACTGGAAGTAGCGCGGAACCTTCTGATGGCTAATCTTCCCTTTGCAAAACTCACGCAGCTCTTGCTCCGTGATATCTGCTCCCTGCCTGGGACGCACCACAGCCAGCAGTTCCTCACCGAAGAAGGCGTTGGGCACGCCCACGACGTACACCTTAGCGACCTTGGGATGGCGCAGCAGGAACTCTTCGATCTCGAGGGGGAAGATGTTTTCGCCACCGCGAATGACCATCTCTTTTTAGCAGGCAGATAGACAACCACCATCATAGGTGCAGAACTGCCCTTTAGGACAATCACAGTCGGTTGTACAGCTAGGGCCAGGGCTGAAAGAGTTGCAGTAGAATGTACCAGAAGAAATGTCCTTGATAAAACTCCCGCAAGGACAATTCCCTCCTCCATCCACTAAAGGCGTCGCGCATGTGCCGTTGCAGAGGCAGACTTGGCCGGGGCCACAGCAGGTGCCATGACAGCAGCTTCCATCACAACACTGGCTATTGCTGTTACAGCCGATACCTGCTGGCTTGCACTTAGCCAGGGCCGTGCCGATGCCTCCCAGGCCGAGGACACCGCCAAGTGCCGTTCCCGCAATGGTTTTGAGGGCCTGCCGACGAGAGGTGGCCCGGGCCAGGGCTTTGGTCAACTCGTCAAACCGTGCTGAACTCATAGATAGTTCCTCCTTCGCGGGATGGACGGGGTTCTGCATGCTTGTAGCGCAGGGTCAGATCCAATGGTCCCGTGCTCGTACCTAACGAAACCTAATGCTACTTTTCTCTGTAGAGGTGTCCTCAAGGCGGTTGGTGGCACTCCGCAAACAGCGACGAGTTGGGCGACTTCTTCTGGCCAGCTCACAGAAGCGGGACGTAGAGCAGGGAGGACGTGGGTGCGCGTGGCCCAGGGCACGCGCAAGCTGAGCAGCCCAGCACTGCCTGGCTTTGCTGGATCGCCACAAGCATCTAGTTGACCTGGTTCCCCGTCAGCCCTTTGCTCGATTGGCCGGAACGGGACATAACCATGGAAGTCGGTCAGTTCGCCTCCGACCGTGGTCGTCTGCCTGCCCGGCTTGCCACCTCGCTCGGGCTCCCGTAAAGCAGCGCACCGAGGCTTCCCATGAGTACGCTGCTGCGGTCAGCCAGCTTGGCCAGGCCCGCAAGGAGCACCACCAGGCAGCCGCATGCCTGCAAACACCTCGCCGACTCCTTGCCGGAGTACTCACCGGAATGCTCCCTCCCCTCGGGTCCCATCTTTACCCTTACTACTGGTGCCTTCCGTTGCTGCTGCTGCATTCTCCATTGCTGCATACTCCGCTGCAGCACTCAAAGTCAAAGACACAGTCTCCGCCGGACCTCGTACATTGGCATGTTCCGTTGCTGCAGGCCTGGGAGCCGCAGCAGTCATACGGACTGCTGCAGCTTCCACCTGGCTCGTTACAGCACCTTCCCCCTCCCCCTTTAGTAGGGGCACAGATGGTCTTTCCCTGTCCTGTATCACAGCACTGGCCGGGACTGGTACAGGCTTGCTGTAAACCTTTACATGGGGCACATTGGCCACTCTGGCAGGTTTCATCCGCGCGGCAGACATGCCTGCACGACCCACAGTTGTTGGGATCGGTGCTCAAGTCGGTGCAGGCACCGCTACAGCAGGCAGGTGTGGTTCCCGTGCAGGTGTTGCCACATCTGCCGCAGTTGCTCGTTGTATTCAAATCCGTGCAGGTGCCATGACAGCACCCCCCACTGCAACATTGGCTGTTGGTGTTGCAGCCAATGTCATTGGGTTTGCAGTTGGCGAAAGCGGTACCGATACCACCCAGGTCAAGCATGCCGCCAAGCACTGTCGCTGCTAGGGTTTTGAGGGCCTGCCGCCGGGAGGTGGCCCGGGCCAGGGCTTTGGTCAACTCGTCAAACCGTGATGAGTCCATCGCTATTTCCTCCTTTGTAGAACCTACGACGTGGTCGGCTTCGACCACCAGGCAAGGTCACGGTCATCAGCCCGCCTCCCAAAGCAGGCGAAACGCACGGCTGAGCGTCAGCTCAAGCGCGCCTGGGCTCGTCGTCAGTCCTGCGGCCACTCAAACGTAATTGGCCACCCCTTGAAACGCGTAGTACCATCGACTGCCGCCTTTATGGCAGTCTCTAGTTCTCCCATCGAACCCTTCCTATCGGGTGCGATACGCACAATAAGCCTCCCCTGGCCTATGCGTACGATGAGCGCTCCCTTGTGTTTCCAGTCGCCACTCGCCGCTTCGACTCGAGCTACATCGGCCTGGTCATGCCCCTTTCCAAGCAGGACCATCCAGCTTGCCTGAATATACCCAATAGTGTTGGCCTGCGAATTGGGGTTTTGGCTGAGAAAGTCAAGCAGCGCTTGCATGTTCTTGCTATTCCAGTCTCGATAGTCCGTACCGGTCTTATAGTCCATACCGTGTTTCTCCCTTTCATTAAATCTTGCGATTCCTGTCACTCATCCATGAGCCGCGTATGAGGGGCTTGCGGTTGCATAGTCAACCGCCTATTCAGCTACGCTACATCCAATGTCTTTACCCTGAACACCTACGTTCATGTTTGCTTACGAAAACGACACCTCTTGAAAGCTTCTCCTGCGCTCTTTCATAAGCGCGATTGCTGTAGTAGGCTAGCCGAAGTGACTGACTACAACAGGCTTATCCACGCCTCAGGAGAGACTCCACCCTCTTTTCCTCAACCACAGCAAACCGCTTTTAGACAAATCGGTGTGGTAAGCCCAATCGCGCAGAAGTATCCCTTAGGGCAGTCACAGTCACTTGCACAATTCCCATTGCTGGGAGCATTTGGATCGAGGCAATACTCATGCCCATCTTTGTCGAATGTGGCAGCAGAGCAGCAACCAAGCCCTCCGGACGCGTCTCTCACCAGCGTCCCGTTGCACAGCGTGTCACATACAACGACGCACTTTCCATTCCGACAGGCACTGCCAGCCGCGCAGACATTCCCGCAGGAACCACAGTTGTTGGGATCAGTCTGTTCGTTGACACACTTGCCATTGCAGTCGGTCTGGCCGGAAGGACACGCACAGGTTCCCGCTGAACATACCTGGTCCGCCCGACAGGCATGCCCACACGAGCCGCAGTTGTTGGGATCGGTCTGCTCGTCGACGCACATGCCATTACAGCAACTCTTGCCACCTGTGCAGTCGCCGCTGTTGCCGCAGGTGCAGGCACCATTGACGCAGGTTTCGCCGGAGGCACAGGTGTGCCCGCACGACCCACAGTTGTGCGCATCGGTCTGGGTATTGGTGCAGGTGCTGCTACAGCAGTCCGGAGTATTGCCCGAGCAACAGGTGCCGCTGCATTCCTGGCCGCCATTGGTGCAGACGCAGGTGCCGTTCTGACACATTTCATCCGCACGGCAGGCGTGGCCGCACGCCCCACAGTTGGAGTGGTCGGTATTGGTATTGACACAAGCACCATTGCACTCAGTCTGTCCCGTTGGACAGGTGCACTGCCCACTCGAGCAGACCTGGTCGGCACGGCAGGTGTGGCCACAGATGCCACAATTCTGAGTGGTGCCTAGATCAGCGCAGGTGCCATGACAGCACCCTCCACTACAGCACTGGCTATTTAAGTTACAGCCGATACCATTGGGCTTACAATTGGCCAGGGCCTTGCCGATGCCTCTCAGACCGAGGATGCCACCAAAGGCCGTGGCTACGATAGTTTTGAGCGCCTGTCGACGTGAGGTGGCCCGGGCCAGGGCTTTGGTCAAGTCATCAAATCGGGAAGATTCCATCTGTTTCGTTCCTTTCTGGACGAAGTCGCGTCCATCTGGGAGCAGCACGAGCTATAAAGGCCATAGGAGAGCTTAAGGTCGGGCCAGTGTGCGTTCTCACGGAGGCACATCCGGTTCCTGTGCGTCGATACGGTTGAGCGAGAGCAAAGGCAGACCCAGATCACGCACTTTGAGCAACTTAGGACTCTTATGCACAGTGTAATGGATGAGTAAGTGGGTTGCCATCATCCAAAAGTATGATTGTGAGCATCAGAGAGGATGATTTCCTAAGATGAGGATCGGAGGTACGCCCTGCTCATGAATGAAGAGAACAATCAAGCTCGTGTGAGATTGGGTCTGCTAGAGGCTGAACCCTCCCCTATACGCGCGTCGCTCCCACTCGGGGCTGTCGATCTTCTCTCGACTGTCGAAGCCCCAGCGTGTAGCTGCCAGAGCCATGGCGACCAGCAGGACAATGATGATGAATGTGATCATAGTAGGTTTCCTTTCGTACTTAGCGAGTCTGGTGAGAACCAGGCTCCAGCTATCTATTCTGTCGTACCTGGTTCGTTCACTCGCGTGTATGTCGTTCTGCTCTATAGTGTATCTGGAAGGACCGGTGTGCACATCGTATGAACGTATGAGATCTGCGGAAGGCGCAAATATCATTAGAAAGTATGAGGGAAAGCTTACACGAGATGGTGCTCAACCGCATAGCGCGTTGCAGCACTGCGGGAATTGACCCCCAGTTTGTTGAAGATGGAAGCTACATGCGTCTTGACTGTGGGCAGACTTACCGTCAGCCGCTCAGCAATCTGCGCATTGGTCAACCCCTCAGCCAACAAGCGCAACACCTCCCGTTCGCGGTTAGTCAGTTCCCCTGGTAAGGCAGCGACCTGCGACTGTGGACGGTCCTGAGGTGGTGGTGAGAAAGCAGGTCGCTCAGGTTCCTCAAGGCTTAGGACTTGCTCTGGCGTCATGCTGCGTCCCTCGGCCAGGAGCCGGCTGAAGGTCTCTTCACCCAACTGGGTACGCGCGCTCGTCACATCTTGTTCATAGGCGGCGCGCATAGAGGGATCGTAATCCATATGGTTGCGCAGATCAAGCGAGTCCTCTGCGGCTCCAAACAGGCGTGCCGCCCGCCGTGGCTGATGCTCTGCCACAGCAAGGCTCGCCAGATCGGCGAGACAACGGCCCATGAAGGACTTGGACCCGGACTGTTGTACAAGGGGTAGAGACTCCTGAATGAGTGCTTTGGCTTGCGCTAGGTCACCTTGCGCTTGCAAGATTTCCCCGAGGGTAAGCAGCGCATCCAAGGTATCCCACCGGTGACCAACTTCTCGAGCGAGGGCCAGGCTTTCCTGAGCGAGCGCGGCAGCTTGCGCCAGATTGCCGCGCAGCCGAGCGAGTAGTGCTGAGAGATACAATACTCCAACCACACCCCGTTTGTACCCCGTCTCTTGAGCCAGCGCCAGGCTCTCCTTCAAGAATGCATCCGCCTGTCCCCAGTCGCCCTGCACCATCATCGTATGCCCCAGTTGACGCAGCGCCGTGCTTATCCGTATCTGATCCCCCATCTCCCGTGCCAGGGTAAGGGCCTCCTGCCAAAGGGCCTGGGCCTTTCCTAGATCGCCCTCCGATGCCACACAATAGGCCAGCCAATCCAGCGATTTGGCGAGCGCATGTTTGTCTGACCGTTCCCGAAACAGTGCAACACTCTGCTCAAACGGCGTGCGCGCCGCCGCAGCATTACTTTGGTAAAAGAGGATCACTCCTGATGTGAACAACAAGGAGGCAAGGAGCCAGACATCTTCCACCTCCCGAGCCAGGGCCATGCTTTCCTCGGTCAGGAGCCGCCCCGCTGCAGGATCGCCTTGACTATATCTCGCCCATGCCACCCGATTGAGCGCATAGGCAAGGCAGGCTTTGTCTCCTCGCCCGCGAGCGAGTACAACGCTCTCCTCTGCCAACCTGTGAGCTGTCGCGTCGTCATCCAGCGCCGAAGCCAGTTCCGCTGCCGCAGCAAGCGCCATGGCTCGCGCGGCTGTGCGAGGCGCTGCATGTAAGAGTTGCGATAGCGCCTCCAGGAAGCGATGCCCCTCACTCAGATAGCCACGCATGACCCAGTAGTGTGTCAGGGCTGCGAAGCAGCGCAACGCGAGGTCTGCTTCATCCTGCTCGATCAGCCAGTGGAGCGCCGCACGCACGTTCTCCTGCTCGTGATCTAACCGCGCCAGCCACAGGAGCTGCTGTGCCCCCTTGAGATGCGGCTCGGCCTGCTCCACCAGCGCCAAGTAGTACTGAGCATGGACTCGTTGAGTTGCCTCGTCCTCTCCACACGCATGCAAACATTCCAGCCCATACTCGCGCACGGTCATCAGCATCTGCAGACGTGTTTCTCTCCCTTCCTGCTCCACTCGCCGCAGCAAGCTCTTATCCAGCAGCGAGGCCATACCATCCAGGCTGGATAAGGTACCATCCTGGAGAACGGGGCATACCGTCTCTGCCGCCTCCAGCGTGCACTCTCCCACAAATACCGAGAGTTGCCGGAAGAGGCTTTGCTCCTTGGTATCCAGCAAATCGTAGCTCCATTGAAGCGTTTTGCGCAGCGTTTGTTGCCGTGTCGGCAAGCTGCGTGCTCCACCGGTGAGTACCTCTAACCGCTTCGTGAGTCGGGCCCGCAGCGCTTGCGGGGACAGGAGCCTGATGCGAGCTGCCGCCAGTTCAATTGCGAGTGGGAGCCCGTCCAGATTGACGCAAATCTCTGCTATGGCACGGGCATTCGACAGCGTCACCTGGAACGAGGGAAGCAGGGATCGCGCACGCTCGACAAAGAGGGACACCGCGGCATATCCAGAGAGGCTCTCCCCCTTTGGCAAGCGGGTGAGGTCAGGCAGATCCAGGGGAGACACCGGAAAGACATATTCAGATTGCAAATGCAAGACCACCCGGCTGGTGACAAGGAGCTTCAGCTTTGGACACATAGTTAAGAGGTCTTCAAGCAAAGTGGCAGTGGACACGAGTTGCTCAAAGTTGTCAAGTAGCAACAGGAAGCGCTTCTCATGCAGAGCGAGGGTGACCTGTTCCAGCAGAGACTCCGTTCCTATTTCTGGGATGCCTAATTCCTGGGCAATTGACGGAATGAGCAGGCTTGGATCATTGACCGCCGCAAGCCCGACGAAGCAGATCCCATCGAGCAGATGTTCTCCCATCTGGTGAGCAACCTCGATAGCCAGGCGGGTCTTGCCGACGCCTCCAGTACCCAGCAGAGTAAGCATGCGCACCTCGGGACGCTGCAAGAGCGTACAAAGTGCCATCACGTCCTGTTCACGCCCAATAAGTGGGGTAAACAGGGTGGGCAGTTGATATTTCGGTGCTTTTCCGGAGCCAGTTACAGACCTACCAGGGAATTGGATGATGTTCTCCTGCATTGCTAAGAGCTTCTCGTTCTCCCTGTTTACATCTCGCTGCTACTATTGAGCATACGAACTTCACAGCAGTGGAGGGAGCATACCTCGTAATGATCCAAAGACCCGGCAGAGATGCATTACGAAGTCTATCCACCATATTAGAAAAGATTCCTAAATTAGCGAAAAGAACGTTCTGCTTTTCTATTTCTCATAGTAGCAGAAATCAGTAGCCTCTGCAAGAGATACGGAGACGAAGACGATATTACCCTGGCCGCCCTCAAATGAGGTGGTGTTTGACCGCGTAGCGGGTGGCAGCACTGCGGGAATTGACCCCCAGTTTATTGAAGATGGAAGCGACATGGGTATTGACCGTAGGTAGACTCACTACCAAGCGCTCGGCAATCTGGGGATTGGTCAATCCCTCGGTCAACAAACGCAGGACCTCCCGTTCGCGTTTGGTCAGCCCACTAGGAGAGGAAGAGGAAGGTGGTGCAAGGGCAGAGGGGTGGGGCAGCGGGAGAGCCTGTTCAGCAGGAGGTTGGTGCGTGAGAGGAGCCTGAGCGGGTTCCTGAAAGGCCAGGGCTTGCTCAGGGGTCATGCTGCGCCCCTCCGCCAGGAGCAGGTCAAATGTCTCTTCACCCAATTGAGCGCGGACGCTAGCTATATCACGCTCATAGGCGGCACGAGTGAAGGGATCATACTTGAGGACATCATAAAAATCAAACAAAGGTCCGGCAAGCAGAGGTTCGGCGGCTCCAAGCAAGCGGGCCGCTCTGCGGAGTTGCTGCTTGGTCAGAGCCAGGCTAGTCCATGCCCCGAGATATGCCCCTATCAGTGGGGAATACGCACTCTGTTGTGCCAGGAGGAAACCCTCCTGCAAAAGCTGTTTCGCTTGCTCCAGGTCACCCTGGGCTTGTGCAATGGCTGCCAGGGTCTTCTTGATGGCAGATGTATTTCGCACTTGCTCAATTTTTTGCATCACGGCCAGGCTTTCCTGTGCTAATGTCGCAGCCTGAGCCAGGTGGCCTTGTTGCCGGGCAAGTTGAGCAGAGTGATGCAAGAGTTCCGCAATTCCACGTTTATGCGCGATCCTCTGAGCGAATGTCAGACCCTCTTGCAAGAAATGCTCCGCTAGGAGGAAGTTCCCTTCTAGCATAGCAAGGTAGCTCAGGCTATCCAGGATGCTGTAGGTGCGGATGTGGTTGCCAGTTGCTCGTGCCAAAGAGAGACTCTGCTGCAATAGGGTTTTGGCCTGTTCCAGATCACCCTGTGATGCCAGGCAACTGGCCAGCCAATCGAGGCTGTTAGAGAGGTTGTGCTTGTCTCCCAGTTGCCGAAAGAGAGTTATACTCTCCTCAAGCAGTAGATATGCATCTTTCAGTTTATTACGATAACAAAGCACTGAACCGACGATTTGCAACACCGACCCAAGCAGCCATATGTCTCCTGCTTCCCGCGCCGCCTGTATAGTTTCTTCGAGCAACCCTTGTCCGGTAGCGAAATCTCCTTGATCAGTGATGACTAGAATGAAGTGAGTCAAGGCAAAGGCAAGTCCCTTATTATCACGCAGTCGCCGTGCCAGCGCAATACCCTTCTCGGCGAGCTCGCGGCATAAGGCATAGTCATCCACATGCCAGGCCAGTGACGCTGCACTAGCAAGAGCCCACGCCTGGCCTGCCGTGCATTGAGGTCCATGTAAGAACTTTGAGACCGCGTTAAGCCACTGTTGTCCCTCATTGTAATAGCCACACATAATCCAGTAGCGTCTCAATGCCGCAAAGAGGCGCAACGCCCGTTCTGCTTCCTCCTGCTCAATGAACCACTGCAAGGCCGCTCGCACATTCTCCTGGTCTTGTTCCAGGTATCTCTGCCATATGAGTTGTTGTGTTCCTTGGAGCTGCTGTTCGGCCTGCTCCCCAAAAGCGAGATAGAAGTAAGCATGGGCTTGCCGGATGGCTTCCTCCTCGCCAGAGGTCCGTAAGCACTCCAACCCATACTCACGCACCATCACCAGCATGCTCAGACGCGGCTCTTCTCCTTCTTGCTCGATTTGGATCAGCAGACTTTTATCGAGCAGTGAAGCCAAACCATCAAGGACGGAGAGGCTGCCATCTCGTAACACCGGACAAATGGCCTCGGCTGCCTCCATTGTCCAACCGCCCACAAACACCGAGAGTTGCCGGAAGAGGGCTTGCTCCTGACGGTCCAGCAGATTATAGCTCCATTGCAAGGTTGCACGCAGTGTTTGGTGGCGGGCCGGGAGTGAGCGTATCCCGCTCGTGAGCACCTCAAAGGGCCGCTTCAAACGAGCCAGCAGAGCAGGAGGAGGTAGGAGTCTGATACGAGCTGCTGCCAGTTCAATTGCTAGAGGTAGGCCATCCAGTTGCAGACAAATCTCGGCGATCGCCTGTACATTCTCCTGAGTGAGTTGCAAGTCGGACTGCAAGCGGCATGCACGCTCCACAAACAGAGCAACTGCCGCATAGGAAAGGAGTGCCTCACGGTCTGCCAGTTGGTCAGCGTCAGGCAGGGCTAAGGGAGAGACGGGAAAGACCTGTTCGGCATGCAGATGCAAGATGGCCCGGCTGGTGACAAGCAGTTTGAGCAAGGGACATGCCATTAAGAGGTCTTCGAGCAAAGGGGCGGCATCTACCAGTTGCTCAACATTGTCGAGGATGAGCAGAAAATGCTTCTCACGCAGGAAGAGGGTCAGTTGCTCCATGAGCGACTGCTCTTTCGTTTGCGGAATACCTAGTTCCTGGGTGATTGTCGGAATGAGCAGAACGGGATCGCTGACAGCAGCCAGAGCTACGAAACGTATGCCATCCAGGTCTGAGCTTCGCATCCGCTCGGCTACCTCGAGCGCCAGCCGGGTCTTGCCAACCCCACCCGTGCCAAGCAGCGTGAGCAGGCGCCCCGTAGGTCGTTGCAAGAGGTCACTCAGAACTGACACATCCTGCTCGCGCCCGATCAGTGAGGTGAACAGCGTGGGCAAGTATATGCTGCCCTCCCTGTCGTCAGGGAGATGCCTATTAGGGAAGATGATCACGTTGTCCTGCACAAGCGAACAGTTCTCCTTCTGCTCCTCAAGCCAATCATCTAATACTCGACACCCACGAAAGATATCAAAGCACTCATACAGTAGCATTCACTGCTCATCTTTTTTCTCAGGCTGGTTAGGACGAAGAGTGTAAAGCTGGAAGAACGAATTCATCATTTTCTGGTACTGATTCCAGGGAATTCGCCCAGAACTTCAAGTAGGCTTCACCGGCATCGGTAATCGAATAGACGCGTCGTGCCGGTCCTCCCTCCGAAGTATCCCAACTGGAACTGACCATCCCATCCTTCTCCATTTGCCGCAGCGTCCGGTAGAACGTTCCTGGATTGATGGCACTCAAGCCAAATTGCGCCATCTTCTCCATCAATTCATAGCCATAGGAACTCCACTCTCGTAGCATCAGGAGAAGTACTGGGACGAGCCAATTTTTTGACCAGGCTTCATTCGCCGCACCCGGTGATTCTTTGTCTTTATCTTTCTGCTCTTCTGCCATTACGCCCACCTTTGGGATACTGAATAAGTATCTATATGCATTCTAGATATAGGCGGAAGCTTTGTCAAGTGAGCACAGGCCGCAAAATCGGTATCTCACGGCGGATGTCGAACTTCAAGAGCTGATGCGCCTGGCGAATTGCCGCTTCAACTTCGGCTGGTGAATTGCCTCGTGCAAAGATAAAACCGAGGTAGCTCGCCCCTTCCGGTAATGGCACGAGTGGATAATTTAGTTTCGCGGTAATTTCAATGCCAGTAATCAGCGGCACTTTCTCGGCCTCATCAACGCCGCGTACACTTTTGAGGATTCCAGCCGAGGGAATGGGGATCATCATGACACCCGCGGCATGCTCATCTCGTTCGATGGTAGCGATCTCTTCTCCAACGGCATGGCGCAAGATCAGCTCCTCCAGACACATACCGGAGCCAAATTCGAGTACGGTTGAACACAGTCCACCAATGGAACGGTTGGCAATTTCAAGCATCCAGGGTCCGCGCTCATTGATACGCAATTCCGCGTGCACTGGCCCTTCTCGCAGATCAAGCGATGCCGCTGCAATCGCTACACAGCGAGCAATATCTTGTTGCACTCCGGCAGACAATCGTGAAGGAGTAATATAGATGGTTTCTTCAAAAAAGGGACCATCTAATGGGTCGGGCTTGTCGAAGAGTGTCAGTACCTTCAATTGGCCAGCGGTGAGCATGCCTTCCAACGCGACCTCAAAGCCTGGAATGAAGTCCTCGATCAAGATGGAGGTTTCCCGCTCTGAATTACCTTCCGAAAGCAGGAGGCGCTTCAAGCGATAAAATGCAGCGATGCATTCGTCAACATTGTTGGCACGTATAACGCCCCGACTGCCTGAGAGGCGCAACGGCTTTAACACACACGGATAGGTCACCTGGGTAGCGATCCATGCTGGATTTTCACTGAGCAGGAATGGACGAAAGACCGGACAAGGAGCGCCACCCGCGGACATCAATCTTCTCATCAGTAACTTGTCGCGTGCCGCTTCGGCGGCTTTAGGCGAGTTATGCGCCAGTCCTAACGCTGCACTGGCATGTGCGGCCAGTTCGCTGGCACTATCATCTAGGGAGAGGATGGCGCAAAGTGGATGCTCTTGCGCGTACTCCACAATAGTTTGTACCGATGCCTCGGGGTTCGCAAAATCTACGCCCAACGGCACATGCCAGTACTCGGTCAGTGTTTCGGGCAGATCAATACCGACCACGATTTCAAGATTCAGACGCTGTGCCGCATTCAAAAATGCTCCTGACCGGTACGTAGCAGGAGTCATCAGCAGCAATATGCGTTTTCGTTCGTTCTTAGAGGTACTATTCATTTTTCATCGTCTTGTTTCACTTCTATGACATAGCCTTTAGATTTGAGAGCTGCCGCAAGTCCAAAGAGCCGAGCATCACCATAGACCGTCCAGAGCAGCTCAGGTCCTTCCCAGTAGCATTCAAAGGTGCCATTCCATTGCCTATGCTGGACACGTCCGTGGTAATGCCATGGTGTTGCTGCCGGTCGTCTATTATTAAATCCCAGACCTGCACCGTCAATGCTGGCAAAATCTTTGCTACGAAAGCTGATTTTCATTATACCATTCGGGCATATATTTCAATTCGGTAACGCTTTCAACCTGTATGCCTGAACGTTCCAACCCTTCTCGCAAAGTGGCTACAAGAGACTGTATTCGCACTAAATGCTCAAAAGCATAGACGACAAGCACGTCAAATTCACCCAATTTGGAAGCCTCTTCCAAAGCTGTTAAATCTTCCGGGTCTTTATAATGATTGCCCGAACCAACATCAAGATAAATATGCCTTTCCTCTACCAGATAACCTCTATCCTTGCAATACCGTGTACACTCTTCGATCTGATCATCTAGTTCTGAAATATTTGATGCGGTGGCAACTCGTGCGTAGATTGCGGCTCGTGTTGTCTGCTGAGACATCTTCCTAGCCTCCCGTCTACTTTTGTTATTTTGAGATGGCTAAACCCGGCTCTAAAGCAATCTACGGCAGAAATTATTGAAAAGATTACTTCTATTTTGCCACATTTTCGGGATCAATAAAATAGGCATGTTCGCTCTGCTATCTCTATATAGTGCGTTCGGTGGAGAGACGCTCTGTAGGCGCGAAACAATGGTAAGCAGGCCTGACGGCAGCCAGGTAGTGACACTCAGTTCCAGCGCGCCTATCCGTATGGAGAACGGCATTATTACAGGTGCAGTCATCGTCTTTCAGGATATCACTACACAAAAGAGCATCGAGCAACAAAAAAATGAGTTCCTCTCGATTGCCAGCCATGAGCTACATACACCCATCACTGTAATCCACGGATATGCGGAGATTCTGCAACTGCTTGCCTCACAAGGACAAATCCTCAACTCTCCTTAAACAGTTTGCACAACCAGAAAGAAAAAGTGTAGGATAGGTGTAACGACTTCGTTGGAGAAGGCCCCTAGGAGAGAAAAAACATATGCCAACACTTACCTTCTGGCTGGATGTCGATAACACACTGATCGCAAATGACGAGGTGAAAAAGGACTTTGATGCTCACCTTCAAGTAGAGTTAGGCCCAGCATTAACAGAACGCTTCTGGGAACTTTACGAGCAGGCCCGCCATGAGAGCGAAGTCGTCGATATCCCACTAGCCCTATCACGCTTACGCGAGCAAACTCCACTTTTAGAGCTGGATGAACAGACCTATCTCCACGTTCATTCAATCTTCGACAACTACCCTTACTCTAAGGCGCTCTACCCACATGTGCTCGAAACACTCCAATATTTGCGCACTCTGGGCCTAACGGTAATCGTCTCCGATGGTGATCCAGTATTTCAGCCAGACAAAATCGTTCGTAGCGAGCTAGCCGAGGCGGTGGAAGGCCGTGTATTGATCTATATCCACAAACAGCAACATCTCGATGAGATTATGCAGCTCTATCCGGCCGATCATTATGTGATGATTGACGACAAGCCGGATATTTTGGCCGACTCCAGACCACTTCTGGGAAATCGCTTGACAACAGTATTCGTCGAACAAGGGAAATACGCAGCCCAGAAACCCCCGAACTTTACTCCCGATATTACCGTATCACATATTGCAGACTTGAGAAACTATACAGCAGAACAATTTTTACATCCACATGCTTAGCAATGCGACAAGGAGGTCTTATGCGTTTCCACATTAGAGAGCGAGCCTGGAGTCTGACAGAAGCGTTCCTGGTTCGTGATGATTTAGGCAACCCCGTCTTTGAAGTACGTGGCAAATTCTTTCATATTGGCGATGACCTGGTAATGTTTGATCGCTACAGTGGACAAGAATTGGTACACATTAAGCAGCGCGTCCTTTCTCTACTGCCCCATTATGAAATTTATCGCAACGGTCAACTCTGGGCAACTATGCATGAGCAGTTCCGGCTGTTCGGTGAGCGCTTCAAGGTCGAGGGCAGTAATGGCATGGTCTTCCATGTCAACGGTGATATATGGCGCTGGAATTTCACAGTAAGCGACGACTACGGCAACGTGCTTGCGCAAATTGGTCGCCAGTTCTCCATTTTCCGCGACAGCTACGCCGTCGATGTTGCACCCAATGTAGATGCCCCTTTCGTCATCGCGCTTGCTATTGTAATTGAAATGGTGAAGGAACATCACGAGCAAAAAGAACGGCATGAGCAATGGTAATGATGACACCCGAACATGAAAGACTCGCGCAGGATCAAGAGCGGAGCGTCTACTGGAAACGCTGGGGACCTTACGTCAGTGAACGCGCCTGGGGAACTGTACGCGAAGACTACAGCCCCTATGGAACAGCCTGGGATTATCTCCCACACGATGCGGCTCGCTCCAAAGCCTATCGCTGGGGAGAGGACGGTTTGGCTGGCATCTGCGACCGCCACCAGCAGATTTGTTTTGCCCTTGCCCTCTGGAATGGACATGATCCAATTCTCAAAGAACGTCTCTTTGGTTTAACCGGGCCGCAAGGGAACCACGGCGAGGATGTCAAAGAATATTACTACTACCTCGATAATACTCCCACCCATAGCTATATGAAATATCTCTATAAATATCCCCAGGCCGAGTATCCCTATACTCATCTTGTAGAGGAGAATGCGCGGAGAGGACGCACCGACCCTGAGTACGAGTTGATCGACACGGGCATCTTTGGCGATAATCGTTACTTTGACGTGTTTGTCGAATATGCAAAGGACAGCCCCGAAGATATTCTTGTACGCATGACCGTCATCAATTGAGGGACCGAAGCAGCAACGCTCGATCTGCTGCCAACCCTCTGGTTTCGCAATACCTGGTCATGGGAACCGAATGCACCACGCCCTTTGCTCCGGCAATATGAGGGCACGCTAACGTCCATGACCTATAGTGTGGTCAGCGTTGAACCGGGCAAAGATACAGCCAGCCCTTTCGATGGGCAACGCTGGCTGTACTGCCAGGGCACGCCTTCGCTACTCTTCACTGAGAACGAAACCAATGCTGAACGCCTCTATGGTGTTCCGAATGCCCGTCCTTATGTAAAGGATGGTATCAACGACTATCTCGTGCAGAGTAAACAGGATGCAGTCAATCCTGCACACGAAGGAACAAAGGTAGCCGCGCATTATCATCTCACGCTTGGACCTAGCGAAACGCAAATTGTGCGTTTGCGCCTGAGCGATAAAGCGCCTGTAGATATCTTGCCATTTGATGAGTCGTTTGCGGAAACCTTTGTGCGGCGTATACAGGAGGCAGATGAATTCTATGCAGCCACCATACCCGCCAGTCTTTCGGAGGATGAAGCTCACGTGCAGCGCCAGGCTTTTGCAGGCATGCTATGGGGCAAGCAATTTTACTACTACGACATCAAGACCTGGCTGGCTGGTGACCCTACACAACCACCACCTCCACCCGAACGACTTACCGGGCGTAATCATGACTGGACAACCCTCTATAACGCCGACGTGATCTCTATGCCTGATAAATGGGAATATCCCTGGTATGCCGCCTGGGACCTGGCTTTCCATTGTGCCACATTCGCCCTGATCGATCCCAACTTCGCTAAAGAGCAGTTGATACTTCTGCTGCGCGAATGGTACATGCATCCAAACGGACAAATTCCTGCTTATGAGTGGGCTTTTAGCGATGTCAACCCACCTGTTCATGCCTGGGCTGCCTACCAGATCTACAAGATTGAGGAACATCTAAAAGGCCAGGGAGATCGCGACTTCCTGGAAAAGGTCTTTCAGAAACTCCTGCTGAACTTCACCTGGTGGGTGAATCGCAAAGATTACGAGGGACAGAACGTCTTCGAGGGCGGTTTCCTGGGCCTGGATAATATCGGCGTCTTTGACCGCAACTTACCACTACCGAATGGCAGCTATGTTGAGCAATCCGATGGAACTAGTTGGATGGGTATGTACTGCCTGAATATGCTAAATATCGCACTGGAACTGGCACAACAAAATCATGCCTATAGCGATATTGCCAGCAAGTTTTTTGAGCATTTCGTCTACATTGCTCACGCTATGAACGACATGGGGCCTGAGGGCATCGAGCTATGGAATGAAGAGGATGGTTTCTACTACGACGTCCTGCATGAGAGTGACAAAGAGCACACCCCACTGAAAGTGCGCTCCATGGTTGGGTTGATCCCTTTATTTGCGATTACCATCCTGGAGTCCAGCCTTATTGACCAGTTGCCTAGCTTCAAACGACGTATGGAATGGTTCATCAACAACTGGGAGGATATTCATAAACACCTTGAGAGCTGGGAGGAAATAGGACACGATGGACATCTATTGCTGGCAATCGTCAACCACGAGAAACTACCACGTATCCTCAAAGTGATGCTCGACGAGGCCGAATTTCTTTCGTCCTATGGACTACGTGCTCTCTCACGTTATCACCTGCAACACCCGTATAGCTTAGAAATGGGTGGAGAGATTCACACTGTAGACTATGAACCGGCAGAATCCACCTCTGGCCTGTTTGGGGGCAACTCCAACTGGCGCGGACCTATCTGGTTTCCACTGAATTACCTGATTGTCCAGTCGTTACATGCATTCCATCACTTTTATGGCGATTCTATGCAAGTGGAATTTCCTACTGGTTCAGGAACATTAATGAACCTGGAGCAGGTTGCAGACGAACTTTCGCGTCGGCTGACCAATATTTTTTTACGAGACGCTTCGGGCCGTAGAGCCGTCCATGGCGGGGTAGATAAATTCCAACACGATCCTCACTGGTGTGACCTGCTGCTGTTCTACGAATACTTCCACGGCGACAATGGAGCTGGCCTTGGTGCTAGTCACCAGACGGGTTGGACAGGTCTGGTAGCAAACCTACTACAACAAAGTGGAGAATATCGCGACCGTGAAGAAAAGCTGATGCAAGAACCTGCAGTTGCCCAATATGATAAGATGGAACTGCACCAAATACATCAAAAGGAAAGCATTTCCTGAGAAATTATGCGAAAACAGGCAAACGCACTAGTCACAATCAGCGTTAGTGCACAAAAAACCTTGCTGATGGATGTTTGTAAACGTGGGCGAATTGAAGCATGTGGACTCCTACTAGGAAGCATTGACGACGCTGGCAACTGGTATATTGAGCAAATACACCCACTTCGCAATACCTTTGACTCACCCGTTTACTTCGAATTTGCGCCGGAAGACCTGCTCGACGCTGAACTTAACTATCCGGGGCAGACTGTAGGAGTCTATCATAGTCATCCTACGGGATTGGCTGCTGCCAGTAGTACAGATCGGCAAAATATGAAGCGCGTCAATGTAGAACAGCAGATTCCCTGGGTCTGGTTAATCGTGTGCGGTCCATTTGACGAAGATTTCACACTCTTACGCCCGATCCGACGTCACCTGGGATTGAGCACCGAATCACCCGTAATTGCCTACCATCATTATGAACAGGAGGGCCTACGACGAATTCCCATCCAACTTGAGGAGGCAGCACAATAAAATCTTACAATACACCCTGACGAATATTGAGATGATCGACCGAAGGGCTAGCCATGCTTCGGCAAATGAGTTATAATGAACCACGGTAAAATATCAAAACATTACCAGGAAGAGGAATAGATAGGCGATGAGATGCCCAAATTGCGGTAATGAGGTTGGCCCACAAGAGGCCTTTTGTGGACAATGTGGTACACCCAACATGCCGCCAGCACGACCAACTGAGATGGTGAACACTCCTTCACCTCGCAGTGGTATGCTGAGTGGATATAACATAAATATGCCCTCGTCATCCTATCCATACAACTCCGCGACATCCTCTCCTTCGGCAGGCTCATTGCCTCCTAATCAGGAGCCTTCCTGGCCAACAAGTCCGCAACAGCAAAGTGAATTTTACCAGCAACCAACCGAAGCTATATCGACACCCCCACCTAATAATGGGCAGGTTTATCCAGCAGGCTATCAGCAACCAGGCTTTGGGGCAGGGCAATTCAATTCTCAGATACAGCCATTTCAAACAGGAAACTATGCTGGTACTGGTTATCAACAACCTCCTTCGTTTCCGAGCGGACAGGGTTATGGCTATCCCGGAGGTGCTCCAGGTTTCACACCACCCCCGCAGAAACAACGTGGCAACGGCATTCTGGTATTCGCATCTGTATGTCTTGTCGTAGCGCTCCTGACCGTTGTTGCCTTTGGCGCTCTTTATTTGTTTCGCGATCATCCAGCTAAAACGCAGTTAGCTCCAACTGCAACCCCTGCGCCTACGAGTATTCCAAGTCCTACAATGGTACCAAGCCCAAGTCCAACGGCAACAGATACACCAACACCCAGTCCTTCCCCGACATCCACAGTAGTGCCAACCCCGACACCAGATCCAGGTTTTGTCTTTTGCACGACATGCCTTTCGAATGGTTTTTTGGTCGAATATCCCCAGAATTGGCAGACGGAAACGACGAGCGACCGAACGGGTGTGATGTACGTGAATCCTTCAGCACAAGATCAATATGCTGCGTTTAAAACGCCTGGCACAACAACACAAAATGCCAATGATCTGGTAACTGCGGACTTGCAAGCAAATTTTCACGTGACTCCCGCCTCTTTATCAACCACCACTATTGGTGGCGAAACCTGGGCGGAAGGTATTGCAGATTATCAATCTCCATCCAACGTCCAGGAACGTATTGAGGTGTTCGCGACTGTCCATCAGGGAAAAGCCTACATTATCGAGCTACAAGCGTCTGAAAGTCAATTCGATACTATTGTAAATCCAAAATTCTTTGAGAAGATGCTTGGCAGCTTCCAGTTCGTACAGAGTACGAGTACACCTTAATGAGCATGGAGGGATGGTGAAATACTTTCTCATCGTGCTGGTTTTTATTGGCGGCATGACTAGCCTTGCCCTCGAAATGTGCGCATCACGTTTGCTCGGCGCTTACTTCGGCACTTCGCTTTATATCTGGGCCAGCCTGATTGGCCTGATTTTGCTCTACCTTACCGTTGGTTACTTTATCGGAGGTCGTCTTGCCGATCGACACCCATCTGAGCGGCTGCTATGTACTCTAACAGCTCTGGCCGGACTCTCCATCACAATTATCCCTTTCATCAGTCAGAGTATCCTCAACTGGTCGATTACAGGCATTGCTGAAATCTCCGTTAGCATCTTCCTCAGCTCACTCGTGGGCACTATTCTACTCTTCGCCGTCCCGGTTACACTCCTCGGCCTGGTCTCGCCATTCGCTATCCGCCTGACGACCAAAGAGGTCGGCAAAAGTGGCAAAACCAGTGGCTCCCTGTACGCCATTTCCACGTGTGGCAGCATCCTGGGCGCTTTTTTACCGGTACTGTGGCTCGTCCCAACCTTCGGTGTGCGCCGCACCCTGCTCATCTTTGGCGCACTGCTCTTCGCCGCTTCGCTCTGGGGACTTCGTCCACGCTGGCGTCCCGCGTTCGCACTAGCGTTGATCCCGCTGGTAATTCCCTTGGGGCCATTGAAGTATATTCCCAACCTGATCTACGAAAAGGAATCGCTCTACAACTACATCCAGGTAACACAAGCTCCCGACGGTACAAGAGATCTCATCCTCAATGAAGGACAGGCCATTCACTCCATCTATTATCCCAATCCTAACCAGGTTCTGACCGGTCAGTATTGGGACTATTTCCTCTCTGCGCCCTATTTCAATGCTGGTTTCACACCGCAACAACTACACCGAGTTGGAATCATTGGCCTGGCGGGAGGCACGATTGCTCACGAGTTCACGCAGGTCTATGGACCTGTGCCAATCGATGGCGTCGAGATCGATCCTGCTATCGTGGATGTTGGACGAAAATATTTCAACATGAACGAGCCAAATCTGCATGTCTATGTACAAGATGGGCGAACGTTCATAGAGACGACGCATGCACAATACGATCTTGTAGTTATTGACGCGTTTCAGCAGCCATACATTCCCTTTCAACTCACCACACGTGAGTTTTTTAGCGCCATTCGTTCCCACCTGTCCTCAACGGGTGTAGTAGCTATCAATACAGGCCATACAGCCGATGATTATCGACTGGTGCAGGCATTTGTTAACACAATGAGCCAGGTTTTTCCAAGCGTCTATGTTTTTAACGTTCCTGGAACCTTCAATGCCGAAGTCATGGCAACGGTTCAGCCGACTTCCATCAACACCTTCCGTTCCAACTTAGCCCAGTTTTCTTCCACAACGACGATGGGTCAGGTTGCCAACGAGGTGCTACCAACCGTCACTCAGGGTCATCCAAATGGAGGCATTGTTTTCACCGACGATCAGGCCCCCATTGAACAAATCACGGACCAATTGCTGCTGAACTATATCCAGGGGCATTAGGAGGGCTATTGACACTGCATAAAAATGTAATGTATCGTAGCTGATGGATAAACTAGAGCTAAACGAGGAGAAGGGAAATCATCATGGTGGTAGTTGCAGTTATCGGCGCACAATGGGGCGATGAAGGCAAAGGAAAAATCGTAGATGAATTGTCAATGCATGCCGACTTTGTCGTGCGCTACCAGGGCGGCAGCAACGCGGGTCATCGCGTTGTGCACGAGAAAGGTGAATTCGCATTTCGACTTGTCCCATCCGGCATCCTTTTCCCCAACACAACCTGTATTATTGGCAACGGGGTCGTGGTTGATCCCAAAGCGCTCATAGCCGAGATGAAAGAACTACAAAGCCAGGGCATAGATACTTCTCGCCTCTACATCAGCGAACGCGCCCATGTCGTAATGCCCTACCACTTCCTACTTGATCAACTCGAAGAAGAGGCTCGCGGTGACTGACAAGATTGGCAGCACGCAACGCGGCATCTCACCGGCCTATGTAGACAAACACGCGCGTATTGGTATACGCATGGCCGACCTGCTGGACGTTGACACCTTCCGAGCCAAACTGGCATCCATCCTCCAACAGAAGAACCGCATGATTACCCAGATTTATGGACAGCCCCCTCTCTCGCTCGAGGAGATCCATGGAGAATATTTCGGCTACGGACAAATCCTGCGTCCCCACATTGCCGATACGCAGGCCATGCTCCATGATGCATTATTTGAACGCAAGACGATTCTGCTAGAGGGAGCGCAGGGCGCACTCCTTGACATCGATTTTGGCACTTACCCCTATGTCACATCTTCATCTACTATGGCTTCCAACGCCTCCGGTGGTGCCGGACTTCCACCCCACTCTATTGATCGTATCATCGGTGTATACAAAGCCTACATCACGCGTGTTGGCAGTGGCCCTATGCCGACGGAACTCTTTGATGGAGCAGGCCAGGAAATGCGCAACCGGGGTCATGAATACGGTACAAATACGGGTAGGGAGCGCCGCTGTGGCTGGTTCGACGCCGTAGCCGGGCGCTTTGTGGCACAACTCAATGGCCTGGATGCCGCCGTCATCACCAAGCTCGACGTTCTCGACACCTTCCCCACCATCAAAATCTGCACCGCATATCAGCTTCATGGCAAAGTAATTCACAACTTCCCCGCAACTCTCAGCGACCTCGCCGCCTGCGAACCCATCTACGAAGAAGTTGAAGGCTGGCAATGCAACACGACCAACATCTGCTCATACGAGGGCCTCCCACCAGCCGCCAAGAACTACCTGAACCGCCTGGGTGAGCTATTGGAAACGCCAATCGCGATGATCTCGGTAAGCCCGCAACGCGGTCGAACGATTCAGGTGCAAGATGTACTCGCCACTCCAGAGTATGATGCGAGGTATCCGAGGAATGCAATGAGGTGAGGGAATTAATTGCAAACCTATCCAACCCCATATCCTGATATCAACGCGCTGCTAGATTTGATCCTCTCGCAGATGCAGACAATTCTGGATGACAAGCTCATCGGACTATATATCTTTGGTTCCCTCGTCACAGGAGATTTTGATTACGACAGTAGCGATATCGACCTCATAGCTGCAACCTCCACCGAACTGAATGAAAAAGAGCTTGAACGTCTCAAGACGATGCACCACGACATTGCCTTTCAACAGAAGGCATGGGATGACCGAATTGAAGTAGGCTATATACCTGTTGAGAATCTCAAAAAATCCCAATCACATTTTCAGCTAGCGCTTATTAGCCCAGGTGAGTCGTTTCATGTTACAATAGCCGATTCCGCCTGGATCATCAATCGATATGTCCTTCGTGAAAAAGGGATCACGCTTTTTGGTCCTTCACCGAAAACACTTGTCGATCCCATTTCACAAGAAGAATTGATGCACACCATGCAAGAGATTATTAAGGAGTGGCGCGAATGGATCAAACATACGGAACTCATACATCGACGAGAATATCAAGCATTTGCGATCTTGACGATGTGCAGAGCGCTCTATACGACCAGGCAGGGAACGTTCGTTTCAAAGAAACAAGCGGCGTTATGGGCAGAGAACGAATTGCCTGAATGGTCTTCGTTGATTCGACGTGCCCTTGTATGGCGGAACGAGTGGCGTGATGAGCACATCGATCATGATGCAACATTTCCGGAAGCGATGCGATTTGTTCACTTTGCGCTCGATCTGTGTGAGAATGATCCTGGCGTTTCCAAATCCGATCCTCCGGTTTGATCTGCAAAGGGAAGTTTCAATGAACAACGCTGAGACACAAAAAGAAAATATTGCTGGTTTATATCATCGCGTTGCCCCGAACTACGGCCAGGTGGGGCCAAACATCTTCGCGTACGGGGGAAAGCATCTGGTAGAACGCATCGGAATGATTGAAGGCGCACGGGTGCTAGATGTCGCGGCTGGTCGAGGTGCTAATCTCTTCCCAGCAGCGGAAATAGTTGGTCCTCACGGACAGGTAATCGGGATTGATCTGGCCGAGGGAATGGTGCAGGAAACAACAGCAGAAATCGAACGTCGATATCTGCACAATGCCACTATGCTCCAAATGGATGCTGAACATCTGGCTTTTCCTGATGCTTCCTTTGATTATATGCTTTGTGGGTTTGCGATCTTCCTCTTTCCTTCCTTGGAGCAAGCATTATCTGATTTTTCCGTGTGCTTCGTCCAGGTGGGAAGGTAGGAATCACGGTGGCACAAGACCTTGATGCGCTCTCACAATGGTATGGGAGGCACATCACCGAGTACCATACACGCTATCAATTCCCATTGCGTGCTGGTAGAGGAAATGGAGGCAACTACTCAGAACTCCCTCAATATCTCACCAATGTAGGTTTCAAGCATGTGCAGGTTCTCTATGAGCAGGCAGATTTTGTCTATGCCGATGCACAGGAGTGGTGGAATTCCCGATGGTCGCACGGCCCTCGCTATGCGTTAGAACATATGACGCCAGAGGTATTGGCTCAGTTCAAAGCAGAGGTGTTTGCCAAATTGGCGCAAGAAGTACAATCAAATGGTATTCATGAGAGATTGCGCATTCAGTACATTCTCGCGAACAGAGGAGCATAAGGAGTTCGTCGAGGCCTTACACTACTTTTTAGAGCATGCTCCTCTGACCTGTAACATAGATAGCCTTCTTTACACCTTGGTGTTGGTCCAGGGAGCCCCACCCTAGCCGCGCTCGGTGCCGATCAACCGGGCAAGAGCCAGAGCAATCAAGATGATGAGCCCTGTGGCAGCATCGATCCAGAACGTCTGGAACTGGGAGAGACTGGCCGGCAAAAGGTTTAGGATGTTCGTGACCAGCGCCAGCAAAATGACACCGGTTAGTGCACCAACCATCCGTCCGCGTCCACCTTCGAGAGAGATACCTCCAATCACGGCTGCCGCAAAGACAGTGAAGATGAGACCGTTGCCCTGGCTGGCGGTGACCGCCACATCTTGCCCCGCTGTCATTAGTCCGGCGAGCGCGGCCAGGAGGCTGGCAACGATGAAAACGCCGATGCGGATGCGGTCCACGTGGATGCCTGCTGCCCGTGCCGCTTCTGTGTTGCCGCCGATGGCATAGATGGCCCGTCCAACCCGGTGATACCTCAAGAAGAGCGCTGAGAGCAAGAAGATCACACCGGTGACCCAAACGGAGACAGGCACGCCAAAGAGGCTCGCAGAGCCTAAATAGATGAATGCGTCGGGCAAATGGTAGATGGTGCGCCCACTCACGATTCCCACCTGAATACCCATCAGGAGGATGAGCATACCTAGCGTAAAGATGAAGGCGTTGAAGCCCAGCTTGATCACCATGAAGCCGTTAAAGGCTCCGATGACAAGTCCGATCAGCAAGAGGATCGCGATCCCGAGAAATGGGTTCCAATTGGTACCCAGCCCCTGACCATCCTTTGAGGCAACCAACCAGGCTCCCACCATCGGTGCCAGGCCATATGTTGATTGAAGAGACAAATCAAACTTGCCAGTTAGCAGGATCAAGGTCTCGGCTGCCACGACGACGCCTAACGGAGCGGCTAGTTGCGCGACGGTAATGAAGTTAGCCGTGGTTAAGAAGGCCGGATTCTCAAAGGTGCCGATGATCACGAGGATGACGATCGCCGGAAGCAAGGCAAGCTCCCGAATCCAGTTGGCTATAATGTGTCGGCCATGGCGCCGCAGTGTCCCTGCGATTGTCTGCTCCGGCTGGTCAACCGGACGCTCCACTGCTGATTTACTCATTCCGATTCTCCCTTGCTCATTCCGTTTCCCATCGCGCCGAGGTCGGCTCGAGGCCCTCGACTGCAGCGATCAGTTCATGCCCGTCCCAGGGCGGCTGATGGTACTCCTTGACTAGTCTTCCCTTGACCATGACGAGCAGTCGCGTGCAGATGCGCAGATCCTCCAGGTCGTCGGAGACCAGCAGCACCGCCGTGCCGCCATCGCGTGCTGCGCTGATAACGTTGAGGAGCGACTCCTTGGCGGCCACGTCAACGCCGACTGTCGGCGTAACCGCAACCAGCACCGCAGGACGCGGAGCGAGTGCCCGCCCAACAACGACCTTCTGCTGATTCCCTCCACTGAGTTGGTCGACTCGCTGATCGAGGCCGCTGGTGACAATACCCAGTTGTTCCACCAGGCTCGCCGCGACTCGGTCCTGACTAGAGCGCGAAACGATCCCCCATCTCGATAGACGGTCGAGAATGCATGCGGTCAAGTTCTCGCCCACTCCGAGGTAAGGAACGAAGCCGCGCGCATGACGGTCCTCAGGCACAAATGTAACGCCTTGTCGGAGGGTTGCACTCACTCTACCCGCATGGATTGGTTTGCCGTTCGAGCCGAATCTCGCCTGATACCGGCTTTACCAACCCGACCACGGCATCCGCTACGGTCGCAGTGCCGGAACCCTGTAACCCGACCAATCCAACACACTCGCTCGCGCTCACTGAAAAGCTCACGTCCTGCACCGGGCCCAAGGTGCCCGGGACACGCAAGTGTGAAATTTCAAGCCGTGGTCCAGTGGACGCAATGACTCGTATTGGGGCGGCGTTCTCCGGCACCTGTTGCGGGGCGACTCCAACCATAGCCTCGACCAAACGGTCCTGCTGAATCTCGCCAACTGGCATGCTGAGCACGCGCTCTCCGTCGCGTAGTACGCTGACTCGGTCGCACACCTCATAGATCTCCTCCAGGTGATGGGAGATGTAGAGGATGCCGACTCCGCTCCCTTTGAGTCGGCGGATTCTTTCAAATAGGCGTTCGATGGCTGTCTTCTCCAGCGATGCTGTAGGCTCGTCCAGGATCAGGAAGCGTGCACCGACTGAAAGCGCTCGCGCAATCTCGACCACCTGGCGCTGCTCAACATTAAGGTCTTGTGCAAGGCGGTTAACATCCAGGTCGAAACCCCAGTTGAGCATGACCTGTCGTGCACGCGACCTCATGGCACGCCAGTTGATGATACCGTGATCATTCCCTGTCGCACGATTGAGAAAGACGTTCTCGGCGACCGTAAGGCTCGGCACCACCATCGACTTCTGGTAGACGCACGCGACTAGGCGCTGCCAGGTCGCGCGATCCGCCAGCGTCGGTGCAGCCTCACCCCCGAGCCTGACTACACCTCGGTCTGGTCGAATGAGGCCGGTGAAGATCGCCACCAGGGTGGATTTCCCGGCGCCATTGCGCCCAACCAGCCCGTGGCATTCACCAGCTTCAACATCGAGTGATACGTCACGAAGCGCCTGGGTTTCGCCAAAAGCTTTCCAGACGCCCTGTGCCACGCCAACGGAGAGACGGACTGCAGCCGTCTCTCCGTTAACAGATTCCATCACATTCCTCTATTCACAGATTCCGACACGATCAGGAGCCAGACTTCGCGTTGCCCCAAAGGTTCGGATCGTTGACATTGATCATATTTACGATGGGCGCCGACAGCGCATCCTCAAGGTTGCCTTGCAGGCTGACAATCATACTGTTGTGGTCGGTGCTCTGACCGGCTGAGTAGGTCTTCCCCTCAAGCGCCTGCTGCGCATAGAAGATTGCATACTGAGCGTAGGCGTTTGCTGGCTGCGAAATGGTCGCGTTGAGCTTATTGGCGCGGATCTGTGCGTGCTCATGTGGTACACCATCGTTGCCGATCAAGACGATGTGCGATGAACTGCCCACCGGGGTGAACTTGCCAGCGGCTTGCTCGGCTGCGAGAATGCCATCCTCTGGTGCGCTCCACTCGACGTAGATGCCCCTGAGGTCCGGGTATGTGCTCAGTGCCGTTTTGGCGTCGTTGACGGCAGTCGGCGTGTCCCATTTCGTTGCGTACTCGACGACCTTAAAGTTCGGATAGTGTGACTGGATCTCCTGCTTGCAGCCGTTCGAGCGGTCTTGACCGTTCAGAGAGGCAAGATCTCCCTCAAGAACCGCGATGGTGCCGCTGGAGGCAGACGCATGCGTAGCGATATACTTGCAGGAGTTCATGCCATACAGCACATTGTCAGCGCGTACGATCATGAAAACTTTGCCGGAGCTTGGCGCAACGTCCACGCTGACCACAGGAATGTTCTTGCTGGCGGCGTAATCGAGCGCAGGCGCAATCGCGGCGCTGTCCACGGGGTTGACGATCAGCGCCTGGGCGCCTTCCTGAATCAGCGTGTGGATGTCCGTGTTCTGCTTAGCGGCGTCATTATTGGCGACCAGCGGCCCAATCAGCGTAGCGTTGTATTGAGCTGCAAACTTTTGTTCATACGTGATATAGTTAGTCCAGAAGTCAGTATTGTTGAAAGTCAGCGAAACACCTAGCTTGAAATTCGCGCCTGGTGCGAGCGTACCTCCACTTCCTGACGACGATGTGGTCGATGTGGGTGCCTGACGTGCTGCCGCACGCCACCAGGACTGTTACGATGACGACGAGCACACATAGCGCTTGTAGACGACTTGCGAAGTTCGATCTCATGGTTTTCTCCTCCCGGGTGTCAGATTCCGGTATTCCTGGCTAAATGGTCCTCTTAACTGGCACAGAGGCATCACTATCGCCGCTTGGAATTGCTTCTAGCAGACGCTGAAGGTCACCCAAACGGCACATCCGTTGCTACAAAGCTCCGAAATCGAGGGTTACGCAACGCTCTCCTTTCCTTCTAAAAAGATATCTGCTAAAACGCCTTCCTTCGCATGCCGAATATGCCTGGCCAGGCAATCTGCTGCCTCATCAACATTTCCCGTAAGCAGAGCCAACAGGATCTGCTCATGGTCATGCAAAGCTATCTCCATGCGCTTGGGATAGTATGTGTCTTGCATCTGAAACATACAGAGTTGGCTGCGCAGCATAGAGAGGCTATGGATCAAGCGCCCATTTCCGGATGCGCGCGTAATGAGGGTGTGAAAACGGATATCTACCTGGAGAAAATGTAAGACAGGATAGCTATCCAATTCCGCGCGTACAGCATATAAGGCCTCAAGATGAGCCTTGAGGTCCTCATGGTTGAGGCGGGGAGCCGCCAGGCGAATGGCCAGCACCTCCAATGCGCCCCGTAGATCATAGATTTCGTGGATATCCTGGGCAGTGAATGTGCGTGTCCAGAAACCACGTCGTGGGTCAGAGCGCACCAGCCCTTCCTGAACCAATCTCTCCAAAGCCTGGCGCACTGGCGTGCGACTTATCCTCAATTGTTCAGCCAGAGTGACATCAGAAAGCCGCTGCTCCTCGCTCCCACCAATCATGATGACGTGCTTCCAGAGCTGTTCATAGGCATGATCGACAACGCTAGGCATTGTCGTACGTTCCTGCCCCCAAAGCAGATTAAATAGTTCTGTGCTCAGGTTTTCGTCAAATACCTCTGCTACACTACCTTTCTTCCGACCATCCGCTCCCGCTGAAGAGTACGTCATATGCTATTGCCCCAATCTGTATTTCATGCTATAAAATGAGCCTATGCTCAGAAAAGTTTATAATTTTCCTGCTCTCAACTGATGTAGAGCCTTGACTTTATCTCGTGAATACTGTATTTTGTATACAGAATATAGTATACTTATTAGACTTAGGTTAGTCAAGGGGTTTTATAAGGAGAAGAGTTTTTGGCCCTCACCATTACCGGTGTTCATGCATACGACATACGGTTTCCGACGTCGCGAATCCTTGCGGGTTCCGACGCCATGAATAACGACCCGGATTATTCCGCAGCTTACGTGATTCTACAGACCGACCATCGCGAGGGCCTGGAAGGGCATGGCTTGACCTTTACCATTGGGCGCGGGAACGAAGTCTGCGTTGCTGCGATCCAGGCTCTAGCTCCACTTGTCACCGGGAATACCTTGGAGTCATTCACTCATGATATGCGCGCCTTCTGGCGCTATATTACGGGTGATAGTCAATTGCGCTGGATTGGGCCCGAGAAGGGGGTTATTCACCTGGCAACCGCCGCAGTAGTCAACGCGGTTTGGGACCTCTGGGCCAAGGTCGAAGGTAAGCCGCTTTGGAAACTGCTCGCAGACATGACGCCTGAGCAGCTTGTCTCCTGTATCGACTTCCGCTACATCACCGATGCCCTGACTCCCGATGAAGGGCTAGACTTGCTGCGCCGTCAGGCACCAACCAAGAGCAAGCGTGAGGAGGAGATGCTCCAGTATGGCTTCCCTGCCTATACAACCGGTGCGGGTTGGTCAGGCTACAGTGATGACCAGGTCCGGCTTCTATGCCGCGAAGCGATGGCTAACGGCTGGAAACATTTTAAACTGAAGGTTGGCTTGAGCCGAGAAGACGATATGCGGCGTGCTCATATCATGCGCGAAGAGATCGGACCGAACAGCACCTTGATGTTCGATGCAAACCAGGTATGGGAAGTAAACGAGGCTATCGTCGCAATGCAGCACCTCGCTGCCTTCAATCCCCTTTGGATTGAAGAACCCACCAGCCCGGACGATATTCTTGGTCATGCTACAATTGCGCGTGCGGTCGCGCCGATTTGCGTTGCCACCGGTGAGCATGTGCAGAACCGCATTATCTTCAAGCAACTATTTCAAGCCAACGCAATTGGCATCTGTCAGATTGATGCCTGCCGAGTCGGCGGAGTAAACGAGGTACTGGCAATCCTCCTGATGACTGCGAAGTTCGGCATTCCAGTCTGCCCACACGCGGGAGGCGTTGGCCTGTGCGAATATGTGCAACACCTCTCGCTCTTTGACTACATCGCGATCAGTGGTTCGCTGGAAAACCGCATGATCGAGTACACACCCCACTTGCACGAGCATTTTGTGCACCCGGCAATCGTCAAAGACGGGCGCTATATGCCTCCAGACATGCCAGGATATAGCGTAACGATGTATCCCGCGTCGATTGCTGCCTACTCCTATCCCACCGGGTCAATGTGGGCAGACGAAAGGAGGTAGCTGTGGCAGTTCTTGAAAGACACCTTTCAACGCCGCTCAGTCGCGGCTACGCTACGCGTCAGAAAGGCGATAGGTAGCTATGGGCAGGGTTGGACAGATCATAGGCCTGAAATCAGACCAAATCGAAGCATACGAACGTATACATAAAGCTGTTTGGCCCGAAGTGCTGGCAATGATTTCTGCCTGCCACATTCGCAACTACAGCATCTTTCGCCACGGTGAACTGCTCTTTGCGTACTTTGAATACATCGGCAATGACTACGAGGCTGATATGGCCAAGATGGCCGCTGACCCCAAGACGCGCGAGTGGTGGACCTGGACCGAACCGATGCAGGCCCCTCTGGAGACGCGAGCACCCGGCGAATGGTGGGCTACGATGAAAGAAGTGTTCCACGTAGACTAGCAAAACCAAACCTAGGGGCCGATTTATCGTGCCCACCGCCGATGTATCGGCTCCGTTCCGGGAAATCGTTCGATGCACTAAATTGCTTCACTCAATGGCGTAAGGTATAAAGAAAGGAACCGCCGGTGTTTCGCTTAGATAAGAAAATCGCCTTCGTAACGGGAGCCGGATCGGGCATCGGAGAGCAGATTGCACGGCTCTTTGCCCAGCAGGGAGCACTCGTCATTCTTGCCGATATCATACTAGATGCGGCGGAGCGGATTGCCGGTGAAATTCAAGCTGCTGGAGGAAGAGCACGTCCAGAGCGGCTCGATGTAGCCGAGGAGTCTCAGGTCAAGGCTGCGATAGAGCGGGTCGCTGCTACCGAGGGTCGGCTCGATATCCTGATCAACAATGCCGGTATCAGCAACGTTGGCACTATCCTGGAGACCAGCCTGGAGGACTGGGAGCGCGTGATGCGTGTGAATGCGGGCGGCGTTTTCCTCTTTGCTCGCGAAGGGGTGCGTCAGATGCTGGCACAATCGCCAACCGGAGGCGTGATCATCAACATGTCCTCGGTTGCAGCTACTATCGGTATCGAACGGCGTCTATCCTACAGCGCGAGCAAGGGAGCTGTACTGGCACTGACGCGCTCGATTGCCATCGATTTCGTCACACAGGGGATTCGCTGTAACGCCATTTGTCCCGGTACGGTACATACGCCGTTTGTGGAAAGCTATCTGGCGCGAAACTTCGCCGGTCACGAAGATGAGGTACGCCAGCAACTCCACGCTCGCCAGCCTATCGGACGCATGGGGCGACCGGATGAGATAGCGCATGCCGCACTTTACCTGGCCTCTGATGAGGCGGCCTTTGTCACAGGCTCGGCATTAGTCATCGATGGCGGCTGGACGGCTAAGTAGACCCTCGATTTATCGTGGGATAAGGAGGAAGGTATGCCTTCTCAAATAGAAGCTTCAGGACCACTCGCCCTGCGTCCGCTTGGCTCGACAGGCTTGCAGGTGACGCCGGTCTGTATTGGCACTGCCCCACTGGGGAGTATGCCGCAGGACTTCGCCTATGAAGTCGCCGAAGAGCGCGCCCTGGCTACGATTCGTGCGTTCTTCGCAAGCCCCTTCAACTTCCTGGATACAGCCGCCTCCTATGGCGATGGTGAGAGCGAACGGCGCATTGGGATTGTGCTCCGTGAGTTTAGTGGGCTTCCGCCCGGCTACGTGCTGGCGACGAAGGCAGACCGCGATTTGCAGACTGGCATCTTCACTGGTGCACAGATGCGGCGCAGCGTCGAGCGCAGCCTGCGCCTGCTTGGCTTGGAGCAACTGCAACTCGTCTATCTCCACGACCCTGAGCATATCTCCTTTGAGGAGGCGATGCAGCCGGGCGGTCCCGTCGAGGTGCTGCTACAATGCAAACAAGAGGGCCTGATCGCGCACCTGGGTGTTGCTGGTGGCCCAATCGACATGATGATCCGCTTTGTCGAAACCGGCCTCTTTGAAGCAGCCATCTCGCATAACCGTTTCACGCTCCTCAACAGAGAAGCTGAACCACTCTGGGAGGTATGCGCGCGTCGAGGGGTTGCAGCTATGAATGCTGCGCCTTACGGGAGCGGCATCCTGGCAAAGGGGCCGAGCGCTTACCCACGCTATATGTATGGTCAAGCATCGTCTGAACTGCTTCGACGCGCCAGGCAGATGGAAGATGCCTGTGAGCGCCACGGTCTGGCACTGGCAGCAGCGGCATTGCAGTTCTCGCTGTGCGATACACGCATTACATCCACGATTGTTGGTATGACACGTCCTGAGCGACTCTCAGAGACGCTGAAGCTCGCGCAGCAGCCGATCCATGATGATCTCTGGACCGAACTGGATTCTAAAAGCAAGCAAACGTAGGGGCCGATTTATCGCGCCCATTGCCGATGTATCGGCCTGCGGGGTGAGGTAATCTATTTCCCCATTCATTTGTTCATCATCATTATCGGCTCCACCTTCCTGAAGCTCGCAAGAAAGGACCTATTTATGGCCGAGATGCTTACCATTATTGACGCGCATGTGCATCTATGGAATCCTAAGCAGTTCAGCATGCCCTGGCTAGCGGACATTCCCCGGTTAAATCGTCCCTTTGGCCTGCAAGACTATCGAGAGCAGACCCAGGGTCTCCCCATCGCGGGAATGGTCTACGTTGAGGTAGGCGTTGATTCGCAGGAAACTCTACGTGAGGCGCGCTATGTTGCAGTTCTCGCTCGCGAGGAACCCCACCTGCAAGCAATCGTTGCAGCAGCACCGGTTGAGCGTGGCACCACTGTACGTGAGCACCTGGAAACCCTGCTAGCCATCTCGCCTCTCATTAAAGGAGTCCGGCGTAACCTCCAGGACGAGACTGAGCCGGATTTCTGCCTGCAGCCCGATTTTGTCGCGGGAGTGCGCCTGCTGGCGGAGTTTAACCTATCGTTCGACCTTTGCATCAAACACTGGCAACTGCCGCAAGTCATTGAACTGGTGGGTCTCTGCCCGGATACTACCTTTATTCTCGATCATCTGGGGAAGCCAGACATCAAACACCAACAACTCAACTCCTGGCGGGCAAACCTGCGCAAACTAGCCGAATTGCCGAATGTCGCTTGTAAAATCAGTGGCATAGTGACCGAAGCCGATCACGAAGCCTGGCAGCCTGCCGACCTGGAACCGTTCATCAATGTCGTGTTAGATGCCTTTGGAGAAGAACGCATCCTGTTCGGCAGTGACTGGCCTGTTGCCTTGTCGCATCTTCGTACTGCCGCTGGTACGAGATACTGGATACGCTCACCGCACACTTGCCTGTCTCAGCCAGGCGCAAGCTATGGGCAGAGAATGCACAGCGCTTTTATCGAATGAGCCAATAATAGATGTCCGACACATTCAAAATGCGGAACATCTTTGGGGAGACCGCATGCTCGATCGTGCCTAACACATCACCACCTGAACCTCTAGCTCTTCTCCTTATGCTGAAGCCCCTGAATAATGGCGCAGACCTTGTTTCCAAAACCAACGTGAGAACAGCAACAGGAAAATGGTGAGCGCCAGTGCTTCGAGTAGCGTAGTCAGTGTCAGACGCCCGGTAATTGCCTCTGTTGGCACTGTGACAGCAAAGGCCACCGGCACCAGAAAGGTCAAGCCCACCTGTAGCCAACCTGGGTAGATTGTCGTTGGCCAACGCCCGGCCTGGTAGATCCCCTGGAATAGTTCTAGAATATTCTCCATACGAATAACCCAAAAAACCCCGGTAGTCAAAATCAGCCAGAAGCAGTAGATCATAAGCCCACCCACGCAGAGCAACGCTATGAAGATCAAAGCTTGTAGAATGCCTATCTTAGCCTGAATCTGGAAAATGGCGAAGAGCAACACACCTATGCCGAGCAGCAGGTCCGTCATCGACCAGATATGCACCTGCCGGATGCTGACCTGCAATTGCGCATCGGCAGGCTTGGTGAGGGTATAGTCCAGCGTACCCTGCTGTACATCATTCAGAAGTTGCTGCATATTAGGCTGGATTGTCGCGTTAATCAGGCCGCCCATCAAAGTATAGACACCCATCACTGCAAGCAGTTCGGGACGCGTCCACCCGGCAAGAGTCGTAGTATAGCTAAAGACAAGGGCTAACCCAATAAGTCCTGTTCCCAACGCTACCAGGGATTGAACTAACTGGACGAAAAAGTTGACCCGATATTGTAATTCGTTCATCGCTCCAACACGGAAGAAAAGCCAAATCAGTTTGAACATCGCAAATTTCTCCAACAAAGTCTCAGTTGCCAACGGATGAGAAATGACGAATACCGAAATGCCATACAAGGCGCACGAGCAAGAAGCTCGCGACGATCCAGAACACTTGCATACCCAGTCCCAGGAAGAGTTGCTGCGAGGAGAGCTGACCGATAGGTGCCTCTATAGGAAAGCCAAATGTCCATTGGAAAGGCAAGAAGTACGCGATGTTCTGTACCCAGGGTGGCATAAGTGATAATGGCACGAGACGACCGGAGAGCAGCAGTTCGAGTGCAAAATAGAGCTCGTAGATGGCGCTCACACGCGTCGTCCAGAAGGTCACCATCCCTAGCAACCATAAGAGCATCGAGCGGATGAGATAGGCTCCCCAAATGGCAAAGAAAAATATGATGATCCCAAGCGGAGTAGTATTGAACGTCGGATGGAAGAGCAATGTCAAAAGAACAGCTATCGGTAGCCACATGGCGATCACCACTACCTTTGAACCTGCGAAAAATGCCAGATCGTAGTGGATGGGGTGCAGCGGGCGCAGCAGCATTGCTGAAAGCTCTCCACGCTGTATGCGCGTCTCCCAGCCATAAGGAGTGAATACGATGTTGATATTGCGCACCAGCGTCCAGACAATGTAGTAGGCAGCAAAACTTCCCGCTGTATAACCACCAATCGATCCACCTTGAGCACGTGCAACTGTAGACCATACCACAAGGTAAATGACCGGTTCGGCGATCATCCCAATCATATAGAAGTACTGCCCAACACGATACTGGAACCAGCTCAAGATCGCTGTCTTCATCGTTTGTAGGTAAAAATCGAGCATATACTTCATATGATCACTTGCTCCTGGATGAAGACCTGCTCGATCACGTCTTCAATAGGTGGGTCTTCTATCGTAAGATCGGTGACGGAACACTCACTGAGTAGACGTGATGTGATGGCTGCAGCCTGCGTCTTGGGTATGCGCAGTTTGATCACATCCGCCTCGCGCTCCATTACAGTCCCATAGGCCGCCAGGTTAATAGATGCAGTCTTCAAGCGTGACGCTGATCGTCTTATATGCTGCAAACCGTTCTGTCAGATCGCTCAAGCGTCCATCGAAGAGGATATGGCCGTGGTGGATCACGATTACGCGACGGCAGAGCGCTTCGACATCGGCCATGTAGTGACTGGTTAGCAGCATCGTCGCACCGTAGCGCTGGTTATAGGTCGCGAGAAAGCTGCGAATACGGCGCTGCATAGTGACATCAAGTCCAATGGTGGGTTCGTCGAGAAAGAGCACACGGGGGCGATGCAATAGCGAACCAACGATCTCCATCTTCATACGCTCACCAAGCGAGAGGTTGCGCACCGGCTTGTTGACGAGTGCACCCAGATCAAGTAAATCGATGAATTCGTCACGTGTGCGCTTAAACTCAGCCTGGGGAATATGGTAGATCGCCCGGTTCAACTCGAATGAATCTAAAGCTGGGAGGTCCCACTGCAACTGGTTGCGATTGCCCATGATTAGTGTGATCTGGCGCAAAAAGTCTTTCTCACGCCGTGACGGGATGTAGTCAAGGACGCGCAAGGCTCCGCTAGTAGGATAGAGAAGCCCCGATAACATCTTGAGCGTCGTTGTCTTCCCCGCACCATTCGGTCCGAGAAAGCCCACCACCTCACCGGGCGCAACATTGAAGGTAATAGCATCAACAGCCCGCACAGCGCGCATCTTCCGCCGCACAAGGCTCTTGAGAGAAGACCAAAGGCCAGCATCGCGCTCAGGCACAAAATAGGTTTTGCATAGGTCTGCAACGGTAATATCATACTCAGGGACAGACAACGGTTTACTCCTGGTCCAGGATAGCAGTAGAATCATCGCTCGTTCGATTGGCTCTGCTTAACCTAGAGAAGTATACCACAAGCTTCGTCCTCTTCCTTCAATCATGCTCACTTCGCTTCCCCTAAAGGCCTTTTCGCCATCGCTGCTCCACTCCTGGGAAACTGTGATGGGCATTTCTTCGCCTGCTCCCATACAAGCAGTCTCCTACCATCCTCTAAACCTGGCAGTGTGACAGCAACATCGTTTTTCAAAATTGCTCCGACTTGCCCTGCGGCACGTTTAGCCTGGGCTAACTCCTCAGTCAGATCGCCTTTTTTCAGAAGAATGATCTTGCCGCCTATGTGACAAAACGGCGCAGCATATTCCAAAAGTATAGGTAGAGAGGCAACCGCACGCGCAGTCACAACATCGAACTTGCCACGATACTCGGTTTCGTGGCCCAATTCCTCGGCACGTCCATGCACAGCTTCAACGTTTTCCAGTTGAAGCGTTTCGATGATATGCTGCAAGAAGGTAACTTTTTTACCTGTGGCTTCTAGCAATGTGACGTGCCAATCGGGGCGAACAATTTTCAGGGGCAATCCTGGAAAGCCTGCCCCTGCTCCGATATCGAGCAGGCAGGTTTGGGGTTTATCGTAGACTCGGAGCAAGGATAGCGAATTGAGGAAATGTTTGATCAATACCTCTTCTGGATCGGTAATGGCCGTCAGATTAAAGCGCGCATTCCAATCGAGCAGTTCCTGTCGATAGCGCAGGAACTGCTCCACGAGAGAGGACATGGAAAGGGCATCCTTCGCGGATGCCCCTCCAAATTGATGTAAGCTCTCAATAAATGTCTCTAGCGAGAGATCCTTCGCTTCACTCAGGATGACAGCCTCCAGGTACAACTCTTGTCATCCTTCGCTACCGCTCAGGATCCGCGCCTGGCCAGTGAGAGATCCTTCGCTACCGCTCAGGATGACAGGATTGGTCATTTAGACAATGAACTTTCGTTTGCTGTTCAGATAATCGACCAGGAGATATTCACCCAGGTTGTTCTTATCAGCATAGAAGGTGCGACCGTGGTTGATGGCCGAAAGTTGATTCACAAAGGAAACCATCCAGCGGTCATCTTCCAACATGAAGGTATTGATGGTGATGTTATCACGAGTGCAGCGCTGCACTTCTAACAAGGTCTGCTGTTCAGCAAAGGGATTGGGTGGCATGCCAAATTGCCATTGGCCATCCTCAAGCCAGACAGTAGGACCACCATCAGTGATCATGATGATCTGCTTGTTCACACCATGGTGACGGGCCAAAAGTTGCCGGGCAAGCATTAGGCCGTGCGCCATATTCGTGCCTGTACTATTATCGTAGCGTCCCATCTCCACCAGTTCGTCGGGTTTGTACTCACGGGCGACGAATGAGAAACCCACGATATACAGGTTGTCACGTGGGAACTGCGAGCGGATCAGGCTCTCCAGAGCTACCGCGACCTTTTTCGCAGCAGGCTGGCAGCCATTGTAGACCATACTCATACTCAGGTCGATCATCAATACGGTCGAGGATTGCGTGGTCAACTCGGTGCGATAGACCTCAAAGTCTTCTTTTGCCAGTCCCACGGGTGTACCGGTTCCGCGTCGATGGATGGCATTCATCAGCGTTTTTTCCAGGTCGAGCACGAAGGGATCACCGAACTGATAGGCTTTGCTCTCATCAGTAGGCTCCCCTCCCACACCTCGGAAGGGACTGACATGCCGACCAAATCCATCCCGCTTGAGCTTGTTGAAGATATCTTGTAGTGCCTTCTGGCCAATCTTGCGAATGCCACGAGCGGTCAACTCCCAGTAATTGCCCTTCTTCTGGATGTAGCCCGCCTCCTCCAGCATCTTCATGAGTTCTTTCAACTGCTCAATTGACTGGTACTCCTCGTCGCCCAACAGATCTTTGACCTTCTCGCTATCGATAGCCTCCAGGTTATCCATACGACGGGCTTCTTGCAGTTGATCTTCCAGACCCTCCATCTGCTGCAAACGGCCCATCATACGTAAGGCCTCATTGAGAGGCAGAGACTCATCACCCCGGAAGGGAAAACGCGTCCGCACCTGCTCCATAGGAGCCAGCGTTTCAAGATTTTGCGCCAGTTCCATCATGTCAACTCGGATGCGGTCGTCACCCATCAGTTGTTCCATGAGGTTCTGCAATTCCTGGCGCTGCTCTGGCGAAAGGTTATCCATGATTCCCTGCATGGCCGCCATTTGCTGTTGCATTTGCTCGATCAAATCGTTGAGCGAGTTGACGCCTGGGAAGTATTCTCCATGCTTCTGCATGAAGGCATCGAAATCAGGTTCTATACCTTCCTGGCGTTCACGCAGCATTTTATTGAGATCACGAATCATCTCGCGCAACTTGGCGATGTCTTCAGGCGTCATGTTCTGTAACGATTGCTGCATTCCCTGAAAGAACTGCTGCATCATCTGCTGTTGCAGACTTTCCATCAGTTCCATGAACTTCTCACGAGCCTCGTCATCCATGAAATCATACTCGGAAAGTCCTTTGATCTGACCTGGAATATCTTGGGGAAGCTTCTCAAGATACTCTTGTTTGCGCTTCGCGATCATCTCAAGCATCTTGCGCTTCTGCTCGGGCGTCAGGTCATCACCGCCTTCACTGGATTGGCCTTGCTGGCCTTGACCCTGTTCGCTCTGCTGACCTGGTTGGCTACTAGTTCGACTTTGACCCTGGTGCCCTCGCTGACTTTGTTGGCTCTGCTGACCACGCTGGTCTGCTTGTGCGCCTTCCTGAGATTGGTCTCCTGCCTGTTGTGGCTGACCATCTGAGGATTGCTGCGAGTCAGATGGTTGTTGTGATGCCTGTTCTGGCCCGCCATCTAAGCGGCGCTGAATGCCCTCGCGTTCCAATTGCTTGATCTCTTCAAGCTTCTCGCGCAGATCATCCATGACGCCAGAGGCCATGTTGTAGCGGTTGAGCTGTTGGTTGCGCTGATTGCGCATACGCTCCATCATCTCGCGCAGACCCATGGTACGCTGACCATTGTCACCGCGAATGCCGTCCTGCATCAGGCGTTTGAGTGCCTGTTGCAGGTTACCACCCTCCAGGTAATCATCGGAAAGCGCATTCAGAATGTCATCAGCATCCAAGCCTTCAATACGTTGCGAACCATCCCAACGTGAATACCCATAGCGATTGCTATAAAAGCGTTTGAACATAGGAAGTGTTCCTTAATTATCGCCGATAGCGAATTTTACCTCTGACCTCGTCCTTGTTCAGGCGTCGGTTCAGGTGCAGGCCCTCGAGAATAAACTCGACAGCAGACGCAATACTGGCTGGGCTACCACGACCATTGAGCTTGTCAACGGCTTTACTCATGCCACCCACCTTCGATAGTTGGGTGACATACTCCATAGATGGCAAATCATCGCCTACCTGGACATTCAGGCCGCGCTCAAAACCCGCTACAAGTTGCTCAAATTCGCGCACTTCAAAGTATTCACCAAAGACTGTGGTAATCGCTCCGTTGATGAGCTTTTGTATGACACGCTCTTCCTTGACATCACCCACAGTGTCAAGCTCTATCTTTCCAGCAGTTGAGGCGATAATCGCGGAGAGGTCGCTTACGCGAGGTGCTACCTGCCGCTCTTTGAGCTTCAGAGCGCGTCTGCTGGCATTGCTGAGCACGTTTTCAAAATTTGAGACCGAGACGCGCACGCTTACACCTGAGCGCTGGCTGATATCGGTACTACGCCGCGCCATCTGGGTAATCTCTGCGATAACCTCCTTCATAAACTGTGGGAAGATAATATCCAGCCCCTCGGTGATGAAGTGGTTGCTTTCAGATTCCATGATCTGAATCTCGTGCTCCACTGTGCGTGGATAGTGCGTTCGGATCTCTGAGCCGACGCGATCTTTGAGCGGTGTGATGATGCGCCCACGGTTCGTATAATCTTCCGGGTTGGCGCTGGCAACAACGTAGACATCCAGAGGCAAGCGGATCTTATAGCCGCGAATTTGCACATCACGCTCTTCCATGATGTTCAACAAACCTACCTGAATACGCTCAGCCAGGTCTGGTAGCTCGTTAATACAAAATATGCCACGATTCGTGCGCGGAATCATGCCATAGTGAATCGTCAGTTCGTCCGAGAGGTAGCGGCCCTCAGCCACACGTACCGGATCTACCTCACCCACCAAGTCAGAGATGGTGATATCGGGTGTGGCCAGTTTTTCGCCATATCGTCGATCACGTGGCAGCCAAGCAATCTCTGCACGATCACCGAGTTCGTCGACCTTGTCACGGCAGGCTTTACAGACAGGCTCGAAGGGATTGTCATTGATTTCGCATCCGGCAATCACAGGCACATATTCATCCAGCAGGTTCACCAGGTTACGTGCCATGCGCGTCTTGGCTTGACCGCGTTCACCAAGAAAGATGATGTCCTGGCCGGAGAGAATGGCATTTTCAATCTGGGGAATAACCGTATCTTCATAGCCAATGATGCCCGGAAACAGCTCCTCTTCCCCGCGACGTATCTTTGAAATGAGATTTTTCCGCATCTCTTCTTTGACAGAGAGCACTCTATATCCACTTTCACGCAGCTCACCAATTGTGCGTGCTCTGGTAGTAATGGTCATTACGCTTTTTGATACCTTTCTTGGGAGTTGGTTTCGTGTGACGCATGGCTGGGATAGGGGAAAAGTGACCAATCCTGCATGATCCCACTTTACCGCTAACAGGTGGAACCCTCTTAATTCTACCGTCTAATACAAGAAAGCGCAAGGGTAAAACTAAAAGAGTAGAGCGATGTCAATCAGTGACTGTGACAGGTACTGTCACCTCGCCACCATTGTAGAGAATCAGCAACTTATAATGTCCCTTGTTATTGCCGGGCGAGCAAAAGGCATTGGCAGTCACGCTCTGGCCCGGCTGAAGTATATAGGCTTTGGTTGGATCTACGATACGGATGCCCGGTGAAGTATTATTCTTATCCTGCCACCATAGAAGAGCAGCCCCACCAATATTTTTCAATACAAGCAATACAGGCGCTTTTATGTTACAAACATGTGCATATGAAACCGTTAAACTTGATGGTGCCACGGTCAATATTGCAGTCGAAGGCATTGGAGTTGGACTGGGCATTGGAGTCGGAGGCACTAGGGTAGGAGTTGCAGGTGATAAAGGTACGAGAATAGCAACAGGCGATACTTGCGAGGCTGGATGTGTTGGCTTTGCCTTGGGTGTAGCAGCAACCTTATTACAATCGTGTATAGTCACGCATTCAGGTAGCAATGACTCACTCTGCGCATCTATAAAAGATGAGTTTATCAATGTTTGTGTCACAAGAAAAGTGATGAAGCTCAATACAATGATGACGCCTAGCACATCTGTCCCTAACCGCAGAAGTCCTTTCCATTTTGGAAGGCGGGGTGGAGAAAGATAATAGTATGCAAGCTCTCGCAGTTCGACGAGGATGTTACGAACGTCACGTGGTCGAATCCAAATAGAGGTTCTTCTCCCTGGATCTTTCTGCTTTTTCGTTTGTGGCATGAGAGGCTGTATTACCTGCCTCTCTTTGATCCTATCCATTGCTTGCGCCAATACTCATTACTTACATTTCTGTGCAATACCATATATCTGTCCTATACATAGGACAACGTAAATCTGTAATGGTAACCTGTTTAGGAAAATAGTAGGTTGTTACTACCAAAGTCCTCTCTTGACTCTTCACCGCATCCAACAGTTCGTATGCAGTGAGAAAACCTGAAGAGTCAAATTGGAAAATTAGCACTTGAGGAGGGAAGAAAAATGAATACACCAACATTTCAATCGCAAGACTCGCCATCTACTGATGAGAGCCAGGTCCGAGCACTCTATCAACAGTTATTGGATAGTTGGAATCAACGGAATGCAGACGCCTTCGCTGCTTTATTCGACGAGGATAGTGATATCATCGGCTTCGATGGGAGCCAGATGAAAGGACGAGTGGAAATCGCTTCGACGCTCAGGCAGCTCTTTGCCGACCATTTTACAGCTCCCTACCTGAGCAAAATCAAAGAGGTACGCCTTTTGAAGCCTGATGTTGCCCTCCTCCGTGCAATCGTTGGGATGGTTCCCTCCGGCCAGTCTGACTTCAATCCACAACTCAACGCCCTTCAGACGCTTATAGCCGTCAAGCGCGATGGGCAGTGGCGCATCGCACTTTTTCAGAATACCCCAGCCCAGTTTCACGGAAGACCAGAGCTTGTTCAGCAAATGACAGAAGAACTGCGGGAATTACTTTAGTTACGCTGTAGGCCTGCTTCTCAAATGCTGTGGAACACTGGTAACGACGATACCGGGGCGGAAGAGCAAAGCTGTCTTCAGCCGCAGCGCCGTTTGGTTATGCAAGAGATGTTCCCACCAATGGGCAACGACAAATTCGGGAAGAATAACGGTCAGAGTATCGTCGGGAAACAACTCATGCACAGTATCAATATAGGCGAGCAGGGGACGAGTAAGCGAGCGATAGGGTGACTCGATCACCACGAGATGTGTCTCTTCATCTTCGGCGAGTTGCTTTTGCCAGCGTTCCCAGGCTGCACGCACGACACTCGCCTCGTTGATATCGACAGCCACATGCACGGCAGTAACAAGAGGGGAAATTGAGCGGGCATAGGCCAGGCTTTGTATTGCAGCACGATCCAGACCATCTATCGGCACGATCATGCGATGATGTATATCCTTCGGATGTACCGGTATATCGGTGGTACGCTCACGCGCAACCCGCTGATAATGGCGGCTGATACCCAGGAACATGAATACAAGCAACGGGATGAGTATCACGACAATCCAGGCACCCTCAAGAAATTTTGTGGAAGCAATCACCAGGGAAACAACCAGGGTGGTAAATGCACCCAAACCGTTGATTGCGAGTTTACGCTGCCACCCTTTCTGCCTCTCGCGCAACTTCCACCAGTGGCGCACCATACCGCTTTGTGAAAGCGTAAATGACATAAAGACACCAACAGCATAGAGGTTGATGAGCTGTGTAGGATCGCCCCTGAATACAACCAACAGGATGCTGGCCAGCAATGCCAGGAAGACGATACCAATTGAAAAGGCCAGACGGTCGCCTCTAAATGCAAACTGGTGCGGCAAGAAATTATCGCGCGCCAGCAATGAAGCTAAGCGCGGGAAGTCCGAATAACTGGTATTGGCAGCTAACGTCAGAATCAGCAGTGTTGCGAATTGGAAGACCGGATACATGAAGAATAGTGGGCCGTTAAACACTTGCTGCGCGATCTGACCAATCACTGTAGGATTGCTCGCGGCATTCGCTTCGACATGATACGATGTTGCGAGCAGAGTGATGCCAATGAAGAGTGTGCCAAGGATCACTGCCATCCATGTCAGAGTGGTAGCAGCATTGCGCGTCTCTGGCTTCTTAAAAGCTGGCACGCCATTAGAAATGGCTTCGACTCCTGTCATTGCAGAACAACCGGCAGCAAACGATTTGAGGATCAGAAAGATTGAGAGTGGTTCAGTGGCAGCCACGTACTTGAATTGCCCAATCACAGGGTGATGCTGAAAAATAAAGGATTTAACCAGACCAACCGCAATCAGAATAAGCGCGCTGGCAATAAAGACATAGGTAGGGAGAGCAAAGATTGTACCTGACTCGCGCACCCCGCGCAGATTGACAACAGTAATCACTACCACCAATACAACATCAATGACCACAACATCTGTCGTCGACAAGACTGGGAAAAGTGTGGCAAGTGCCAGTACCCCCGCAGCGACACTCACGGCAACAGTAAGCACGTAGTCGATCATCAGCGACGCGGCAGCGACAAGCCCTGGAATTGTCCCCAGATTATCCTTCGCCACAATATAGGAACCACCACCGTTGGGATAAGCCGGAATAGTCTGGCGATACGAGATGGCAACAATACAGAGCAGGGCCACGATGGCCAAACTGATCGGCAATACTGTACCCAAATTGCCAGACCCGGCAGCAATCAAGCTAAAAAGACTGGCCTCAGTGGCGTATGCTACCGAGGAGATAGCATCGGATGAAAGCACTGCCAGCGCTTTGAACTTCGTCAGCCGTTGATGCTCCGCCTGGTCACTGGCGATAGGTGCGCCAATCAGGAAACGCTTGACTTGAGAGAGCCTGCGCCCAAAACCACGGCGTGGTGCCTGAGTTATTTGTGTAGCTTCCAGCAGACCGGTACGTAGACGTCGAAAAGCCATCTGATTTGGACGTACTATACGTACTCGCATATCTCCTGGAAAAGTACCTTGCCGTACCTCAGTACGCACTAGAAGAGCGGGATCATTATAGTCAAGCAATTCCGACTCTTCTTCAATGGTATCCTTACCATCGTCACTTCTCAGGGGTGATTTGTCTATGGAATCCATTACCTTTGCTCTCTTTTGATTTCACAGCTTCATTCCTGGATGTCAGGCCTGCTCTGTTTACAGTATAGTGAAGCCCAACAGAGGTAGCAAGAGGAATCAGGGTTACAGAATGGCCCTTTGAGCGTTTTTTGAGAGTTTTGACTAATATCTTGAGCATTTTTTGAGCATATGCAAAGACTTCCTGGTATACCATTGAGGTACAGTTATCGTTCTAACACTAATAATACCCATCTTTTCTTTTTACTCGGAGGAACTTTTCAGAAGAAGTGAGGCCGCTGACCGCATCATTGCTCTGGCAGTGTAAATGGCTCGACAGCATATGTCATACGTGAATGAAAGACACTCCAGGTTCAGGAGCAAACTCAACATGTATAACCTTCCGGGGATAAGCACCCCAGTTCATAGTACTGGCAATGACATGTCCATTGCCTAGCACCTTCCCAACCACCGCTACGTGACCCAGGCTGTATGCTCCCTGAACCCATAGTTGCAGATCCACAATATCGCCGACAGCAGGCCTGCTGGAAACCCGCCAGTGAAAGTGCCGCCCATTGCCAGGCATTAGCTTGTCTTATCCAAGGAACATAGACCCCATGTAATTGATAGTAGCGTTGATTGGCCCACCAAGTACATTGACCATAAGGGGAAAAATTCTCTTTACCCTGGCTCGGTCGCGAGTTCATCATTTGTTACATCAGAATACTTTCTTTCATCTCATCCATTGTTCGATTCAACACGTGCACGCAGGCGACCCCGCTCAATTACCATAATGGCCTGATCAAGAAATGTCCAAAAAAATGCCGCTTGATCGATTGGTTGCTCTTCTGCTTCCTGCATAAGTTGTTCGCTTGCAAACCATGACACTCCCCGTTCAATACGTAGACAAAGCACACCCAAAACCTCATTACTTGCTTTGAGAGGGACCAGACGCAATGTTGAGTTCCCTTCAGAAGGAGCAGAGGACTCACCTGCTGTAGACCGGTTCAACTCCCTCATTTTCCCCTGGACCATCACCTCTCTCGCTGCTGCCATTTCATTAGGTGAGAGAGTGAAACGTTCGATACGGATAGGAGCATCGGCTTCAATGTAAAGAATGCCATTTTCATCGGGGAGCAGCAAAGCGCACTCACGCACTCCCCATGGAGAAAACACCCTCACGAGCGACAACACAATGCTATCCAGTTGCTCATCAAGGCTGCCGGTACTATTGATGACACGTCCTACTTCATAAAGAATTTGAGCTTCGCGCTCTCGCAATCTGGCCTGCTCGACACTTTCCCTTGTCGTCGTGGCAAGTTGGCTCGCAATCAGAGCTGTTACGAGAAAGACAAATAGCGCAATCCATTCCGCCCAGCTAGAGATGGCAAAGGTATAGAAAGGAGGAACAAGGAAGAAATCGAAGGAGAGAAAGGCAGCGACAGCCGCTACGAGCGCCGCGTAACGACCGCGCGTCGTTGCCAGTGCCAAGATGATCAGCAGGTAGACAATCGAAATGTTTGGAATGGTTGGATACAAATGGAACGCGTAAATGATCCCGGTCACAACCAGCGATCCTCCCACAGCCAAGAGGCTATCAATGAGATACTGCTGCCATGTTTTCCTTGTATGAACCGGGAGTTGTGGAATCTGTTCAATTGTAGGCATAGGAATCCTCCTCTGAATTAGAGCCCAGGCCCTTGTGAGGCATCAGAGCATCTATAAATCCGACTATCACACATGTGTCCAAATACCATTGTGAAAAGCGCTCTCCAATTGTCTTGAAAAGCCGCATATGCTATACTCCAAACAATAAATCTTTGTAGACATCAGTAGGAGTGCCGGGAAGTCTGGTCGGTCAGAGTTGTCGCATGTCTTTGCTTCCCGTTGCACTCCTACTTTTTCTGATCTCGTTAGTCCTCGTAACAGTCGCTTCCGCCTGGTTTACGCGCAGGCTTGAAGCGCTGTGCGAAATGTTTGGCCTCTCGATTGGAATACTGAGCCTGCTTAGTGCAATCGGAGCCAATATTCCCAATTACGCTGCCTCCATAGTCGCGATCATTGGCGGTCATATCGACGAGGGCATAGGCATCATTGTTGGCTCCAGCATCTACAACATTGCCATCATCCTCGGCCTCTGCACACTTGCCTCGCGGGAAACCCCTGGTATCACACTCAATATACAAGAGTCGCAGGACGCACGCAGTATCGGCTGGTACTCGCTCACTATCGTGCTGAGCATCCTGGCAACTATTGCATTGCTCCCAACTATATCAATGGCTACAGGGCTCCGACATGCAAGCTTCCTCGTACCAATTGCAAGCGGAATCGTCCTGCTAGTATTCAGCGCGCTCATCGTGCATATCCTCAGGCGTTCTCATTCCGCACCGGCATCACCACTTGCCACACATAGCCATGCCCATCTGAGTAGATCGCCAGCGGTGCGAACCTTCCGCTTGGGCGGTGAGGTTATTCTCACGCTTGCGTTAGCCCTGATGGGCGTTGTCGTGATGGTGCAATCGGGGCAAACAGTTTCTACCGACTTACACCTGCCCCAGGCGTTTATCGGCCTGGTTGTTCTCGCTGTGGCTACGTCATTGCCCAATACGGTTGTGGCAGTGAGCCTTGCGCGCACAGGCGAAGTAGCCGCGTCCATTGAAGAGATTTTCAGCAGCAACAGCATCAACTCGGCACTTGGTATAGCCTTCCCACTGTTACTCTGGCAAGGGATACTGCATGATCGCTCTATCCTCTTCCTGGACATGCCGCTTGCGATCCTCCTTACATTAGGCATGCTCACAGGCGTCTTTAGGTGCCGTATGAGCCGCACTTTTGGCGTTGGTGCTGCTGTTCATCTACGCTGCCTGGGTCATTGTACATCTCTGGATATAATCGTTCTCCCTGCGCGAACTGATCTTTCATGCTCTCAACTCCTCCTACTCATCATCACTACGTGGCACGAGATGAATGTCGATGTCCGTACTGAGCCGCAGCAAGCGATTGATGATGGAACCACGTATAAACTCTTCCCACCTGTTACGCGCAGGCTGTCCCAGGACGATCTGTGTCACTTGTCGCTCACGGGCCATCTCAACCAACTTCATCGCGATATCGCGGCTGCTGGTACGTATTACCTCAGCTCCAAGGTCCTCGGCAAGCACAGCATGCTCTTCCAGGCGGCGTAAGGCTGCCTCGCGATACTTACCCAGATCTCTCCCATACTTGAAGAATCCTATAAGCTTATTCGTAAATGCGAGATAGCCCTCTGGCTGGATATTGATTGCAATCAGATCGGCATGCAAACCATGCGCCAACCTCCAGGCATCACGGATGATTTGCCGACTGTGCGGACGAGAATCGAAACCAACTAACACTCGCTCACTTGCGGGCCACAATTGTCCGATATGGTGCTCCGTCATGTATTGCTGGAGCTGGGATTCGGTCTTCTCGGCAGTACGCCGCAGCGCAATTCACGCAGCGCCGTCAGATTTCCCTCGCGGAAGAAATTATTGAGTGCGGCATCGATGCGTTCAGGAGGATAGATATTGCCATGCTTCATGCGCTGGCGCAGTGCGTGAGGAGCGATATCGATCAACTCGACTTCATCCGCCTGATCTAGTATCCAATCAGGCAGCGTTTCGCGCACGCGCACGCCTGTAATACTCGCTATCAGGTCATTCAGGCTCTCCAAATGCTGGATGTTGAGCGTTGTGACCACATCTATGCCAGCATCGAGGAGTTCCTCGACATCTTGATAGCGTTTTGGGTGCTTCGATCCGGGTACATTGGTATGCGCCAGTTCATCGACCAGCGCCACTTTGGGATGCCTGGCGATAATGGCCTCAGTATCCATCTCCTCAAGTGTCACCCCACGATAGGTGACTTTCTTGCGCGGAATGATCCCTAAATCGCCTATTTGGGCCTGCGTCTGGGGTCTATGATGCGTCTCTACATAGCCTACCACAACATCGGTACCACGGCTCTTCGCGACGATGTCCCTCATTGAGCATCGCATACGTCTTACCTGCTCCTGCCACCGCACCGAGATAAACGCGCAAACGTCCACGCCGGTGCGGGTATCCTTCGACCTGCTGGATCGACTGATCCCTCGTTGCAGGAGCAGTTGAGGGCAGGAACTCCCATGTCGCTATCGCGCAAACCGTAGCGACGCAGAAGCTCCTCCGGATCAGGCCGTCCCTCCTCACGTTCTCGTTGTTCGTCAAGTGGTTGCTCTTTCATGGCATCCCTATCATAGCATCGCTATTTCAGTGCATCGAGCGCCAGATTCAGGTCGAGCACGTTGATATAGGGCTCGCCAAAAATGCCCAGGAACCGTCCCTGTTCGTTGTTTATAACCAGTTGCGTGACCCGAGCCTGACTCAATCCGCGTGCTGCCGCTACAATCGGCACCTGGTACATCGCTCCGGCAATTGTAATATCCGGATCTAATCCGGAGCCGGACGCCGTCACCAGATCTACTGGCACTGGACCCGTAGGCACAGGAAGATTCTCTTTTTGAAATTCTGCTTTCCATGCTGCGACCCGCTGCTGCACATCCTGTTTGAGCGTCGCATTTGTTGGTCCCAGGTTCGAGGCCGTAGAGTTGTCGGCAGCGTACGGCTCGGACGTTCCAGTCGTCGGGTTGACGGTCACCGAGGGTCGCCCATGGAAGTACTGTGGTAACGTCCAGTATTGCCCAATCAATTCAGAGCCGATCACCTGTCCTTTTGAATTGTAGATCAAGCTTCCGTTGGCCTGATGGTTAAAGAATACTTGTGCCAGTACGGTTACCACACCCGGATACAGAAAGCCGGTCACAATGGTGAGAATTATCGTCAGCACCACTGCCGGGCGTAGGTATCTCGTCCAAAATTTTTTCATCTCACATTTCCTTTACTTACCGCTAACATACTCGTGACACCTGCAAGAACAGCCACACTATTGTGTCTGTACAGGGTCCTCTCTCCTTACAGTGTCAGATGCAGCACTTGTAAGATCAAGTCAATGGCTTTTATGCCGATGAATGGGACAATAATGCCACCGATGCCATAGATCAACAGGTTGCGACGCAGCAAAAGACCTGCTCCAATCGCACGGTACTTGACGCCACGCAAGGCCAATGGGATCAGGGCGATAATGATCAAGGCGTTGAAGATCACGGCGGAGAGCACCGCGCTGTGCGGTGTGGCCAGGTGCATTATGTTCAGAGCCTGGAGCTGTGGATAGGTGATCGAGAAGGCCGCCGGGATAATAGCAAAGTACTTGGCTACATCGTTGGCGATACTAAAGGTCGTCAGCGCCCCACGTGTAATTAAAAGCTGCTTGCCCACCTCCACTACCTCGATCAGCTTTGTCGGGTTGGAGTCGAGATCGACCATATTCGCAGCTTCCTTGGCCGCCTGTGTGCCGGTGTTCATCGCCACGCCCACGTCGGCCTGGGCGAGCGCAGGTGCATCATTGGTGCCATCACCCGTCATGGCGACCATATCGCCCACCCGTCTGCTCCTCTTTGATCAGTTTCATCTTGGTCTCCGGCGTGGCCTGCGCCAGGAAGTCATCCACTCCGGCTTCTTTGGCGATGGCAGCCGCAGTCAGCGGGTTGTCGCCGGTAATCATGACGGTGCGGATGCCCATGCGTCGCATCTCATCGAAGCGCGCGCGCATGCCGCCTTTCACGATATCCTTGAGTTCGATCACGCCTAACACGCGCGCATGCTCTGTTGCACCATTGCCATCGAAACTCGCCTCCGTTTCGGCAACGACCAGCGGCGTGCTACCAGCACGGGCAATGCCATCAACAATCACCTTCAATTCGTCGCTCGTCGTCCCTCCATGCTCGGCTACATAGGCAGCCACGGAATCTGAGGCGCCTTTGCGGATGGAATGGACGGCAGGGCTTGCTCCATTGCCCGCATGCACACCGTTGAGATCCACGCCGCTCATGCGCGTCATGGCAGAGAAGGGGATGAATGTCGCAGAGGCGTCCTCCTCATCGCACAACCCATATTTCTCCTTGGCCAGCAGGACGATCGAACGGCCCTCGGGAGTCTCGTCTGGGAGGCTTGAAAGCAAGGCAGCGCGTGCGAGATCATCCTCATCCACACCATGCAGTGGCACAAAGCGCGTCGCTTGGCGGTTGCCTAACGTGATCGTGCCGGTTTTATCCAGCAGCAGCACATCGACATCACCCGCCGCCTCTACTGCACGCCCACTCATAGCCAGCACATTGCGCTGCACCATGCGGTCCATGCCCGCGATACCAATCGCTGAGAGCAATCCACCGATGGTGGTCGGGATCAGGCAGATCAGCAGCGCAATTAGCGTAGTGACCGACACCGCCTGGCCTGAGTAGATGGCAAACGGTTCGAGCGAGACCACTACCAGCAGGAAGATGAGCGTCAGAGCGGCAATCAGGATATTGAGCGCGATCTCGTTAGGCGTCTTCTGGCGCTTGGCTCCTTCAACCAGGGCGATCATACGATCCAGGAAGGTTTCGCCTGGGTTGGCACTGATCTTCACCACAATCCAGTCAGAGAGCACACGTGTGCCACCTGTCACGGCACTGCGGTCGCCGCCGCTCTCGCGAATGACCGGAGCCGACTCCCCGGTGATGGCCGACTCATCGACCGAGGCGACGCCCTCTACCACATCGCCGTCACCTGGAATCACATCTCCCGCCTCGACCAGCACCAGATCGCCCTTGCGCAATTCAGGGGCCGCCACTTCCCGCACCGCACCTCTGCGATCAGGGCTGGCTAAGCGTTTGGCCATAGTGGTTGTGCGTGCCCGGCGCAGGGTCTCGGCCTGCGCTTTGCCCCGCCCCTCGGCCATCGCCTCTGCAAAGTTGGCGAAGACGACCGTGAACCACAGCCAGATGGTCACCGCCAGCACGAAGAGCGTCTCGTAGGTGAGCGTGGTCCGTGGAAATGCCGCACTCGGAGCCGTGAAGAGCAAGCGGATGAACTCGATCGTGGTGACGACGCTACCAATCTCCACCACGAACATGACCGGGTTCTTGATCTGCACGCGCGGGTCCAATTTCTTGAACGACTCTGGAATCGCCACGCGGATGATCTTGGAGTCCCAGATGGAGATATCGCCCTTGCGCCGCGTTT
>CAVZTX010000029.1:0-109428 GCA_963778375.1 uncultured Chloroflexia bacterium | reverse complement strand
TAGGTTTGCTGGTTGAGACCGGGCTAACGCCCGTTGAAGCGCTACGTGCCGCAACGGTCGTGCCTGCGGAATACTTTGGGTTCACGGATCGAGGGGTGATTGAGGCGGGTCGTCGAGCTGACCTGCTGCTCATTGAGGGAGATCCGACTCAGGATATTGCTGCCACCCGTGCCATTCGGAGTGTCTGGGTGGCAGGAGTGCAAGTTCGATAATAACAATGGAACGTCCAAGCGCCGGATGGAGGAATGTATGAATGACGAGTACCGGAAGAGGCAAGCTGTCCTTCCACAAGAGACGCAAGTCCTCATTATCGGTGGTGGTCCTGTCGGGCTGAGTGCAGCCGTCGAGCTGGGGCGACGAGGCGTGCAGTGCGTGGTTGTCGAGCCGAGGCTGCTCGTCTCGCAGCTCAGGCCGCGTGCCAAGACGACGAATGTGCGGACGATGGAACATTTTCGTCGCTGGGGACTGGCTGAGCGCCTGCGCGAGGTAGCACCACTCAAGGTGGACTGGTCGCAGGATGTCGTCTTCTGTACAACGTTGCTTGGTCACGAGGTAATGCGCTTCACTCATTGCTTTGGGCTTTCACCACAGCGAACCGAGGTGTTCGCGGAGTCGGGGCAGCAGATCGCCCAGCCACTGGTCGAGGAGGTGCTGCGGGAGGCGGTCAACGACCTGGAGTCGTGTCAACTCTGCCTGGGCTGGTCGCTGCATACGCTGCAACAGTATGACGGCAGTGTAGAGACAATTATCGTCAACGAGCGAGGTGAACAACGGCAGATCAGGGCGTCCTACGTTGTCGGCTGCGACGGAGCCCGCAGCGCAGTTCGAGCGGCAATCGAAGCCCACTACGAGGGAATCACGGACTCACGTCCGAACTTTGGCTTTGTCTTCCGGGCACCTGGACTGGCCGAGCTGCAACGTCATGGCCCGGCAGTCCAGTATTGGGTGCTCAACCCGGCCTGCCCTGGGGTTCTCGGTCGGATGGACCTGGAGGATCAGTGGTGGGCTGGCGTCAACGGAGTACCTGCCGAGGTCGGCCAGGCCGATCCACATCGCCTGATCCATGGCCTCGTCGGGATCGAGATCGAGGCCGAGGTGCTTGGAACGGATCCCTGGACAGCACGCATGCTGCTGGCGGACCGCTATCGGAATGGTCGGGTCTTTCTAGCGGGCGATGCCGCGCATCTGAATCCACCTTGGGGCGGACACGGCTTTAACACAGGGATCGGCGATGCGGTGAACATTGGCTGGAAGCTGGCGGCGGTGCTTGATGGCTGGGGAGGAGATGGTCTACTTGCAAGCTATGAGGCTGAACGGCGACCGGTCGCCGAGCGCACCATTCAGGAGGCTACAATAAATATGAGCGTACTGGCTCCTGAATTGGGCAATTCAGAGATGGGAAACTCGGATCTTGGAGGCGAGCAAGCGCGGCACGCTGCCGCTCAGGTTATCCGAGTCGCCAAAGACCGCGAGTTCCATAGCCTGGGACTTGTGCTGGGCTACCAGTACGATGCCTCGCCGGTGATCGTTGACGATGGCACGCCTCCTGTTCCCGAAGGCCAGGATTATGAGCCAACGGCCCGACCCGGAGCGCGGCTACCGCACCTGTGGCTGCCAGAGGGAGCATCACTCTATGATCGGCTGGGGAACGGGTTGTCGTTGCTTCGGCTCCGCGATGACGCCGCTGTGGCTCCTTTCATTGAGTCCGCTGCTGACCGTCGTGTACCGTTGACCGTCGTCGAGCTACGCGGTCAGGAACTGGAGGAACTCTACGGTGCCTCGCTGCTCCTCGTGCGACCCGATCAGCATGTAGCCTGGCGCGGCATGTCTGTGGATCGAGCAACGGCAGGAACAATTATCGATAGGATCCGTGGGGTCTAAGCATTCACAAGGAACGACTCTGCTTTTGTTATCGAACCTGTACTCCTGCCACCCAGACACTCCGAATGGCACGGGTGGCAGCAATATCCTGGGTCGGATCTCCCTCAATCAGAAGCAGGTCAGCTCGACGACCCGCCTCAATCACCCCTCGATCCGTGAACCCAAAGTATTCCGCAGGCACGACCGTTGCGGCACGTAGCGCTTCAACGGGCGTTAGCCCGGTCTCAACCAGCAAACCTAATTCCTCATGCAAGGCTTCCCCGTGTTGAATCGGCGCGGGCGAAGCAGGTGCCTGGTTCGCGTCAGTACCAGCCAGGATGGTTATGCCTGCCCGGTGGAACGCTGACACCGTAGATCTTGCATGGGCATAGTTTATGTCAGCCCCATGCGTCGGCAGACGGTGCGCCAGACTCGTCACAGCACGCATCATGGTTAACGTCGGTACCGACACGATGCCCCGTGTTGCAAGAGAGCGCACCAAGTCGTCGTCAAGATCTACATCGACGGGAGCATGCGTGAGGATATCTACTCCTGCCTCAGCAGCATTGGTGAGGGCGGCTAAGGTGGTGACATGCGCGATCACTTTCAGACCTGCCTGATGGGCGGCCTTGACCAGGGCAGCAATGGTGGCCACATCAAAGGCAGCAGTTCCCATTCGTTGAGGATCCTCAACGATCACTTTGATGTAGTCAGCCCCTTCCGCAACGCGCTCAGCCACAAAGCGACTCGCATCGCCAGGGCCGGTCACCGCACTCGAAGCAGGCATGCCCATTCTCGTCGTTTGTATGCCTCCGGGAGCGCTGGCCGCGTTTCCTGAGCCTCGTATATCGGCTAACCCCTGGCGATGACGTAGTGAGTTGGTTAGCTTCATAGTTGGCGACCCCATATCGAGCATGGTTGTCACACCCCATCGTGTCCCTTGCTCTAACTCGGTAAGACTCAGCAGATGGACATGAGAATCGATGAAGCCAGGCAGCAGCGTACCATGCTGCCCATCCACCGTTCTCTCAGCCGCCGTTGCATTCGAGATGACCCCATTTTCAATGACCACTGTGCGTTCAGCGGTCAATGCGTTGCCATCAAACACCTTGACATTCGTAATTGCGATTGCCTCAGACATACTTAGAATCTCCTCCCTGTTCGAGCAGTTTCGTTACATGAGCGATGGTCTGTTGAATATGGTGGCGCACAGCATTAGCAGCACGAACCGAGTCGTTCGCCTGGCAGGCGGCAAGAATCTCGCGATGTTCCCTATCAAGACGTTCTGCATCTTTGGGAACGTCGGCTGCTGCATAGAGATGGTTGTAGGCGAGCGAGGCATTGCGCAATTCCTCGATCATCGTGACCAGTCGTGAACGTCCCGAAAGGCGATACAATTGCAAGTGGAACTGATGATTCAGCTCAACATAGTGAACTGCATAGCTGGTGGCGTGCATCTCATCGAGGATGGCAACAAGTGGAGGAGCATCCTGGGCCTGGAAGTGTTCGGCGGCTTTCTCGACGGCCAGCATTTCTAAGGCCATACGAATTTCATAGTGCTCGACAAGATCCTGGATGGTAGGCAAGAAAACTGTAACTCCTCGATGGGTGTCGATTTGCACCAGACCATCACTTTGAAGCAGTCCAAATGCCTCGCGAACCGGAGTCGTACTGACTCCAAAGCGTTGAGCGATCTCAACCTGGCGCAACCTGGTACCGGCCGGAAGTTGTCCCGTGACGATTTCGTCACGGAGAGCAGCCGCAACCTGCTCCGCTATTGTGAGCTTTGTAAGGGTGGTATTTGTGTTACCCTTTCCTGTTTGTGCCATGAAATTCATACGCTTCGTTTTTTTCCCTTGACAAATGTATTATACATTATGCATAATATACAATATTGTAGCGTGCTTTGTCTAGATAGCAATGAAGCGTCATCCTGTGATACGGGTCTGTCAACTAGTACTTATGTGAATAGTTAGCAATTCTCCGCATAAAGGGCACTTTTGAGCACCAACGTCAATCGTTGAAAGATTGTAGAGCAGTTCGGCTAGCAAGACACGGGCAAAGGCAGCCTGCTTCGCGGCCGATAGCTCTGGCACAAAGAGGTGAGCAGTATGAGCCAGAACGCAGCAGCGAACGGTATTTCCTTTCCTTCAGGCCGTCCCGTAGTATTTCGTAACGCCACAGTGCTGACCATTGACCCCTCACTTGGGATGATCGAGAGTGGCGATGTCCTCGTCGTCGACAAGCGCATCGCCACTGTAGGACGACAACTTGTCGTACCGGATGACGCGGTGGAAATCGATGCGTCAGACGGTATTCTCATGCCAGGCATGGTTGACACGCACCGCCACATGTGGCAGACAGCCCTGCGAGGGTTCGGTGCCGACTGGACCCTCACGAACTACTTCCAGTTCTACTACCTGAATTGGGGCAAGATTTTCCGTCCCGAAGATATTTATGCTGGGAACCTCCTGTCGGCAATTGAGGCTGTAGACGCCGGAGTCACCACAGCGGTTGACTGGTCTCATGGCTTGCAGACAGTCGAATACGCCGATGCGGCGGTCGATGCATTCGAAGCGGTTCCGGGCCGGTTCGTCCTCGCTTACGGCAATCTACTTGGTGCTCCCTGGCAGTGGACAAAGGCTCCTGAGTTCGCCGACTTCATTCGACGCCGCATTGACGGACGTGGAGATATGCTGCGCATGCAGATTGCATTCGACGTGACCGGCGACCCGGCCTTCCCCGAAAAGGACGCATTCGAGGTTGCGCGTGACTTCAATCTACCAGTGACAACCCATGCTGGCGTGTGGGGCGCTACCAACGATAATGGCATCCGTTTGATGCACGAGCATGGATTCATGACGCCCTCCACTATCTATGTACATGCGGCAACACTTTCCGATGACTCCTATTATCGCATAGCAGCGACAGGTGGTCATACATCAGTCTCTGCCGAGAGCGAGGATAGTGCCGGTCAGGGCTACCCGCCCACATGGTTGCTCCGGCGGCACAACATCCCGATTTCCTTATCGATGGATACTAGCGTGTGGTGGAGCGCCGACCTATTCTCCGCGATGCGTGCGACCCTCAACGCGGACCGAGCCCGTGAGCATCTAGAAGCGCACAAGCGCAACGAAACCGTCACACTGAGTCATCTGCGCGCTGAGCAGGTTGTCAACTGGGCGACGCTTGGCGGTGCTCAAGCCTTGGGGATGGACAGCTTCATTGGTAGCATCACTCCAGGCAAAAAAGCTGATCTCGTCCTGATTAAAAATGACCAGTCGCCGGTGATGTTCCCATTGCTCCACTCCTACGGGCACGTCGTGTTTCAAGCTGGGCGCGGAGACGTGCATACAGTAATGGTGGATGGTAAGGTTGTCAAGTACGACCACCGTCTCCTCGGCGTTGACCTCAACAGAGCCAGGCAGGCCGTCTCGAAGACGGTTGAGTACGCGAGATCCAAAATGGGCGAACAGGCCTGGAACGAGGGCATGAACCCTGAGAAGGCAGAAGTTGAGTTGATTGACAACCCGTACACGTACTCCAACCGAGAACATGACCAGGCGGCGCAGAAACAGGCAAGCCAGGAATTGTGAGCAATGCTTGTGTATGATCCTCACCAAGAAATGGCAGAGATTGTTCAAGAGAAAGTGAAGCAGTATTTGAGATCATAAGGAATGAAGCACTCAAGTGCCATTGAAAGCAATTCAGGATCTTACACGCCTTTGGTGAAACTGCGCTTGCTTCTTGCAAGGTAGGTCAATTGTTGAGCAGAGAGTTAAGAAGGGGGAAAACTATGACGAGTCACTCTATCAGCATAGATGCTGGTAATATAAAGCTTTCAGGGCGCTTCCTTCCAGCAACGAATGGACAGCCAAGAGCATTGCTCGTCGCAGTGCATGGTGGAACCTATACGAGTAAATATTTCGATACTTCTCCGTCATTGTTACTTGAGTTTTGCGCTTCGTTAGGCTACTCGATACTGGCTCTTGACCGCCCTGGATATGGGACAGCTACTTCCGTTCCATTTGACCAACTCTCATTCGATGGTCAGGTTCCAGTTCTACAGCAGGCGCTTGAGGAAATTTGGCATGACTATGGCCAGCAATCCGCGGGGATGTTTTTGATTGGTCATTCGATTGGGGGGATGATCTCCTTGCTGCTCGCGGCAGAAAACCCGCACGAACGTCTGCTCGGCATGAATATGACAGGCTCGGGAGCGCTCTATAATGAGCAGACAAAGGTAGCATTTGCGTCTTTAGTCAGTGATGCACCGACAGTGATGATGGATATAGCGATTAAAGTCGCGGCCATGTACGGGCCGGCATGGTCGTATCCAGCGGAACTGGCTCAATATGACCCGGAACGGGACGTTCCCACCGCCGCGATAGAGCTTGCAGAGGCACAAACATGGGGCGCGCGTCTGCCTCAGGTCGCTGCTAAAGTGCGGATTCCCGTCCAGTTCATCGTTCCTGAATATGATCACCTCTGGCGGCCTGATCCAGAGGCGCTCAGCCATGTTGCCGAAATGTTCACTGCCGCGCCATTTGTCGATGTGGGCGTGCAGCGCATGGCGGGTCATTCGGCGGAATTACATACGCTGGCTCGTGCGTTCTACATGAAGATACTCTCCTTTGTCGAGGAGTGCATCGTTTACCGTTTAAATCGTTCAAGTCTATAATTCATTTCAACGTAGGGAGGGAGGAACGTAGTCATGCAACTCGTCAGTTATCGCAGGCAAGGTCATACGGATGGAGGCTGGCGTGCCGGTGTGGAAGATGAGGGCCGCGTGGTGGATGTCACGGCCCTCTGGCACGATGGTGTCCAGGAGACGACGACTCAGACAACTACTCGCTGCCGGACCTGCAACTGTAGACAAGGTCTTCAAGCAGGCTCGTGAGTCATTTAATGCAGGTCCGAATGCACCAGGAGTGTTCCAGACGGCATCCGTTGAACTTGGACCGCCGGTCCCCGATCCCGACAAAATCATCTGTATCGGCGTCAATTATGCCGATCATGCCAGCGAGGCCGGGCTAGCACGGACAGAGGTGCCTCTGTTCTTCGGCAAGTACCGCAATAGCTTAACCGGTCCGACCAGCTCGATTCTCATACCCCGGGCTAGCAGTCAAATCGATTATGAAGGGGAATTAGCGGTCATCATGGGCACGCGCTGTAAAGAGGTGTCTGAGCAGGAGGCGCTCCAGTATGTGGCAGGCTATAGCATCATGAATGATGTGAGTGCACGTGATCTGCAAATGCAAACCAGTCAGTACATGGCAGGCAAAGCCCTGGATACCTTCGCACCGATGGGGCCAGGGATGGTACTGGCATCGGATATTCCCAATCCCCAGGCGCTTCTGTTGACTACCAGGATCAATGGGCAGGTAGTACAGCACGCCAGCACTGCCAGTATGATCTTTTCGGTGGCAGCCATCATCTCTTTCCTCAGTTCCCTGATGACGCTAGAGCCGGGGGACATCATTGCGACAGGCACGCCATCAGGAGTGGGCTTTAAACGCACGCCTCCCCTCTTTTTACACGACGGGGATATCACGGAAGTCGAGATTGAAGGCATTGGCCAGATTCGCAATCCCGTTGTGGGCATTCGGACGGAGGCAGGAGCAGAGCGAGAGAAGTAGTATAAAAAAGAGGAAAGTCCATCTCACTGGAGAGACGCGTCTCATGGAAGAGATACGTCTCATCCAAGTAACATCAAAGGAGAAAAGGAATGTCACACGTCTCTGAGAACACGACTACCGTTGGGCCTACGCTGCACCACATTAACCTGAAGACGTCGCGCCTTCACGAGATGATTGAGTGGTACGGCACAGTGTTGGGTATGAAGTCAAACTACACGTTTCCAGGTGGGGCCTGGCTCACCAATGACGAGGCCAACCATCGCCTCGCGCTCCTGACCTCACCACAGTTGAGCGACGACACTGACAAGCTGATGCACAACGGCTTCCATCATAGCGCCTTCGAGTATCCGTCGATGGGAAATCTGCTCGATACCTACTCACGATTGAAGGCTCAGGGTATTGAACCGCATGCCTGCCTCGATCATGGCATGACCACGTCATTATACTACGATGGACCCTGACGGCAACAGCGTCGAACTGCAATCCGACAACTTCAGGAACTGGCAAGAGTCAAGCGAGTGGATGCGTACCTCGCCGCAATTCGCCGCCAACCCCATTGGTATGCCAATCGATCCCGCGCAGATGGTAGCTGCACGCCAGGCTGGTGCCTCTTTCGCAGAACTGCACCGGCGGGCCTACGCTGGCGAGTTTAAACCTTCTGGCCCTTTGGATTTGCATGTGCCTTTAGGCGATCCACGTTCTCCGGTGTAGTCGTGGTGACGGAAGGTCGTTACCCTGTTGATGCAGATTATCGGGGCGTTCTATGCAATTTGGTTGGAGGCGCTATGCGCATGTTTGTTCTGATCTCTCGTTTCCAAAGACCGTCTTGACGAGGTCAACCTCTCTTTTGCATCGCACAGCGCGTGGGTGCAACGGCAGTATGAGTCTGGACGCTTTCTCGTCTCAGGGCGGCGTGAACCTCCAATTGGAGGGATCATCGTGGCACGAGCATCCAGTGAACAGGAACTTCGGGAGGTCATGACCACAGACCCCTACCACCAGAAGGGGCTGACTGAGTATGATATCTTTGCCTTCGAGGCCGCCGATTTCCCCAAGCGGAGCAGCGCATTTGATGCCTTTGCTTCGATGCCGTTACATGAACTGCCACACACGCAGGAGACAGGAAGTCCCCATGTATACGAATGAAGCCGTTGGTTTCATTGGATGAGAGATGATGGTATCCCGATGGCACGATCTCGTTTCACACGCTGCATCAGTCAACATGCATGAACAAGGAAGAACGGAACGTTATAAGCATATCTCTCTCAAAAGGAATACATTTATGAGACGAACAGGAATTCAGTTGCTCCTCTCAGGTATCTTCATCTATGGCGGTTGGGGAGCATTTAGCAAACCAGGTGGACGCCCCAAATTGGTTGCGGCAGCGGGCATCCCAGAACCAGAGCGGGCGGTGGTGCTGAACGGCGCTGTCATGATATTTGCTGGTTTCCTTCTCGGCCTGGGTATCGCGCCCAGAATAGCTGCAGCCCTTCTGATCGGCAGTCTGATTCCGACGACGCTTGTGGGACATGCCTTCTGGAAAGAAGAGTCCGGGCCTGAGCGTGAGAAGCAAATGCTCCAGTTTCTCAAGAATCTCGGCTTGATCAGTGGGTTGCTGATGGTGCTCGCTGAAAAGGACTAAGTGTGGTGAAAATTATCGCGATTGAAGAGCACTTCCAGATTGCTGAGGTCAAGAAGGCAGTGGCAAAATATTTTCCTGGTCAAAGTGCATCTCACCTGTTGGGTTATAATCCCCCTGACGCTCCACTGGAAGATCTAGGAGTCGGCCGCTTGCAGCGCATGGATGCGATGGGCATCGATGTCCAGGTCCTCTCCTACACGCCAGCCGGGCTGCCGGCCATTCCCGCGGCGGAGGCGGTACCGCTGGCCAGGGAGATCAATGACCAACTCGCGGCTACTATCCAGACCCATCCTGACCGCTTTGCCGGGTTTGCGACGTTACCGACACCTGACCCGGAGGCCGCTGCCGCCGAGTTAGAGCGCGCGGTGCAGAAGCTTGGCCTCAAAGGCGCGATGATTGGTGGACGGACCAATGGCCTTTTCCTGGATGATCCTCTGTTTCAGCCCATTCTAGAAGCGGCGGCGGCTCTGGAGGTTCCCATCTATCTGCATCCGTCGTACCCGCCTAAAGCGGTGCAGGATGCCTGCTATTCTGGTCTTGATCCAGCCGTCAGCGCGAGATTTGCGACCGCTGGCTGGGGATGGCACCTAGAGACAGGCACTCACGCGCTGCACATGATCCTAGCCGGTGTTTTCGACCACTACCCCGGTTTACAACTTATTCTCGGTCACTGGGGCGAGATGATTCCCTTTTATCTGGCTCGCTTTGCTGAGATGTTAACCCAGACAGCTAAATATCTGCAACGGCCTATCGCGGACTACTTCCTGGAACAGGTGTATGTGACACCCAGCGGGATGTTTACCCTGCCCCCGTTCTTGCTCACCCTGCAAATTATGGGAGCCGATCGTATCATGTACGCGGTCGATTATCCCTATAGTAGAAGTGAGCACGGCAGAACGTTTCTGGAGCAGGCACCAATCAGTCCTACCGACAGAGCAAAAATCGCGCATGGGAATGCCGAAAAGGTACTCAAACTTGCGCCTATGTGAGCTGAATTCGGGAAGGAAGACAAGGTTGGACCATGATAGACGAGAGACCCCTCAGACAAAAGTCAAGAGATGCCTCGGGAGACGCAAGTCCTCATCGTCGGAGGGGGTCCCACCGGGCTGAGTGCAGCCGTCGAACTGGGGCGACGAGGCGTGCAGTGCCTGATCGTTGAGCCGAGGCAGGTTGTCTCGCGGCTTAGACCGCGTGCCAAGACGACGAATGTGCGGACGATGGAACATTTTCGCCGCTGGGGATTGGCCGAGCGTATTCGCGAGGTGGCACCACTCAAGGTGGATTGGTCGCAGGATGTGGTCTTCTGCACGACATTATTGGGTCACGAAGTGATGCGCTTCACCGATTGCCTCGGACTTTCACCGCAGCAAACCGATCTGTTCGCGGAGTCAGGACAGCAGATTGCCCAGCCACTGGTCGAGGAGGTGCTACGGGAAGCAGTTACCAACCTGGAGTCGTGCCACCTTTGTCTGGGCTGGTCGTTGCACAGTCTCCAGCAAGACGAGGAAGGTGTCCAGACGACCATTATGAATGAGCAGGGGGAACAACGGCAGATCAGGGCGTCTTACGTCTTAGGCTGCGATGGGTCTCGCAGCGCTGTTCGGGCGGCAATTGGAGCCCACTACGAGGGAACCACGGACTCGCGTCCGAACTTCGGCATCGTGTTTCGGGCACCTGGACTGGCGGAGCGGCATCCGCATGGCCCGGCAGTCCACTACTGGGTGCTCAACCCGGCCTGCCCTGGGGTTCTCGGCCGTATGGATCTGGAGGATCAGTGGTGGGCCATCGCCAACGGTGTGCCTGCCGAGGTTGGCCAGACCAACCCATACGCTCTGATCTATGGCCTCGTTGGGACCGAGATCGAGGCCGAGGTGCTTGGAACGGATCCCTGGACAGCACGCATGTTGCTAGCTGACCGCTACCGGAGCGGCAGAGTCTTCCTGGTGGGCGATGCCGCACACCTCAATCCGCCGTGGGGCGGGCACGGCTTTAATACAGGCATTGGCGATGCCGTGAACATTGGCTGGAAGCTAGCGGCGGTGCTTGATGGCTGGGGCGGAGATGGTCTGCTCGCAAGCTATGAGGCGGAGCGGCGGCCAGTCGCCGAGCGAACTATCAGGGAAGCGGCGGCGAACATGAGCGTACTTGCCCCGGAACTGGCCAATTGAGAGATGGACGCCCCGGGTCTCGTCGGTGAGCAAGCGCGGCATGCAGCCGCTCAGGTGATCCGAGCGGCCAAAGATCGCGAGTTCCATAGTCTGGGACTCGTCCTGGGCTACCAGTACGATGCCTCGCCGGTGATCGTTGACGACGGCACGCCTCCTGTTCCCGAAGGCCAGAGTTATGAACCAACTGCTCGACCGGGAGCGCGGCTGCCGCACCTGTGGCAGCCAGATGGCGCGTCCCTCTATGATCAGTTGGGGAACGGGTTGTCGCTGCTTCGGCTTCGCGACGACGCCGATGTGGCTCCGCTCATCGAGGCCACTACAGCCCGTGGTGTGCCGCTGACCTTGCTCGATCTGCACGACCAGGAACTGGAGAAGCGCTACGGTGCCCCGCTGCTCCTCGTGCGACCCGACCAGCATGTAGCCTGGCGTGGCCTGACCGTTGATCGTCTGATGGCGGAGGTAGTTATCGACCAGATCCGTGGGGTCTAAGCACTATAGCCGATGGTTGCGGCTTCCACAGAGAATCACATACTGAATGCGCACAATGCCGTTGACCGAGCAGCTTGTAGCGATATCGTGCGGGTGTAAAGTAAAATTCAGCAATGGTTGTTGCTGATCCGACACAACCAATCCTCACTACTATTTGCTGTCTGACTGCTCCCGAAACTGCTTAGGCTTCAGCCTCATGCTCCACTCTGAAGAGTGTACGACTTCGGCCTGACGTGGAAAGACTTTGGTCAGCAGGACGCGCTGGACTTCTTCATCGAGATCAAGACAGCAATCGGCTAAGACGGTCAGTTGATAATCCTTATCAGCGGCTTCGCGCAGAGTTGATAAGACGACTCCACTGGTGGCTATGCCAGAGAGCACCAGATGCGAAATGCCCTGTGCTCTGAGTACTACTTCTAAATCACTTCCGCTAAACGCACTGACGCGACGTTTCGTGACAACAATATCCGTTGGCTGTGGGGCGATGGCTGGATGAATCTCCATTGTGGACAGAGTTGCTGACGGGGAAGATCGCCGCTGCATAAAGGCAGAGAAGGACTTATTCTTCGGACTAATTTCGGGATGGCCTGGACGAAAGGCCACGATCACATAAGATCACGGGAATTGATGCGGCACGAGCGGCAGCAATAGCTGTGCGCATGGGCGTGAGGATGTCACCGGTTTGTGCAAAGCGAGTGACAATTTCCTCCTGCATATCCATGACCAAGAGGGCCATTTTTGAATATGTATCAGACATTGATTTTCCCTTTCTGTTTCTTTTGGACAGATATTGCTGGTAAGCTACTCAAAGTTCATAGCTGTCCCTGACTCCGCGAGGCTTTTCTCCGCCGGTTTACGCAGAAGCCAGCCAACAAAGGCTGCGATGAAGCATGGAATACCTCCGAGCAAGAATGCGATTGGCGCGCCCAAGAGTGTCGTCAGGCCGCCCGCGAAGAGGTTTCCCAGTGGCATGCCGCCTGAGTACACAGGAATTGCAGCACACCCACTACTCCAAGCAGCAACGCACTGTGGGTCAGTTCCAGGACCAGCCATGCCTGCGCGGTTGTCTGCATCAAGGTCCCGACCTGTGAAATCATTTGACCGAAAAAGAACAGCCGGTAATTACGGTGTCGCAAGGCGCTAAACGTGCGGAGCAGGCCTCTGGCTTGCGCACGAGCTTGTTGCTCCTGTCCGATGAGAGCTTCAGGCATCACCTGTGCCTTGCTGCCAGAATTCATTGGTTGCATACGAGTCTACTCCAGAAACTAATCATACGACGAGTGATTCCCTATACTTCTGCAAGACAACGCGTGTGAGGTCTGCTGAACGCAGATGGGCCTCAGATCCTTCGCTTCGCTCAGGATGACATCGGCGAGCGATGACATCGGCAAGGGATGCGATCGTTGCTCAACGATGGTTATGGTTCTACTTCGCTCAGATGGCGAAGGATAGGAAGGGCCAGATGTAACTGCGTCAGTTCCTCAGTGCTGAGATGGGCGAGCAGACGTTGTAAGTTCGCACACCAGAACTCTTCATAGAGCGAGACGGCGCGTTGCCCGCGTTCAGTAGGCACCACCTGCACGACGCGCCAGTCCTGTTCATCACGAAGCCGTTCGACAAATCCCTGGGTGAGCAGTCGTTTGACCATGGCGGTGACGGTTGGTGGTGCAACATCCAGTTGATCGGCTAATTCTTGCATGGTGCAACGTTGACGTGTGATCAGAACGCGCAACAACTTGAGCTGTCCCTTCGTGGTACGTAGTGCCAAGATATCGCGCCATTCCGGTGCAAGATCGTCGGTGGCGCGGGGAATGTCCGCACGAATTCGGCTCAGCAAGCGGGGAATGAGATAAACAACTCGATTGGCAATATCCAACGTGTCGTGAGAGGAAGGCTCCATTATCTATGCACTTTCTAGCGTAGCTAATACTTAGTTTATCTAAATATAATATAGACCATCACGGCTTTTCTTGTTAAGCCCACACAAGCACTTCTCAGAGCGAGATAAAAGGATGAGCAGATGTCAGGGATATGGTATACTTAAGCTCCTCGTCGTTAGATAGACTTTGTGAAGTGAGCAGAGAAGATCGAGAGGAAATGCACATGCCTGCGACTGACAATATAGATAGAGACTCATCAAAAGAGGCAAGCGGAATAACATCTGAGCAATCTTTGGCAGCCACACGAGAACCATTAACCGAGGAACAACTGCAGGATGTCCATGTTGGGGGACTAACGCCACTGGCCGGGCCTATCCTAATCGTCGACTACGATCCAGAGTGGCTCCGGCTTTTTGAGTGCGAGGTTGAGCGGATTAAGGGCGCACTCGGGAATCGGGTTGTGTTGATTGAACATGTTGGCTCGACTTCGGTGCCAGGGCTGGCTGCCAAACCGAGAATTGATATACTGCTTGTGGTACCGGACTCGTCAGATGAGTCGTCCTATGTCCCGGCACTTGAGGCTGTCGACTATGTGCTGCGTATACGAGAGCCGGATTGGTACGAGCACCGGGTGTTCAAGGGGCCGGATACGGATGTGAATCTGCATGTCTTCTCGCCTGGGTGCCCGGAAATTGAACGCATGTTACTTTTCCGCAACTGGTTGCGCAGCAATCCATCCGATCGTCAACTGTATGAGCGCACCAAGCGAGAACTTGCGGGCAAGTTCTGGAAGTACACGCAGAACTATGCCGATGCCAAGACCGAGGTGGTCGAGGAAATTCTGCGGCGAGCGCGGGCAAGTGATTAGCGTAACTATATCCCCATGATGACGTAGATATAGTTGCGCGTCTGGGCTGGGAGGCAGTTCATCCAGTTGGCTCCACAGGCATTGACAGCATATTGGACGGTACCACTACCACCATTGTAGGCCGCGAGGGCCTTGGCATAGTCACCACCATATGAATTTGCGTAGCTTGCCATGAGGTGGGCTGCGCCGTTCAATGCAGAGATAGGATCCCAGGGATTGACGCCCAAACCAGCGGCTGTACCAGGCTCGAATTGAGCAATACCTACCGCACCAGCCGGAGAGACTGCATAAGGATTAAAGCCACTCTCCTGGTTTATCTGGCGCACAAAATACTCTGGCGAAATACCTGCATCGATGGCATCTTGTTGGGCGATTGTGACATACTGACTCTTGGGCAATATCATGGGGGATTGAAGTGGAACGTTTTGCGAGACGGTTGACGCACTTGACGGAACGTTCTCATCGATATGCGCTTGAATCTGCCAGTTCAACTCCCCTGCTCGAAACCAGTTACTGATACCACCCACGAGAGAGAAAGCCAATTGCCCGTTGCTCAATGGAGTGAGAGTGAGCAGTGTGGTAATAACAACTAATAAGATGGTACTGATGATAATACCGTGACGAATATGTGGAGTCAGCCACTCGTGATGGATGCTCGCTTGAACGGGCTTTGCCTGCTCTTCATCAATCTGCCTGCGCTTGGACGAACCAGGAATTATGACTGAACGTCTGGTGGTTTCGGGAGACATAGTAGATTGGAGAGCTGTGATGAGAGAGGGAGCAGGCGACATTAAGGGTGAAGTATTTGAAATAGAGGAAAGTGGCTCGGTGGTGGGAATGCCTGTAGGAGTTAGATTGATCGAGCTTCCAAGTGGTCCCGTTCCTACATACTGACCGGATGGGCTGCCAAATAAAATAATCTGTAGGGGTGGGAGCTTTCCCTGCTGGCTCTGTGGGTTCGTTGGGTTAGTTCCCGTACTTTGCTCCTCCATCACATCAGTTGCTTGAGATGACGAAAGTGCATATAACTCTTGCATAACTACCTCGATGCTACAAAACTGTGTTTTTCGTTCAGTCTACCTAAATAGACTGAGGTGTACGGATTTTTGGAACATGAGGCGGTTAAATATAGGACGAAACTCCTAAAATGTTAATGAGGTCTTAACCCTGAAGTTTCTCACGTGGCCCAGGAGCGCGATAATGCTGATGGACAAATGAATGAGGAAATAGTTAGCCTCCCACAGAGGCCGATTGATCGGCCTCTACAGGTGTGAAATCAGGTGAGGATAATGGCTTGTTTGCGAGCAAGGAATTCTAGCTTGCTGACGAGGTTCTCGATGACCTGGTCCCATAGAAATTGTTCGGCTGTGCGACGACCGGCGCAGCGGATACGTTCCTGCTCTTCCGGATGGCGACGCATATAGAGCATGTAGCCAACAATCTCATCGGGATCATCGGTCTCCGTCACGATAGCGTTTTCGAAGGAGATGGCATAATCTTCCCCAGTGCTGCCCGTGACAGCAACTCCCTGGGCAGCCATTACTTCAAGGGCAACGAGGCCGAATGGCTCGTGTCCGCTGTTGGCTAATGTAGCGTCGGCAGCGGCATAGGTAGTGCGCACAAATTCTTCCGGGAGGAAGAAGCGCAGGTTATAGAGATCGGCGGGGCCAGCATTTTCCATAGCATCGAGGCATTGATCCAGGTTTGGGCGCTGAGCTACTACATCGCGAATACTGAGACCGATGTGATAGGCGTGGCTAAGGACTTCTGCCCCATGTGGTTCGATACCTCCACGTACATAGAGTGTGACGGGATGACCACTATGTTTCAGTTGAGCGACAGCTTCAATAGCCATGATCCAGCGCTTATCGGGGTCGAAGCGACCAATCTTAAAGAGGAACATGCGACTTGGGTCGCCCTGACGACCAATTTCGCGCAAACGCGAAACAGCTTTCTCATCGACGGGATTGAGGTGACGCTTTGGGATGCCATTGGGGATAACAAGTGGATTGACGCCGTAGCTCCACATTCTGTGTTTCATATATTTGCTGACGGTACAAATCGTAGCAACGAAGTTGAGGCGGCCCCAATTGATGCGATGCAACGACATCAGGCTATTGAGGTTCCAGAGCAGCAAGACCTTCTGGCGAACCCCGAACCAGTTCAGTAGATCCGAGGTGCGGCAGATGGCTTCAGCGGTTTGCCAGTCTTCACCCATGATGACAACTGTTTTGCCCTGGGAGACGGCGGGACGTACGATCTCGTTATAAATATGGTAGGGAACGCTGTTGTTGTAATCGTAGAGCTTCTGCTCCTCGCCATCATAGACACCATTCAAATAATATTTGCTCACCCACTGCGACCAACGTTTGAGTATCAGCCGACCATCGGCACGCGTCTCAGTAGCGGGCTTGGAGGGATCTCCGATGAAGATCAGGTGGGTCGTGTAGCCCTGAGTGGCGAGGGCTTCGCTGAGTTCGGAGACACGTGTGCCTAATCCACCGGCGGTGGAGTAGACATCGGGTCCCTCGAAGCTGAGCAGAACGAACTGTGTATTTTCTGGTGAAATGGCTCCGTTGTGTTCAATCATGTTTCGCTGTCCTCGTCATGTTTTAGTTGTTGTGGGTGGGACTGGGACCTCATCCTCACCCTGGTTTTAAAAATCTGAAATTAGATTGGCATACAGGCAGAAAATACTTGTATTGTACCTATGTGCTCCTGCATTACAGTATAGCATGTATATCAGAATGCTTGCATGGAAATACAAGCATATGCAGGTGATTAATGGCCATCAATTTTCGGAGGAGTAGGAAGATCGCATCTAATCCAGCGCAGTTGCATATCTTCAGGCGAGTGATCAAATAAGCCGACCTGTCCATCGAGGCGGAAAAGCTGGTCAAAGTCGTCCGGCGCGAAGGCGACTTTCAAGCGGGCAGCGTAGGAGGTGAGGAGCACGCGCAGGTAATGTTCAACATCATAATTGCGTCGATCGGCAATTGCCTCGCTATCGCTATATGAGAAAGATGGCTCTATTTCAGGCTCATCTCCATCTTCTACGTCATCAACAGCTAGTGGTGCATCGTCTGTTTCTTCTGGCAACCACGTGTAACCACCTCCCGAGGTGCGGTAGAAACGCACGCGTTCGCCAACGCTCCATTGGGTACGCCCGGCTGTGAGCAGCGCCTCGTATTGGGCTTCGGGATGTTTTGCACGCGTATCCAGGTAAGCCTTTGGTGACTTCGAGAGGCGCAGCCGCACGGACATATCGATAGCGGGAAACTGGCGACTACGTATGGCCTCGATAGTCTCCCTGTAGCAGCGTTGAACGCCGAGGATGTCGCCCTGCATCACACAATGCAACGCCTGACGGAGGAAGCGTTCACCGAAAGGTTCTGCCCGGCTGGAACGCAGAGCCACACCACGCACAATCAGTTGCCCGGTATATGTCAACAGGGCATAGTTCTTTACCATATGACTGAGCATGGCCCGGAATCGTCCTTCGTATTCCAGGCGAATGCCCACTGGCAGCAGCGCTCCCACCTCGGCCACGAGCGCACGCTCTTGCTCTTCTGTCCAGTCAGCAGGCACGGCGAAGTAGACGCCATCCGTATCTGCCTCAATCAGGGCCATACCACGTTCTCGCAGTGCCTCAAGGAGCGAATCTAGTAATGCACGACCACGTCTTGTAACCTCGTTGGCGGCATCAATATCGGCGAAGAGAGCCATTGAGCCTGCTCCCATGTAGCCATAGGCGGCATTGATCAGCGTCTTCATAGCGGCCTGTGTGCCATCGTGTTGATTGGCTTCCATAGAGCCGGGAGGTGCTGCTCGTGCAGCAGCCTTGTGGTGCAAGCGCAGGTCGGTCAAACGGTCAAGAATATGCAGCAAGACGCTCAGGCGGTCGCAGCTTGGTCCGATGCGGAATATGCGCATGAGGGATGGATAGAGGGAAGCCACATCGGTTTTGACTACGTGCTCAGCAATGCCGGAGGCCAGGAGATAGGACGCGCCACCTGCCTGCGGCTCACTCCCAGCGAATGCTTCAGGAGGAACGAATGGAAGAGCGGCACCCTGGTGAAGGTACGCCCGCACCAGCATAGGTTCGAGGATGCCCATAGCAGGTCCCGCCGAGGCAATGCGCTCGTATGGACGAGGGGCCATGCCAGCCAGGGCGAACGCCGCACCCATGAGCCGTCGCGATAGGCCATCCACCTCTTTCACATCGTCCAATGCATAGAGACGGACACGTTCTGGCTCCTGCCGATACGTCTCAAACACTTTCGACCCCTCGAGGTATACACGCTGGGGAGAGGCCAGCCCGAAAAAACGAGCCACATCTTTCAAGCGATGGCTTGGCAGCTCACGCACGACAAAATCGTAGCGGCCCACTGCATCCAGCGTATCGATCAACTCTCGCCCGGCCACGGTGTAACGCATACGGCGGCGTCTGCGTGGCCCAAACACTAATGCTTCCTCGTAACCTTCAAGCTGCTGGGGGCCTCCTTTACGGCCAAGCAGTAATGGTACCTTGAGGGCAGCAGCACGTTTCTCGAGGAATGGCAAGTCAAAGCCGAAAAGATTGTGGTTCTCGATAATATCGGGGTCGCGCTCACGTACCAAAGCACAGAGATTGGCAATGAGACGTGCTTCATCTTCGGGTGCAGGAGCCTCAAGGATGGTCGAAAAGCCCTTGCTATCGGAAATGGCTACTAAAAAGATGCGACCGCGGTTCGAGTCGAGCGCAGTCGTTTCCAGGTCGAATTGCAAGCGGTGAAGATCCTCGTAGACAAGACCGCAAAAATAGACCCGACCGGTCTGCATGAGATATTGCTCGACAGGGCCGACGCGATAATAGGTATCTTGCAGGTCGTTGAGGCTTGTAACGTTACGATTTAGCCGACGAGATGCACCGGTAAGTATAGCTCGCTCAAGTGTGCGTCCATCGCGAGCCGAGAGTAGATAACGGTATGAATCGGGCGAACCATCCAGTTCACGGAAGGTGATAGAAGCTGTTCCTGCAGTATCAGTGGTGAAGGGCTGCACAGTACGTCCAAGGTGCTCAAGGTCTGTGAGGGTTCTGGCGAAGAGCCAGGGATGGAACCGTTCTTCCTCACACAACAGGGTAGGAGTAGTGCTTGTCCCTCCGATGACGCGCCTCCATACTATTGCCTTGCCTGCTCGAGTTGCCCATACAGAGACGATGCCCGGTGTCTGGTCCCACCCGAATAGCCATGCTTCTTGTGAATGTGCTGAGGGGGTATCGGAAATGGGTATCATGATTCTCCTGCTGGAATATCGAAGCGCCGACATGGTTTATTGCATTTCGTCACGTATACAGTGTATCACGAAGAGCAATGTAAGATTGTTGATGTGGCTCAAGGGATGGATGAACAGATGCATATCGGAACGAGAACAGTTAGTCCGTAAGAGCCAGATTTATGGCATCCCCAACGGGTACGGGAGCGCGATAAATCTGGCCCCTACGGACTAGGAGACGGTGATTACGACATCATCGACAAAGAAGTCCGAGGTCTGGTAATTGCCAGCAATATTGGTACCCTGGAAGAAGAGCATAACTGCTTTACCTTTACTGTTTGCAAGTGCAGACGAGGCATCATAGCTTTTAGCTACCCAGCTATTATTGCCAGGATTGCAATTAGTGCTTTGCTGCATCTTGAGTAGAATAGTGTTGCCCGAAGCAGGTTTCAACTGGCTGATGAAGGTATCGCCGCATTGATTTGCTGGCTTATTCGTATCGGCGTACCACCAGTAAGTAATAGTGATCTTCGTATATGAAGACGGGACTATAAAGATTTGCCAAATCTGGTCCTTGCAACTCACATAGCCGCACAAGTAAGCGCTGTACTGCCCAGTATGTGGATTGTAAGGATTGATGATGTCATTTTCATAGCCACCTGAGGATGACTCTTTCCAGGAGCTAGACCCATTCTCAAAGCCACCATCCTGGATGAGTAGAGGAGGTGGGGTGGGTGATGGACTCGGCGTCGGGCTGGGTGTACTGGTTGCGGTTGGTGTCGGGGTCGGTGTGCCACCTGTTGAGATCGCGGCCTGGTCACGAGCGAGGTTGTAAAAGTCGGGTGTGCCGATGCCACTGGCCATGTCGTAGCCGGTTGTTGCCGCATAATGCAGGTTGGTGCCATTGGTAATATCGTGGAAGGCTGGATAGGTTTGCTGTGCATTGAAAAGATTATAGAGCGCGGAGTTGGCATTGCCGATAAGTGACTTATTTTGTGATTGCAGGTATTGATTGACTAATGCCGTGCTACCAGCCCAGAGGGGAGCGCTTGCGCTTGTGCCTCCAACAGTGATCCAACCGGTTGAGGGGCAGCCCGAGTTTGTGACGGTACAATACATTGCGTAACCGGTGGTAGGGTCGGCATCAGCCGAGACGTCGGGCACCTCGCGTTTACCACTATTGCCGTTTCCCACGCCGGTGCCAGTTTGCCAGTTCGGTTGCGGGAAAAAACTACTGAACCCACCACCACCACCAGCACCGTTGGGGCTGCGCGATGTATCACTTGCATTCGACCAGACGGATTCGCTGCCGTATGCGCCCGCATTCAGTTGCAGATTGGTTCCACCGACGCTAGTAACATAAGGGTCGCTGGCGGGTGAATCTACCGCGAGCGTTGTATTGCCACAATCATATGCACCGGAGTCACCGGAGGCGGCAAAAAAGGTGATGCCCTGTGCGGCTCCCTGCTTAAAAATAGCATCGAGCGTCTGTAACTCGGCATTGCCGCTACTTGCCTCACACAGACCCCAGCTCGTGGATGCGACCTGCGCTTTATTGTCGGTCACAATTTTGTTGTAGGTATCATTGAGGCCAGCGGTTGTATTGGGGCCTTCATAGATAATCTGATTAGCATGCGGAGCCATAGCTCCCACGACTTCGATATCAAGCTCAACCTCGATGGCACCTGAGCCAGCCGAACCATTGAAATTATCAACCAGTTGGGTGCTAATGGTAGGAGTGCTCAGGTCGTAGTTCTGGAAATACTGCGTAACATCACTTGGTTGATAGCCATCCAGTTCAAAGATTGCTACGGTCTGATTATCGCCAAGGATGCCTGCATTCTGTAAAGGCGCGGCATCATAGGCTGCGGTGAGGTCTTTGGGACCAAATCCGTTTGGCGTTGCAAGGGGAGTTAAATGATGCGCTCGCTGGTAGAGTGGGTGGTACTGTATGCTGTTGTCAAGACCGTTTATGGAACTGATTAAGTGGCTGAGCGATGTTGGTATACTGGGAGCGCTTGCATTGCTATAAAAGACATGGCTACCAATCTGATAATTATTGATTTGGAGGTTAAATGCCTGCTGCACTTGGGCAACGTTGCCAGTAGCGTCGATGAGCAGGTTGTTGGGTGCAATGCTGGTGACGGTGAGTGACTGGCTCTGTAAGTAGGAGATAACTTGCTGTACTTGATCACTAGTTGGTGCAAAGAGCATATTAAACTGATCAGGTGTTAGATATTGGTGATATTGTGGTGAATTTGGATTGTAGATGGCGCTCAATAAGCTATCTAGTTCAGCAGAATTGCGCAATTGCAGGCCAATGGAGAGGTTTAGTTGCTGGCTGGAGTCTGTAGCTTGCAAAAGTTGCGCTTTTTGAACGAGTGGTACGATGTTTCCACTGAGGGCCACACGCTGATTTGTGTCGGCGTGAGCGGCTATACGTATAGCGAGAAGGCTGCTTCCAATAAGCGCCAAGGCGGTAAAAGCAAATAAGGCACTGCGTACAAGATTCCGTTTCATACTATTCTCCCTCAGAGCGTGCCGATACATCCGGCCTTGAGATCGAGCGGCATCATTTTCTGATGAAATGAACGTGGCCGTGAGTTGGGTTTCTCGTTTCGAGGGGTTGCTTTGGGTGGAGGGATAGTACTAATGGAGAGGAGTACAAGCAGAATAGTCTTTTGGGGAAGGGATGATCAAAGTGTTTGAAATTAATCGGAATCTATCAATATATACCAAAGACGCTGCATGGCTGCACTCAGGTCCACTGGTGGCGGATTTGGAGCAGCATTCGTGGTACTGGGCACAGAAGTAGGATGTACTGTCGCCGTTGGGGTTGGCGAGGGTGTGGCCGTGGGGCTGGGTGTCGGTGATGGCGTTGGCGAGGGTGTGGCCGTGGGGCTGGGTGTCGGTGATGGCGTTGGTGAGGGTGTGGCCGTGGGGCTGGGTCTGGGGGTTGGGCTGGGTGCGGCCGTAGGAGTGCCATTTATCAAGTTTACCACGTACAGGGTAACTTTTTGACCGGACGGAAGCGTACTGCCTTCTCCAGGAACAACCTTTACCACGGTATTGGGTCCCTTCGTTGGATCTGAACCACCCGATATCGGTGGATTATAGGGAATATGTGCCGCATCAAGAACTGCTTCCGCTGTGGCTAAACTATCACCTACCAGGGAAGAGGGCACTTTTGTTGTTGGCGTTGATGTGGGTGTTGGTGTTAGCTGACCCATCTGGATGGTGATAGTTTCACCTTTCGCAACCGGAGTTCCTGCATCCGGAGCTTGTCTAATCACGACACCGACCTGCCCATTTTGGGAGAGCAATTTTAAACCATCTTGTGTTGCCTGTGCAAGTGCGCTTTGATAACTTAATCCTTTCAGATTAGGGACAGCAATTATATCAGTCTGATTCGAATTGTTGACAAAAGGCAAATTGATGAAACCAAGTTCCGCCGCCAGGTAAATGCTAAAGCCAAGCAGGAGTAAGGTTGCCAGAAGGATGAGTACGGTAATGATACTGGCAAAACGTGAGTCTCGTCGATCTTGTTGGGTGATGACAGGACCTGGTATTGTACCGCGCTGATACGGGCGCGTCACACCTGATTCGGGCAGGGGCGATACAGGAGGCGACGCAGGAACATAGAATTGCTGATCTCCAGGCATTGACTGATTAATCAGCGTCCCTGCATTTTCGGTGGACCCGTTGTGTTCGGGCGATGAAACGCCCATCATATTATTGGGAGAGGAAACGGGTGTACGGGGAGTTCCGTTTCCCCGAGTGCCAGCACGTGTTCCACTGCCAGGACGAGGCGGTATCTGTCCGTAACCAGGGGCGCTAGGAAAGGTTGTTTGCCGTTCCGAAGGCGTGACAGGGACGGTGACGATTTCTTCCATCTCTGCTTCGCCCAGCGTTTCCAGAGCACGCGCTAGCGTATACCCATCGCGGAAGCGCATCTCGGGCACCTTTTCCAGGCAGCGTAGAATAATTTCTTCAAGAGCAGGAGGAATATTGGGATTGAACTGGCTGGGCGGAATAGGCTCGTCTTGAATATGCTGCATTGCGACTGCCACCGGCGTATCTCCGTCAAAGGGCGTGCGTCCTGTCAGCATCTCATACATCACAATGCCAAGTGCATAGACATCTGCAGCAGGGCTTACAATTTCGCCCTGGGCTTGCTCAGGCGCGTAGTACTGAACAGTCCCCAACGTCATGCCGGTAGTTGTCAGACGTTCAGCGTTGATGTCTTTATACAAGCTGGCAATACCGAAGTCGGTGAGCTTAATTGAGCCATCACTGCCCACCAACACATTCTGTGGTTTGACATCTCTATGCACAATACCCCGGCGATGAGCAGCACTCAGACCAAGGGCAACATCATGCGCAATGATGACGGCCCGATTGACATCGAGGACCCCACGCGAACGCAAGTAGCGGCGCAGGTCGGTTCCTTTGACATACTCCATGACAATATAATAATTGCCATCGGTTTGACCATAGTCATAGACCTGCACAATGTTAGGATGCTGCAATGAGGACGCTGCCTTGGCCTCAAGCTCAAAGCGCTTCACAAACTTTGGATCGGTACTATACGCATCACGCAGCACTTTGATGGCGACAACGCGTTCCATACGGAGATCCCAGCCACGATAAATCGTGGCCATGCCACCTCGCCCTATCGGCTCTTGTAATTGATATCGATCACCCAGAACTTCGATCTGCATAGCCCATCTCACAGGGCACAATCAATGCGCCCCTACATTGTAACGCGTCCATCTCACAGGGCGCGATCAATCAATCGCGCCTCTACATTGTAACGCATTCTGCCTTTGAATGGAACACCTTCTACCCAAATTTCTAGCGAGTGTAAATTCTCCTGGCGACTGTAAGGCGGGATACATTATATAATTACAAGTATACGCTCATCGCCTATACGTCGCGTCATTTTTCGCTCATCCATATGCTCCAGGAGAGGCAACACGTACTTTCTCGTGGTTCCCAGTACATCACGTGCCTCGGCTACAGTGATGCTACTATGCTCTCGTAGATACTCGAGTAACTTTGCCAGTGCTTCGTCATAGGTCTCATGCAGAAAGAGCACCGCGTTCGCCTCTTGATTGCCGCTTCCGCTGCTACCCACCTTCACCAATCTCCCCTGCTCAATCAAGGCGACAAGAACCTCGGCCCCTACGATAGCCTCTGCTTCCGCACGCCCTGGTGGTGTATATGGACTGCCCCTGAACTGATGCAGGAGGTGCTCGACTTGCCGCTGTTGTGCAGGAGTAAATGTTGGCACAAAATTTGGCAGACGAAGAAGGCCGCCGATTGGACCTGTTGCACCGCTAGCTTCGGCCAGGTACCCTTCCGCTTGTAAAGCAGCTAAAATTTCCGTTGCCATTTTCGGAGAAAGATGCAAGCGTGTCCGCCATTCTTCCTTGGAAAGGCCTGCACGCAGCGGATATTGGCGATGATACTCACTCACCAGTCGAAGTGCTTCATCTGTAAGGGCTTCCCAAACTGTCTGAGCAAACCAGTACGCCCCCACGCGTCGTACACGTCTCTCGATTAACAACGTCTCTAGCGTATGATGCGTCACATCTTGAGGTAAATTACTCTGCCGTACGATATCCGCTAATTCATACCCTAAAAACCCATGTAGTGATCGGGACGGCAATCCATGATTAGAAGCGGGGGATGGGGACGCGATAAATCGGATCCCTACATTTTCAGTGGAGGTAATGCGTCTCCGGTCTAGCGCTGCGAGTACCAGTTCCTCTGGTGCTCCTCGCTCTAATGTTGCCAGGGCTTGCAAGATGGGCTGCTGAAAACGACGGTGATAACGGGGGTGTGCATCGACAACCTCACCTCCACCGATTGTCATACTGGGCGAGGGAATACGCAGGATGAAGCGATCGCGGCGAGCTACGACCGCGGAATGGCTCAAACGCAACTGGGTCCAGGCAGTATGACCTGGCTGTAACGCTTCCACATCGAGCAATCTCACTCGCGCTGGCACTTCTTGTGAACCACTGTAGAAGTCAACAAGTGTATTGTGCACAAGTGCGTGAGGGGCATCGGCGAGCAGCGAAATGTGTGCATCGATGAGGACTGTTGGCTGCAATTGTCCAGGAAGAGCAACTACATTGCCACGTTCCACACTTGTGCGTGGTATATTCGCAAGGTTCATCGCGACACGGCTGCCGGGGTGGGCAACCTCTACCTGATGTCGATGTGTCTGTAAGCTACGAATACGGGTCTTCAACCCCTGTGGCAACATCTCGACCTCTTGCCCAGGCTTAAATGTGCCATCCAGCAGTGTACCGGTTACAACCGTACCGAAACCGGTCATGGTAAAGACACGATCAACTGGCAGGCGCGGACGGGCGAGATCCTGTCGCTCTTGCGACTTATCAAAAATTCGTTCCAACTGAGCCAACAGTTCGGGTAAGCCCTGCCCTGTATAGGCAGAAACGGGGATAATTTCAGCGCCTGCCAGCGTCGTCGGCTTCAACTGCTCGTCCACCTCCTCACGCACCAGTTCCAGCCATTCCTCATCTACCAAGTCGGCCTTCGTGAGTGCAACTACGCCTCGACGTACACGCAATAGATCAAGAATTGCCAGGTGTTCGCGTGTTTGGGGCATGACACCTTCATCGGCAGCAACAACGAGTAATGCGGCGTCAATCCCCCCTACGCCTGCGAGCATATTCTTGATGAAACTTTCGTGACCCGGTACATCCACGATACTGACCTCGCGCCCGCTCGGCAATTTCAGCCAGGCAAAGCCGAGGTCAATGGTCATGCCACGTTCTTTTTCTTCCGCCAGGCGATCAGGGTCAATGCCGGTCAATACTTTGACAAGCGTTGATTTGCCGTGATCGACATGCCCGGCAGTTCCAATACAGCTCATATAATTTACCAGCAGAAGCAACACTACAGGATATTAGTGACTTCTAAGTATACACCAGCAGCGGCATTATAGCTATCCATTTTAACGGTATTATTAGTACAATTTATGTAAACACAGACCTGATGCGCCAACTCGGTAACGTCTTCCTGCAGCTTAATGAGCAAATCGGCCAACCAAATCGAGCCGTAGATTCAGGGCAATATGAGTCAACTTGAAGCGACTGGCAGGGCGTTAGCCGCCAGCATTACGAGCAGCTCTACCAGGAATGGCGCTTCGCTACTAATCAGTTCGTGCAAGCCGGTGAAGACCTTAGTCGTTACCTGCAGAACATCGCACAGGCTTTCGAGCAGGTCGATCAGTCATCTCTCTAGGTTTCTCGTTGAGGCTCATCTCTGCCTGAATGAGCCTCATTGTCTCATTGTCCGACGCGTATCCATGCCCATCCGACAGTGTGCTATACTAAGGGGTGCAACTCTTAGCAATCCACCGGATGGGTATGGGATATGAACGAAAAAATCCAATCAGTACTCAATTCACTTCCACATAAGCCCGGCATCTATATCATGAAAGATGTAACCAGTACGATCCTTTACGTAGGCAAGGCTAAATCGCTCTACAATCGCGTGCGTTCGTACTTCCAGGAATTGACCGATCTCAGTCCGAAAAATCGCAGCATGGTAGCTAAGGTAGATGATATCGAGTTTCTTGTTGTTAAGAACGAGGTCGAAGCACTCGTACTAGAGAATAACTACATCAAGCAGTATCGCCCCAAGTACAATGTCCTGCTGCGTGATGATAAAACTTATCCGTACATCAAAGTTTCGCTTACAGAGGATTTCCCCCGCGTCTATCGTGTACGCAGTTTTCAGCATGATGGCAACCGCTATTTTGGTCCCTACACCAACTCAGGAGCGGTAGATTCGACGCTTGATCTCTTGAACAAGCTGTTTTCCTTCCGCACGTGCCGTTATGATGCAAGTTCATGGGCAGTACCTCGCAATGGTGAGCCACCAGGCTGGAAGCAAAAGTTACTTCCACGTCCTTGTACACAATACTACATTCATCGCTGCATCGCTCCTTGTGTAGCCTATGCCACGCGAGAAGAATATGACGCGGTGATCGCGCAGGTCATCCTTTTTCTTGAGGGCAAGCATGATGAAGTGGTGGAGGGGTTGCAGGAGAAGATGCAGGAAGCGGCAGAAAATCTGAACTTCGAGGAGGCCGCACGCATGCGCGACCGCATTAAGGCGGTAGAGCGGATATTGGAGAAGCAGCGCATCATCCACACCGAAGGGCAGGATGATCAGGATGTGGTTGCCCTTGCGAGTGGCGAAGATGAAACCTGTGCGCAGGTTTTCTTTTTCCGCAATGGGAAACTTGTTGGCCGCGAATACTTTATATTGCAGGGGACGCGGGATAGCAGTTCTGGTGAGGTGATGAGTTCCTTCCTGTTGCAGTTCTATGAAAGTTCACCGCATGTGCCAGCCGAAGTGATCGTTGAGGTTGAGCCGGACGACCGCGCGACTCTACAAACGTGGCTCAAGGAGAAACGCAAAGGCGCGGTTACGATTACCGATCCTAAACGTGGCGAGAAATTGCGGCTGGTTGAGATGGTCAAACAAAATGCACAAGAGGTGCTAGAGCAGCAGCGTATAAAATGGCTGACAGATAGCCAGAAGACACAGCTCGCCCTTGAGGAATTGCAGGAGGCGCTGAATTTAGCGTCCCCGCCACAGCGTATCGAGTGTTACGATATCTCGAATACGCAAGGGACGAATTCGGTAGGTGCAATGGTCGTTTTTGAGGCGGGTCGTCCCAAGAACAGTGAGTACCGGCGGTTCAAGATTAAGACCGTTGAAGGGCCAAATGACTTCGCCAGCCACCAGGAGATGCTGCGCCGTCGCTTTCGTCGAAGCAACCCGAAAGTGAATGTCGTTGAAGCTGAAGCAGGGGAAGACAACGCAGACGACGAAGGGGAAATAGACCAACGGGATACTCCATTACATCACGAGTGGGCCTTACCCGACCTGATTATTATCGATGGGGGCAAGGGGCAGTTGAGCGCTGCTATGGAGGTTTTACAGGAACTGCATATCGACATCCCTACTGTTGGGTTGGCGAAAGAGAACGAGGAGATTTTTACTCCTGGTGCGCCGGACCCAATTATTCTGGCGCGTTCCTCGCAGGGACTCTATATGGTGCAGCGCATACGGGATGAGGCGCACCGTTTCGGCATCACTTATCATCGTAAGCTGCGTTCAGATCGTACGTTCAGGTCGGTGCTGGATGAGATCCCAGGAATTGGACCTAAACGCAAACAAGCGCTGATGAAACATTTTGGTTCGGTGCGAGCAATCAGCGCTGCAAGCATTGACGATCTTGCGGCTCTGGATGGTATGACGCGTGATGCAGCCGAGAAGGTGAAAGAATACATCGGGCGCGAACGAGCGTAGGGAATACTTTTGTTCCTATGTAACGTTGTAATGTACAGAGTATTTAAATTAGCAGTCTCGCTTTGAGATTGACAACAGTGCGTGAGCAAGCTACTATAGTAATAAGAGACGTTGCTTTAGAATAAAGGATGGCTGAGTTCTTTCTAACGACGTAGAGGTGATAAATCGTATGCCAACTTATGAATATCAGTGCAAAACATGCAATCATCGATTTGAGACCTGGCAAAAGATGACGGATGAGCCGTTGACCATCTGTCCTGAATGTGGTGGGCACATTCGTAGAGTACTTTTCCCGGCTGGGATCGTCTTCAAGGGGTCGGGATTCTATAAGACCGATCATAGGGAGAACTCGGCAGTCGGTTCCAACGGGCATAGCGGTGATACCGCGAAAGGTGAGGATGGAGCCGCTGGCGAGAAAGGTGAGAAGAAACCCTCTAGCGAGAGCAAACCCGCCGAGAGTAGTCCAGATACTTCCAGCGCGAAGACGAGTGAAAATAAAACACCTGCGGGAGCGAAATCATAGGTGATGTCAGATGTACCCGAGTCGAAGCTGGCCGCTATCCAGCGACGGCAGATTGAAATAACCGTAGGTGAGCTATTGCTCACCTCGGATCATTATATGCGCCTAGAAATTATTGAGCGCCTGCGCCACCTTATTGCGCATGCCGATCCAACAATGGATTTGAAGCAACTCAGCGAGGTGGCACAAGAAGAATTACAAGAACTGGATCTGCTACCGACACTGTAACCAATTATTCCTAAAAGTTCTGATATTTCTGGTATCTCCTGTGAGAGCCGTGTATACTTAGTACACAGCCCCCAAAAAAGGAGAGTATGTATGCAGGTTCAGGACGAGCAATCGCAGGATGAGGTTATAGCAACCTTACAAGGCCAGGTAGAAGAACTTACTGAGGCCAACCGCTTACTACGAGAACAATTGGCACGTAAAGAACGGTTTGCGGCGATGATTGCTCATGAACTGCGCAGCCCCCTTACACCGATCATCAACTACGCCCAGATGATCGCACGCCCTAATCAGCGCCACGAGACTGTCGTGCGCGGTACAAACATTATCGTTAGCCAGGCCTGGAGATTGACGCGCCTGGCGAATGATTTGCTCGATGCCTCTCGTCTTTCCTCGGGTCAATTTACTTTGGCATGCAACAGGTGTGATGTGACGGAATTGGTAAAAGAAGTTGTCGATCAATTACGACCTGTTGCCCCTTATCATACATTTGTGGTTGAGACTTCTGATAGCCCGATTATAGGCAACTGGGACAGCGGACGACTCCAGCAAGCCCTGGGAAATCTGCTCGATAACGCCATCAAATATTCTGATGAAGGGACAACCATCACGGTTCGTGTCTGGCAAGCGCAAGGAAAGGCGCATGTAAGCGTACACAATCAGGGGGTCGGCATTGCATCGACTGATATAGCCCAACTCTTCCGTCCCTATGGACGTTTGCAAGCGGCCAGCACTCAGCAAGGTGCTGGTCTTGGTCTCTACATCACCAAATCGATCATCGAAGCACACGGTGGCACATTAGCCTTGAATACTCCTGGGGTTGAAGGACAAGGCACCACATTTACGTTTGATTTACCAATGCCTACCTTTATACATCCTTCCGCTTGAGGAAGTACCCAATTGCCAGCATCAGAACAATAATCATTACAACCAGTGCGCCCCACACAATCAAAAGATGCGTCGTCGCGCCTGGCACAGCATCAGCACGGTTGATCGTGACGTAAAGTGTCCCCTGGTAGGCGAAGTTATCCACGCCTAACTTATCGGAGTGCAGGCCGACCGAGGAGCCCATCCCAGCCATTGCCCAGCGCATAGCAAACAACGCACCCAGCCACTGTAACAATGGCGTACTAAGTTTGAAAATGGCTCCTGAGAAGATAACCTGAGGAATAAGCACGAGGGGCACAAAACTCATCGCACGGTCAGTATTGCTTGCAATCGCTGAGATGGTTAAGCCTAGCATGAGGCCTGCCAGAGACGTGAGAGCCATCGTGATGTAAATTTCCACAAAGACGGGCAAGAAAATGCCCTGCTGCAGTGGTGCCTTCAGGTTTACGAGGTAGATCACAATGGCACTTTGTGCCAAGCAAAACAGACCCAGTACAATGATCTTCGAGAACATGTAAGGCGCAATTCCCAGATTCACCATCCGTTCACGCCGATAGATGGGAGCCTCCTTGACAATCTCACGCGCCCCATTGATGCAGCCAAACAGTATCGCAGCGAAGGCCATAATAAACAGCACCGTCTGTGCATCCGAGCCGGAACCAACAAGAATAGCTTGCTGCAACAGTGCTTGCTTGGATTTACCCTGCTGCTGTGCAAAGGCAGTCCCTGCTGGAGTGTTCAACAAATTCACTACCTTTTGGCAATTGAGCGACACGATTGGACCCCTGTCGTTCACGGGATCAGCACGTAAAGGACAGACAGCAATACTCGTAGCACTAAAGGAGGCAGGACTCGCCAGATAGAACAAGATCAAGCCGATGACGGGAGCCTGCAGGAGCAACACGAGGAGATTACCTACATCATTTTTGAGCAGATGCAAGTAGCGCCGCGAGAGGAGCGAGAACTGCTGCCAGGCGTTATCATGCCGAGGTGGTCTGAGCACCACTTCCGAGTCAAGAGCTTGTTCATGTTCTTCCGTTTCCTCGATAAGTGGTCCTGCAATATAGCGCTGGTAATAGGGAGATTGTTTAAATTTCTCCTCAGCTTGTGCTGGAATGTCGGGAGCGTCATCGGTTGGTTCAAGGGCGTTATAAATTTCGGCATAGTTTGCTGTGCCGAAATACGACTTCGTTTCTTCAGGTGTTCCATAGAATGCAAGACGGCCACCTTTCGACAGGAAACAGAGACGATCACACAGGTCAACGTTGGTAGTGGAATGTGTGACCAGGACAATCGTATGTCCTTTATCTGCTAATGTACGCAGGAGGCGCATCATCCTGAGATCGAGGCCGGGATCCAGACTGGCACCTGGCTCGTCGAGGAAGAAGACACTGGGGTTCGCCAACAATTCTAGAGCCAGTGAGGCACGTTTACGTTCCCCACCAGAGAGATTTCGGATCATAGATCTGCGACGATGGGCCAATCCTACATCCTCGAGCACCTCATCGACACGTTGTTTAATCTGTGCTCGTGTAAAGTCACTCGGAAGGCGCAGCCGCGCTTCATAATAGAGGGCTTTTTGGACGGTTAAACGGCGATGGATAATGTCATCCTGCGGCACATAGCCCAACTGAGTATTGAAGGCGTCCAGGTGACGATAGTAGTCCTGGCCGTTGTAGAGAACCACGCCCTTTCGTGCCGGCCGGAGACCGCTGAGGGCATCCAGCAGCGTTGATTTTCCTACCCCAGAACCTCCTAGCAAGGCAACAAACGCGCCTGATGGAATATCGAGCGAGATATCTTGCAGCAGCACTCTCCATCGCTTGCCACTTGTCTTGAGATGAAGAGCGTCGATGCGGATACCCCTGCCCTCGCCCTGTGAGGTAAGCTCGGTGCCTGTATAGGTTAATTCATAAGGGCCGATACCAATCTCGTCACCAGGCTTGAGCACCTGCTTGCGAATGCGTTGACCATTGACATAGACGTGATTGGTGCTGCCCAAATCGATGATGCGATAAGCGCCATCTTTCAGTTGCTCCAGGCGGGCATGATGTCCAGAGACCTGCGGATGATTCAGGACTACCTTGTTATCCATACGGCGTCCAATCGTGATGACCGGAGCATCCAGGAGAACTGGTTGTACTTGGGGTACAGGAGCTTGCGGAACCTGAAGGTTTCCTGTCGGCACCTGTTCCAGCGGCTGCATACCCGGTACGACTTCCGGCGGCATTTGTGTCTCGACATTCTGTAGTGTCATAGCCTGTTCCGCACCAGGCGGCACCGGCGCTTCCATGGGTTGCGGCATTTGCGCAGAGACGGATGGCATGATGACTTGTCCCTCCCACGGTGGGATCTGCTCTGCTGGTGGTTGTGGTGTTTGAGGAGACGCTGTGGGCATGAGGGATTGCTTCGTTTCTGGCGGCACCGGTGGAACCATAGCCTCGGTTGTTCCATTACCATTACTGCCGTCCTGTGCAATTGCTCTATTATGCTGGCGGGCAAGTTGCTCGAGTTGCGCCTCGTCAAGCACATAGCGTTGCTTATCATAGGGGTCAAGAGATGGCGCAAGGCGGGAATCGGCAAGCCAGCGGTTCAGAGTTTCAGCATCTATGCCGAGTTCCTCGGCTGCATTCTGCATCGTGTAAAGCTTCATAGTTTGTACACGCAACTTTCTATAAACAGGGATTATGACACCTCAAGGAAGTCTTCACTTCATTAACACGTATCTCAATATAGGAAAAGTGACATAGTTGTACCTGTACAAATCGACAGGCTCTTGCCCGTCAATTTTATCTGTAAAAAAACCGTTGAAAATAGCGGTGCATTACAGCCATTTCGCGGCTATACTTGCTGCTGTGTAGAGGAATCTATTGGCATAGCCCTACAACTGGCGCAGCACTGATTGTGGAACCCGGCGCGGTGCCAGTTGTTCAGAGGAAACGCTTTTTATCTGCGTGCGAGGCGGTATATAGAGAACTTTTTGTAGACTCTTATCTTAAATGAAACGGGTATCTACAAGGGTTCCCGAGAGCATTTCACCTGGAGGCGTCATCGGATATGACGTCGAGGGCTGTGTTGGTAGAGGTGTATGTGGCTACTTTTAGCCTGTCAAGATAACGAAGGAGGAACACTATGGCGCAATGGGCTTACAAAGTGTCGTATATTGACTATCGTGGGCGTATTTCCAGCGAAGGGCTGGAGACACTGATCGGCAACGAGCGGCGCAGCGCCTTTGCGCGTCGCTACCTGAATACTGTGGGCCGTGAAGGTTGGGAGCTGGTCGGCATTCAGCCACTCACTGCAAACTCTGCCTATTACATCTTCAAGCGTCCCGCGCAGGAAGGTGATTTCGCAGAGCAGGCTCCGGCTGCAAGTGAAAGTGCTCCTACAAGCAGCACTGGACCGAACGTTGAGTCGGTGTAGGGGCTTTTAGATAGATCGCGGATATTCATACAGATGCCAGGGAGCGGAGTAAAATCTGTTGCCTGGCATTTTTGTATACTCTTTCGATCAAGGAGGTTTTATAGTATACTAGGAAAAACTACAGCATTGTTCCCAATAGCTACGAATGTATTTCATACCACATTGAGCATAATGTAGATAGAATGATCAGCTTGTCGCCGGAAAAGGCGATGTGGGGAGGAGTTGACTATGCAGGACAACGTCTTCATTTTTCCGGGGAGACAAGCTCCTGCAGAACCAGGATGGGTAGTACCGAACAATCTGCCAGCGCAACTCACGCCGTTCATTGGGCGCGAAGCAGAGGTGGCAGACGTTTGTGCGCTACTGAGACGCTCCAAGGTGCGCTTGTTGACCCTCTCCGGCACTGGAGGTGTTGGAAAAACCCGCCTGAGCCTGGAGGTAGCAGCTCACCTTCTGGAAGACTTTCCCAATGGGATCTATTTTGTTTCACTAGCTCCCCTCAGTCAACCCGACTTGGTGCTTCCCGCGCTTGCTCAGACCTTCCATCTCAAAGAAACACCCGACTGGTTACCCCTGGAACATCTAAAAGCCTACTTGCATGAAAAGCAACTGCTGTTACTGCTGGATAACTTTGAGCAGGTAGTTGCGGCTGCTCCGCTGCTGGTAGCGCTGCTGCAAGCTTGCCCAATGCTGAAGGTGTTGGTAACCAGCCGTCTCCGACTGCGCGTTTCAGGTGAATATGAGTTCACTGTCCAACCCTTCGCGCTCCCCGAGCCGCGCCAACTGCCAGAGCTCGCTACCCTGATGGAATATGCGGCGGTGCGTCTGTTTGTCCAACGCGCCCAGACGATCAAACCAACTTTCCAGTTGACGGCTGGCAATGCCCAGATGATTGCGGAGATTTGTGTGCACCTGGATGGCTTACCGCTGGGGATTGAGTTGGCGGCAGCACGCATCAAACTACTCTCGCCTCAGGCCTTGCTGGCACGCTTGAGTCACCGATTACAGGTCCTGACGGGTGGGGTCCAGGATGCTCCTGTCCGCCAGCAGACGCTACGGAACACGATTGCCTGGAGCTACGACCTGTTAGATGCGGCGGAGCAGCGTCTCTTCCGGCATCTCTCCGTTTTCGTAGGTGGTTATACCTTAGAGGCAATAGAGGCGATGTGTGCTGTACTCCCTGATGGGATGGGGCAGGTGTTGGAAGGCGTGACCTCGTTGCTGGATAAGAGCCTGCTGCAACAGAGAGAGCAGGAAGGCGAAGAACCGCGTCTAATGATGCTGGAGACAATCCGCGAGTATGGACGAGAATGCCTGGACGCGAGCGGAGAGGCCGAGGCCGTTCAACGCGCCCATGCCTACTACTACCTGGGCCTAGCAGAGGAGGCCAAGCCCCAGCTCAAGGGAGCCGAGCAACTGATCTGGCTTGCACGGTTAGCACGGGAGATGGAGAACCTGCGAGCGGCTCTCGGATGGCTGCTCGAACACGAAGAGGGAGAACTGGCCTTGCGCCTCTCCGGAGCGCTGTGGTGGTTCTGGTTTATGCATGGAGACTGGAGCGAGGGGCGACGCTGGCTAGAGGCGGCCTTACAGTTGCCATCTGCACAGGGACTGACGGTAGCACGCGCCGCAGCTCTGAGTGGGGTGGGGGAACTGGCTTGGTCCCTGGGAGACAATCCAGCGGCGCTGCGCCAACTCTCCCAAAGTGTCACCCTCTCACGCAAGTTGGAAGACGAGCCGGAACTGGCCGGCTCCCTTGGAATATTGGGACTGGTGCTGCTAGAACAAGGGGAACAGGCCGCAGGACAATCCTGCGTCGAAGAGGATCTGACCCTCTGTCGTCGCCTCAGCCGCACCTGGGATCTGGTCCGTCTGCTGCTCAATGCAGGGCTCACAGCGAACAGGCAGGGGAACTACCTGCAAGCTGCGGCATTTTTTGAGGAAGGCCTCCCGCTCGCTCGAGAACTGGGCGACAGATATCTCATCGCCTATGGACTGACCTATGCGGGAACCGTCGCGTCTCAGCAGGGCGATGATACGCGGGCAGTGGCCATGATGCAAGAGGGCCTCACATTCGCTCGGGAACTGGGCGACAAGCGCTTCCTCGCCGATGGGCTGAACAATCTGGGATACACGGTGTTCTTGCAGGGTGACCTGGCGCAGGCAGAGGCTATGGCCAAGGAGGCGCTCACGATTGCCCGGGAGCTGGGACACAAGCCTAGTCTCGTCACGACGCTTGGCACATTAGCAGATATCGTTCTCGCGCAAGGGAACGCGAAGCAAGCGGAAGCCCTCTATCTGGAAAGCTTCTCCCTGGCCTTGAAGGACGGATACGTTGTTTGGGCTGGGTATAGCCTGATAGGATTGGTCCGAGTCGCCCAGGCGCAGGGAAAGTACGTACGGGCGGTGCGGCTGCTGGGGGCCGCCGAGTCTTTAATCGATGTCAACAAGCACCTGGCACCGGTCGAACTTGTAGCTTACGAGCGTGACGTAGCAAACCTGCGTGCCAAACTGGGAGAGGAAGTCTTCGCAGCAGCCTGGGCCCAGGGACGCAGCATGACTCCGGAGCAGGCGCTGGCCGCACAGGAACAGGCTATCTTTCCCGAACCCGTTCCTGCGATACCACAGTCTCTCACTGATGAGAAATCGCCATTGGCACCGAAACCGACCTATCCTGCTGGCTTGACCACACGCGAGATGGAGGTTCTGCGCCTGGTGGCACAGGGCATGACCAATCCCCAAATTGCTGAACGGCTTATCCTCAGCTTCCATACCGTCAACGCTCATGTGCGCTCGATCTACAACAAGCTCAATGTCAACTCGCGCAGCGCGCTGACCCGCTATGCTATCGAACGGCACCTGCTTTGAACCTCTCTACCTCATTCTAGCTATTTCTCACCTCACTCCTCCCTTCCATAGAGAGATGCTGTACCTCGTTCTTGCACTACCTGCTTCTTCGACCAGGTAGTTCTAGCTATGCCACTGCCTCTGATCGGCAACACCTGGTTCAGACAAAATAGCATATTCATGCGATGCGCTCATGCCATCCAACCAGGTAGACTAGTTACAGAAAAGCTCCTAACAAGAGCAAATGGATTGGAAATGATGTACTGAAAGGAGAAACAACATGATTCCAGGTGGGTATACTACTGAGGAAATGGCGCACGAGCATCGTCAAACATTACTGCGAGAGGCAGAACATGAACGAATGCTGGCAACGTTTGACTCGCCAAACCATGAGCTGCAAGGCTTTGCAGGCAAACTAGGAAGGTACCTGCTTATGCTCGGCACAAAGCTACAGCAGTACGAGCGGCGCGACGATGTAGTTATGTATCCAAACAAGTCTCGCTAATCGGCAAGCGAGCATTGAATAATGTACCTAATAAATGAGATGAGTAGAACTTCGTGAAACCCTTGAGTAAGGAGGCCATCTGCCATGAGACAAACATACGCTGGTTCCTGCAAGTTGGAGGGGCCAATGCGTCCCCTTCAGCAAGAGCAGGACACGAAATTAGCTATGCGGGTCGAGGTGAGGATTGAACGAGGCAACAGAGCAGATGGGAAGAACAGGATCGCCTCTGTGCTTCCAAGCCTGGTCCAGGAACTCGTTCTGCTGGGACAGATGGCCCTCCAACAGGAGGATGCTGTTACTGCCTGCTCACTGTTGGAGGCCAGCGCGATGCTTGCCAGGCAGATACAAGGGGAGCAGAACGGCACAGAGTCCACCTCCCTGCCTGCCTGGGTGCTCGCCCTCCAGAGTAACGATGCAGAAGCAGGTGTCCTCGCTGAGGAGGATCTACTGCATAGCAGAAAAGGAGATGACAGAGAAGCGATCATCTCTGGTCTGGCAGTAGGAGGAGGTGCTGCTGCCCAGAGACAAGCTCCGATGCCGAAACTGACCTCCCGAACACTGGAATTGGTTCCCTCTCATAGAGCGTCAGTCGGTTCCTCTGCGGGACTCTCTGCACGGGAGGTCGAGGTGCTGCAGCTCGTCGCCCAGGGACTGACCGACGCCCAGGTGGCACAACAGCTCGTCATCAGTACGCGTACTGTGAACTGGCATCTGAGTACGATCTACAGCAAGCTGGGGGTCTCCTCCCGCAGTGCCGCCACCCGCTATATCCTTGAACAACAAGTCATCTGAGCCAACTTCTCAAAGACAGGTAGTCAGAACAGGTAATTCTACAGGGGCATTTCAGATCTCATTCAGGTAGACTCTAAGCAGGACTTCTTGCGAGAAGAAAAAAGTGACTATCTGCTGGCCACCTGAATTTCGGCCCTTTTCAACATGGTTGCATTCCGAGCAACCAGAAGGAGGACTATCCATGAGCCAAACATCAATTCCGGGTTACACCTACGGCACCAGCGCCGTGCCCCACTCTCCGCTGAGTCTGGAAGACTTCGAAAAGCTCAAGCAGTCAGTCCTGTTCAGCGACGAAGACAGCAATTACCTGCGTATGTCCTACGATGTCTTGAACGACCAGGTTGAGGCTATCCTCGATGTCTGGTATGGCTTCGTCGCCTCGCATCCCTTCCTTGTCCATTTCTTCAGCGGCAAGGCCACTGGGCAGCCAGATGGACACTACCTGACTGCTGTGCGCAAACGGTTTGGACAGTGGATACTTGATACGGCGAAGGCCAATTACGACCAGACCTGGCTCGATTATCAGTACGAGATTGGGCTGCGCCATCACCGGGGTGGCAAGAATTGTACGGATGGTGTGAATTCAGTCGATAACATCAACTATCGCTACTTGCCCGCTCTGCTTTACCCTATCACGACCACACTCAAGCCCTTCCTTGCCAAAAAGGGGCACAGTGCTGAGGAGGTGAACAAGATGCACCAGGCCTGGCTGAAGTCTGTACTGCTGCAGGTCATCCTGTGGAGCCAGCCCTATGTTAAGAATGGGGAGTTCTAATAATCCCGGCATCCTGGGAATGACCTGTGCAAATCACCGCCGAACAAACTTGCCAGATGGTAACCTTTACCTGGTTACTTCATCCAGAGGGCGCATTGGCGCTGGTGAACTCGCCACATCCGGGGTCCTCGCTACTCGCGGCTTTTGCTGACGAGATACCAGCTCTCTGCTCAGAACAGCCCAGACAATGCGCGGCTCGAAGAGCGAACTCAGGGGTTTGAGCAGGTACCACACCTGAAAGAAAGCCGCTGCCACGAGTGGATGAGACGCGGTCAGCCCAATCACGCGGCGGAAGTACCAGGTGAAAAGACGTGTGCCTAACGATCTGCGCCCTTCGGTTTCTGGATAGCGCAAGTCTTCTCCTGTGGAGAACATCCAGGGTGCCTTGATCTCTTTGGCAATCGCTTTCTGGAATCGCTGTGGAAAATTGATCGGATGGTTGTTTCCAGTACAACTCTGCTGTTCTCGCAGGCAGGTATCCAGCATCTTTGCTTCCATTGCTGCGACGGACATTCCTTGCCCATACACTGGACTAAAGGCGCACACGGCATCGTCCGTGACGATGAAGCCTTCTGGCAGACGCGACAGACGTTCATAGTACCGCCAACAGTTGGCGATGTACTTATACACAGCGATGGGAGTGATCGGTTCGGCCTCCTTGATAGCTTCATACAAGTCCGGCTGGATCAGGCTGCGGGCATAGTCCAGAAAGCCCGCATCATCATCGGGTGGATAATCACGCAGCCAGCCTGCCAGAGTGACCATCCAATACCCGCCCTCAATAGGAAAGATGACTCCCAATCGTTTGTTGTCGGGAGGTGTTCCCAAGACAATCAATACCTTCCAATCGGTGGGAATCTGATCGGGGCAGCGATAGCTGCGAGAGGCATAGCCAACATCAATTTTGACGCTCGTTTCTTCCACTTGACCGTATACTAAAGAGGCAAGCCACTGGGATGCGCGCGATTTGCGTCCGCTGGCATCTACAACAAGATTGGCTGCCAGTTCGTCCTCGCGCTGTTCCCCACTGTGATGGCGCAACACGACGCCAGTGATACGCTCATCATTCATACTCAAGCGTGTGACCGAGCATCCATCCAGGATCTGCACATTGTTTCTGGCTGAGAGCGCGGCCCGCACATGCTGTTCAAGAAAGGGTCGGCTTTGCCACAGCGTCTTGACCAAGCTCGGAACTGCTGCTACCCGTACACCAAGCTGATAGCGACGAATGTCAGATGTGCCCACCGGGACGGCTCTGTCCTAGACGAACGCGGCAAAGAGGTCGGGGAAGTATGCTCCCACGATAGATGCTCCACCTGCCAGTAAGGCATGCACGTGCCGTCCCTGCGGAACGCCTTTACGCGGCTCCGCATCATCGATCAATTGATCACGTTCAATAATCGTTACTTGTTCGAAATGCTCCGAGAGAACACGGGCTGCCAGCAACCCGGCCATACTCCCATCAATCACGATAGCATGATGAGTGTCAAATCTTTTGTGCTTTACTACTTGATTATCTAGTAACAAGGGTTCTTCCTCCTGATGGTTTTGACGTTCCCTACGGGACTCAAGCCCTACTGGAGCATGCTTGATGCTCGCGCTCCCTCGTGCTTCTGACAACTATGGTAGCTGAGCAGAGCGGTGGGCTGCATGCGTGAGATTACCCATTTGTGGGAGCCATTCCAGGTGGAAGGAGCCTCAGATCTCTTTGTTGACTGGTCACCTCAAGGAAGATCAAAGCGATCAGGTAGTTCAGCTAATGCCCTTCAAGAATGATATAATGGCTGTGTAAGGGTGCCGCTATTCCTTACACATATCTAACAACTGCCACGACAAAGATCAATGATGATCTTACACAATCAACGAGGAGATATTATGTCAATTTCGTCCCCCACCCCTTCAATGCAGACAGAGCAAAGCCAAATCTTCCAGAATTTCATTGCGGGCCAGTGGCGTCATTCGCGCAGTGGAGAAACCTTCACCAGCACCAATCCCGCACGTACCTATGAGATTATTGGACGCTATCAGAAATCGACAGCCGCAGATATCGATGATGCTGTCAACGCGGCACTGAAGGCTCAACCGGGCTGGGCCGCCATGCCTGCTCCTGAACGCGGTGAAATCTTGCTGCGAACAGCGCTCCTACTGGAGCAATACAAAGAAGAGCTTGCAACGTTGATGACGCGCGAGATGGGCAAGATTTTGAAAGAAACGCGGGGCGATGTGCAGACGGCTATCGATGTTGCTAAGTATATCGCAGGCGAGGGGCGACGAGCAGAGGGGAAGACGATTCCTTCAGGGCTTCCCAATAAATTTTGCATGACGATTCGCCAACCGCTTGGCATTGTCGGGATCATCACGCCGTGGAATTTCCCCCTGGCAATTCCGGCATGGAAGACCTTTCCGGCGCTCTTAGCGGGAAACGCTGTTATCCTGAAACCTGCCAGCGACACTCCCCTGCTTGTGCTGAAACTAGCAGAGTTGTTGCACGAGGCCGGGCTGCCTGCGGGGGTAATGAATGTAGTTACCGGTCCAGGTGGCTCGCTAGGTGATGCACTGGTCAGCCATAAGTGGGTGAACATGATCTCACTCACCGGCTCAACCGAGGTGGGACGACACGTTGCAGAAATTTGCGGACGTGATCTGCGCCGGTGCGCTTTGGAGTTGGGTGGTAAAAACGCGGTGATTGTGCTGGAAGATGCCGACCTTGACCTTGCAGTGGAGAGCGTTGCCTCGGGAGCATTCGGCACAACCGGGCAGCGTTGTACCGCGACAAGCCGCGTCATTGTACATAAGGCGATACAATCGGCTTTCACGGACCGTCTGGTCGCGGCCGCTGAAAAACTGCGCGTTGGTGATGGTCTCTCACCGCAGGTTGAAATGGGTCCGCTTGTGAATGTTGGGCGCGTCAAGGCTGTGCATGAGTACACTGAAATTGGGAAACAGGAAGGTGCTCGATTAGTGACGGGAGGTACACCTTTAAACGAGGGTGACTATAGTAATGGGGCTTTTTATAAGCCTACCATTTTCACGGATGTTGCCCCGACCATGCGTATTGCAAAAGAAGAGGTGTTTGGTCCCTTTGTCTCGATTGTGCCTGTCGCCTCGTATGAAGAGGCTGTGCAGGTTGCGAATTCGACCGAGTATGGCCTTTCAACTGCCATCTTCACGGAGAACGCACGCCTCACATTTCGTGCAATGCGCGATATTGAATCAGGCCTGGTCTATTTCAATGCGCCTACGACGGGCGCTGAGATACACCTACCATTTGGCGGCATGAAGGCCAGTGGCAATGGACACCGAGAGCTTGGCCCTGGTGCGGTCGAGGAGTTCAGCGAGATCAAGAGTATTTTTGTGTCTTATCCAGCACGAAAATGATGGTAGGGTCAGGAACCAGGGCACAATCCGGGGCAGGCACAAGGCACTGCCCCTACAGGACGGATGACACATGACGCCGGGGTTGTTAGCGGGGGAGGCCAAACTGGGTAAACATGGCTTCCCACACTTCTTGATTTTCAAGGCGCTCGAAGAGGTTGGCTACGCGAGCATTGATGGTATCGAAGATACACAACAAGATGCGTTGGAGAACGATCGACGCTTCCTCAAAGAAATCGTTGGCCTTTTTCATCTCGCCGCTCAGGACTTCGTAGCAGAGGGCGGTGAAATTGCCGACTTCGATGTGATTCTGGTCAACGATGAATTGATAGGTGCCCATGTTGCGCAAGTTATTGGAGATGAGCAGCATCTCCAGTGTATTGGGATCCAAATCGGTGCCATTGATATGGCATGCCTCGGCAAGGGCATCCATCGTCCAATTGATATATTCAGCCAAGGCCGACAATTGCTCCATTGGGCTACGGTGGTGATTCCAATCTTGCTCCATGCGACTGATCAGGTCGAGCAAATTAAAACTCTCCATGCGCAACTTCTCGGCAGGATCAGGCAGACGGACCTCGCGACTATTCCTACTTGGGCGTGGCATACCTTCTGGAGAAACAAGCAGGAGGAGCCTCTGTTGAACAAGACTTGCCAGGTCACGAGCCACCTCCAACTCGGGACGACGTACAGCGCTCGCAATACGACGCACGCTGTGATGCATATTTGCCCGTCCCAGCAGTTCAAGCGTGCGAACATCGAAGCTCATCGCATAAGGAATAGCCGGAGCCATTTGGAGCAGGGTTTGCATGCCCTGCGGCAGGTACGTACGCAAGTGCGCCCACTCGTCATGATAGCGAATCATCTCCATGGTCACGCGTACGACATCAAGTCCAAGTGATTCCTCACCGTACGGTAAGATCGATTTTGTTTGACCAATTGGGCTAGCAATAAATTCGTAGGTTCCATCTTGCCAGAGGGCCAGTTCACGAGCGGTCCACAGAGCCTTCGTGCGCAGCGCCTCTTTCAATTGCTTTTCACTGATCACCCGCATGGCGACTAAGCGCTCACCAATACGCTTGCCGATGGCGTCTTGTAACTGCTGTGAAAATGCTTTTTCTATCTGCTGATGAGCTGCCATACCCAGTTGTTGCAGCACATCTCCAAGCGTTAACGCACCTGCATCCAGTTCAGAGCAACTCGCTAACTTCCCATCTTTGAAATAGACGATGCCAATCTTTCCTGTCGCTTGCTTCAGGTGAATAGCACCGGTCATACCTCCAAACTCCATCATTTGCAGGACTTCCACCAGGCCAAATTCTGTTAATGAGCCTTGAAGTCTGGTGTTTGTGGTCATGCTCCCCCCGTGTGATCAGTGGAAGAAAATAACACATTAGGGCAACCACAAGAGATTGCCCCTACATATCAGGATTGTCAGTACAATTACTCACGTTGGCATTATAACAGATGCTCATTTGCTTCAACAAGGGTTTTTTAGGCATAATGAATGGAACGTAATAATATGTCCTGAAATATTGCCTGTTCGGTTCTGATACGTTATAGTACAAGAAATAGCTATTCACCTTCAATCAAAATGTGAAGGCGGTTATTGAAAAACGGCCTGCAACGACGCTCCCGCGTCTACGCTTCGCGTCAGCAGGCCGAAAGGAACGTAGGACAAGATCTATGGACAAACAGGCAATACTATCTCATGCGCCATCTCGAAACGCAGCACAATGGACGGACGAAGGAAACCTTCTCTATGAAAGTAGGCGATACGAAGAGGCTCTGGCGACCTTTGAATCCGCCATCCAGCTTGATCCCGGCAACACAGTTGCACAATGTGGTAAGGCAAGTAGTCTCAATTGTCTCGGACGATACGAGCAAGCCATCACAGCTTATACATGTGCCATTCTGCTCGACCCCAACTATGCCTATGCATACTCTAGTATGGGCATGACCTTGTTTGCCCTCGGTCGTTACACAGAGGCGGTTGACGCCTTTCAACACGCTGTACAGCTCGATCCGAACAACTCCGTCACCTACTGCAGTTTAGGAAATGCTCTGAGTGAAGCAAAACGCTACGAGGAAGCCATTCTTGCCTACATGCGCTCTATCCAATTAGAGCCTTACTCCGCCACCACCTACAGCAATCTAGGTCTTTTGTTAGAAGAGGTGCAGAACTACGATGAAGCTCTGCAAGCCTATGAACACGCTATTCAGATTGAGCCGTACAAGGCAATTCATCATTACAATAAGAGCCTCCTCCTCGAACGCATCAAGGCAGCAGAAGAAAAGGTATAATAAGAGCAAGAAGTCAAAAAACTAGCCTAAACAAAAAGCTACAGTCACATGAGCATTAAAGATCGTGTTGCCATCATAACAGGAGCGGGGCGTGGCATAGGCCGTGCAACCGCTCATCACTTTGCGCGCGAAGGTGCGCAGGTCGTACTCTTCAGCCGGACCGCGGCCTCTTTGAACGAAGCAAGTGCTGAGATTACACGAACTGACAACCGTACGCTTGCAATTGTAGGCGATGTCTCGCGCGAAGAAGACGTGCATAGCCTCTTTCAAAACGTCATGGATACCTATGGACGAGTTGATATCCTCGTGAATTGTGCGGGAATAGTAGCCGTTCGTCCATTTGTTGATATGGATGTAGCCACCTGGGACCGCGTTATGAATGTAAATCTGCGCGGCACATTCTTATGTTGTCTTGAGGCTTTTCGTATTATGTCGGCACAACGCTCAGGTGTAATTATCAACCTTTCTTCGCTTTCAGGAGTGAAGGGAGTAGAGAAATTCCCGGGTCTCAGCGCATACAACGTCTCGAAATCGGGAGTAGCCGGGCTGACCGAAATTCTGGCGGTAGAAGGGAAGCCGTACAACATCCGTGTGTGTGCCGTTAGTCCTGGAGCGGTCGAGACGGAGATGCTGCACCAGGCTGCGCCGCATTTAAAGGCTGCAATGACACCTGACGCCATGGCGGAGCTTTTATTGTTTCTGGCCGATGACACAGGGCGCATGCTCAGCGGAAGCAATATTGAAATCTTTAGCAACGCATAAGCATGAGGGATATTATCATGGTTTACCTGACACGACGGACAAGTTTTAGCGCATCGCACCGCTTATGGAGCGAGTACCTCAGCGAAGAAGAAAATCTGGCGCTCTATGAGAAGTGCGCTAACCGTAACGGGCATGGTCACAATTACATACTGGAAGTGACTGTGAAAGGTACACCGAATCCCCGAACAGGTATGGTCCTCAATTTGACAGAATTGAAGCAGGCCATTCAGGAACAAGTAGTTAACTGGGTTGATCACAAGCACCTGAACTATGATGTACCCTGGCTGGAGGGGTACATTCCCACTACAGAGGTACTGGCTATCAAGTTCTGGGAACGCCTGCAACGGGGACTTCCTGAAGGTTTGTTGTATGAAGTGAAGCTTTATGAAACCGAGAACAATATCGCTAGCTACCGAGGCGAATTATGAGAATCGCGCTTGTTGCTCCACTTGTCTCCGCAATTGCCCAGCCTTACCTGGGCGGAGCGCAGGCGCTCCTGGCCGATCTTGCACAGGGATTGATGAAACGTGGACATCGTGTGACGCTCTTTGCCCGCGACGATTCTTTGGTGCCAGGTATTGATATCGAGCCGGTAACGGTGCCGGATGAAGTGCAGCCTGCCAACTTTTCAGAAGCAATGCAGGAGCGCGCCGCCGATACAAGTTTCTTTACCCAGGCAAATCTCTTCCTCGACCTGTTTCTCCAGTTACAGCGGCGCAGCGGGGAGTTTGATTTGATCCATGCACATGCCTTTGACTGGCCAGCCTTTGCCTGTAGCACGCTCATCAACGATATCCCGGTGCTTCACACTCTGCATCTTCCGGCGGTTTCGCCAGAAATCAATACCGCTCTCAACGTACTCCACCAACAAGGTCATCCTGTGACACTGATTACCGTATCACATGCGTGTGCTCGCACGTATGAGAAGTACACGCCTATCGATTCCATTATTTATAATGGGCTTGACCTGGATGCTATTCCTTTTTCACCTAAGCCCTCGAGAGAGGCACCGCTGCTCTTTGCGGGCCGCATTGCACCTGAGAAGGGCGTCGAGGCGGCCATCGAGATCGCCGAACGAGCAGGATATCGTTTGCTGATCGCGGGCGGTATCTATGACCGTCGCTACTATGCCGAGCACATTGCACCACGCTTACAACAAGCTGGTGAGCGCGTGACCTATCTTGGACAGTTGGAACGGCTGGCTCTATGGAAGATCATGGGTCAATCGCTTGGTCTGCTTTTCCCTATCGAATGGGAAGAACCATTTGGTTTGACCGCTGTCGAGGCTATGGCGACCGGTACGCCCGTGATCGCCTTTCGTCGTGGCGCAGCGGAAGAGATCATTCGTCATGGTGAAACGGGTTTTCTGGTCGAGGAGGGTGAACGGGCACATGCAGCAGCGCTAGTTGATGATCTGATTGATATTCCACGCGCTCACTGCCGCGCTCATGTTGAAGCTCACTTCGCGCTTGATGAGATGATCGATGCATATGAGCGGGTATATAGGGAAACATTAAGGTCACGTTTGTAGGAACGAGCCTTTCTGGCTAGAACACAGGTAGGTAACGATCCAGTTCCCACGAATGTACTTGCTTGCGGTACTCTAACCACTCGATGCTTTTTGCCTCAATGAAGCCTTCATAGATAGAGTCGCCAAGTGTCTCGCGTATCAAGGCATCCTCCCGCAGTCCATCAAGCGCTTCGCCAAGCGTCGCGGGAAGCAGCAGAGAACGATGGCGCTGGTACTCACCCTCGTCGCGCAGAAACAGGCTCTCGTCCATAGCTGGCGGCAAGGGCAACTTACGCTGGATGCCGTCTAGGCCTGCCCGCAACATTACTGCAAGGGCAAGGTAGGGATTACAACTGGGATCACAGGAGCGTAGTTCAATGCGGGCCGACATTTGCTGACCGGCATTGGGACGGGGGATACGAATAAGCGCTTCGCGGTTGACACGTCCCCAATTGATAAAGACCGGGGCCTCGTAGCCCGGCACCAGACGCTTATACGAGTTGACCAGGGGAGAGAGGATCGCGCACATACCACGCGCGTGCGCCAGTTGTCCGGCAATGTAATAACGCCCGGTATCCGAAAGCCCGTACTCGCCTCGCTCATCAACAAAGGCATTTTGACCCGTTGCACGATGGATTAACTGCTGATGGGTATGCATTCCAGAACCATTCACTCCATAGAATGGTTTAGGAAGAAAAGTGGCATACAGGTCGTGCTGCGCCGCAATCGCTTTAAGAACGTATTTGGCCGTCATGAGTCCATCAGCAATACACAGAGCATCATTCGTCTCGAAATCCAGTTCGTGCTGACCTTCTGCAACCTCGTGATGGCTGGCCTCGATACGAATGTCCATCTGTTGGAGGGCCTGTACCATCTGCCGACGTAATGCGGCTGCGAGATCAGTCGAAAGGTCGAAATAGCCACCACGATCATGTGGTAAGGGCGTCGGTGTTTTGTTTTCAAGGTGCAACAGGAAAAATTCTAATTCGGGAGCGGCCATGAAATTGTAGCCCATTGTATGCGCTACATCCAATGCACGCAGCAATGTGGCACGTGGATCACCATCAAAGCGTTCACCATGAGGTGTGCGTACATCGCAGATCACACGAGCAACTACGTCCTCATCAGTTATAGAGTCGGTCACACTCAGACGTAGGGGATGGATCGTTGCCTGCGGGCGTACTTTTCCTGGAAGGACCGCAAATGTATTTAGGTTAGGAAAGAGATACATATCGCTCTCAGCGATACGGGCGAATCCCTCCAACGCGGAACCATCAACCCACTTACCATGCCTAACGCAATCTGGAAACTGCTCAACGGGAATAGTGACACATTTTGCCATCCCCACGACATCTGTAAATTCCAGGTTGATGAAACGCACACCGTCGGCCTCAATGGTTGCCATCACACGTTCAAATGCTGCCTGTGCTGACGCATCCTGTTGCTCTGCCATAATTGTCATCCCTCGCTCAGTGCTAATATTTGAGAGGTGACCCCCATTATACCAGATCAGGGTATGCCTACAAGAGGTACTTTACCTCTCCTTAATCGCAATACGTTACAATAGAACCTATACGTATCTAAGGAGTTATGAAAACAATCATGAGCGATATTTCATCATCTAAAGAGCACGAGAAATTGCATTCCAACATTGCTAACCACGAACTACTCTACTTCTGGGCCATAGGCGACCTGCACTATCGCGCTCACGAGCAGTGGAAAGCCATGCACTCACAGCGCCTGGCTCCTATGTTCGAGGATTTGCGTACGCTTTGGCAAGCTGAAGGTTTTCCCTCTTTTTGCGTCTCTCCGGGCGATGTTGTAGACACAGGGGTACCACAGAACTACCAACTCGCAAAAATGGATCTTGCGGCTCAATTTGGCAACGTGCCGTTTTATCCTGGCATTGGCAACCACGAGTTTCATCCCGAACGCAAGCTGGTATCAAGCAGCCTGACAGCAGGTAGCCTGGCACCCGCAAGGGGTGCCACTACATCTCAGGAGGAGGCCAGGCCTACCGCGGCTGAGTATTGTGCTGCCTGGGGTAAGCCTGTACGATATACGTGGACAGCAGGCCAAGATGTGGTTTGCATTATGCTCGATCAGCCAGACCCCTATTTACCAGGTGCGCAGCGAGAAAATCCAGACGTAATTTTTTCAGCGGAGGCACTCTTATTTTTAGAGAGCATGCTAGAGCAGCACAGTAAGCGGATTGCGATAATCTTTGCACACTGTCCCCTGCGTGATACTGTGCTGGATCGCGACCCCGCACGCAACCTTGACGACGATTCGCAAGACCCTTTCTTCTACGTTGAGAACTCACAGGAGGTGCGTACTATTCTGGCGATCATCGTAACGCAGTGCTCTATATTAGCGGTCATACCCATTCAGGCTGGGGATCGCCCAACCTGGTGCTTACAGAGATGCTAGGAGATCACCCTGTGACCCATGTCAATCTGATGTCGCCCTGGTATACAGGTAGGTGGCGTGGCCCCCGCTTAAGCGCCGACCGCTTGACGTTGGAATATCGTCCTGATGACTCCGACGTGCTAGCATCCTTTGCTATACAGGTCTATCGTCACCAAGCGGTTATTCGTGTGCGTGATCATCGTGCCAGACAATGGATGGCAGAATGGGTGGTGCCGATAAAATGATGTTACTTCAATGAGCAAGGTTGTTTGAATGGAAAAAGGTGGGTGGGACTTTGCTCTCCGTTCGACAGGCTTCTTCTATGACCTCAGCTATGTGTGCTTATAGGGTATCCCCAACCAACTCATCCCGCTCAAGTGGACCAATAGCGCCCACCGTCAAGGGATCGAGCGGAGAGAAACGATGCAGGACATCCATCACCTGCTCCTGCGTGACGGCATCGATAGCCTCTTTGACCTCTTGAATGGTGCGTAGCTTGCGTTCATACCACCAGGAGCGAGCGAGCGCACCCATGCGTGCACCGGAACCTTCGCTGCGCATCACATTTTCACTCTTCAACTGTACCTTGGCGCGAGCCATTTCATCTTCAGTAATACCTTCCTGCTCTAACTTGCGTAGTTCATTCACGATAACCTGCAAGCATTCGCGACCTTGCACTGGTGTTGTGCCTGCATAGATGCGCATCGCACCAATATGCTTATTACTTGCAAGTCCGGCAGAGATACCGTAGACGAGGCCGCGCTTCTCGCGCACCTCAACAAACAGGCGCGAGGCCATATTTCCGCCCAAGACCTCGCTTATTAGCATCGCGGCATAGTAATCGGGATCGGTATAATTGGGGAATGGGAACATTAGGCCGAGGTGCTCTTGCTTGCCCTCTTGATGCTCCAGTGAGACACTACTGGTGGGATGAGGTACTTGTTCCGGCGAAGGGGCAGCGGTTCCGCTCCAATTGGCAAACAACGCCTCCATTTGCTCAACGACGTGATCCCAGTCGAACTTTCCTGCTATCGAGAATAGTGTGTTATTGGGCTGATAGCGTGCCTTCCAGAAGTCTCGTAAATCCTGCTGTTGCAGACCGTTCACACTCTCAGGCGTGCCAAGTACCTGTCGTCCAAGAGAGGTACCGCGATAGAAGTCGGCGCGTACAAGGTCAAAGATACGGCTCATTGGCTCATCATCTCGACGGCGAATCTCCTGTAGAATGATGTTGCGCATCTGCTCCAGTTCATCCTTCGGGAAGGTGGATGTCAGCAGGAGTTCATTGATTAATTGAAGCGTCGCGTCAAACTTGGTGTTCACGATTTGAGCCCAGACTTGCGCAGTCTCCAACCCTGTACTGGCACCTTTGCGTGCACCCAGAGACTCAAATGCCTCATTCAAGGCACGCGCATCCTTCTGCTTTGTGCCCTGGAAGAGCATATATTCAAAGAGGTGCGAGAGGCCCAGTTTGTCCTCTGGCTCGTTGATTACGGCTGCATTCAATTGAAAACCAAAAGTGATCGAACTGAGGCTTGGCATGTATTGACCAACCATCTCGATACCATTGGGCATTCGATGATAGAAATAATTGGGTGGCAAATTTTCTATTACTTGCTGATCGCTCATTGTATTGGTAATGTTCCTTTCTGAACAGGCATGGATGTGTAATTGGGAAACATGGTCAGTATATCACAACAAAACTTACCTTGCGCTGATCAGGCAAAGGAGAATATAATCAACGTATTGTTCTGTTGCTACAAGGCTTTTTTGTTTTTGGGAGGTTTGATGCTGCGAAATCGATCACTACTAGCAGTCTCTATAGCTGTATGCGCCGCCTATACAGGTATTGGCATGGTCGTCCCTGTGCGGATACTATATGCCGAATCGCGTGGTGCATCGCTAGCTATCATTGGCGCTATGGCATCAGCCTACCTCGTCTCCAACTTCATGTTCCAATATCCAAGTGGTTGGCTGGCCGACCGTTGGGGACGCAAACCGATCATGATGGTCAGCCTCTTCGTACAGGCAGGGCTTTCGCTGACCTATTTGTTCATTACCGATCCAATCCTATTTGTGGTCTTACGTTTCGCGGAAGGCATAGCAGGCGCGGCAGTCGTGCCATCGGCCCGTGCCTTAATTGCAGATAGCGTACCGGTAGAAAGACGGGGTGAGGCATATGGCATTTTCAGCGCATTCTTCAACACCGGTTTCCTGTTAGGTCCTGCGATTGGCGGGTTATTAGCTACGACCGGTTATGCCAGTGCATTCATCGGAGCCGTGCTTTTCCGTCTGCTCGGCATGGTCCTTGTCATTACAATGATACGCGTGAAAGGCCGAAGCAACCGAACGAATGAAGAGCCTATCAAGGCTATACCGCTGCGAAGGCTATTCACCCTTCCCCTTGTGGGAGCATATATCCTGGCATTTGGCGACTATCTCTATATCGGCTTCGACATTGCCCTGATGCCACTCTGGATGCATGACCACTTGGGTGCATCGGTAGCTGTAATTGGCTTCTCTTACGTAGCCTGGGCCATCCCTAACATCATCATGGCCCCAATCGGTGGACGTATTGCCGATCGCAAACGCCGCTCAATGCTGATTCTGATCTTCGGCCTGGCTCAGGTACCACTTTTTATTATCTATGGCTTGGCGAACGCAGCCATTGTCATTATCGGATTTTTCATCCTTCATGGTGCCATCTATTCCTTCATACAACCAGCCGTTGATGCGCACGTTGCCAGTTCCTCACCCATCGACGCAAGAGCCAGAATACAGGGCATGTATACCGCAGCTGGGCTCATCGGCGGTTTTGCTGCCGCAAACGGCTTCAGCCTGCTCTATGCGATCAACTTCCGCCTGCCCCTCTTCGCCATAGGTGCCTCTTATGGCCTATGTGTTCTGATAGGCGGTATACTGGTGCGCATTTCTGAATCAAGAGGCCTTGTTTCGGGGCCTGTTTTACACAGTAAACAAGATGAACAGGAGGAGGTAGTTATTGCGAATGAGCAGGTTTAGGAAGTACCTGCATATCTCTACAGGTGCGTCCTGTCCATACTAACGTTGTCATCTCCTCATCTAGTGTGTACACTAATACCTGTACAGTATGAGGAATGGAGAACAAACGTATGGAAGAAAAAGAAACTGGACGCCTGGAAGCCTTTAGTGATGGAGTACTCGCCGTCGCAATTACGCTGCTCGTTTTAAATCTCAAGTTGCCTCCAGATAATGCTCTGGACGATCACCATTTCTGGTCTGCATTACTAAATCAATGGTCGACGCTGCTTGCCTTTGTAGCCAGCTTTGCCACAATCGGCATCATGTGGATCAATCATCACAGGCTTTTTAACTATATCAAGCGCACGAACACTGTCCTGTTTTTGCTCAACCTCCTACTCTTGCTAGTGATCGTCTTTATTCCCTTTCCCACTGCTTTAGTTGCGCAACAGTATGCTGCTGATCCGCATCAGCACGTTGCCGCAGCTATATACAGCGGAACGAGTGTAATCCTCGCCATCTGCTTTAATCTCCTCTGGCGCTATGCCAGTTACCACAATCGACTCTTAGGTAAAGACGTAGATACACGCGCCGTTGCGGCTATTAGCGGGCAGTATTTATTTGGTCCGCTTATCTACCTCATTGCCTTTGGATTGGCCTGGATCAATACGCCAGCCAGCATTATCTGTAACCTCATACTTGCTTTATTTTTTGCTTTGCCACCTCGCGTGCCACGCCATTTCAGCACGAACAATGAGAAAAGGTCTATTTGAAATAATGGATGTCAGAGAGAAAGTCAAAACGCTAGAGCAAGTAGCAGATCAAGAACTCCAATCTGTGAAGGCACCGGGAGCTGCGATAGCGGTTGTTTATGAAGATGAACTAATCTTCGCTAAAGGCTTTGGTATGGCAAATAGCGAAACTGGCGCTCCTGTTACTCTCGATATGCTTTTCCGCATCGGTTCGTTGACAAAGATGATTACTGCCTACACATTGATAAGCCTGATGCGGGAACAGCATCTCAACGTTCATGACCCAATTGGTGATTTTGTGCCTGACCTCCCTCTACAACTTGCATCGCTGACGACCCACCAATTACTCTGCCACACAGCCAGTTTGAAAGACGATGATAGTGATTATGGTCCTCATGATGAAAGTGCGCTAGGAGAGGCTGTGCGTGGCTACGATCACAGGTATTTTTTTACCGAGCCAGGGAACATATTTTCTTATTCGGGACTTGGCTATGCAGTTGCCGGAGTCGTCATCGAAGCATTAGGCAAGAAATCGTATGCCCAGGTTGTAGCGGAGCGTGTACTCAAACCATTGAAGATGGAACGCAGTACCTTTTCTTCAAGCATGGCAATGACTTATCCCTTCTCCCAAGGCCATATCGCGAATGAGTCTCAAATCTGGAGTGTGGTACGACCTTATGATGATAATGCCACGCGTTGGCCTGCCGGTTTCCTCTTTTCAAACGTGATTGAGCTTGCACGTTTCTGTATTGCCTTTATGAATGACGGTAGGATTGATGGAGAACAGGTACTCTATCCCGAGGTGATTTCCGCACTTTCTCAACCGCATGCAAAGCCACTGGATGAAGTCGAAAGTCGATATTATGGATATGGTCTATATGTTGGGGAATACCATGGCATGCGCTCGCTCGATCATAGTGGAGGAAGAAGAGGATTTTGTAGTTACCTCCAGATGTTCCCAGAACAACGTTTTGCCGTGATTGAATTGGCCAATCAAGCCAATGTCCTCTTGAAGAAGACCCTCGAAACAGCGATTGAACAGGTGCTTTCTCCCAGAAGCATATCTCCTACTCCATTATCTTCGGAACTTCCCCTAACAGAGAAAGAACGAGCGACTTTCATCGGGTGTTATGCTTCTCCTGATATTCATGCGACAGAAGCAAATGACATTACATTGTTCAGTAAAGAAGACAAGTTGATGATACAATTTGGAGATGAAGGACAACCGTTTCCCGTAGTGAGAAGAGACGAAACGCGATTTTCTGTCACGTTGAGTCCGGGTCTACAGCCTCTTGGACTCACCTTTCAAAAAGGACCGAGCAAGCAAGAAGATTACCTCTGCTGGGCTAATCGCGCCTACAAACGGGTAAGTTAATTCATATATGGCGGTCAACTGTGCTACAATTGATATATTGTATTGATCGTCCTCAACCAGCATATCAAACAAAACGTACCGCCAAAGGAGGTTGCCTTGGATTTCTCCCTCACAGATGAACAGAAGATGATTCAGCAGACTGTACGGCGTTTTGTAGAGCGTGAACTGATGCCCCTCGAAAACGAGGTATTGCAAAACGAAGGGAAATATTTGACAGGCGTTGAGCCAGGATTGTACGAGTCACTACAGGCAAAGGCCAAGGAGATGGGCTTCTGGGGCATCAACACGCCAGAGGAATACGGCGGAGCAAACCTGGGAGCAGTAATGACAGCTCTGATCTCGATGGAACTGGGGAAAACCCTCGTGCCCTTCACCTTTGGCGGCAATGCCGACAATATCTTGTATCATGGCAACGAATGGCAGAAGGCCGAGTATCTCGTGCCGACTATCGAAGGAACGAGAAAATCTTGCTTTGCACTCACTGAGCCAGGCGCGGGTTCCGACCCCTCTGCTATTCGTACAAGCGCAGTCAAAGATGGCAATCACTGGGTCATCAATGGGCAGAAGGTATTTATTACGGGCGGCAACGAAGCCGACTTCGCGATGGTATTCGCAGTCACCGACCGCAGCAAACCACCGCAGAATGGGGGCGTAACGTGCTTCCTGGTAGACCGCTCGATGGGCTGGACATCACGCCCGGTACCCACAATGGGCGGCTGGTCGCCTGCTGAACTTTTCTTTGAAAACGTGCGTGTGCCCGAAGACCATATCCTAGGTGAGGTAGGAATGGGCTTCTCCCTCGGCATGCAATGGATTGGCCAGGGACGGTGGGTGATTGCCTCGCGCTGCGTCGGCACCGCTGAGCGCCTGCTCCAAATGGCGGTAGATTATTCCAAGCAACGCGTCACCTTCGGTCAGCCGATTGCCGATCGCCAGGCCATCCAATGGATGATCGCCGACTCCGCTGTAGAAATCCAGGCAACCAAATGGTTAGCGCTGCACGCCGCCTGGAAAGTGGATCAGGGTCAGGATAACCGCCACGAAGCGAGCATAGCCAAGCTTTACGGCTCGAACATGGCTAACCGTGTTGTCGACCGTGTGATGCAAATCCACGGCGGCATGGGCTACACCCGCGAGATGCCTATCGAACGCTGGTACCGCGATTTGAGGGTGACGAGAATCTACGAGGGTACGGACGAGATTCAGCATTTCATTATTGCGAGGGATTTGCTGAAGGGGTATGTGAAGATTGGGACGTGGGAGTAGGGGTTAGCGTTCGCTCTTGCCTGTGAATGTAAATGGCCTTAGCAGCGGAGGAAAAAAGACATCCAGGTTATGCCAGATAACATAACAGCCTGGGTGTCTTTTTACCTTAGAGACTACTAAAAAGTTGACTTACTTTGCAACTAAATCCTGGCAAAAGTGGAGATTGTAGCACATCACTTTCCTCAAGCGTCCTTCCAAGCGTTTGCACCGCGTCTTCTCTTCCATAGATCTCAACGGTTCACCCTTGCCAATTCACAACCCAATATTCTTTCACATTACGGCGCGAGTACAGTTTCAAAGTGCAGGGTCTTCATGGTTCTTTCTCCGCTACTTTTCAATCATGAACAAGCGTTAAGCATATTGTAACATATCCATTGAGAATCACACCTCTTGTTTATTCTCTTTCAAGAGTGTATATATATTGTTGGGAGATCCACTCTCCACGATGTAACGAGAGGTTTGCAGTTAGAAGAAGGAGGACATTCATCGATGGCATCGATGGCAACACCAACTTTGAGAGATCGCGCCCACAGAGTTCAATGGTTTCTATCGGTCCAGTTCATTGCCCTGGTTGGCTGGATTATTGTGCAATCGCTCTTCTTCCTCACTCCGCCTGGCCGAAACGTTCCATTCCCGGTTACGCTGGTGGTTGAAGCGATCTGGTGGATCGCAACGCTTGCAATTATGTTCTGGCTGTTCAGGCGCGAGTACAATGGCTTCGTCAAATCAGTTATTGATTTGGAGGAGGCGAATAAGAGGTTGCGAAGGACGACGAACGAGATTTTGACAGAACTGGGAAACCTGGGCGAGCAATGAGCGGCTCATAGAAATACCCAGGTTTTATTTACCCAACAAACCTGGGTATTTCTGTTCTCCTACATTACCCCACACTTTTCACCATCTCCTCCATCAACGCTGCCAAATCTTCATAGACATGATCGGGTTTCAGCGAGGATTTTTCCAGATCTTCACGTGAACTGTTGCCCGACAAGACTAGCAATGTATGCGTCCCAGCGTTGTGGCCTCCAAGGATATCGACGGTCAGACTGTCGCCGATCATCACAGTCTCGTCGGGTTGGCTACCCAGCTTATGCATGGCTTCCTGGAGCAGCACCGGTTCGGGCTTACCAACGACCTCTGGGGTGATGGCACTACCAGCTTCGATGGCCGCAGCTAAGGTACCACAACCTGGCAAAAAGCCGCCTGCCACCGGCAACAAAGGGTCGCGGTTGATGGTGATAAAGAACGCGCCCGAACGTACGGCACGAATGGCACTTGTCAACTTGGCGAAATCGAAGGTGCGGTCGAGACCTACCAGCACCGCGTCGGCAACCTGCTCATCTACACTCGCCACTTTCATTCCCTGGGCTGTTACTAATCCCATCAAGGGCTGCTCACCTACGACATAGACAATGCCCTTGGGGAAGCGACGCGCAATATTCTGGACAGCAGCTTGCCCGGCAGTGAGCAAGTGAGCTTCATCTGTAGTAATGCCGAGGTGGGCAAGCTTTGCTAGAATTTGCTCTCCGGTAGCAAATGAGTTGTTGGTTAGAAAAATGTATTTCTTCTGGTTTGCGTCTAGCCAGGTAACAAACTCTTTTGCGCCGGGTAATAATTCATTTCCGCGATAAATTACGCCGTCTAAATCAATCAAGTAGGTTGTGTAGGGTAACATTACAAACCTTATTCTCGTGCTAATTGCTCACGAATGGCGATAATTTCGCGGCGCAATGATGGGTTGATATTGACGGCCCGATCGATCTTCTCACAGGCATGCAGTACGGTGCTATGATCGCGTCCGCCAAAGAGTTGACCGATTTCCAGCAGGGATACCTGAGTCTCCTGGCGCATGAGGTACATAGCGATCTGGCGGGGCATGACGATGTGCTTGTCACGTTGCTTGCCGCACATAGCATCGAGCGAAATGTGGTAGAATTCCGCCACTGCCTGCGCGATCTGCTTGATACTCAGGTGCGAATCGCGATTATCGTTGCCGAGTGATGACATTGCGGCGCGGGCTACATCCATAGTCAGTTCGGTGTGGTGCAACTGTTGATAGGCCATCAAGCGATTCAGGCAGCCCTCCAGCTCACGGATGTTCGTCTGAACACGACCGGCGATATAGGCGATAACGTCATCTGGGACGCGATAGTGCAGTAGGTCGGCTTTGACACGCAAAATCGCCATGCGCGTCTCCAGGTCTGGGGGTTGAATATCGGCAATCAATCCCCATTCGAAGCGGGAGCGCAGGCGCTCTTCCAGGCTCACAATCGCCTTGGGTGGGCGATCGCTACAGATCACAATCTGTTTGCTCATCTCATAGAGACTATTAAAGGTGTGAAAAAACTCTTCTTCGGTAGACTCTTTACCGGCAATGAATTGAATGTCGTCAACCAGCAGGATATCGACGGAGCGGTACTTGGCGCGAAATTCCTCGGTCGTGCGGTAACGAATAGCGTTGATGATTTCATTGGTAAATTGTTCAGATGAAACATAGAGCACAGCAAGTCCTGTGTGTACGCCCTGATGGCCAATGGCGTGCAGCAGGTGGGTTTTGCCGAGTCCCACGCCTCCATAGAGAAAGAGCGGATTATATGACTCACCCGGCGCTTCGGCTACGGCAAGAGAAGCTGCATGTGCCAGGCGGTTACTGTTGCCAACGATAAAGGCATCGAATGTATAGCGGGGATTAAGACGGTTATGCATCAGAATGTTGGCACGCTGCTCGTTATCCCATTCCTCGAACGGGTCAGAGGGATTCGCTCCTCCGTATTGGAATTCGTGCATATCGTGCTGCATACCAGGTTTTGCCGGCATGTCATAATAGGCGTAATTTGTCGATGATGCGCTTAGCCCATTCGCATCTCTGCCGTTGAAAGCATCCCTATGGGTAGGGCCTTCCTCGAAGCCATTCGTAACAACGATGGCAACCGGCTGACCGGTGACATCGGCTAAGGCATCTTCAATGGAACGTCGCCAGCGTGTGATGATCACATCGCGGGCCAGTGTGCTAGGAACTTGAAGGGTGAAATAGAGGGCTTCCTCTGGCGAGTTCAGAGAGGCGGCATCGATATCGTCTGCCCCAATATTCTGAGCATTTGTTAGATGGGCGGATTGGAGCCAAGCCTTACACACTGCATCAATGGGGGATGTTTCCAGTCGTTCGAGTGCCGTACGCCAAATATTTGCTATGGTCGTTGTGTTCACTGCTGCATCTCCCTCCCTTAACTATGCTTCAACGAGAGCTACGCATTCAATTTCAACCAGTGCCTTGCGCGGCAATTCGGCGACCGCGACGGTTGAACGGGCGGGCAGAGGGCCTCCACCACCCTGAAAATACGTGGCATAGACCGCGTTCATTGCCTGGAAATCACTCATGCGTGTGAGAAAGACTGTCGTTTTTACGACACTAGAAAGTGAAGCGCCAGCACTAGTCAGTACTGCTTGCAGATTTCGCAGGACCTGATGCGTTTGTGCCGAAACATCTTCACCGACGATTTCTCCACTCGCGGGGTCAAGAGAGACTTGGCCGGAGGTATGGATGAACTGGCCGACGCGAATAGCCTGGCTGTATGGACCAATCGCTGCTGGAGCCTGATTTGTGTTAATCTGTGTGCGTTGCATAACTCGTTTTCCCTTTATCCAGCAAGTCTACGGCGCTTCGCAGTCTGGGGGACTTCTGCGGAGCACTCAGGCTTGCTGAGAGGTAGTCTTCCTTCGTCCGTATAGCTCTTTCATGCAGTAGCGTAACGCCTGTTGCATTTCTTGTGCCGAGTGAAAGCGGTCTTCGGGTTCTTTTTCCAAAGCACGCATGACGATCTTTTCGACGCCAGCCGGGATGTTGGCATTGTACTGGCGCATAGAGGGTGGGTCCGCTGAGGCATGTTGCATCGCAATCGAAACCGCGGTGGGACCGACAAAAGGTGGCCGACCGGTGAGCATTTCAAACATCACGACACCCAACGAATAGAGATCAGAAGAGGCTGTGAGTTTCTCGCCTCGGGCCTGTTCAGGAGAAAGATAATCGGCTGTGCCAAGCACGATGCCGCTGTTGGTAAGACCCGCCTCCTCAGCTACGCGCACAATACCAAAGTCCGTGAGCTTGACTAGTATACCTCCTCCCGCCGATGCGCTATTGGCAACGAGCATAATATTCTGTGGCTTGATGTCACGATGAATAAAGCCCTGTGCATGTGCCACCTGCAAGACCGCACACACCTGCGCGGCAATCTCCAACGTTTCACGTGGATGGAGCTGGCGACGTTGCCCAATCAACTGCTTCAAGGTTGGGCCGTTGATATACTCCATGACAAGAAAATACTGGCCCATTTCCTCAACAAAGTCATAGATGGTGACGGCATTTGGGTGGGCAAGTTTCGCTGCGGCACGTGCTTCACGTCGAAAGCGCTCGACGGCTCGCAAGTCATTCTTGTCGAGCGAGCGTAGGACCTTAATGGCGACGATCCGCTCTACCCGGTGATCCCAGGTTTTGAAGACACTGGCCATGCCACCGGTGGCAATATGTTCACGAATCTCGTACCGTCCATTAATCAGCGTACCTTCAAACTGGCTCAAGCTCTTTCCTCTTAGGGGTATAACCCATGGCACCCTTCATTTAAGTAAGGCAAGTATACCATTAATGGGTTATGTCGTCCAGAAGGGACGGGAGTTTCCGTCAATCCCACCTGTAGTCAATTGTACCGGGTTGCCTTGCATGACGTACGCGCCAGTCTTCGGATCGACGCTGATATTCGCTAGCCAGATATCAAAGTCATTATTGTTATAGGACAGATATGCAATCTGCTTCCCATCTGGCGACCAGACGGGTTGGCTGATAAATTGTCCGCTCAAAATGTGCGAAGATTTTTTGTAGGGATCCAGGGCTTTCTGTTGAGTAGCAGGATCGTTGGGATTCGCTGTTACCCCATTTGGTACCGACATGATGTACAAGCCCATCTGATTAGAGGACTCACGCCGAATGTAAGCAATTGCATTTCCATCCGGTGAAAAGGCAGGTTCAATATTCTGCATAGTAGGAGGTGTGAGTGGCACGCCCGCGTCTTTCGTCGGCGTATATGTTCCTGGATGGTTGGGAATAGCGGTTGCATCCTCAAGAAAGACCTGAATTACCTGGTTTGTGCCTGTAGGATCATATGCATAGTGCGTATAGATGATTTCATTTGGACTTCCTGGCCGATATGCCGGGTCCTGGTCGCCTCCATCACCAAAACTGGCGTATGCTATCACCCGCGATGCCTGTAAATCCGGGTGAGCAAACGGCACCGAAAACACCTGCAAGTCCAGGAAAGGCGCATTCCCAAATAAGCCACCCAGGCTATACCAATCTTCTTTCTGTAGATCGCTCAAGAAAAGCAGATGAGAACCGTCTGCCGACCACGTCGGTTCCACCAACCAGTAATAGGTGTTTTTAATGATGCTCGGACCGTCGTTATAAAATTTTCCCGTTCCGGTGAGCAGCGTATGGATAGGCCCACCGCTCGTTGACATATAGACAATATCCGAGTAGTCCTTGTACCCGCTGCTCATGGCTATCCACTTCCCGTCAGGAGAGACGGCGGGATTGTGCAAATTTAAAGCAGTTGTCAACTGGCGCGTTGTGCCACTACCATTATAGACCCAGAGATGACCATCTATCGTAAAATAAATCTTGCCTTTGAAGAGGTTCTGATTCTGGTTGACTCCTACCTGCTGACCATTGGCATTCGTTGTAATGGCTTTTGTACTTGGGGTGTTGCTGCTACTATTACCACCAAGGCAGCCTTGTACGCTAAATGCCAGGAGCACGAGAGTGAGCAGAGTTCCAACAAGTGACTTTCCTGCTAACTGGCGTGAGTTTGACAATATTTTATAGTGAGTAATCATGCTTTTCCCTAATACCATACTACTATCATACCTGCAAAGCACTTGGTGAGTCAAAGACGGTTAGAAATAGCAAGTCGAGCAAGCTATGGAAACCGAGCAAATCCCCAACATTCCCATTCAGACTAGTGACGCTAGTTGTCGCCACCTGACTCACCGATTGTCCTGCATCTGTTGGTAATGTCTGCATTGCAGTTGATAATGGAGACGTGGATTGGGACTTGGATGCAAGTGGCGATGAACCGGTAGAAGTCGTCGCCGTATCGGTTTGAATGTTACACTTAGCGTTGCCACCCAGGGCAAACATTTGTGCAATCGTCGGTACAATTTTCGCACAATTGGGGAAAACGACCGACTCTGTACCGACATTTCCGGTTGCCGAATATGGTGGCTCCAGGATGACGCGGTTAATTTTATTTTGGTCGAGCCCGCGCGCAAAGTTCAGGAGTTTAAACACGTCGCCTAACTGCATATCCGTTTTGACGTATCCATCCAGGTCACTGGCTAGTGCTGGCAATTTGCCAATGATGTCCGGGTTGTTCAACTTATTTTTGAGTTGGCCCAGCACTTCTTGCTGGCGAGCCGAGCGGCCAAAGTCTCCGACAAGATCGGCATGCCGCGAACGGACGTACTCAAGGGCTGTTTGCCCCGATAGGTGTTGTGGTCCAGGCGTCAGGTACAGGCGTTTCAAGGCATAAATATCACCGGTATGATTACCAACGTCGTCTGGATAGTTATCATCGGTAATCGGATGGATGACGTCGATATCGATGCCACCGACGGTGTCGATGACTTTTACAAATCCATCGAGTCCCACCCAGGCGTAGTAGTTGATGGGAATGCCGAAATCCTGGAAGATGGTGAGGCGGCTGAGCGCAACTCCTCCAAGCCCATAGGCTTCGTCCAGCTTATGCATGCCATAGCCAGGCACGTTGATATAGAAGTCACGCGGGATCGAGAGCATGCCAACGCTCTTGGTTGCAGGGTCGATGGTGACGACGATATCTGTCTGAGCGATATAGTTCCCTTGAAATTTTTCGTCGGTATCACTGCCGAGTAGGAGGATGTTGATGCGTCCGCCACTTAAAATATCGGTGCCATTGCGTGTTGCATTTGGGTCTTCATCTCCTTTGTCACGTGGTATCTGCTGATCTACAATATGACCGACGTGGGGAGACAACAAGAAAAACCAGTAGTAGCCCGCGACGCCGCCAATTCCAACAACCAGGAAGAGTAAACTAAATAAGACGACCTTTGCCCAGATGGGAATGCGCCTTTTCTTTTTGGTTTGCGATTCCAGCCTTCGCCTGGTGGCGGTTGGATAAAAGGCGGCTGGCCTCCGCCCTGACCTGCTTGAAGCAGCGGTGGCATGGAGGGTGAGAATTGCCTCGACCACGGAGGAAGAATTGGTACGCGCTCCGCTTCGCTGCGCTGAGGCGGCGGTAGTGTTTGCGAAGTATATGCATTGATTGGCAGCAGTGTATTTGATTGCCTGATAGGCATGGCGGTCTGCGAGGAGGCGAAGGTTTGTGGGCCTGGATAGACTGCTGCAAGTGGGGTGATTGCCGACGAATGTGGTGATACCTGACCCGACCAAAGATCTGGTGTTGGGGTGGGATGTTGCGTGCCCGCCGAGTTGTTTGGTTGCTGGATCACTTGTTGTTCAATTGTTTCCTGGTCTGCTAAAGAGACAGGAGCCGGGTTCCAGACAAACGGTAGAGATGCTGGCTCATTTGGATGCCAATTCGATGCCAGTCCATTGGTAATAGGGCGATGGGGTATGAAAGTGGGTGGAGACGACCCCCTCTGGGGTTGTTCAGACGTGGTCACGGGCCCTGCTGATGGCTTTTCAGAAGATAAGGATATTTGTTCTTGCTGATAACCTTTATCAATTTGAGGGTGTATAAATTGACGCTTCACCTAGTATACCTGCTTCCTAACGCTCTGATTCTTGGATAACCTCTTTCTGGGCACTCTCCTTTTTTCCGTCATCCCTTCCACCACCTGTCACTTGAGGTGCCGTTGTTTCTATGTATGTTATCCTCATCAGTAGCAAATACGGAAAAAAGAGCTGGTTTTGTCCTGCTTTTTAGTATAACGGTCGGTGAAGGAAAACTTCACTCTGTACAGTACAGATAGACCAATTCTACCAGCTTGTTCCGTCTTTCGAGGTTTTCTCGTAGGGCAGTTTGATCGCGTCCTCTAATCAGATTGTGGGGACGCGGTTGATCGCGCCCTTTTGATTATCTTTTGTCTTCCTGTCGGCGTGCGCGCCAAAACGAGAAGATGAGTGAACCGAGGAGGTAGATTAAGAGGACGATTTCCATAGTGCTAAAGGTTTTCTTTTTCTGCATTGTGTTCTCCTTGTATTTGATGTGCCCTGTATTATACAGGGTGATTCTCTCTCTTCTATTTTACCTCACCTGACCCACAGCTCTCTGCCATCACCGTAGTTGTGCAAGAGGTGGAAGTGATGGGCGACCCAGGCGTGGAAGGGGGCGAGATGTGACGATTGGAGTCTGCCGGTAAAGAAGAGGATGGCATGTACCTGTGGATCCGAGGCTGTGTTGATGAGTTGCGAGAGTGTGAGGTGGCCTGAGCTTATACGCACTGCTGAGGTGTCTACCAGTGATGGTGGGGTGCTGCGATCTGCCAGGGCGGCTACGAATTGCGCGTCGGTTACTACCAGTTGATCAGGCGCAATAGCCTGTCGAAGGTCTGCCGCTGCACGTAGCGCTTGCTGGCCAGCTTCCTGCTGAGGTACTCCGTGCTGGCTATTGGCCTCTGCAATGCGGTAATATTGGCGGTCCTGGCGCAAAGCGAGCACAGTTGTGACGATGATGAGCAGGATGGCACAAAGGGGAAGCCAGGTTGTATACCTTGCTCGAGCAGACGAGAAGGCTTTCCATGTGGTGGGCATGCTTCCTATGCCCATCACCGCTAATGCAATAAGTGGAGCACTCAGTATGACAAGATGATGTCCAAAGAGCGGAACCTGACGCCAGAGTAAGAAGATTGTTACAAGCAACCAGACGAGCAATGGCAGGACGCGCCAGTCCCGGCGCAGAAACGCGGCGAGGGTGCCATAGAGTGCAGCGAGGGTGAAAACAGAGTACAGGGCATGCTCAATGATACTGATATTCCCTTGCTGGGTACTACCTGCAACTGTTCCAGCATCAGTATGATAGAAAATGACGCTTTGCAGCAGGGCATTGAGCGAGCCGAAGAAGGGAAGCATTGCCAGCAATGCTGTGAGGATGCTGGCTGCTATACCAACAATGATACCCAGGATGCTGGCAATGCGGGTTGCATCTGGTGGCCGTCTCCAGATAAGCCAGAGACGCGCTAGCATCAAGAGGACAAGTGGGGCCAGTGCGGCGATACCAAATAATTTGCAGAGGATGCTCAAAGAGCATGCTATGCCAGCAAGCCCCGCCAGGATCATCCCTCGCCATCCTTCTGGATGCTCCCACCAGAGATAGCCTAGTCCAACCGCTAGCAGAGCAAATGCGACGCATGATGCCTCTGCCTGGATGGTTTGCGATTGGGCCAGGTAGGGTGGGTTCACGACTACGAGCAGGAGGGCTGCAATGGCACCAAGGCGTCCGCTCAAGGCTTTGCCGAGTAGAGATGCGCCGACGATGCCAAGGAGGGAAACCAAGGCGATGCCAAGGCGCGCGGACTCGAGTGTGCTGCCGAAGAGGACGTAGGTTGGGAAGGTTGAGAGCAAGAAGAACGGGGGCTGCGAGTAAAAGATGTCGGAATAGAGAGGATGCCCGGCGCTCATGGCGCGCAAGGATTGCCAGTAGACGCCCTCGTCATAGGTATCGCGGTCGAAGGGAAGGTCGAGATGATACAGGCGCATGCCTACTGCGATGGCGAAAAGTACAACTATTGCTCCCCAGAAAAGGAGAGTTTGCCAACGAGGGTTGCGTGCTGGCGTTGAAGTATCTGCTATTGTATCTTCTTGGGAGGCTGCAATGGATTGCGCCCCTACATTCCACAAACTCATCACTACGCCCTTACAATTGTCATCCCTTCGCTACCGCTCGGCGTCCCAGATGTGAGCGGTAGCGAAGGGATGACAGTACTACGCGGGCTTACCCTCCCATAAAGAATAGTCGGTCATCATCGTGTGGAGAGAGCGGCATACTGTTGGTACCGGTTCCACTCTCCGAATGGAATGAAGTTGTTGAGTCAATCTGGCCTGGAAGAGGAGTTCCATAGTTGCTACTACTGTTCGTACCACCATTGTCCCCGCTCGTGCTAGAACTACTCGTGCTACCAGCGCTCCCGATGAGTAGATGGCCGTTGCCGTTCTTCCCGTTGCTATGGCCATGGCCATTCCCGTTGCCGAGGAGCGCCTCGAACTCGGAGAAGACCTTGGTAGCAACGCGTTTGGCGTCGGCCTCGTCGATTAATTGCTTGATTTCGTCGGCTACCAACTCGTCCTTTTCGATCAAGGCTTCGGCGACGGCCATCACGGCTTCGCTATGTTCGCGGAAGAGACGTTTGACGGCCTTGAATTGCGACTGAAGCACGGCTTCTATGCGGTCACCGGCCTTTGGCACTTTCTCCATGCCACCGAGGGCGAGTCCCGATGTGAGTGTGCCATCCATGCCATAGGCACCGACATACATGGCGGCATTGGCGGTTGCGCTCTGGAGGTCGCCGGTGACACCACTCAAGTTGACATCGAGGAAGAGTTCTTCGGCGGCGCGGGAGGCGAGTGCTACCTGGATACGGGCAAGGATATCTTCTTTACTGCGGGTGACGATGGTTTCTTTTTGACGCCAGGCGGCAAATGCTGCCGCACCTTCCAGGTCGCCATGGCGATGCAAGGTCACAAATGCCGGGAAGTAGCGATCCATGAGGTAATAACAAGCGACAGCATGTCCAGCTTCGTGATAGGCAAGTCGTCTGCGTTCAATCGGCGTGAGTTCGCTGAGCTGGCGCAGGCCAAACTCGTGGACATCCTGGGCCTCGACCAGGTCCTTATAGGTAATCGTTTCACGGCCATCGAAGTGGGCAATGATCACCGCCTCGTTGACGACGTGCTTGATAGCAACCGGGGTATATTCGACCATGCGCTGCACCAGCGCGGCGAGCGAGATGTTTGGATCGTGCTTGACCTTGTTCAGGTAGTACTCGATGACTTCACCGCGATACTTGTCGGTTGGAGGAGCGACATTTAACTTGCGGTCGAAGCGCCCCGGACGCAGCAGGGCGGGATCAAGCGACTCAGGGACGTTGGTTGCGCCGACGGTCAGCACCGGCTGCAACTGGACACGGCTATGATACATACCAATGGTGCGCAGAATTTTCTTGAACCAGCCCGTCTCGATATTGGGTGGGTCCATCTCCATCAGGAGTTGGTTGAGACCGCCGGTGCCCATCATGCCGCCAAACATACCTCCACCAAGCCCCATCATGCCACCCCCTTGACGTGAGCGCGATGCGCCGATGGCGTCGATTTCGTCCATGAACACCACACAAGCGCCATATTCACGAGCCAGGCGACGCGCTTTGGTGTATAGTCTGCGGATCATCAGCACATCCATGCCGATAAACATAGCGCGGAAGCTGGCGGCGCTGGCGTAGGCAAAAGGAACGCCAGCTTCAGTACTCATACATTGCGCGAGATAGCTCTTCCCAGTTCCAGGATCACCCGTCAGCAGCAGGCCACGTACAGGTTGACCGCCCATTTCGCGGAATTCTTCCACGCCTTGCAGCAGCAGCACGATGCGTCGTGCAGCCTCAAGCACTTCTGGATTGCCCTTATAGTCCTCAAACCTGACACCTGTCTCGCCGGGCATGACCCAGTAGAGTCGCGGACGGCCCAGAAACCAGAAGATGGCGACGAATTGCATAATGCCGAAGAGGACGGCAAACATGATCTGGAAGGCATAGGCCAGGATCGACCCGGGCGATGGATTGCCAATTGAGGGAAGCGCCTGGAATATGATGTACCACAGAATGATTCCCACGAGGAGAACCCAAATCCAACGTAGCCGTAAGAAACGCCCAAACTGGTCCATGCCCAGATTGATTGATCGATCTAGATCACTGGGTTGTTTCTTTGTTTTTTGTGACATAGCAGTGTATCCCTTACTGGCCGATACATCGGCGATGGGCGCTCATTGCCTGTTCCTAGACAGGACTGCTCACGCCCCTACATGTGGTTATTGTAGAAGTTGGCGGGAAGATACAAGGTCAATGAAGAGAATACGCCCCGCTTGTTGTGGAAGCGTCACGAAATGCCAGATTAAGATACCCCCAGCAGGTCCACTCTGACCAGGAACGGTAATATCCACTTTGATAAAACTATCGAGCGTCGTATCGGACTCGCTGTACACGCTCATAACACTGATATCCTTCCAGACAACGTTTGCTTTTGGTTGGCTAAACGAACCGATCAGTTGGTTGACATCTGGCGGCGTCGACATAATCAAGCCCTGCTGATAGCCTGTCATGACGCTGGCATTGCCATCGCGCAGTGCATAGAGCCAACCTCTCACATTATTGCCGCTTGGCTGATCACGCTGTGTCAGACTTTGTACAGGATCGGAAGCACCGATAAAAGGCCAGCTTTTTGTGACGACACCATTCGCGATGATGGCCGCTGCTACAAAAATGAGAATCGCCAGGAGAGCCACTCGTTTATGGTTGCGAATGCCCCGGAAGAGGTAGTAGATGCCCTTGAAGAGAGGACGAAAAATCGCCTTGATGAACAGGGCAAGTTGGTTCTGACTCGCTCTTTTCTTCTTCGGAGTGTAAAGAACTTTTTTCGCTTCTGGCTCCGGCTGTTCCGGCGGTCGTTGAGTGGGTAATTGGCTCAGCATGCGTCTCGCCCAACTTTCTCAGTGTATATGATAAGGCCCAGATCCTTCGCGAAGGCAGGCACAAGGCACTGCCCCTACAGGATGACAAGAGTAAAGCGAAGGGATGACAGATTCTACTTTACGAAATATATGTTGTAACGATACACTACAATGGTTTATTTGGCAAGATGCTAGTGAGATAGTCCAGAGTGCTATAATAAGGTACGTACGTTCGCACGTTACAGAATCACTTTTTGGCAGTTCGAGAAGGCAAGGGAAAAGTTATGGGTGATACGAGAGATACAGCGGTAGGGGCAGGCGAGCATCCCTACATCTGGTTGCGCTATACAACGCAATTTACGACGGGTGGTAGGACACACACGATTGAGATGGGCATTCCTATGCCGTTGGGCGCGAGCGTGGAAATGCGCGAACAACTGATTCGTGAAGCGGAGGCGGGTATGGATCATCTTTCACGGCATGTTGAGAATCGCGTCACTCAGATGCTCCAAGGCAATGCACGCCCACAGGGACAGGCAATTCCACAAGCAATCTCCACGCCGCTACAACCTTCAGCATCTTCACCATCTCGACCACCTACAACTAGTTCTAGCAGTGTTGGGACGTCTCCATCATCAACTCCGCCGACAGCGGTTCGTGATAGTATGCAGCCATCCTCGTCACCACCACCAGCACGTCCAAATACGAATGTGGGAGCGAGTATGCCGCTTTCGCCGAACGTGCCAGGGGAGGCCGGTGGAAACATCAAGCTCTCGCAATTCATGCACTATATTCGTGAAGCCTGGGGCTTGAACCCCAAACAGGCGATGGAATTGTTGAACGTAAAGACGCTTAATGGCCTAAATTACCGCGATGCGTTGAAGCAATTGCAACCACTGGTAGCTAGAGATCAGGGTGGCACAGCGGCACAAGGGAACGCACGAGAAGGAAGAAGTACGCCATCAGGAAGCGCTCTCAATCAGACCCCTACGACACCTGCACCAACGCGGCCAAGTGTGGGAGCATTCCAGGGCAATGGAGCTACTGCGACTCCCTCACCGTCATCCCCTGCGCCTGCACGTCCAAACGTAGGAGCACAATCCAATGCGCCTTCAGGACGCGAAACGGCACCCCAACGAGGCGCAAAAGAAGTCAAAGAGGCGACACAGTCTCCCGCAAGTCAGACAAGTCCCCAAATTACGTTCCATGTGCCGGGGGATACCTTGCGTCCGCAAGCATCAGCTGCTCAGCAAGGGAGTACGCAGGAAGTGAAAGAGACGGCACAAGAAGGGACAAGCACTCGCACCTCTACACCTGCGAATTCAACAGGCTCCTCTAAAATACCCATCATTCCCATTTCGAGTGGCATGGTACGGGATGCGCAGCATTCCTATCGATTTGATGAAGAGGATGACGGCGAGTTAGAGCTACAAGATCTGGACGAGGGAAATGATGATACGGAGCAGCAACAGGTCATGGCGAGAATCAAGCTCGATGAACTGAAAGAGGTACGAGGTTCATCCACTGCCAGTCCAGGGCGTTTGACCGTACTACAAAATCTGACAAGCTCCCAGATCAGTGAGACACAGCTGCATCAATTGATACGTGCCGCGTGGGGAGCACCTTCGCCAAAGAAATTAAAGGTTGACCAGGTCGAGGCTCTCATCTCTTGGGCCAAAGAAGATCTTTTCGTAGATGAAGTGGAAGCTGTGCTGTCCCTGATTGCCGAGGAGGACGCGTATGCGCGTAGTGACTGGTGAGGCCAAAGGTCGCAAACTGAAGGCGCCTAAGACGAGCGGGACGCGTCCTATCATTGATCGTGTGAAGACCGCGCTCTTCGATATTCTCTCGGTACGTGTAGAAGATGCGCGTTTTCTTGACCTCTTCGCGGGGACAGGAAGTGTGGGCATTGAGGCGCTGAGTCGAGGCGCAGCCCAGCGCTACCTTCATTGAGATGAGATCAAGTGTACTCAAACTGGTACGTGAAAACTTGCGCATCACGGGTCTGACAGATCGTGCAGAGACAATTCATGCCGATGCATTCAAGTTTTTGCAGGCGCAAGCCGCTGCTCAGCTATCAGTGGACAACACACAGCGCGAGTATGATATCATTTACGTGGCCCCACCTCAGTATCATGAGATGGCGGCACGTGCGTTAGCACTCCTCGATAGCTCGCCACTGGTAGCGGCAGGGGGGCTGGTAATCATCCAGATTCACCCGAAAGAGCGTTCAGGCGTGGCAGCCGTGCCACTCACTCGCCTCAAGCAAACCGATGAACGGCGCTATGGGAGTACGTTATTGATGTTCTATGAAGCAAATAAGGAGCAATTCACCCATGTCGATACAATTGCAGAAGCCTGACTACCTTATCGTCTATGTGAGCGATATGCAGCGCTCCACAGCCTTTTATCGCGATGTGTTGGGCTTACCGCTGAAATTTACATCGCCCGGCTGGACGGAGTTTGATACCGGCTCGACCACCATTGCATTACATATGACGCCAGGAGACCAGAAGCAGCCTGTGTATGCTGGAAGGCCACCGGCAGGACAAGCTCAGCTTGGTTTCATGGTTGATGATTTACAGTCGGTCTATGAAGCCTTGAAGGCGCAGGACGTACATTTTTCCCAGCCACCCCAGGTACAACGACCCGGCGGATCGCCCCTGGCTGTGTTTCATGATCCTGATGGCCTTGGTATCACCCTGCAACAGCGTTAGGAGTCGAAGATGATGTTAAACAGGCCAGGAGGCCCGGGCAGTGGGCGTTTCGCCTTTGTCGATGCAGGTGAAGCAGCACGCCGCCTGGGAATTGACCGGGTAATGCTCGATTCGTGGGTACGCGATGGACGTATCAAACCCCACCGGGGTGTTGGGCGCGACGTATTTTTCCGTGCCTCTGATATCGACGCCCTCTATAGCGAACTGCATCCCACTCAGGAACTAGCGGATGCCGTAGCTGCCGACGAACGCGAGAGCGCCAATGAGGAAGAAAAGGTTCCTATACGCAAAAAGCAAGACCCGCAAATGCGCGTCTACCTGCGCCTGCAAGCCGACGCCAAATGGTATGATACCTCAGAGGAGGATATCCGTGCGTGGTTCCAACAACTCGCACCCGACGGCTACGAACGCAACAAACGCAACGCGGAACACACGATTAAGAAGTTGCAATACTTGGTGAGTTTGATTGAGGAAGGGCAGAAAAGAGGATCATGATTTAGCGCTTCCTCCATAACCTTGACGACTCTCGAACAAGAGCGTGTATAATCTGGCAACCCGAGAGAAAAGAATTACTCAGCCAGCAGGAGAAAACCCATCATGTTTCCATCAACACCTCTCACTCGCATGCGTTTTGCTGGCAAGTTGTGCAAGCGGGGAGCATGGGCCATTGCAGTGCTAGGCCTCACTGTCATCGTCTTCTTTGTTATCAGCAACATTTCTAACAACCCTGGAGATCCAGGAACTGGATTAAACTTCAACCAATTGGTCAACATCTTACTTCCCACGTTTCTGATAGCAATACTCACCCTCTTCTTTTCCCTCATCCTCTACGCTACAGGAGCTGTACTTGATTATTTGAGTGATGAGAAGACTCCACAAGTAGTGGACGATGATGAGCGCGTGGAGATTACATCTCTTTCTGAAATGCGATGATTACCTGGGTAAACAATCCAAAACATCCACCACCAACCCAACAATAAAATCCGCCCCTCGCTCTTGATACATCAACACCTCATCCATACTCACAAGCATCCCTGCAAGTATCTCAGGCTCATCCTCTTTTCTCACTGCTGCATAATTTAAAACCAGATCAAGGTCATCCGCCGTATCGCCTATATACAGGCCACCCTTCGCTCCAACAGCATCAATAGCCAGCCGTAAGGCGCGTGGATCAGGTTTGGGACAGATATCCGCGGAAATAACAACATCCCACCAGCGTTCTCCGCTGTACGCCTCCATACGTTCAAGTGCACTATCCACCTCAGGGCCAACACGCCCGGTAATCATCCCTAACTTGGATATACCTGTTTCGCGCAACCTCTTTGGCAGGTCAGGGGGATAGAGCATCTCCTCGGTATGAACGAAACCAGGGAAATCAGGCAGATAGTGTGGAGCCTCGCCAAAGCGTTTCTTGTACTCTTCAGCGCCCCAGTAGAACTCGTGGTAAATATTCCCGATTATATCGTAATCTAATTGCGCACTTGCAGGCATCACCTCTCTCACCCATTCCATACCTCCATGCCCCTGCACATTGGCTGCACGCGATAACGCAGCCCACTCCCCGATGCTGCGTTCAGCCAGAGGTGTCCCCTTCCATTCACGCAATCGCGCCGTATAAAGCGTAGCCAATAAGTAGCACATATCCCAATCATTGTTATAGCCGCCCGCCTGTTTAAAAACTGCCACATTATCGAGAGTCAGCAAAGGCTTCCCTTCACGCTGTCCCCAATCCAGACCTTGTATCGTGCCAACAATATACTCCGCCACAGCAATATCGGTAGCATGGAACGAGTCAATCGTTTTGATCAGCACACCGTCAACGTCAAAAAAGATAGTATCGAAAGGAACTGGAAATTTCAAATCTGGGCGTTTCCAAAAAACGCGAGTCAACATAAAAAAGCCTCTCACTATTATAGGATTTTAGGATCATCCTTATAGTATCCCCAAATGTACCAAATTGAAAGCATCACGTAGGGCTTGCGACCAGCAGCTTAAAGAACTGTCGCACAATCGTCACTCCAAGTGCATAGCCAAGAATAGCGATCAGCGTCGAAGCATCGATGGTATAGCCCTTATAAGGAAGCGGGGGCAGCAGGTTCTCGAATGGAGCAACGAGGGGAGTGCTGAGTTGAAACACCCAGTAAGAAAACTGGCTGGCAGTGAGGTGAAAGAAGTATAGGACGAAGCGCGTAAAGAGTAACAGCAGCAGGACGGCCAGGCCCAAGGCAAGCAGTTGATTGACCTTCTTGATGATGAAGGCAAAGAGGTTGGCAATTCCGCGCACAGTACGACGGGGCCAGGAGCCTTGAGGAAGATCAATGCATGGAATCGGTGTGGTAATACCTGGCAGCATGGGATCCGTGACGGCGCTATATAACATATACTGATTCTTTAATTTTCGTTGGAGTTTGCGCTGGCTACGTTTCATAGCGCTTTATTTACCCTCTAGCGAAAAAACACAAGGCAACCCTACACATACAGTATACGCATCGCACCTACACACCCATTAGTATGTTCTAGCAGAAAAAACACAACGCAGCCCTACACATACCCCTGATTAGGATAAACGCAAATGGAGCAGCTTTTGATGCATACAGAATGGCTAAGTGAGCATGTTACAGTTCGACTTCAATCGTGGCATCCATATCATCCTCTCCCAACACATGCACCTGCTCCCATCCTTCGGATGGTGCATCAAGTAATGCTTGCCGTAATAAGCCCATGTGATAAGCAATCACCTGCGAGCCAACTTTGCGTTCTCGTACCTGATCACGTGCCAGACACGTTGCCTCAGAGGTACTGAAGATGAGCAAACAACCCAGGTAACCAAATCTGCGCGACAGCTCCCTTAGCTGACGACGCGCCTCTGCATGTAGAGCAGTGCTATCCGCAACAGTAAAGCGGCCCAGGAACAGGCGCTTAGAGATGATATAGTAGAAGAGATCAAATGTGTCACGGTTCACCTGCTGATTGGCTTCATCATCGCAGATCATTGCACGGCAATGGTCAGATGAGACAATGGTGGTTGCCCCAAAGCCTTGAGCGGCAAAGGTGCTTTTGCCAGAGCCAGCAGGTCCACATAGCACCAGCAGAGTCCGGCGAGGAACCTTGATTACAACTGGCATACGATCTGTCCTCTTGCCATTGCGGTACTCTCTCTCCTTTGATATAATAGCCCTGCGTGTAAACATGCGGTGTCGCGTGGGATGCAATGAAGCGCGCCTCGAACATAATCATATAACGTCCAACAGGCATAGATCGTATCATTACACCCTTCATCATACTGTAGAATACAGTGTAGGAGTCGATTGATCGTCTCTTATATGCAATAACCAGTGACTCGAAATTTGGAGGAGGGCATCGTGTCCACTACAATGAAACTTACAAGTACTGAAATACGCGAGCGTTTCCTGGATTTCTTTGCCAGTAAAGGCCATTTAAGAGTGCCCAGCTCGTCATTGGTGCCGAGGAATGATCCCACGGTACTGCTCACAACTGCTGGCATGCAGCAGATGATACCTTACTTTTTGGGACGTGAGACTCCTCCAGCACTACGACTCACATCCGCACAAAAATGCTTCCGCACAACCGACATTGATAAGGTAGGTAACGAACGCACGTTGACCTTCTTTGAGATGCTGGGCAACTTCTCGGTAGGCGATTACTTTAAGCGCGATGCGATCACATTTGCCTGGGAGTTTCTGACACAAGTCGTCAAATTGCCTGCCGACCGGCTGTATCCAACGGTGCATCCAGAGGATGATGAAGCTCCTCAATTGTGGAGCGAGATTGCCGGTTTTCCCGATGAGGCGATTGTACGTCTGGAAGATAACTGGTGGGGACCTCCTGGCACATCCGGCCCGTGTGGACCCGACTCTGAGATCTACTATGATCGCGGCATTGAGCACGGCTGCGGCAGAGCCGACTGCAAACCTGGCTGTGAATGCGAACGATTCCTGGAAATCTGGAACCTGGTCTTCATGCAGTTCTACCAGGACCTGGATGGCACTCGCACACCGCTGCCGAAAAAGAACATCGACACCGGCATGGGCCTCGAGCGCCTCTCGATGGTGCTGCAAGGTAAAGAGTCGGTCTTCGATACCGATGGCTTCCGCTCCATCATCGATCACTTTGCCGCCATCGCCAACACAACGTATGGAGCAGATCCGAAAGCCGACACGTCACTAAGGGTGATCGCTGATCACAGCCGTGCACTGGTCTTCCTGGCCGCCGATGGAGTGCTCCCCAGCAACGAGGGACGCGGCTACATTTTCCGCCGCATCCTGCGCCGTGCTGTGCGTCATGGCAAACTGCTCGGTCTGGATAAGCCATTTTTAGCGGAAGCCGCCGACACAGTCATCAATCTTATGAAGGGGCACTACATCGAATTAGGTCTGCAGCGCGACCGTATCGTTGGCATTCTCAGTCACGAAGAGCAAAAGTTCAGCCAGACGCTCAACGCTGGAATGGCCTTACTCAACAACCTGCTCGAAGAGTTGAAACAACAGCATCGCACCTCCATTCCAGGCGATGAAGCCTTTAAGCTGTATGACACACACGGTTTCCCTCTGGAACTGACGCAAGAGGTCGCAGCCGAGCATGGCTTCAGCATAGATGTCTCCGGCTTCGAGCAAGCCATGCAGCGCCAGCAAGAGCGCAGTAGAGCCTCGGTGGCCTTCGCTCAGGGTCAGGAGATCGAGCCGCTCACAGAATTGCTCAAGCAAGTTGGGCCGACCGAGTTCACAGGCTACCAGGGCATTAACGGCAGTAGCAACGTGGTTGGCATTGTTGTAGGTGGAGCAATCACCGATACCATCAGCGCTCCACAGGATGCCCTGCTTATCATGGACTCAACGCCGTTCTATGCAGAAAGTGGCGGGCAAATAGGCGATCGCGGTGACATTACCGGCCCAATGGGCGTCTTCCAGGTGCAAGATACGCGCCGTCCGATCAAGGGATTGATTGTCCACTACGGACGCATTACCGAAGGCTACATGCGTGTAGGTGATACGGTGCAAGCCGACGTCATCGCTCAGCGGCGTGAAGATACCATACGCAACCACAGCGCCACACACCTACTGCATAAAGCGCTACGCGACATACTTGGCCCATCGGTCGAACAGCGCGGCTCACTGGTTGAGCCTGAGCGTCTGCGCTTCGACTTTGCCAGCCTACGCCCACTAACTCCTTCGGAGTTAGCGCAGGTCGACGAGCAAATCAATCGCTGGATACGGGCAGACCTGCCTGTGCATACCAACATCATGCCGCTGAAGGATGCCTTACAGACAGGTGCAATGGCACTCTTTGGCGAAAAGTATGACGAGGAAGTACGAGTGGTCTCGATGGGAAGCAGCATCGAACTATGCGGCGGTACGCACTGTTTCGCAACGGGCCAGATCGGCCTGTATATCACGATTCAGGAGACCAGCATCGCTGCGGGTATTCGCCGCATTGAAGCACTGACGGGGCGAGCAGCCGAGGCCTACCTGCGCCATCGCAGCAACACAATAGACACACTGAGCGCCAAACTACAGACGCAGCCAGAGATGCTCGAGGCACGTGTCGACCAACTTCTGCAAGAGCTTGCCACCGCCCGTCGCCAGATCACCCATTTCCAGCGTGATGCCGCGCAGCGCCAGACTGAAATGCTTGCGGAACATGCGCAAGACGTATCCAGCGTCCCCGTTGTAGCATCCCTGGTGGACGTGCCAGATGAGAAGGTGCTGCGTGAGATGGGCGACATGGTACTGAGCAAACTGAAACGCCCTGGAGTGGTTGTACTTGCCGGCAACTACAACGATCGCATAGGTCTCCAGGTCAGTGTCAGTCCCGAGTTGACCAAACGTGGCCTGCATGCAGGAAAAATTGCCAGCGCGGTAGGCCAGAAATTGGGCGGCAAGGGTGGCGGTCGACCCGAGTCAGCCCAGGGGGGTGGCAAGAACAAAGCCGAACTCGGCGCTGCCCTTGATATGGTGGCGAAATTGGTGAGAGAACAGCTATAATCGCTCTCTGCTTGCGATTACAGCCATGTTATGCTATAAAGTAAGTTGAATATACATAAGTTATGGTGGGATGAGCGCGACTCTTGTAGCTGTCCATGATCAATTGAGCAAGCAGTGCGTTCTCTAAAGTAGAAAGAGTTGAAGGAATGTATGGTCGGTGGGCCTGGGAGGTTCACTACCCCTTGTGGGTTAATCGTTAAGACCGTCTAGGAAATTTATGGAATGAAGAATCCTTTTCGACGTCTGCGCGAATTGGTACTGAGACGACAGGATGAGAACGGCTACTACTATGGCCAGGATTCAGCTCAAGATGAGCAATTAGCTGCTGGGGAAAACCAGCGCCAACTTTTCACAGCGCTCGACATTGGTACCGCTTATGCGAAGGCAATAATCATTGAGGTGCAGGACGACGTGGGAACTGTGCTGGGGGTTGGACGCCACCAGCAAAGCTATAGCCACATGTCTGACGGTATAGTTACCGACATCCCTGGCGTCATTGCCAACTGCAACGAGGCGCTTATTCGAGCTGAGCATTCGGCTGGCGGCGTTATTGCACCCCAGGCAGTGATTGGTATCGCGGGAGAGCTGGTCAAGGGCAGTTCTGTCACAGTCACGAAACAGCGGCAGTCGCCTACCAAATCCATTACACCAGAAGAATTGGAGAGCATGATCTCCAACGCGCAATCAAAACTGCTGAAGAGTGCCAAAGATCGCATTGCGGCCGAAACCGGTTATGGCAATATTGAAGTACGCCTGACCAATGCGGCAGTCATCTCAGTTCGCATCGATGGGCAGTTAGTCACCAATCCCATCGGCTTTCGCGGGCGGCACTTTACACTTACGCTTTTTAGCGCCTTCGCACCACTTATGCAACTGGGCGCACTGGAGACGGTAGCGCAGGGCTTGGATCTGACATTGGTCACGATTGTTGCTGAACCGTACGCTCTAGCACGTTGCCTAAGCACCAATGCAGGCTCTGATAGTGGAGCCATTTTCATTGATATCGGTGGCGGTACCACCGATATTGCGCTGGTTCGTCAGGGTGGAATTGAGGAAACGCGCATGTTTGCTCTGGGTGGTCGTACCTTTACCCGTCGTATCGCGGCGAGTAAGGGTGTTTCACTCAAAGAGGCCGAGAAACTCAAAGTGGGTTATGGCACTGGCGCGATCAAAGGGGCCGAACGGGATGAGATTCAAACCATCCTGGCTTCCGAGAGCCAGACCTGGATGGACAGTGTGGAGCTGCTGATCGAGGAATTAGCCAAGAACGAACTGCTCCCGCCGGCGATTTACATGGTGGGAGGAGGTTCGGCCTTACCAGATTTACGTTACAAACTTGAAGCGTTTCCGTGGACGGAACGGCTGCCATTTTCTCGCCAACCCATTATCGAAACGATACAGCCAGGTATGGTAACGAGCATTTCCGACCCTGACCACCTGCTGAAAAATGCTCAAGACATCACTCCCATGGCCCTGGCATATCAGGCTATCGAACTACAAAACGAGAACAACGTTTTGGAACGAGCACTCTACCGCGTGATCCATGCCATGCATATCTGATAGGTCCTGCACGGAAAGAGACGCCGTGCACGTGTAAGAGCAGGGTATCTCCAAGGGGAGCCGGATAGGATGCCCTGCCAGAGAGTCAAGGGGTAAAGGGCTATGGCCGACGAGCAGATCATTTATATCAGTCCAGAAGAAGAACTCACGAATGTACGCGAGCGGTTGGAACGTACAGCCGCCCGGCGCATTATTTTGGTCATCCCACCGCAAACACAACTGCGCAGCCATGTTGGCTGGCGACTGCTGCACTCTCGCACCCGGGAATTGGGCAAAGATGTTATCATTAACAGTTCTGACCGTCAGATTCGGGCGGTCGCCAAAGCAGCAGGTTTCAGGGTAGCGGATTCACTTGAATCTCCCTCCACGAATAAGTCTCGTCCTCCCAGCCGTCCAGGTCGCAATATAGGTGGAGGGAAAACCTCCCCGCGCCAGCGTGGTGCATTCAGCAGGGGGGCACCAGAAAATCGGCCTACCACCACCCGGCGCGGAGCTGCTCCTCTACACTTCGTTCCTTCTGATGAGCCATCGGTGACGCAACTGTCACCTCAGCCACCGCAAACCTACAAAGAGACGGGTAATAAAACATTCCGCGCGGATGAGATTTCATCAGAAGCGGGTTCGTCGACTTTCGGGACGAATGCTCATCCGTATGGTCAGGATTATGAGTACCGAATTGACACAGCTCCCTCCATTCATCCACTTTCACCGCCATTTGAAGATGAAGAACCCGACCTGCTGATCGAAGATTTCAACCAGGCGCAGAATATCCGCCGTCAAGCAGCTCAGAGAAACGATGTGGAGGGCGCGAGCACAGAACCTGAGCATCCGGTACCTCAAGAGGGCGCGATAAATCACACCTCTACACCCGATGTAGAGGACCGATTTATTGAGTCCTCAATTCCGCATGACCTGAATGACCCCTTTGCATACCGCGAAGATTTCCAGCCCAGCTCCTTGCCGGAACAGCATGGCTCGATCTCTATGGACGAACTGGATACGGATGCGCCTGATATCGGCGACGTACCTACTTCCATCATTGTTGATGGTGAAATTGAGGATTTGGGCGACGAAGGAGATATCGTTGACCCGTATGCTTCCTCTCCTCGCTCCTGGTCAGAGCCGGTGATGGAAGAGCCAGAACTAGTCGAACCACCGCGTTCCTACGGTATGCGTTCGCGCAACAACTTTGCAAGTAATATACCCATACCTCCTTATGAGGACATTGAAGAGGAGGATACAGATGCGCTTCTGCCTCCTGAGCAACCCATACGCCCTGCTCCTCCTGCACGGGTGGTGAACTTCCCTCCCTCCACGGTAGGGCATCGTCCTCCTCAACCAATTATTACGCCACAACCTCGTACACCAACCGGTGCCCCTGTTGTCAGGCCAGTTCCTGCCGTCGCCAAGCAACCGCCAAAAAGCACCCGTTCCAGAATGGTGCCACCACCCACATCAAGGAGGCCAGTAGCACAACGCCGTAATCCACGAGGCATCGCATTTCTTCTCACCACTATCATCGCGATCCTGCTGGTGCTCGGCATCTTGCTCATTCTGATCCCCTCTGCCGACGTTACGCTCACTTTTCCATCGCAGAGCTTCACAACGCCTGTCAGGGTAACCGCAAACAGCACGAGTCGGCAAAATACTACACTGCATACCGTGCCTGCTCATCAACTCACCTTTATTGGAAAAGCTGGACCTTTGAACGGTACAACCCAGGTGGAGGGTGGAGCCACTGGTTATGTCGCCTTCACTAATAATGGCACACAACCACTTATCATTCCGATCAACACAGTAGTGGCAACTAAATCAGGCGTGCAGTTTCTGACACAAGGAGAGGCTGTAGTTCCACAAGCAAGTACTTTGCCTGCTGTCCAGATCGCTGCACAAAACCCAGGAACCATTGGCAATGTTGCGGCCGGTACGATTATTGTCATTCCTTCTGCCAGCATTAATGCAATTGCTCAGGCCAATACTATTCCATCAACCAGTGTAAACTTGACAGTAGCGAATCCGAGCGCTACTTCTGGTGGCAAGGCGGGAAGCACAGGCAGCGGCATCACCACCTCCATGAACGCAGTGAAACAACAGTTGCATCAGCAGATGCAGACGCAATTCAACACCTGGCTGAAAGGGCAGCTTCATGGGCAGGATCAAGCAGGCACGGCAACGCCCAACATACTCGGCAGTGCCAACCCGGTGCCAGGAGAGACTTTCTCGATCACTTCCCCAGATGCAAGCGGGAGCTTCACGGGTACCGAAACGTTGCAGGCCACTGTGCTTGTGGTGCGTACTGCCGATTTGCAAGCAGCAGCAGCTCCAGAACTGAATGCCGCGCTTGCTGCTTCTAAAAAGTATCCTGGCTACGCACTCATTTCATCGTCCTCGCCCACTCCTACGAATATTAAGACTATCCCGTCGAAGGATGGGAAATCGTTGACCATCTCTTTCACAGCGAGTGGCTTGATTGGACCAAATCCCTCTCGAAGCCAACTGGATACCTTGCGTAGCCTGCTGGCTGGACGCAAGGTAGCTGACGCGCAAAGCTTTCTCAAGAGTAATGCGACCGGGATACCTGGCATTATCAACTCACACATAACGTTGGTCCCCAGTTTCTTCTCCAATATTCCGTTCTGGACGACGCGTATTACTATTCATTTACAGTATCATTGTATGGGGAAAAATTGTCCCAAGGGATAAATACTATCCCCCAGATGTGTGAACTCTAGACAAAATAGCCTCTTCTCCGTTAGAATGCATAGGAAATGCTAAATGGAGACAGCATAATGGCAAGGCTGATGGCATTGGATGTTGGAGAGGCCAGAATTGGGGTAGCAGTAAGCGACTCGTCAGGTATTTTGGCTTCGCCGTATACAACGCTACGCGTCTCTCGCGATGAAACACAGACATGGCGAGCAATTGAACGCCTTATTCGCGAGACCGATGCAGAAGGTCTTGTCATCGGCCTGCCTATTAGCCTGGATGGACACATTCACGCCCAAGGGCAACGCATCCAGGCCTGGGCTTCGCGTCTCAAAGAGCACATTGCCATTCCGGTCACCTTCTGGGACGAGCGCCTCTCTACTGTCGAGGCCGAGCGTTTGCTTGCTCAGCAAGACCAGGATATCCAGGGGAAACCTTTTCGACGCGGCAATCGCCGACACAGCACGACAAAGCAGCGCCGCAAGCATCAAGAAATCGATGCTATGGCCGCCGCCGTCATCCTACAGGAATACCTGGATACAAGGTAATGTCATTCCAAGGACAGTAGCGAGAAATAAAGAGGGCAGAACATAATGAGGGCACAAGCACGATCACAAGGACGTGGATCAAGAATCGCTATTATTGCCGTGCTTTTGCTCGGCCTACTCATATTTGCGGGTGTCTACTTCGCTTGGAACACCGTTACCGATATCTTCCAGCCGGTCGCTTCTGGTAGCGGGGTCAAGACGGTCAACTTCCAGGTCAAGGCGGGTGAGACGACGCAGGATATTGCAAATGAGCTGCAAAAAGATGGGTTAATCCATAGTGCGCTCGCCTTCCGTATATGGTCACGCATTAAGGGTCTGGACACGAAGCTGGAGGCAGGCGGCTTTATTTTGAATACGGGTATGAGTATCAGCGATATTATCGATAACCTCCTCAATCCGCTCGTGAAGCAATTGGTTGTGGCGGTTCCACCTGGGCTGCGGCTTGAGCAGATTGCGCAAAAGCTTGCTGCTGCAAAACTTCCCGGTTTCACTGCGTCCGATTTCCTGAAGTATACCAGGCGTCCTGAGCAGTTCCCTGATAAGGCCACCTATCCCATTCTGGCATGTATTCCAGCAGGCGATAGTATGGAGGGGTTGCTCTTTCCCGATACGTACTTTACCCCGGTTGATAAGGGTGATGCCCGCTACATGGTGAATAAGATGTTGGGCGAGTTCCAGAGTATGGTGCAGACGTATCACCTTGATACGATGGCCCAGAAGAATCTGCCACCCGCTCCTGGGACGACACTGAAGGCGGGGTGCTCACGACAGCTCTATTCGATCTATCAGATGGCAATTCTCGGTTCGCTGGTTGAGCGCGAGGTGGTGTTTGATGCCGACCGCGCCGGGGTGGCAGGTGTGTATTGGGATCGCATCTATATTCGGGGAAATGAGACAGCGGGCTATCTCGGTTCCGATCCGTCGGTGGAGTATGCGCGCGACTCACAACCCGGGACGACGATTTTCTGGAAGGATCTGAACGATAAGGGTGTCAATATTGCGCCGAGTAGTCCCTGGAATACGTATACGCATCAGTATTGGCCTCCGACTGCTATTTGCAGTCCGAGTCTTGCCGATTTGCAGGCGGCGGCGAATCCACCGCAGAATACGGGCAATTTGTACTTTCTTGGCAAAAAAGATGGTCATGTCGTGTATGCAAAGAACTATACGCAGTTCCTGCAAGAACAGCAACAATACCTGGGTTCTTGAAATGTGATGCCGAGGGCAAGCGCGAGGGTCAGGACACTTGAAATGTGATGCCAAGGGCACCCGCAAGGGGTGCCCCTACTGATACGGGCTGGTGGATCGCTCTGACTTGAGAAGGTGATACAAAGATGAGTTTATTATTCTGGCAAATTATGTTATTGGCTTTGCTCCAGGGGGTAACCGAGCTCTTTCCTATCAGTAGTTTGGGGCATACGGTGATTCTTCCGGGGCTGCTGCCATGGCTGTTCGGTAGTAGCGGCAATAATATTGTGAACAATCCGAACTTTTTGCCGATTATCGTTGCCTTGCATCTTGGTACGGCGATCGCGCTGGTGATTTATTTCTGGCGTGATTGGCTGCAGGTGCTACGGACGCTTGTAAGGAGTGTGAAGGAGGGTGAGGTGCGGAAGGGGAGCGATGAGTGGGTAAGCTGGCTGATTATTATTGGCTGTATTCCAACGGGTTTGATCGGTGTGTTTTTGGAGACGCCGCTCAAGCATGTGTTTACTTCTCCGTTGATTGCGGCGTCGTTCCTGGTGATTAATGGGTCGATTCTGTTCGCGGGGGAGCGTTTACGGCGGCGAGCGGAGGCGAGGATGGTGTTTGCGACGGCGAAGGAGCGCGAGGCACATTTCCGGCCGCTTGCGTCGCTGAGTTGGAAGGAGGCGGTGGGGGTCGGGCTTGCGCAGTCGCTGGCGCTACTGCCGGGGTTTTCGCGGTCGGGGACGACGATGGTGGCAGGGCTGGGGGTGCGGCTCAATCACGAGGATGCGGCGCGTTTTTCCTTTTTGCTGGGGACGCCGATTATTGGGGCGGCGGCGCTGCTGGAGGTGCCGCAGTTGTTTGAGGCGCACGAGCCGTTGTCGACGCTGGCACTGATTGGTGTGGGGATGGTGCTGGCCGGGGTAGCTGCGTTTTTGAGCACGAAATATTTGATGAAGTATTTCGAGACGGGCCGCCTGGATCCTTTTGCGTACTACTGCTGGGCAGCCGGGCTGCTGGCGTTCTTCCTCTTCGTTGCCGTGCTCCACGTCTCGTAGAGCCGGTCAGTTCCTGCGACTTTCAGAAACAAGCATATATACGGATATAATAGCTCTGACGAAGTAAAGTGGGGCGTCTTTCGATATTGGTAATTAGTGAATATATATGTAGCATGGGCAACTTGATACGTTTGGTTGGATAAAAAGAGGACAAAATAGCCAATTTGGGTAATTAGCTCATACATATACAGCATGGACAACTTGATACGTTTGATACAATGTAAAGAGCTTTGGATGAGCCAGAGCAAATATTTTAGACAATGTAGAAAGGTTTTTGTTAATCGATGAAGAATCCTGCAATTTTCTATGGTGTGATCGCGTTGGGAGTGATTGCGCTGGGGGTGGGTGTGTATTTGATGATGAGTGCTACGGCTGGGAGTCCGCATCACCTTACGAAGTATGCTGCGTTGGGGGTGGGTGTTGTGTTGCTGATTGGGGGTGTTGTTGGTATGTTGATGGCTCACCCCAAAGCTGCGACCAGATAAGCCCTATTGATACATGTGAGGGGAGGCAAGCCTGTGAGTTTGTTTGCCCTCACTTTGTGTCCTCATTCTTCCAAACTGGCTACGATTTGTGTTGTTCTTGCTAGAAATACTACCCGTATCTGGCTTCTTCTGATATAATGGGCATGCTCTGGAAGCACTAGAGCTAATGATACAGAAAGGTATTACTGATATGAAGAACCCGGCACTCTTCTATGGCGCGATTGTACTCGCGGTTATCGCACTTGCTCTGAGTGTGTTTTACTTTGTACCTGGCCCTTACCATCCGTTTACGTTTAGTGGTACGCCGACGGGGAGTCATCTGACGCATGGGGTGGCGTTTCTGATTCTGGCGGCTGTGCTGGTGGTTGCGGCGCTGATTAATCGTCCCAAGTCTTCCTTACGGTAAAACATGTTCTTCCTTCGCATCGCTTTAGAGCTGGCTTTGAGCGATGCGGGGGATTGACAACGCCTCATCCCACCACCTCTCCTACGATGTGTGGGTAACCCCGCACAAATTCTTCTGCGCTGACAATTTTCTTGCCCTCTAACTGGAGGCGGTCTACGAGCAAAATGCCTGAACCGGTAACAATTGCCAGGACTTCGTGGCCGACTTCTTTCTGCATGCTGACCGTTCCAGGAGTTACCTTTTGATCTGGTTCGACTGAAGCCGCATGCGCGGAGATGATTTTTAACAGTTTCCCATGCCAGTGGGTGTAGGCGGTGGGCCAGGGGGTGTAGGCGCGGACGGCGCGGGCGATGATGGCGGCTGGGCGCTGCCATGAGATTTCGCCATCTTCTTTGCGCAGCATGTGTGTATGAGATATGCCGAGGTCTAGTTGCGGCTGCGGGGTGGTGTTTCCCTGCACCCATAGAGGCACTGCTTGAAGCAGTGCCTGGGCACCAAGTTCCGCTAATTTGGTAGTCAGACTCGCCGTTGTCTCATCTTCCTCTATCGGCACGCTGCGTTTGAGGAGGATTGGGCCGGTATCTACTCCAGCATCGATGAGCATAATCGTGACACCGGTTTCAGTGTCGCCTTGGAGAATTGCTTCTGAGATAGGTGAGACGCCACGATATTTGGGGAGCAAGGAGGCATGGATATTGAGTGTGCCATAGCGAGGCAGGTCCAGCACGGCTTGAGGCAAGATTTGGCCGAAGGCGGCGACAATGAAGAGGTTAGCCTTATATGCCACCAGCGCTTCGATGTTTTCTGGCCGTTTCAATGAGCCTGGTTGCCAGACGGGGATACCATGTGCCAAGGCGGCCTGTTTTACCGGCGAATAAACGATTTCTTTTCCGCGCCCGACGGGTTTATCCGGGCGGGTAATGACGGTGGCGATCTGATAGCCTTCGGGGAGGAGTGCGCCTGGCGCTGCTTGTTGAATGAGGGCTTCGAGTGGGGGTACGGCAAAGTGCGGTGTGCCCATGTAGATGATACGTAACATTTCAAAAATCCTCTCTATAATTGTGATGCTCTCTCAGAGTGTCATTCTTCGCCAGGGCAGGCACAAGGCACTGCCCCTACAAGATGATTCCCCATGTATCGCCAGGGCAGGCACAAGGCACTGCCCCTACAGGATGATTCCCTATGTATAGTAGCATATTCAGGCTATCTTAAGGATGTAGGACGACTGTATGGTATACTTGCTTTCATGAGGCACTTCGAGGGGTGCCGGTTTTGGATAGGTTGTTGTGAAGGGGTGGGAGCGTGCCAGAATTACTATACAAGAGTGGCGTTATGCAACAATTGCCGGGGAGAGAGGGGCGAGTGCAAGGGTCGTCCCCAGATATGCAAGAGGATGCAATACGTCCAAAGCCGATGCGTGGGCAAGCAGGGGACGCGAGGGATAGAAACGCGCTGCGCTCCGCTTCGCTGAGGGTTCCTCCAAGGATGAGTCGTGCCTCCATTTCCAGGTTGAGTATTTCTGCGACTGTACCTCCTATTGCTGATCCGGAGCATGTAGGGGTGGAGGGTGCGGAGCGTTCATTGCTGCTTCAACGGGCGGATGATATGAGCACGATACGAGGTATGCTTAATAAGCCGCACACGAGTGCGGTTAATCTGAGCGGGGAGCCTGGGGTGGGTAAGTCGACGCTTGCGGGGCTGGTGTATTATGAGGTGCGGAATGGGGGAGGCATGCGGCACGTTGTGTGGGTCTCACTTGGGCCATATGCGACGCTACCGGATGTGATTGCGGCTGTGCTCTGTGGTATCGGTAGTGATAGCGGCGATTTCTTTCTGCTCACGCCTGAACAGCAGATAGGGTTGCTTGTGCAGGCGCTTGGTCGTCCTCAAGAAACTGCGTTCATTGTGTTGGATTCGTTCGAGGAGCTGCTCACGCCTGAAAGCGGGGAAGGTCTGCCTGGGAGAGGTGCAATTGGGCTTTTTCTGGAGACGCTGCGAGATGTGGATATTGGAGCAAGCCGTGTGTTGTTGACGAGCACTCGCTCACTGAGCGGGTACGGGACCGATACATCGGCGATGGGCACGATCAATCGGTCTCTACAGAAGGGGCAGGAATTGCATATACGCTCGTACCTGGTTTCGCGTGTCAGCATTCCAGAGGGGATGGCGCTGTTGCACCAGTGGGGGGTGCAGGGTTCGCATTCAGAGCTTTCGCTGATCTGGCAGCGGTGTGGAGGACATGTGTTTGCTCTGGTGTTGTTCAGTGTGCTGACGCACTTGAGTGGATTCTCTCTGAGCTACCTGCTGAATTCGCCCGATTATGCGCCGATGTGGAATGGGGAGGTGACGCGGAACTTGATTGAGACGGTGTACTATTTCCTCAATCCTATTCAACGCACGTTACTGCGCGCGCTGTGTCTTTTTGCCGAGCCGGTGCCTCTTGATGCAATTGCTACTGCGATTGTCGGGGAGAGTGCTGCCGAGGAGGAGCGCGCGATGAATCGGGTCCCTACGGCATCCAATGAGGAGTCCAATGCTGGAAGTCCTTACAAGGCGTTTCAAGGTGAATTGAGTGCGCTGGTGAGGATGTCTCTGGTACAGGAGCAAGTGAAGGGCATCGGAGAGCATAGCTATTTCCTGCATCCGTTGCTGCGCCAATACACGCTTGAGCACTATCTTGAGGGAAGGGATCACTCCTCCCCAAGGTTACCTGTCCCCCAGACAGGGCTCCCGCAAGGGATGCCCCTACAAACCAATGCATATCGCTCAGGGCATCCGCAAGGGATGCCCCTACAAACCAATGTGCTGGGCGTCGCAGCTCCAGAGGATCCGGCGGTACGTCATCCTGAGGCCTGGCACATTGCGCTGGCAGCCGGTCATATGCGGGTGGCAGCCTACTACGCACGACTGGCCCAGGAGTATTGTCCACCGCGTGAACAACGTACGGGCCTGGCGGATGTTGAGCCAATTGTGGCAATGATACAGCACCTCTGTCTTGGTTGGCACTGGCAAGAGGCATATAATCTGTTACGTGCAGAGGGATTATATGAGCATATGCTGCAATGGGGCGCATTCAATACGCTGATTGGGTTGTATACTGCGATGTTGCCGCCATTGGGTGTCGTAAGCCGCCATGATTTTGGAGAGATGTGCGGTCAGTTGGGTGTGTTGTATGGCCGTCTGGGTGAAGACGCGCAAAGCCAAGCCTATTACGAGCAGGCATTAGCGGTGTTCCGAGAGGTTGGCGATGGATATGCTCAGGCGGTGACACTGGCAAACGAAGGAGAGCTTTTCCGTGGCAGAGGTGAGTGGGAAAAAGCTCAGAGTATCTTCGAGCAGGCACTGACGTTGAACTCACAGTATAGTGATGAGCATCTACAGAGCGTCATACTACATAATCTAGGATTGCTCTACCAAGCGAGAAAGGACTATGCCACGGCCCTGCGCTGCTATGTGGAGTCACTCAAGCTCGCGCATGGGTTGCCTGTCCCCCAGACAGGGTTCCCACAAGGGGTTCCCCTACAGGAGCGCTATAACGAGGGCATGATCCTGAGCAATATGGGTTTTCTGTTGTTCGAGCAGGGTCATCTCCCCGATGCAATCGCGTTGCTCTCCTATGCGGTACAATTGCGCCAGTCGTTACACGATCCCGCGGTGGGTGCAGTGATAGATTTTCTGCATGTGCTTGAGCAAAAGATGGGATCGGAGGCGTTCGCTCGCTTACGCTCGTCCCCTTCGGCAAACTACAACCTGGGTTCCCACGACCTCATCTCCCGACTTTTGAGTTCAGGCCCGCAATGATTTCATCATAACACGCAAGGCCTGCTCCAATGCCCCAACCAGATCAGGTGATTCGCCTTGTTCTCCATCATATTGCCAGTGATAGAGGCCGCTCTGCCAGACAATCGTTATCGGTATGGGTAATGCTTGTAGCATCGCAATCAAATTCTGCTCTAAACTCTCCATGCTGATACCTCATTCGAAGCCTGGCATCCGCAAGGGATGCCACTACATCTCTACCTACATTCCGGGTAACAGAGATACCTCCTAAAGGGCAGGCACAAGGCACTGCCCCTACAGGTTTTACACGTTTCAGAAGCACGTATGGAAATGAAAATGCCTGTTGGTTGGCTTCTCTATACTGGATGTAAAAGTGCTGTGTCTTTAGGAGGAGGGGCTATGTTTAAAATGTCCAGGCGTGTAAGCCACCCAGATTTCGGGCGACAGATTCTGGCGCAGGCAGGAGGCAAATTCGACTTGATTTCCCATATTGTTGTCGCACATCACGAACGCTGGGACGGCAACGGGTATCCTTATGGACTCTCTGGTGAGTCGATTCCACTGGGGGCACGCATTCTGGCGATAGTGGATTCCTACGATGCCATGACCTCTGAGCGTCCATATCGCAAAGCTATGCCATCCTCGCTGGCCAGGGAAGAACTGCAATGGTGCGCAGGTAGCCAGTTCGATCCCCGGGTGGTAGAGGCCTTCCTTCGGGTAGTGGCCGAACAGGAACGAGCCGAGGAGCGAATGTCTACCGCCTTGGCGGATCATATAGTGACGACTGGCAGTATTTTCGAGGAGGCATTACTGCGACGAAAAGTTCCCAGAGAGAAGCTCACCTCTATTCTCAATAGTGCCGATCTCCCATCTCTTTCCTCCTACCCGACGATGCCCTACCCCCTACACGTCTTTCCAGCCAAGGCAGCCATTCATTGTCATGTATCATGGAACATTAGAAAAGCGCAATGGCCTCGATACCGACATCCGTGCCATAGTGCTGGCACATCGTGTCGTGCCACAAGTGCGCTTAGATATCCACGGCAGAGGCAATGCTGTACCCGCCTTAAAGCAACTCGTTACAGATCTGGGTGCAAATGAATATGTTGTATTCAGAGACTCATGCTCGCCAGACAAATTGGTAGATTTTGTCGTTCATGGCGACGTTGGCATTATTCCATACTGTTGTGATGGCTTCGCGGAACTTGTTTTGCCAACCAAAGCCTATGAATTCGCCTGGTAGATGGACGTTCTCTCGACGAACAATCTCAGATATGCGACAATAGCAAACAACAATATGCGATTATTGAGATGAAAGAGAACGTTTTTATGTCAACCACCACTCCCGGTCCACGCAAGACGCAGGCAGAAGAAGGCCCCGTTTCCCCCACTGCCAGTCGAACGCTGCAAGGATGGTTACTGATCCTGCTGGTATTTGTGGCCGGGGCATGTTCGCTCGCGATCGAACTGTCGGCTTCGCGTTTACTGGCACCATATTTTGGAACATCCTTGTTTGTATGGGCCAATTTGATCGGCTTGATCCTGCTGTACCTGACGATTGGCTACTACGTCGGTGGGCGACTGGCTGACCGTTTTCCGCGCCCACGTGTGCTGTATACGCTGACCACAGTAGCGGCGTTTCTGATTGGTATCATTCCTCTGCTTTCACGACCTATTCTCAGTTGGTCGCTGACCTCTTTTGCTACCTTTTCGATCAGTATTTTTTATGGGTCGCTTGTTTCGGTTATCCTCCTCTTCGCGATACCCATGATTCTGCTTGGCTGTGTTTCGCCTTTTGCAATTCGGCTGCGTATCGCGCAGGTCGGAACATCGGGACGAACTGCGGGTCAACTGTACGCGATTTCTACCGCCGGAAGCATTGTGGGAACATTTCTACCTGTGTTGTGGCTGATTCCGAACATTGGGACACGCAATACATTCTTCGTATTCGCGGTCGCACTGCTGCTCGTCTCAATTCTCGGTTTCCTCGTGACACAATTTCGAAATGGAGGGCCGCGCCAGGGACGCATGAAACGCGATAAGGGTTTGCTTTCGATCTTACTGTTGATTCCGATGGTGCTGGCGATGGTAAGCGTACGAGGGCCGATTAAACCTGCCAGTGGCAGTGATGGCGGTGGCATACTCCTGGCCGAGCGGGAGTCGGCGTACAACTATATCCAGGTCGTGCGGGTAGGTGCTGAAGTGCAGCTCGTGCTGAACGAAGGCGTGGGCATTCAGTCCGTCTACAATCCTCACCAGGTGCTAACGGGAGGTCCCTGGGATTATTTTACCGTCGCGCCGTTTTTCAACAATCCACCCTTCACGTTGCAGCAGGTACACAGCGTATGTATCATTGGCCTGGGTGGTGGTACGATTGCACGCGAATTCAGCGCCGCCTATGGACCCATTCCCATAGACGGAGTTGAGCTTGATCCTACGATAGTGGAACTTGGTCGTCAATATTTCAATATGAACGAGCCGAACCTGCATGTCATTGTGCAGGATGGACGCGCCTACCTGCAAAATACCTCGAAAAAGTATGATGTGATCGGAATTGATGCCTACCAGCAGCCGTACATTCCATTCCAACTGACCACGCAGGAATTCTTTTCAGAGGTTCGCGCACACCTTACTTCCACTGGGGTAGCGGTCATCGATGCGGCCAACGTAAATGGTGATTACCGGCTGGTAGAGACCCTGGCGCAGACGATGCACGCCGTTTTTCCCAATGTCTATATCATTGATGCAGAAAACTTTATGAGTAGCCTCGTAATCGGTACCAACACTCCAACATCCTTTGGCAATTTTGCCATTAATACGGCGCATTTGAGCAACGGAGCCGATACATCGGCAATGGGCACGATCAATCGTCCTCTACTGCAGTCGGTGGCTCTCGTTAGTATCCATTATGGTAACATGCGCGAAGAAGACCGCACCCACGTCTATTTCACGGACGATCGCGCTCCCATCGAGCAATTGATTGATTCGATTATCTTTGACGCAGTAGAGAACAACGGACGCTAACCACGGTTTACATTCTTTGCACCGGCAAGGAATAGAAATAGCAACAAGAAGGAGTAAGGAATCCCATGAAACCAATCGATCTCAGTCACATGCGCGTCATCGACCTCTCGCAAAATTGGGACATGAACACGCCCAGCTTTGCCACCTACGAAGGGCCGACGGTTCGCTGGATCAAGCGCCCGGCTTTTGAAAAGGTAGGGGGCCAGTTTATTTCGTCCACGCTGCACGTTGGTACACACCTGGACGCGCCTCTACACTTTATGACCAATGGGCAGGACATTGGCAGCATTCCACTGAGCAAATTAGTGGGGCCGGGAGTGGTGGTAGACCTGGAAGCGATGGGCATTGGAGATTTTGAGATTTATACTTCCGCACATTTTGAGGAGTGGGAGCGCAAAACCGGCATCCATATCCAGCCAGGCGATATTGTGGTAGTGCATACTGGCTACCACAAACATTACCAAAGCAACTGGTACGGTGAATCAGATCCCAACGAAATTCGGTATTTCAACATGCATCCCGGGCCAACCCATGAGTTTGTCCCTTGGGTACTTGAGCGCAAGATTTCCTGGTTCGCCATCGATGCCGCTTCAATGGACCATCCCATGAACACAGTTCTGCGCATAGTACGTGCAGACATGGCAGCCAAGTGCGCGAAGAAGCTTGGCAAGCCACTTGAAGAAATCTGGCCCGAAGATGATCTACAACTCATGCACTACCAGATGTTCCCACACGGCGTCTTCCACGTTGAGAACGCTGGCGGCATGATCGATGAAGTCCTCGACCAACGTGTCTGGATCGGCTGCTTCCCCTGGAAGTTCAACGGAGGTGAAGCCGCCTTCTGCCGCTTAGTAGCATTCGTCGAAGACTAGGCTTATGAAAGACGCAGAGCAGGAACAACCTCAAGACGACTTCGCTGTCGAGATAACCGACCTACCGGAAGAGGGCATTCCTTCCACAGGACCATGGGATCGACTCCTTGGTCGGCAAGGGTTATCACGTCGTCCTGCTCTGCGTCTCACTGGTGCCATCGGTCTCATCATTCTCGTACTGCTTGTCGTGCTCGGCAGTTCCGCCTCTCTACGTGACATAGTGGCGCTGCGCCTTTTCGGACCAACTCCCATCCCCACGCCGTCGATTGCTCCTGGCACCGATCTTTTCTACATCGAAGGCACTCCCTCCTGGGGCAACGTTTTAATCGACGGGCATGTGCTAGCACACCCACCCACTATAGGTCTGAACCCACCCTTGCGACTGGCACGCGGTCAACACCGCATTACCTGGAGTGCAAGCCCATTCCTCCCACAGCGCTGCGTCGTATCAGTACCACCTCGATCGACTACCGATAACTGTCATGTAACCAGCATCAACGAATTTCAATCAGGGCCACCTGCCTCGGTGATTATATTTTACGAATTGTTAGCGATCCTCCCAGACGATCAACGCATTGCGCTGACGCAGCAAGTACAGACGCTTCTGGATACGCTACACTCTACTGAGATGGTCTTCCCTGGTGAACAATATGTTCATACTCAACCCAGCTCCCTGCTTGACACGGCAACCCAACCACTGCACGCCACTCTGAACTTTTTGCTGGATACGAATACCTCGTCATACGAACCATGTGTGTTCCAATCGGCTTCAGAGATCGAAAACAATTCAGGTGAGCCGTGTGGGCTACAAGGGCAGGATTGCTTATTATTCTGCACCCAACTCCAACAAACAAGTCCAGTGCCATTCCCCCTTCTTAAGGACGGCTGGAATGTTTCCGCGATGGTGCACACTTCCTGGAATTACACAACCTTGGATGGCAAGACGATCGCAACCGACCAGCCAGATGAACGTGGAGGTGCAATGGGGATTGAGCATCTACTACCACTACATATCACATGGGATGGAACTCGGTGGCATGTCACCTTTTTAGATGCTACGAATCTTGCCTGTGCCTCTGCTCAGGATGACCTGCAATTGGATACATCTTTTGGACTGTTTGGGGAAGAAAACAGTCACGCAGTTACGTATAGTTTTACCGCCATGTCAAATCATGCCGCCGGATGCCTGGTCGTAGTAGCCTTTCAAGCGCTCTCATCCGCTAATGCCCCAGCCAAAGGACAAACATTACACCTGACTTTCGGCACACAAGAAGCACCCGTACCTCCGCTTGCTCCTGCCTATTTGTTGCATCGCTTTGGTCTCTTCCTGGCTGCTAATGCTGCCGCTCACCGCTACTGGCCGAATCTGCCAATGGCCGACGCCTATGAGCAACAACTTGCCCAACTCCAGGCGAAGAGCTTATCCACCGTCTAGGAATAGATGTTTTGTACCCAACGCATCTCAAATATGGCCATCTCGCTTTGTCATCCTTCGCTCTCGCTCAGGATCTCTGTGCTGCCAACCAGATCCTTCGCTCTCGCTCAGGATGACACTTCTAAAGTGGATTCGTTACTCCTTTGAAATTGATTGGGTCTTGTACCTGTTGAATCCTACCATGACATGAATCTTGGTAGAGCACTATAGAGTTGGCCCCTGGGGCTGCTCGTGGACGGTGTCTCTCTGCGTAACAGGTTTCATGAGACCAATTGCTATCCGTCGAAACACAAAAAATCCCGCAAAAAACATCACCAACCACAGCAAGAAATCCAACGGCCCGGCCAGGAAGCTATCCCACTGAAGGTAGCTCGAAGAGGGAGAACTTGCGCTCAAGAGATCACGCGCAAAGCCCACAACAGGCGTACCAAACAACAATACGAGCACAAACCAATGCGATCTCGTACCCCAGAATCGCCACATCAGCAGGTAAGGAATTCCACCAAAGACCAGAATTGGTGTAATATACAATGGTAAAGGCAAATGCAAGACCAACCCACTTGCGTTATAATGCCACCAATGGGCAGAATAGGCGAGCAGGTCTACCAGCGCATTTATAATACCCATCGTTAGCCCACCCAGCAAGGAGGCCAGTAACACCTCCTTCGGTGGATGTAAGAAAAGCAAGAAAATAAAATAGACAATCAGAATAAAAGGGATCACATGCAAGGCATACAATTGCATATCCATACTATAAATACTCCTGAGCATGATTTCAAAGAAAGGATGTCCTGATGAATATTCTACCGCTACGTGTCGCGCTGGCACAAATAAATGTGACCGTAGGTGATCTGGAAGGCAATAAAGAGAAGATATGGAACGCCATGCAACAGGCCCATGCTGCTGGAGCGCATATTGTATGCGTACCCGAATTGGCACTCGCGGGCTATCCTCCTGAAGACCTCCTGCTCAAACCCGAATTTGTCGCCGCCAATCTGCGCAAGCTCAATGAACTCATCGCAGCCAGCCAGGATTTGCCAGGACTGACCTCCATCATTGGTTTCGTAGATCGCGACATCGATATCTTCAACGCGGCAGCAGTGATTGCCGAAGGAAAACTTGTCGGCAAATACCACAAGCACTACCTGCCAAACTACGGCGTATTCGACGAAAATCGCTACTTCGCGGCAGGACGCAAAGCTCCCATCTTTGTAATCAATGGCGTACACGTCGGAGTCAATATCTGTGAAGACGTATGGTATCCCACCGGACCAATGACCATGCAGGCGCACGCGGGAGCCGAAGTAATTATCAACATTAATGGCTCACCCTACTATGCCGGTAAAGAAACATTCCGCACGGAAATGCTTGCTACCCGAGCCGCCGATAACGGCGTGATCGTCGTCTACCTCAACATGGTCGGTGGACAGGACGAACTCGTCTTCGACGGTGGCAGCATGGTCTTCAACGAACAAGGAGCACTCATCGCACGTGCCAAAGAATTTTCCGAAGACATGCTCATCGTCGACCTCGACAGCGCCTCCGTATTCCGCTCCCGCCTGCACGACCCCCGTCGTCGCCAGGAACGCCTGCAAGTAAACTCCACCGACGTACCCATCATCCCCGTAACCACAACCCAACCATCAACAACCCACAGCGCCATCCCGCACGACGCCCCCCGTAGTATTGTAGGGGCAGGGCTTGCCCCTGCCCTGGGTTCCACCTCTGCTCTGGGTGCTTCCCCTACCTCGTCTTCCGCTTCCTCCGACCTATCTCCATCCTCCATAGTCAGCAGCGACATAGTGCTTGGCACGCCCCAACGTATCGAACCAAAGATGGAGCGCCTGCAGGAAATCTATTCCGCCCTGGTGCTGGGCACCGGTGACTATGTGCGCAAAACTGGCTTCAAGCAAGCCCTCATCGGCCTTTCAGGTGGCATCGACTCCTCGCTCACAGCGGTAATCGCCGTTGATGCCCTGGGAGCCGAAAATGTGCTTGGCGTCTCAATGCCCTCCGGCTACTCCTCAGAAGGCAGCAAGACCGACGCTCAGGAACTTGCTGAAAACCTCGGCATCCAGATGCTCACCATTCCCATCGAAGACGCGTTTCATGCATCCCTCAAAATGCTGCGCCCCGTCCTCGACCCGGAACATCCTGGATTGGCAGAAGAAAACCTGCAAGCCCGCATTCGCGGCAACATCCTGATGACCATCTCCAACAAACGTGGCCCCATCGTACTCACAACCGGCAACAAATCCGAAATGGCCACCGGCTACAGCACACTCTATGGTGACATGGCAGGTGGCTTTGCCGTGCTAAAAGATGTCCTGAAAACCCTGGTATTTGAACTTGCCATCTATCGCAACACACTCAGTGACAAACCCGTCATCCCCCAGTCCGTAATTGACAAGCCCCCCTCCGCCGAACTCCGTCCAGATCAGAAGGATATCGACAGCCTACCACCATATGACCTACTCGATCCCATTCTGCAAGCCTACGCCGAAGAGGATCGCAGTCTCGAGGAAATTCTCGCCATGGGCTTTGACCGCAAAACCGTCGAACGCGTGATGCGCCTGGTAGACATCAGCGAATACAAACGCCGCCAGGCCCCTCCCGGCGTAAAAATAACCACCCGCGCCTTTGGCCGCGACAGACGGTTGCCGATTACTAACAAATACCGCGAAGGTCTGTAGAGGTTTGAACCCCCTACGGAGAGTCACGTGCGGCTCTCTGCACCCAGCGCAGAAGGTGGCAGAGCAGTGGGGTGTGTAACCAATGTGTCACTATGTTTCCAATGTATCACTTGTTTCCAATGTTTCAGTTGTTTCTGATGTATCACTTGTTTTTGCAGCATCAGAGTGACTCACAAGTAGCATTACCCAGCGAAGACAGTCGCATGCTGCGAAAACTTCAGACACTTCAGACACTTCAGACACCCCTCCCGCAGGGCGAGGACAAGCCATCGCCCCTACTATGGCTCAGACACTTTGGACACCCCTCCCGCAGGGCGAGGACAAGCCATCGCCCCTACTATGGCTACGAAAGCTCAAACACGGCTCGTCCAGAGTCGGGGCGATCCCGTGTGGTCGCCCGGCTGGGAGGACCACGCTCTCGGTTGCCTGAAGGTGGTGCGCAGAGGCGCGATAAATCGGGCCCCTACACAGGTGGCATCGCTTCACTCGCCTTTCATGAACGATTGTCACCAGTACCCTGAACATGTGTCTCCATTTACAACAAATAATTCGTTTGTAATGATATACTGTTCTTTAGGAAATTGTCGCGACTAGTAGCGCATGGGCCGGGCTAAAGGAGGAAGCTCCGGTTGACGAGGTAGAGGCCGTTCGGACTGTCAGCGGGGAGCCTCTCGGGTACGTCACTATCCGAAGAAGGTAACGTACAAAACCAATCGGCAACGGTTGGGACAAAACGTTACCGGTGATGTAGGGCTGTTGCAACATCTAACATGGCAGGTGCAAGACCTGCCACTACCAACCTACGAGAAAATTGCAAACCAGCGTGGTTAGTAGCTCAACTTCAGCGTGGTTAGTAGCTCACATGGCAGGTGCAAGACCTGCCACTACCAACCTACGAGAAAATTGCAAACCAGCGTGGTTAGTAGTGGCACCCGCAAGGGGTGCCATGCAGTCAAACAACCTACCTTACAAAAGAAAGGATACCCGAACCATGTGCGGTATCATTGGCTACGTCGGGCCAGAAGGCACCGATGTTACTACCATATTGCTTGATGGACTTCGCAAACTCGAATATCGTGGCTATGACTCTGCTGGCATAGCCGTACTTACCTCCAACGGCTCACTTGAAGTGCGCCGCCGCGCCGGTAAACTCTCCAACCTTGTAGCCGCCGTCGAAAACGGTTCACGACCAGAACAGGGACCTCTCGGCATTGGTCACACACGTTGGGCCACCCACGGTCGCCCCAACGACATCAACGCCCACCCCCACTCCGACTGCACAGGCGTGCTAACTGTGGTGCATAATGGCATCATCGAAAACTACGCCGAACTGCGCCAGGAATTGCAGCACGAAGGGCACACCTTCCGCTCCGAAACCGACACCGAAGTGCTCTCACATCTCATCGAACGCTCCTACTTTGGCGAAGCGCAGCACGATCTTGAGCAGGCGGTACGTTCCGCCTTGCACCAGATTCACGGCTCCTACGCCATTGCAGTCGTCAGTTCGGAGCAGCCCGACCTGCTCATCGGTGCGCGTTGCGGAGGTGGTCCCATCATCGTCGGCCTTGGTGAGAACGAGCAGTACCTGGCATCCGACATTCCCGCCATTCTCAAATACACGCGTCGTATTCTCATCCTTGATGAAGGCGAGATCGCAGCCCTGCACCCCAACAGCGTCTCGATCACCAAACTGGACGGAACACCTGTCCAGCGCGATCCGCTCACCATCGAATGGGACGCCGAGTCAGCCGAGAAGGGTGGCTATCCTCACTTCGTACTGAAGGAGATTAACGAGCAGCCCGATGCCATGCGCCGCGCCCTGCTCGGTCGTGTACGTGACGGCCAGCTCCACCTAGCCGAATTAGAGCGCATGCAGCAAGCCGGTCTGCTCGACTCCATCCAGCGCATCGTCATCGTCGCCTGCGGCACCTCTTACCATGCCGGTTTGATCGCCAAATACGTGATCGAACAATGGGCGCGTATCCCGGTAGAGGCGATTACCGCCGCCGAATTTCGCTACTGCGACCCCATCCTAGGCCCAGAAACCCTATGTATCGCAGTCACCCAATCAGGCGAAACCGCCGACACCCTGGTAGGCATCCGGCAAGCACGTGAGCGAGGTGCGCCCGTCATCGCCATCACCAACATCGTCGCCAGCGCCATCACCCGCCTCTCCGACGCCGTGCTCTACCTGCAAGCAGGCCCCGAGATCGGCGTGGTCGCAACGAAGACGTTCATCACCTCCGTCACCGTGCTCTACCTCCTTGGGCTGTACCTCGCCCAGCAGCGAGGCCGCATCGCGCCAGAACAGGTACAGGAGATACTCGAACGCCCTCGAACGCATCCCCGACCAGATTCAGCAGATGCTCAACAATGCCGCTGACTCCAACGACATCATCGCCCCGCTCGCAAAGCGCATGTCCAATGCCAGCAGCATGATGTTCATTGGACGCGGCGTAGGTTTCCCCACAGCCCTCGAGGGTGCCCTCAAGCTCAAGGAAATCTCCTACATCCACGCGGAAGGCCTACCCGCCGGCGAACTCAAGCACGGCTCCATCGCCCTGCTCGACCCCGACACCCCTCTGATTGCCGTCGCCACAGCCTCGCATGTCTACGAGAAGGTTGTGAGCAACATGCAGGAGGTGCGCGCCCGCGATGCCCGTGTGGTAGTGGTGGCCACAGAGGGCGATACCGGCATTCGCCAACATGCCGACGATGTGCTTTATGTGCCTGCGACGCTTGAGGCGCTGAGTCCGTTGTTGGCGATTATTCCGCTCCAACTTTTCGCTTACCATGCGGCGGTGGCAAGGGGGTGTAATGTGGATCAGCCGAGAAATTTGGCGAAATCGGTGACGGTGGAGTGAGGAGAGGTTTATTGGCATGTGTTGTTGTAGGCGTAAAATAAAGTCTTACAATTAAAACAAAGTTTTACACCGAACAGCTGGCGATCTCTGATTTTCTTCGGAGGTCGTCAGTTGTTTCTTGATCTCATACCTTGGGCATGCACTGTCTCAAGCTCAATTGGAGACAGATAGCTGTCGCTACTAGGAAAAGAGTTGCTCAGTTTTGTGGTATAATATAATCAAGCGAAATTTGCATTGATTTGATGAGTAGACTTACTATTAAGCAACTATCTGCTCTTGATAGAGCAAAAGGAAATATGGCTACCCACGCTTCATTAGGATAAGTCTGCTAAAACTCTCCTCTTCATGCGTCTATCGTTTGTGAGATAGTGTCCATGGACCGCTAAGTGTATTCCGTACCGCGTATTTCGACTGATCATGTACCAGGATAAAAGAAGCATGTAAAACCAGGAAAGAGAGCCATAGCTTCCTATCAGATGGGCACAAAGGCTCATATCCGTCGAAGTTTCTCTTTCCTCGTTGAAGAGGATTTTCACTGTCCAAATCCTCTTAGAAAAGGGCTATCCTGGGACGTGACACACGCGAAGACAAGCATGCAGTGGGCTTGATCGTGCGTAGTTTGGCACGGGAGGAATACCCATGATAGCCCAATCTACCGGACACCAGCAGGTCGATCCTGTACCGATATCTCCTTCACCATTCGTTGGGCGCCAACGCGAGTTGAAACTGATCTGGAACCACTACCATGCAGCCAGCAATGGAAATGCTCACGTTGTGCTCGTTTCAGGTGAGCCAGGGATTGGCAAAACCCGTCTCCTCGATGAGGTTGGCGCGCTTGCTGACGAAAGATGGAGCGATCGTCCTGCACGGCGGTGCATCCGAGGCTGAGGGGATGCCCCCGTATTTGCCTTTCTTGGAGGCCTTTGGCCGACACATTCAGGTAACCCCTCTGGACCTGCTGCGTACGCAAGTGGCCGCAGCGCCTCAGGTACTGGCCACGCTTTTGCCCGAGCTGATTTCTCGTCTCGGCGACCTTCCTGCCTCTCAGCCATTGCCTCATGAGCAGGCACGCTTTCGGCTGTACGAAGCTCTAGGAGCGTTCCTGGAAGTCATTGGCACACCCCATGCGTTAGTCCTCATCCTCGACGACCTGCAGTGGGCGGATACTGCCAGTCTGGACCTGCTGTGTCACCTTGCACGCCACCAGTCGAACGCTCATCTGCTCGTGCTCGGTGCCTATAGAGAGTGTGAGATTGAGCGCAATCCTGTGCTTGCGCGTACCATTGCCGAGCTCACTCGTCAGCGTATGCTCTCGACTGTCGCTGTCGGTCCGCTTTCGGCTGAGGAAACCGGGATGCTGGCTATCAGCAAACTTGGCATCTCTCTGCATACAGAAGTACAGATGCTTTTGCACGCACAAAGTGAGGGCAATCCGTTCTTTGCGGAGGAACTCTTAGACGGTTGGATTGAGGAAGGTGCTCTAGTGCAAGAGCAGAACCAGTGGATTGCCATCACCCCGCTCGATCATGCACTACCACCAAGCATTGTTGCAGCATTACAGCAGCGCTTTATGCGACTGTCTGCCAAGAGCATTGATCACCTGCGGGTTGCAGCCATTATTGGACGCACCTTTGATCTCTCACTGCTCACCGCGGTGCTGGAGCAGGAGATAGAAGTGGTGGAAGAGTCTCTCCTTGAGGCTGCTCGTGCGCGTCTCATCCGAACCGATCAGATGGGAAGATTCACGTTCAGCCACGACAAAATTCGCGAGTGCCTGTACGCTGAAGTCAGCACCTCCCGTCGTCGACGCCTTCATGGGCTGATTGGTCATATCCTTGAGGCTCTCTATGAGCCCGAGAAGGCCATGGGTACACCTCATCTTGCCGAACTCGCTTTCCACTTTGCTCACAGCAGTGATCGGGAGCGCGGCATCGACTACTCCAAGCTGGCCGCTGCATATGCACTGCACACGTACGCTGCTGAAGAGTCCATGTCTCACTATCACATGGCGCTCGCACTCCTGCTTCCAGAGGATGAACGGCGTGGCGACCTGCTGCTCGGCTTAGGCGAGGCGGCTCTCCTGGCGGGCAAAGAAGAGGAGGCAGAGACCTGCTATGAAGCGGCACAACGATGGTTGTCGCAAGGGGAAGACCGGGAGGCTGTCGTTCGAGCAGTTCATGGCCTGGGACGAGCGCTGTGGCGGCAGGGGAAGCGAACAGAGGCCTACGCAACACTGAAGCACGCATTGGAGCTGTGTGGCGATCGCCTCAGTGCGAAAGCAGTGGAGGTCCTCCTCGATCTGTCCGTCCTCCTCACGGTCTCCATGGGACAGTCCGATGAGGGCGTTGCATATGCGCAGCAGGCTCTGGAGATGGCACATAGCCTGGGAGACGTGCGCCTGGAGGCGATAGCACGTCGAATCAGCGCAGGCAACCTCACGCTTCATGGGAGTGATCTCCCTTCTTCCGTCCAGTTTCTTGAAGGCCTGCTGACACAGGCAGAAGCGCGTGGCGATTCGTCGGAGGCTGGAAAGTGTTGCTTCAAACTGGCCACCGCATCCTACTGGCTGGCTTCGAGTCAGACGTTCACATGATGTGAGCAGGCACCGGATTGCGCTGCTTGAGCGCAGCCGGGAATCCCACCAATTGCGGACAGCGCACACGTGGCGCTCCCTCTTATTCGCTTCACAGGGGGCATGGATGGAGGCGGAACAGGTGATAGAGCAGGCGCATCCCCTTGTGGATCACCTCGTGAGCCCCATGCCCGCGGCTTTCCTGCACCAGTTTCAAGGCTTTCTTGCGTACCAGCGGGAAGACTATCCGACGGCTGAACGAGAATTGCAAGCTGCACTCGTGGGCCGGGATGTCCAGAGAGGTCTCCGCGAGATCATGTTCTATGCTGGTCTGTTGGGCCTCCTTCAAGCAACGATGGGGAAAGATGAAGAGGCACGTACCGCCATGACGCAAGAGGAGCACCTTCTTGACACGTTGCCAGATGGCATCCTGCCGACGGCACCACTGCTGATGTGTCTCGCGCTGACGGCACTTGCCCTTCATGAACAAGTGCGAGCCGTCCATCTCTATCCGCGCCTGCTCGCCTTTCGTGGGCAGTACTACTGGTTCCTCGTCGATCGCGTCCTGGGATTGCTTGCGATAGAGCGTGGCGAATGGGAGACAGCAGCGATGCACCTGACCGCAGCTCAGGCAACGGCTCAACGCGAAGGATTGCGGCCCGAACTGGCACGTACCCTTCTCGCCAGAGCCAATGTTGAACTCGCACGAGGTGGTCAAGGAAGTCCCAGGCGTAGCGAGGATCTGCTCAAAGAGGCGCTTGCGGTGTTTGAGGAACTGGGAATGTCCCATTCCGCACAGCAGGTCCTTGATCGGCTGCGTACTCATTCCTCTCCAGCAGGGGGCCCGACACTTCCATCGCTTCCGGCGCATTTGACCCAGCGCGAAGCTGAGGTGCTCAAGCTCGTTGTCGAGGGCAAGAGCAATCGCCAGATTGCACAGGCACTGGGACTGAGCGAGAAGACCGTGACTAACTACCTCACCCATATCTTCAATAAGACGAGCTGCGAGAACCGGGCAGCCGCCACCGCGTTTGCGATCCGCCACGGCCTGGCCTGACCGGCACCTCGCTAGTCAGGCTCCTCCCAACAGGGAGGTTTCTCCCTTATGCAGAACCTCTTCCGTTCAGTATCCGGCCCACAGACATGACCCAGAAAGGAGGTTCCTCCCTAGTGTGGGGCGATTTCCCCTTGTTGAGAAGCCTTCACAAAGAGGGAGGTTCCTCCGATCTGACCCAGCGTGAAGCTGAGGTGCTCAAGCTCGTGGTGGAGGGCAAGAGCAATCGCCAGATCGCACGCACACTGGGACTCAGTGAGAAGACCGTGACCAACTACCTCACCCATATCTTCAATAAGACGAGCTGCGAGAACCGGGCAGCCGCCACCGCGTTTGCCATCCGCCACGGCCTGGCCTGACCGGCATCTCGCTGGCCAGGCTCCTGCCAGCAGGGAGGTTTCTCTCTCCTACAGAACCTCTTCCGTTTCGGAATCCACCCACAGCATGATGCAGAGAGGGGGTTCCTCCCTAGTGTGGGGCGATTTCCCTTTTTGAGAAGCCTCCACAAAGAGGGAGGTTCCTCCGATGTCATGAGCCGCCTCTCGAGGCTATACTTGCACCAGCACAAATAGCGGTCCATGAGGACACGTCTACCACCGTCCACCTCGTGCTACCGCCATAGCAGCTGCGTGCGGTGGAGGTTTCCACTGCCGACCTCGAGGGGGACTTTTTTTCAGGTCGGTCGGGATTTACCAGACGGAGTGTGCTACCGCATGTGGTACTTGCCACCTGCTGGGGATGTGTACTGCGAACTGCTGATTTGGTAATTTGGCTGAAAGGTGGACAGATTTTAGGGGTCTTGGTCAATCTAGGTGTAATCCCTTCAGTAAAGTGGGAGAAGGATACTCTTTGTACTCAAAGGAAAGAGGTGTCCTCTCCAATCAAACTCATCATCCACCTAAATGAGCCAGGCCCATTAAATGATCAAATTTACACGTAGCACCACAGTCTCAAAGAAAGGAAATTTTAATGACCAACCTGACCGTCGATCCCACAATAGGTAAGCCGCTCCCGACGCCCAGAACGACGCTCCCACACGACGCGACGGGGGAGTTTGCCCTCTTCGGATGGTTTGCCTACCTCACCCCCCAGGCGGAGCCGGAGCCTGCAATAAACATTGCTACCATCCCCCTCGTCCCCAACGCCTGGATAGTATCGGCTTTTCCAACAGAGGTCCAATTCGGTCCACCGCACAACCACGTACCAGTCAGCGGTGCCGCACGATTCAACATCCAGAGCGTTCAGGTCAATCTGTTGACGCAAACCTGCCAAGTCATCTTCACCCAGAACTGGCTTACATCCTTACCTTGTGGTCTCAATATGATCATCGGTTATATCCCAGGGGGAGCAATCCCAGAATAGCACTGTTCGCTTGTTAGAAAGCCTTAAGAGACACACTGTTTTTCTCTCGCGATTGCTACCGTTGACGTAAGGAACCTTACTTTCTCGTCCTGGCCGAGGTGTAAATGCAAACTTTATTCTGGCGAAAATCACACAATTATCCTGGTGGAAGTATTTCCCCTACTTTAGCCTGTGAAGGTATCTCATAGGCTAAAGTAGAGGAAGAAAGAACTGAGAGTCACCAAGATAAATAGACAGATTCCATCAGTTTAAAGTTTGTATTTACACATAGGCCCATGGTAAAAAAAGGAGCTTCTCATGGTGAAAAGTACTGCTTATTCAGCAGAGAGAACGCTACCCCTATCATTGTTATTGACAAATTCTTAATTCTAAGCGGAGGTACAAATGGCACAATCAATATTCGTTCGCTCTAACGGTGAGGTTGACGTCGTTGCTCGGGATTTCAACGGCTCACTGTGGTACTACTGGGCTACTCCCGGTAGCGCCTGGAACTCTACAGAGATTGCCGGCGCTGACACTACCCTCTCGGCACCATCAATATTCGTTCGCTCCAACGGTGAGGCTGACGTTGTTGCTCAGGGTTTCGGTGATTTACTGTGGTATTACTCGGCTACTCCCGGTAGCGCCTGGAACTCTACAGAGATTGCCGGCACCGGCCCAATCCTCTCGGCACCATCAATATTCGTTCGCTCCAACGGTGAGGCTGACGTTGTTGCTGCGGGTCTGAACAACGATCTGGTGTACTACTCGGCTACTCCCGGTAGCGCCTGGAACTCTACGGAGATTGCTGTCGGCAGCATCGCAACCGACTGGGCGCCATCAATATTCGTTCGCTCCAACGGTGAGGCTGACGTTCCTTGCTGCGGGTCTGAACAACAATCTGATGTACAGCTGGGCTGCTCCCGGTGGCGTCTGGAACTTTATGTCGCCTGAGATCGCCGGCGGCAGTGGCATAACCCTCACGGGATCAATGTTCGTTCGTTCCAACGGTGGGGTTGATGTCGCTGTTGTGCGTTTGAACAACTCACTGTGGTACTACTGGGCTGCGCCCGATAGCGCCTGGGACTCTAGCGCCTGGAAATCTGCGGAGATATGGCCGTACGGCATCGGCTCGTCGCCACCATCAATATTCGTTCGCTCCAACGGTGAGGTTGACGTCCTTGCTGTGGGACAAGACAACTCATTGCGGTACTACTGGGCTACGCCCAGTACCATCGGGAAACCCGGAACCTGGAACTTTACCGAGATTGCCGCCGGCGGCACAACCATATCGGCATCAATGTTCGTTCGCTCCAACGGTGAGGCTGACGTCGTTGCTCAGGCAGACAACTCACTGGTGTATTACTGGGCTACGCCCGGTAGCGCCTGGAACTCTACGAAGATCAGCTAGAGACTATAAATTTCTGGGTGGATCAGCCTGTTGGTAAATGACCCGAAAACTGGGTCTGGTCCACTCTTGAAACGTCATGCGCTGGAAGCGCACCACTCCTGATGAGGTTTTACACGACTTCAGAAGATACCGCTGGCGAACCCTATTTTCGTGCTGGTGCTGTTACCGAAATCACGCTCAATCGGTGCTTGTTCAGAGGGTTCGCCAGCGGTATCGATAATATGGTAACCCTATTTTCATGCGGTGTTTTTTGCGTGTTCAACGCCTACATCATTGTTCCTCATTGGGACCACTCCCGGGTGTACTCCGTGAGCATCGGCACGTTCTCAACCAGGCTGACTAAGCGTCTATACCATGCGTTCCGCTCAGGGTCGTTGGCGAGCGCCCGAGCAAACACTTGGGTCTCGAAGCGCATTATCGCAACGAACTCGCGGGAAGCCTGCGTATTTCTGAGTAATTCTCCCGAAAGATAGCCTTGCGTCCTGGCTTGCTGATTGTGCTGCCAATCCTCATGCAGGGCAATAACAGCATCCTCTTCGCCAGCTTTCGCCTTGTAGATGGAAATGGTGACAAACATGTTCGTCTTCTTTCTTCTCTGTCGGGAACACGGGCTGATGGATCCCTAGCATAAGGACGCATAAACACGTATCACCTGGTGTTAAGGCAAGTATGCCCTTGAGAGGTGGCCTGTGACATCGGAGAAACCTCCCTCTTTGTGGAGGCTTCTCAAGAAGGGAAAGCGTGTTCACTGTAGGGAGAAACCTCCTCCCTGCATCATGCTGTGGGCGGATTCCGAAACGGAAGAGGTTCTGCATGAGGGAGAAATCTCGCTGCTGGCAGGAACATGGACAGCGAGATGCTGGTCAGGCCAGGCCGTGGCGGATGGCAAACGCGGTGGCGGCTGCCCGGTTCTCGCAGCTCGTCTTGTTGAAGATATGGGTGAGGTAGTTAATCACGGTCTTCTCACTGAGTCCCAGTGTGCGTGCGATCTGGCTACTTGGACCATCCATTCAAAAAGTCGAGGGTTTAGGCACTATATTTTCTCCCCTAATCACGCTTCTTTTTGGCACATAATGCCGACTGATTGTCTCTATGATGTGCGTTCCATATTTCTAATGAAGGACAACTTAATTCCATAACCCAGTGCGTTTTCAGGAGACAATTCGGAGATATGGCAGAGCTTAGTAGCCAAGGTTTGAGTGTGTGCTTATCAACTTCAAGGCACAACTGAATTCCACAAGGGAGGTCAACTGAATTCCGTGTCTACAACTGTTTTGTAGGCGTCAAATAAAGTCTTAGGCATGGTTCAAAGTAAGCGTAGACCAAGGTGACAATTGCGCGAACAGTTGCCAAAAGTATCCCTGAGAGATAAGGTGAAAGCAACAAAAGCGACACCGCACTCAGGGAGGAAACATGCATCATTGTAGCACAGGCGAACAACGAAGCCAGTGGATCAGTCAATTGTTGGTGCCCGACCCCCGACATGGGTTGGTGAGCCAATTGAGTCGCACGCATCAGATCGCGCGTCAGACCTTGTATCGATGGAAAGTGAAAGGAGCACAGGCTTTGCAAGTGGCCTTGGAACCCAGGCATGGTCCAGTCAAAGGCACGATGCAGGTGCAAGAACAGGTATTGACCTTGCTGATTGAAGCACATGCCAGTTATCGCGAGATTCAGAGGTGTGTGCTGAAGCTGTGTGGCATCCGCATCAGCTTGGGAAGCATTAGCGGGATCGTGCAAGAAGCGGGGCGACGGGCACAACATTGGTTGAGCCAGCAAAAGGTGAGTACGCCTCGTGCTTGGGCCTTGGATGAACAGTACAGCAGTCAGCGCGGCAAAGCCTATCTCAATGTGGTGGATGTGCACAGTGGGCAAGTATGGGCCACCTTGCCACCGGTAGCGGTGGATGGGGAAAGCTGGACGTTGGTGTGGTGGTATTTGCAGGAGCAAGGCCTGCTCTGCGAGCGCAGTGTCAGTGATGGAGGACGGGCCATCCAAGAGGCATTGAGCTCTGTGCAACGACTGGACCGCCACCAGCGTGACGTCTGGCATGTGTTGCATAGCGCTGCTCAAGTCCAAGGGCGCTGTGAGCGTGCCTTGCACCACCTGCAAGACCGCTTGCCCGTCATTCAACGCCAAGCTGGGCGCGTGGCCCAAGGTCAGAAAGCCCGTGGGCGGGCACCTGAGGCCAACGTCGTGGAACACGAGCAACGCATCGAACGGACGCAGTACGTCACCCAGGCGCTGCGCTATCTCGCGCAGGAATTGCATACGCTGCTGGACGTCGTGGTGCTAGGGACCCAGCAGCAGGCAGGGGTGCTCAGCAGCGGGGAGCGTCAGCAGGAACTGGACGCACTGCTGGCCTTGCTGGAGGAATTGGCAGCACAGGCATTGCCCACCTTGCAGAAGCAGATCCAGTCGTTGGCCAAACAGTTGCGTTTGGCGCTTCCCCACCTACTGCTCTTTGCCGCCGAACTCGATGGGCCACATCAGCAAGCGTATGAGCGCTTGGGTCCACGCGCCGTCGCACTGCTGGCCTGGGCATGGCAACGGCGCGCCTTGCTAGGCCCAAGCACTAAGGCACTGTTGGAGGGCTTTGATCCTAGCTGGCGAGAAGCAGCGCAAGCCCTACTGTCCGCTTGGGAGCGTACGGTGCGCGCCAGCAGTGTGGTGGAGAATTGGCACAGTATCGTGCGGCCCCATTTGGCCGTGCATCGCACCCTCTCGGCTGGCATGTTGGCGCTCTTGGCCGTCTGGCATAATCATCACGTCGCTCCACGCGGGGTGCATGAGGGTCTCTCTCCCTTGCAAAGGACGGACACCCGCCAGCCTGCAACCGACTGGTTGGATGTCCTGGGCTATTCTTGTCAGGCTGCCTAATCGTTCAAGTGTCACAACCCTTTGAACCATGCCTTACAATTAAAACAAAGTTTTACACCGAACAGCGGTCGGCCTTCGAAGTTTATCAAAGGTCGGCTGCTGTTTTATTGTCTATAAACAACAAGACTATTCGGGCCGCTGCTGAAGCATAAGTTTGATAATAGTGATGCGTTGGGCTCTATCACGCCTCTGGAGTTCTTATTCGAGATAGTTAGCTTTTTTGTCATACAAGTGCTTTTAC